>NZ_CP154857.1:0-1410656 GCF_039614715.1 Microbacterium sp. AZCO | reverse complement strand
GGGGTACTCCCGCGAGGGCGCGCAGGAGGCGATCATCAAGGCGGGTGGCAAAGCCGCGTCGAGCGTGTCGAAGAAGACGGACTTCGTCGCTGCGGGCCCGGGCGCCGGATCGAAGCTCGCCAAGGCGGAGGAGCTCGGGGTGCGGATCATCGACGCCGCTCAGTTCAGGGTCCTCGTCGAGCAGGGGCCGGGCGCGCTCGGGCCGCGCGACGAGGAAGAGTGACGCGGCCGTGACGGGTCAGTGGCTGTACCGGATCGTTCCGGCTCGGCCCGGCATGCCGCAGGGCCCCACCGACGAGGAGCGGGCGCTGACCGCGGCGCACTTCGAGTATCTCGTGTCGCTCCGCGATCGCGGCATCCTGATCCTCGCCGGCCGGACGCAGGAGGACGACACGTTCGGGATCACGATCTTCGAGGCGTCCGACCGCGCCGAAGCCCTACGAATCATGGATGCCGATCCCGGCGTCGCCGGAGGACTCTTCATCGCGACGCTGCATCCCTACACGGTCGCCGTCGCGCGAGACGGCCTCGTCGAGTGACTCGGTCGATCCGCGCGCGCGGCGCGGCTACGACCCCGTCGTGAGTGTGAGCAGCGACTCGCGAACCTGACGCCGGAGCACCTTGCCGATGAGGGACTTGGGCAGCTCGTCCACCACGAAGATGCGCCGCGGCACCTTGTACGGGGTCAGGATGCCGCGGGCGAACTCGCGGATCGCCTCGACGTCCACGTCCTTGCCGCTCTCGACGACGATCGCCGCCACGACCTCTTCGCCCGAATGGACGCTCGGCAGTCCCACGACAGCGGCATCCTCGACGTCCGGGTGCTGTCGCAGCGCGTTCTCGACCTCGGTGGGGGCGACGTTGAAGCCACCCGTGATGATGAGCTCCTTGATGCGGTCGACGATCCTCACGAAGCCGGCCTCATCGATCGTCACGATGTCGCCCGTGCGGAACCAGCCGTCGACGAACACCGCCTCGGTCTCCTCGGGCTTGCCGTAGTAGCCCTGGAACACCTGCGGCCCCCGCACCACGAGCTCGCCACGCCCGCCGGGCTCGACGTCGGTGGACGGGTCGTCGGGGTCGACCACGCGGCACTCGGTGCCGGGGAGGGGGAGACCCACGGTGCCCGGGACGCGGTTGTCGGCCACGGGGTTCGCCATGAGCACGGGAGAGCACTCCGAGAGTCCGTACCCCTCCACGAGGTATCCGCCGCTCGCGGCTTCGAAGGGCACGACGAGCTCGTGGGGAAGCGCCATGGCTCCCGAGATCGCGACTTCGGTTCCCGCGATCGGCACCCCCTTCTCCTTCGACGCCTTCAGGAGGCGATCGGCGATGGGCGGCACGAGCGGAAGGAAGGTGGCGGGATGCTTCTTCGTCACGTCCAGCACCATGTCCGGGTCGAACCGGGGGAAGAGCACGAGTCTTGCGCCCATCGACATCGCGAAGGTCAGGCACAGGGTGAGGCCGTACGCGTGGAACATCGGAAGCACGGCGTACACGACGCATCCATCCCCCCGCACGATCGAGGGAACCCACGCTCGCGCCTGGGCCGCGTTCGCGAGCAGATTGCGATGTGTCAGCGCGGCGCCCTTCGGAGTTCCCGTCGTGCCGCTCGTGTACTGGATGATCGCGAGGTCGTCGGTCGCGGGCTTCGGATGCGTCGACGGGAGCCGGTCGGCGCCCACGACGTCCTCCCACGACGTGGCGCCGGAGGTGCGCTCGTGAAGCGCCGCCTGCGACTCGCGTGCCTTCGCGATCGGCAGCCGGAGCGCGAGGCGCGTGAAGAACGGCATCGCCTTCGTCACGTCGACCGTGATGAGGTTCGGCACCCGCAGGTCGTCGGGGAAGTCCTGGACGGTGCCGACGACCTTGCTCCACACGATGGCGTGCTTCGCGCCGTGGTCCTCGAACTGCTTCCGCAGCTCTCGCGGGGTGTAGAGGGGGTTGTGCTCGACCACCACCGCCCCGAGCCGCAGGATCGCGTAGAAGGCCACGATGTGCTGCGGGCAGTTGGGCAGCACGATGGCAACGGGGTCGCCGGGGCCGACGCCGCGCTGCTTGAGGCCTGCCGCCGCGCGATCGATCGCCTCATGGAGCCGGCGATACGTCGTGACCCGCCCGAAGAACTGGAGAGCGGGCGCGTCGGGGTAGTCCCGGGCCGACGCCTCCACGATGTCGACGAGCGAGCCGGACACCGGGTCGAGGTCTTCTGGCACACCCGCGGCGTAACTGGCGATCCACGGGCGAGGCGGGTCATACGTCGTCGTCACGCGGCTCAGACTACGCCCGGCCGGGGCGCCCCACACGGCCCGATTAGACTGTCGTGGTGTCTGAAATCACCCCCGATCTCGTGCGCCATCTCGGTGTGCTCGCCAGGATCCAGCTGAGCGACGAAGAGGTCGAGCGCCTCACCGGCCAGCTCGACGTGATCGTCGACAACATCGCCAAGGTGTCGGAGGTCGCGACTCCCGACGTCGTCGCGACGAGCCATCCGATCCTGATGGAGAACGTCTTCCGCGCCGACGAGGTCGGCCGGCCGCTGACGATCGAGCAGGCGCTGCAGAATGCACCGGATGCCGCCGACGGCCGCTTCCGGGTCACTGCGATCCTGGGCGAGGAGCAGTGACGATGACCGATCTCATCCGTCTGAGCGCCGCCGCGCTCGCAGACAAGCTCGCCTCCGGCGAGGTCTCGAGCGTCGAGGCCACGCAGGCCCACCTGGACCGCATCGCCGAGGTCGACGCGGACGTCCACGCCTTCCTCCACGTGAGCGACCATGCGCTCGACGTCGCCGCCGACATCGACCGCCGCCGCGGTGCGGGGGAGTCCCTCGGCGCCCTCGCGGGCGTCCCGCTCGCCATCAAGGACGTGCTGGTCACGACGGACATGCCGTCGACGAGCGGCTCGAAGATCCTCGAGGGCTACCTGTCGCCGTTCGACGCGACCGTCGTCGCCCGCTCGCGCGCGGCAGGGCTCGTGCCGCTCGGCAAGACGAACATGGACGAGTTCGCAATGGGGTCCTCCACCGAGCACTCGGCGTACGGCCCGACGCACAACCCGTGGGATCTGGACCGCATCCCCGGCGGCTCGGGCGGTGGCTCCGCGGCCGCCGTCGCGGCCTTCGAGGCCCCGCTGGCCCTCGGCTCCGACACGGGCGGCTCGATCCGCCAGCCCGCGCACGTGACGGGCACCGTCGGCATCAAGCCGACGTACGGCGGTGTGAGCCGCTACGGCGCGATCGCCCTCGCCTCGAGCCTCGACCAGGTCGGACCCGTCACGCGCGCCGTGCTCGACGCCGGCCTGCTCCACGACGTGATCGGCGGCCACGACCCGAACGATTCGACGTCGCTCACCGACGCGTGGCCGTCGTTCGCCGACGCGGCTCGTGAGGGCGCGCGCGGCGATGTCCTGAAGGGCCTCAAGGTCGGCGTCATCTCCGAGCTTCCCGACAGCGGCTTCCAGGCCGGCGTGTCGGCCTCGTTCCGCGAGGCCCTCGCCGCGATGGAGGCGCACGGCGCCGAGATCGTGGAGATCAGCGCTCCTCACTTCGAGTACGGCGTGGCCGCGTACTACCTCGTGCTTCCGGCCGAGGCGTCGAGCAACCTCGCCAAGTTCGACTCCGTGCGGTTCGGCCTCCGTGTCACACCGCACGCGAACTCGACGGTCGAAGACGTCATGGCGGCGACGCGCGAAGCGGGCTTCGGCGACGAGGTGAAGCGCCGCATCATCCTCGGCACCTACGCGCTCTCGGCGGGCTACTACGACGCGTACTACGGCTCCGCTCAGAAGGTGCGCACGCTCATCCAGCGCGACTTCGACACCGCCTTCACGCAGGTCGACGTGATCGCCACGCCGTCGGCTCCGACCACCGCCTTCAAGCTCGGCGAGAAGATCGACGACCCGCTGCAGATGTACCTCAACGACGTCACGACGATCCCCGCGAACCTCGCCGGCGTCCCGGGGATCTCGATCCCGTCGGGCCTGGCTGCCGAGGACGGCCTGCCCGTCGGCATCCAGTTCCTCGCTCCCGCTCGCGAGGACGCACGGCTCTATCGCGTCGGCGCGGCGCTGGAAGCCGTGCTCGAAGACTCGTGGGGCGGACCGCTCCTCGACAAGGCGCCCGCCCTTCGACGGGCTCAGGGATCGATGGGAGGAATCCGCTGATGGCGAAGGACGCCCTGATGGACTTCGAGAAGGCCCTCGAGCTGTTCGAGCCGGTGCTCGGCTTCGAGGTGCACGTCGAGCTCAACACGAAGACCAAGATGTTCTCGGCCGCGCCGAACCCCGCGCACGACGAGCACCACGGCGCCGAGCCCAACACGCTCGTCGCGCCCGTCGATATGGGGCTGCCCGGCGCACTGCCCGTCGTCAACGAAGAGGCTGTGCGCTCCTCGATCAGCCTCGGCCTCGCGCTCGGGTGCTCGATCGCGCCCTCGAGCCGCTTCGCGCGGAAGAACTACTTCTATCCCGACCTCGGCAAGAACTACCAGATCTCGCAGTACGACGAGCCCATCGCATTCGAGGGCCACGTCGAGGTCGAGCTCAGCGACGGCACGCTCGTGCAGGTGCCGATCGAGCGCGCCCACATGGAAGAGGATGCCGGCAAGCTCACGCACGTCGGCGGCTCGACCGGTCGCATCCAGGGCGCCGAGTACTCCCTCGTCGACTACAACCGCGCGGGCGTTCCGCTCGTCGAGATCGTGACGAAGCCGATCATCGGCGCCGAGCACTCCGCTCCCGAGCTGGCCGCCGCGTACGTCCGCACGATCCGCGACATCGTGATCGCCCTCGGCATCTCGGAGGCGCGCATGGAGCGCGGCAACCTTCGCTGCGATGCGAACGTCTCCCTCCGCCCCCGGGTACCGGCGGGCGAGCCTGCCGCACCGCTCGGCACCCGCACCGAGACCAAGAACGTGAACTCGATGCGCTCCGTGGAACGGGCCGTGCGCTACGAGATCCAGCGCCAGGCCGCCATCCTGTCGAACGGCGGCTCGATCACGCAGGAGACCCGGCACTGGCACGAGGACACCGGCACGACCTCTCCCGGTCGCCCCAAGTCCGACGCCGACGACTACCGGTACTTCCCCGAGCCCGACCTGCTCCCCGTCGCGCCGTCGACGGAGCTGATCGAACAGCTGCGTGCGGCCCTGCCGGAAGCGCCGGCGACGCATCGCCGTCGGCTCAAGGCGGAGTGGGGCTTCGGCGACATCGAGTTCCAGGGTGTCGTCAACGCGGGGCTTCTCGCCGAGGTCGAGGCCACGATCGCCGCCGGTGCGACGCCCGCCGCCGCCCGGAAGTGGTGGATGAGCGAGATCAGCCGCATCGCGAACGCGGAGGGCCGTGACGCCACCGAGCTCGTGTCGCCGGCCGACGTCGCCGCCCTCCAGCAGCTCGTCGACGCCGGCACGCTCACCGACAAGCTCGCGCGTCAGGTGCTCGAGGGCGTCATCGCCGGCGAGGGCACCCCTCAGGAGGTCGTCGATGCGCGGGGTCTGGCGGTCGTGTCCGACGACGGTCCGCTCATCGCGGCGATCGACGACGCCCTGGCCTCGCAGCCCGACGTGCTCGAGAAGATCCGCGACGGCAAGGTCCAGGCCGCCGGAGCGATCATCGGCGCGGTCATGAAGGCGATGAAGGGACAGGCGGATGCCGCGCGCGTCCGCGAGCTGATCCTGGAGCGCGCCGCCCAGTAGCGACCCGCCGTATGTCGGCGGTCGCGGGAAGAATGGGACCATGGGGCGCGGTGACGGATCGGGCCGGCTCGTCTCGCCGGCGGGTGCGGATGACACCGGCACCGGGATCCTGCACGTCGACATGGACGCGTTCTACGCGTCGGTGGCGATCCTCGACGATCCTTCGCTGAAGGGCAGGCCCGTCATCGTCGGCGGTAGCGAAGGGCGCGGGGTCGTCTCGAGCGCGTCGTACGAGGCCCGCCGGTTCGGCGTGCGCTCGGCGATGGGCACGGCGCAGGCGCTCCGGCTGTGTCCGACCGCCATCGTCGTGCAGCCGACCTTCGACCGCTACGTCGAGCTGTCCAAGACAGTCATGGGGATCTTCGAAGACTTCACCCCGCTCGTCGAGCCGCTGTCGATCGATGAGGCGTTCCTCGACGTGCGGGGCGCGCGTCGGCTGTGGGGGAGCCCCGGCGAGATCGCCGTCATGCTCCGCCGCCGGGTGCTGGAGGAGACCGGGCTCACGTGCAGCATCGGCGTCGCCGCGACCAAGCACGTCGCCAAGATGGCCTCCACCTTGAGCAAACCCGACGGGCTGCTCATCGTCGCGGAGCCCGATACGGCGGCCTTCCTCGCAGCGCAGTCCGTGCGCGCGCTCTGGGGCGTCGGGCCGAAAGCCGCGGAGGCGCTCGAGTCCCGTGGCATCCACACGGTCGCCGACATCCTCCAGACCCCGCGGCCCGTGCTCGACCGCGCCCTCGGCCCCGCCATGGGCGAGCGCGTCTGGCATCTCTCGAGAGGGCTCGACGCGCGACGCGTCGACACGCAGCGCGTGGAGAAGAGCGTGGGCCACGAGGAGACGTTCCACCACGACATCGACGACCCGGCGGTGCTGCGGTCGGAGCTCCGCGGCCTCGCCGACCGGGTGGGACGCCGCCTCCGGACGAACGGCTGGGAGGCATCCACGATCGCGGTGAAGATCAGGTTCGCCGACTTCACGACGATCAGCCGGTCGCAGACCCTGCCCGAGCCGACGTCGGTCGGCCAGCGCATCGGGGATGCCGCGATCGAGCTCTTCGACGCGGTCGACCGCCCTCTGCCCGTCCGCCTCCTCGGCGTGCGAGGCGAGAAGCTCCATCCGGTCGCGCACGGCTTGCCGACCCTCTGGGACGACGACGCCGAGTGGCGCAGCGTCGAGAGCGCGCTCGACGACGCCCACGCCCGTTTCGGGCGAGGCGCCGTGACCCGGGCCACCTCCCTCGGCGTGCCGCGCGGCGGCGTGGCACTGCCCTCGCATCCCCAGGCTCCGCCGCGCGACTGAGACACGCCGGTTCGCCCTGGGCAACGCGGGAGCGGGCCGGTAGCGTGGGGGCATGCCCAACATCGCACTGGAGCTCGGCAAGCAGTCCGCATCACTCGGCGTCAACAGCGCCTATGGCGAGCAGCGCGACGTGGGAGGCATCCAGGTCATCCCGGTGGCGTTCAGCTGGACGGGGTTCGGCGGGGGCTCCGACGAGGCCGGAAACGGCGGCGGGGGAGGCGGAGGATGGTCGGTGCCGCTCGGCTCCTACATCCGTCGCGGCGGCGATGTGCGGTTCGAGCCGAACATCGTGTCGCTCCTCGCGGTCGGCATCCCGTTCGTGTGGGTCGCCGGCCGCGCGCTCAGCCGTGTCATCCGCGCCCTCAAGAAGTAGCGTCGACCCGGTCTCGGCAGCGCTCGACGTCGCCGCCGCACGAGTCGTCGGCGCCGTGACGGAGCTCGGGGTCAGCAACCCCGTCGTCCTCATCGACGGTCGCAGCGGCGCCGGCAAGACGAGCCTCGCGCGCGAGCTCGTCGCTCGCTGGCCGTTGCGGGGTCCCGTGCAGCTCGTCGCCCTCGATCAGCTGTATCCGGGGTGGGACGGCCTCGCCGACGGCGTCGAGACCGCGCGCACGCTCATCCTGGTGCCCCACGGGCGCGGGCTCATCGGGGTGTGGCAGCGGTGGGACTGGGATGCCGAGGACTACGCCGAGGCGCACGCGGTGGATCCCGCTCTTCCGCTCATCGTCGAGGGTGTCGGACTCCTGACGCCGTCGACGGAACGGCTCGGAGACGTGAGGGTCTGGCTGGAATCACCCGTCGTGTCGCGCAAGCGACGCGCCCTGCAGCGAGACGGCGAGACGTACCGGCCGCACTGGGACCGCTGGGCCGAGCAGGAGGAGCGCCACCTCGCGCGAGACGATCCTCGTCGCTTCGCGACCCACCAGTTCGTCGTGCCCTAGGCGCCCGTCACCCGCCGTCGGTCGTGCCCTAAGCGCCCGTCACCCGCCGTCGGCGGCGCGGACGAGTCCCTCCAGCCGATAGCCCAGCCAGTCGTAGATCCCGAAGCGCGGGTCGTCGTCGTCGTGGTCGTTCTCGTCGACGATGCCGAGTCGTGAGGCGAGTACGAGCCGGACGGCCGCGAGGGTCCGCAGCCACGCCTGCAGTTCGTCCTGGTCGAGCCGGATGACGCCCATCTCCTGGAGCGCCTCAGGCCGCTCGTCATCGGAGTCGAGACCGGCCACCTCGTGAAGGTCGGCGAGGACGGTCGCGGCATCCGTCGACCGGCGTTCGAGGAGTTCGTGCTGTGTCAGCGAGCGGAACTCGTCGGCCGCCTCCTCGTCGTCGGGATAGGCGTTCGGAACCAGTCGATCGACCGCGGGGTCGGTCGGGCGCGGCTCGCCGCTCGACTCCTCGAGGAGATCGGCGAACTGGGTGATCAGCCCGGCCAGATGCATCGCCTCGAGCCGGGAGAGCTCGAGCACGACAGTTCGAGGAGTCATTGCGGGGCCTTCCTGACCGTCGCCCAGAGGCCGTAGTCGTGCATCGCCCGGACGTGCAGCTCCATCTGCTCGCGCGCCCCTTCGGCGACGACGGCGTGTCCCTCGTTGTGCACGGCGAGCATGAGCCGCTCGGCCTCCGGACGGGCGAACCCGAAGTACTCGCGGAAGACGTGCACGACGTAGCTCATGAGATTGACCGGGTCGTTCCAGACGACCGTCTGCCACGGGCGGGTCGGATCGACCGTCTCGTCGACGCGGATGTCCTCACGCGTGTCGGGTGCGATGGCGGCGGTCACCTCAGGCCCATCCGAGTTCGTGGAGGCGGTCATCGTCGATGCCGTAGAAGTGCGCGATCTCGTGAACGAGCGTCGTGTGGACCTCGTCGCGGAGCTCCTCCTCCGTCTCGCAGGCGGCGAGATGCGGCTCGCGGTAGACTATGATCCGGTCGGGCAGCTCGCCGACGCCGTAGCGATCCCGCTCGGTCAGAGCCCATCCGTCGTAGAGTCCGAGCAGATCGAGGCTGCCGTCCTCCGGGCGGTCCTCGACGACGAACACCACGTTGTCGAGGCCTTCGATCATGTCGTCGGGAAGGAGATCGAGTTCGTCCACGACGAGCGCCTCGAACGACTCGACGTCCATCTCGACTGTCACGAGTACATCCATCGACGTGCGTGCACTGACTTGGGGTGAGTAACGGGACTTGAACCCGCGACCCCCTGGACCACAACCAGGTGCTCTACCAACTGAGCTATACCCACCATGTCTCCCGCGAAAGCGGGCAACCAGAAGATTCTCTCACACCCCGGGAGCGAACGTTGACACGACGGATGCCGCGGCCGCGCGCGCGCCGTCGCTCGTCGGTCCGGGCTCGGGCACGAAGACCGCCTGGCGGTAGTACGCGAGCTCGCGGATCGACTCGCGGATGTCGGCGAGAGCCCGATGCCCGCCGCCCTTCGTGGGGGCGTGGATGTACGCCCGCGGATACCAGCGGCGCGAGAGCTCTTTGATGCTCGAGACATCGACGTTGCGGTAGTGCAGCCACCGGTCGATGCGCGGCATGTACTTGGCGAGGAACATGCGGTCGGTGCCGATCGTGTTGCCGGCCAGCGGCGCCTTGCCCTCTTGCGGCACGAACCGCTGGATGTATTCCAGCGCCTGGAACTCGGCGTCCGCCGTGCTCACCCCGTGCGGGATCTCGTTGATCAGGCCCGAGTGCTCGTGCATCGCGCGCACGAAGTCGCTCATGTGCTGCATGGCGGAATCGTCGGGTTTGATGACGATCTGGAACCCGGGATCGAGCGGTCTCAGCTCGAAGTCGGTGACGACGACGGCGATCTCGACGAGTTCGTCGATCTCGAGATCGAGGCCCGTCATTTCGCAGTCGATCCAGACGAGCCGGTCGTTCTCGGAGGCGCCCACCATGAGGCCATCCTAATGATGGGCGCCGACGCTGAGTCGGAAAGCCCCTCCGGGAGGATTCGAACCCCCGACCTGGCGGGTAGAAACCGCTCGCTCTGTCCCCTGAGCTACGGAGGGATGGGTGGTATCAGGCTACCGGTCGCAGCCGATCGGTCGGAATCCGGCGGCGCGGGCAGCCCGATTCCGGGAACCGCCTGTCAATCGCTGGAAGAGCGCCCGCCGCAGGCGTAGCGTCGGGATCACTTCGAGCGAGCGGAAGGGTTGGCAGCATGAGTGACACGCAGACGCGCCGCCTCTGGGTGGCCTACGGTCCGTCCGGTGCCGTCGGAACGATCGAGAAGGGGACGGACGAGTCGTACTCGGTGAAGATGGTCGGCGCCGACGCCGCAGTCGGCACGTATCCGTCCATGGAGGTGGCGAAGAACGCGCTGTTCTCGCACCTCAAGCCGGGCTCGGACTGGCCGGAGTTCCGGGAACACTGAGCATCCCTCACCGCGGCCGCCGTCAGTCGGCGGCCGTGGTGAGGACCTCCGCCCTCGGAGTCGGCGATGCCCGCCGAGTGTCGAGCAGCGGCAAGGCGATGTGGACGAGCGGTCCGATGAGGACCGCGAAGAGCACCGTGCCGATGCCGACTGTTCCGCCGAGCAGCCAGCCGATGACGAGCACCGATACCTCGACGATGGCGCGGCACGCGAAGATGGGCCATCCCAGGCGACTGTGCATGCCGGTCATGAGACCGTCCCGCGGTCCAGGTCCGAAGTGCGCGCCGATGTACAGGCCTGAAGCTATCGCGACGACCAGGATGCCCGCGAGGAGCACGGCGACCTGCGCGACGATCCCCGACACCGGCGGAATGACGGCCAGCGCGAGCTGGATCGATGTGCCCACCAGGAGGATGTTGGCGATCGTGCCGACGCCTGGCTTCTGGCGGAGCGGGATCCAGAGCAGCAGCACGAGGAACCCGACGACATTGGTGACCCACCCGATCCCGATGCCGGTGTGGACGGAGATGCCCTGCGCGAAGACTGTCCACGGATCGACCCCGAAGCCTGCCTCGATCGTGAGGGCGCAGCCCGTTCCGTAGAGGACGAGCCCGACGAGGAGCTGGATGATGCGACGTGCCATGTCGTAATCCAATCGCATGATTGGACTGCTGACTGCAGTCCAATCGAGCTATGCTGGCCTCTATGGATTCCCGGATCTCGGCCCGCGCTCTGACCGCGGCCCTCGGAGGATGGCGCACGCGAGAGCCGGCGTACGAGGCACTCGCCGACGGGATCCGCCTGCTCTGCCTCGACAACCGGATCGCGCCGAGGACCGCCCTGCCCGCTGAACGCGAGTTGGCTGTCGCCCTGCACGTCAGCAGGAGCACCGTGGCTGCCGCGTATGGGAGCCTCCGTGACAGCGGGCACATCGCGAGCGTCCGCGGCTCCGGCAGCGTCACCCTCCCGCTGGGCCGCCGCGACCCGGGAAGGGCACTGTCGCCCGAAGGAGCGATCGATCTTCAGCAGGCGAGCCCGCCCGCGTGGCCCGGTCTCGCCGGCGTCATCAGCGAGGTCGCCGCCCAGTCGGCGGCGCTCGTCTCGCGGGTGGGCTACGACATCTTCGGGCGGGCCGAGCTGCGGGAGGCCATCGCGGACCATTACCGGCGGCGAGGGATCCCGACCGAGGCCGGCGAGGTCATCGTCACGACGGGCGCCCAATCGGCGATTCATCTCCTCGCCTCGGTGCTGGTCGGTCGAGGAGACCGAGTGCTCATCGAGACGCCCACCTACCCACACGCCGCGGATGCGTTCCGACGCGCCGGGGCACGCCTTGTGGGACTCCCGGTGACGACCGACGGCTGGGACCTCGATCGAGCGGAGCAGGCATTCGCCCGAACGCTTCCCATCGCGGCTTATCTGATGCCCGACTTCCAGAATCCGACCGGGAGATCGATGACCGCGCAGGAGAGGTCGGCGATTCTCGCCGCAGCCGAGCGCGCGGGAACCCTCGTCATCCTCGATGAGACGACCGCCGATCTCGACATCGACAGAGGACCTGTGGAGCCGGGCTTCGACGATGGGGAGCCGAACACCGTCGTCCGCATCGGATCGCTGGGAAAGACGGTGTGGGGCGGCCTGCGAGTGGGCTGGCTGAGAGGCACCTCCGATCTCATCCGCCGGCTCGTCGCCGCGCGTTCGACCCAGGACCTCGGCACGCCGGAGTTCGAGCAGGCCGTCGCCGCCGCCCTCCTCCCGAACTTCGCCGAAATCGCCGAACAGCGGTCGCACCTGCTCCGGACGGGTCGCGACGCCGCGGTGAGCGCACTCCGCCGGGCGCTTCCCGAGTGGGGGGTGCCGCATCCCCCAGGGGGAGTGTCGCTGTGGATCGAGCTCGACGCGCCACTCAGCTCCGCGCTCGTGATGGATGCTCGGGCGCGCGGTCTGCTCCTCTCGGCCGGCGCACGCTTCTCGGTCGACGGGGGTCATGATCGCCATCTGCGGCTTCCCTTCACGTCCCCGGTGGACGACCTCGAGCGAGCCATCTCGATCCTCGCCGAAAGCTGGCCGCGCGTGCGCAGCGGAGCCCCCGTCACCGCGACGGAACAGCTCGAAGCTGTGGTGTGACCGCCTGGGCTCATCGGGCGAACCGAAGGCAGTCGATGGCATCGTCGGCCGACCAGAACTCGCCCAGGTCGCGGAAGGCGTGCGACGCCGCGTGGAATCGCCGAGCCCGGTAGGCGACGCCGTCGCGGTCGAGGTGAGCCTCGAGATGGCCGATGATGCGTCCGCGCGCGTCGATGACGCGCCACAGACCCGAAGCCGCTCGGGTGAGGCGCACGGGAGTTCCTGCGCGCAGTGACGGCGGCTGAAGGGGGAGTTGCCCGATGAGTGTCGACACGAATCCTCCGATCGATGATTCGAAGATATGTACGACCTCCGACATCGACACCGGCGCAGCTCCCATCGGCTCCTCCACAGACGACCTCTCCACCTCGCCTCTCCCCAGGTCGAGCGTTCCGACGGCGCCCGACTCGCCATCGCGCTCACTCTGGGAGTGCGCCGGCGCTCGATGGGCACTCGAGCGCCGGCGCCGCCCGGGAAGGGCCCGGGTGAAGAGAGAGGAATCGAAATGACCGACACCATCACGATCACGGGGAACGTCGCCACGGAGCCGGAGCACAAGCGCACTCCCGGCGGCGTGCCGATCACGACCTTCCGCGTCGCCAGCGGCCAGCGCCGTTACGACCGGACGACGAACAGCTGGGTCGACGCCGGCACCAACTGGTTCTCGGTCTCGACCTTCCGCGGCCTCGCCGAGCACGCCTTCCACTCGCTGCGCAAGGGCGACCGGGTCATCCTCACGGGCAAGCTCAAGCTCCGCCAGTGGGAGACCGACACGAAGAAGGGCGTCAGCGCCGACATCGACGCCGATGCGATCGGCCACGATCTCCGGTTCGGCGTGTCGCGGTTCGAGAAGGACGCGGCCGCGTCGACGTCCAGCGAGGACGGGGCACCCGAGCACCCGGGCGCGACGGAGTGGACCGTCGCGACGATCACCGACGCCTGGGCGGCACCGGAGGCCCACCCCGCAGATGAGCCGGCGCTCGTCGGCGCTGCGATCGCCGGCGACTCCGCCGCGTCCGGACGGGACGACGCGGACACGCCCTTCTGAGGGCTCACGGCGCGCGCTCGGGGCGGCACCCTAGACTCACTGGCGTGTCCCGCCGCCTCGAGCCCGCCCGACCCACCGCGACGAGACGCAGGATCGCGGGCGCCGGGGGAGCGCTGCTGATCGCCGCGATGGTTCTGGCGGCCTGCTCGGTTCCGAGCCCCGGCAGCGCGCCGTCCACAGACACATCGACCCAGACGTCCCTCCCGTCGGGCACGACCGAGACGCCCAGCACGACCCCTTCGGCGGCTCCGGTTCTGGTACCCGGCGGCTCAGCCTCCGACAACCTGCCGTATTTCGCGTCGATCGTGGCGAGTGTCTGGGCGGGCCCCGACCAGGCGTCGGGTCGCGCGTACATCGACGCGCTCGTCGCCGCCGGGTTCGACAAGAGCGCGATGCAGGTGACGAACGACGAATCCACCGTGGGCAATCGCGCCGAGAGCATCCAGTTCTCGGTCCTCTGGGCGGGGGAGTGTCTTGTGGGGCAGGTGGGTCCGGCGACGGGCGATCCCGTGAGCGTGGTCCTCCCCGTCGTCGGCGACGGCGCGTGTCTCATCGGGCAGACCCGTCCCATCGACTGGTAGCCCTCCACCAGCCGCCCGGGACGCGGCCGCCGCGGCGTCCGCCCGTAGACTGGAGCCGCTATGGCTGAATACATCTACTCGATGGTCCGCGCCCGCAAGGCGGTCGGAGAAAAGCTCATCCTCGACGACGTCACGATGTCGTTCCTCCCCGGGGCCAAGATCGGCATGGTCGGCCCGAACGGCGCCGGCAAGTCGACGATCATCAAGATCATGGCCGGGCTCGACACGCCCTCCAACGGCGAGGCGAAGCTCTCTCCCGGCTTCAGCGTCGGCATCCTCATGCAGGAGCCCGAGCTCGACGATTCGAAGACCGTCCTGAAGAACATCCAGGACGGCGTCGCGATCAAGGCGAAGCTCGACAGGTTCAACGAGATCTCGGCTCTCATGGCCGATCCCGACGCCGACTTCGACGCGCTGCTCGCCGAGATGGGTGTGCTGCAGGAGGAGATCGACGCGGCCGACGCGTGGGATATCGACTCCCAGCTCGACCAGGCGATGGATGCGCTGCGCACGCCGCCCGGCGACGCATCCGTCGCGAACCTCTCCGGTGGTGAGCGCCGGCGCGTGGCCCTCGCGAAGCTCCTGCTGCAGAAGCCCGACCTGCTGCTCCTCGACGAGCCGACCAACCACCTCGACGCGGAGAGCGTGCTCTGGCTCGAGCAGCACCTCCAGAAGTACCCCGGCGCCGTCATCGCGATCACGCACGACCGGTACTTCCTCGACAATGTCGCCGAGTGGATCGCAGAAGTCGATCGTGGCCGCCTCATCCCGTACGAGGGCAATTACTCGACCTACCTCCAGAAGAAGGCCGAACGACTCGCCGTGCAGGGCAAGAAGGACGCCAAGCTGGCCAAGCGGCTCGCCGAGGAGCTCGAGTGGGTGCGTTCGAACCAGAAGGGCCGTCAGGCCAAGTCCAAGGCACGTCTCGCGCGATACGAAGAGATGGCGGCCGAGGCCGACCGCACACGGAAGCTGGACTTCGAGGAGATCCAGATCCCGCCGGGGCCGCGCCTGGGAAGCATCGTCATCGATGCCAAGAAGCTTCAGAAGGGCTTCGTCGGCCGCTCGCTCATCGATGGCCTGAGCTTCAGCCTTCCCCCCAACGGCATCGTCGGGGTCATCGGTCCCAATGGCGTGGGCAAGACGACGCTCTTCAAGACGATCGTCGGCCTCGAGCCGCTCGACGGCGGAGATCTGAAGATCGGCGAGACGGTCAAGATCAGCTATGTCGATCAGTCGCGGGCGAACATCGATCCCAGCAAGACCCTCTGGGAGGTCGTCTCCGACGGACTCGACTTCATCCAGGTCGGCAAGGTCGAGATCCCGTCGCGTGCCTACGTCTCCAAGTTCGGCTTCAAGGGCCCCGACCAGCAGAAGAAGGCCGGAGTGCTGTCGGGTGGTGAGCGCAACCGCCTCAACCTCGCACTGACGCTCAAGGAGGGCGGCAACCTGCTCCTCCTCGACGAGCCGACCAACGACCTCGACGTCGAGACGCTTCAGTCGCTCGAGAACGCTCTGCTGGAGTTCCCCGGCTGCGCCGTCGTCATCACGCACGACCGGTGGTTCCTCGACCGCATCGCAACGCACATCCTCGCCTACGAGGGCACCGATGAAGACCCCGACAAGTGGTACTGGTTCGAGGGCAACTTCGAGGCGTACGAGGAGAACAAGATCCAGCGCCTCGGCGTGGAGGCGGCGCGCCCGCACCGCACCGCGTACCGCAAGCTGACGCGCGATTGACCTCGACTCGTGAGTGACGAGCCGATCGCGACCGTGGAGGCGACGCCCCAGGGCCGTCGCCTCCACATCCCGATCCCACTTCGCTGGGGCGACCTCGACGCGTTCAACCACGTCAACAACACCTCCATGCTCAAGCTGCTCGAGGAGGCGCGCGTCCGCGCGTTCTGGCAGCCCGAGCGCGGTGAAGTCGCGCCCCCCACGGCTGTGCTCGACTCGGGCCTGCACAGCGGCATCCTCACCCTCATCGCCCGTCAGGAGATCGAGTACCTCGCGCCGGTGCCGTACCAGCGGTTCCCGCTCGACGTGCAGATGTGGTTCGGAAAGCTCGGGGGATCGAGCATCGAGGTCTGCTACGAGGTCTGCAGCCCTCTCGAGACAGCCGACGCCGGCCGGCAGGTGACGTACGCGCGCGCGACGACAGTCGTCGTGAAAGTGGATGCCGCCACCGGGCGCCCCCTGCGACTCACCACCGAGGAGCGCGCCGCCTGGAGTCCCTACCAGGGCGACCCGATCGTCTACACCCACCGCCGCTGACGCCGCGGGACCCCGATTCAGGCGGGGATGCGCACCATGATCTCCTGCGCGACGCTCGCCACAAGGGCGCCGTCGCGCGAGTAGATGCGCCCCGTCGCGAGGCCGCGCCCGCCGCGGGCGCTGGGCGACTCCTGCACGTAGAGCAGCCAGTCGTCGATGCGTCCCGGCCGATGCCACCACATCGCGTGGTCGAGGCTCGCGACCTTGAGCCCCGGTGTCGCCCACGGCACTCCGTGCGCTCGGAGGATCGACTCCTGGATCGTCAGGTCGCTCACGTACGCGAGAGCAGCCCGGTGCACGGCCGGGTCGTCGGGCAGGGGGCTGCAGGAGCGCATCCACACCGCCTGACGCGGAACGCGCTCGCCCTCCACCGTGACGTAGATCGGCGACGGCACGTGGCGAAGATCGACGGGGCGGTCGAGGAACAGCCGCTTCGATACGGGGTGGAGTCCCGAGAGGTGGTCCTCGAGATCGGGGAGATCCTCCGGGCCCGGGATGCCGTCGGGTGCCGGCTGCTGATGCTCGATGCCGGGGTCCTCATCCTGGAAGGACGAGATCATCGAGAAGATCGGGACGCCCTCCTGGAACGCCTGCGTGCGCCGGGTCGAGAAGGACCGCCCGTCGTGGATGCGGTCCACGGCGAAGGTGATGCCCTTCGACGAGTCGCCGGGACGGAGGAAGTAGCCGTGCATCGAGTGCGGGATGCGGCCCTCCGCGGTCGTCCGCTCCGCGGCGACGATCGACTGCGCGAGCACCTGCCCGCCGTACACGCGTCCGAGGGGCATCGGCTGGGACACCCCCGTGAAGATGTCCTCCGTCGTGCGGGCGCTCGAGTCCGCGAGGTCGAGCACCGCGAGCAGCGCAGCGACCGGGTCTCGGTCGAGCGGCTCCTCGAGGGACTGCGCGGCGTCGGTCACGGCATCCTCCCTGAAGGCGGGAGGCGGTCCCGCAACGCTTGGTAGTTTAGGGCGGATGTCGCAGCGCCTTCTCTTCCCCGATGCCGATGCCGCCGCCGACGCGCTGACCTTCGCGGGGCGGACGACTCCGCTCGGCGACGGCGGGGTGAGGCTCCAGGCCGCCGGCGGCACCCTCGCCATGACCTCGGCCCCGCTCGCTCCGCGCGGGCTCCTCGACGCCAGTCCGACGGTGCTCGCCCTGCGCGCCCTCCCGATCGACCCCGAGCTCGTCTGTGACATCGTCGTCGAGGCATCCGCCCTCGCGAAGTCCGACGACGACCCGCGCGCCGTCGAGCTGCCCGATGTCGGCCTCTCGCCGGCGTGGGCGGGCATCGCTCCGCCGCGGAGCGGGTGGGAGGCGGTCGGCTCGATACCCGCCGCCGATCTCGCGTCCAGGGCGCAGTACGGCATCGCGGCCGTCGCCGAATCGATGCCCGCTGATCCGGGTGAAGACGTCGTCCGCGCCGTTCGCGGGACCGTATGGGGCGCGCCCGACGAGCTGCTTCACGGCCTTCCGCTCGGCACGGCTTTCGCGGCGTTCGCACTGGGGTTCATCGTCGGCGAGGAGGAAGCGCGCGTGCTGGCCTCCGGGCCCTGGACCCGCGTCACCCTGGATCGCGGCCACGTGCTCGTCCGCGGCCCCGTGCGCACCGGCCTCACCGCTGTCCGCCGGACGGGGTCATCAGGCTGATATGACACGCCGGTGCTGTCAGACTGTGCCGGTGGCAGTGATCGACAACGCGATCTACGTGGACGGACGCCGCGTCGCGTCCCCGCAGACCCTTGCGCGCACCTCGGAGGCGCTCGCGGAGCACGGCGGCTTCGCCTGGATCGGCCTGTACCGCCCCGAACCGGTGCAGCTCAATATCATCGCGGCCGAATTCGACCTTCACCCGCTCGCGATCGAGGACGCGCTCCTCGGCCATCAGCGCGCGAAACTCGAGCGCTACGGCGATACCCGGTTCCTCGTGCTGCGTCCCGCTCGCTACGTCGACTCGGTCGAGACCGTCGAGTTCGGCGAGGTCGAGGTGTTCACCGGAGCCGACTTCGTCATCGCCATCCGCCACGCCGAGGCGCCGAACCTCGCGCTCGTCCGGCACCGTCTGGAGAGCGCGCCCGAACTGCTCACGCGGGGCCCGCTCGCCGTGCTGTACGCGATCCTCGACCGCATCGTGGACGACTACGAGCCGGTGGTCGTCGGTCTCGAGAACGACATCGACGAGATCGAGGTGCAGCTCTTCACAGGCGACCCGACCGTCACGAAGCGCATCTACGACCTCTCGGGTGAGGTGATGGAGTTCCTGCGCGCCGTGCGCCCTCTCAACGCCATGATCGCGAGCCTGCGCGACGATCTCGAGAACTCGTACGGCAAGGATCCGGACATCCTCGAGCTGCGGCGTTCGTTCCGCGACATCCAGGACCACGTCATCCAGATGGTCGAGAAGATCGAGGAGTTCCGCCAGACGCTGCAGAACGCCCTCACGGTCCACGCGACGCTCGTCGCGCAGCGTCAGAACGAGACGAGCCTGGCGCAGTCCGAGCAGACCAAGCGCATCTCGAGCTGGGCCGCGATCCTGTTCGCGCCGTCGCTCATCACCGGCATCTACGGGATGAACTTCGTCCACATGCCCGAGCTCGCCTGGCCGCTCGGCTACCCGCTCGCACTCCTGACGATGGTGGCGTTCGCGTTCGGGCTGTATCGCGTGTTCAAGTCGCGCAACTGGCTGTAGCCGGTCAGACGGCGGATGCCGCGGCCCGGCCCGCGATGCGGCCTGAGAAGAGGCATCCACCCACGAACGTCCCCTCCAGTGCGCGGTAGCCGTGCACGCCGCCGCCGCCGAACCCGCTCGCCTCGCCCGCGGAATACAGGCCTGGGATCGGGTCGCCCGACGCGCCGAGAGCGCGCGCCGACAGGTCGGTCTCGATGCCGCCCAGCGACTTGCGCGTGAGCACGTGCAGCTTGACGGCGATGAGCGGGCCCGCCTCCGGGTCGAGGATGCGGTGCGGGGGAGCGGTGCGGATGAGCTTGTCTCCGCGGTAGGCGCGAGCGGAGCGGAGCATCGCGATCTGCGCATCCTTCGTGAAGTCGTTCTCGACCTCGCGGTCGCGCGCCTCGAGCTCGATCCGCACCCGGTCGCCGTCGAGCACGTCGCCGCCGGGGAGCGCCTTCATCCCCGCGATGAGGTCATCGAGGTTGTCGCGCACGACGAAGTCCGCGCCGTGGTCCATGAACGCCTTGACGGGTGCCGCCGCGCCCTTGCCGAGCCGCGACTTCACCAGGAGGGGCACGTCCTTGCCGGTCAGGTCGGGGTTCTGCTCGCTGCCCGAGAGGGTGAACTCCTTCTCGATGATCTTGTGCGACAGGACGAACCACGAGTGGTCGTGCCCGGTCGCACGCAGGTGCGCGAGCGTGCCGAGGGTGTCGAACCCGGGATACAGCGGCACCGGGAGCCGATGGCCGGTGGCGTCGAGCCACAGCGACGACGGACCGGGGAGGATCCGGATGCCGTGGTCCGGCCAGACCGGATCCCAGTTCTGCAGTCCCTCGACGTAGTGCCACATGCGGTCGCCGTTGATCACCCGAGCCCCGGCCGTCTCGGCGACGGGAAGCATCGAGCCGTCGACGTAGGCCGGGACGCCCGTGACCATCGTCGCGGGCGCCGTGCCGAGGCGCTCGGGCCACATCGCCCGCACGAGGTCATGGTTGCCGCCGATTCCGCCCGACGTGACGATGGTCGCACCCGCCGTGATCTCGAACGCGCCGACGACCTCGCGCGAGCTCGCCGCGCCGCGCACCGCGCCCGACGGGGCGAGGACGTCACCCGCCGCACCGGTCACAGCGCCGTCGCTCGCGAGGAGCGAGGTCACCCGATGGCGCGGAAGGATCGTGATGCGTCCGGCCGCCTCGGCCTTCTCGACGGCGGCCTGGAAGGGCGCGACGATGCCGGGGCCCGTGCCCCACGTGATGTGGAACCGCGGCACGGAGTTGCCGGGGCCGGTGGCGCCGTAGCCGCCGCGCTCGGCCCACCCGACGACCGGGAAGAACCCGACGCCCTTCTCGCGCAGCCAGGTGCGCTTCTCGCCGGCGGCGAACTGCAGGTACGCCTCTGCCCAGCGCTTCGGCCAGGCATCCTCGTCGCGGTCGAAGGCGGCGTTCCCGAACCAGTCCTGACGGGCGAGGTCGAGGGAGTCCTTGATGCCCATGCGGCGCTGCTCGGGCGAGTCGACGAAGAACAGCCCGCCGAACGACCACCACGCCTGGCCGCCGAGGTTCGAGCGGGGCTCCTGGTCGACGATCACGACCTTCTTGCCCGCCGCGGCGGCTTCACCGGCGGCGACGAGGCCGGACAGGCCCCAGCCGATCACGAGAACGTCGGTGGCGAGGGTGGGTGCGGGGGGCATGGCGACTCCTTCGTCGTCGGGGTGCGGGGTGGAGCTGGTTCAGGAGGTGGCGTCGTCGGGCGCCGACGCCGTCAGGGGGATGCCGGCCGTGTCGCGGCCGGCGGCCGAGGGGCCGATCCCGGCCGGCTCGAACGTGTTGACCATGGCGTAGGCGGCGCGCTGCAGGTAGTCCCACAGAGTCGCCTCGTGGAGCGGCGAGAGCTCGAGCTCGTCGACGGCGTCGCGCATGTGGCGGAGCCAGCGGTCGCGGGCATCCGGATTCACGTGGAAGGGCGCGTGCCGCATGCGCAGGCGGGGGTGCCCGCGCTCTTCGCCGTACGTCGTCGGCCCGCCCCAGTACTGCTCCAAGAACATCGTGAGGCGGTGCCGCGCACCGGTGAGATCCTCTTCGGGATACATGGGACGCAGCACCTCGTCGTCGGCGACGCCCCGGTAGAACGCGTCGACGAGCCGCACGAACGTGCCGTGACCGCCGACCTCCTCGTAGAAGGTCAGGGGCGAGGCATCCGTTCCGTCTGTCATGGCGTGGGCTCTCCGTCGGGTCGATCACCGGTGTCGTCGGCCGTGCCGGAGCGGCGCTTCGACAGGCGCTTGGGCTTCCACACGGGCTTCTCGGGCAGCGGCGTGACGGGGGTGGGCTTGGTCTTGGGCGGGTTGGCACCCCGCACGCGCTGGGCGCCCTCGAGGCCCGACAGCGTGATCGAGGTGAGCTGCGGCAGCTGCAGCCCGAGCTCGTCGATCGCGTGCTTGAGGCGCATCCGGAGCTCGCGGGCCACGTCGTCCTTGGCGTTGGCGCGCGTCTTCATGACGAGGCGGATGACGAGCGCGTCCCCCGACACCGACTCGAGACCCCACACCTCGGGGTTCTCGATGATGCGGGTGCGCCACTTCGGGTCGGTGCGGAGGCTCTTCGCGGCGGCCAGGAGCGCGCTCTCGACCTCGTCGATCTGCGCGTCGGCCGGGACCGCGAGGTCGATGATGACGCGCGACCAGCCCATCGACATATTGCCGATGCGCAGGATCTCGCCGTTGCGCACGTACCAGAGCGTGCCGTTGACGTCGCGCACGTGGGTCACACGGACGCTCACGTACTCGACGACTCCCGTCGCGAGTCCCAGGTCGACGACGTCGCCGATGCCCACCTGATCCTCCGCGACGATGAAGATGCCGTTCAGCACGTCCTTCACGATGTTCTGCGCGCCGAAGCCGAGGCCCGCGCCGATGGCGGCCGTGAGCAGTGTGAACGAGCCGATGATGCCGGGGCTCAGCGTGTAGACGATCAGGATCACGGCGACGATCACGATCGTGACGTTGACGATGTTCGTCAGGATCGATCCGAGCGTGCGCGTCCGCTGCACGAGCCGCACCTGCGCGAGCGGAGCGCGCTCGAGCGCCTGCGTGTCGTCGACGTTCGCCTTGTTCTTGGCTCCCGAGACGATGCGGTTCACGACGCGGGCGATGACGCGCCGCATGATCCACACCAGGACCATCGCGACGGCGATGATCACGAGGATCCAGAAGATCTTGGTGCCCACGAGGATCAGGAATCCCCAGGCATCCTGTCCGATCTGCGCCCAGTCCACTGTGCTCGTACCGTCCGCGTTCTCCAGTCGCATCATCCCGATCCTAACGACGGATGCCCCGCCCAACCTGGGCGGGGCATCCATGGCTGTGGACTACTGTGCGTCGCGCTCCTGCACCGCGAGGGCGCGCTCGACGCCCGCGAGGTTCTCGTTCACGAGACGGCGCAGCGCCGGGGCCGCGTCGCCGTTGGCAGCGAGCCAGGCGCGCGTCGCGTCGCGCAGATCACGGTTCGCCAGCGCCGCGGGGTACAGGCCCACGATGAGGTACTGCGCGATCTGGTAGCTGCGGGATTCCCACACGGGAAGCAGCATGTCGAAGTACGGCTGCACGAACGCGCCGAGCAGACCGCGACCCGCGGGATGCGTGAAGCCGAGCGCCGCCGAGCGGACGATCGTGTTCGGGAGGTCGTCGCTGTCGATGAGCGAGGACCACGCGGCCTGCTTGGCCTCGTGCGTCGGCAGCGCCGCGCGCGCCTGAGCGGCGAACTCGCCGCCCTTGGCCGTGTTGTCGGCGGCCAGCGCGGCGTCGATCTCGTCGGCGCCCACGACGCCGCCGGCGGCGAGCGACACGAGCAGCTGCCACGACAGGTCGGTGTCGATCTCGAGACCGTCGAACGTCACCTCGCCGTCGCGCACCTGGCGCACCTTGTCCCACTGCGACGGCGTCGAGGCGGCGGTCGCGAACGAGGTCACGAGCTGCAGCTGGCTGTCGCTGCCGGCCTCCGCCCCGTGCGCGAGCTGCCACAGCGCGTCGGCGACCTTCTCGCGAGAGGCGGCGCGCTTCTCGGGCGCGACGTACGAGTTGGCGGCGAGCTGCAGCTGGCCGAGAGTGGTGCGGAACGTCGTCGACTCGGTCTCCGACCCGATGTTGCGCAGGACGAGGTCGATGTAGTCGCTCGGCGAGGACTCGGCATCCCGTGTCTGATCCCACGCCGCCCCCCAGACGAGGGAACGCGCGAGCGGGTCGCTGATCTTCGCGAGGTGCGCGATCGCCGTCCCGAGCGATCGCTCGTCGAGGCGGATCTTGGCGTACGCGAGGTCTTCGTCGTTGAGCAGCACGAGGTCGGGTCGCGAGAGGCCCTTCAGCTCGGGCACGACCGTGAGGTCGCCGTCGACGTCGAGCTCGACGCGGTGCACGCGCACGAGCGCCTCGCCGCGCAGGCTGTAGAAGCCCACGCCGAGGCGATGCGGGCGGATCGTGGGGTAGTCCGCCGGCGCGGTCTGCACGATCGCGAAGCGCGTGATGACGCCGTCGGCGTCGGTCGTGATCTCGGGGGAGAGCGTGTTGACGCCCGCCGTCTCGAGCCACTTCTTCGACCACGTGCCGAGCTCGCGTCCGCTCGTCTTCTCCAGCTCCGCGAGAAGATCGCTCAGCTCGGTGTTCGAGAACTGGTGCTTCTTGAAGTACGCCGCGACGCCCCCGAAGAAGGCCTCGACGCCGACCCACGCGGCGAGTTGCTTGAGCACCGAGCCGCCCTTGGCGTACGTGATGCCGTCGAAGTTGACCTGCACGTCCTCGAGATCGTTGATCGTCGCGACGACCGGGTGCGTCGAGGGGAGCTGGTCCTGGCGGTAGGCCCAGGTCTTCTCCATGGCGTTGAAGGTCGTCCACGCCTCCGTCCACTCCGTGGCCTCCGCCGTGGCAATCGTCGACGCCCACTCGGCGAACGACTCGTTGAGCCACAGGTCGTTCCACCACTTCATGGTGACGAGGTCGCCGAACCACATGTGCGCGAGCTCGTGGAGGATCGTCACGACGCGACGCTCCTTGACGGCGTCGGTCACCTTCGAGCGGAAGACGTAGGTCTCGGTGAAGGTGACGGCTCCCGCGTTCTCCATCGCGCCGGCGTTGAACTCGGGCACGAAGAGCTGGTCGTACTTCGCGAACGGGTAGGCGTAGTCGAACTTCTCCTCGAAGTACGCGAAGCCCTTGCGCGTGATGTCGAAGACGTAGTCGGCGTCGAGGTGCTGCCACAGGCTCTTGCGCGCGTACACGCCGAGCGGGATGACACGACCGGACGCGCTCGTGAGCTCGGAGGTCGTGACCTCGTACGGACCGGCGACGAGCGCCGTGATGTACGACGAGATCCGGGGGGTGGCCTCGAAGGTCCACGTCGCCGTGCCGTCGCCGTGCTTCTTGGGCTCCGGGGTCGGCGAGTTCGACACGACCTTCCACGGCTCGGGAGCGGTCACCGTGAACTGGAAGGTCGCCTTCAGGTCGGGCTGCTCGAACACCGCGAAGACGCGGCGCGAGTCCGGCACCTCGAACTGCGAGTAGAGGTAGACCTCGTCGTCGACCGGGTCGACGAAGCGGTGCAGCCCCTCGCCGGTGTTCGTGTAGAGGGCGTCGGCTTCGATGACGAGCTCGTTGTCGGCCTCGAGGCCGTCGAGCGCGATGCGCGAGTCGGCGAAGGCCGACGCGGGGTCGATGGACCGTCCATTGAGCGTGATCTCGCGCACGTCGCGCGCGATGAGGTCGATGAACGTCAACGCGCCGGGCGTCGCGGAGAAGCGCACGACCGAGCGGGATCCGAAGACCTCCGCGCCCTGCGTCAGATCGAGGCTGATCTCGTACGAATGGGTGTCGACGACCCCGCGGCGCTCCTGCGCCTCGGCGCGGGTGAGGTTCTCTCCAGGCACTTGGCTCTGCTCCCGTTTGTGATGGGTTGAAGTGATCTCGATGCGGCTGGGCCGCTGCTCGAGAGGACGGTCGCCGAACGAGGATGGCCCCGGCGACAACCGCTCCAGCCTATGCCCGGCGGTGTCTCGGCGCCGAGGCATGTGAACACCGGTGTCGGCGGGCGGTGGAAGGATGGTCGCGTGGTCGAAGCGCACGAGAACTCAGCCGGTGACACGACGAGCGCGGAGGGTGTCGTCCCCTTCGCCTCACCCGAGGCGTCGTCGGGCGCCCCGCACGTCGAGGTTCCCGTCGCGTACGACGGCATCCTCCTCGCCAGCTTCGGCGGCCCTGAGGGGCAGGACGACGTCATCCCGTTCCTCCGCAACGTCACGCGGGGCCGCGGCATCCCCGACGAACGGCTCGAGGAGGTCGCGCACCACTACCGCCACTTCGGCGGCATCAGCCCGATCAACGAACAGAACCGCGCGCTGAAAGCCGCCCTCGAAGACGATCTGGCCCGGCGGGGCGTCGACCTCCCGGTGTACTGGGGCAACCGCAACTGGGCTCCCTACCTCGATGAGGCGGTTCGGGATGCCGCGGCCGCCGGCGACACGAAGCTCATCGCCATCGCGACCAGCGCCTACAGCTCGTTCTCGAGCTGCCGACAGTACCGCGAGGACTTCGCCCGCGTGCTCCTCGACACCGGGCTGGCCGGCACGGTCACGATCGACAAGGTGAGACAGTTCTTCGACCACCCCGGCTTCGTCGCACCGTTCGAAGCGGGCGTGCGCGAGGCCGTCTCGGCGTTCCGCGCCGAGGGGATCGCCCCGGCCGAGATCCGCGTCCTCTTCTCGACGCACAGCGTTCCGACGGCCGACGCGGACCGCTCCGGCCCCCGCGACGTCGACTGGGGAAAGGGCGGCGCGTATGCCGCGCAGCATCGCGCCGTCGCCGAGCGCATCATGTCGGCCCTCGCCGACGACGACGCCGCGGTCGGCGAGGTGGGCTGGGAGCTGGTCTTCCAGTCGCGTTCGGGCCCCGCGTCCCAGCCCTGGCTCGAGCCCGACATCAACGACGTCATCGAGACCCTTCCCGATGCCGGCATCCGCGCGATCGCGATCGTGCCGCTCGGCTTCGTGAGCGACCACATGGAAGTGCTGTGGGATCTCGACACCGAGGCGATGGAGGCCGCGCAGGAGGCCGGCATCCGCGCCGTGCGCACGCCGACCCCCGGCGTCGACCCGGCCTACGTCTCGGGTCTCGTCGACCTCGTGCTCGAGCGCGTCGCCGGCACCCCAGCCGCGGAGCGCCCGCACGAGACCTCGCTCGGACCCTGGTTCGACGTGTGCCGCCCCGGCTGCTGCGAGAACGTGCGCGCCGGCTTCAAGCCCGCCGCGGCCGGCATCGCGCCCTGAGCGCCGCCGCATCCCGCCCCTCCACCGCTCCCTAGGATTGAGCCATGCGCATCCACATCGCGACCGACCACGCCGGCCTCGAGTTCTCGACGCAGCTGCAGCACCATCTCGCCGAGCAGGGGCACGACGTCGTCGATCACGGCCCGCTCGACTACGAGCCCCTCGACGACTACCCCTCGTTCTGCATTCGCGCCGCCCAGGCGGTCGTGCGCGACCAGGAGGCGGGCATCGAGTCGCTCGGCGTCGTCTTCGGCGGCTCGGGCAACGGCGAGCAGATCGCGGCGAACAAGGTGCGCGGCGTCCGCGCGGCACTCGTCTGGAACATCCCCACGGCTGAGCTCGCCCGCGAGCACAACGACGCGAACGTCATCTCGATCGGCGCCCGGCAGCACACCTTCGAAGAGGCGGCATCCTTCATCGACCGCTTCATCGCGACGCCGTTCTCGAACGAGGAGCGGCACGAGCGGCGCATCGGCCAGATCGCCGCGTACGAGACAGACGGACGCCTCGAGCCCGACCCCCGCGTGAGCCGGCTGGAATCGCCGACCGGCGGCGAGTCCGCCGATGCGATGGACCCCGAAGCAGGCTGATGCCCGAGGGCCATTCCGTCCATCGCATCGCGCGGCAGTTCGACCGCAACGTCGTCGGCCGTGCCGTCCGCGCATCGAGCCCGCAGGGGCGCTTCGCGGAGGGCGCTGAGGTGCTCGACGGCCGCATCGCCGAGGGCGTGCGTGCCGTCGGAAAGCAGATGTTCCTCGGCTTCGAGGGCGACACGTGGCTGCGGGTGCACCTCGGCATGTACGGCGCGTGGGATTTCGCCGGCGAGATCGTCGCCGATCCCACGATCGCGTCGGCCAACGGCCGACTCGGCCAGACGAACCAGCGCGGCACCTTCTTCGAGGACGAGGCGATCCTGGATGCCGCGGGAGAGAACTCACTCACCTCGATCGGCGCTCCGCGCAAGGCCCGCGTGCACGTGCGCATGTCCGAGCAGACGACGGGCCTGCCCGAGGAGGACGGCGAGTGGCCGCCGCCCGTCGTGGGCCAGGTGCGGCTCCGCCTGCTCACCGACGTGACGTGCGCCGATCTGCGCGGTCCGACCGCGTGTCAGCTGCAGACGCCCGACGAGGTCGTCGCCACGATCGCCAAGCTCGGTCCCGATCCCCTCGTCGACGACGTCGAGCAGGGCGAGGAGCGGTTCACCTCGGTCGTGCGGCGCAAGCCCACACCCATCGGGCTGCTCCTCATGGATCAGGCCGTGGTCAGCGGCATCGGCAATGTCTACCGGGCCGAGCTGCTCTACCGGGCGCGCCTCGATCCGCATACGCCGGGGCGCGACGTGCCCGAGGAGCTCGTGCGCGAGCTCTGGCGCGACTGGGTGAAGCTGCTCGCCATCGGCGTCGAGACCGGCCAGATGATGACGATGGACGACCTCGACCCCGACCAGTGGCGGGCGGCCATGGCCAATCGCGACGACCGGCACTGGGTGTACCGTCGCGCGGGGCTGCCGTGCCGCACCTGCGGAACCGAGATCCTGCTCGAGGAGATGGGCGCGCGGAAGCTGTACTGGTGCCCGTTCTGCCAGAGGTGATCGCAGGGGCCGCCCGCTTCTAGGCTGGACACATGCGTCAGAACCCGAGCTTCGCGATGACCGACGTCGCTGAGCTTCGCCGCCTCATCGACCGCAATCCCTGGATGACCCTCGTCAGCCAGACCGACGACGGACTCGTCGCATCGCACTATGCGGTCCTCCTCGACGAGGATCGCGACGACCTCACGGTCGTCGGTCACGTGGGGCGTCCCGACGACCTCATCCACGGGCTGGGGGAGCGCGAGCTGCTTCTCGTCGTGCAGGGCCCGCACGGGTACATCTCTCCCGGCTGGTACGGCGACGGCACCCAGGTGCCGACGTGGAATTTCGTCTCGGCGCACCTGTCCGGAGTGCCCGAGTTGCTCAGCACGGAGGAGAACCTTCGTGTGCTCGATCGCCTCGTTGCGCGCTTCGAGAACCGGATGCCGCAGCCCCGGCTGCTGTGGGAGCCGCCCAACGATCCCACGTATGTCGAGCGACTCGAGAAGGGCACCGTCGGGTTCCGCCTCACGCCGACCCGGGTCGTGGCGAAGCGCAAGCTGAGCCAGAACAAGACGGACGACGTCGTCGACACGATCATCGCCGAGCTGAGCGGCGACGGCGCCTACGCCAACGCGCCGCTCGCGGATGAGATGCGCCGCGCGCACGAGGCGCTGAGGGGCGCTCGATGACGGGGATCGGCGCGCAGATCGACACCATCGCGGGCGTCCGCATCGTCGGCCCCGGAAGCGAGCTGCTTCCCGACGAGGGCCCTTTCGACGTCTTCCTCGACGGCGGAACGATCGCCGACATCGCGCCGGCAGGCGCGATCCGCGCGACGGGCGCCGTGCTCGAGGGCACGGGCACATGGCTCATCCCGGGCCTCTGGGACCACCACGTCCACGTCATGCAGTGGGCCCTCGTCTCGCAGCGCGCCCCTCTCGGTCATGCGACATCGGCCGCGCACGCCGCGGCGCTCATGGCCGAAGCCCCCCTGCTCGACGGACGTCGCGTCGGCACGGGCTTCCGGCACGCCTTCTGGCCCGACGAGCCCACGCTGGCGCTGCTCGACGCGGCCACCGGCGAGACGCCGACCTATCTCATCAACGCCGACGTGCACAGCGTGTGGCTGAACACCGCGGCCCTGCGCCGCGAGGGGTTCGACCCCGACGGCACCGGCATCCTGCGCGAAGAGCCGGCGTTCGAGATCTCACGACGCCTCAACCTCGTCGATCCCGTGACGGGCGACCAGCTCGTCCAGCAGATGGCCCGGGATGCCGCCTCCCGCGGCGTCGTCGGGCTCGTCGACCTCGACATGGCGTGGAACGAGGATGCCTGGTCGCGCCGCACGCGGGCGGGTTTCGACACCCTCCGCGTCGAGTTCGGGATCTATCCGGAGCATCTCGCCCGCGCCCTGGCCGACGGCCTGCAGTCCGGCGACGTCGCGCGGGGCGCGGCATCCGATCTCGCCCGTGTCGGTTCTCTCAAGGTGATCACCGACGGCTCGCTCGGCACGCGCACGGCCGCCTGCTCGCACTCCTATCCGGGTGACCCGCAGAACCACGGCCTGCTGACCGTCGATCCCGCGACACTCGTCGAGCTCATGACGGATGCGACGGGCGGGGGCCTCTCGTGCGCGATCCACGCCATCGGCGACCTGGCCAACTCGCACGCGCTCGACGCCTTCGCCGTGACGGGGGCGACGGGGACCATCGAGCACGCCCAGCTCGTCGCGCACGCGGACATCCCGCGCTTCGGCCGTCTCGGTGTCGGCGCGAGCGTGCAGCCGGAGCATGCCGTGGACGACCGCGACCTCACCGACACGGTGTGGGCGGGCCAGACGGCGCAGGCGTATCCGCTCGCCGCGCTCGCGGCGACGGGGGCGAACCTGCTCTTCGGCTCAGACGCGCCGGTCTCGCCGCTGGATCCGTGGGCGGCGTTCGCGGCGGCCGTCTACCGCACGCGCGACGGACGTGAGCCCTGGCAGCCCACCGAGGCTCTCGACGCGGCGACGACCCTCGCCGCATCGACGCACGGCGGATCCCGGAATGCCGACGTCATCGCTCCCGGAGCGCGGGCCGACCTGGCGCTGTGCGCGACGAACCCCCTGACGGCAACCGAGCCGGAGCTGCGATCGATGACGGTCGCCGCCACGCTGCTCGGCGGGCGCCTGACCCACCTGGCCTGACGGGGGCTGGCCCCCGTATGGGTCGGGGAGGGGATCGGATGCCGCGCCGCCGCGGACCCCGCGAGGCTGAGGGGACGACCTGGAGAGGACCCATGAGCACGATCGTCACCCCCGCCTCCGACATCGAGGCCCCGTCCTTCTGGCGCACCTACGGCGAGCTGTGGAAGCGCGTCCCCGGCAGCGCCGTCTACCTGCTCGTCGTGTTCGGGCTCGCCATCGCGTCGCTGTGCGTGCTCGCGACTCTTCTCGGCCTCGGCATCGGTCTGCTGATCCTCGTCATCGGCCTTCCGATCGTCGTCGGAACCCTGTTCGTCGCACGAGGGTTCGGCGTCGCCGACCGGTACCTGCTGCGACTGACCGGTCTGCCCGCCGTATCCGAACCGGAGTGGCATCGCGGCACCACTGGACACCTGGGGTTCTGGTCCGCCTTCTCGCGCCCGCTCCGCGACGGCCACTACTGGGTGTACCTGCTGCACGGCATGATCGTGAGCCCGATCCTCAGCACGATCACGTTCGCCCTCACAGTGGTGTGGCTGAGCCTCAGCCTCGGCGGTCTCACCTACTGGTTCTGGGGAGCCTTCCTCCCGCGCGACGGGGGGAGCGAGTGGGGGCAGTACGTGTCGGACGCCCTTCCGTGGCTCTTCGGCGGCTGGTCGTCGTGGGCCGTCGAAGTCGTCCTCTACCTCCTCGCCGGCATCCTGTTCGCCTTCACGCTGCCGTGGGCGCTCGCCGGCCTCGCGCTCGCCCACCACGGCATCGCGCGCGGCATGCTCGGGCGATGGGAGTCCGACGATCTCGCCGCTGAGGTCCACGCGGAGGCGTCGGCGCGAGCGTCTGCCGTGCAGGCCGAGGACATGGCACTGCGCCGGCTCGAGCGCGACATCCACGACGGCCCTCAGCAGCGCCTCGTCCGGCTCCAACTCGACCTCGCTTCGCTCGAGCGGCGGGCCGCCGCGGGCGACACGGATGCCGCGGCGCAGCTCGCCCGCGAAGCCCGCGGACACGCCGCTGCCGCCCTGGACGAGCTGCGCGCGCTGTCGACGGGCGTCGCGCCACCGCTCCTGCAGGATCGCGGCCTCACGGCGGCACTCGAGGCGCTCTCGATCGCGAGCGCGGTGCCGGTGCGGGCCGAGCTCGACCCCGCGCGTGGGGCGATGCCGAAGACATCGTCGCACGGGTTCAGGATGCCGCGGCCGACGTCGCGGTGCTCGATGTGCGGCTGCCACCCGGCTTCCGCGACGAGGGCATCCGTGCGGCGATCGCATTGCGGCGCGCGCTGCCGCGGCTCGGCATCCTGGTGCTGAGCCAGTATGTCGAGGCGGTGTACGCCCGCGAGCTGCTCGCCGACGGAGAGGGCGGCATCGGCTATCTGCTGAAGGACCGCGTGACCTCGCTCGAGGAGTTCACGGATGCCGTCGAGCGCGTCCGCGATGGAGGCACCGTGCTCGACCCGCTCGTCGTCCGCGGGCTCCTCGCGTCACGCCCGGATCCGCTCATGGCGCTCACTCCGCGCGAACGCGACGTGCTCGCGCTCATGGCCGAGGGGCGCAGCAACGCAGCGATCGCGCAGCGGCTGTTCATCGGGGTCGGGGCGGTGGAGAAGAACATCAGCGGAATCTTCGCCAAGCTCGGGCTCGAAGACTCCGCGACGGAGCATCGCCGGGTGCTCGCGGTGCTCGCGTTCCTCCAGCGCTGACCCTCGGTCCCCCTCGGCGGCAACGCTGAAGGCCCGGAGCGGACTCCGGGCCTTCAGCATCCTGATCCTCGATTCGCGAGGTGGGCACCCGTCGAGGCGGCGGCTTACTCAGCGACCGGCGCGACGGGCCCCGGCGCGAATCTCACTCCGCAAGGTGGGCGCCCTTCGATACGGCCGCGGACGGCCTAGTCAGGAGCCGGCTCTACCCACGTAGGAGCGAACGTCACTCCGCAAGGTGGGCGAAGAGGAACCAGCGGTCCTTCTCGAGGCTCTCCTTGATGGCCAGGGCGATGTCCTGGCTCGCGAGGTCGACCTCGTCGAGGCCGTCGATCGCCGCCTGCACGTCGGCGATGACGACGTCCATGTCGCTGATCACGGCGCGGATCTCGTCCTGCCACTGCGTGAAGCCGGCGGGGACGGCAGTCGCCTTGGTCTTCTCGGCGATCGTGCCGAGGCGGGCGTCGATCGGGAGACCGAGGGCCACGATGCGCTCGGCGGCCGCGTCGGCGCCGTCCTGAGCGTGCGTGACGATCGTGTCGAGGAGCTCATGGATCGCGATGAAGTTCGCGCCACGGACGTTCCAGTGCGCCTGCTTGCCGTTGACGGCGAGGGCCTGCAGCCCGAGCGCGACCGGCGTGAGGAACTGGGCGGTGCCCGCTGCGACCGAGGGGTCTGCGGCGGTGGCCGGGGTGGTCTGAGTGTTCGTCATATCGCTCGCCTCCGTTGTGACGTTTCCTGTCGTCGGCACCAACGCTACTCAGCGCCATTCATTCCGCAAGCAAGCGAAGGCTGGGCTCACCTCGTGTCCGACGGCTCCCGTAATCTCGGGTCATGACCATCGCCGAAGGTGCTTCCGTCCTCGCTCTGCCGGGCAAGTCGCCCGCCGTCGATCCGTCGGCCTTCATCGCGGCGGGTGCGCGCGTCGTCGGCGCGGTCACGCTCGAAGAAGGCTCGAGCCTCTGGTACAACGCGGTCCTCCGGGGCGACAGCGACTCGATCACGGTCGGCGCCGGCAGCAACCTGCAGGACAACGTCTCGGTGCACGTGGATGCCGGTCACCCGACCGTCATCGGACGTGACGTGTCGGTCGGCCACAACGCCGTGGTCCACGGGTGCACGATCGGCGACGGCTCCCTGATCGGCATGGGAAGCGTCGTGCTCTCGGGGGCGGTCATCGGAGAGGGATGCCTCGTCGCCGGCGGGGCCGTGGTCCTCGAGGGGGCCGTGATCCCGCCCGGCTCGCTCGTCGCGGGCGTGCCCGCCAAAGTGCGCCGCGAGCTCACCGACGAGGAGAGGGCCGGCATCCTGCGCAATGCTCAGACCTACCGCGCGCACCTCTCGACGCACGAGGGCGCCACACCGCTGGGGGCCTGACATGCGCATCGATTCCCTGCGGCCGGGCGAGGTCTTCGTCTTCGGGTCGAACGCCTCCGGCGCGCACGGCGGCGGAGCGGCGCGCTTCGCCTACGACCGCTTCGGCGCGGTGTGGGGCCAGTCCGAGGGATTGCAGGGTCAGTCCTACGGCATCGACACGATGTCGGGGCTCCGCGTCTTCGAGGAGCAGGCGGCGCGCTTCCTCGCGTTCGCCGCATCCCACCCCGACCTGCGGTTCCTCGTGACCGAGGTCGGCTGCGGCATCGCGGGGTACCGGCCCGAGCAGGTGGCCGGATTCTTCCGGGGAGCGCCGGCCAATGTGGTGCTGCCTGAGTCGTTCGTCGCCGTGCTGGATGCCTCGGGAAGCGCATAGGCGCCGATTCCGCAAGCCCTGACGCGGGCGACCCGGGCGGGATTAGCGTTGCTCGCCCACGCCCTCGCAGGAAGGGGGCCCCGGATGCCCCGTCAATCCCGAAAGCCGGCCCGTCGCATCGGCCAGGCCGTTGCGATGATCGCAGTGAGCGTCGCCGCCTTCGTCACAGCCGTCGTGTTCGTCTTCGCCGCCCTGATGTGGGGTGATGCGCTGAGCAAGAGCTGGGGCGTCTCCCTCGCGATCCTCATCCCGCTCGCGCTCACCCTGGCCACGCTCGTGCTCGTGCTCGCGCAGAAGCTGCACGTGCACTATGCGACAGGCGGGCGGACGGTGACCGACGAGCTGCGCGCGATGTTCAAGACCGACCTGAACTGACCGCCGGGCCGCGAAAGGGGTTCCCACGCATCCACACGAATGCCCAGCCGCACCGACTTCGTCGGCACGTCTGGGCATCGGAGGGGATGACGGGAATCGAACCCGCACCATCAGTTTGGAAGCCACGCTCAGAGGCGGTTCCACGATCCGCGAAATTCCGCGGGTTTATGCCTTTCATCGGCGTTTTTAGCGTAGCACTGAGGTGGCCCCAAATGGCCCCAAATGGTCCCATTTGGTCCCTCATGAGTGCGCATGAGTGCGCATCGACCGGCAGTCGGGACGGAGTGTGACACGCGACCGACCGCGTCACTGCCTGTAGCGTCGGCGGCGTGCGTCTCCGCTGGCTGCTTCCGACCGTGTTCATCGTCGTGGCGGTCGTTGCCGGGTGGCTGACGTACGCGTACCGGTCTGACCCGACATGGCTCCAGGTGTGGATTGGCGTGGCGTTATCGTTCCTGACAGCCGGGCTTGTGGACGCGGTAGCGCTCCGCGATACCGCGAGACGTGAAGCAGAGTCGCGCAAACGGATGGCGCCGGTCCACGCGATGATTGACCACCGCCTCATCGCTCAGCAACGACTGTTCATTCAGCTCGCCGGTGTTGTCTTGGCAGAAGACGTCCGTGGCGACCTACTGACAAAGGCTGGGGACATTCGAACATTGCCTGAGCTGAAGCTCAGCACTGCCGACCTCGACGAAACCCTGTACCCGCCACTCACCCGCCGTCAACGGATGCAGGAGCTGTCGCGCGAATTGCGGGACACCCAGTATGACCTTGAGAACATGGCCGCCGTCGGCTATCGGACGAGCGACATTCAAGCAGTCTCCGACATCGTTCTGCGGAGCAGCCTGATGAACCTCATCGAGGCGTACTGGGCGACCGCATCCGATTACTCTCGCAATGGTTGCAAGGAGAAGATCGCTGACGCGTTCGACGTCCTGCGCGGGCTACACCTTCAGTCCGACCCACGACAGACGTGACAAGGGATCCGCGCCAGAAGCCATGAGTGGCGAGCGTCGGCTAAGCGATGAGTCCGCGGCGGCGGTAGTCGTCCACTCTCGCTTCGAATGATCGACGGCGCGCTCGCTGGTAGGGGGTTTGCAGCTCAGGCTTGTCGGTGATGTCGACGCCGTTGCGGTGTGGGCGCTCCCAGTCGGGGTCAGAGCCCGCACGTAGGTAGGTCAGTTCGGCGTGCTCGTTGACGTTGCGGTCGAGGAAGTCGAACGCGCGCGCGTCGATGTCTCGGGTTGGGCGGCGCGGCATGGCATGTCCTCTCGCGGCTCAGCCCGGCCACCGAGGCGACCAGCGTACCGCCGTGGGCGCGACCACTCAGGACGGCGTGACAAGCGATGTGTTCCACCGGAAAGTCACACGGTCGTAATCCTGGGCCAGCGTGTCTAGTCGCATGCGACATGACAGCGGCGCACGATTGAACAACGAAGTGACCCGCCCTGCTAGTAACAGGACGGGTCGGAATCTTCGCCTCGCAGTGACTAAACAGAGAGTGCGCGATTGCTATGAGTCTAAAAGGTAAGAGCAAGGGCAGGAAGCGACCGACACGCGGCATCCGCTGCATCGTCCGGGTTGTGGTCCGCGTGGATGTCGCGGTCATCCTGGCGGTCATCCTCGACATCATCGTGATGATGTCACGTGCATAACCGGCGACCTGGCCCCGGCTCCTCGGGGCCAGGCTTCCGGGCGGCACGGCGGGCGCATGTCGAGACGGGCTCAGCGTCTGACGTCCTGGAGTGTGCGGGCGACGTCGTGGCGGAGTGCGTCGATGCGGTGGCGGGCGTTCAGCTCGAAGCGTGCGCCGCGGGCGACGAGCACGCCCGCGCCCGGGTACTGCGGCACGGCGGTCGCGGCGACGTGGTTGAGCCCGGCGCGCTCTCGCGTGCGGCGCTCTTTGCCGTCGATGTGGTCGATGCGGGTGCGCCAGACTTTCGCGGAGACGGACCAGCCGCTCAGCTCGCCTGAGCGGGCGTCTTCGGCTTGCGGGTGTGCGCGGTTGATTCGGAAGTCGATGTAGAGGCCGTCGTGCGCGTCGCGCATGCCGACGCATCGGCCCAGGTAGCGCTCGCCGTCGTCGCCGCGGTGCCCGACGTACAGATTGACCCATCTGCCGCCCTTGACGCTGTCGCGTGCGAACGCGTGCGGGGCGAACCGCTCGACGTAGTACGTCTGGCCGTCGTCGGTCACCAACTGGTCGCGGTCGTAGGGCACCGCGAGGCCGTGCAGTGTCCACCCGTCACCGATGGGGTGAAGTGATGTCGCGTCCAGCGACCGGGTGACCAGCAGCTCGGGCATTGTCGTCAGCCGTTGAGCATGTAGTGCAGTGCCGCGCCGGTGCCCGAGTCGATGAGCATGGGGCGTCCGTCGACATCGATCAGCACGCCGCCGTCGTCGTCCAGTGTCGACGCGGTGTCGACCGTGAGTGCGGCGCTGGCCGGGTCGCCGACGCGGCGCGGGCTGTGCGACGATGACGACGACGTCTGCGGGTTCGTGCCGAAGCTCGCGAGGCGGGCCTGGATCTGGCGGTTGCGGTCGGCGAGCGATTCGGCGGGCGTGCGCATCGAGTGCAGCTGTCCGCGCGGCAGTGGCGGCTCTTCTGCGGGGGGCGGGAAGTGGTTGGCCGGGATCATGACGCGTTCTCCTTCGGTGCCAAGTGCTGGGCGCGCTCGTGACGTTTGCGCGCCCATTCCAGTCGGTACAGGTGAAGCCATGCCGCGAAGTCATCGCGGCCCGACAGCCGGTATGTCGAGCGGACGACGTAGCGCTGCTGGTCGCCCGTGGTGTCCGACGCCGGGCCGTACTGCTGGATGAAGTCACCGGGCTGGACGCGCAGGAAGTCCTCGATGCGGCTGAACGTGCTTTCATCGCGGCCCGCCGCGACGGCGCGGGCGACCGCCGCGTCGTGCGGGAAGGTCTCCTGCACGGTCGTGCCGGCACGCCAGTACCCGGCTTCCTCCGTGGGCGTCGGCGTGACTTCGGCGTAGTAGCCGCGCAGCTCGTCGGGCACGTAGAAGTCGGGATCATCCGGCGTCGCCCAGTCGGCGCGTGGGTAGTCTTTCGGCGGCGCGACGGCGGGGGGTGCTGGTGGTTTTCGTGGTCATGCGCCTAGTGTCTCGACGCCGGGCGGCACCGTCACCAGGTAGACGCGTCTGGGCGCACGATCCCACTGCGATATGCGCACGATCGGCACGACCATGCACGCCTCACCCGCCGCAAGCCGCTCGACCGCGCCCGCGTCGAACTGCACAACCACGCCCGCATCGCCGCTGACATGCTCAGACTCCAGCTCGACGCCCACGGGCGTCGGCACGGTATCGACGAGCAGTTGCCACTGACTCAGCCAGCGACCCTTCGGGCCACGGCCCGCACGCACGCTGTGCGCCGACGTCGGGTAGATCCCGCCGCGCAGGATGCCTTCGAGCTTCTGCGGCGTGAGCTGCTGGCCGTGGCTGATCGTTCCCCACAGCTCGGGGCGCAGCTCGACGAGCTTCGCGATGAGGTCGCTCGTCGACATGAAATTGCCGCCCCAGACCCGGCGTCCATCCACGATCAGGCGCGCGCGGAGGTCGGCGCGCTCGTCGCTCACGGGCGGGCTCTCGCAGGAGCATCATGGGTGGCATGTCCGCCGACCAATCGCAGCTCGCGCTCGACCGAGCACGGCCATGCCCGCGATGCGGCAGTCAGCCCACGCGCGTCTACGAGTACAACTACCCGAAGACGGGCCGACGACGTCGCGCGTACTGTGCACCCTGCCGATACGGCTACACGCTCGACCGCTTCGGGCGCTGATCCAGTCTTATTCATCGTCGTTCAGATTCTTCGTTCTTACCGGGCTTTTCTTTGCGCGAACTAGAGAAAAGACGGACAAGGCGCATGGTGTCCCGGCACCCGGGGCGTCGTCAGAAAACCGCGCGCGAAACTTCCGCCGTTCTTGGATGCGAGACACGTCGTCGTCGCTGTGAATCTCACAGCGGCGACGCGCGCACGCCGTCGATGGTGGGCTTCGGAGTCAGCAATGTGGAGTAGCTGACGCCGGGCCTGCGGTCCTCCAGCCATGGCGCGGTGACGACGTCGCGGTCGTAATGTGCGATGGCTCGGTCGCATCGTGGGGCGTGGTACCGCCCGAGCGGGCGGCGTCCGGTGCACAGTGCGCCGGGCTGGGCGTGGCATCTCGGGCACGGCTCGTCGAGCACGTACGCGTCGATGGGCGCGAACCAGTGTGGCTCGTCGGCGGTCATGGTCATTCCTCTCGTCGGTGATGGGTGTGCGCGCCGCGGACGGGTTGACACGTTGACCCGGTGACGCGGTGCCCCGTTGGCCGCGGGTGTGGCCGGTCGTGTTGGTAGCGCGGTGTGGTGTGTGTTTCTGCTTCCTCGTAGGGGCGCGGGCTGTTCCTTCGGGGGTGGCGTGTCTGGTGTGTGCGGCATCGTGGTCAACGTGTCAACGTGTCACCGCGGCGTGGATGCCGTGCTCAACCGGTGAGCAGTGGCGGCGGGCTGTAGTGTGTCGTGTCCCGTCCGCGACGGTTCTTCCGCTCGGCGTGCAGGAGCATGCCGCGGTCGACGGCCCAGGTGAGCGCGGCCTCTGCTCGGTCGCGATGGCGGGGCGCGCCCTGGGTCATGCACCGCAGAGTGCATCCGGCGTCGGCGTGCTGTCTCGTGGCGGCGTGCTTGGCGGCGATCTGCACGAAGGTCGTCGCGGCACGGGCGATCAGCTCGGCGTCGGCGGCGTCGGCGCGGATGCCGTCGCTTCGCCCGCGCCCGGATGCTTCACGGTCGCGCTGGACGGTGAGCGCTTCGAGCATGCTGTTGCGCGTGCGGTCGCTGTGCAGCATGACGCCGTGGGCGAGCTGCCACCAGTCGACCGTCACCGTCGCGTCGCCGTGCGCGATGGCGAGCAGTGCGGCCACGCGCAGGCGCGTGTACTGCCAGTGGCCGTCGACGCCGCCGGGCTGGTGCATGCGCTGGAGGCGGCGGGCGCGGCGCATCTCGCTGTGCACGGCGGCGTCGACGCGCACCACGAAGCGCCCGCCGACGTGACGCCCGGCACCCTCTCCGCCGAGCGCGGTGGGGAACGGCATGCCGTCGGGCAGGCGCAGCTGCACGGGTGCGGGTGCGTCTGTCTCGGGACTGTCGGCGGTGAGGTCGGGGTCGCGGAGGTTGGCGAACAGGAACCGCTGTGTCAGCCCGCCGAGCTGGGCACGTGCGCCCAGCAGTACGTCGCCCGCGCCGTACTGGCACCCTGCGACCAGCGCGAGGCGGTAGCTGTGCGCGTCTAAGTGGCGGTCGCGCTCTTCGGTGGCCGTGGCGGTGCCGATGGCTTTGCCCGACCACATCGTCTTGAGCACGGGCACGATGGTGCTTCCGCCGCGGTATGCCTGTGCTTCCAGCGCGTCTATCTCGTCGATGTCGGCGAACGCCTGATGGTGCACCATCGTGTGCACGTAGCGTCCATCGAGCTTCTGCATCTGCACGTAGCGGGTGATGATGCCCTCGCCCGTGGCGGGTTCGAACGCGCGCACGGGGTCGTTGTGGATGCCGGGCCGCGGGCGGAACCGCTGGTCATGGGAGCTGAGCACGTCGGACTTGCCCATGCCTGACCCGCCAGCGAGCACCACGTAAAGATTCAGCGTGCCGGGCGCACTGCCTGCCAGCGGGGGAAGCACCACCCACGGCGGGATGTCTCCGGACAGCCGGGCCATGACGACGCCGAGCGCGGCGAACGGGTTGACGTCCAGCGAGCGAGCCCACTCCCGGATGTGGCGCAGGAGCGGCGTCGCGCCGAACCACTCCGCGCCCGGAGCTGCGCGTGCTTCCAGATCCGACAGGAGTCCTTCCATGCGGGCGCGGGCGTCTTCGCGCTCGTCGTCAGTGGCGGCGGTCACGATGCCACCGAGTATCTGCCGGCATTGCCGACCGTCGTGCGCGCTTCGTCTTCGTCGAGCCCGGCGACCACGGCGGCGGCGATCAGCGCCTCTTGAAGCGCGACCATGGACACCGCCGAGTCGGCGACGACGTCGGAGACGCGGCACGCGGCCCAGTACAGCCGGGCGTTGCGCTCACCCTCTGGTGCCCGGGCGACTTGTTCGCAGAGCGCGCGGGCGCGAGCGCCGAGACCGCCACTGCCTGCGCGAACAGCTGGCCGGGGCGGCGCAGCTGGGGCGAGCTTCGCTGTCATCAGCGCGACCAGCGGTGCGGGTGGGTCGGTGAGCGGCCCGAGCACACGCAGGAGGCGGCCCTGTCCTGCGATGACCACCTGACTGCCCGCGCCGTCGCCCGCGCCGCGCAGGTCGACGCCGGGCATGATCCCGATGTGGCCCTTCCAGCCGTGCGGGTTGGTGTACCAGATGTGACGTCCGCCGCCCGGCGTCGCGCCGACCATGCCCGCCTGCGGGCCGCGCCAGGCGCCGAGCAGCTGCACCCATTGCGCGAAGCCGTCTGCGGCAGGATTGTGCTGGTCGAGGTCGACGACGAGCACGCCCGAGAGCTTGCACGCCGCACCCCATCCGTCGTGACGGACGCGGCGCATGTCGGCGCGGCGCGCGGGGTCGGCGCTGGACATCGTGCCCCAGTCGACCGCGGGCACTTTCCCGAGCGTGGGGTGCAGGTGCAGCTCGGGCAGGATCGCGCGGCGCGCGGCGATCTGCTCCTCGAGCCCGATGACGAAGCCGTCGGCTGAACCGCGCATCTGGATGTCGAGCACGCTCATGCACCGCCCATCGGGGTCGCCGTGTCGGCGAGCGGGATGATGCTCACTCGCGGCACGTGCAGCTGCGCGGCGCGGACGGTGACGAGCATGCCCGCCGCGCGGGCGTCACCGAGATGGCGCGACAGCACCCGCCACCGCGCTTCGGCGGCGTCGTCGACGGGCGTGTGATGGCCCAGGCGTTCGCGAAGGGGGCGCGCGCCGCCGAGGTAGGTCAGTGGCGCGTGGGGCGGCACCTGCGCGTCGTCGGCGAGCGTGGCGAGGAAGCGCACCAGCAGAAGCGCACCCGCGGGCGCGCCTGCGCCCGCCCAGCGGCGGGTCGCGCGGTTCAGGGTCACTGCTCCCACGGTGCGCCGCCCGTCGTGATGTCGCGGCACAGTGCGGCGACGTGCCGGCGGGGGACACGCGCGGCCTCCGGGCAGAGCTGCATCACCGCGCGGCGAACCGCGCGCGAACCGGGATTGCCGCTGGTCGCCGCTGGGAGGGAGGCGAGAGCGGCGCGCAGCTCGTCGTCGACGCTCACCGCTCCGCCGCCTTCATGAATGCGTCCAGGTCGGCGCGAAGGATTCGCCACATGCGTGCCGGGCGGCTGGCGCGCAGTCGCCCGTCCTGGATGGCGCGACGGATCGTCCTTGGCGAGACGTTGGCGTAGTTGGCAGAGCTGACGATGTTCAGCCACGGCCCGCCGTCGGGCTGGAGTCCGACGGGCGGGACGGGCGCGGGCTGTTCGCTTCCGACGATGTCGGGGTTGCGCGGGGTCATGCGTGTGTCCTTCGGTCACGACCGCTGAATGCTTGCTCAGAGGGGTCGTGCCGGGCACGCGCGACGTCGTCGAGGCGCGGGTGGTCAGCCCGTGTCAGGACGGGCGGCGCTGCTGGGGCGTGCCGCGGCTATGCCGCGGCGGGCGCGCGAGGCGCGCGAGGTGTGGCGCGATACGGTGTCGGCGGCGGCGGCGCGCAGGTTGCGTCCGCCGCCGTGAGCGATGCGACACGCGCGACCAGCGCGGCCAGCTCATGGCCTCGGCTGTCAAGCATCTCCAGCGACAGAGCCGCGAGCGCTTCGGCGTCCATGGCGCGACGGATCATGACGCCATCGATGTGGATCTGATCCGCCACCGTCAGCCCGTGCGCGCTCGGCGCATGCACCACTCGCTCCCAGCGTCCGGTGCTGGGGTAGGCGCGAAAGTAGTTGTGCAGCCTGCTCAACCGGGTGCGGCGAGCGGACACGCGCTCACGTCGGAGTGCACGTTTGCGTGCAATGCTCGACGTTGTTCTGCGCATGGTCCCTGTCTTAGCAGTCGGTCAGAACAGAGCACAAGGGAGCAAACGGGAGCAAACGGGGGCCGCACGGGGTCGCCGAAGGTGAGCGACTGTCATCTGCGCGGCCCATGCTCATGCGGCGCGTCCGGTACCGCGGTAGGCGGCGTCCAGGCGGGTGGCGAGGTACTGGTCGCTGTCGTCGGCGGCGTGCGCGTAGATGGCGGCGGCGCGGGTGGTGGTGTGCCCGAGGCGGTTCATCACGTCGCGCTGTGACGCGCCGACGCGGTAGGCGAGGGTCGCGCCGGTGTGGCGAAGGTCGTGCCAGTGCACGTCGTCGCGTCCGATGGCGCGGCGGTGGCGTCGCATCTGCGCGGACACGGTGGCGTTGGTCATGACAGCACCGGACGTGCGGGTGAACAGCAGTGCGTCGTCGTCCGCGTCGACGTGCGCGGCGAGGTGGTCGCGGAGCGCGTCGACGACGAATCCGGGCAGGTGCACGACGCGGCGGGATCTGGTCGTCTTGGTGGGACCGAAGCCGACCGGGTGCCCGACGCGCTCGATGAGGGCGCGCTCGACGCGGAGGGTGCCCGCGTCGAGGTCGACGTGGCGGCGGGCGAGGGCGAACAGCTCGCCGTAGCGCAGGCTCGACCACGCCGCGACGAGGACGGCGGCGCGCAGGCGCTCCGGGAACTGCGCGGCGAGCTGGTCGACTTCGGCGGCGGTGAGCACGGGCCGCTCGGGGTGCTCGGTGCTGCCCGCGCCTTTCAGCTTGCACGGGTTCGCGGCGATCAGCCCGTCGTCGACGGCGGAATTCATGAGGGTGCGCAGGAGCTGGTACGCGCGGGCGGCGCTGGTGGTTCCGGCGTGCTGTCGCAGCTCGTCTTTCACGGGCGGCGGCGGCGGTGTGGGGGAGCCTGCCGCCGTCCACGCCGCCAGCACGGCCGGGCTCATCCGTCCGGATGCCGCTGTGGTGTGGCCGTTGGCGGCGCCCCAGACGCGGGCGGGGTGGGGCTGTCGGGCTTTGGCGCGGCTGTGCTTGGCGAGCGCGTTGTCGCGGGCGGTGCCGAGCACGTAGCCGTACCAGGCGCGCACGACGGCGGTGCTGATCGCGCCCACTTCGTAGTCGCCGAGCACGAGGCCCGCGCCGCGCTGGTCGCCGACGCGGACGTCGACCCAGCGGCCCTGCAGATCCTCGTACATGTCCCGGGTGCGCGGGGCCAGCTCGACGCGTGCGGCGAGCCACGTGCGGGCGTAGGCGCTGAGCGTCACGCGCCCCAGGTGCGGGTCGATCCATGTTCCGGCCTTGCGTGCGCCGTGCTCGGTGGCGAGCCACGCCTGCGCGTCGCGCTCGGTGTCGAACGTCTTCGGCGCGCTGAACGTGCGCCCGTCGATGCGGTAGGAGGCGCGGAAACGTCCGCTCTTCTCGCGGCGGACGGTGCCGAGAATATTCGGGTGCGGGCGTCCGGAGGGCGTCTTCTGAGCGCGTCGGGACGGCGTCGAGGGAGTCATGCGGGTGGGTCCTTTCGGGGCCATGAGTGCGCATGAGTGCGCATGGTGGCCGTGAAAGGGTCTGAACCCACATGTTCACGGAGGGTAAAGAATCCGTTCTGATCTGGACTTTTCCACTTCGAGGGGATGACGGGAATCGAACCCGCACCATCAGTTTGGAAGACTGAGGCTCTACCATTGAGCTACATCCCCGAGCGCGCGAAGCGCACCGGTCGAGTCTAATACACGGGCGGGACGCCTCCCGGCACGCTCAGTCGGTCTTCGCGGCCGGATGGTTCGTCCCCCGGTGCACTTCGTAGATCGTCGTGTGCCGCATCCCGTCGGAGTGGTCGACCATCGGCCGGTCGTCCATGAACAGCCGGATCACGTGGGCGAGCTCGTCCGGGTGGCTGAAGTTGATGGCGTGCGCGGCGCCCTCCATCTGCACGACGAGGACGTTGTTGTCGGTGAGTCCGGCGACCTCCTGAACGCGGGAGGAGTGGGGAAGGAGCGGGTCGCGCTCGCCGAGCACCACGAGCGTCGGCACGTGCAGCGCGAGCAGCCGGTCGAGCGACGGGTACTGGGTGAGCGCCTTGAACATCCGGAACGTGCTCGGGACGCCGAACCGCACGTAGTCCGGCGTCGCGACCCCGATCATCTTGACGGGCTCGCGCCCGCCGTCCTTGCTCAACTGAGTGATCGCGCGGGTGAGCGGCTGGTTGTAGAGGCCGCCGGCCGGCGACACGAGCACTGCGCGCTCGATGCGCTCGGGATAGTGGTAGGCGAACTCGCAGATGACGGGGCATCCCATCGAATTGCCGACGAGCGTCGCCTTCTCGATGCCCTTCTCGTCGAGGAAACGGGCCGCGGCGTGCGCCAGGTCGGGCACGTCGAGAGCGTTCTTGGCCTTGCCGCTGCGCCCGAAGCCGGGCAGATCCGGCACAAGGGTGTGGAACTCGTCCGACAGCTTCTCGGCCGTGGGAAGAAGATAGCGACCCGACAGACCGAAGCCGTGCACGTGCATCATGACCGGGGCGTCCGGCGGGTTCACCGACTCGCGATAGAAGACGTCGATCCCGTCGACGAGCGTCCAGCGCTCGGCGAGCGTCGTCTGCGGGCGGCGCGGATGCATCCGCCTGCGGTGGTGGTAATCGGGACCTGCGCCGTCGCCTGTGGCCATGGTCATTCCCTTCCCCCGAGGTTTCTCGCCTGAACAATACCGGTCCCCATCAGGGCCCGGACAGTCGCCGCACGCGCGCGTCGGCTAGACTTCTCGGGGCCGTTCGGCGTACGCGCGCGTGCGCACCCACCCGGGGCGTAGCTCAGCTTGGTAGAGCGCCCGCTTTGGGAGCGGGAGGCCGCAGGTTCAAATCCTGTCGCCCCGACATCACGGCCCCGTGAACTCAGACCCAGACCTTCAGCAGCCGTGCGCTCGCGCGGTCCAGACGAGGAGAACAACAGGCATGGTCAACAGCACCGTCGAGAAGCTCGGCCCCACGCGGGTGAAGCTGCACATCACGGTCACTCCGGACGAGCTCAAGCCGAGCATCGCGCACGCATACGAGCACATCGCGCAGGACGTCCAGATCCCCGGCTTCCGCAAGGGCAAGGTGCCCGCACCCATCATCGACCAGCGCATCGGCCGCACGGCCGTGCTCGAGCACGCCGTGAGCGAAGGACTGGACACCTTCTACCGCGAGGCCGTCGCGGCGAACGAGCTGCGCGTCCTCGGCCGTCCCTCGGCCGAGGTCACCGAGTGGCCGAACGACAAGGACTTCTCGGGCGACCTGCAGGTCGAGGTCGAGGTCGACGTCCGTCCCGAGTTCGAGCTTCCCGCGTTCGAGGGCACGACCGTCACGGTCGACGCCGCCGAGGTCGACGAGGCCGCGATCGACGAGGAGCTCGAGCGTCTGCGTGCCCGCTTCGGCACGCTCGTGACGGTCGACCGCCCCGCCGCGAAGGGTGACTTCGTCGAGCTCGACCTCGTCGCCACGATCGACGGCAACGAGATCGACCGCGCCGAGGGCGTGTCCTACGAGGTCGGCTCGGGCGAGCTGCTCGAGGGCATCGACGAGGCGATCGACTCGCTGACCGCGGGCGAGGACACGACGTTCCGCTCGACCCTCATCGGCGGCGACCACGCGGGTGAGGAGGCCGAGGTCTCGGTCACCGTCACCGCCGTCAAGGAGCGCGAGCTGCCCGAGGCCGACGACGACTTCGCCCAGATGGCGAGTGAGTTCGACACGATCGCCGAGCTGCGCGACAGCCTCAAGGAGCGCGTCGGTCAGCAGTCGGCATTCACGCAGGGCGCCGCCGCGCGCGACAAGCTCATCGAGCAGCTGCTCGAGCAGGTCGAGATCCCCGTGCCCGCGCAGCTCGTCGAGGACGAGGTGCACAACCACCTCGAGGGTGAGGGTCGCCTGGAGGACGACGTGCACCGCGCCGAGGTGACCGAGGCGAGCGAGAAGCAGTTCCGCACGCAGATGCTGCTCGACGCGATCGCCGAGAAGCTCGACGTGCAGGTCTCGCAGGACGAGCTCACGCAGTACCTCATCCAGTCGGCTGCCCAGTACGGCATGGCGCCCCAGGACTTCGTCAACGCGATCCAGGAGCAGAACCAGCTCCCGGCCATCGTCGGCGAGGTCGCCCGCAACAAGGCGCTCGCCCTCGCTCTCGGCAAGGTGTCGGTCGTCGACACCAACGGCGCTCCCGTCGACCTGACCGGCTTCGTCGCCACCGACGACGAGACCGAGGCCGAGGCCGAGGTCGTCGAGGAGGCCGAGGAGCTGGTGGATGCCGCCGCCGAGGCCGACGAGATCATCGAGGCCGAAGAGGCCGAGGAGAAGCCCAAGAAGAAGGCTCCCGCCAAGAAGAAGGCTGCGGCCGACAAGGAGTGATCGCGCTCGCGTGATGACGAGGGGGTGGATGCCGCGGCATCCACCCCCTCCTTCGTCTGAGGAGAGGCCATGACCTGGGAAGAACGCATCGCCGACGCCTGGTCGGCCGATGTCACCGACGAAGAGCGGATCGCGCTCATCGACGCCGTCGCCGCCGAGCGACCCGAGGACGATGCGGCGGCGCTGTTCGAGCGCGCCGGCGCCCGCGACTCCGCTGGGCTCGAGGAGGAGGCGGAGCCGCTCTACCGCCGGGCACTCGAGGCGGGGCTCGACGAGGACCGCCGCGTGCAGGCAGTCATCCAGCTCGCGAGCACCATCCGCAACCTGGGCAAGCTGGAGGAGAGCCTCGCCCTCCTGCGTGCCGAGTACGAGAAGGGGAGGGATGCTCCCCTCCGCGATGCGACGGCCGCGTTCTACGCGCTCGCGCTTGCGTCGTCGGGCGACGCCGTGCGCGCGGCATCCATCGCCCTTCAGGCGCTCGCGCCGCACCTGCCCCGCTATATGCGCTCGGTGACCGGCTACGCGCAGGAACTCGTCTAGGCGCGCCCTTCTCTGCCCAGGGCGAACACGGGCGGGGCGTGCGGGGCTCGACGGTAGATTCAATGGCACGACCACCCGAAACAGGAGTGAACATGGCCGAACCCCTTGTCGCGACGAGCGTCTTCGACAGGCTGCTGAAGGACCGCATCATCTGGCTGGGCTCGGAGGTGCGTGACGAGAACGCCAACGAGATCTGCGCGAAGATCCTCCTTCTCGCGGCGGAGGACTCGCAGAAGGACATCTACCTCTACATCAACTCGCCCGGCGGCTCCATCACGGCCGGCATGGCGATCTACGACACCATGCAGTTCGTGCCGAACGACATCGTGACGGTCGGCATCGGCATGGCCGCCTCGATGGGGCAGCTGCTGCTCACGAGCGGCACGAAGGGCAAGCGCTACATCACGCCCAACGCCCGCGTGCTGCTGCACCAGCCGCACGGAGGCTTCGGCGGCACCGCGAGCGACATCCAGACGCAGGCGCAGCTCATCCTCGACATGAAGCGCCGCCTCGCCGAGATCACCGCGGCCCAGACCGGCAAGTCCGTCGAGCAGATCAACGCCGACGGCGACCGCGACCGCTGGTTCGGCGCCGAGGAGGCCCTCGAGTACGGCTTCGTCGACCACATCCGCGAGCACGCCGTCGATGTGACCGGCGGCGGCGGAACCGCGAACTGAGTCCGAAGGCGAAAAGAGAGAGAACCCACGATGCAGACCCCCACCTTCGGACCCTCCGCGCCCCAGGCGCTCCAGATGCCCGGCAGCCGTTACGTGCTGCCCCAGTTCGAGGAGCGCACGGCCTACGGCTACAAGCGTCAGGACCCCTACAACAAGCTGTTCGAAGACCGAGTCATCTTCCTGGGCGTCCAGGTCGACGATGCCTCGGCCGACGACGTCATGGCGCAGCTCCTCGTGCTCGAGAGCCAGGATCCCGACCGCGACATCATCATGTACATCAACTCGCCCGGCGGCTCGTTCACGGCTATGACGGCGATCTACGACACCATGCAGTACGTGTCGCCGCAGATCCAGACCGTCGTGCTGGGGCAGGCCGCCTCTGCTGCCGCCGTGCTGCTCGCGGCCGGCGCGCCCGGCAAGCGTCTCGCGCTGCCGAACGCCCGCATCCTGATCCACCAGCCCGCCATGGGCGAGGCGGGCCACGGCCAGGCGTCCGACATCGAGATCCAGGCGCAGGAGATCCTCCGCATGCGCACCTGGCTCGAGGAGACGCTCGCGAAGCACTCGCACAAGTCGAAGGAAGAGGTCAACAAGGACATCGACCGCGACAAGATCCTGTCGGCCGAAGAGGCCGTCGCCTACGGGCTCGTCGACCAGGTGCTGACGACCCGCAAGCGCGGCCAGGCAGCGCTGACGAAGTAGCCTTCGCCGTTGAAGCCCCGCCGTCCCGCTCGGGTCGGCGGGGCTTCAACGTGGGGGGCGTTCCGCCGGGAGCGGACACGCCCCCGCAGTGGTCCACATTGCGTGTCGCAATCCCGCCGCCGGGCCCCCGCAACGGTTAGGCTCGACATCACCGGCAGGCAGCCGGTCCGCGAAGAGGAGGAGCCTCATGGCCCGCATCGGTGAGAGTGCCGACCTGTTCAAGTGCTCCTTCTGCGGAAAGAGCCAGAAGCAGGTGCAGCAGCTCATCGCGGGCCCGGGCGTCTACATCTGCGACGAGTGCGTCGAGCTCTGCAACGAGATCATCGAGGAGCGCGCGGCCGAGCAGGGCGCGGGCGTCGTCTCCGACTTCGACCTCCCCAAGCCGCGCGAGATCTTCTCGTTCCTCGAGGAATACGTCGTGGGGCAGGATGCCGCGAAGCGCGCGCTGTCCGTCGCTGTGTACAACCACTACAAGCGCATCCGCGCGCACGGCACGCTCCAGCCGGCCGAGCAGCGCGCCGACGAGGTCGAGATCGCCAAGAGCAACATCCTGCTCATCGGGCCGACCGGCTGCGGCAAGACGTACCTCGCGCAGACGCTCGCGAAGCGCCTCAACGTGCCGTTCGCCGTCGCCGATGCGACCGCGCTGACGGAGGCGGGCTACGTCGGCGAGGATGTCGAGAACATCCTGCTGAAGCTCATCCAGGCCGCCGACTTCGACACGAAGCGCGCCGAGACGGGCATCATCTACATCGACGAGGTCGACAAGATCGCCCGCAAGGCCGAGAACCCGTCGATCACGCGCGACGTCTCGGGCGAGGGCGTGCAGCAGGCGCTCCTGAAGATCCTCGAGGGCACGGTCGCCTCGGTGCCGCCGCAGGGCGGCCGCAAGCATCCGCACCAGGAGTTCATCCAGATCGACACGACGAACGTCCTGTTCATCGTCGCCGGCGCCTTCGCGGGTCTGGAAGACATCGTGTCGACGCGCGTCGGCAAGCACGGCATCGGCTTCGGAGCTCCGCTCCACGACAAGGGCAAGGACCTCGACCTCTTCAGCGAGGTGCAGCCCGAAGACCTGCACAAGTTCGGACTCATCCCCGAGTTCATCGGTCGGCTCCCGGTCGTCGCCTCGGTCGCTCCGCTCGACCGCGAGGCGCTCATGGAGATCCTCGTCGAGCCGAAGAACGCCCTGGTCAAGCAGTACCAGCGCATGTTCGAGCTCGACGGCGTGGAGCTCGAGTTCGAGCGCGACGCCCTCGAGGCGATCGCCGACATGGCAGTGCTCCGCAAGACCGGCGCCCGCGGCCTCCGCGCGATCCTCGAAGACGTGCTCGGCCCGATCATGTTCGAGATCCCCTCACAGGAGGACGTCGACAAGGTCATCGTGACGCGCGCCTCCGTCGAGGAGGGCGCCGCGCCCACCCTCGTGCTGCGGCACAAGCGCAAGAGCGCCTGATCGCGTCGCCGACGTGCGCGGCGGCCTGCCGACACGCGAGTGTCGGAGGGGGTCTCTAACGTCGGCGTCATGAACCTGACGCCGTTCCGGATCGAGGTCTCCGACGCGGTCCTCGACGATCTCCACGAGCGTCTCGCGCGCACGCGGTCGTTGCCGGACTCGCCGCGCAAGCCGCAGTCGGGCATGTCTGCGGCCTACCTCTCCGACCTCGTGGCGTCGTGGAGCGATTTCGACTGGCGCGAGCGAGAGCGCTGGCTGAACGGGCATCCCCAATTCACCGCCGAGATCGACGGCGCGACAGTGCATTTCGCGCATCTCCCGTCGATGGATGCCGCGGCTCCCGCGCTGCTCGTGATGCACGGCTGGCCGCACACCTTCGCGCTCCAGCTCGATTTCGCCGACCTGCTGCCCGACTTCCACGTCGTCGTGCCGAGCTTCCCCGGCTTCGGCTTCTCCTCGCCCTACGCCGATCGGCCGGTGACGGAGACGAATCTCGCCCATACGGCGCACGCCCTCATGACGGAGGTGCTCGGCTACGACTCGTACCTGACGTACGGCGAGGATGTCTCTGCGAACGTCAACGATCTCATTGCGGCCACGCGGAGCGATCACGTGCTCGGCATCATCGCGACCCACGCCCACTTCCCGTCGATGGCGGAGCGCGAGCTGCTGACCGAACCCGACCAGGTCGCGTTCTTCAAGCGTCTTGCGGCGGCGCATCACCCCGATGGCGGCTACGGCCATATCCAGGCGACGCGCCCCGACACCCTCGCAGCAGCTTTGAACGACTCGCCCGCGGGTCTCATCGCATGGCTCGCCGAGAAGCTGGTCGAGTGGAGTGATACGCCGGTGGGCGAACCCGCTGTCGTGGAGGAGCGGATCTCGCGGGACCGCATCCTGACGGAGGCGATGATCTACTGGGTCACCGAGAGCATCGGCACATCGTTCCGGCCGTACTACGAAGGCGCCGACCAGCCGGACTCGATCCCGCCGGTCGACGTGCCGGCAGCGGTGTTCATCCAGAAGCGCGAGGGCGACTACCCCGAGTCACTCGCACGCTCGTACTACCGCGACCTGCGCGTGTTCGAGCGCCTCGACGAGGGCGGCCACTTCGCCGTCGCGGAAGTGCCCGAAGCGATGTCGACCCGGGTGCGCGCGTTCGCGCGCGAGATCGGCGCCCTGCGCTGACTCAGCTCTGCGAGAGACCGCGGCGCTTCAGGAGCGGGCCGATCTCGGCATCCCGCCCCCGGAAGTCGCGGTAGGCCTCGAGGGGATCCTTCGAGCCGCCGACGCCGAGCAGGCGATCGCGGAACCGCTGTCCGTTGGCCCGGTTCAGCCCGCCGTTGTCGCGGAACCATTCCACGGTGTCTGCGTCGAGCACCTCGCTCCAGATGTACGAGTAGTAGCCCGCGCTGTAGCCGCCCGAGAAGACGTGCGCGAAGTACGTCGACGAGTAGCGCGTCGGCACGGCGGGGTTGTCGAGGCCGATGTCGGCGAGGGCGGATGCCTCGAACGCGGCGACGTCGAGCGCGTCGGCCGCCTGTGCCGCGGTGAGGGAGTGCCAGGCCTGGTCGAGCCAGGACGCGGCGAGGTACTCGCTGGTTGCGAAGCCCTGGTTGAAGGTCTCGGACGCGTCGAGCTTCTCGATGACGGCCGCCGGCAGGGGCTCGCCGGTGTCGATGTGCCGCGCGTACTTCGTGAGCACGTCGGGCCAGTAGATCCACATCTCGTTGACCTGGCTCGGGAACTCCACGAAGTCGCGGAAGACCGCGGTTCCCGCGAAGTGCGGGTAGGTCACCGTCGCGAACAGTCCGTGGAGCGCATGCCCGAACTCGTGGAACAGGGTCGTGACCTCGTCGAGCGACAAGAGCGTGGGCTTGCCCGCCGCGGGCTTGGGCACGTTGAGGTTGTTGACGACGACCGGGCTCGTGCCGCGCAACCGCGACTGCGACACGATCGAGTTCATCCAGGCCCCTCCGCGCTTCGTGTCGCGGGTGTAGAGGTCGAGGACGAACAGACCGAGCGCCGAGCCGTCGGGGTTGTGCACCTCGAAGACGCGGGCGTCCGGGTGGTAGGCCACGAGGTCGGGGCGCTCGGTGAAGGTGATGCCGTACAGCTCGGTGGCGGCGTGGAAGACACCCTCCTGCAGCACCCGCTCCGCCTCGAACCAGGGGCGCAGCGCCGCGCGATCGAGGTCGTACTCGGCCTGACGCACCTTCTCGGTGTAGAACGCCCAGTCGTGCGCCTCGAGCGGGAACGGCTCCGTCTCGGCATCGACGATCGCCTGCAGCGCCTCCTGCTCGAGGCGCGCGTTGCGTGCAGCGGGCGCGGCGAGTTCGCGCAGCAGGGCGTGCACGGCCTCGGGGGAGCCGGCGGTCTCGTCGGCCGTCACGAAGGCGGCGTGGGATGCGAAGCCGAGGAGTGCGGCGCGCTCCGCACGCAGCCGGACGATCTCGAGGAGCACGTCGCGGTTGTCGTACGCGTTGCCGCGCGAACCGCGGGCGCGCGAGGCATCCAGTATGCGCTTGCGGCTCGCCCGGTTCGTGAGGCTCGCGAGATAGGGATGCCCCGTGAACAGCGTGAGCGTCACGAGGTACGAGCCCTCGAGACCGCGATCGGCAGCGGCCTGCGCCGCCGCGGAGAGCTCGCCCTCGCTGAGTCCGTCGAGCTCGTCGGCCGACTCGAAGACGACCGCGAGATCGTTCGTGTCGTTGAGAAGGTTCTTCTCGAACGTCGTCGTCAGGGTCGAGAGGCGCTGGTTGATCTCGGTGAGCCGCGACTTGGCCTCGTCGTCGAGCCCCGCGCCGGCCTGCGTCTTCTCCGTGTAGTGACGCTCGACGAGGTACCGCTGCTCGGGCTCGAGGTCGAGCTCATCGAGCTGATCGTGCAGGGTCTTGATGCGCCAGTACAGCTGCGCATCGAGCTGGATCGAGTCGTAATGGGCCGAGCTCAGCGGCGCGAGCGTCTCCTCGATCTCCTGGATCTCGGGCGTCGCATCCGCCGACGACACCGTGTAGAAGGCGCGCGAGATGTCGCCGAGCAGCCGGCCGCTCTCCTCGAGGGGGACCATCGTGTTCTCGAACGTCGGCATCGATCGCACCCGCGTGATCGCGTCGATCTCCGCCTTGTGCGCGGCGAAGGCCTGCTCGAAGGCGGGCAGGTAGTGCTCGGGCCGGATCGCGGCGTAGTCGGGGAGTCGGTAGGGGAGCGTGCTCGGGGTCAGGAGCGGGTTCTCGGACACCATGCCGCCGAGCCTATCGAGGACTCCGCCTCAGGCTCAGTGCCCGCCTCAGTGCCCGCCGAATCCGGTCTCGTCGTCGTGCCGCACGACGGCCTCGCCCTCGGCATCCAGCGTCACGATGACGCCCGTGTCGAGCTCGGCGATCGGCCGGCCTTCGAGCCACGTAAGCGTCCATCGCGGACGGGGCTGACCGAGCTCGTCGCCCGGCGTCGCCTCGTCGACCTGGCGCACACCCTTGGCGAGGGCGGCGGGCACGGCGGCGGGCGGCTCGTCGCCCGATGTCCAGCGCGTTCCGAGCTGCATGTCAGACCTCCACGGGGGCGAGTTCGATGTCGGAGACGGCGGTGGCGTCGGCATCCGCGTACGCGATCTCCTCGATGCGGCCGACGGCCTTGAGGTCGCCCTCGGCGAGGCGGAGCGATGCGATGGATGCCGCGGACGCCGCGATCGTCACGCGGGCGACGGGTGTCTTCTGCGAGGCCTTCGCTTCGGTCTTGGCGCGGCGGATGCCGACGAGCGCCTCACTGACCGCGACGAGGACGGCGGGGTCGCCCTCGATACCGAGCGGCTCCGGCCACGGGACGGTGTGGATCGACCCGTCGTGGAACCACGACCACGACTCCTCGGCCGCGAACGACAGCACGGGGGCGAAGAGGCGCAGGAGCGTCTCGAGCGCGATGCGCAGCGCGAGGGCGGCCGAGGCCTGCCCCACGTCGGTCTGGTTGTACGCGCGCTCCTTGACGAGCTCGAGGTAGTCGTCGCAGAACGTCCAGAAGAACGACTCCGCGATCTCGAGCGCGCGGGCGTGGTCGTACGCGTCGAGGGCCTTCGTCGCGTCGCGCACGACGCCGTCGAGCGTCGCGAGCATCGACGCATCCAGCGCGTGCGTCACTTCGGCGCCCTCGGGGACCGGGAACGACAGCACGAACTTCGCGGCGTTGAGCACCTTGATCGCGAGGCGGCGGCCGATCTTGATCTGTGTCGGGTTCTGCGGATCGAACGCGGCGTCCGTGCCGAGGCGGCTCGAGGCCGCCCAGTAGCGCACGGCGTCCGAACCGTGCTGCACGAGGATGTCGGCGGGCGTCACGACGTTGCCCTTCGACTTCGACATCTTCTTGCGGTCGGGGTCGACGATGAAGCCCGAGATGGCGGCATCGGACCACGGAGCGCGCCCGTCTTCGAGAGCGCTGCGCAGCAGCGTCGAAAACAGCCACGTGCGGATGATGTCCTGGCCCTGCGGGCGCAGGTCGAAGGGCGCCACGAGATTCCACAGCTCGGGGTCGCGCTCCCAGCCGCCCGCGAGCTGCGGGGTCAGCGACGAGGTCGCCCACGTGTCGAAGATGTCGGTCTCGCCCACGAACCCGCCGGGCACGCCGCGCTGTTCCGGCGTGTAGCCCTCGGGCACGTCCGTCGTCGGGTCGACGGGGAGTCGGTCGTGGCTCGGGATGAGGACCGTGTCGTAGTCGCGGTCGCCGTTCTCGTCCAGTCCGTACCAGACCGGGATCGGCACACCGAAGAAGCGCTGGCGGCTGACCAGCCAATCCCCGGTCAGGCCGTTGGTCCAGTTCTCGAAGCGCACGCGCATGAAATCGGGATGCCACGAGATCTCGCGGCCCAGCTCGATCAGGTTGTCGCGCACCGCCTCGTCCCGGGCGCCGTTGCGGAGGTACCACTGGCGCGTCGAGACGATCTCGAGGGGGCGGTCGCCCTTCTCGTAGAACTTCACCGGGTGCGTGAAGGGCTTGGGGTCGCCGATGAGCTCACCCGACTCCTGCAGGAGCTCGACGATGCGCTTCTTGGCGCTGAAGACCGTCTTGCCGGCGAGCTCGGCGTAGGCATCCTGTGCCTTCTGCGTCGTGAGCACCTCGGGAGCGTCGGCGATGACGCGTCCGTCCTGGCCGAGGATCGTGCGGTTCGGCAGGTCGAGCTCGCGCCACCAGATGATGTCGGTCACATCGCCGAAGGTGCAGATCATGGCGATGCCCGAGCCCTTGTCCTGCTGCGCGAGCGGATGGGCGAGGACGGGCACCTCGACGTCGAAGATCGGCGTGCGCACTGTCGTGCCGAAGAGCGGCTTGTAGCGCTCGTCGTCGGGGTTCGCCACGAGAGCGACACACGCGGGGAGGAGCTCAGGCCGCGTCGTCTCGATGTGCACGTCGCCCGAGCCGTCGGTCTTGTGGAAGGCGACGCGGTGGTATGCGGCCTGCTGGTCGCGGTCCTCCAGCTCGGCCTGGGCGATGGCGGAGCGGAAGTCGATGTCCCACAGCGTGGGCGCGAGCGACTGGTAGGCCTCGCCGCGCTCGAGGTTCTTGAGGAACGCGAGCTGGCTCGTGCGGATCGTGTCGTCCGAGATCGTCCGGTACGTCTGGGTCCAGTCGACGCTCAGCCCGAGCTTGCGCCACAGCGCCTCGAAGTGCTTCTCGTCCTCGACCGTGAGCTTCTCGCACAGCTCGATGAAGTTGCGGCGGCTGACCGGCACCTGGTCGGCTGCCTTGCTGCTCTTGTTGTCGCCGCCCTCGTAGGGGGGAGTGAAGTCCTCGACGTAGGGAAGGCTCGGGTCGCAGCGCACGCCGTAGTAGTTCTGCACGCGACGCTCGGTCGGAAGGCCGTTGTCGTCCCAGCCCATCGGGTAGAACACCGTCTTGCCGCGCATGCGCTCGTACCGCACCTTGACGTCGGTGTGCGTGTAGCTGAAGACATGGCCGATGTGCAGGCTCCCCGACGCCGTCGGCGGGGGAGTGTCGATCGAGTAGACCCCGGCGCGGCCGACCTCGGCGGCCTTCGCGCGGTCGAACAGGTACGTGCCCTGCTCGGTCCACGCGGCATCCCACTTGTCTTCGAGACCCTCGAGGGCGGGCTTGTCGGGAATCTGCGCGTCGGCCATGGGGGTCTCCTCATGCGATATGTGCGGCACTGTGTGAGCGTGCCTGAGTGTGGGATGTCCGTCGATTCTACCGGGCGGCCGCCGGGGCGCGGCATCCATCCACGTTCGTCCGGTGGATGTAGGAGAAAGCGAGGAGATGGTCAGAACCGAGGGCTCGAAGCAATGGATCCGCCCTCGTTTCCGCGCTCTTCCTCGGCTTCTCGCAGAGTGTCCTCCACAGTGAGGTGCCTCCACTCAGCTCTCCACAGGTGCGCGACCCCAGAGGGTGCGTTGACCACACAGGCGACACCCTCGGGAGATGGGAATCGAGGAGTGGATCCGGGATCGCGGCGGCATCGTGCGTTCCGAGCAACTGAGGCGGGCGGGCTGGAGCAACCGGGCCCTCACGCGGGCGGTCGCGGAGGGTGCCCTGCAGCGCCCTCGAAACGGATGGCTGGCTCTTCCGACCGCGGATCGGTATCTCGTCGCGGCCGCGAAAGCGGGTGTCGTGCTGACGTGCGTCACTCAGGCCGTTCGGCTCGAACTGTGGGTGCTGAATGAGGACATGCCCCATGTCGCGGCGCCGCCCCACTCGGGAACCGTCCGGATCGACGTCGATGCAGCCGGCATGCGGAAAGCCACGGTCCACTGGGCAGCCCCGGTGGTGCCGAGGCATCCTGGCTCCCTCGTGGACCCGATAGAGAACGTGCTCGCCTCCGTCGCAGTGTGCCGACCCTACGAGGAGGCGCTCGTCATCTGGGAGTCTGCTCTCAACAAGGGCATGGTCGACCACCAGGCATTGAGACGGCTTCCCTTCACGGGGCGCGCACGGGAGCTCTGCGAAGCCGCCTCGGCATACTCGGACTCAGGGCTGGAGTCGTTCGTCATCCCGCGACTTCGATGGATGCGTCTGCGCATCGTCGCTCAAGCGTGGATCGCCGGTCACCTCGTGGACTTCCTCATCGGCGAGCGACTGGTGCTCCAGATCGACGGCGGTCATCATGTAGGCCCGCAGCGTGAGGCCGATATCGCGCACGATGCTCGTCTGATGCTCATGGGTTTCCACGTCATCCGCGTCGGCTACAGGCAGATGATCGAGGACTGGCCCGGCGTCCAGGCGCTGATCATGCGCGCTGTCGCCGAGGGCCTCCACCGCGCTGCCTGACGCAGCCGACGCCGCCGCCGTTGCCGGCATCGTGTCTGCGCAGATGAGAGGAAATGGGTGGAATCGAGGGCGTGTTCAGCCTTGGGCATCCTCGTTTCTCACCATCACCTCGTTTCCGGACGCGCGGGCGCGTCGCCGAGCCGGTCAGTCGCGGACGTCGATGCCGACCGCGCGGGCCAGGGGCACCGCGAGCTCGGCCACCTGGAAAGGTGTGAGGGTCGCGCCGCGGAGCGTGTCGGGGCGCGTGAACGACATCGCGTCGAGGCCGCGTAGGTCGAGGTGCTCGGCGCGCAGCCCGTCGGATTCGACCTCGTCGGCGCGCGACGCCTCGACGCGGACGCGGGAGAGGTTCGCGAGCGGCAGGTCGAGCGTGCCGATCGTGCAGTCGGCGATGAGGAGATCCGACACGGTCGCCCCGCGGAGGGACAGGTAGTCGATGCGCAGCCCGCGGAGCTCGACGGACGAGAGCTCGCCTCCGGAGAGGTCGAAGGTCCCGATCCTGCCGCCGGCGATGCGGACGGTGCGCCAGCGGCCGTTCCGCGCGACGACCTCGGTCGCGCGCAGATCGGTCACGTCCACGTCGGTCAGGGTCGCACCGGTCAGGTCGAGCCGGGCGACGGATGCCTGGGGGAGCGTGCACTCGGCGAGCTGGGCGTGCGCGGCATCCACTTCTCCCTCGAGTCCCGCGATGCGCGCGCCCACGAGGTCCGCGTTCCGGGCGAGCCTGCGCGACACCTCGAGCTGCCGGGGCAGGTCGGGCGCGGAGAGCCGCGGCCCGAGCGGACCCTGGGCGCGCGCCACTCAGCCCTCCTCGGGCTCGGGACGACGCCGGGCTGCTGCCCAGGCCGAGACGAGCGTGACGGCCGACAGGATCGCCAGGATGACCCCGGGATGCCACCACGCGAAGTCCGTCTCGGCGCCGAGCCAGGCGGTGACGAGCGGGACGAAGCCGCTCACGGTTGCCGCCAGCGCGTAGGCGATGGAGAGCGCCGAGTAGCGGAAGTGATCGGGGAAGAGATCGTTCATGAGCCCGCCGAGCGCTGCCCACGACATCGTCGGAAGGATGCCGCCGATGATCATCGTCGCGACGAGGATCGGGAAGGTGGCGAACTGCAGGAACCAGTACATCGGGAAGGTGATGAGGAGCGTGCCGAGGGCGCCCCACATGACGACCTTCGCCGACCCGATGCGCGTCGCCCAGCTGCCGAAGAGCGGAATGGTCACGAGCTGCAGGAGCGCGCCGATCGTCGTCGCGATCAGCAGCGCCTGGAAGCTGAACCCGAGCTGCGACACGCCGTAGTTGATCGTGTAGGTGTTCATCAGCGAGTACGACCCGATGCCCAGGAGCGCGGCGCCGATCGCGATGACGATCGCGACGGGACGCAGCCGGAACATCTGGAGGAACGGGATGCGGTCACGACGACCCGTGGCGACGACGTTCTCGAACACGGGGGTCTCGTCGATCGACAGACGCAGATAGAGCGAGACGAGCAGGAGCGGGAACGCGAGGAGGAACGGGATGCGCCAGCCCCACGCGGCGAGCTGGTCTGGGGGCAGCACGATCGTCATGACGATGAAGACGGCGGCGGAGAGGATCGACCCGACGGGGGAGCCGAGCTGCGGGATCGCCGCGTAGAAGGCCCGCTTCACCGGCCCGGAGTGCTCCGTCGCGAGCAGGATCGAGCCGCCCCACTCGCCGCCGAGCGAGAGGCCCTGCGCGATGCGCAGGATGATCAGCAGCGCGGCGCCGATCCAGCCCGCCTGCGCGTACGTCGGCAGGACGCCGATGAGTCCCGTCGCGACGCCCATGATGGCGACGGTCCAGAGGAGTGTCGCGCGCCGGCCGAGGCGGTCGCCCATGTGGCCGAAGATCACGGCGCCGATGGGACGCACGACGAACGCGAGCGCGATCGTGGCGAACGACGCGAGCGTCTTGCCGACGTCGCCGAGGGGGTCGAAGAAGAGCGGACCGACGAAGAACGCCGCGAAGTACGCGTAGACGTAGAAGTCGAAGGACTCGAGCGATGTCCCGACCATCGACGCCCACGCCACGCGACGCGTGGGGGAGGCGGAGTCGGAGAGCGGTGCGGGAGCAGGTGGAGCAGAGGTCACGGACAACGATCTTGGCACGAGTCCAGAAACCCGTCCCCGGCATGCCGCATTCCCGCACCCGCCGGGGTTGCGTCCGGCCGGTAGAATCGACGGACACGCATCGATCCGGCCATCACCGGGGAGCACTCGGAAGAACGGGACTTCGGTCCTCAGTAGAACCGAGCGGGTCAGGCCCGTCACAGCCGCAGTGAGAGGGGGCCCGCAGAGGGCCAACGCAGGGTGGTACCGCGGTGCGGCTGGACAGCAGTCCAGATGCGTCGTCCCGGCAGAAGCCGATGAGACGAGACCCTGCGAGACGAGACGATGGCCTATCCCCGCCCCTCCGCTTTCGGACCTGCCGCCGATGCGGTCACTCCGAGCCCGCGCTTCCCCGACATCGAGCGCGACACCCTCGCGTTCTGGGCGGAGGACGACACCTTCCGGGCATCCATCGCGAACCGCGACGGCGCCGAGGAGTGGGTCTTCTACGACGGCCCGCCGTTCGCCAACGGCCTGCCGCACTACGGTCACCTCCTGACCGGCTACGCCAAGGACCTCTTCCCGCGCTTCCAGACGATGCGCGGCAAGAAGGTGGACCGCGTGTTCGGGTGGGACACCCACGGGCTTCCCGCGGAGCTCGAGGCGATGAAGCAGCTCGGCATCACCGAGAAGGACGAGATCGAGGCGATGGGCGTCGCGACCTTCAACGCGAAGGCTCGCGAGTCGGTGCTCGAGTACACGCGCGAGTGGGAGGACTACGTCACCCGCCAGGCGCGCTGGGTCGACTTCGAGCGCGGGTACAAGACGCTCGACACCAACTACATGGAGTCGGTTCTCTGGGCGTTCAAGACGCTGCACGACAAGGGCCTCGCGTACGAGGGCTACCGCGTCCTGCCGTACTGCTGGCGCGACGAGACGCCGCTGTCGAGCCACGAGCTGCGCATGGACGACGACGTGTACAAGATGCGCCAGGACCCGTCGGTCACCGTGACCTTCCCGCTCACCGGCGCCAAGGCCGAGGCGCTCGGCCTCACCGCCGTGCGGGCGCTCGCGTGGACGACGACCCCGTGGACCCTTCCGACGAATCTCGCGCTCGCCGTCGGTCCCGACATCCGGTACGTCGTCGTCCCGGGCGGTCCGAACGGCGCCGCCGACATCCACCCCGGCGACGACCCCGTCGAGGCGACGGCGCACCGCTATCTCCTCGCCGAGGAGCTGCTCGCGGGCTACGCGAAGGATCTCGGTTACGAGTCGGCCGAGGCGGCGCGCGAAGCCGTCGTGCAGACCGTCGTCGGGAGCGAGCTCGAGGACGTCCACTACGACCGACTCTTCGACTACTACGCGGATGCCGCGACCTGGGGCACCCAGAACGCCTGGCGGATCCTGGTCGACGACTACGTCACGACCGCCGACGGCACGGGCATCGTCCACCAGGCCCCCGCGTACGGCGAGGACGACCAGCGGGTGACCGAGGCGGCCGGCATCCCGCTCATCATGAGCCTCGACGACGGCGGGAAGTTCCTGCCGCAGGTGACGGACGTCGCCGGCGAGCTGTGGATGGATGCGAACCGTCCGCTCATCCGGCTGCTCCGCCAGGAGGCTCGCCTCCTGCGGGAGGCGAGCTACGAGCACTCGTACCCGCACTGCTGGCGCTGCCGGAACCCCCTCATCTACAAGGCGGTCTCGAGCTGGTTCGTGCGCGTCACGGACTTCAAGGACCGCATGCTCGCCGGCAACGAGCAGATCACGTGGGTGCCTGAGAACGTCAAGCACGGGCAGTTCGGCAAGTGGCTCGAGGGCGCGCGGGACTGGTCGATCAGCCGCAACCGGTACTGGGGCTCGCCCATCCCGGTCTGGAAGAGCGACAACCCGGAGTTCCCGCGAGTGGACGTGTACGGCTCGCTCGCCGAGCTCGAGCGCGATTTCGGGCGACTGCCGCGCAATGCGGCGGGCGACGTCGATCTGCACCGTCCGTACATCGACGACCTGACCCGCCCGAACCCCGACGACCCCTCGGGTCAGTCGACCATGCGCCGCATCGAGGACGTCCTCGACGTCTGGTTCGACTCCGCGTCGATGCCCTACGCCCAGGTGCACTACCCGTTCGAGAACCATGACTGGTTCGACGCGCACTCGCCGGCCGACTTCATCGTGGAGTACATCGGCCAGACGCGCGGCTGGTTCTACGTCATGCACGTGCTGTCGACGGCGCTCTTCGACCGCCCGGCGTTCACGGGCGTCTCGTGTCACGGCATCGTGCTCGGCAGCGACGGCCAGAAGATGTCGAAGTCGCTGCGCAACTACCCGGACGTCAGCGAGGTCTTCGACCGCGACGGCTCCGATGCCATGCGCTGGTTCCTCATGTCGTCGAGCGTCCTGCGGGGCGGCAACCTCGTCGTCACCGAGGAGGGCATCCGCGCCGGCGTGCGCGAGTTCCTGCTGCCGCTGTGGAACGCGTGGTACTTCTTCGCCACTTATTCCAACGCTTCGACAGGCTCAGCGGGGGCCGCGTCCAAGGGGGCGGACGGCCGCGGGTACGAGGCATCCTGGCGCACCGACTCCACCGACGTGCTCGACCGCTACATCCTCGCGCTCACGGGCGACCTCGTCCGCGACGTCGCCGCAGACCTCGAGGTGCTCGACTCGACGATGGCCGCGGCCAAGCTCCGCGACTTCGGCGAGGCCCTCACGAACTGGTACATCCGCCGTTCGCGCGACCGGTTCTGGCTCGGGGTGACCGAGGACCCGCGTTCCACGGAGGCCTTCGACACGCTCTACACGGTGCTCGAGACGCTCAGCCGCGTCGCGGCGCCGCTCATCCCGCTCGTGTCCGAGCGCGTCTGGCAGGGCCTGACGGGCGGGCGGAGCGTCCATCTCGAGGACTGGCCCGACGCCGACGCATTCCCCGCGGCGGACGACATCCGCTCCGCGATGGACTCCGTGCGCGAGGTCTCCAGCGTGGCCAACGCGCTGCGCAAGAAGGAGGGGAAGCGCGTGCGCCTTCCGCTTCCGCGCCTGACGGTCGTGCTTCCGGATGCCTCCTCCCTCGCGCAGTTCGACGACATCCTGCGCGACGAGCTCAACGTCAAGAGCGTCGAGACGGTCGAGCTCGACGACGATGTGGCGGAGCGCTACGGCATCACACGGCGCCTCAGCGTCAACGCGCGCGCCGCGGGACCTCGCCTCGGCAAGCAGGTGCAGCACGTCATCGCCGGCGCGAAGGCCGGTGTGTGGGAAGAGGTCGACGGCACGGTCGTCGTGGACGGCATCGCGCTGCAGGAGGGCGAGTACGAGCTCGCCCTCGAAGCAGGCGGAGTCGGCGAGGGGACGGCGATCGCGCTTCTCGCGAACGGCGGCTTCGTGCTGCTCGACACGGCGACGACTCCCGAGCTCGAGGCCGAGGGGCTGGCGCGCGACGTCATCCGCGCCGTCCAGGACACCCGCAAGGCGGCCGGCTTCGACGTGAGCGACCGCATCGATCTGCGCCTCGCGTTCGACGACGCCGAGGACGCGCAGGCGGTCGCGCACGCGTTCGACATCGCGGACGTCGCCGGTGAGACGCTCGCGGTGGACTACTCGGTCGTCGGGCCGGACGGGCACATCCTGCGCTCCGACGGCGCGGTGCTGGCCGCCGCGGCGGCACCGACGAGCGACCTCGTCCGCACGCACGGGCCGGGAGAGTTCGCCAACCGCGGCGGCTTCCAGGTCGCGGTGACGAAGGTCGCGGCATCCACCAGCGATGTCGGCGCGAATGCCGTGAGCGACGGGAGCGTGGTCCGGTGAACGACCGCAACCGAGCGGATGCCGTCTACGCGGCCCTCCTCGAGCGTCAAGGTGAGCGGTGGGTGCAGCCGCGGGTCGAGCGCACGCGTCGCGTGCTCGAGCTGCTCGACGACCCGCAGCGCACCTACCGCGTCGTGCACGTCACTGGCACTAACGGCAAGACCTCGACGAGCCGCATGATCGAGAGCCTCGTCCGCGCGCATGGGCTGCGGACCGGACTCTTCACGAGCCCGCACCTCGAGCGCTTCACGGAGCGCATCATGATCGACGGGGAGCCCATCGACGACGGCGCGATCGCCGACGCGTGGGACGAGGTCGAGCCGTTCATCGGCCTCGTCGACGCCGAGCTCGAGGCGGCCGGCGACGCACCCCTGACGTTCTTCGAGCTGCTGACGGTGCTCGCATTCGTCGCGTTCGCCGACGCGCCGGTCGACGTCGCGGTCATCGAGGTCGGGATGGGCGGCTCGTGGGACTCCACGAACACGGCCGACGGCGACGTCGCGGTCATCGCCCCGATCGACCTCGACCACGCCGACCGTCTCGGCGAGACGATCGCCGAGATCGCGACGGTGAAGGCGGGGATCATCAAGGACGGCGCGGCCGTCGTGTCTGCGCGACAGGATGCCTCGGCCGAGGCCGTCCTGCGCGCCGCAGCCGCAGCGAAGAGCGCGACGATCGCGTTCGAGGGGCAGGACTTCGCCCTCGCCAAGGACAGCCTCGCCGTCGGCGGACAGGCGATCACGGTCCGGGGCCTCGCGGGCGTCTACGAGGACGAGTACCTGCCGCTCTACGGCGGCCACCAGGGCTTCAACGCGGCACTCGCGATCGCGGCGGTCGAGTCGCTCATCGGCGGAGGCGCACAGCCCATCGCGGGCGACGTGCTCGCCGAGGGGCTCGGTCAGTCCACGTCGCCGGGACGCCTGCAGCTCGTGGGCGTGAGCCCGACGGTCCTCGTCGACGCGGCGCACAACCCGCACGGCGCGCGGGCGCTCGTCGAGGCGCTGCGCGAATCGTTCGACTTCGACGAGTGGGGCGTCGTGCTCGGCATCCTCGCGGACAAGGATGCTGCGGGGATCGTCGCCGCGCTCGCGCCGATCGCCGCGCACGTGTTCGCGACCGCGCCCACCTCCGACCGCGCCAATGACGCCGACCGGATCGCCGACCTCGCCGAGCTCGCCGAGCTGCCTGTCACGGTGCACTCCGACGTCGCCGACGCGGCGGACGCCGCGCGCGAGTGGGCCGCCGGTGCCGATCGGCGCGCCGTCGTCATCGCGGGCTCGGTCGTGCTCGCCGGCGAGGCGCTCGCCCTCGCGGCGGCGGAGGACTGGAAGTCGGGGTGGCAGGAGTGACGAGCGGCTCCGAGGCGCCGCGCCGCGCGCGCCGCGCCAGGGGAGCGGCCGAGGCGCTCGGCTCGATCGTGCTCGTGTTCGAGTCGATCGTCGTCTTCCTCGGCGGCCTGGCCGTGTTCGGGCTGAAGGCGCTGCCCGACGGCATCGAGCCCTGGTGGGGCGTCGTCGCGGGTACCGTCCTCGCCGTCCTCATGCTCCTCACCGCGGGGCTCCTGCGTCACCGCTGGGCGATCGTCGTCGGCTGGGTGCTGCAGATCCTGCTGCTCCTCGGCGCCTTCCTGCTGCCGGCGCTCGCGATCGTCGGGCTGATTTTCGGCGGCATGTGGGCGTATGCCACCATCAAGGGGGCGTCGCTCGACCGGCGCAACGCCCGTTTGGCCGCCGAGGCCGAGAACTTGAACGGAGACTGACATGGCCACCGAAGAAACACTCGTCCTCGTCAAGCCCGACGGCGTCGCCCGGGGGCTCACGGGAGCGATCCTCGCTCGCATCGAGGCGAAGGGCTACTCGCTCGTCGACATCCGCCTCGTCGAGCCCGACCGCGAGACCCTCGAGAAGCACTACGCCGAGCACGAGGGCAAGCCCTTCTACGAGCCGCTGCTCGAGTTCATGCTCTCGGGTCCCTCCGTCGCGATCCGCCTCGCCGGCAATCGCGTCATCGAGGGCTTCCGATCGCTCGCCGGCACGACCGACCCGACGACCGCGGCGCCCGGAACGATCCGCGGCGACCTGGGCCGCGACTGGGGCCTCAAGGTGCAGCAGAACCTCGTGCACGGCTCGGACTCGCCCGAGTCGGCCGCGCGCGAGCTCGCAATCTGGTTCTGACGCCCACCGCAGCATCGGAGATCGCCGCACCGTCGGACGCACGCCCCGCGTGTCGGTCCGACGATGCGGCGATCTCCTGCGTTCCGGCGCGTCACGCCGCGGCACGCCACGCCGGGGCGCGGCATCCCGTGTCTAGAAGAGGGCTCCGAGCACGTCGAGCCGCACCTGAGCGATGACCGCGATGATGGCGTAGCTCACGACCGCCATGAGCGGCACCCAGCTCATGAGCCTGTCGGCGCCGCGCCGCACACGGGCGGAGACGGGCAGGATGCCGGCCCGGAAGAGGTGGATCGTCACGACGTAGAACGTCGGGATCGTCACCGCCCAGGTGACCATGCACCACGGGCACAGGGTGCCGAGCACGAAGATGCTCTGGCTGATGAGCCAGATGACGAACCCGAATGCGAAGGCGATGCCGGCCCAGAAGGCGAGCCAGAACCAGCGGGCGAATCGCGCGCCGGCGAGGATCGCCATCCCGACGACGATCGGCGCCACCCAGCCGGTGAGCCCCAGGATCGGGTTGGGGAAGCCGAACGCGCTGCCCTGCCACGAGCCGAGGTTCTTCGAGCACTGCACGAGCGGGCTGAAGTCGCACGAGGCGCCCTCGCCGGGGTTCGTCAGCGCGTGGAACTTCTCCAGGGTGAGCGAGAACGCCGCCCACCACCCGATCACTCCCGCGATCACGAGCCAGACGGCCATGACGGTGGGGCGAGTGCGGGTCTGGGGCGAAGACATGCCTCGGATTATGACACCGAGGAGGAGTGGATGCCCCGACAGCAAGCCGTGCAGAAGCCCCGAGGTCGCGCCGCCGAGCAATCGCGGGACGAAAGTGCGATAATGGATGCCGATGTGCCGCGGCCGCGCCGCCAGTGCATCACAGAAGACTTCAGGGCGAGGAACAGCCCTTCGCAGCGAGAGGCCCCGCCGATGAGCCGGGTCCCGCTGCAGACCGAGTGAGTTCGCGGCATCGCAGGTGCGGCGCCGCACGAGATTTCGCCGGGCGACGCGCGGTGTCGCCCCGCATGGGAGTACGCCGGTGATGGCAGATGAGAACAACGCACCCTTCGATCCCCAGCCCGAGACAGATGCACCGCTGACGCCGGCGGAGCCCGCCCGCGAAGAGCTGGAAGCGGTCATCGAGTCGGTCGAGGTCGTCGAGGTGGAGGGCGGCGACGTGCCGCCGACCGAGCCGGAGACGGCCGAGCCTGCATCGGCTCCTGAGCCTGAGTCGGGCGCGGAGAGCAGCGCGGGGCCGGATGCCGCGGCGGAGGCCGAGGCGCCCTCGGAGGGCGACGCGCAGACCGAGCCGGAGATTCCGGCCGAGCCGGAGACCCCGACCGAGTCGGAGACGCCGTCCGAGTCTGAGACCGGGGCCGACCCCGAGACTCCGACCGCCCCGGAGGCGTCCCCTGAGCCGGAGACTCCGACCGAGCCGGACACCCCCGCCGAGCCCCAGAAGCCCGCCGAGCCCGACCCCGTGACGGCCGTCACCCTCGGTCTCCTTCCCGAGGAATTCGTGTCGGCGGTCTCGACGCAGCTGCACTTCTACGCGCCGGAGATCACCTTCCTGCCCCCGCGCCCAGGTCAGCAGCTCGACCGCGGGCAGTCCGACGACGCGTCGGCGTCGTCGAGCTCGCGCCGCCGTCGCCGTGGTCGCGGGGCGGACGGCCGAGACGAGGCATCCGACTCCGGCGCCGACTCGGCTCCCGAGCAGCCCCGGCAGCCGCAGCACCAGCGGCAGCGCGCCGTCGAGCTCATCACGGAGCCGCAGCGCATCAAGGGGTCCACGCGCCTCGAGGCCAAGAAGCAGCGCCGTCGCGACGGTCGTGAGGCGGGTCGCCGCCGTGCCGTCGTCACCGAGGCCGAGTTCCTCGCGCGCCGCGAGGCCGTCGACCGCGTGATGATCGTGCGCTCGAAGAACGGGCGCATCCAGATCGCGGTGCTCGAGGACAACGTGCTCGTCGAGCACTACGTGGCGCGCAACCAGGACGCGTCGCTCATCGGCAACGTCTACCTCGGGCGGGTCCAGAACGTGCTCCCGAGCATGGAGGCCGCCTTCGTCGACATCGGCCGGGGCCGCAACGCCGTGCTGTACTCCGGCGAGGTCGACTGGGACGCCGTCGAGACCGGCAACCAGCCCCGTCGCATCGAGCTCGCGCTCAAGACCGGCGACCGCGTTCTCGTGCAGGTCACGAAGGACCCGGTGGGCCATAAGGGCGCGCGCCTCACGAGCCAGATCTCGCTGCCCGGCCGCTACCTCGTGTACGTCCCCGGCGGAGCGATGAACGGCATCTCGCGCAAGCTCCCCGACACCGAGCGCGCGCGCCTCAAGCGCATTCTCAAGGAGGTGCTCCCCGAGTCGTCGGGCGTCATCGTGCGCACGGCCGCCGAGGGGGCGACCGAGGAGCAGCTCACCCGCGACGTGCAGCGCCTCACGAACCAGTGGGAGCACATCTCGAAGCAGGTCGAGACGATCCAGGCGCCGGCGCTGCTGCACTCGGAGCCCGACCTCCTCGTCAAGATCGTCCGCGACGTCTTCAACGAGGACTTCTCGAAGATGCTCATCCAGGGCGAGGACGCGCACAGCACGATCGCCGGCTACCTCGAGGCCGTCGCACCTGATCTCCTGGAGCGCGTCGAGCGCTTCGAGAGCGACGGCGACCCGTTCGACGACTTCCGCATCACGGAGCAGATCGAGAAGGCTCTCGATCGCAAGGTGTGGCTCCCCTCGGGCGGTTCGCTCGTCATCGACCGCACCGAGGCGATGACGGTCGTCGACGTCAACACCGGCAAGTTCGTCGGCTCGGGGGGCAACCTCGAAGAGACCGTCACGAAGAACAACCTCGAGGCCGCCGAGGAGATCGTCCGCCAGCTGCGGCTGCGCGACATCGGCGGCATCATCGTCGTCGACTTCATCGACATGGTGCTCGAGTCGAACCGCGACCTCGTGCTGCGACGGCTCGTCGAGTGCCTGAGCCGTGACCGCACCAAGCACCAGGTCGCCGAGGTCACCTCGCTCGGCCTCGTGCAGATGACGCGCAAGAAGCTCGGCCTCGGGCTCCTCGAGACCTTCAGCGAGGCCTGCGACGTCTGCGCCGGCCGCGGGGTGATCGTGCACCACGATCCCGTCGTGAAGCACCGCACGCCGTCCGCGAGCCCGCCGAACGCGCGTCGCCCGCGCGCGGGCGCGGCCCCGTCGGCCGGATCGAACGGCACGCACGTCATCACGGAGGGCGTGAAGTCGGCGCTCGCGCAGATCGCGGCATCCACGATCCACCATCACGACGAGGCGGCGCTCCACGGCGACGCCGTCGACGCGCCGGTCGTCGAGCTGCCCGTCGAGCCGGTCGAGCGCCCCAAGAAGCCCCGCAAGAAGCGCGGGGACTCGAAGCCCAAGACCGAGAAGGACATCCTCCTCGACTCGGTGCTCAACGCGCTGCCCGAGCCGAAGGCCCCGGGCCAGGGCCGGTCCCGTCGCCGGGTGACGACGGCGGCGCTCACGGGCACGCCCGTGCCGCACCTGCCGACGGGGGAGTGAGCCCGCTAGCGCCCGCGGCGCTCCCGCATCGTCACTCGGAGTCCCGAGGCGATGAGGGAGCGCACGAGCGTGTGGCCGTCGACGTGGCGCGCGCCGGCTGCGACGAGGCGCGCGTGCGCCTCGTCGGGGACGTCGTAGTGGTCGCGGTCGAAGCCGCGGCGGGGAATGCCGTTCGCCTCGGCGAAGGCGTGCAGCTCGTCGAGGTTGTCGTCGGAGACGAGGTGCGCCCACAGCCGCCCGTGGGCGGGCCAGCGCGGATCGTCGATGAGGATCGCCACGAGCCGATCCTATGGCGAGGCCACCGCGACACGCCCCGCCGCGCTTTTGGGGTTTGCCCCGGCATCCGGTAAAGTAGTCCTTTGGTGCGTCGAGAAATCCGCACCGCGTCTTTTGTGACATCCCGAGCGCGTGCGCTCCAATGAAGAAACAGGTGTGAAGTGGTTTACGCAGTTGTGCGCGCCGGCGGCCGTCAGGAGAAGGTCTCGGTCGGAACGGTCGTCGTCCTCGACCGTCAGGCGGCGAAGGTCGGCGACAAGATCGAGCTCCCCGCGGTGCTGCTCGTCGACGGCGACGCCGTCACGACCGACGCCGACAAGCTCTCGAAGGTCGTCGTCACCGCCGAGGTCCTCGGCGAGGAGCGCGGCCCGAAGATCGTGATCCAGAAGTTCAAGAACAAGACCGGCTACAAGAAGCGCCAGGGCCACCGTCAGGACCTCACGCGCGTCAAGGTCACCGGCATCAAGTAAGTCCAGGAAGAGACTCGAGAGATGGCACACAAAAAGGGCGCAAGCTCCACCCGCAACGGTCGTGACTCCAACGCACAGCGCCTCGGCGTGAAGCGCTTCGGCGGCCAGGTCGTCAACGCCGGCGAGATCATCGTCCGCCAGCGCGGCACGCACTTCCACCCCGGCGCCAACGTCGGTCGCGGTGGCGACGACACGCTGTTCGCGCTGTCGGCCGGTGCTGTCGAGTTCGGCAACAAGGGCGGCCGCAAGGTCGTCAACATCGTCGCCGCCGCCGAGTAAGGCTCAGGCCGGCTCAGCAGACAGTCTTCGCGAGGGGCGGGCTTCGGCTCGCCCCTCGCAGTCTTAACCGCATCACCCCGCACACGTCAGGAGAACGCGATGGTCACCTTCGTAGACCGGGTCACGCTGCACCTGCGTGCGGGCAAGGGCGGCAACGGCTGCGTGTCAGTGCGCCGCGAGAAGTTCAAGCCGCTCGCCGGCCCCGACGGCGGCAACGGGGGTCACGGCGGTGACGTCGTGCTCGTCGCCGATCCGCAGGTCACGACCCTGCTCTCGTACCACCACTCGCCGCATCGCCACGCCGGCAACGGCGGCTTCGGCATGGGCGACAACCGCTCCGGTGCGGCGGGCGAGGCGCTCGAGCTGCCGGTCCCGGTCGGGACGGTTGTCAAGGATGCCGACGGCGAGCCGCTCGTCGACCTCATCGAGCCCGGCATGCGCTTCATCGTCGCCCCCGGCGGCCTCGGGGGCCTCGGCAACGCCGCACTCTCGTCACCCAAGCGCAAGGCGCCCGGCTTCGCCCTCCTCGGCACGCCCGGCTGGGAGGGCGACGTCCTCCTCGAGCTCAAGACCGTCGCCGACGTGGCCCTCGTGGGCTACCCGTCGGCCGGCAAGTCGAGCCTGATCGCGGCGATCTCCGCGGCGCGCCCGAAGATCGCCGACTACCCGTTCACGACGCTGCACCCTAATCTCGGCGTCGTGCAGGCGGGGGACGTGCGCTTCACCGTCGCCGATGTGCCGGGACTGATCGAGGGGGCGAGCGAGGGCAAGGGGCTCGGCCTCGAGTTCCTCCGCCATGTCGAGCGCTGCACGGCGCTCGTGCACGTGCTCGACTGCGCGACCCTCGAGCCGGGACGCGACCCGCTGAGCGACCTCGACGTCATCCTCGCCGAGCTCGCGGCGTACCCCGTGCCCGAGGGTCAGCTGCCGCTGCTCGAGCGCCCCCAGCTGATCGCGCTCAACAAGGTCGACGTGCCCGAGGCGAAGGATCTCGCCGACCTCGTGCGCCCTGATCTCGAGGAGCGGGGCTTCCGTGTGTTCGAGATCTCCACGGTGAGCCACGAGGGCCTCCGCCAGCTCACGTTCGCGCTGGGCGACGTCGTGTCGCGCCACCGCGCGGAGCAGGCGGTCAAGCCGGCTCCCGAGCGCATCGTCATCCGGCCGAAGGGCGCCGAAGAGGACTTCCGCGTCCGCGTCGAGGGCGGCACGTACGGCGACATCTTCCGCATCCTGGGGGAGAAGCCGGTGCGCTGGGTGCAGCAGACCGACTTCCAGAACGACGAGGCCGTGGGCTACCTCGCCGATCGACTCAACAAGCTCGGCGTCGAGGACGAGCTCTTCCGAGCCGGCGCGACGCCCGGTGCGACCGTTGTCATCGGCGAGGGCGACGGCGTCGTCTTCGACTGGGACCCCTCGCTCACGTCGACGGCCGAGCTCATCACGGCGCCTCGCGGCACGGACGCGCGTCTCGACGGCTCCGGCCGCCGCACGACGGCCGAGCGCCGCGAGCAGTATCACGAGCTGATGGATGCCAAGGCCGAGGCCCGCGCCGAGCTCGAGGCCGAGCGGGTGAACGGGTCGGGCTGGGACGACGAGGAGGACGAGTGACCGTACGCGATCGGACCGAACTGGCGGGTGCCCGTCGCGTCGTCGTGAAGGTCGGCTCGTCGTCGATCAGCGGAGACAACGCGGGCCGCATCCAGCCGATCGTCGAGGCACTCGCCGCCGCGCACGCGCGCGGGACCGAGGTCGTGCTCGTCTCCTCCGGGGCGATCGCGACCGGGATGCCCTACCTCTCGCTCGCCGAACGCCCGAGCGACCTGGCAACCCAGCAGGCTGCCGCCGCGGTGGGTCAGAACGTGCTGATCTACCGCTACCAGGAGGCTCTGCGCCCCTTCCGCATCGTCGCGGGACAGGTGCTCCTCACCGCGGGGGACCTCGAGAACCACACGCACCGCTCCAACGCCCGCCGCGCCATGGAGCGCCTCCTCGGCCTCCGCATCCTGGCGATCGTCAACGAGAACGACACCGTCGCGACGCACGAGATCCGCTTCGGCGACAACGACCGGCTCGCGGCGCTCGTGGCGGAGCTCATCGGCGCCGATGCGCTCGTGCTGCTGAGCGACATCGAAAGCCTCTACACGCGCCCGCCGGACCAGCCAGGCGCCCGCCCCATCGATCGCGTCCACTACGGCGACGACCTGCACGGCTTCGAGTTCGGCTCGGTCGTCGTCAACAGCGTCGGCACCGGGGGAGCGGCGACGAAGGTGTCGGCCGCGCGACTGGCCGCGGCATCCGGAATCGGCGTGCTCGTCACCAGCGCGGACCGCGTCGACGACGCTCTCACGGGAGCCGAGATCGGCACGTGGTTCGAGCCGAACCCGGAGCCCGCGGCACCTGCGGCGACGGGGCCGATCCGCACCGCGGGCGTCGTCGCACCCTCCGTCTGAGCACGGACCGAGCGCCGTCTGTCGCGTTGCACCGCCGATAGAATGAGCGGATGACCACCACCGCGACGACGCCGCGGGAGCGCATGCTGCTCGCGAAGGACGCCGCCCGCACGATCGGGCTGCTGAGCGACGAGCAGAAGCGCGACGCTCTCCTCGCCATCGCCGACGCGATCGAGTGGTCGGCCGCCGAGATCGTCTCCGCCAACGGCGAGGACCTCGAGCGCGGGCGCGCCACGGGGCTCTCGACGGCGCTTCAAGACCGGCTGCGGCTCGACGAGCCGCGGGTCGCCGCCCTCGCCGCCGCGGTCCGCGACATCGCCGCGCTGCCCGATCCGGTCGGCCGGGTGCTCGACGAGCGCACACTTCCGAACGGCGTCGAGCTCACCAAGGTGTCCGTGCCGTTCGGGGTCGTCGGCTCCATCTACGAGGCGCGTCCCAACGTCACGGTCGACATCGCGTCCCTGGCGCTCCGCTCGGGCAACGCCGTCGTCCTGCGCGGCGGCTCGGCCGCTGAGCTCACCAACGCGGCGCTCATCCGCGCGATGCGGGGCGCCCTCGCGGAGCAGGGCATCGACCCCGAGGCGATTCAGACGGTCGACGAGTTCGGCCGCGACGGGGCGAAGGCGCTCATGCAGGCGCGCGGCATCGTCGACGTGCTGGTGCCCCGCGGCAGCGCGCAGCTCATCGAGACCGTCGTGACCGAGTCGTCGGTCCCTGTCATCGAGACGGGCGCCGGCGTCGTGCACATCGTGCTCGACGCGTCGGCGCCCCTCGACTGGGCGCGCGACATCGTCGTCAATGCCAAGGTGCAGCGGCCGAGCGTGTGCAACTCCGTCGAGACGGTGCTCGTGCACCGGGATGCTGCGGACCAGCTCGTGCCGCCGATCGTCTCGGCGCTGCAGGAACGCGGTGTGACGGTGCACGGCGATGCCGTCGTCAGCGGCCTGGCCGCCGGCATCGTGCCGGCGACCGACGAGGACTGGCAGACGGAGTATCTCTCGCTCGACGTCGCGATGCATGTCGTCGACGACCTCGATGAGGCGCTCGCGCACATCCGGACGTACTCGACCCACCACACCGAGTCGATCATCACGACCGACGACGCCAACGCCGCGCGCTTCCTCGCCGAGGTCGACTCGGCCGTCGTGATGGTCAACACCTCCACGCGCTTCACCGACGGGGGCGAGTTCGGTTTCGGCGCCGAGGTCGGCATCTCGACGCAGAAGCTCCACGCTCGCGGCCCCATGGGGCTCGCCGAGCTGACGAGCAGCAAGTGGCTCGCGCGGGGCTCCGGACAGGTCCGCGCCTGACGGCATAGACTGGGTGCGCGCCTCGAGCCCCAGGCGCGATCCCGAAACGGAGTCCGAATGACCGTCGCCACGCTGATCGCCTTCGCCGCCGAGGAGTCCGAGCACCACAACGTCGCCATGGAGACGATCGGCTTCGGCATCATCGCGTTCGTGGTCTTCCTGGCGCTCGCGCTCGTGACGCTCTCGTACCGCAACGTCGCCAACCGCCACTCGCGCAAGGCGGAGGCATACGCGCGGGCCCACGCGAACGATGTGCAGCAGGCGGGACACGGCCACTAGGCGAACCGCATGACGGTGGCACGAGCCCCGAGGATCGGGGTCATGGGTGGGACGTTCGATCCCATCCATCACGGGCACCTCGTCGCCGCGAGCGAAGTCGCGCAGTCTTTCGACCTGGACGAGGTCGTCTTCGTCCCCACCGGAAACCCGTGGCAGAAGAGCGACGTCAGCCTGAGCGAGCACCGCTACCTGATGACGGTCATCGCGACGGCATCCAACCCGCGCTTCACCGTCAGCCGAGTGGACATCGACCGCGGCGGACTCACGTACACGATCGACACACTCCGTGATCTGAAGGCGCAGCGGCCGGACGCCGAGCTGTTCTTCATCACGGGCGCCGACGCCATAGCGCAGATTCTCAGCTGGAGAGACCATGATGAGCTCTGGGAGCTCGCCCACTTCGTCGCGGTCTCCCGCCCCGGGCACGTCCTGAACACAGACGGGCTGCCCACCGACGACGTCAGTCAACTCGAGGTCCCCGCCCTCGCCATCTCATCGACGGACTGTCGAGACCGCGTTCGTCGGGGTAATCCCGTGTGGTACCTCGTTCCCGATGGCGTCGTCCAATACATTGCGAAGCACCATCTCTACCGGAGCCAGGAATGAGCACACCCGATCAGCCCGACACTCCGCCCCTGACACGCAAGCAGATGCGGGAGATCCGCAACACGGGGGCGAACCCCATCATCAACACCGGCGCTGTGCCGGTCATCGAGTCGGCGGAGTCCGACGAGCAGCCGCCCGCCCCGGTCGCCGAGGTGCCCGTCGTCCCACCGCCGTTCGAGGCCTCGCTCGCGCCGGTCGCCCCGCTGCCGCGCGCCGCCGAGCCCGTCGTCCTTCCGGACGCGCCGATTCCCGACCGCAGTGTCGACCTGGGCGTCTCGCCGCTGACCCGCCGTCAGGCGCGCCAGCAGGAGCGCATCCGCACGGCATCCGTGCCCGTCATCACTCCCGACGTCGCCGCGTCGTACGCCGCCGAGACGGGCGCCCCGCTCGCCACACCGACGAACGAGCCTCGCGGAGAGTCCGAAGACGAGGCTCCCGAGGGTGAGATCGACCCCTTCGCCGAGCTCGGGGTGACGTCTGGGCCGACGCCCGTCGTGGCCGAGGCCGCGGACGAGGGCGAGCCCGCGACCGAGGGCGAGCCCGCGAACGAGGGCGAGCCCGAGACGGAAGGCGGCGAGGCCGAGGCGAAGGCTGACGAGCGCGAGGGAGCGGAGGATGAATCCGCGGAAGCCCCCGCTGAAAGCGAGGAGGCCTCCGCCGAAGAGGCATCCGACGCCGACGCGCTCTTCCGGGAGCCGGTCGAGGAGGAGTCCACCCCTCGCACCGTCGACCCGACATTCGGCGCGGCGCTCCTGACGGGCGACGCCGGCCACGCGCAGGCGCTCGCGCCCTCCTTCGACGAGCTGATCACGCGGTCGGCGAGCGGCTCGGTCGCGACGCCCAACGCGCTGATCCTGTCGCAGTCGCCCGACGGCGGTCCGATCGTCGCGCCGGTGACGGCGACGGGCGAAGTGCTCATCACGGGCACCTTCAACCTCCCCGAGGGGCTCGGCTCGACGGGTCATGCTCCCGGCACGGCCGACGGCAAAGAGGTGGATGCGGTCCTGGTCGACGGTGAACTGCCCGCGCACTCCTCGCCGACGCCGATCGCGGCCAGCGCCGCCGTCTCGACGACGAAGACCCCGGGCGAGATCATCAAGCCCCCGGCCCCCGAGAAGGGCGGCCGACTCATGCTGACGCTCGCGATCACGGCGGGCGCACTCGCGCTCGCACTCGTGGGCGTGCTCATCCTCGCCTTCGCGACAGGAGTGTTCTGATGACGGCGACCGAGAACGGACGACGGATGCTGCAGATCGCGGCGGCTGCCGCGGACTCCAAGGGAGGAGAGGACCTCGTCGGGCTGGATGTCTCCGAGCCGCTGCCGCTCGTCGACATCTTCCTGCTCGTGACGGGCCGCAGCGAGCGGAACGTCGCCGCCATCGCGGACGAGATCGAGGACAAGCTGCTCGAGGCCGGACACAAGCGACTCCGTCGCGAGGGCCGTGAGGAGTCCCGCTGGGTGCTCCTCGACTTCGGCGATCTCGTCGTGCACGTCTTCCACGAGCAGGAGCGCGTCTACTACGGCCTCGAGCGTCTGTGGAAGGACTGCCCGGTCGTCCCGATCGAGCTTCCCGAGCGCATCACACCGGCTCGCTGAGCCCGTCGTGGTTCGAGGCAGCCCTCAGCGTGTAGTAAGCTGAACGGGTTGCCCGCGCTGAGCGGAACAACAATCTGGGCCTGTGGCGCAGCTGGTAGCGCACCTGCATGGCATGCAGGGGGTCAGGGGTTCGAGTCCCCTCAGGTCCACCAAAACTTCCCGGTCAGTCGGGAATCCTCTTCCACCGTCGCACGGGTGGCCACCGATTCCGACGTCGGGCGCCGCTGCCGCACTCCTCGGTGGAGGGCGAGAGCAGTCTATGGACTCTCTGTGAGCCCTCGAATATTGGTCTTGTCTGGGAACGGCTCTCCGAGCATCGACTCATGAGCTCCCTTGCCGCCCGGCGATCCCTCTCAGGTGCCGGGCAATCACGCCCAGCCGCCAGGCCATCCCGGCGGAATCTGTGGAACCTCGCGGCGACCGTGGTCATCTGGGGCACGAGCCTCTTCGTCGTCGCACTGTGGGTGTCGGGCGCCGGCGTGCAGGCGCTCCTGGGCTTCGACGCCGAGACGCTGAACTCGCTCGGACGGCTGACCGGGCTCGTGTCGGCGAACCTTCTGCTCTATCAGGTGCTTCTGATGGCGCGCGTGCCGCTCTTCGAGCGCGGCTTCGGGCGAGATGAGATCACCCGCATGCACCGGCTCGTGGGGTTCTGGTCGTTCTGGCTGCTCATCGCCCACATCGTGCTTCTCGTGCTGGGCTATGCCGCGCAGGCCGCCGTGAACCCGTTCGTTCAGCTGTGGCAGTTCGTCTGGGACTACCCGGGCATGCTGCTCGCGACGGCGGGCACGGGTCTTCTCGTCATGGTGGTGGTGACCTCGATCCGGAGATCACGCCGGCGGCTGCGCTACGAGTCCTGGCACCTCCTCCACCTGTACGGCTACCTCGGCGTGGGGCTCGCCATCCCGCACATGCTCTGGACGGGTGCCGACTTCGTGCAGAACGCCGCGGCGACGGTGTACTGGTGGATGCTGTGGGGCATCGTGGCCGCATCCGTCGTCGTCTTCCGCATCGGGCAGCCGCTGTGGCGCTCGGCGCGGCACCGTCTTCGTGTGGTCTCGGTGGTGCCGGACGGGTCGAACGGCGTGAGCGTGCGCGTGCGCGGTCGCGATCTCGAGCGGCTCCGCGCGCGGGCCGGGCAGTTCTTCGTCTGGCGATTCCTCGACGGTCCCGGATGGTCGCGTGGACATCCGTACTCGCTGGCCGCGGCCCCGGTGGGGGATGAGTTCGTCATCTCGGCGAAGATCGTGGGCGACGGCACGGAACGACTGACACGCCTGCGTCCCGGCACGCGCGCGCTCATCGAGGGCCCCTACGGCACCATGACCGGGGACGTGCGCAGCGCGCGCAAACTCCTCATGATCGGCGCGGGCGCGGGCGTCGCTCCGTTGACCGCTCTGCTGGCCTCGGAGGACTACGCGCCGGGCGACGCCGTGCTCCTCACGCGCGACCACACCGATGCCGACGGGATGCGGCTCGACGAGATCAGCCGGCTCACGAGAATGCGCGGTGTGCGTCACTTCACGCTGAACGGACCTCGGGATCGCAGTCGGGCGACGTGGCTGCCCGCCTCCCACGCGGCGTGGGCCGGATCCGCGATCTTCCGCCATCTCGCACCCGACCTCGAGGACTACGACGTCTTCCTCTGCGGGCCGGCTCCGTGGATGGCCGCCGTCCACGCGGACCTCATCGAGGCCGGTGTGCCCGACCGACGCATCCACAGCGAAGCGTTCGCCGTCTGAACCTCATCGAGGAGCCTCCATGAAGAAGATCATCATCGGTGTTCTCGCCACGATCAGCGGCCTCGTGATGCTGTTCACGTACCGCACCTCGCTCGACGCGGCACCGGCGCCGGTGACCGCGCCGGGCGGACAGACCTCGGGTTCCGGCACGCTCACCGATGGGCAGTACACGGGCAGCTCGGCGGCGACTAGGTACGGTCCTGTGCAGGTTCAGGTCACCGTGTCCGGCGGCAAGATCACCGCGGTCGATGTGCCGACCTATCCGGATGGCAACGGGGTGGATCAGCGGATCAACTCCTCGGCCATCCCGCAGCTCGTCTCCGAGACGCTCACGGCGCAGAGCGCCCAGCTCGACATGATCTCGGGCGCCACATTCACCAGCACGGGCTACATCCAGTCGCTGCAGTCGGCACTCGACCAGGCGAGCCACTGACGGCGCTCGACCAGGCGAGCCACTGACGGCGCTGACGAGGTCTACCGTGACGCGGGCAGGGCGAGGACGAACGTCGACCCCGTCGATGACGTCGACTCCAGTTTCGCTGTTCCGCCGTAGCGTGCAGCCGTCTCGCGCACGAGCGCAAGCCCCAGCCCGAACCCACGCCGGCGCCCGGACTCCGCTGCGCGGGCGAAACGCTCGAAGATGCGGTCGTGGTCGGCAGGATCGACGCCGCTCCCGGCATCGGTGACACGGATCTCGATGGTGTCGCCGTTCCGGTCCGCGGCGACGGTGACGACGGACCCGGAGGGGGAGTGGTGCACCGCGTTGTCGATCAGCGCCACGCACAGACGGGTGAGGGTGACGGACGGGATAGGGGCGGTCATCGCGTGAGCGACCTCGGTGCGCAGCGTGACGCCGGTCTCGTCGGCGAGCGGCTCGAGCGTCGCCACGGCTGATTCGAGGCATCCATCGAGCTGCGCCGAGGAGTCGCCCGCGTCCTCACCCTCGGCCGCGAGAAGCATGTCGGTCAGAACGTCGTCGAGGACGCGGGCATCGTGACGCAGCGCGGCGATCGTCGGCTCGATCGGCCTGCCGGCGGCCTGTCGCCGTTGGAGGATCTGGATCCGGCTCGTGAGCGCGGTGAGCGGTGTGCGCAGCTCGTGGCTGGAGTCGGCGACGAACGCGCGCTGCAGGCGCAGCGCTTCGGCGAGCGGGCGAACCGCCGATCGCGCGGCGAGCCACGCGATGACCCCCAGGAGGACGACCCCGAGCACTCCGAGCGCGAGCACCACGGGCAGCACCCGGTCGACGTCGACGACGATGTGATCGCCGACGGGTTCTCCGCGCTCGGGTTCGCGCTCGCCCTCCGGGCGGCCCGAGATGAGCAGCACGAGCACCAGGACGGCCACTCCGGCCGTGATGACCAGGGCAGATCCCGCTGCGACCAGGATGCCCACCCGCAGCGCGGACCGCTGGACGCGGTCGCGGTCGGGGGAGCCGCTCATATCGGCGCGGCCGCTCGGTAGCCGCGGCCGCGGACCGTCTCGATGATGTCGGGCGCCGATTTGCGTCGGATGTAATGCACGTAGGTGTCCACCGAGTTCAGCGAGTCGTCCGAGGAGAAGGCGGTACGAAGCAGCTCCTCACGGGAGAAGACGTGGCCGGGGCTCTCCGACAGGGCCGAGAGCAGCCGGGTCTCGGTGGCGGTCAGTGCGACACGTCCGCCTGCCGGCGAGTAGAGCGCCGAGGATGCCGGCACGAACACCCACTCTCCGATCTCACGCCGCTCACCGGCGATCCGGAAGCCTCGGACGAGTGATCGCAGTCGTGCCAGCAGCTCGTCGTAGTCGAAGGGCTTGACGAGGTAGTCGTTGGCTCCGGCATCCAGCCCTTCCACCCGATCCGCGACCGACCCGAGTGCCGTGAGCAGCAGCACGGGAGTCGTGATGTGCGCCACCCGAATGGCGCGCACGAGGTCGAGGCCGTCCAGGCCCGGCAGGCGCCGATCGACCACGATGACATCGAACCGGTCGCTGAGCACGCGCTCCTTCGCGATGCGCCCGTCCGAGACGTGCTCGACGGAATAGCTCTCGCTGAGGACGTCGACCGCCATCTCGGCGATCACCGGGTCGTCCTCGACATATAGGAGTCGGGGGAGAACCTCTCGACGGTCGTCCACGCTGCTCCTCGCGGCGTCGGCACCGCGAGGTGAGTCAACCAGACGACCACTCAGACGCGGCTGAGAATCGCGGACGCCGTGTACTGTCGCGACATGGGTTCCCGCCTCTCGAAGAAGAGCTACGAACGCGAGCTGCACCGGCTGCAGGCCGAGCTGGTCGACATGCAGGCGTGGGTGCAGGCGTCCGGAGCACGGATCGTGGTCATCTTCGAGGGACGGGATGCCGCCGGCAAGGGCTCGACGATCAAGCGCGTCGCCGAGTACCTCAACCCCCGGGTCACGCGCATCGTGGCCCTCCCCGCGCCGACCGAGCGCGAGAAGGGCCAGTGGTACTTCCAGCGATATGTGCCGCATCTGCCCGCTGCGGGGGAGATCGTCCTGATGGATCGATCGTGGTACAACCGCGCCGGAGTCGAGCACGTGATGGGCTACTGCACGAACGCGGAGTACCACCGCTTCCTGCACCAGGCCCCCATCTTCGAACGGCTGCTCGTCGAGGACGGGATCATCCTCCTCAAGTACTGGTTCAGCGTCTCGCCCGACGAGCAGGAGAGCAGGTTCCGCTCCCGGGCGCAGGATCCGATGCGGCGGTGGAAGCTGAGCCCCAACGACCTGCTGTCGATCACCCGGTGGGAGGACTACTCGCGGGCGAAGGACAGCATGTTCGTGCACACAGACATCCCCGAGGCGCCGTGGTTCGAGGTCCCGTCCGTCGACAAGCGGCGCAGCCGGATCAACATGATCTCGCACCTGCTCTCGATGATTCCCTACGGCAAGGTCGAGCCGGAGCCGGTGGTGATCCCCACCCGGCCCGAGGCCCGCGGCTATGAGAGGCCGCCGCGGAACCTCGAGAACTACGTACCGGACGTCGCCGCGAATCTCGAGAGCTGATCTTTCGGGGTCACTCCGATGACGGCGCCTTCACCGCGCCCACCGAGTCATAGGCGAAGACCAGTCGGGCGGGCACCGAGCCTGCGAGAACCTCGTCCACCGAGGTGTTCACCTGCTCGAGCTCACGCGTCTGCGTGATCACTCGCGTGCGCCCGGCGGCGTGCAGGTCGAAGACCTCCGTGAGATCCTGCCGCGTGCCCACTATGGATCCGATGACGCTGATGCCCTTGAGCACGGTCTCGAAGATCGGAAGCGTGATCGTGCCGTCGGCGGGGAGGGAGACCAGGACGAGCCGTCCACCCCGGTTGAGTGCCTCGAACGCCTGGCCGAAGACCGCCGGAGCGACCGCCAGGACCACCGCGACATCCGCGCCTCCCCAGTCTCGGATCGCCTGGACCACATCCGTCCCACGGGCGTTCACAACGTGGTCGACGCCCAGTTCGGTCGCCAGCTGGAGCTTCTCGTCATTCACGTCCACCGCGATGACCTTGGCGCCGACCAGCCGGGCGTACTGCACCGCGAGGTGGCCCAGTCCGCCGATTCCGAAGACGGCGACCGTCTCTCCGGGGACCACCCGCGCGTTCTTGATCGCCGCGTATGTCGTCACCCCCGCGCACGTCAGGGGCGCCGCGTCGATCGCCGAGATGCCGTCGGGCACCGGGGTGGCGAAGCGGGCATCCGCGAGCATGTACTCGGCGTAGCCGCCGTCGACCCCGTAGCCGTTGTTGAACTGCTGCTCGCACAGGTTCTCCCGCCCGTCGATGCAGAAACGGCACTCGCCGCACGCGTGACCGAGCCACGGCATCGCGACGCGCTGTCCGACGGTGCGGGAGGTGACGCCGTCGCCGAGCTGCTCGATGATCCCGACTCCTTCATGGCCCGGGACGAGGGGCAGCGGCGGCTTCACCGGCCAGTCGCCCTGCATGGCGTGGATGTCGGTGTGACACAGCCCGCAGGCTTCGAGGCGCACCAGAACCTGGCCCGCCCCCGGCCTGGGAACGGGGCGATCCTCGACCTCCGCCGGTGCTCCGAAGCTGTGGACGACTGCTGCCTTCATGATCTGCTCCTCGAGGGTTTCGTGATGAGACCAGTCTCCGCGCGGGGCGCGAGTCGGCGCGGGACGTTGGTCCCGCCGCCGGTGAGGTCGCCGGCGGACGATGATGCCATGCCTGAGGCCATCCGCGATCCCGGTCCGCAACGCGACCCCTTCCCGCTTCCCTGGGCCAAGCCCGGGCTCCTCGTGGGCTTCGACGGGTCCGCCGGCAGCGTCCGTGGGCTCCTCCGCGCCGTGCAGATGGCGCCCCTCCTCGACCTCCCCGTGCACGCGATCGTGGTCTGGGACTACCCGACGCTGATCTACGGCGATGCCTACTCGCCCGAGATCGATGGGAGCCCCGTTGAGGATGCCGAGCAGATCCGAGCGATGGGCGCAGCGGAAGCGTTTCCCGACGGCGTGCCGGCGTGGTTCACCTCGAGCACGCAGCGGGGACGTCCCGCTCACACGCTCATCGAGCTCTCGCGGCAGGCGGAGTTCGTTGTCGTCGGCACCCGAGGCCACGGCGGCTTCACGGGTCTGCTGCTCGGATCCGTCAGCGCGGCCCTCTCCTCCCACGCGCACTGCTCGGTGCTCATCGTCCGGTGAGCACGTCACCCTGGGCACGCCTGCGAACGTGGTCTACGGCCATTCCGGTGGCGAGGAAGCCGTGTCGCGCCTAGCCTGAACCGTGACGGCGACTGCGGGAGGTTGACGCTGTGTCCGAGACCGACTCGCTCTCCTTCCCGGACGGGCCGCGCGCAGACCTCGAAGATGCGATCACGAGTCTGCTGGCCCAGGGTGAACGCGTCATGCGCACGCAGGGACGGCTCCGTGCGCTGCTGCGTGCGAGCCAGACGGTCGTCGAGCAGATCGATCTCCGCCAGGTGCTGCGGAGAACGGTCGAAGCCGCGACCGAGCTCGTCGAGGCCGAGTACGGCGCGATGGGCATCCTGACCCCCGACAAGAAGGCTCTCGAGCAGTTCATCTATGTCGGCCTCACGCCGGATCAGGCGCAGGCCATCGGCGAACTCCCCGAGGGGCATGGCCTGCTCGGTGCGCTCATCGCTGATCCCCGGCCCATCCGGCTCAGCCGGATCGAAAACGATGAGCGCGCGGTCGGGTTCCCGGCCCATCACCCGAAGATGGGCGACTTCCTCGGCGTCCCCGTGCGAATCCGAGACGAGGTCTTCGGCAACCTCTATCTGACGAATCGCCGCAACGGCGAATTCACCGAAGAGGACGAACAGCTCCTCGGCGCACTCGCTGCGACAGCCGGCTTCGCCATCGAGAACGCGCGCCTGTTCGCGGATGCCCAAGTACGCGAGCTCTGGGCCACCGCGGCCGCCGAACTCGCATCGGCGATCGTCTCGACTCCGATCGACACGGTCCTCGACCTGCTCGCGGGCAGGCTCCAGGAGGTCGGGGGAGCTGACCGCGTGGCCGTGCTCACGTCGACGGGGGAGGATCGGCTGCGTATCGCCGCATCCCGGGGCGATGACGGCACGTGGATCCCCGGTTCCTTCGTGGATCCTGTTCCACCCCTCGTAGCGGCCGTCCTCGACGATGCGAAGCCGCACGCTCGAGGTCGGGTGGACCCGAGGGATCGACCGCTTCTCGCGGACCAGGCCGGATTCGGCGGCGGTCCATCGCTTGCAGTGCCGCTGAGGGCTCGGACCGGCACGTGGGGTGTGATGGTTCTCGTGAGGGGTCGCGACGCGAACCCCTTCTCCCCGGCGGAGATCGCAAGCGCGAGTGATCTCGGTTCTCGCGCGAGCATCGCCCTCGAGCTCGCGCGCGCACGCGAAGACGCGCAGCGCGCTCTCCTCGCGGAGGACCGGCGGCGCATCGCCAGGGACCTCCACGATCACGTGATCCAGCAGCTGTTCGGCACAGGGCTCGCTCTCCAGGCCGTCGGCGCACGTGTCGGTCCCGGGGCGGACAGCGACGAGATCGAAGAGGCGATCGAGCATCTGGATGACGCGATCCGCCAGATCAGGACCGTGGTCTTCGCTCTCTCGCAACGCGACGAGGCATCCTTGCGCCATCGGCTGCTCGACGTGGTGGGCGAGCTCTCGGCTCGCGGTCACCGGCCCCCGGCCATCCGATTCAGCGGACCGGTCGACCACCTCGTTCGCGACGGGCTCGCCACGGATGTCGTCGCCGTAGCGCGCGAGCTGCTCAGCAATGCGCTCCGCCATGCGAATGGGGACCGTGTGTCGATCGACGTCGTGGCCTCCGACGACGGGGTGACGGTGACGGTGGCGGACGACGGCGACGGGATGGCCCTCGATCGGGAGCGCCGGGGTCTGGCGAATCTCGACGAACGGGCACGAGCGAGGCGAGGACGATTCCTCATCGACTCGAGCCCGTCCGGAACGACGGCGACATGGCACGCACCGCTTGAGGCGCAGACCCCGGCGACGGAAGCGGAGACCGCCCGATGATCCGGGTCTTCCTTGTCGACGATCACGAGATCGTCCGACGTGGCCTCGGGAACCTCATCGACGCCCAGGCCGACATGGAGGTCATCGGTGAAGCCGCGACGGCTCGCCAGGCGCTCGGCCGGATCCAGGCGACCAGTCCCGACGTCGCCGTTCTGGACGTGCGACTTCCCGACGGAAGCGGGATTGACGTATGCCGTGACGTGCGCTCGCGGCTGCCCTCGGTGGCCTGCCTGATCCTCACCGCCTACGACGATGACACGGCCGTCTCCGCCGCGGTGCTTGCGGGAGCGGCCGGATACGTCCTGAAGGACATCGGCGCATCACGCCTGATCGAGTCCATCAGGGCGGTCGCCGCGGGCCGCTCCCTCCTGGACCCAGAGACGGTGCGGGCCGCGAGATCCCGCATGCAGGATGCCGCGGGCGACGACCCTCGCCTCGGTTCGCTGGGTCTTCGGGAACGCCAGATCCTTCGGCTCATCGCCGACGGGATGACCAATCGCCAGATCGGTGATCGGCTCGGCATCGCGGAGAAGACCGTGAAGAACTACGTCTCATCGCTTCTCAGCAAGCTCGGCCTCGAGCGCCGAACCCAGGCTGCCGTGTTCCAGCTCGCTCACCCGGAGCCCGCTCCGCACGACGCGGCGCTCTAGCTCTGACGGGCGCCATTGGGCACGACGCAGACCGGGCAGGTGGCGCGCCAGAGCACATCCTGCGCGACGGATCCGAGGAGGGCACCCGTCAGCGGACCGTGATGGTGGGTGCCGATCACCAGCATCGACGATGTCGCGGCGAACTTCAGGAGGGCTGCCGCGCGGCTCTCCCTGACGAGCTCCCCCTCAACAGAGAGCGACGGATGCGCCTCGATGAGACTCCCCATCGCCTCGTCCAAGACGACGCGATGGAGTGCCAGCTCGTGATCCACGGAGAGGGCCAGAGCCGTCGCTCCGTAGCGAGCGGGCGTCGGCATCAACCAGGCGTGCACCAGCCGCAGGCTCGCCGACGTCAGGCGGGCCTCACGGACCGCGAATGCGACGGCCGAGTCGGACGACTCGTCGTCCGCGATGCCGACGGTGACCGGGTCGTCCGCCTCCACCCACCCGGCCGGCACCAGGCACACGGGCACGTTCGATTCCATCGCCAGCTCCAGTGGGACCAGTCCGGGGAAGGTCGCCCGGATCATGTGTGCAGGGTCGATGCCCACCACGATGAGGTCGACCCCGTGTGAGAAGTCGCCGAGCGTGTCGGGCATCGCCCCCTCCAGACGGTGAAGCTCCACAGGCATCCCCGGCGCCCGCTCACGGAGGTACGTCTCCGCATCGGCGAGCTGCTCGATGCCGAGCGACCGATCGCGCGTCATCGGCGAGATGACGTTGACGACATCGACTTTCGCTCGAGAGCGGCCTCGTCGATCTGCCGTCCACCTCAGGGCTGCAACCGCGGCCGGGCTCCCGTCATAGCCGAGCACGATGCGCTCCATCGGAACCTCCAGACCGGGACCGCTTCAGGCGCCCTTCGGCCACGCTATTCGGCGGCCAACCATAGGGATTGGGTCGAAGGTCCCGAATCATCCAGGCCGGCTCAGCGGGTGGAATGTCGCGGACACCGGGCCTGGCGCCCGCCGGCGTCGCGGGACTTTCGACCCCGGTCGTGCCTCGACAGGTGCGGTGACGTGGAACTCGAGAGGAAGGACCGACTCATGAGTCAAGATCGGACATCATCGCCCGCGCACAGCGGCTCGATCCACCACCCGGCTCGTGTCGCGGTGGTGTACGAATCGATGTTCGGCAACACACGCCGCGTCGCCGAGGCCATCGCGGAGGGAGTCTCGGAGACGGCGACCGTGGAGGTCTCCGCCGTGCAGCGGGTCCAGCCGTGGCCGCTCGAGCCCGATGTCATCATCGTGGGGGCGCCGACGCACGTTCACGGACTGAGTCGAGACTCCACGCGAGCAGAGGCCGTCAGGTGGTCGGAGGACCCGGCCCGTCACCTCGCGCTCGACGCGTCCGCCAAGGGAACCGGGGTTCGCGAGTGGCTGCTCGACGGTGCGCTGCCCGCGAGCATGTTCGCAGCCTTCGACACTCGCGCCGATATGCCGCGCATCTTCACCGGATCCGCCGCTGCGGCGATCGATCGTCAGCTGCGCGCGCACGGTCTGACGCGGCTGGCTCACCCGGAGAGCTTCGTGGTCGACAAGGACAATGAGCTCGAGGGGGGAGAGGTCGATCGCGCTCGCGAGTGGGGTCGACAGCTGGGAGAGATGCTGGCTCCGCTGCGCGCCGAGTCGGAAGTCTGACCTGGTACCGGGCAGGTCGTCGCTCTGAGATCGGGCCCGTCCACGCGCGCGACATCGCGAGGTGGGCGGGTCACAGCGGGCCGCAGCTCAGTACTGCTGGATGCCGTACCTGTCCGGTTCCGGTCCGCGCGTGAACCTGCGCCCGCTCAGACTCGTCGGGACGATCCGCACGTAGGTGTACTTCAACGTCGGGATCCAGGACTCCAGGCCGAGGCCGTCCGCCCGCTCGACCTCCGCGAACGTGTCGAGCACCTGTGCTCTCCCGTGCAGGATGACGCTCCAGGCATGTGAGTCGTCGTGATCGTCCGCCTCGAACACGACCTCGTCATTGACGGTCAGCTCGAAGAGCTTGCTGCCCGGGGCGGTCCGCATCAGCACGCTCTCGCCGTCGACGACGTAGTTCACCGGGAAGATGTCGATCACGCGGGCGACGCTCGTGACGATCCGTCCGAGTCTCTGCATGGACAGGTACTCCCAGCACTCCTCCCGCGAGAGGACCACCACGGGGTTGGGGATCTCATCCATCGATCCACGACCTTTCTTCTCACCGTCGGCACCAGCATGCGACGAATCGACACGACGGGACGGGCCGAAGGTCCTTCTGGCGTTTCGGAAAGCTGGTCGACGACGGCGGACCGCGCCGCGACTTTTCGCCGCAGTCGCGCCGACCAGGCGTAGTGTCGCGATGTCGTCCATCGATTCCGCGCGAAGAGGCGGTGCCGCCATCTCCAAGACCAACACCGACGCCGGACCCGCCCTGCCCACTCCGCGCCGCGTGCAGGGCACGTATTACACGCTCATGCTCGGCAACACGCTCGCTGCGTCGTTCATCTGGGGCATCAACACGCTCTTCCTGCTGGACGCCGGTCTGTCGAACTTCGAGGCGTTCTCGGCCAACGCCTTCTTCACGGCGGGGATGCTGATCTTCGAGATCCCGACCGGCGTCATCGCCGACACCGTCGGCCGGAGAGCGTCGTATCTGCTGGGCACGATCACACTGGCCGTGACCACCGTGATGTACTGGCTGCTCTGGGTGTGGCACTCGCCCTTCTGGGCGTGGGCGCTGGTGTCGGTGCTCCTCGGGCTGGGCTTCACCTTCTTCTCCGGATCGGTGGATGCCTGGCTCGTCGACGCGCTGAAGGTGACGGGCTACACGGGGAGCCTGGAGACCGTCTTCGGCCGGGCGCAGATCGTCGGCGGCGTCGCCATGCTCTCAGGTTCGGTGCTGGGCGGGGTGATCGCCCAGGCGACGAACCTCGGCGTGCCGTTCCTGATCAGAGGCCTCATCCTGCTCGCGATGTTCTTCGTGGCCGCGCTGCTGATGCGCGATCTCGGCTTCACGCCCGATCGAAGCGAAGGACCTCTCCGGGCGACGCGAACGGTCTTCCGCGCGTCGGTCCGCTACGGCCTCGGTGATCCGCCGGTGCGATGGCTGATGCTCACGAGTCCCTTCATCGCGGGTGTCGGCATCTACGTCTTCTACGCGCTGCAGCCCTACCTGCTGGAGCTGTGGGGCGACGAACAGGCGTATTCGGTGGCGGGGCTCGCTGCGGCGCTGCTCTCGGGCGCGTCGATCCTCGGCGGCGCGATCGCTCCCTGGGTGCGGAAGCTGTTCCGTCGTCGCACCTCCACGCTCGTCCTGTCAGCGGTGCTGAGCGCTGTCGTGCTCATCGGCCTGGGGCTCGTGCACGACTTCTGGTTCGCCGCCCTCCTGGTCGCACTGTGGGGCATAGCCTCCTCGGTCGATGACCCCGTGCACCGCGCTTATCTCAACGACATGATCCCGTCGAAGCAGCGCGCCACCGTGCTCTCGTTCGACTCACTCATGGGATCCGGCGGAGGTGTCGTCTTCCAGCCGGTCCTCGGACGAGTGGCGGACGTTCAGGGCTATGGCGCCTCGATGATCTGGAGCGGCGCGATCTCGGCGGTGGCGCTCCCCTTCCTCCTGCTGAGCAGGGGGGAGCGCTCACCGGCCGACACCGCCCGCGAAGTCACACCGACGGATGCCCAGGAGGGGCTTGCAGACTGACGCCGACGGCGAGCCCGCTGAGATCAGTTCAGACCGTTCTCCGACAGCCAGGCCGCGGCGATGTCCTTCGCCGACTTCTGACCCACGGTCGACTGCACGTTCAGGTCGATGAGGCCTTCGGGCGTCAGTGCGGCGCTGATCGGATTGATGACGTCCTTGATCTTGTCGGCGATGTCGGTGCTGACGAGGGGAACGACGTTCGACGCGAGGAACAGACCCTTGGGGTCCTCGAGTGTGACGAGATCCTTCGTCTTGATGAGCGGATCCGCGCTGTACACGTCGGCAACCTGGATCGTGCCGGCGACGAGTTCGTCGACAGTCGTGTCGCCCGTCGCGTTGAAGGCCACGTCCACGCCGTACACGTCCTTCAGGCCCTTGGGTCCGTACGGGCGCTGCTCGAGCTCGGGCGCACCGCCGAGCACCAGGCCCTGGACTCCGGCGAGATCCGCGATCGACGTCAGGTTGTGCTCGCGGGCGAAGTCGGCCGTCACGTTGTAGGAATCCTGATCCGTCGCCGGCGACTGATCCAGCACGGTGAGCCCGCTGGGCAGGGCCTCCTTCAGGGCGGCGTAGACATCGTCGGGCGAGGTCGCCGTCGCGTTCTTGTCGAAGAACTGCAGAAGGTTGCCGGTGTACTCGGGGAAGAGGTCGATCGACCCGTCCTCCAGCGACGGCATGTACGCGTCGCGCTGACCGATGTTGAAGTTGCGCTCCACCGTATAGCCGGCGCCCTCGAGCGCCTGGGCGTAGATCTCCGCGATGATCTCGTTGGAGTAGTAGGCCTGGGAGCCGATGACGACGGTGGACGAGTCGCTCGACTGATCGGTCGGCTTGTCGCCGCTCAACGGGTCGTTGGACGCGCAGCCGGCCAGGGCGAGCGCGGCGATTGCCGTCGCACTGATCGCCAGTGCGAGACGGGTGCGTGATGTGGACATGCGGAACCTCCGGTTGTGGTGAGGGTCAGGTGAGCGAGCCGGCCATGCTGGGGCGACCGGCGTCTGGCTGTGCGACGGAAGTGCGGGGCCTCCTGGTTACGCCGCGCGGGACGACGACGCGCTGGAGAACGGCGAACATGCCGTCCAGCAGGAGTGCGAGAGCGATGACGACGATAGATGCGCCGAGGATCTCCGGGAAGTCCCGGAGCGCGATTCCCTGGATGATGTAGTACCCGAGACCCCCGAGACCCACGTAGGCCGCGATGGTGACGGTGGCGACGACCTGCAGCGTGGCGATCCGCAGGCCCCCGATGAGCAGAGGCATGCCGAGCGGAACCTCGATCTTCCACAGCACCTGCCATGAGGTCATGCCCATGGCGCGGCCGGCGTCGATCACGCTGCGATCGATCGACTCGAACCCGGCGTACGCGCCCGCCAGGATGGACGGGATGGCGAGCAGGACGAACGCCACCACCGCGGCCTGCGTCTTGAGACTCACTCCGAGCAGCAGCACCAGCAGCACGATGAGTCCGAGGGACGGCAGGGCCCGCGCGGCTCCCGCGAGGAAGACGGCGAACTCACGGCCACGACCGGTGTGGCCGATGAGCCAGCCGACGGGAATCGCGATGACGGCGGCGATCAGCACGGAGCCGAATGTGAACGCGAGGTGCTGCGCGATCGCGGTGGGAAGGGGGAGTGCGCCCGTGAGCCGCTCGGGCGAGAAGATCCAGGCGAACGCCTCGAGGAAGTAGTTCACGCGCTCACCGCCCGGAGTGCGCGCTCGGCGCGCGTGGGTCGGCGCCGGCTCCACGGCAGGAGAGCGCGCCCGAGGACGACGAGCAGGAGGTCGATGAGCACCGCGATGATGACGACCGCCACGACTCCTGCGAGGACTTCGGCGATGATCCGCCGCTGCGAGCCGTTCGTGAAGAGGTAGCCGAGGTTCTCGACGCCGATGAGGATGCCGACGGTTGCGAGCGAGATCGTCGAGGACGCCGTGACGCGGAGCCCCGCGAGCAGCACGGGCCCGGCCAGCGGAAGGTCGACCGTCCAGAACCGCCTCCACGACCCGAAGCCGACCGCGATGGCCGCTTCACGCGTGACCGGGTCCACCGACGCGAGGCCGTCGGTGACAGAGCGCGTCATGATCGCGACGGCGTAGATCGTCAGCGCGACGATGAGGTTCGCCTCGGACAGCAGGGGGATCCCGAACGCGGCCGCCAGGACGGCGAAGAGCCCGAGCGACGGGATCGTGTAGAGCAGGCCGACGGTCGTCAGTGTCGGCCCGCGGAGCGCCGTGAAGCGGAAGGCGACCCACCCGATCGGCAGCGCCACGACGAAACCGAGGACGATCGCGATGAGGCTCTGCCGGAGATGATCCAGGCTGAGCCCCCAGATGAGGTCCAGGTTGTCCAGGACCCAGCTCACGGGGACTCCTCCACCAGGACCCCCTGCGTGCGCCCGGCGAAGTCGACCACGACGGTGCCGCGCGGAGTCTCTTTGCGGCGCAGCGCCCGGGTGCCCTTGTCGGCACCGATGAAGCTGGCGACGAATTCGCTGGCGGGGTTTTCGGTGATCTCGTCGGGCGTGCCGAGCTGCGCGATCTTCGCCCCCTTCTCCAGGATGACGACCTGATCACCGAGGAGGAACGCCTCGTCGATGTCGTGCGTGACGAACACCACGGTCTTGTCGAGTTCGCGCTGCAGGCGGAGGATCTCGGTCTGCAGCTCTTTGCGCACGATGGGGTCGACAGCCCCGAAGGGCTCGTCCATCAGCAGGATGTTGGGGTCGACGGCGAGCCCGCGGGCGACTCCGACACGCTGCTGCTGACCGCCGGACAGCTGGCTCGGGTATCGGTCGGCGAGCCCGCGGTCGAGACCGACGACATCCATCAGCTCGAGCGCCCGCGCTCGGGCCTGCTTGCGCGGAACGCCCGTGAGCACGGGAACCGTCGCGATGTTGTCGATCACCGAGAAATGGGGCAGCAGGCCGGCGTTCTGAAGCACGTATCCGATGCCGCGCCGCAGTGTCACGGGATCGCGCCCGGCGATCGGCTCGTCGTCGATCGTGATCTCGCCGCCCGTCGGCTCGACCAGCCGGTTGATCATGCGCAGCAGCGTCGTCTTGCCGCAGCCGGACGACCCGACGAGGACGGTGGTCTTGTGGGCGGGGATCAACAGGCTGAAGTCGTCCACCGCCACGGTGCCGTCGGCGAAGCGCTTCGTGACGGACCGGAACTCGATCGCCATGCTTTCCTCTCGGCGGGGTTCCCAAGCCTTCCACAGGTCTCGGACATCGGGGTCTGGGCACTACGAACGTTGACAACGCCGGTCGCCTGTGCGTTATTCGGCGCGGCCTCGAAAACGGATGGCCGCCGGGGGCCTGACGGCCGCACAGCGCCGATACCGTGGGACGCATGGCCCCTCAGGAGTACGACCTCATCGTGATCGGCGCCGGCCCCGTCGGCGAGAACGTCGCCGACCGTGCGAAGCAGGGCGGCCTGTCGGTCGTCGTCGTCGAGAGCGAGCTGGTGGGCGGAGAGTGCTCCTACTGGGCCTGCATGCCGTCCAAGACGCTTCTGCGCAGCGGTGCCGCGCTGCGCGCCGCTCGCGACGTGGACGGCGCGCGGCAGGCCGTCACCGCATCCGTCGACGTGGCTGCGGCGCTCCGTCGGCGCGACGCCATCGTCTACAACTGGGACGACACGTCGCAGGTCGAGTGGCTCGACAAGACGGGCATCGACCTCGTACGGGGCCACGGCCGACTCACGGGGGAGCGGCAGGTGACCGTCGTCCCACCGGACGGGGGCCAGCCGGTCACTCTCCTCGCCCGGCACGCCGTCGTCATCTCGACGGGATCGGCCGCCCTCCTTCCCGACATCCCGGGGCTGAAGGATGCTGCGCCCTGGACGAGCCGGGATGCCACGGGCGTCCAGCGCGTGCCGGAATCGCTCGCCATCCTCGGCGGGGGAGTGGTCGGAAGTGAGATGGCCACCCTGTACACGTCGTTCGGGTGCGCGGTCACGCTCATCGCGCGTTCCGGACTGCTCGGCTCGATGGAGCCGTTCGCCGGCGAAGCGGTGGTCGAAGCTCTGCGGCAGGCCGGAGCCGACGTCCGCACGGGCGTCGATGTCGACGAGGTGTCGCGGGAAGAGGGCGGCGACGTCGTGCTCGCCCTCTCCGACGGCACGCAGGTGCGCGCCGCCGAGGTGCTGGTGGCGACCGGGCGCGTCCCTCGCACGGGGGATATCGGCCTCGACACCGTCGGGCTGCATCCGGGGTCCTGGCTCGACGTCGACGACACCCTCCGCGTCCGCGGCCACGATTGGCTCTACGCCGTCGGCGATGTCAACCACCGCGCCCTCCTCACTCATCAGGGCAAGTATCAAGCCCGCGCCGCGGGCGATGTCATCGCAGCCCGGGCGCTCGGACGGGACGTGGACGACACGCCGTGGGGCGCGCACGTCGCCACGGCCGATCACAGCGCGGTGCCCCAGGTGACATTCACCGATCCCGAGGTCGCCTCGGTCGGTCACACGGCTGCTTCCGCCGAGGCGGCGGGGATCGGCATCCGCGTCATCGACTACGACCTGTCGTGGGTGTCGGGCGCGAGCACGCACGCCGACCACTACAAAGGCCAGGCGCGCGCGATCCTCGACGAGAGCCGGCGCGTGCTCGTCGGCGCGACGTTCGTCGGGCCCGACATCGCGGAGCTGCTGCACTCCGCCACGATCGCCATCGTCGGCGAGGTGCCGATCGACCGTCTGTGGCACGCGGTGCCGGCGTATCCGACAGTGAGCGAAGTGTGGCTGCGCTGGCTCGAGGAGATCGGCCGCTAGACGGAACCTCCCCCGGGAATCCCGGTCGAGCCCCGACGAGCTTCGCGGCGCCGGCCCCCGCCCTTCGGGAGCCGCTTACGCTGAGAGCATGAGCCGCCCCACTCCCCATCCCATCGCGCCCGGGCAGGAGTCGGTCTGGGAGTACCCGCGGCCGCCCCGGGTCGAGCAGATCGCGAGCCGCGTGCTCATCCGGCTCGGAGGCGAGGTCATCGTCGACACCGACGACGTCGTGCGTGTGCTCGAGACCAGCCACCCACCCGTGTACTACCTGCCCATCGCCGCGTTCGTCGACGGGGCGCTCACCCCCGCGGAGGGCAGCTCGTACTGCGAGTTCAAGGGTGCGGCCCGTTACTTCGACGTGCGCGGCGGGGGACTGACCGCCCCGAGGGCGGCCTGGAACTACCCGCATCCATCCGACGGATTCGAAGCCCTTTCGCATCGCGTCGCGGTGTACGCGCGTCCCATGGACGCCTGCGAGGTCGACGGCGAGGTCGTGAGGCCGCAGCCCGGCGGGTTCTACGGCGGCTGGGTGACCGCATCCGTCGTCGGGCCCTTCAAGGGTGAGCCCGGCTCCTTCGGCTGGTAACCGCCCGCTCGCGGCGCGAGCCGCCTTCGAGGGGGGCCGCAGCCGAGCGGCGGAGCGGGCGGTGGATGCGCAGCGCCGTCCGGTAGGTCCACATGCCGTAGGCGGACGACCCGAGAAGGAAGAGGATCCCGCCCGCGACGCCCAGGGACACCGCGGCGCCGATGCCGACCTCCGCGAGTGCCAGGCATCCGCCGATGAGAAGCCCGAGGACGCAGGCGTTGACGACGCCGATGAAGAGCGCCGAGCTCCCGAAGAGGTGACTGAAGCTCCGGCGCCGGAGGAAGGAGTACGTGCGCTGCAGCCCCGCCTCATCGTCGGTGACCGCCGCGAGGAAGTACGGCTCGACGGCGGGATCGAGGTCGACGTAGGCACCGCGCAGCCGATTCATCGCGACGACGTACATGAGGTCCTCTTCCGCGACGTTGAACACCCGTGTCTGCGTCATGAGGCCGATGAGCGCCAGGAAGGCGAGGATCGCGAGCGCCGCGACGGCGAACCAGTCGCGGAAGTTCGTCGCCTGCGCGAGCAGACCGATCGTGACGAGTCCGGCCGAGACGAGGGTCAGATAGATCGTGATGCGGGTGAGCACCTCCGACTGCGCGGTGCCGCGCGCGGCCAGGAGTCCCCAGTGCTCGGTCGCCAGGATCTGGGCGCGCCGTGCGAGCAGCGGGTCGGATGCCGGGGGGCCCGACGTGCGGGCGCGGGGAGGGGAGGGCTGCTCCTCGGATGGGTCGACCGCCATGACTCATTGTCCAGCGCGCGCTTCCCCTGCAACAGGGGATGGTCGCGACGCACCTTCCGTACGCGGGCGCTCTATCGGGGTGCACGACAGGGGAGTACCGTCTGCCACGGATGGGGAATCCACAAGGAAGGGGAGATCCGATCATGTTCGAGAACGCACGAGGCGCGGCGGTGCTGGCCGCGTCCGATCTGGCTCGCGCCCGATCGTTCTACGAAGGCGTCCTAGGGCTGCAGGCGGTGGAGGAGTCGCCGGAGGAAGCTCAGATGGTCGTCTACGAACTCGCCGGAACTCGGCTGCTGGTCTACGCGACGTCCTTCGCCGGAACCGCGAAGAACACCGTGTTCGGCATCGACACCGACGACCTCGACCGCGACATGGCCGCCCTGCGGGACAAGGGGGTGACCTTCATGGACTACGACTTCCCGGGGCTCAAGACCGTCGATGGCGTCGCAGAGCTCGGCGGGGAGAGATCCTCCTGGTTCGCCGACAGCGAGGGCAACCTCATCGCACTGAGCGAGCGCACCTGAAAGTCGTCCGCTGAGATCGGCGTTCCGTGGTAGCTTGACCGATGCCGGGGTTTTTCGGGGCTTCTCCCTCGCCGCTTCGTCACGGCGACTGCTCCATCTGATCCACCCCACATCAGGTCCGGTGTCGCCTGCAGTCGACGTCGGACTGCACGAGCGACCGGGAGAAGACCACCGTGAACAATGCTGCTCCGACGCGCACGAAGATTCGTGCCCGTCTTTCCGTCCTGCTTGCCGCCTTCGGAGTGATCGCGGTCGGGGGACTCGTCGCCGCGCCCGCCGCGTCGGCGGAGTCCGAGACGATCTTCGTCGACACCGTCGGAGCCGATGTCGAGGTGATCGGCGACTATCAGGTCGACTGCGAGGCGAGCCCGCACACCGTCACCCTCAGCTTCACGCTCGAGAATCAGACGGATACGAGGCAGGTCGTCGACTTCGCGCTCGGCTACCGGGTCACGCTGGAACCCGCCGGCGCGCCCGGGCAGAGGAAGCCGCTGTACGAGACGTACGCGTTCACCGGCACGGAGCTCCAGGACAGCATCAGCACGTTCGACCCGGACTCGTCCGCCGCCCCCGAGGTCATCGACAGCGAGACGTTCACCTGCGACTCGCCTGCGACTCCTCCTCAGCCGGGCAAGGTCTGCGTGCTGTCCACCGCGCCGGGGACAGCATCCATCGCCTGGGGAACCGTGGCGCGCACGTACCACTTCTCGTCGAGTGTGAAGCTTCCGAAGACCTGCGTGACCGAGTCGGTGGCGAAGGCTTGGGCCGAGAAGCTCGGCATCCACCTCGAGCGTCTCATCCGGCGATAGGGATGCGTCCCGCCCCCGATCGCCCGCAAGGCTCTTGCCACCCTCCCGCGGGTGGGCGAGTCTGAGGCGATGAGCGACGTGACGCCCTTCCTCTGGTTCGACGACGACGCCGAAGCGGCGATCACCTTCTACACGGGGCTCATCCCGGGGTCGGAGATCGTCTCGATCGGGCACTATCCGAAGGAGGTGCCGGGCGTCGGCGGCAAGGTCATGCACGCCCACTTCCGGCTCGCCGGACGCGACTACTACGCGATGGATGCCGGGCCTCAGTTCCCGTTCACGGAGGCGGTGTCGCTCTACGTCTCGTGCACCGACCAGACACAGGTCGACCGCTACTGGGAGGCCCTCACGGACGGCGGCGAGGAGCAGCCGTGCGGCTGGCTCAAAGACCGGTGGGGGCTCTCCTGGCAGATCATCCCCGACCGGCTGATCGAGCTCATCCGCGACCCCGATCCCGACCGATCCCACCGTGCCGTGCAGGCGATGCTCGGCATGACGCGGATCGACATCGGCGCTCTCGAGGCCGCCGTCGCCGGCAGATGAACGCGCGCGCCCGCGTCCCGATCGCCGCAGCGCTCGTCACGCTCGCGCTCGCGGCGTCCGCCTGCACGGCAGGCGGTGAGCCCGACGGGTCGATCCCGCCTTCGGCGACGACGGGGACGCTCACTGCGTCCAGCAGTGGGGCGGCGGGCTGGTGGCGCCCGAAGGGAGAACCGACGACCCTCGCCTCCGGACTCGCCGCGCCGTGGTCGGTCGTCCCGCTCGAGGGCGGTGGAGCGCTCATCAGCCTTCGCGGCGACGGCACCGTGCTCGAGCTCACCGCGGCGGGACAGCTGCGGACGGCCGGCGTCGTCCCGGGCGTCGTGTCGGGCGGAGAGTCCGGCCTCCACGGCCTCGCCGTCTGGGCCGACGGCGATCAGCGCTGGCTCTACGCCTACCACGGGGCATCCACTGACAATCGGGTCGAGCGGATGCCGCTCCTCGGCGAGCCCGGAGCCCTGAGCCTCGGCGACCCCGAGCTGATCCTCTCGGGCATCGCGCGCGCCGGGAACCACGACGGCGGACGGCTCGCCTTCGGACCGGACGGGTATCTCTACGTCACGACCGGCGACGCCGGCGACCGGGCGGCGGCGCAGGACGAGGCATCCCTGAACGGGAAGATCCTGCGATTGACGCCCGAGGGCGATCCGGCGCCGGGGAACCCGTTCGGCACGGCCGTCTACACGCTCGGGCACCGCAACGTGCAGGGCATCGCGTGGACGAGCGACGGCACGATGTGGGCGAGCGAGTTCGGGCAGGACACGTTCGACGAACTCAACCGGATCGAGCCCGGCGGCAACTACGGCTGGCCCGTCCACGAGGGCGTCGCGCACGACGACGCGTACGTCGACCCCGTCGCGACGTGGGCGACCGACGACGCGAGTCCGAGCGGCATCGCCGCCGTGGGCGAGACGGTCTTCCTGGCGAGCCTGCGCGGCGAGCGACTGTGGATCGTGGATACCGAGGCGCCCGGCATCGCCCGCGACCCGGTCGCGACGCTCGTGGGGGAGCAGGGTCGGCTGCGCGACGCCGTCGCGGCACCGGACGGCTCGCTGTGGATCCTCACCAACAACACGGACGGTCGCGGTGCGCCCCGGCCGGGCGACGACGTGCTCCTTCGTCTCGAGCTCGCCCGGCAAGGCTGAGGCCATGTCGCATCCGGCGTCAGCGGGGCTACGGTGATCCAGTGATCTCGCAACCCCGGTGCCCCGTCTGCCGGCACTTCCTGTACCTCGATGCGCTGACGTGCTCCAACTGCGACGCCGAGCTCGGGTACCACATCCTCTCGCGCCAGTTCCACGCCGTGAACAAGGGCCGAACGGTCATCGACGGCCAGAACTGGTACACGTGCTCGAACCGCGGGTGGGACTGCAACTGGCTCGTCTGGGAGGACGCCCCGGCCGGTCGCTGCTTCTCGTGCCGGCTGACGCGCACGCGTCCCGACCCCGATGACACGGTCGCCCTCTCCAAGCTCGCCAAGACCGAAGAAGCGAAGCGTCGCCTCCTGCTCCAGCTCGGCGACCTCGGCGTGCCGATCGTCCCGTGGGACGTCAAGCCGGGCGGCCTCGGCTTCGACCTGCTCTCGAGCATCTCGCTCGGCCGCCCCGTCATGATCGGCCACGCGAACGGCATCGTCACGATCGACCTCGCCGAGAGCCTCGACGACCGCCGAGAGGCGCTGCGCATCAAGCTCGGCGAGCCGTATCGCACGATGCTCGGGCACCTGCGCCACGAGACCGGGCACTACTTCCAGAACGTGCTGCTCACCAACGACCAGGACTGGGCGCGCTGTCGCGACCTGTTCGGCGATGAGCGCGCCAGCTACCGCGACGCCATCAAACGCCACTACTCCCTGGGTGCACCCGAGAACTGGCACGAGTCCTTCATCTCGGAGTACGCCACGATGCATCCCTGGGAGGACTTCGCCGAGACGTGGGCGCACTATCTCCACATCAGCGGCACCCTGCAGACGGCGGCGGCGATCGGCATCCATCTGGATGCCTCGGTCACGAGCCTGCGCGACATCGACGTCGTCCCGCTGGGGACGTATCGCGATCAGCCGATCGCACAGCTGCTGTCCGACTGGGAGTGGATGTCGGAGGCCTTCAACCGCATCAACCGGGCGATGGGATTCGGCGACCTCTATCCCTTCACCATCTCGGGGCCCGTCCGCCGCAAGCTCGGCTTCATGCACGAGATCATCACGAAGGCCCCGCTCACGACGGAGGAGCAGTACCGGCTGGCCCTCCCGATGCAGGAGGCCGAGCCCGCGTGACCTCGTACACGCGGGGCCGGCGCGTCATCGGCGCGGCGACGCACTACGTCGAGAATCAGCCGCCGTGGCGCGTCGACATCGACGAGTACGAGCTCAACGGGCCGCTGCGCAGCGCCGTGCACGCATTCGGCGCCGAGTGGGCCGACCCTCAGCTGCACGAATCGGGCGCGCTCGTCGGGTCGCTCGACTTCCAGCGCGACGCCGACCTCGCGAACACGCATACGCCTGTCGCGTACCCGCACGACCGCTGGGGCTACCGCATCGACGAGGTCGAGTACGACCCGTCGTATCACCGGATCCTGAGTGCGGCAGTCGCCGCCGGCGCCCACACGTCGGCCTGGGCAGACCCGCGCCCCGGGGCGCATGTCGCCCGCGCCGCGACGTTCATGCTGTTCGCGCAGGTCGAGCCCGGCCACGCGTGCCCCGTGTCGATGACCCACGCGGCGGTCGCATCGATGAAGGACTCGCCCTGGGTGGCGGACGAGTGGCTGCCCAAGCTCTACTCCCGCGACTACGAGCCGCGGCTGCTGCCGCACGACGAGAAGCACAGCGCCCTCATCGGCATGGCGATGACCGAGAAGCAGGGGGGTTCCGACGTGCGGGCCGGCACGACGGTCGGCGTGCATCTGGGCGGACGCTCGTACCAGCTCACCGGGCACAAGTGGTTCTGCTCCGCGCCGATGTCGGACGGCTTCCTCGTCCTCGCCAACACCCGTGACGGCGCCACGGAGGAAGGGCTCAGCTGCCTCTTCGTGCCCCGGATGCTGTCGCACGGCGTGCGTAACGTGTTCCGCATCCAGCGCCTCAAGGACAAGCTCGGCAACCGCTCCAACGCCTCCGCCGAGATCGAGTTCGACGGCACGGTCGGCACGCTCGTGGGCGAGCCCGGTCGGGGCGTGCGCACCATCATCGAGATGGTGCAGCGGACGCGGCTCGACTGCGTGCTCGGGACGGCCGCGGGGATGCGGCAGTCGGTCGCGGAGGCCGTGTGGCACGCGCGCGGGCGCGCCGCGTTCGGGGCGAAGCTCGTCGACCAGCCCGCCATGACGGCGGTGCTCGCCGATCTCGCGCTCGAGTCGGAGGCCGCGATGCTGGCGGGCCTGCGCCTCGCGCAGCTGTACGAGGCCGAGGCATCCGATGGCGACATCGCCCTGCGCCGGCTCGCGACGCCGGTGTCGAAGTACCAAGTGTGCAAGCGCGGACCCCAGCACGCATACGAGGCGCTGGAGTGCCTCGGCGGCAACGGCTACACGGAGTCGTTCCCGCTCGCGCGGCGCTATCGCGAGCAGCCCGTCATGGCGATCTGGGAGGGCTCGGGCAATGTCATCGCGCTCGATGTGCTCCGTGCGCTCAGCCGCGACCCCGACTCCGCCGATGCCTTCGCCGACGAGCTGTTCACGACGCGCGGCTCATCGGCGGTCCTCGATGCGCACGTCGATCGGACGCTGACCCTCCTCACCGAGGTCGCAGCCGAGCCCGAGACGGCTCCCGTCCATGCCCGGCGGCTCACCGAGAGCCTCGCCCTCGGCTTCCAGGCATCGCTCATGCTGCGGCACGCGCCGTCGGTCGACGCCGAGGCGTTCATCGCGGCGCGGCTCGGCGAGGATCGCACGGCGCAGTACGGCTCGCTTCCCGCGGGCACGGATGCCGCCGCCATCGTCGCCCGGCACTGACGACGGGCGTCGGCGCCCGGTACTGACGACGGGCGTCGGCGCTTGACACTGACGACGGGCGTCGGACCCCGAACCCTGACGACGGGCGTCGGACCCCGACGTAGGCTCGACGCATGGGCAGGTCGCGTCGGGGCTGGATGACCGCCGCCGCGGTCCTCGCCGTCGCGGGCCTCGCGACGACGGCGACCCCCGCGGCCGGCGGCACCGCCGCGGCCGCCGACCCGGTGGTGACGGTCGTCTCCGCGCCGGACGGCGCCGCGAGGGCCGAAGCCACCCGGCTCGTGAGCGCCATGGACCTGCGCGCCAAGGCCGCCTCCGTCGTCATGGGTCACGTGCCCTCGACGGATCCCGGCGTGCTGCGCGACTACATGCAGCGGACGGGAATCGGCGGCTTCATCCTGATGGGCGCCAATGTCCCGCCCACCGAGGCGGAGCTGCGCGCCGTCACGGCCGCCCTCACGACAGACCCGGCTCTGCCGCCGCTCATCGCCGTCGACCAAGAGGGCGGCGACGTGTCGCGTCTGCCGTGGGACGACTTCCCCTCGTCCCTCACTCTCAAATCGCAGGACCCCGCCGCCGCGACCGATGCGTTCGCGGGCCGGGGGGCGCTCGTGCAGCGCGCGGGGATCGGCGTGAACTTCGGCGTGGTCGCCGACGTCACGGACGACCCGTCGATGTTCATCTACCGTCGCGCGCTCGGCACCACGCCGGACGCCTCGGCCGATCGCGTCGCGGCCGCCGTCCGCGGCGAGGGCGACGCGGCCTTCACGACGCTCAAGCACTTCCCGGGCCACGGCGCCGCGCCCGGCGACTCGCACACCGTCATCCCCTCGACGAGCCTGTCGAAGGCGGCGTGGGCGGCCTCGGACGCCCTGCCGTTCGAGGCGGGGATCCAGGCGGGCGCGGAGCTCCTCATGTTCGGGCATCTCGCCTATACGGCGGTCGATGCGGCCCCGGCGTCGCTCTCGCCGGAATGGCACCGGATCGCGCGAGAGGAGCTGGGGTTCCAGGGGGTCGCGGTGACCGACGATCTCGGCATGCTCGAGGCCTCCGGCATCCCCCAGTATCGAGACCCCGTCGCGAATGCCGTCGCCGCGCTCGCTGCAGGGAACGACCTGCTGCTGACGATCATGTTCTCGAGCGCCGACACGGCCCCGCGCATCGTGGACGGCATCGTCGCCGCCGTGGAATCCGGCGCGCTGCCCGCGGCGCGGCTCGACGAGGCGGCCACGCGCGTGACCGCTCTGCGGCTGCAGCTCGCCATGGACGGACACGGGCTGATGCCCTGCGCCGACTGCGCTCCGGCCGGTTAGACGACAGCGAGGAGCCGTTCGCGCAGCGCCTGACCCCGCACGCTGAAGTCGCGCTGGCGGCGCACGTACTCCGCCTTCCCCTCGGCGGTCTCGATGCGCACGGGGGCATACCCGAGATCGGCCAGGTCGTAGGGCGAGGCCTGCATGTCGAGCACCCTGATGTCCCTCGCGAGCGCGAACGTGTCGAGCAGGAGGTCGCCCGGAACGAGCGGTCCGAGCTTCATCGCCCACTTGTAGAGGTCCATGCCGGCGTGGAGGCAGCCAGGCTGCTCGAGCGCCGCCTGACGGTCGCGGGTCGGCGTGTCGCGGTTGAGCGGCGCGGCGGCGGGAGTGAAGAACCGGTAGGCGTCGAAGTGCGTGCACTTCAGATCGTGCGCGTCGACGACGTCATCGGTCCCGTCCTGCCCCAGACGGAGGGGAACGGGATGCCGGTGCTCGCCCTGCCGGTACACCATCGCCCACTCGTGCAGTCCGAAGCAGCCGAAGGAGCCGGCGCGGCCGGCCGTCGCACGGAGGATCTTGGCCACGCCCTCCACGAGGAGGGCTTTCTCGGCGCGGAACCCCGCGTCATCGACGATGAGCGACCCGGGCGCCGAGCCCGGGACGTACCACCGCCACTCCTCGCGCGGCGTGCCGGCGGCGTCGGCGAGCTCGACGCCCGCGCCGGGGTGCCAGCGCCGGAGCAGTGCCGGCTTGTAGGAGTAGTACGTGAAGAGGAAGTCCTCGACGGGATGCTTCTCACCCCGCGCCGCGCGGGCACGATGGGCAGCGGTCGCGGCGTCCGCCCGCTCCTCGTGCGCCCGCTCGAGCGCGCGCCACTCGTCATCGCCGAGCACGCGGGTGAAGCGGGCGGGAGCGAGGGTCGTCACCACTCGAGGATAGGCGGGCGGCCTGGGAGTCGCCGGGTCAGTCGACCGGCTCGATGAGCTCGGGGGAGTTGTTGCGCACGTTGCCGACGGCCTTGCCGACGACGTGGTTGTCGAGCGTGTCCGCGATCGCGGGAGCCGCGTCGATCGCGGCATCGAGCACGTCGCGCACGTTGTCGGTGCTCGGGTCGAGCCATGCATCGGCGTGATCGGCGTCGATGAACAGCGGCATGCGGTCGTGGATCGATCCCAGGCGTCCGATCGAGTCACGGGTGAGGATCGTGAAGCTCAGCATCCACCGGTCGGGGTCGTCTTCGGGCTTCGCCGGATCCTTCCACCACTCGTACAGACCCGCGAAGAACATGGGCTCGCCGTCGGCCGGGTGGATGTAGTGCGGGATCTTCTCGTCGCCGGCCTTCTTCCACTCGTAGTAGCCGGTCGCGGGCACGACGGCGCGGCGCTTCTCGAGCGCCTTGCGGAACATGGGCTTGTCTTCGAGCTCCTCGGCGCGCGCGTTGAACGCGCGGGCGCCGATCTTGACGTCCTTGGCCCACGGCGGCACGAGACCCCAGCGGGCGGGCTCGAGGCGTCGCGTCGGCGGGTCGGTCTTGGCCGAATCGAGCACGATCGCGACCGACGACGTCGGCGCGATGTTGTACGACGGCTCGGGCAGATCGTCGGCCTCGACGTCGACGCGCAGCACGCCCACGAGCTCGGAGCCGACGTTCGCGACGACGAATCTTCCGCACATGCCGCCAGCCTACGCGCGGCCTCCGACGTCAGGACTCGAGGACGCCGACCTCTTCGAGTCGCTCGAGGAGCCCTGCGCCGTCGGAGTCGGTGACCCACGGCACGGAGGCCGCCGAGTGGTCGTCCACGTTCGTGCGACCGCCCGCGAGCACCGCCTCGGCGGGGGACAGGCGGCGGATCGCGACGCCCACGACATTGCCGGGATGCCGGCGCGTGAACGACGTGTAGATCTTGTCGTCGTGCTGGCCGTCGTCGCCGATGAGGAGCCACCGGATCTGCGGGAACTCCCGGGCGAGCCGGTTCAGGTTGGAGAGCTTGTGCGCCATGCCGCTGCGGAACCAGCGGTCGTGGGTGGGACCCCAGTCCGTCAGCAGGATCGACCCGGGCGGGAAGAGATGCCGACGGAGGAATCGGATGAGCGTGGGGGCGATGTTCCACGCTCCGGTCGACAGATAGATCATCGGCGAACCGGGATTGTCGCGCGCGATGCGCTCGAGCAGCACGGCCATGCCGGGCACCGGCTGGCGCGCGTGCTCGTCGACGACGAACGAGTTCCACGCCGCGAGGAGGGGCCGGGGGAGCGCCGTCACCATCACGGTGTCGTCGACGTCGGAGACCACGCCGAACCGCACATCGGGACCGACGATGAAGACGCGGGTCTCGACGGGCTCGCCGCCCTCGACCGACATCTCGAACGTCTGCCAGCCGGGCTCGAGCCGCGCGGGGAGGACCGTGTCGAGCACGCCGCCGCGATCGGTGACGACGTCGTGCGTGACGCCGGCGATCGTGATGGACACCTGCGCGAATCCGACGGGGACCGACAGGAAGCTGCGCCAGCCGCGGACGCTGGCGTACTCGCCGGTGCCGATGGGCTTGACGGGCGGCACGATGAGGACGCGGCCGAGCACGCGCACCCAGTCCACACCCCCGTAGCCGGGGAACGGGGTGACGGTGGGCTTCTGGCCGCGCGCTCGCGCACGGCGTTCGCGCCAGGTGTGGAAGCGGTACTCGAGGCGAGCGAGCCACAGCACCTTGGCGCGGGGTGGGGCGGTGGCGGGCATCCCCTCAGTCTTCCATGTCCTCCTCGACGGGTCGCGCCGACGGGGTGTCCGCATCCTGGAGGTGGCGGCGCTCGACGCGCTCGATGACCTTCTTCGCGAGGAAGACGAGCAGGAGGAAGACGACGATGACGGCGACGAAGATGTAGCCGGCGTAGTGCAGCTGATCCGCGAGCTCGCGGTAGGTGCCCGCGGCCGCCGCCGACACCGAGATGTAGAGCGCGGCCCACACGGCGCACGCGGGAGCCGTCCACGCGAGGAAGCGGCGATAGGGGTATCCGCTCATGCCGACCGTGAGCGGGACGAGGGAGTGCAGGACGGGCAGGAAGCGCGAGATGAAGATGGCCGGCCCGCCGCGGCGTCGGAGGTACCGCTCCGAGCGCTCCCACTTGTCGTCGCCCAGCCGCTGCCCCAGGCGGGACGCGCGGATGCGGGGACCGAGGAACCGCCCGAGCCAGAATCCGACGCTCTCGCCGATGAGCGCCCCGATGACGACCGCGATCCCGAGGATGACCCCCTCGACCGGCGAGGCGACCGCTGTTCCCGCGACGATGACGATCGTGTCGCCGGGAACGACGAGGCCCACGAGGATGCTGGTCTCGAGCATGACCGCGACGCCGGCGATGAGGGTCCGCACGACGGGATCGACGCTCTGCACAGCATCGAGCAGCCACGTGAGGAACTCGTTCACGCCACGAGCCTAGATCCCGGGGCCGCGCCCTAGCCTGGGAAGATGACCCATCCGCTCGTCGCCGTGCGCCTCGACGGATGGGTCGATCCGGAGGCCCTCTACCTCGCCCTCTTCGCCCGGCTGGAGGACTCGTTCTGGCTCGACGCCGGGCCCGATGCGACGACCGGCTGGAGCTGGATGGGCGCGGGCGATCGGGGCGCCGACACCGCCGGCATCCGGGACATCGTCTGCACCCCCGGGCGCCGGGACTCCGGGCTCCCGGGCCGGTTCAGGGGCGGCTGGGTCGGATGGCTCGGATACGAGGATGCGGCAGCCCGCGCCGGCGCCCCCACGGCACCGCCCGACGCCGACGTGCCCTCGCAGCTCTGGCTGCGGGTCGACCGATTCGTCGCGTTCGACCACGCCGCGCGACATGCCTGGGCGGTCGCGCCGCGCGATGGGATCGACGACTTCGTCCTCGCGGTGCACGCCGCGGGGCGGCATCCATCCCCTCCGCTCGACGATGCGTCGGACGGCCTCGCGGTGCGCGCGCGGCACGAGCCCGACGAGTACGCGCGGCTCATCGAGCGCTGTCGAGATGCGATCCGCGAAGGCGATGCGTATCAGCTGTGCCTCACGACGCGATTCGAGGTGGAGGGGCACGTCGACCCCGTCGCCGCCTACCGGCGACTGCGTGCCCGGACCCCAGCCCACCACGGCGGCATCATCCGCTCGGGCGGCGTCGCGCTGGCGAGCGCGAGTCCCGAGCTCTTCCTCGAGGTCGAGGACGGCGTCGTGCGGACGCATCCCATCAAGGGCACGCGACCGAGGGGAGGGGATGCCGCGACCGACGCCGCGCTCGCGGCAGAACTGGTCGCGAGCGAGAAGGAGCGCGCCGAGAACGTCATGATCGTCGACCTCATGCGCAACGACCTCTCCCGCGTGTGCGTCGACGGCACTGTCGCCGTCGACCGGCTGTTCGCCGTCGAGAGCTACCCGGCCGTGCACCAGCTCGTGAGCACGGTGTCGGGCATCCTGACCGAGGGGCGGACCGTCGGCGGCATCCTGGACGCGACGTTCCCCGCCGGGAGCATGACGGGCGCGCCCAAGCTCTCCGCGATGACGATCCTGCACAGCCTCGAGGCCGCGCCGCGCGGCGTCTTCGCCGGATGCTTCGGCTGGATCGGCGACGACGGCGCCCTCGACCTCGCGATGGTCATCCGCTCGATCGTCGTGCGCCCCGGCGGCGCCTATGTCGGCGCGGGGGGCGGGATCACGTGGAGATCGGATGCCGCCGCCGAGGTCGCCGAAGTGGGCGTGAAGGCCCGCGGCCCCCTCGCAGCCGTGGGCGGGCAGCTTCCGCCCGGCTGGTGACGACGACGGTCGGGTAACCTGGAAGCCGCGTTTTCACGCGCCCTCCCGGCCTTTCCACGATTGGTATCACGACGTGTCACAGAGCTCCGCACCCCTCACCGCCGCCGACAGCGGAGGGTACGACGCCCACGCCGTGCAGGCGAAGTGGCAGGCGCGCTGGGCGGAGGCCGACCCGTTCCGTGCGGGTGGCGACGATGACAAGCGCCCCCGCAAGTACGTGCTCGCGATGTTCCCGTACCCCTCGGGCGACCTGCACATGGGCCACGCCGAGAACTACCTGTACTCCGACATCGTCGCGCGCTTCTGGCGTCACCGCGGCTACAACGTCCTGAACCCCATCGGGTGGGACTCCTTCGGGCTGCCCGCCGAGAACGCGGCGATCAAGCGCGGCGCCGACCCCGTGAAGTGGACGTACGAGAACATCGCGCAGCAGCGCGAGAGCCTCAAGGACTACGGCGTCTCGTTCGACTGGTCGCGCGTGCTGCACACGAGCGACCCCGAGTACTACCGCTGGAACCAATGGCTCTTCCAGAAGCTCTATGACCGCGGTCTGGCGTACCGCAAGGAGAGCCCGGTCAACTGGTGCCCGAACGACCAGACGGTGCTCGCCAACGAGCAGGTCGTCGACGGGCACTGCGAGCGGTGCGGGGCCGAGGTCGTCAAGAAGAAGCTGACGCAGTGGTACTTCCGCATCACCGACTACGCCGACCGCCTGCTCGACGACCTGAACCAGCTCGAGGGCTTCTGGCCGCAGAAGGTCATCCAGATGCAGCGCAACTGGATCGGCCGCTCCGTCGGAGCCGACATCGACTTCGAGATCGAGGGCCGCGAGGGCACCGTCACCGTGTTCTCGACCCGTCCCGACACTCTCTACGGCGCCACGTTCTTCGTCGTCGCGCCCGATTCCGACCTCGCGTCGGAGCTTGCGGCGGGCGCCTCGGAGGAGGTGCGGGCGCGCTTCCAGGCGTACCTGGAGGGCGTGCAGAAGGAGACCGAGATCGATCGCCAGTCGACGGACCGCCCGAAGACCGGCGTCTTCCTCGAGCGCTACGCGATCAACCCCGTCAACGGCGAACGGCTGCCGATCTGGGCGGCGGACTACGTGCTGGCCGACTACGGGCACGGCGCCGTCATGGCCGTGCCCGCGCACGACCAGCGCGACCTCGACTTCGCCCGCGCGTTCGACCTGCCCGTCAAGGTCGTCGTCGACACGACCGCCCCCATCACCGGCGCGATCCCCGTCATCGAGCTCGACGACGACGGTGTGCCGATCGACCCGGGCGCCGAGGATGCCTCGCTCGCCGAGCTCGACCCGGCGCGCACCGGCATCGCCCTCACGGGCGACGGCCGCATGATCAACTCGGGCCCGCTCGACGGCCTCTCCAAGCGCAACGCCATTGCCCGCGTGATCGAGCAGCTCGAGGCCGCCGGCAAGGGCCACGCCTCGAAGTCCTTCCGCCTGCGCGACTGGCTGATCTCGCGTCAGCGCTTCTGGGGCACGCCCATTCCGATGCTGCACGGGGAGGACGGCTCGATCATCCCCGTCCCGGACGAGCAGCTGCCCGTCCTGCTGCCGTCGGTGGAAGGGCTCGACCTCACCCCCAAGGGCACCTCGCCGCTGGGCGGCGCGTCCGAGTGGGTGCAGGCGAGCGACCCCGAGTCGGGTGCGCCGATGCGCCGCGACACCGACACGATGGACACCTTCGTCGACAGCTCGTGGTACTTCCTGCGCTACCTGTCGCCGCGCGATGCCGGCGAGGCCTTCTCGTCGCGGGAGGCCGACAAGTGGGGGCCGGTCGACTTCTACATCGGCGGCGTCGAGCACGCCATCCTGCACCTGCTGTACGCGCGCTTCATCACGAAGGCCCTCTTCGACATGGGTCTCGTCGACTTCACCGAGCCCTTCTCGAGCCTCATCAATCAGGGCATGGTGATCCTGGGCGGCGCGAAGATGTCGAAGAGCAAGGGCAACCTCGTGCTCTTCCAGGAGGAGCTCGACGCGCACGGCGCCGACGCGCTGCGCGTCGCCCTCGCCTTCGCGGGGCCCGTGGAGGACGACAAGGACTGGGACGACGTCTCCACGACCGGCGCGACGAAGTTCCTCGCCCGCGCGCTGCGCATCGCGCACGACGTGACGAGCGAGCCCGACGTCGTGTGGGCCGAGGGCGACCCGGCCCTGCGGCGCGTGACGCACCGGCTGCTTGCCGACGCCCCGTCACTCGTCGAGCAGACGAAGTTCAACGTGGTCGTCGCACGCCTCATGGAGCTCGTCAACGCGACGCGCAAGACGATCGACACGGGCGCGGGAGCTGCCGACCCGGCTGTGCGCGAGGCCGCCGAGGTGATCGCCATGGTGCTCGACCTCTTCGCTCCGCACACCGCCGAGGAGATGTGGGAGGCGCTCGGCTACGAGCCGTTCGTCGGCCTCGTGCCGTGGCGTCAGGCCGACCCCATGCTCCTCGTCGAGGAGTCGGTGACGGCCGTCGTGCAGATCGACGGTAAGGTGCGCGCCACCCTCCAGGTGCCCGCTCGCATCGACGGCACCGAGCTCGAGCGTCTCGCCCGGACCGACGCGCGCGTGATCAAGTCGCTCGGCGAGCGTGAGATCGTCCGCGCGATCGTGCGTCCGCCGAAGGTCGTCAGCTTCAGCACGCGCTGACGCGCTCCTCCCCAGGCGCCGATTTCTCCTGCTCGTCCACCGCCGGCGGGCGCGGGCGGTCGCCGGGAGCGAGCCGCTTCTAGCGTGAGCGGGTGACCGCACCCGGAGAACCGGCCCCTCCCCGCCGTCGGCTCGGAATCGGTGCGGCGATCGTCGTCGTGCTCGCAGCCCTCGCGATCACGGTCGGGATCGGCATCGCTCGGGGTGCGGGCGCGCCGGCCGAGTCCGTTCCCACGGCCTCTCACGAGTCGAGGGATGCCGCGTCCCCGGCATCCCTCTATGTGCACGTCTCGGGAGCCGTCGCGGTGCCCGGCCTGTACGTGCTCGAGGACGGCGCGCGCGTCGTCGACGCGATCGGTGTGGCGGGAGGCTTCGCCCCCGAGGCGGATCAGGATGCCGTCAACCTCGCCCGCCCGCTGAGCGACGGAGAGCAGCTCGTCGTGCCGGTCGTGGGCGCCGTCCCCACCGCTGCGGAAGGCGGGGGAGCCGCGCCCGCCGCGGGCGATGGGCGCGTCAACCTCAACACCGCCGACGCGGCAGCTCTCGACACCCTTCCACGCGTCGGGCCGGCCATGGCGCAGCGCATCATCGACTGGCGGGAGGCCAACGGGCGCTTCACGAGCGTCGAGGACCTCCTCGCGGTGCCCGGCATCGGCGACAAGATGCTCGAGGCCCTCCGCGACCTCGTGACGGTATGACGATGCGCCGCTTCCGCCTCGTACCGGTCACCGCGGCGGCGTGGGCGACGGCCGCTGCGGCGACGCTCGCGCCGTCCTGGTCGCCGGCACTCGCGATCGGCGCGTGGGGCGCGACCCTCGTCGCCCTGCTGGTGCTCGTGCGCCGTCGCGGCCCGTCGGGCGTCGTCGTGGTGCTCGCGCTCGCCTTCGCAGCCGTCGTCGCCTCGCACGTCGCGCTCGCGCAGCCGGCGCGGACGGCGCTGTCGGCGCTCGCCCTCGACGGCGGGCGCGCCATCGAGGTCACCGCCCGCGTCGTCGGCAAGGTCGAGCGCCGGGCCTCGACGGGACAGCTCGTGTTCGACGCAGTGGCGTCGCGGGTTTCGGCCGGACCGGCTGAGCTCGCGGTCGACCTGCCCGTGTCGGTCGCCACCCAGCCCGACGACGTCGAGGGGATCGGCGACCTCGACGTCGGCGCCGTGGTCGTCCTGCGCGGCACGGCTCGCGCGGCGGACGCAGGGGAGCGCTCCGTGGTGCTGCTCACGGCGTCCGGCGGCCTCGAGGTCGTGTCAGGCCCTCGTGGTCTCGAAGCGCTCGCCGGCACGCTGCGCAAGGGGCTCGTCGCGGCGACGCGCGGCCTTCCCGACCCGGGAGGCGGTCTCATCCCCGGCCTCGCCGTGGGGGACACGAGCCGCGTCGATCCCGACCTCGACGCGGCCATGAAGGCGTCGTCGCTGTCGCATCTCACCGCCGTGTCGGGGGCCAACTGCGCGCTCGTCGTCGGGCTCGCGTTCGCCGGTGCGGCGCTGCTCGGCGCCCGGCGCGGAGTGCGGGTCGCGGTGGGTGTCGCCGCCCTCGGCGGCTTCGTCGTGCTGGTGACGCCCGAGCCGAGCGTCGCGAGGGCCGCCGCGATGGCCGCCGTCGCGATGCTCGCGGTCGCGGTGGGACGCCCTGCCGTCGGGGTGGCGGTGCTGTGCCTCGCGGTGGCCGGGCTGCTCGCCTTCGACCCGTGGCTGTCGACGTCCCTCGGCTTCGCGCTCTCGACGGTCGCGACGGCAGCACTCCTGCTGCTGGCGAGGCCGCTCGCCGCCGGATTGCAGCGATGGATGCCGCGCGCCCTTGCCCTCGCACTGTCGGTGCCGCTCGCCGCGCAGCTCGCCTGCGGGCCGCTCCTCGTGCTGATCGCCCCGACAGTGCCGCTCTACGGCGTCGTGGCGAACCTCCTCGCGGCTCCGGCTGCGCCGGTCGCGACGGTCGTGGGACTCGCCGCGTGCCTCGCGCTGCCGTTCCCCGCGCTGCAGTCGGGCCTCGCGGTGCTCGCGTGGGCGCCCGCCGCCTGGATCGCCGGGACCGCGCACACCTTCGCTGAGCTGCCGGGCGGGCAGGTGTCGTGGCTCGAGGGCTGGCCGGGGCTCGCTCTCCTCGCGATGCTGGGCGCCGCCGTGGCGGTTCTCCTCGCGCCCGGATCGCGGCGTGCGCTGCGGTTCGCCGCCGGCGCGATCGTCGCCGTAGTCGTCGGGGTCTGTGCGGGAGGTGCCGCCCTCGCCGGGCCGGCAGGGCCCCTCACGCTGCCGTCGTCGTGGGCGATCCTCGCGTGCGACATCGGCCAGGGCGACGCGGTGCTCGTCCGGTCGGGCGGCGCGGTCGCCCTCGTCGACACGGGACCCGATCCGAAAGCGCTGGAGGGATGCCTCGCCCGCACCAGCATCCATCATCTCGACCTCCTCGTACTCACCCATTACGACGCAGACCACGCGGGTGGCGTCGATGCGGTCGTCGGGCGGGTCGATCGCGTGCTGCACGGTCCCGTCGACACGGCGGTGCACCAGCGCGTGCTCGACGCCCTTGCAGCCGGTGGCGCCGAGCTCGTGGACGCCGACGCGGGCATGCAGGGCGCTCTCGGCTCCGCGACGTACCGCGTGATCTGGCCGCGCGCGGAGAGCCGCGCCTACGCGCCCGGCAACGACTCGAGCGTCACGATCGACATCCGAGGCGGGGGAGTGCCGGCGTCGCTGTTCCTCGGCGACCTCTCCGCATCGCCGCAGCGTGCGATCGAGGCGTCCGGGATGCTCGATCCGCCCTACGACGTCGTCAAGGTCGCGCACCACGGCAGCGCGGATCAGGACCCGGGCCTCTACGTCGCGGCCCGACCGAGCCTGGCCCTCATTTCCGTCGGTCTCGGCAACGACTACGGGCATCCGCGTCAGGAGACCCTCGACGTCCTGACCGACGTCGGCGCCATCGTCGCCCGCACCGACCTCGAGGGGACCGTGGCGCTCTGGCTCGCGGACCACGGGCTCGAGGTGTGGCGCGAGCGACGGGCTCGCGTCGGTGCCCCTGGCTAGGCTGGACGAATGGCCCCGACCGCGCGACGCTCCGCCCCCGCCAAGACGCGGAGCGCCATTCCGCAGCTGTCCTGGCGCGAGCCGCAGCCGGCGCCCATCGTGCTCGTGTCCGGGCCCGAAGAGGTGTGCGCCGAGCGCGCCATCGCGGGGCTCCGCGACTACCTGCGCGCCGAGGATCCGAGTCTCGAAGTGTCCGACATCCGCGCCGACGACTACGCGCAGGGCACGCTCCTCGCCGTGACGTCGCCGTCACTGTTCGGCGAGCCGCGCCTCGTGCGGGTGTCAGGGGTCGAGAAGTGCTCCGACGCTTTCCTGAACGAAGCACTGTCGTACCTCGCGGCGCCGCAGGACGGCGCGACCGTCGTGCTGCGCCACACCGGTGCCACCGTCCGCGGCAAGAAGCTCCTCGACGCGATCCGTGCGGGGCAGGGCGGCGGCGCCGAGATCGCGTGCCCCGCGGTCAAGCGAGACAGCGATCGCTTCGACTTCGCCGCGGGAGAGTTCCAGACCGCCCGAAAGCGCATCGCACCCGCGGCGCTCCGTTCGCTCGTCTCCGCCTTCGCGGACGACCTCACCGAGCTCGCCGCGGCGTGTCAGCAGCTCATCGCCGACGTCCCCGGCGACATCACCGAGCAGGTCGTCGAGCGCTACTACGGCGGCCGCGTCGAGACGTCGGCCTTCACCGTCGCAGACACGGCGATCGCCGGCCGTTACGGCGAGGCGCTCATCGCGCTCCGGCACGCACTCGCCTCGGGCGCCGACCCGGTGCCGCTCGTCGCGGCGATCGCCTCGAAGCTGCGCACGATGGCCCGCGTCGCGGGAAGCCGCGAGCCGGCGGCCGCACTCGCCGGGCGGCTCGGGCTGAAGGACTGGCAGGTCGACCGCGCCCGTCGTGACCTCTCGGGCTGGACCGAGACGACCCTCGGCATGGCGATCCAGGCGGCCGCACGAGCGGATGCCGAGGTCAAGGGCGCGTCGCGCGACTCCGTGTTCGCGCTCGAGCGACTCGTGACCGTCATCTCGACACGCGCGCCGTACGGCTCCTGATCGGCGCCGCCGGAACGACGAAGGCCCGCCCCTCTCGGGACGGGCCTTCGGATGTCAGCTGACGGGAAGCGTCAGAGCGCCGCGACCTGCTTGGCGATGGCCGACTTGCGGTTCGCCGCCTGGTTCTGGTGGATGACACCCTTGCTCACGGCCTTGTCGAGCTTCTTGGTCGCGGTGCCGAGAGCCTTCTCAGCGGCGGCCTTGTCGCCGGCCGTGATCGCCTCGCGCGTGCGGCGCACAGCGGTCTTCAGCTCGCTCTTGACGGCCTTGTTGCGCTCGTGCGCCTTCTCGTTGGTCTTGTTGCGCTTGATCTGCGACTTGATGTTCGCCACGTGTCGACGTTCTTTCGTTTCGGAGTGAATCGGATGATTGCCGGCCAGCGGTAGAGGGGCGCCTCCGGCGCGCGCAGGGTGGGACCCACGCGCAAACCAATCACCGAGTCTACCAGCTAGCTCATCCATCCACCGACTCGGCGAACCGGTCGGAGAACGACCCTCCGATGATGCATGATCGACGCGAGCGGTGCGCACGCCCACCCGAGTGCGCAGCTCGCGACGAAGGAGTCCGCGTGCCCGAACATCCCCTCGCCGATCTCTCGCCGTTTCCGCCGGGGTTCCGCTGGTCGTCGGCCACCGCCGCGTTCCAGGTGGAGGGGTCGCGCACGGCCGACGGGCGAGGCCGATCCATCTGGGACGACTTCGTCGACACTCCGGGTCTGGTGCGCGACGGCTCCGTCGCCGATCCGGGGCCGGACAGCTACCGCCGGTCGGGGGAGGACGTGGCTCTCCTCGCACGGCTGGGGGTCGACCGGTACCGCTTCTCGATCTCGTGGGTGCGCGTGCAGCCCGAGCCGGGCGCCGCGCCGAACGAAGCGGGGCTGGACTACTACCGGCGCCTGGCCGACGATCTCCTCGAGGCGGGCATCACGCCGTTCGCGACGCTCTACCACTGGGATCTGCCGAGCGTCCTCGAAGAGCGCGGAGGCTGGCTGACGCGCGACACGGCGCTCCGATTCGGCGACTACGCCGACATCGTCGCGACGGCGCTCGGCGACCGCATCCGCCACTGGTACACGATCAACGAGCCCGTCTCCACCTCCCTCCAGGGTTATGCCGTCGGCACGCTCGCCCCCGGTCGGCAGCTGCTCTTCGAGTCGCTCCCCACGGCGCACCACCAGCTGCTCGCGCATGGTCTCGCGCTGCGCGCGGTGCGCGCAGCGGGCGCCGAGGAGGCGGGCATCGTCAACAACCACACGCTGGTGACCCCGGCAGGGGAGACGGATGCCGACCTCGGCGCCGCCGCCGTGTACGACCTCCTCCACAACCGGATCTTCGCCGACCCCGTGCTCACGGGCGCCTATCCCGATCTCGAGGCGTTCGGCATCCCCCCGATGCCCGCCGAGGAGGGCGATCTCGACCTGATCGCCGCACCGGCGGACTTCTACGGCATCAACTTCTACAACCCGACGACGGTCGCCGCGGCCCCCGCCGACGGTCCCATCCCCTTCGAGATCGTCCCGACGCCGGGAGCGCCGGTGACCGGCTTCGGGCCCGAGTGGCCCATCGTTCCCTCGGCGCTCACCGACCTTCTGATCGACTTCCGCGACCGCTACGGCGACCGGCTCCCGCCCATCGTCATCGGCGAGAACGGTGCGTCCTTCCCGGAGCCCGCGCACGTCGAAGGACCCGTTCCCGACCACGACCGCATCGCCTATCTCGCGGGCCACATCGACGCGGTCGGGGCCGCGATCGCCGCGGGGGTCGACGTCCGGGAGTACACCGTCTGGTCGCTGCTCGACAACTTCGAGTGGGCCGACGGCTTCACGCAGCGCTTCGGTCTCGTCCACGTCGACGTCGACACGGCCGAGCGCACCCCGAAGGCCTCGTTCGACTGGTACCGCTCGCTCATCTCGGAGGCACGCTCGTGACCGCTCGCCCGGACGCCAAGGTCGGCGCCAGCTGGTTCATCCTCTTCACCCTCGCCTGGCTCGCCATCTGGACGGTGCAGCTCACGCCCCTGCAGCTCCTCATCCCGCTGCAGCTCAACACGCCCGACGACGCCTCGGGCTGGATCTCCGGCGTCGTATCGTCGGGACTCGTGCTCGCCGTCGGCGGGATCGCCGGCGTCATCGCGGCACCTGTCGCCGGCGGCCTGTCCGACCGCACGCGCGGGCGCGCGGGGCGCCGCCGGCCATGGTCCCTCGGCGGCACCTGGCTCGCCGCGCTCTCGCTCGTCGGCATCGCCTTCGCGGAGGGCCCGTGGGGCGTCGGCCTCGCGTGGGTCGGGGTCTCGGTGGGCGTCGCCGTGGCATCGGCGGCGTTCACGGCGCTCATCGCGGATCAGCTGACGACCCAGCGCGGCGCGGCATCCGCCGCCGTCTCGTCGTCTCAGGCCCTCGGCATCGTGGTCGGCGTGGGAGTCATCGTGCTCCTCGAGCTCGGCGTGATCGTCGGCTATCTCGTGCTCGCCGGATTCATCGCGCTCGTGGGAACGCTCGCCGCGCTCCTCCTGCCCGACCCGCCCGCGCACGGCGAGGTCTCGGCGGCACGCGAGGTGCGCACGCTGCGCGAGCGCCTCGCGGCGCTGCGGGATCGCGACTTCGCGTGGCTCCTCGCCGGTCGCCTGACTGTCAACATCGGCAATGCGCTCGGCACGGGCCTGCTGCTGTTCTTCCTCCTGTACGGACTGCATCGGGATGCCTCGACCGCCGAGGACGAGCTGCTCATGCTGATCCTCGTCTACACGCTGTTCGTCGTGGCGGCGTCGATCGTCTCGGGCTGGATCTCCGACCGCACCGGCAGGCGGGTCCCGTTCGTCGTCTGGTCGGCGATCATCCAGGGCGCCGCGTCGATCATCCTCGTCGTCGCGCCGTCCCTCACGAGCGCCATGATCGCGGCCGCCCTCCTCGGCGTGGGCTACGGCGCGTACATGTCGGTCGGCCTCGCGCTCGGCACCGACCTGCTGCCGTTCCCCGAGGACCACGCCCGAGACCTCGGCTTCGTCAATGTCTCCGCGAGCCTCGGGCAGCTGCTCGGACCGCTCATCGGCGCCGGTCTCGTCGCCCTCGTCGGGGGGTTCTGGCTGCTGTTCCTCGTCGGCGGCGTCCTCTCGGTCGCGGGCGGCCTCATGACCTACGCGATCCGCACCCCCGCCCGCGCCGCGTCAGCCGTCTGATGCCTCGAGGGTCGTCAGGGCGACCTCGAGCAGCGCGTTGAAGACCCGAGGACGCATCACCGTGACGTGGTGCGTCGTGCGGGGCACGACGACGAGCTCGGCGTGCGGAGCGAGACGCAGGAAGAGCCGCTCGTTGATGCGGAGCTGGTCGTACTGTCCGTTGACGAACCACAGCGGCACCTCGATGCGGCGCACCGCGGCGAGCAGGTCGAGCACCGAAAGGCTCCGCAGCGCGATGTCCTGCGTGTCCAGCGCGTATCCGCCTGCGCCGAAGTCGTCGCGCGTCTCGACGGGAAGGATCCGGTCGAGCATCTGGTCCGTGAGCCACATCCCGCGGTCGGGGAGAGCGTCCAGCCGACGGGCCAGGAACCGGTAGGTCTGAAGACCCACCCCCCGAGGGATGGCGGTGCAGGATGCCGCGATGAAGCCTGCGACGGGCGGGGGCTCTTCGGCGCCGACGTACTCGATGCTCAGCAGGCCTCCCATGGAGTGGCCCGCGAGAAGCACGGGACCGCGCTTCGCGGCATCCCGAACGGCTCTGTCGATCGTCGCGAAGGCCGACGCGAGCGTGAACTCCTCGGTCATGCGCGACCCGTGGCCCGGGAGATCGACGGCCGTCACGCCGTTGCCGCGCGCGCGGAGATACTCGACCTGCGACCGCCACATCGTCGCGGACGTCCGGATGCCGTGGACGAGGACAACCTGGACGGTCATGGTGCCAGCGTACGAGGGCGGCGCGCTTTCGTAGGCTGGGGGAATGCCTCGACTCGCCGACCACATCCTCGGCATGCCCGGTTCGGGGGTGCGGCACATCCTCGAACAGGCGCTCCGCCTCGACGACGCGATCATCCTCGCGGTGGGGGAGCCGGGGGAGGAGCCGGCACCCGCCATCCGCGCCGCGGCCGCGCGTGCGTGGGAGGCGGGCCTGACGCGCTACGCGCCGAACGGCGGCATCCTTCCCCTGCGTCAGGCGATCGTCGAGAAGCTCGACGCCGTGAACGGCTTCCGCCCCGACCTCGAGCAGGTGTGGGTGACGGTGGGCGCGACCCAGGCGCTGCACCAGGCGATGGCGATGACCCTGGCGCCCGGCGACGAGGTGCTCGTGCCGGACCCCGGCTACACGACCTTCACGATGAACGCGCACATGCTGTCGGCCGTGCCCGTGCCCTATCAGCTGAGCCCGGCGAAGGGCTTCCAGCCCGACCTCGCGCAGCTCGAAGCCCTCGTCACCGACCGGACGCGACTGCTGATCGTCAACTCGCCGTCCAATCCGCTCGGCTCCACGTTCGATCTCGAGACATTGCGGGCGCTCCTCGACTTCGCCGCACGCCACGACCTGTGGCTCCTGAGCGACGAGTGCTACGAGGCGTTCACGTACGGCATCCCGCACGTCAGCCCCGCCTCGCTCGATCGCGACGACCGGGTGTTCTCGGTCTTCTCGACCTCGAAGACGTATGCGATGACGGGCGCGCGCGTCGGCTGGCTCGTGACGCCGAAGGGCTTCACTTCGACGATGCTGCGCGTTCAGGAGTCGGCCGTGTCGTGCGTCGACATGCCCGCGCAGTACGCGGCGCTCGAGGCGATCTCCGGCCCCCAGGATCACGTCCGCGCCGCCGCCGCGCACTACCGCGAGAACCTCGCGGCCGCATCGGCACTCCTCGACGAGCGCGGATTCACGTACCTCACGCCGACGGGCGCCTTCTACCTGTGGATCGACGTGTCGCACGCGACCGACGGGGATGTCGCCGCGTGGGCCGAGGCGTTCCTCCACGACCAGCGCGTCGCCGTTGCGCCGGGGAGCGCCTTCGGCCGCACCGGCGAGGGCTGGATCCGGGTGTGCTGCGCCGCCCGCCGCGAGGAGCTGCTCGAAGGACTCAGCCGACTCCCGGTTCCGGCATCCGTTCCGGCACGGGCCGCGGGGTGACCCGCCGGTAGACTGGGCCGGATATGTCCCCGCGCGCCCTGAAGCCCCTCGAGCCGTCTGCCACGGCTCCCGAGGCGATCCGCAATTTCTGCATCATCGCCCACATCGACCACGGCAAGTCGACCCTCGCCGACCGCATGCTGCAGATCACGGGCGTCGTCGCCGAGCGCGACATGCGCGCGCAGTACCTCGACCGCATGGACATCGAGCGCGAGCGCGGCATCACGATCAAGTCCCAGGCGGTGCGGATGCCGTGGTCGTCCGTCGACCCCTCGACGGGCTCGGCGACCACGTTCGCGCTCAACATGATCGACACCCCCGGTCACGTCGACTTCACGTACGAGGTCTCGCGCTCGCTCGCCGCCTGCGAGGGTGCGATCCTCCTCGTCGACGCGGCGCAGGGCATCGAGGCCCAGACGCTCGCAAACCTTTACCTCGCGCTGGAGAACGACCTCCAGATCATCCCCGTCCTAAACAAGATCGACCTTCCCGCGGCCGACCCCGAGAAGTACGCGGCCGAGCTCGCCAGCCTGATCGGCGGCGACCCCGACGACGTCCTCCGCGTGAGCGGCAAGACGGGCATGGGCGTCGAGACGCTGCTCGACCGGATCGTCGAGCAGATCCCGGCACCCCAGGGGAACGCGGATGCCCCGGCCCGCGCCATGATCTTCGACTCCGTCTACGACTCGTACCGCGGCGTCGTGACGTACGTGCGCATGGTCGACGGCAAGCTCGAGCCGCGCGAGCGCATCCAGATGATGTCGACGAAGGCCGCGCACGACCTCCTCGAGATCGGTGTCTCCAGCCCCGAGCCGACGCCCTCGAAGGGCCTCGGCGTCGGCGAGGTCGGGTACCTGATCACCGGCGTGAAGGACGTGCGCCAGTCGAAGGTCGGCGACACGATCACCAACCTCCGCAAGCCCGCGACCGACGCCCTGCCCGGCTACACCGATCCCAAGCCGATGGTCTTCTCGGGCATCTACCCGATCGACGGGAGCGACTACGCCGACCTCCGCGAAGCGCTGGACAAGCTCAAGCTGTCGGATGCCTCACTGCAGTACGAGCCCGAGACCTCGGTCGCGCTCGGCTTCGGGTTCCGCTGCGGCTTCCTCGGTCTTCTGCACCTCGAGATCATCACCGAGCGTCTCGCCCGCGAGTTCGACCTCGACCTCATCACGACGGCCCCGAGCGTCATCTACGAAGTGCTCACCGACACGGGCGAGCACGTCACCGTGACCAACCCGAGCGAGTACCCCGACGGGCGCGTCGCCTCGGTGTCGGAGCCCATGGTGAAGGCCGCGATCCTTCTCCCGAAGGACTACGTCGGCACCGTGATGGAGCTCTGCCAAGGCCGCCGCGGACAGCTCCTCGGCATGGAGTACTTCAGCGAGGAGCGGGTCGAGCTCCGCTACAACATGCCCCTCGGCGAGATCGTCTTCGACTTCTTCGACCAGCTCAAGTCGCGCACGCAGGGCTACGCGAGCCTCGACTACGAGCCGGCCGGCCAGCAGGAGGCCGACCTGGTGAAGGTCGACATCCTCCTGCAGGGCGACAAGGTGGATGCCTTCAGCTCGATCGTGCACCGCGAGAAGGCGTACGCGTACGGCACGATGATGACCGAGCGCCTCCGCAAGCTCATCCCTCGCCAGCAGTTCGAGGTGCCGATCCAGGCCGCGATCGGCGCCCGCATCATCGCTCGCGAGAACATCCGCGCCATGCGCAAGGACGTCCTGGCCAAGTGCTACGGCGGCGACATCACGCGCAAGCGCAAGCTCCTCGAGAAGCAGAAGGAGGGCAAGAAGCGCATGAAGATGGTCGGTCGTGTCGAGGTCCCTCAGGAGGCGTTCATCGCCGCTCTCTCAGGGGATGTCGAGGGCAAGCAGAAGTAGCCTGGAACCCATGCGCCGCGGAACGTTCAAGGACGAGACCGTCGACTACGCCGCCGTCGGGGCGACGCAGGCGCCGGACCTCATGCAGTATCCGCCGGAGCGCAGCCTGCCGGCGGAGGAGTCGTGGCGCATCGGCAGCGGCGACGCCCGGTTCCAGACCGCGAGCGAGGCGCTCCTGTCGTGGTCGGCGCTTCGCGGCGCCGGTCTGACGATCAAGGACGTGCGCCCGGCATCCGGCCCCATGTACTCGGGCGTGAGCTTCGACGCGGAGGGCAACCCCATCGCGCCGAGCCGCAGCGAGACCGAGCAGCGCTTCGACTCCGACGGAACGCCGTACGTCGCCGCCGGGTCCACCGTCGTGGTCGAGGGGCGCGTCAAGGGCTACAAGGCCGACGGCGAGCTGCGCGTCATCTTCGCCGTCGAGGAGCCGCGCCGCGTCGGCTTCGCGCTCGGCACCGTCGGTGACTCCGTCGTCAGCGGCGAGGAGTCGTTCATGCTCGAGTGGCACGAGAACGACGAGGTGTGGTTCACCGTGCGCGCGTTCGACCGCCCGGTCTCGATGCTGTACCGGATGCTGCCGACGCTCGCCCGACGCCGCCGCCGGGAGCTCTTCACCCGTTACCTCCGCGCGATCTCGCCGCTGTACACGACACCCGCCTGATGGGCTCGGCACTCCCCATCGGCGAGCCCGCTCCGGCCAACGGGGCGCTTCCCGCCACCGTCCGCATCGATGCGGCGACGCCCTTCGGCGTCTATCTGCACGTGCCGTTCTGCCGGGTCCGCTGCGGCTACTGCGACTTCAACACCTACACATCGGGTGAGCTGCGCGGCGCGCGGCAGGACGAATACGCCGACACGCTGCTGCGCGAGGTGGCGCTCTCGCGCGGAGTGCTCGAGGCCGCCGGTGGGCTCAGGGCTGCGACGACGGTCTTCTTCGGCGGGGGCACGCCGACGCTCCTGCCGCCGGGCGACCTGGCTCGCATGCTCGCCGGCGTCCGCGACACGTTCGGCATCGCGGATGGCGCAGAGGTGACGGTCGAGGCCAACCCCGACACCGTGACGGATGCCGTCGCGGCCGAGCTCGCGGCATCCGGAGTCACCCGCCTCTCGATCGGCATGCAGTCCGCGGTGCCCCACGTCCTCGCGGCGCTCGACCGGACGCACGATCCCCTCAACGTCGCCACCGCCGTCGCCGCCGCGCGCCGCGCCGGGCTCGACGTGAGCCTCGACCTGATCTACGGCGCGCCGGGGGAGTCCCTCGACGACTGGCGTCGGTCGCTCGAGACGGCGATCGCCCTCGAGCCCGACCACGTCTCCGCCTACGCGCTCATCATCGAGGACGGCACGAAGCTCGCCCGCCAGATCCGCCGCGGCGAGGTGCCCGCCCCCGACGACGACGTTCAGGCCGACATGTACGAGCTCGCCGACGATCTGCTCGGCGCGGCCGGATACGAGTGGTACGAGGTGTCGAACTGGGCGCGCGACGACGCTCACCGTTCCCGGCACAATCTGGCGTACTGGCAGGGGCACGACTGGTGGGGCTACGGTCCGGGCGCGCACAGCCATGTCGGCGGCGTGCGCTTCTGGAACGTCAAGCATCCTGCGGCCTACGCCCAGCGACTCGCGCTCGGGGAGTCTCCCGCGGCAGGGCGGGAGCGACCCGATGACGAGGCTCGCGCTCTCGAGAGCGTGCTGCTGCGCTCGCGCATCCGCGAGGGTTTCCCGATCGCGGAGCTGCTCGGCGAGGGCCGGCACGCCGTCGCGGCGCTCATCGCCGATGGACTCATCGAGGGTCCGGCGGCGCTCCATGGGACGATCGTGCTGACGCGGCGCGGCCGCCTCCTCGCCGACGCCGTCGTGCGCGCCCTGACCGACTGAGCGGGTACGTCCGATAGAATTGGCACTCCACTCCTGGGAGTGCCAGCCCAGGCGGATGCGGCGTGAGGAGGGCGGATGGTCACCGATCGGGGACTCCAGGTTCTGCGGGCCATCGTGCAGGACTACGTCGACACGCACGAGCCGGTCGGCAGCAAGTCGATCGTCGAGCGGCACGCGTTCGGCGTCTCGGCCGCGACGATCCGCAACGACATGGCGCTCCTCGAGGATGAAGACCTGATCGCCGCGCCGCACACGTCGTCCGGCCGCGTGCCGACCGACAAGGGGTACCGGGTCTTCGTCGACCACCTCGCCGGGCTCCGGCCCCTCACCCCGGCGCAGCGGCACGCCATCGCATCGTTCCTCGACGGCCCCGGCGATCTCGACGACCTGCTCGTGCGCACCGTCCGCGCGCTCACGCAGCTGACGGGGCAGGTCGCGCTCGTGCAGTACCCGTCGTTCGCGCGGGCGAGCGTGTCGCACGTCGAGCTCGTGCCGCTCGACGCGGGGCGGCTCATCGTGATCCTCGTCACCGACACGGGCCGGGTGTCGCAGCGCCTCGTGCTCCTGCGCGAAGAGCTGGACGACGTCGTCATGACGCGCGCCCGCACGACGGTCGGCGACCTGATCGTCGGCAGATCCGTCCGCGACGGCGTCCAGCGGGTCGAGGAGTTCCTGTCGACCGCCGACGACCCCGCCCGCCGCGACGACGCCGCGATCACCGCGATCGTGCGGTTCGTCGCCGAAGAGCTCGACGAGTTCCGTCAGGACCGGCTCGTCATGGCCGGCGCCGCCAACCTCGCGCGCCGCGAATCCGACTTCCGCGGCAGCATCTATCCGCTCCTCGAAGCCATCGAGGAGCAGGTGACGCTGCTGCGGCTCATGAGCGAGATGGTCGCCGACGAGCACGGGCTCGCGACCAGCATCGGGCGCGAGAACGCGCCGTTCGGGCTGGTCGAGGCATCCATCGTCGCGAGCGACTACGACGCGACCGGCTCGCGCGCCCGCATCGGGCTGCTCGGCCCGACGCGCATGGACTATCCGAGCAACCTCGCGGCGGTGCGGGCGGTGGCCCGCTACCTGAGCAGGATGCTCGACGACGACGAGAACGCCCGCTGACGGCGTCCTCCACCAGACGATCCCGCGCACGACGCGGGCAGGAAGGCGATTGTGGCTGACCACTACGAGGTCCTCGGTGTCTCGCGCGACGCGACACCGGACGAGATCAAGAAGGCGTACCGGAGGCTCGCGCGCGAGCTGCATCCGGACGTCAATCCCGGCGAGGAGGCGTCCGAGCGCTTCAAGCTCGTGACGCACGCCTACGACGTGCTGAGCGACCCCGACCAGCGTGCCCGCTACGACATGGGCGGCAGCGACTCTCCGTTCGGCGGCGCGGGGGCGAACTTCGGCGGCTTCAGCGACATCTTCGAGACGTTCTTCGGAGCCGCGGCAGGCGGCCGCCAGGGTCGTCCCCGCTCGCGGCGCGAGCGCGGTCAGGACGCCCTCGTGCGCGTCACGCTCGAGCTGAAGGACGTCGTCTTCGGCGCTCACCGCGACCTCGACGTCGACACCGCCGTGCTGTGCGACACGTGCCAGGGGTCGTGCTGCCAGCCGGGCACGTCGCCCGTCACGTGCGACATCTGCCACGGCACGGGCAACGTGCAGCGCCAGGTGCGGAGCCTCCTCGGCAACGTCGTGACGAGCCAGCCCTGCAACGTCTGCCAGGGCTACGGCACGACCATCCCGTACCCCTGCGCCACCTGCCAGGGGCAGGGCCGCGTCCGGGCGCGGCGCACGGTGTCGATCGACATCCCGGCGGGTGTCGAGACGGGTCTGCGCCTGCAGCTTCCCGGGTCGGGCGAGGTCGGCCCCGCCGGCGGCCCCAACGGCGATCTCTACATCGAGGTGACCGTTCAGCCGCACGAGGTCTTCAGCCGCGAGGGAGATGACCTGCTCGCGACGCTCGAGGTGTCGATGCCCGACGCGATCCTCGGCACGACGACCACGATCGAGTCCCTCGACGGCCCCGTCGAGCTCGAGGTGCGGCCGGGGGTGCAGGCCGGCGACGTGCTCACGATCAAGGGCCGCGGCATCACCCCGCTGCGCGGCACGCAGCGCGGCGACCTCCGGGTCGGCGTGCACGTCGTGACCCCGACGCGCCTCGACCACAAGGAGCGCCAGCTCATCGAGGAGTTCGCGCGGCGCACGAAGGCTCCGTCCCCTCGGCTCGCCGAGTTCCACCAGGGACTGTTCTCGAAGCTGCGCGACCGCTTCCGGAACGGCTGACCGGATGCCTCTCCACTTCGTCGTCGAGGATGCCGGTGCGCAGCGCGGCGACGCCGTCACGCTGACCGGCGCGGAGGCGAAGCACGCGGCCGTCGTCCGTCGGGTGCGGCCCGGCGAGGAGGTCACCGTCGGCGACGGCAGGGGAGCCTGGCTCACGGGCGAGGTCGAGAGCGCGCAGCCGGCGGAGGTCGTCGTGCGGATCATCGCCCGCCGCGAGATCGCGGCGCCGACCCCGCGGCTGGTGCTCGTGCAGGCGCTCGCCAAGGGCGACCGCGACGAGCTCGCGGTGCAGGCGGCGACCGAGCTCGGCGTCGACGAGATCGTCCCGTGGCAGTCGGCGCGCAGCGTCTCGCGCTGGGACGCGAAGGCCGAGAAGGGCCGCGCCCGCTGGGCGACGATTGCCCGCGAGGCCGCGAAGCAGGCGCACCGGGCGTGGCTGCCCGAGGTCGGTCCCCTCGCATCCACGGCGGAGCTGGAGCGGCGGGCCGCGGCATCCCGTGTCCTCGTCCTCGAGCCGACGGCCGACGAGCGCCTCACGGCACTCGGCTTCGACCCGGGCGACGATCGGGACATCGTCCTCGTCGTCGGACCCGAGGGCGGCTTCGACGGGGATGAGCTCGACCGCCTCCAGGCGGCGGGGGCCACCCTCGTGCGCCTCGGCGACACGGTGCTGCGCACCTCGACGGCCGGTCCCGCCGCGATCTCCGTCGTGAGCGGGATCCTGGGCCGCTGGTGAGAGGCCGCCATTAGACTGACGGCATGAGCGAACCCTCGATCTTCACGCGCATCCTGGAGGGCGAGATCCCCTCCGAGATCATCGCCGAGACCGAGAACGCGTTCGCCATCCGCGACATCCACCCGCAGGCGCCCCTGCACCTGCTGGTGATCCCCAAGTCGCAGGAGTTCCGCAACGTCGTCGAGCTCGCCGCGGGCGATCCCGCCCTCCTGGCCGAGCTCGTCGGCCTCGCCAACAGCCTCGCCGCGGAGCACTCCGACGGCGATTTCCGGCTCGTGTTCAACACGGGCCCGCACGCGGGACAGACGGTGTTCCATGTGCACGCGCACGTCCTCGCCGGAGGACTGGAGGAGAAGACACTCGGTGCCTGACGATACGCCCTCGGTCGAACGCGTCTACGCCGACGGGGTTGCCATGGTGCAGCTCCTCGGCCCGCAGGATCGGCTGCTGCGCGTGGTCGAACGAGAGCACCCCGGAGTCGACGTGCACGTGCGCGGCAACGAGATCACGCTGACGGGGGATGCCGCGGCCGTCGCCGCCGCGAAGTCGCTCGTCGATGAGCTTCTGGCCATGACGAAGGCTGGCCAGGACCTCGGGCCCGCCGACGTCTCGTCGTCGAGCCGCATCCTGAGGACGGAGGGCGGCCCTCGCCCGTCCGAGGTGCTCGGCGAGGCGATCCTGTCGTCGCGCGGCAAGATCATCCGCCCCAAGACCCTGGGGCAGAAGGCCTACGTCGACGCGATCGAGGAGAACACGATCGTCTTCGGCATCGGCCCCGCCGGCACCGGAAAGACCTACCTCGCCATGGCGAAGGCCGTGCAGGCGCTGCAGCGCAAGGAGGTCAGCCGCATCATCCTGACCCGCCCGGCCGTCGAGGCGGGGGAGCGGCTCGGGTTCCTCCCGGGCACCCTGACGGACAAGATCGACCCCTACCTGCGGCCGCTCTACGACGCGCTCAACGAGATGATGGACCCCGAGCTCGTGCCCAAGCTCATGGCGACGGGCACGATCGAGGTCGCCCCGCTCGCCTACATGCGCGGTCGCACGCTCAACGACTCGTTCGTCGTCCTCGACGAGGCGCAGAACACGACGCCCGAGCAGATGAAGATGTTCCTCACGCGTCTCGGCTTCGGCACGCGCATGGTCGTCACCGGCGACATCACGCAGATCGACCTCCCGCAGGGCGCGTCCGGTCTGCGACTCGTCACCCGCGTGCTCGGCAACATCGACGACATCCACTTCTCCTACCTCACGAGCGACGACGTCGTGCGCCACACGCTCGTCGGACGCATCGTCGATGCGTACAGCGAGTTCGACGAGCGCAGGCTGGCAGCCCGCCGAGAGCGGGACGAGGCATCCGAGTTCGCCAACCGGGCCGAGCGGCGCTCGGCCACGCGCACCTCAGGTCCGCGTGACCACCTTCCGAAGCGAGGCCGCTCATGACGATCGAGATCAACAACGAGTCGGGCGTCCCCGTCGACGAGACGGTGCTCCTGCGGCTCATGGAGTACAACCTCGCGGAGCTTCACGTGAGCCCCGACGCCGACGTCGCGATCGTCCTCGTCGACGAGGGCGCGATGGAGGCGCTGCACGTGCAGTGGATGGACGAGCCCGGACCCACCGACGTCCTCAGCTTCCCCATGGACGAGCTGCGCCCCGGCACCGAGGACATGCCGACCCCGCCCGGACTCCTCGGCGACATCGTGCTGTGCCCGCAGGTCGCCGAGACGCAGGCGGTCACGGCGAAGCACTCGACGCAGGACGAGCTCATCATGCTCACGACGCATGGCCTCCTCCACCTCCTCGGCTTCGATCACGCCGAGCCCGAGGAGGAGCGCGAGATGTTCGGGCTGCAGAAGGACCTCATCGTGGGGTTCCAGCACTCCGAACGCCGACGAAGCCGCGCATGACGCCGGCTCTGCTGCTCGTCGCCGCCGTCCTGCTCGTCGTGTTCGGCGGTCTCATGGCCGCGATCGATGCGGCACTCGCCGTGACGTCGCGGCAGGGTCTCTACGAACTCGCCCTCGGGGGCCGCAACGCCCAGGCGCTGCGCAAGATCTCGGACGACCCCGAAGTGCATTCGAACGCCGTCGTCTTCATCCGGGTCCTCGCGGAGACGACGGCCGCGGTGCTCGTCACGGTCGCCTTCACGCTGCTGTTCGACAGCATCTGGTGGGCTATGCTCGCCGCCGCCGTCATCATGACCGGCATCTCGTTCGTCATCGTCGGCGCGAGCCCGCGGACGTGGGGCCGGCAGCACGCCAAGCGCCTCCTCGCGGGGACGGCGCCCATCATCCGCGGCGTCCGGCTCATCCTCGGCCCGCTCGCGCACGGGCTCGTGGCCCTCGGCGCACGCGTGACACCCGGCGTCGCGCGCGGCGCGTCGTTCGCCAGCGAGGAGCAGCTCCTCGACATGGTCGACGAGGCGGCGTCGCAGGACCTCATCGAGGAGGACGACCGCGAGCTCATCCACTCGGTGTTCGAATTCACCGACACGATCGTGCGCGAGGTCATGGTGCCGCGCACCGACATGGTGACGGTGGATGCCGCGGCCACGACGCGCGCCGCGATGGCGATCTTCCTCGACAAGGGGGTCTCGCGCATCCCGGTCGTCGACGACGACGCCGACGACGTGGTCGGGATGCTGTACCTCAAGGACCTCGTCCAGTTCGGGTTCCGCGACGAAACCGGATGGCGGGATGCCCCGATCAACCGCATCACGCGCCGCGCCGTCTTCGTGCCCGAGTCGATGAAGGCCGAGACGCTGCTGCAGCAGATGAAGCGGGATGCCGTTCACGTGTGCCTCGTGGTCGACGAGTACGGCGGCATCTCGGGGCTCGTGACGCTCGAGGATCTCATCGAGGAGCTCGTGGGCGAGATCGCCGACGAGTACGACCCGCGCGCCGAGGAGGCGGTCGAGCTCGAGCCCGGCCGCTTCCGGGTCAGTGCGCGGCTCGGGCTCGACGAAGTGGGCGACCTCTTCGGGATCGAGCTCGACGACGAGGACGTGGACTCGATCGGGGGCCTGCTCGGCAAGGCGCTCGGACGAGTGCCCCAGCCGGGTGCGACGGCGGAGTACGCGGGTCTCGTCATGACCGGCGGCGCCTCGCGCGGACGCGGACGCGGGCTCGCCAGTGTGTTCGTCGAGCGCTCCGAGACGCTGGAGTCGGCGGATGAGGCGTTCGGAGGTCGCCCCCGGACAGCGGAGGTCAACCTCTCGAGGCCGCGCACCGAGCCGATCAGGATCGTCCCCCCGACGACGGGTGAGACGAAGACGAAGACCAAGAAGGAACGCAATGGCTGAGGAACACCGCTCCGGCTTCGTCACATTCGTGGGGCGCCCCAACGTCGGCAAGTCGACGCTCACGAACGCGCTCGTCGGCGAGAAGGTCGCCATCACGAGCGACAAGCCGCAGACGACCCGGCGCGCGATCCGCGGCATCCTGAATCGCCCCGCCGGCCAGCTCGTCATCGTCGACACCCCCGGTCTCCACAAGCCCCGGACACTGCTCGGTCAGCGCCTCAACGACCTCGTCGAGCAGGTGCTGGGCGATGTCGACGTCATCGGATTCTGCGTGCCGGCGACCGAGAAGGTCGGTCCCGGCGATCGCCGCATCGCCGAGTCGCTCTCCGGCTATCCGCGCGCCAAGAAGGTCGCGATCGTGACGAAGACGGATGCCGCGGCCCGCGACCAGATCACGGAGCGCCTCGTCGAGGTCGACAGCCTGCGCGAGGACTGGGCCGCCGTCATCCCGCTGTCGGCGCTCACGGCCGAGCAGCTCGACGTGCTCACCGACGAGCTCCTCGCGCTCATGCCGACCGGACCTGCGCTGTATCCCGAAGGCGTCGTCACCGACGAGTCGCTCGAGGACCGCATCGCCGAGATCATCCGGGAGTCGGCCCTCGACGGCGTGCGCGACGAGCTGCCGCACTCGATCGCTGTGACGATCGAAGACATCGAGGAGCGCGAGACCGGTTCGCTCACCGACGTCTACGCGAACATCGTCGTCGAACGCGACAGCCAGAAGGCGATCATCATCGGGCGCAAGGGATCACGCCTGCGCGATGTCGGCGCCCGCGCGCGCGAGCAGATCGAGCCCCTGATCGGCACGAAGGTCTTCCTGAAGCTGCACGTGCGTGTGGCGAAGGAGTGGCAGCGCGACCCGAAGCAGCTCGGCCGCCTCGGCTTCTGACCTTGCTTCGAGACCGGGCCTCGTGACGGCAGCCGTCGACGAGGGCAGGGCCTCGCTTCCCGACGCCGGCGCCACGTTATAGGAGGCGCCGGATCGGGTGCCTCGAACGCTCGACTCCGCTACCGTGGGTCGCGGTTGCGAGATCGCAGCCGCGCTCGTCAAGGAGCCACCATGTTCCTCGGTCGTGTCTTCAGCTTTCTGGTCTCCGCGGTCGTCCTCGCACTCGCCCTGGCATCCGCTGCTCCGGCGGGCGCCGCAGTCAAGAGCACGGACGACACTGCGGCAGTCTTCTGGCAGACGGTCGGACAACCGACTGTCGCGGGCACCCCGACCGCGGGATCGACGATGACGGCAGACCCGGGCTCGTGGGTGCCGACGCCGGACTCGCTCACCTACCAATGGGAGCGACCCGGACCGATCAGCGGTGCCACGAGCCAGACGTACACACTGCCCGTGGATGCGAGCCCCAGCGACGACGCGATCTACCGGGTTGCCGTGACGGCGCACAAGGCGGGGTATCCCGACTACACCGCGAACAGCCGGTATTTCCAGGTGATCTCCTTCGACGGTCTGCTCGAGGCGATGGACGCCGACGCCACGACGACCATCACCGGCCGGTTCGCCCCCGAGGCCGTGACCGTCGGAAGCGCCCTGATCGACGGGTTCCCGACGGCCGGCTCGAGCTACGTCGTACTGTCGACCGGACGCGCCGGAGACGCGCTGCGCACCCTCCCGCCGGGAACGGGAGGGGCGATCTCGACGGGCCTCGAGACGGCCCCTCAGGGCGTCGGAGGCTGGGATATGAGCACGATCACCGTCTCGTTCGACCCGCCGGGAGCCTCGACGTGCCTCGCGCTCGACTACGCCTTCGCCACCGAGGAGAAGGCCGGCACCTATACGAAGGACGTGCTCACGATCGAGTCGCCGACGTCGCAGCTGTCGATCGCGGATGACCACGAGCACGTCATCGCTCCTCATAACCGGGCCTTCGACTCCCATGGCCAGCAGCTGAATGCCGACAGTCAAGACCTCGCCCCCATTCCGGGGAACGGCATCGACCGGTGGTCTCCGAAGCTGACTGCCCTGATCCCGCTGGGCGCCGGTTCGACCGATGTGGTCGTGTCGATCCAGGACATCGGCGACGAGGCCGCCGACTCCGTCGTGCTGCTCGACAACCTCCGGACGATCGACGACCCGGTGTGCGGATCCGCTGAAGAGCCGCAGCTGAAGTACGTGACGCTGTCCACGCCGATCGGCTATTCGGGCGAGGCCGTTGTCGGCGCGTACCTCACCGTAGAGCCAGGGGTGTGGGGCCCTGCACCTGTTCAGCTGAGCTACCAGTGGCTGCGGGGATCGACGCCGATCCCCGATGCGACGTCCGTCACCTACCTAGTGCAGGCCGCGGACGTGGGATATCGGCTCGCTGCACAGGTGACCGGATCGAAGGACGGCTACGTGCCGCTCACGCGGACCGGCCCGCCCACGGAGACCGTCGTGACCGGCGACCCCCGCATCACGGGCACTCCCGTCGTGGATGCCGTGCTCACGGGCGACCCCGGACGCTTCTCGCCGGGCGGACGACTGAACTACCGCTGGCTGCGGGACGGACAGCCCATCAGCGGCGCAGTCGGTGCGACCTACCGCGTCGGCGTCGCCGATCTCGGCGCGCGCATCTCCTTCCGCGTGACGACGGTCGATGCGACACCGGTCGAGAAGCGCACCTCCGCGCCGACGGCCCGCGTCGGTCTGGCAACCTTCGCCGTCGTTCCCGCGCCCACGGTGTCGGGTGTGCGCAGCGTCGGCGGCGTGCTGACCGCGCATACCGAGGGCTGGTCGCCCGAGCCCGGCAGCGTCATCTACGAGTGGCGCCGCGACGGGGTCGCGATACCCGGGGCGGTGTCTCGCCGGTACACCGTGGTAGCGGCCGATGAGGGCGCACGGATCGACGTGAAGACCTTCGGCCTCCGGCTCGGATACGTGCCCGGGGTCTCGGACAGCGCCGACGGCCCGCCGATCGCACCCGCCCCGTGAGCCGGCCGGCGGGGAGGATGCCGTTCGGCGAGCTGATCCCCGCCGCGGTCAGCGCCCGGCCCGGGCCGCGTGCCAGGCGAGCCAGGTCAGCTCGGGATGCCCGATGTCGTTGTGCGCACCCGACGCGCCGTCGAGCTTCGCGATGACCGCGCTCGCGTCGAGGTTGTAGAGCGTCCCCGCCTCGAGGCCCGGGTCCTCGAAGGCACCCGCCCGCAGGGCGGGGAGCTCGACGGCGCCCGGCACCGCCTCAGCGCCGAACGTGCCGATGCCGCCGAACTTCGGGGGCTCGTCGCCCAGCAGGTACTGGCCCGCGACCCGCACAGCGAGGGGATAGAACCTGCCCACGGCGTAGTCCCACTTCGACCGCGTCACGACGATCGGCCCCGACACGAACTCGGGGCGCACGACATCGGCGAAGTAGCCGCGTCCGCCGCCGATGTCCGGCGGCACCGACTCGGCGTACGCCCACAGCGACACCGCCCCCTGCACGAGGAAGAGCGAGTCGATGGGACGCGGGGGAGGAGTGGCATGCGCGCCGCGCACGGCCCCGGACATCACGATCGTGCCGAAGCTGTGCCCCATCAGGTGCACGCGCACGGGCGCAGCATCCTGAATCCGTCTCACGAGCGTCGCTGCGGCGCCCTCGCCGAACTCGCGGGCGTGATTCTTGCCGCTCCAGAACGTCAGCTGCCGCAACGGCCGCAGCACGGCCTCGCGGAGTCTGGCGAAGAAGCCGTCGCCCAGCAGCCCGTCGTCCGCCTCGACCTGAAGCCCCTCGGCGAAGACGGCGTCCGGATCCCAGCCGCCGCCGAGCAGACCGCCGTCGTCACCCGTCGCGCCGAGCCGCGCGAGCAACACCTGATACGCGTCGGCGACGTCGCCCGGGAGGGCGTCGGCCTCGGTGGCATCCTGATCCGACGGGATGGACGCCGCATACGAGAGCACCGTGTGCAGCGCGTCGCGAGTCTGCGGGTCGTCCCCGAGGCGGTCCGCGAACTCGGCGACGGCTGCATCCACCGTCACGGCATCCTGCTCCGGCTCGTCGCCCAGCAGGCCCGACGGTCCGCCGGTGAGCTCCCGGTCGCTCCAGGCCTTGCTCGGCCAGTGCAGACCGATGACGAGGGGATGGATGCCGTCGCCGGCCTGATCGGGATCGCCGGCGCCGACCCACCGGTCGTATTGGCTGATCGCGTCGACGTAGTCGCCCTGCCAGCCGTGACTGAGCACGAAGACGTCGGTCACGCCGGGCGCGCGAACGGCCTCGAGCGCGAGGTCGCTCGCGACCGACCCGTCGTCGTCGCGCTGTTCGCGGCCCTTTCCGTCGTAGGCGATGAGGTGGTACGACTGCGACTTCCCGGGGATGCGTCGAAGGGCCATGGGAGTTCCTTCCGAATCAGTGGCCGGCCGCCGCAGCGGCGAGGGCGGGGTCGACCCGGGTATCGGTGTCGCAGTGGACGCCGTACAGCAGGCCCAGCGGGTTGCCGTGCTTCTCGAGGAAGTCCCGACGCAGGCCGAGCACCGCCTCGCCGAGCGGTTCGCCCGAGAACAGCCGGTCGAAGAAGGCGATGCCCCACTCGCTCGCGAACCGCCCGGGCGTCTTGCACTCCGTGCCGATCACTCCGCGGGCGCCTTTCGCGAGGAAGTACGGGACGAAGCCGTCGTAGAAGTCCGGCGAGAGATCGCCGGACTCGCATGCGTTCACGACCACGAGCGGGTGGCTCTGCAGCTGATCCTCGATGGGCGCGTAGACGGCGAGCTGTCCGAGCGAGATCTGCTGATCGCCGGTCAGGACGAGATACGAGCTGTCGGAGTCGGTGTTGGAAGAGACGGCGTGGCAGTAGAGGTAGAGCACCTTGTCGGTCGCTGTGGGGGAGAGCGCGCTGTGCACGAGGTCGTCGACCTTCGTGCCCTCGCCGAGCGTGACGCCGCGGTTCTCCCAGTAGGCGCGCTGCGCGGCGACGGGGTGCGACGGCATGGTCGCGTCGATGCCGTCGTGATACAGGACGCGCACGCTGAGATCCGGAGTCGACGTGATGGTCGCCGCGGGCGGGAGCGCGGAGATCTCACGCATCGGCACCTGCTCCACGACGTGCCGCATGCCGATGAAGTTCTTCCAGTCCAGCTCGTCGTCGGCGAACCGGTCGGTCAGGTACATGAGCGCCCACGGCACGGGGAAGCCGCGCGAGACGACCTGCAGTGTCGTGACATCGTCGGCGAGGCTCTCGCGCAGCCACGCGCCGACCTTCTTGAGCTCGTCGGAGGCGAACGGACCGCTGAAGATCGCCTGGTACAGCCGGAAGCCGGCGAAGGCGAGCGCCTTCAGCGCCTTCGCCGCGAGGTCGGGCGGGATGTCCATCTCGAGCGCGAACGTCGTGTCCTTCACGGTCTCGAGGAGGGCCTTGCGGACGCCCTCGATCCGGGCTCCGAGCTCGTCGTCGGTGAGCTGGACGAACACCTGCTCGTCGGTAACGCCTTTGACGAACAGCTGGTAGCCGCCGGTCGCGGGCATGAACTGCATGGATGCCGTCCGCGGCTGAAGCTCGACCGCGGCGCCCGCGGGGCGTCCGAATGCCGTCGCATCGACCGCCGCCGTCGTGCCGATGTCGAACTCGAGCTCGAGCCGCTGCAGGAAATTGCCCTGCACGTCGACGAGCACGCTCAGCGTCGAGTGCCCGTCGTGGAGCGGCGTGATCGGGAAGAGCGCTTGCCCGATGGATGCTCCGTCCCGGCCCACGCGCAGCTGCTGCGGAAACGGCGGCACCGTGAAGTCGCTGCTCACGAGCTGCACCGAGAGGTCGACGGTGGCCTGTCCGAGTCCGAAGGGGATGGCGGCGGGAGCCGCTCCGGCAGCCTCCTCGCTCTTCTCGCCGAAGAACACCGCCAGCACGTAGCTGTGCGTCGCCTCGAGCTTCTGCTCACCGCCCTGCACCTCGGCATTGAGCCACGTCTGCACGGTCTCGGCGGGCGCCTCGGACCCGGCACCGCCGCCACTCGGCTCGTCGGCACCGGTCGGCGGGGCAGCACCACCGTCGGGAGGAGCCGCCTCGGCCGGCGGGGCGGACGCCGGCGGCTGAGCCGACGGCGCAGGGGAGGGCGAAGGCGACGGCGCAGGCGCCGGCGGAGGGGGTGGTGGAGGCGGCTCGGCCGCCCCCGGCTCGGGCGACCACGACTCGCCGATGCCGCCTCCGCCGAGCAGGCCGTCGTCCGCCGGTACCGCCGCCGTCGAGTCCGGCGACCACGACTCGCCGATGCCGCCCCCGCCGAGCAGGCCGTCGTCCGGCGCCATCGCGGCCACGGCCCCGAGCGACGACGCCACCTCGGCGATCGCCGCATCGACCTCAGCATCCTCCCCGGCTCCGAACCCGAGCTCTCCCGCCTCGACGTCTGCGCGATACCGCGCCTCGAGCTCCGGATCGTCGCGCAGGGCCGAGATCACGACGAAGGCGCGCTCCGCGAGCGTCGTCGCGGACTGCCAGTCGGGCCGCGCCACGACGGCGTCGTAGAGGTCGACGACCGACTGCGGAAACCACTGCACGATCGCAGCACGACCTCGCGGATCGACGAACGAGTTGGCGAGTGTCACCGCTTCGAACGCGCGCTCGTCTTCGGAAGCCATCGTCGCCCCCATGCGTCCCGGTTGGCGTCGCCCCACCGCGGCGCCTGGCCACACCCTAGCCGCCGCTTCGAGCCCTCCGCCAGAGCCCTCCCGCGCGCTGTGCCGCCGCGCGGCGGGCGGAGCGGTTTCGTCCCTCGCCGTCAGGGGGTGTACCCTGACTCCATGCGCTTCGGTGGGCTCCTTCTTCTTAGCCGCCGCGACGAGTCCTCGTTCTAGGGCCTTCCTCGTCGCGGAGCTTGCTGTTGGCCCGCATCACCTCAGACGAGAGAAGAAGCGACACCATCATGGAGAACACTCAGAAGCCCTCCGGGATGCCGATCCACAAGTATCGGCCGTTCCACGAGCAGATCGCCGTCGACCTGCCTGATCGCACGTGGCCGAGCAAGCGCATCACCACCGCGCCCCGCTGGTGCGCCGTCGATCTGCGTGACGGCAACCAGGCGCTCATCGACCCGATGAGCCCCGAGCGCAAGCGCATCATGTTCGACCTCCTGGTCAGCATGGGCTACAAGGAGATCGAGGTCGGCTTCCCGAGCGCGAGCCAGACCGACTTCGACTTCGTTCGTCAGCTGATCGAGGAAGACCTCATCCCCGACGACGTCACGATCCAGGTGCTGACGCAGGCCCGCGCCCACCTCATCGAGCGCACGTACGAGTCGATCGCCGGCGCGAAGCAGGCCATCGTCCACCTGTACAACTCCACCAGCATCCTGCAGCGCGATGTCGTGTTCCGCACCGACAAGCAGGGCATCATCGACATCGCGCTCGAGGGCGCTCGCCTGTGCCGCGAGTTCGAGAAGCGCATCCCCGAGACCAAGGTCTTCTACGAGTACTCGCCCGAGAGCTACACGGGCACCGAGCTCGAGTTCGCCCTCGACATCTGCAACCAGGTCATCGAGATCTTCGGGCCGACCCCCGAGCGCAAGGTCATCATCAACCTGCCCGCGACGGTCGAGATGGCGACGCCGAACGTCTACGCCGACTCGATCGAGTGGATGAGCCGCCGCCTGGCGCACCGCGAGAACATCATCCTGTCGCTGCACCCGCACAACGACCGCGGCACCGCGATCGCCGCCGCCGAGCTGGGCTACATGGCCGGCGCCGACCGCATCGAGGGATGCCTGTTCGGCAATGGGGAGCGCACCGGCAACGTCGACATCGTCGCTCTGGGCATCAACCTGCTGACGCAGGGCATCGACCCGCAGATCGACTTCAGCGACATCGACCAGGTCAAGCGCACGGCCGAGTACTGCAACCAGCTGCCCGTGCACGAGCGCAGCCCGTGGGCCGGAGACCTCGTCTTCACCGCGTTCAGCGGGTCGCACCAGGACGCCATCAAGAAGGGCTTCGAGGCCATGGAGGCCCACGCCGTCTCGGAGGGCGTCACGGTCGACGAGATCGAGTGGGCGGTCCCGTACCTGCCCATCGACCCGAAGGACCTGGGCCGCTCGTACGAGGCGGTCATCCGCGTCAACTCGCAGTCCGGCAAGGGCGGTGTCGCATACCTGCTCAAGACCGACCACGCGCTGGATCTGCCGCGCAAGCTGCAGATCGAGTTCTCGGGCGTCGTGCAGGCGAAGACGGATGCCGAGGGCGGCGAGGTCACGAGTGAGCAGATCTGGTCGATCTTCAACGACGAGTACCTGCCGACCGACGTCGCCGACGAGCGCTGGGGACGCTTCGAGCTCTTGAGCACCCGCACGCAGAGCGACATGTCGGGCGAGATCTCGCTCGAGGTCACGCTGCGCGACGGCGACGAGCGGGTCGAGGCATCCGGTCACGGAAACGGCCCTGTCGCGGCGTTCATCGAGATCGTCCGCGCCCACGGCTTCGACGTCACGGTGTATGACTACGTCGAGCACGCGCTGAGCGCCGGCGGCGACGCGCAGGCGGCTGCCTACGTCGAGCTGCAGGTCGAGGGCGAGCGCCTGTGGGGCGTCGGCATCGACGGCGACATCTCGACGGCGTCGCTCAAGGCGATCGTCTCGGGCGTGAACCGCGCCATCCGCACGCGCGACCGCTCGCGCGAGCTCGCCGGGGTCTGACCCCTCCTCAGGACTCGCTGCCGTCGCCGGGGCGGACGATCGGGATCGCCGACGTCTCCACCGCGACCTTCCGGCGATAGAGCATGCGCTGCTCGGGAAGCGACACGTCGAAGATCACGGCCAGAAGCCGGATGACGGCGGTCACGACGAGACCCGCAGCGGCCGCCGCCACGAGCGGCGCCCCGAGCGCATGCGCACCCGCCACCACGACGCAGCCCGCCCCGGCGGCGACGGCGTACAGCGAGCCCACGTGCATGATCGCGGTGGGCAGTCCCATGAGCATGTCGCGCAGGATGCCGCCCCCGACGGCCGAGCAGACCCCGACGAAGACGGCGGGCACGGGCGGCAGTCCGAGCGTGAGCGCCTTGGACGTGCCGAAGGCGCCGAAGAGTCCGATGACGATCGCGTCGAGGCCGACGATGACGGCGTTCATCCGGCGGAAGAGGTTCGCGAGCAGCATCCCGGCGAGAGCGGCGGCGGTCGCGGTGAGGAGGTACCAGTTGTTCTGCAGCGTCGCCGGCAGCACGTTCAGCAGCAGGTCGCGGATGAGTCCGCCTCCCATGCCCATGACGATGCCGATGATGGCGACGCCCAGCAGGTCCAGCCGGCGCTGACCCTGGAACCCGGAGGCGAAAAGCGCCCCCTGCACGCCGCCGAGGCCGACGGCGGTGAGATCTGCCCAGAGCGGGATCACGAAGAGCGGCTCGTTCACACGTCCATTGTGGTGGCGGCCCGGGATAATCGTTGAGTGCCCACCTACCGCGACGAGGTCGTGGTCCTGCGCACCCACAAGCTGGGGGAGGCCGACAGGATCGTGACGCTGCTGAGCCTCCGGCACGGCAAGCTCCGCGCGGTCGCCAAGGGCGTGCGTCGCACGTCGTCCCGGTTCGGGTCGCGGCTCGAGCCGTTCATGGTCGCCGACGTGCAGCTCTACCAGGGCCGCTCGCTCGACATCGTGCAGCAGGCCGAGTCCATCGGCTCCTACGGCGCCGACATCGCCGTGCACTACGACCGCTACACGTCCGCGAGCGCGATGGTGGAGGCCGCCGACCGGCTCAACGAGGCCGAGGCGACCCCGCAGCAGTACCTGCTCCTCGTCGGCGGGCTCCGGGCTCTCGCCCGCGGCGACCACGCGGCGCGCAGCATCCTGGATTCCTATCTCCTGCGCGCCATGGCGCTGTCGGGGTGGGCGCCGTCGCTCGACGAGTGCGCGCGGTGCGGCAAGCCCGGTCCGCACGACACGTTCGTCGCGCAGCTCGGCGGCATCGTGTGCCACGAGTGCGCCCCGACGGGCGCCGCCCGCGTGGGCGCCGAGACCGTGTCACTCCTGCAGTCGCTGATGGCGGGGGAGTGGGATGCCGTCGACGCCGCGTCGCACGGCGCCACGGCGGCCGCGTCGGGGCTCATCGCCGCGTACGCGCAGTGGCATCTCGAGCGCGGCATCCGGTCGCTCTCGCACGTCGAATCCTCGCCCTGGGAGGCCGCTCGGTGACGCCGAAGCCCTACACGCACCGTGACGCGGTGCCGTATCGCCCCATCGACTGGACCGGACTGTATCCGCCCGCCTTCCCGAAGGGCTCCGTGCCCGCCCACGTGGCGATCGTGATGGACGGCAACGGCCGGTGGGCCAATCGCAAGGGTCTCACGCGCATCGAGGGCCACAAGGCGGGAGAGGCTGCGCTGCTCGACGTCGTCGCCGGGGCGATCCAGGCGGGTGTGAAGCACCTGTCGGTGTACGCCTTCTCGACCGAGAACTGGTCGCGCTCACCCGACGAGGTGCGCTTCCTGATGGGCTTCAACCGCGATGTGCTGCACCGCCGCCGCGATCAGCTCAACGAGTGGGGCGTGCGTGTGCGCTGGGCGGGCCGCAAGCCGCGTCTGTGGGGCTCGGTCATCAAGGAGCTGCAGTACGCCGAGCAGCTGACTGCGCGGAACGACACCCTGACCCTCACGATGTGCGTCAACTACGGCGGCCGCGTCGAGCTCGTGGATGCCGTGCGGTCGATCGCCGACGACGTCGCGGCGGGGCGCCTGCGCCCGAGCGCCGTGTCGGAGAAGCTCATCCAACGGCGCCTGTACATCCCCGACATGCCGGACGTCGACCTGTTCGTGCGCTCGAGCGGCGAGCAGCGCACGTCGAACTTCCTGCTGTGGGAGTCGGCGTATGCCGAGTTCGTCTTCCTCGACACGCTCTGGCCCGACTTCAGCCGCGTCGACCTGTGGCGCGCGATCGGTCTGTACCTCGACCGCGATCGCCGCTTCGGCGGCGCGGTCGATCAGCCGGAGCCGCCTGCGCTGTAGGTGGGTAGCGGCGTCGAGGGTTCACCCCGGTCGGGCGAGGTTCACCTGCCCGACGATTGACGGCGGGTCGGCCCGCCCGATAGACCGGAGGGAGTACCGTCGCCGACGTTCCCTCGTCATGGGCCCGCCGACGACCCGACGAGGGGGCTCATCGATGCTGCATCACCGCGACAACGTCCGTGACGAGATTCTCGACGAGGTCTTCGCCTCGACGGATCTCTCCGTCTCCATGCCGAAATATCGCATCCCGGAGAAGGAGCACCTCGCGCGGCACGCGTATCAAGTGGTGTCCGACGAGCTGCTCCTCGACGGCAATTCGCGCCAGAACCTCGCGACGTTCTGCCAGACCTGGCTCGAACCCGAGGTCCGCGCGCTCATGGCCGAGACCCTGGACAAGAACATGGTCGACAAGGACGAGTACCCCCAGACCGCGGAGATCGAGGCGCGGTGCGTGCACATCCTCGCCGACCTCTGGAATTCGCCGGACGCGCAGAACACGCTCGGCACCTCGACGACGGGGTCGAGCGAGGCTGCGATGCTCGGGGGCATGGCCCTGCTGTGGAACTGGCGCAAGCGTCAGCGCGCCGCGGGAAGGCCGACCGACAAGCCGAACCTCATCACCGGCCCCGTCCAGGTCTGCTGGCACAAGTTCGCGCGCTACTGGGATGTCGAGCTCCGGGAGATCCCGATGGAGGGCGACCGCTTCCTGATGACTCCAGAGGTCGTCCTCGACCGGGTCGACGAGAACACGATCGGCGTCGTGCCGACTCTGGGGGTCACGTTCACCGGCGGCTTCGAACCGGTGCAGGCTGTGAGCGAGGCGCTCGACCGTTTGCAAGCCGAGAAGGGTCTCGACATCCCTATCCACGTCGACGGAGCGAGCGGCGGATTCCTCGCTCCCTTCACGGCGCCGGACATCGTGTGGGATTTCCGCCTGCCGCGCGTCAAGTCGATCAACACGTCGGGACACAAGTTCGGCCTGGCCCCGTTGGGAGTCGGCTGGATCGTGTGGCGGGATGCCGCAGACCTCCCCGAGGAGCTCATCTTCAACGTCAATTACCTCGGCGGAAACATGCCGACGTTCGCGCTCAACTTCTCGCGTCCCGGCGGCCAGATCGTCGTGCAGTACTACAACTTCCTGCGGCTCGGTCGTGAGGGATACCGCAAGGTGCACCAGTCCTGCTACGACACGGCGATGTACCTGGCCACAGAGATCGAGAAGCTCGGCCACTTCGACATCATCAATTCGGGGCGCCCCGACGAGGGCATCCCCGCCGTGTCCTGGAAGCTGAAAGAGGGCGTCGACCACCCGTTCACCCTCTTCGATCTCGCCGACCGGCTGCGCACTCGCGGGTGGCAGGTCCCCGCGTACACGATGCCGCCGGACCGGGAGGATCTGCCGATCCAGCGCATCCTCGTGCGCGTCGGCTTCAGCCGCGACGAGGCCGCACTGCTCATGGACGACTACCGTGATGCGATCGCGCACTTCGACAAGCACCCCATCACGGTTTCCATGACGGAGGAGGAAGCGGGAGCCTTCCATCACTGACATGGCGACGACCGCCGTCTCGCGCAAGAAGCGCCTGCGGCGCGAGGCGTGGGGCTTCATGGTGGGCTCCACGTTCTTCGCCGTCGGCGCCGTGCCGTGGTACGCGGCGGCGGTCGGACCCGTGTGGGGATCCCTGACCTTCTTCGTCGGCTCGATCTTCTTCACGATGGCGGGGCTCATCCAGCTCCTGCTGAGCGGTCGACGTCCACCGCTGCGCGGAGCGTCGACGGCCGACGCGTACGACTGGTGGGCGGCGGCGATCCAATTCGCGGGCACCCTGCTCTTCAATGTGAGCACCTTCGCCGTCGTGCTCGCGTCGTACCGTCAACTCGACGACCCGGCGGCAGGCTGGACGCCGGATGCCTGGGGCTCCGCCGCCTTCCTCATCTCGAGCGCGCTCGCGCTGGTTGCCGCCGGCCGTCGCCACGAGCTGTGGGACCCCGATGCCCGCACCTGGCGCGGGACGTGGCTCAACATGGTCGGCTCGATCGCCTTCGGCATCTCCGCCATCGGCGCCTACGTCGTGCCCGCGACGGGCTCCTTCATCAACGTGCAGTGGATCAATCTCGGCACGTTCCTCGGAGCAGTCTGCTTCTTCGTCGCCGCGGCGCTCTCGCGCCGGGGAATATGACGCCCACGGCATGGGTTGCACCCGGAGTGACGGAACCGATCAAGATCGACGTATGGAGCGACATCGCCTGCCCCTGGTGCTACATCGGCAAGCGCAATCTCGAGAAGGGTCTTGCCGAGGCATCCGGCGATGACGACGCTCCCGAGGTCGAGGTGACGTTCCACTCCTTCGAGCTCTCGCCCGATACGCCGGTCGACTTCGACGGCGGCGAGACCGACTACCTCTCCAGCCACAAGGGCATCTCGCGCGAGCAGGCGCAGCAGATGCTCGACCGCGTGACCGGCGTCGCCGCCGACGCCGGCCTGGAGTACCGGTTCGACGTGCTGAAGCACACCAACACGGTCAAGGCGCACGAGCTGCTGCACTTCGCGAAGTCGGAGGGCCGTCAGCTCGAACTCGCCGAGCGGCTCATGTCCGCGTACTTCACCGAGGGCCGGCACCTCGGCCGCGAGGACGAGCTCGTCTCGCTCGCGACAGACGTCGGTCTCGACGGCGACGCCGCCCGCGATGCGCTCACGAGCGGCCGCTTCCTCGCCGCCGTGCGCGCCGACCAGGCGCAGGCCTCCGCGTACGGGATCAACGGCGTGCCGTTCTTCGTCATCGACGGCAAGTACGGCGTGTCGGGCGCTCAGCCCGCCGAGGCGTTCGCGCAGATCGCGCGCCAGGTGTGGGCCGAGCACCGCGAGGCGGACGAGGTCGAGGTCGCCTGACCCGGCCGCCTCGGCCGAGGTCAGCGCGGCAGGTTCGCCTCGATGATCTCGACGACCGCGGGGTCGTCGGGCTTCACGTTCGGGCGGAACCGGTGCAGCTCGCCGTTCGGCGTCAGCACGAACTTCTCGAAGTTCCACAGCACCGGGCCGCGCTTGCCCTCGGCATCCCGCGTCTTCTTCAGCGCCTTGAACAGGGGAGACGCCTTGCCGCCGTTGACCTTGACCTTGTCGAACACGGGGAAGGTGACGCCCCACGTGACGGAGCAGTACTCGAGGATCTCCTCCATGGAGCCCGGTTCCTGGCCGGCGAACTGATTGCACGGGAAGCCGAGCACGGTGAAGCCGCGATCGGCGTACGCGCGCTGCAGCGCCTCGAGCTGCTCGTACTGCGGCGTCAGGCCGCACTTCGAGGCGACATTGACGACGAGCAGCACCTGGCCGTCGTACTCGGCGAGGGTCTTCGTCTCGCCTTCTGCTGTCTGGAACGGGATATCGCGGAGCGAGACGTCGACGGCCTGGGTCATGTCCACCAGGCTATGCCGTCCTCCACAGGCGAGGGCTCGGTTTCGTCTGGGAGAATGGAGGGATGACGACTGCCCTAGCCCCGACGCGCGCGCTGCGCATCGGGCCCATCGAACTCGACGCGCCCGTCGTGCTCGCGCCGATGGCGGGCATCACCAACACCGCGTTCCGCCGCCTCTGCCGCGAATACGGCGCGGGCCTCTACGTGAGCGAGATGATCACGTCGCGCGCGCTCGTCGAGCGCAACGCCACGACGATGCGTCTCATCACGCACCACGAGTCCGAGACGCCGCGCTCCATCCAGCTCTACGGCGTCGACCCCACGACGGTCGCCGAGGCGGTGCGGATCCTCGTCGCCGAGGACCGGGCGGATCACATCGACCTGAATTTCGGATGCCCGGTGCCGAAGGTCACCCGCAAGGGCGGGGGAGCGGCTCTGCCCTGGAAGCGCCGGCTCTTCCAGGAGATCGTCACGGGCGCCGTCCGCGCCGCGGGCGACGTCCCGCTGACGATCAAGATGCGCAAAGGCATCGACTCCGATCACCTGACCTACCTCGAAGCCGGACGCATCGGCGAGGACGCGGGGGTCGCCTCCATCGCCCTGCACGCGCGCACGGCGGCCGAGTTCTATTCGGGCACCGCCGACTGGTCGGCGATCGCGAAGCTCAAAGAGACCGTCACGACTGTGCCGGTGCTCGGCAACGGCGACATCTGGTCGGCTGACGACGCCGTGCGGATGATGGCCGAGACGGGCTGCGACGGAGTCGTCGTCGGACGTGGATGCCTCGGCCGCCCGTGGCTCTTCGGCGACCTCGCGCGCGCTCTCGGCCGCACCGGTGCCGTGGCCGGCGCTCCGGTGGACGCGACGCTCGGCTTCGTCGCCACCGCGTTCCGTCGGCACGCGGAGCTCCTCGTCGAGTTCTTCGAGGACGAGGACCGTGGATGCCGCGACATCCGCAAGCACGTCGCCTGGTACTTCAAGGGCTACCCGGTCGGTGGGGACACGCGTGCGCGCCTCGCGACCGTCTCGAGCCTCACCGAGATCGATGAGCTGCTGGCCACCCTCGACCTGGACGCGCCCTACCCCGGCGCCGCCGCGGAAGGACAGCGGGGCCGCGCGGGAACGCCCAAGCGCCCGGCCCTGCCCGACGGCTGGCTCGATTCGCAGGAGCTCGGTGCCGAGGCATCCTGCGCCCTCGCCGAAGCGGAACTCGACCACAGTGGCGGCTGACGGGGCCGTCGGCGTCTCGTCCGGCCGCCCGGCCGGTTACCTCGAGCAGGACGCCGAGAGATTCCACAACGAGCAGCACCGCTCGCAGCGCGACGCCTTCGCGCGCGACCGCGCCCGCGTCCTGCACTCCGCCGCGCTGCGGCGTCTCGCCGCGAAGACCCAGGTGCTGAGCCCCGCGAGTCCCGCCGACTTCGCCCGCAACCGCCTGACGCACTCGCTCGAGGTCGCGCAGGTCGGTCGCGAGCTCGCCACCGAGCTGCGCCTGTCGCCCGACGTCGTCGACACGGCGTGCCTCAGCCACGACCTGGGGCATCCGCCGTTCGGGCACAACGGGGAGCGGGCGCTCAACGACTGGGCAGCCGACATCGGCGGGTTCGAGGGCAACGCCCAGACCCTGCGCATCCTGACCCGGCTCGAGCCGAAGGTCGTCGACGACGACGGCTCGTCGTTCGGCCTGAACCTCACGCGTGCGAGCCTCGACGCGTCGTGCAAGTACCCGTGGACGGCCGCGCACCCCGTTCCCGACCCGGGCGGGCGCCTCAAGTTCGGCGTCTACCCCGAGGATGAGGGCGTGTTCCGGTGGCTGCGCGAGGGGGCTCCCGGTCGCGTGCGGTGCATCGAGGCCGAGGTCATGGACCTCTCCGACGACATCGCCTACTCGGTGCACGACTTCGAGGACGCCGTCGTCAACGGCTACATCGACCCCGCGCGCCTCGCCGACGTGCGCGAGCGCGAGGCCCTCCTCTCGGCGATCCAGAGCTGGGTCGGCTACGACTTCGCGCGCGACGAGCTCGACGACGCGCTGTATCGACTCATGCGCATGCCGGAATGGATCACGTCGTTCGACGGCACGCGGGCCGCGCTCGCACGGCTGAAGAACCTGACGTCCGACCTCATCGGCCGCTTCGCCCGCGCCGCGACGGCGGCGACGCGGGAGCACTACGACGCTCCCGTGCTGACCCGCTACCGTGGCCACGTGGTCGTGCCCCGCGTCATCGAAGCCGAGATGGCGGTGCTGAAGGGCACGATCGGCGCGTTCATCGTCTCGGTCGAGGGCCGGAAGGGCCTCTACAAGGAGCAGCGGCGGATCCTCAAGCGACTCGCGACGGCCCTGTGGGAGCAGCCCGAGCACCTCGACCGCATCCACGCGGAGGACTTCGCGCGTGCCGAGACGGATGCCGCACGCCGTCGCGTCATCGTCGACCAGGTTGCGAGCCTCACCGACCGCTTCGCGATCTCGTGGCATTCGCAGCTGGTCGGGTCGGTCGACCTCGAGAGCATCGGCATCTGGGTGCCCGGCACCCGGATCATCGCCTCCGACGCCTGGGCGCTGCCCGAACCGCTCGAGGGTCTCTGATGCCGGGCCGCATCCTCCAGGCCGACGTCGACGAGGTGAAGGCCCGGACCAACATCGCCGACATCATCGGGGAGCGCGTCGCACTCAAGTCCGCCGGCGTCGGCGCGCTCAAGGGACTCTGCCCGTTCCACGACGAGCGGAGCCCGAGCTTCAACGTCCGCCCTCAGGCCGGCTTCTACCACTGCTTCGGCTGCGGAGAGTCCGGCGACGTGTACTCGTTCCTGCGCAACCTCGACCACCTGTCGTTCACCGAGGCGGTCGAGCGCCTCGCGGGGCGCATCGGCTACACGCTGCACTACGAGGACGGCGGCGCGGCGCCCGAGACGACGGGGCGCACGCGCCTGTACGCGGCCAATGCGGCGGCGGCGGAGTTCTTCCGCGCCCAGCTCGCGAGCCCCGAGGCCGACATCGCCCGGCGCTTCCTGGGGGAGCGGGGCTTCGATGCGGGAGCCGCCGCCCACTTCGGCGTCGGCTACGCCCCCAAGGGCTGGTCGGGAATGCTGGATGCCCTCACGAAGCAGGGGTATTCGCGCGACGACCTGGTGGCCGCCGGACTCGTCTCGCAGGGGCAGCGTGGGGTGTACGACCGCTTCCGTGGGCGCGTCGTCTGGCCGATCCGCGACGTCACGGGTCAGGTGCTGGGCTTCGGCGCGCGCCGCCTCTTCGAGGACGACAACGGACCCAAGTACCTGAACACCCCCGAGACGACCGTCTACAAGAAGGCCCAGGTGCTCTACGGGCTCGACCTCGCCAAGCGGGAGATCGCCCGCGGCCATCGCGTCGTCGTGGTCGAGGGCTACACCGACGTCATGGCGTGCCACCTCGCGGGCGTCACGACGGCGATCGCGACGTGCGGCACGGCCTTCGGCTCCGACCACATCACAGTGCTCCGCCGGGTCATGGGCGACGACTCGGCCGCGGGCGAGGTCGTCTTCACCTTCGACCCCGACGCCGCCGGCCAGAAGGCGGCGCTCCGCGCCTTCGCCGACGCCAAGCGCTTCAACGCGCAGACGTACGTCGCGGTCGGCCCCGAGGGCCTCGACCCGTGCGACCTGCGTCTCAAGCGCGGCGACGGCGCTGTGCGGGCCCTCATGGACACGAAGTCGCCGATGGTGGAGTTCGTGCTCGATCAGCGGATCTCCGGGTTCGACCTCGCGAGCGTCGAGGGGCGCGTGGGCGCGCTCCGGGCCGCGGCGCCGGTCGTGGCGGAGCTCCGCGACCCCCTGCTGCAACCCGAGTACGTCCGCGTGCTCGCCCGCCGGCTCGGCATGGACACCGAGGACGTGCGGCGGGAGGTCGAACGCGCGGGCCGTTCCGGCGGCGAGCAGCGCGGCCCTCGCGCCCCGGTCGCTCCGCAGGAGGATCCGGATGCCGCGCCCGTCGTCCGTGTGACGCTCGCGTCGCTGCCGCGCACGGCGGACGTCGCGCTCGAGCGCGATGCGATCATGGGGCTCCTGCAGTTCGGTCACCGCATCGACCCGGCGCTGCGCGAACAGGCGTTCGCCATCGCCTTCCGGCATCCCGCCCTGGACGCCGTCCGATCGGCGGTCGCCCCGAACGCGAACGTCGACCGCCTCGGCTGGGCCGCCGACGCGGTCGGCGCCGTGCCCGAGCCCTTCCGGTCGCTGGCCGCGGAGCTGCTCACGTCGGACTTCCCGGCGCTCACCGACGACGAGGCGGCAGCGTCCGCATCCTCCCTCTGCCGGCGCCTCATCGTGCGCGACATCGAGCGCGAGAAGGCCGAGCTGCTCGGCGCGATCCAGCGCGTCCCGGCCGCGTCGGAGGAGGGCCGAACGATCCGCCTGCGCCTGCGCGAGCTCGACGTCGCGCGTCAGCAGATCACCGCCGAGGCATAGCCACCCCGGACCCTGGCCCTCCACCCGAGTGCCGAGAGCGTGGGCGGCACCCGAGGTCTCGGCAGGCAGATGGAGGCTCACGGGTCAAGCGGCTGGCGGGCCACCGCGGCGCACGGCAGGATGAGTCCATGCCCCGCCGACGAGATCCCGACGTCGCCATCCGCGCCAGCGATCTGTCGATCGCACGCGCGTCTCGCGGGGCCGGCGATGTCCGCGTCGTCGACGGTGTCTCGTTCGTGCTCCCGCACGCGTCGACCCTCGCGATCATGGGTCCGACGGGAGCGGGCAAGTCGAGCCTCGCGACCGTCCTCGCGGGCATCGATGCGCCGGGCCTCGCCATCATCGGCGGGGAGGCGTGGGTCGAGGGCATCCCGGTGCGGCGACCCGGTCGCTCGCTTCGCGAGCTCACCTACTTCACGGGCCATCTCGCGCAGTCTGCCGGCGCGAACCTCCCCGCGCGGATGACGGTGGGCGAGGTGATCTCCGAGCCGATCACGAGCCGGGACCGCCGCGTCAACCAGCGTGCGCTCGCGGTGCGCGTCGCGACGCTGCTCGACGAGCTCATGCTCCCGCTCGGCGCCGCCGCGAAGTATCCCTACGAACTGAGCGCCGGCATGCGGCAGCGCGTGGCCTTCGCCCGCACCCTCATGCTGGAACCCCGCCTCTTCATCGCCGACGAGCCCTTCGCCAACATGGACGTCGAGGTGCGCCGGGCGGCTCGCGAGGCCATCCTCCGCCGCAGGGAGCACGGCATGGCGACACTCATCGTGACGAACGAGAAGGATGTCGTGCGCGACCTCGACGCCGACGTGCTCGTGCTACGGGCGGGCCACACCGTCGCGTACGGGCGAGGCACGCACGATCTGCTCTGGACGCCGAGTGCGGCAGCGGACCACCGCCTCGTGGCGTCGTGAGCACCCCCGAGGCTTTGATAGGATGGTGTAGTTGCCCGCACGAGAGTGCAGGGTGATCCTCCATAGCTCAATTGGCAGAGCAATCGGCTGTTAACCGATAGGTTCTTGGTTCGAGTCCAAGTGGGGGAGCGGATCGGCCCGGGGCTCCACCCCCGGGCCTTTCTTGTTCCCGCTGTCTCCCGCGCAGGTCACGGGCCTCAGCATGACGTTCAGCGTCGCGCAGATTCTGCATGGTCTCCGCGATGAGGTTCACCCCCATCGGCCTCGTCGTCATCTCCACCGTGCTCGGCAACAAGGGCGCCTACCTCACGCCGGCGCTCATGTTCGCCCTGATCGACACAGTCGTCCCGTTCCTCGCGGGCGCCGAGATCGGCCGGCGCTTCCTCCGAGCGGGTGTGAAGAGGACCCCGCCTCCCGAGTCGCACCCGAGCGGACCGGCTCCCGAGATGACCGGCTCCGGCGCGTGACGAGCTCCCCGCGAGCGGTCGGTCAGGCCTCGATGTCGTCGACGCCCGGCGTCCACGACTGACCGGGACGTCCCCAGCCGCGCTTGCGCGCGATCTTCTGCGTCGTCTTCCAGTCGCTGTCGTCGAGACGGTCGATGTACAGGATGCCGTCGAGGTGGTCGAACTCGTGCTGCATGATGCGGGCGCGCCAGCCGTCCACCTCGATGCGCACGGGCGCACCGTCGAGGTCGGTGCCCGTCACGAGCACGCGCTCCGACCGACGAAGCGGGAACCGCTCGCCAGGGAAGGAGAGGCATCCCTCCGACTCCTCATCGGGGTCGGGGTCACCCGGCACGAGCGGGTGCATCCACAGCTCGGGGTTGATGATGACGCCGCGCCAGGGCTGACCCTCGTCGTCCTGATAGGTGTACGTGTAGATCCGCAGGCCGACGCCCACCTGAGGCGCGGCGAGACCGACGCCGGGCGCCGCATCCATCGTCTCGAACATGTCGGCGACGAGCGTGCGCACCTCCTCCGTGATCTCCTCGACAGGCGCCGCGGGGGCGTGCAGGACGGGGTCACCCATGATGCGAATCGGCAGTACGGCCACGCCTCGAGCCTATCGAGGCCTCGTGCGGTTAGTGTCGGAGGGTGGTCTGGGCGGAAATGACGGTCGATGACGTCACCAACGAACTCATCGGCTTCTTCCGCGACCCGGCCATCCTCATCGGGATCCCGCTCGCCCTCATCGGCGCGGTCTTCATGTCGTTCGGGGCGCAGTACCAGCACCGCGGCGTGACGAAGGTCGAGCGCCTGAGCGGCTCGTCGGGTGCCGCAGGGCTCACGGGACGCCAGCTGCTCAACCTCCTCAAACGACCGTCGTGGGTGGCCGGCACGCTCATGCTCGGCCTCGCGATCGTGTGCCAGCTCAGCGCGCTCGCCTTCGCTCCGCTCATCATCGTGCAGCCGATCGGCGCGATCTCGCTCGTCATCACGACCCTGCTGAACGCCCGCGTGACCGGCATCCGGCCCACGCGGCGCTCCATCATGGCGATCATCGCGTGCGTCGGCGGCATCTTCATCTTCGTCACCATCGCGGCGTTCTACGCGACGGAAACCCCCATCACGCAGCTGCAGACGATCATCATCCTCGAGCTGCTCGCGGTCGTCATCGTCGCGCTCGCAGGCTTGTGGCTCTGGCTGCGCAAGCGCGGTCAGGCGCTGTTCTACATCGTCGCCTCCGGCATGATCTACGGCTTCGTCGCGACGCTCGCGAAGGTCGTCATCGAACGGGTCAAGGCGAACGACTTCGACTGGCTGACGATCCTCTGCATCCTCGCGCTGCTGGCCGCCGTCACGGTCGGCGCGTACTTCGTGCAGACGGCCTACGCCGTGGGCCCGCCAGACCTCGTCATCGCGGGTCTCACGGTGATCGACCCCATCGTGGCCGTGCTCATCGGCCTCACCGTGCTGCAGGAGGCCGCGAAGGCGCCGCCGTGGGCGTTCGTCGGCTTCGCCGTGGCGGGCGCCATCGCGGTGGCGGGCGTCATCACCCTTGCGCGCTATCACCCGCAGGTGCTGTCCGACAGCGGCGGATTGCCCATCCAGCGCGGCAGCACGCCGCCCGAGACGCCCGAGCCCCCCGCAACGTCCTAAGACGAAGGGATGCCGCGCCTCAGCCGCGCGGCGCACGGACCTCGACGAGGGCTGCGGGGCGTCAGCCGTCGCGGCGCACCTCGATGACGATGCGGCCGTCCTCCATGCGTCCCTTGTCGCCCGGCGCGGGCGCGGGAGCGGGCAGCTCGACCTGAGCCTCCCAGTCGGCGTGCGCCTCCTCGGCGGAGGGCCGCCACACAGCGTCGAGCCCGGAACCCAGTCCGCCCGAAGGTGCTCGACCATCCGCCTGGCGCCGCCGATGGTCCCGCGTCAGGGCGGGTGCCGCCGCGATCATCGCGACGGTCGCGCCGGCCAGCACGGCGGCGAAGACCCAGCCGGAGGCATCCATGATGAGAGGAGTTTAGACCCGGCTCAGGAGGGAGTTCTCCTCGACGGCCTCCAGTGCGAGCACCTTGTAGCCCTGGTCGTCGAAGAACACCGTGATGCGGTCGCTCTCGGCCTCGACGACACTTCCGCGGCCCCATTCGACGTGCTCGACCACGACTCCCGGCGGGAACGGCGCCGACGCCATGTCGAGCGCCTCGTCGGCCCCGTCGTCGCTCGCGGCCCCGGCTCGGCACGTGTCGCAGTGCCCGCAGGGCTCGGGCAGCTCTTCACCGAAGTAGCCGAGCAGCAGGCGCCTGCGGCAGTCGCGCGTCTCGGCGTAGCGTCGCATGACCTCGAGCCGTGACTGCTCGATGCGCTCGCGTCGCTCGGAGGCGTCATCGGCCGCGGCTGCCGCCTCCTGTGCCGAGAACCCGCCGCGCGCGGCAGCGCCGCGTCGGGTGAGCGAGACGGCACCGCCCTCGGCGAGCAGATTGAGCAGTCCGGTCGCGGAGCGCGGGGAGATGTCGAGGGTCTCGGCCAGATCGCGGGATCGCACGGGGGAGGGGGATGCGGCGACAGCGCGGTACGCGGCCGCTGCCCGCTCGGGATCCACGCCCCGGGCGACGAAGTACTTCCGCAGTCCGAGGTCCTCCTGGCGGTAGAACAGGACGGCGGATGCCGGCTCCCCGTCGCGGCCCGCGCGGCCGAGCTCCTGGTAGTAGGCGTCGAGCGACTCCGGCACCGACGCGTGCACGACGAACCGCACCTTCGGCTTGTCGATGCCCATGCCGAATGCATTCGTCGCGACGACGACGTCGACGCGGTCCTCGAGGAAGGCGTCGTGCGTGTCGGCCCGCTCCCGCGCGGAGAGCCCGGCGTGGTATGCCAGGGCGCGCACGCCTCGACTCCGCAGGGTCTCGGCGTACTCCTCCGTCTCGCGCCGGGTCGCGGTGTACAGCAGACCGGGTTTCGGGAGGGCGACCACCTCGTCGAGCACGGCATCCCGCTTCTCATCCGCCGAGGTCTCGCGATGCACGGTGAGATCGATGTTCGGACGATCCACGCCCCTCACGACGAGGAGCGGATCGGTCATGCGCAGGCGCGACGCGATCTCGGCGCGGACGGGCTCAGCGGCCGTCGCTGTCAGGGCCACCGTCACGGGAGAGCCGAGAGAAGCGCGCACTTCGCCGAGCCGCAGGTAATCGGGGCGGAAGTCGTGCCCCCAGCTCGCGACGCAGTGCGCCTCGTCCACCGCGAGGAGTCCGACCCCGATCGCACGCAGACGCTCGACGACCTCGTCCTTCGCGAGCTGCTCTGGGGCGACGAACACGAACTCGGCCTCGCCGCTCGCCAGGGCTTCCCACGTCTCCGCGATGGCGCGATCGCCGATCGTCGAGTTGATCGCTGCGCCGCGCGGCGCGTCCGGCGTGTCGGCCAGCTGCGCCAGCTGGTCGCGCTGCAGCGCGATGAGCGGCGAGACGACGACCGTGATCCCCTCGCTCATCGCACCGGCCAGCTGGTACACGGCGGACTTGCCGCCGCCTGTCGGCAGCACCGTGATCACGTCGCGCCCCGAGAGCAGCGCCGAGACGGCCTCCTCCTGACCGTCGCGCAGGCGCTCCCAGCCGAACAGCTCGCGCGCCGTCCGCGCGATCGATCGCTCCGTCATCCGTCTCCCTCCGACGCCGGAACATCCTCTCAAGCGAGGGCGTCCGGAGATCGGGGATTGACAGGTGCCTGTGGAAAGCAGGGCGGGTGGAGACTGAGTAGGGCGGGTGGGACTTGAACCCACGATCGTCGGGTTATGAGCCCGCTGCCTTGACCAGCTTGGCCACCGCCCCGTGCACCCGAAGGCGCCCCACGAGCCTACCGCGGACTGTAATCACACTGTTGTGATTCCGCGGGGTCCTGAGCGATAATGGCCCCAAGCACAACTGAAGAGCCGCGGCATCCGTCGCCAGGTCGTTGGGGAAGACGTACCTGAAGAACGGAGAGACCATGGCGACACCACAAGCGCGTGGAGTGATCTACATCCACTCCGCGCCGCGCGCGTTGTGCCCCCACCTCGAGTGGGCGGTCGGTCGTGCCCTCGGGCGCGGCGTCAACTTCGACTGGGCGGATCAGCCGATCCTCACGGGGAGCAGGCGCGCCGAGTTCTACTGGGAGGGTCCCGCCGGCACCGGTGCCGCCCTCGCCACCGCCATCCGCGGGTGGGAGCACCTGCGCTTCGAAGTGAGCGAGGATCCGACACCGCGCAGCGACGGCGGTCGCTGGATGCACACGCCCGGGCTCGGCATCCACTATGCCCAGACCGACACTGCGGGAAACGTCGTTATCGGCGAAGACCGTCTCAGGTACGCCCTGGAGGTCGCCGCCGGCGACGCCTTCGAGCTGCAGCGCGAGCTCGAGGTCGCGCTGGGATCGGCCTGGGACGAAGAGCTGGAGCCCTTCCGGCACGCCAGCGACGATGCTCCCGTCGTGTGGCTGCACAAAGTGGGGTAGCCGCACGAATCGGACACAGGCGAGCGAGGCGCTATTACCGGTGATCGGAGGCCGACCATCCCGGACAGCGGGAACGCGAATCGCCGCCTGACACGGAAGAAGCCCCCGCCCAATGGCTCAGGAACCGAGCCGGAGGCGGGGGCTTCTTCGCGTCTCAGACCGACCGGAACGCCACGACGGCGTTGTGCCCGCCGAACCCGAAGGAGTTGCTGATCGCGAGCTGCGGACCCTCGCCGAGGGCGATCGGATCGCCCGAGATGCGCAGCGGGATCTCGGGGTCCTGGGTCGACAGGTTGATGGTGGGAGGAGCCTGACGCTCCTGCAGCGCGAGCAGTGTGAAGATCGCCTCGAGCGCACCCGTGCCACCGAGCAGATGCCCCGTCGACGCCTTGGTGGCCGAGACCGGGATCTCGTCGATGCGGTCGCCGAAGACGCTCCTCAGCGCCTTGTACTCCGCGATGTCGCCCGTGGGCGTCGACGTCGCGTGCGCGTTGATGTGCGTGACCTCGTCGGGCGAGGCGCCCGCCTCCTCGAGCGCGCGGCGCACGGCGCGCGAGGCGCCCAGTCCCTCCGGCTCGGGGGCGGTGATGTGGTACGAGTCGGCCGTGACGCCGCCGCCGACGACCTCACCGTAGATCTTGGCGCCGCGCGCCTCGGCGTGCTCCTCGGTCTCGAGCACGAGCGCCGCAGCACCCTCGCCCATGACGAAGCCGTCGCGGTCGACGCTGTACGGGCGCGATGCCGTTTCGGGGGAGTCGTTGCGCTTGGAGAGCGCCTGCATCGCGGCGAACGCGGCGATCGTGAGGCCGTGGATGACGGCCTCGGAGCCGCCCGCGATGACGACGTCGGCGCGACCGAGGCGAAGCGCGTCGAAGGCGTTGATGAGCGACTCGGTGCTCGAAGCGCACGCGGACGCCACCGTGCGCGCGTAGGCGCGGGCGTTGAGGTGCATCGACACCGCCGCGGCCGGCGCGTTGGGCATGAGCATGGGCACGCTCATCGGCATGACGCGCCGCGGGCCCTTCTCCTTGAGGATGTCCCACCCGGCGAGGGTCGTCTGTAGCCCGCCGATGCCGGTGGCGAAGTCGACGCCGAAGCGGTCGGGATCGACGTCGGGGGCGCCGGCATCCGCCCACGCCTCCTTCGCGGCCACGAGCGCGAACTGCGCCGACGGGTCGAGACGGTTGGCGACCGGGCGCTCGAGCACCGAGTCCGGACGCACGGCCGCCTCGGCGGCGAACGTCACGGGCAGCTGGTACTTCTCGACCCAGTCGTACTCGAGCGTGTGTGCGCCCGAGACACCGCTCAGCAGGCCGGACCAGCTCTCCTGCGCGGTTCCGCCCAGGGGGGTGGTGGCGCCGATGCCGGTGACGACGATGCGGGGTGTGCTCATGTGTGGATCCTCGGGGGTCTCGGAGCCGGTGGGGGCGCGGACGCCCCCACCGGTCTGCTCAGGCCTGGTTCGACGTGATGTACGTGACGGCGTCACCGACGGTCTTGAGGTTCTTGACCTCGTCGTCGGGGATCGTCACGCCGAACTTCTCCTCGGCGTTGACGACGATCGTCATCATCGAGATCGAGTCGATGTCGAGGTCGTCCGTGAACGACTTCTCGAGAGCGACCTCGTCGGCCGAGATGCCGGTCTCGTCGGTGATGAGCTCGGCGAGCCCAGCGAGGACCTCGTCGCTAGTGAATGCCATGGGTTTCTCCTGCTTTCTTAGGGGATCTCCGGCCCGGGCCGGGCCGCTGTTCAGTCTAGGGTCGGGTGCTCGCGCGTCAGGGGAGGACGACGACCTGTGCGCCGAAGACGAGGCCGGCGCCGAAGCCGATCTGCAGGGCGAGCCCGCCGCTCAGCTCCGGGTGCTCCTCGAGCAGCCGGTGGGTCGCGAGGGGGATGGATGCCGCGGACGTGTTTCCGGTCGTCTCGATGTCGCGACCGACGACGACGGTGTCGGGCAGCTTGAGCTGCTTGGCGAACTCGTCGATGATGCGCATGTTCGCCTGGTGGGGGACGAAGGCGGCGAGATCGGATGCCTCGACGCCTGCGGCCTCGAGCGCCTGGCGCGCGACCTTCACCATCTCCCACACGGCCCAGCGGAAGACCGTCGGACCCTCCTGCCGGAGGGTGGGCCAGGGGGCGACGCCGTCACGGAAGTCGGTGAGCGGGTAGTCCATGCCGACGGCGTCGGCCTTCGAGCCGTCCGAGCCCCACACCGTCGGGCCGATGCCCGGGGTGTCGCTGGGGCCGACGACGACTGCTCCCGCCCCGTCGCCGAGGAGGAACGAGATGCTGCGGTCGGCGGGGTCGACGATGTCGCTCAGCTTCTCGGTGCCGATCACGACGACATGCTTCGCGATGCCGGCGCGGATGAGCGCATCGGCCTGGGCGACGCCGTAGGCGAAGCCCGCGCAGGCCGCGTTGACGTCGTACGCCGCCGCGGGGTTGGCGCCGACGCGATCGGCGACGATGGCCGACACCGAGGGCGACTGCTTGGGGTTGGAGATCGTCGCGACGATGACGGCGTCGACATCGGATGCCGCGACGCCGGAGCGCTCGATCGCCTCGCGCGCGGCATCCGTGGCGAGATCGATCGCGTCGGTCTCCTTGACCGCGCGGGCGCGCGTCACGATGCCCGTGCGCTGCCGGATCCACTCGTCGCTCGAGTTGATCGGCCCGATGAGGTCTTCATTGGGCACGGCGATCTCGCCGCGGGCGGCTCCGTACGAGTAGATGCGCGTGTGGGCGGCGCCGGTCGTCTGGATGAGCGAGCGGGTCATGCGGGTGCTCCCGTCAGAAGGGCGTCTGCGGATGCGAGGTCGTCGGGGGTCTTGACGGCGACGCCGGGCACGCCGCGCAGCGCGCGCTTGGCCAGGCCCGTCAGGGTTCCGGCGGGGCTCAGCTCGATGAGGCCGGCGACCCCGGCGTCGGCGAACGACGCCATGCAGAGGTCCCAGCGAACGGGCGACGCCACCTGGTCGACGAGCAGGTCGCGGTAGGCGGCGCCCGAGGCGACCTCGGACCCGTCGTGGTTGGTCCACACACGCACGCGCGGGTCGTTCGTGACGACGTCCGACGCCGCGGCGCGCAGCTTCTCGACCGCCGGGGCCATGTAGCGCGTGTGGAAGGCGCCGGCGACCTGGAGCGCGATGACACGGGTGCCGGGCACGGGCTCCGCCGCGAGCTGCTGCAACGCGTCGAGCGCACCCGCCGCCACGAGCTGTCCGCCGCCGTTGTAGTTGGCGGGCGTGAGGTCGAGCTCCTCGAGACGCGCGACGACGGCATCCTGGTCGCCGCCGAGGACGGCGCTCATGCCGGTTTCGGCCGCGGCTGCGGCATCCGCCATGGCGCGGCCGCGCAGGCCCACGAGACGCAGGGCGTCCTCTTCGGAGAGGATGCCGGCGGCCGCGGCCGCGGCGAACTCGCCGACCGAGTGACCCGCTACTCCTGCGACCTGGGAGTGGTCGCCGAGGGCGTTCCACGAGAGCAGACTCGCCGCGACGATGAGCGGCTGTGCCACCTTCGTGTCGCGGATCTGATCGGCATCCCACTCCGTGCCGGCGGCGACCAGGTCGACGCCGGACCACTCGGAGTACTCGCCGAGCCGCTCTCGTGCGCCGTCGCGCTCGAGCCAGGGTGCGAGGAACCCGGGGGACTGAGAGCCCTGCCCGGGGAAGACCGCGATGATCACCTATCCATCCTCCCAAGGATCGTTTGTGGCCTTCTGGCGACGGGCGCACAGATATGCCGCAAACCTTTGTTGACTGAGTACAGAGTCATGCATGCCCGCGTCGAGGCGACGTGGGGCGTCTGCGCGTCGAATCCGTCGCGACCGAACCGAGGATGAGCGCGGTCTGCAGGATGAGCGCCTCGCGCGGGCCCGTGGCATCCCATCCGATGACCTCGGACACCCTCTTGAGCCGATAGCGCACCGTATTGGGGTGCACGAAGAGCTCACGCGCCGTCGCCTCGAGCGACCGGCCGTTGTCGAGATAGCTCCACAGCGTCGCGACGAGGTCGGCGCTGTGCTGCTGCAGGGGGCGGAAGATCTTGTCGACGAGCGTCTGCTTCGCGAGCGGATCGCCCGCGAGGGCGCGCTCGGGGAGGAGGTCGTCCGCCTCGACGGGGCGCGGCGCGTGGCGCCACGCGCGCGCGACGGCGAATCCGGCCAGCGACGCCCGGGCGCTCTGACTCGCGTCGACGAGGGCCGGCACGGCCGGGCCGAGCACGAGGTGCCCCGTGCCGAAGCCCGGCTCGAGGCGGCGCGCGATCTCGGGGAACGGCAGCTCCGTCTGCATCTCGTCGCTCTTGGCGGGGAGCTCCGCGCGTCCGAGCACGAGCACGAGCCGGGTGCCCTGCACGCCGATCAGCACATCGACGCCGAGCTTGCGCGCCGTGCGGCGCAGCTGGTCGACGTCGAGCAGCGGGGGAGTCGTGCCGACCAGCACCGCCACTTCGCCGTGACCATGCCAGCCGAGCGCAGCGATACGGCTGGGAAGCTCCTCGTCGGCCTCGCCCGTCAGGATCGAGTCGACGACGAGCGCCTCGAGGCGGGCATCCCACAATCCCCTCGTCTCCGCGGCGCGCGCGTAGACGTCGGCCGCCGCGAAGGCGACCTCGCGGGAGTAGAGGAGCATCGCCTCGCGCAGCGGCTCGCTCTTGCTCGCGACCCGCTCCTCCGTCACCTCCACCGTGACGCGGATGAGCTGCAGCGTCTGCTGGAGGCTGACGCTGCGCAGCAGCTCACGGGGAGCCGCCGCGAAGATGTCGGCCGCGATCCAGGGCGTGGAGGCCGGGTCGTCGTACCACTGGATGAACGACGAGATGCCCGCCTGCGCCACGAGTCCGACGGCCGAGCGCCGCGCCGGCGGCATCTCGGCGTACCACGGGAGGGTGTCCTCGAGACGCTTGATCGTCGCCGTCGCGAGGTCTCCCGAGATACGCCGCAGCCACGCGAGCGTCTCGGTCTTGTCCATCGGAGTGGAGCTGGCAGGCATCCGCTGGGTCAGCTCTCGCCGCCCGCGTTGCCGCTCGTGCCGGCGGTCACATCGTGCAGGCGGTACTTCTCGATGGCCTGCGCGGCGAGACCGCGGTCGACGACGCCGTCCTCGGCGAGGGCGAGCAGCGTCCGCACGACGACGGACGGACCGTCGATCTTGAAGAAGCGGCGCGCCGCGGGCCGGGTGTCGGAGAAGCCGAAGCCGTCGGCGCCGAGCGTCGCGTAGCGGCGCGGGATCCAGTTGCGCACCTGGTCCTGCACGGCGTGCATCCAGTCGCTCACGGCGATGACGGGGCCCGACGTGTCGCGGAGCTTGTCGGTGATGTACGCCGAGCGGGGCTCCGCGGTCGGGTTGAGGAAGTTGTGCTCGTCGGCGGCGAGGCCGTCGCGGCGGAGCTCCGACCACGAGGTGACCGACCAGACGTCGGCCTGCACGCCCCAGTCGTCGCGGAGCAGCTGCTGTGCCTCGAGCGCCCACGGCACGCCGACGCCCGACGCGAGGATCTGGGCGCGCGGGCCCTCGCCCTCGGGGCTCGAGATGCGGTGCATGCCGCGGACGATGCCCTCGACGTCGACGCCCTCGGGCTCGGCGGGCTGCACGAGCGGCTCGTTGTAGACCGTCATGTAGTACATGACGTTGGGGTCGGGGTGGTTGCCGCCGTACATGCGCTCGAGGCCCGAGCGCACGATGTGCGCGATCTCATAGCCGTACGCGGGGTCGTACGAGACCGTCGCGGGGTTCGTCGAGGCGAGGAGTTGCGAGTGGCCGTCGGCGTGCTGCAGGCCCTCGCCGGTCAGCGTCGTGCGACCTGCGGTGGCGCCGATGATGAAGCCGCGCGCCATCTGGTCGCCCGCCGCCCACTGGGCGTCGCCGGTCCGCTGGAAGCCGAACATCGAGTAGAAGACGTAGACGGGGATGAGCGGCTCGCCGTGCGTCGCGTACGACGTGCCGGTGCCCGTGAACGCGGCGAGGGCGCCCGCCTCGTTGATGCCGACGTGCAGGATCTGGCCCTGCGGGCTCTCCTTGTAGGCGAGCAGCAGCTGGCGGTCGACCGACGTGTAGTTCTGGCCGTTCGGGTTGTAGATCTTCGCGGTCGGGAAGTAGGCGTCGATGCCGAAGGTACGGGCCTCGTCCGGGATGATCGGGACGATCCGGTGGCCGAAGTCCTTCGCCCGGAGGAGGTCCTTGAGCAGACGGACGAACGCCATCGTCGTGGCGATCTCCTGCGTGCCCGAGCCCTTCTTGGGGAGCGCGTAGGTCTCCTCGCTGGGGAGCGTGATGGGCACGTGGTGCGAACGGCGCTCCGGGAGGAAGCCGCCGAGCGAGCGGCGGCGCTCCACCATGTACTGGATCGTCTCGTCCTCGCCACCGGGGTGGAAGTACGGCGGCTGGTACGGGTTCTCCTCGAGCTGCGCGTCGGTGATCGGGATGCGCATGGAGTCGCGGAAGTGCTTGAGGTCTTCCAGCGTCATCTTCTTCATCTGGTGGGTCGCGTTGCGGCCCTCGAAGTGGTGACCGAGGCCATAGCCCTTGATCGTCTTGGCGAGGATGACGGTGGGCTGACCCTTGTGCTCGGTCGCGGCCTTGTACGCCGCGTAGACCTTGCGGTAGTCGAGTCCGCCGCGGCGGAGGTCGCCCCAGATCTGGTCGTCGGTCCAGTCCTTCACGAGTTCGGCCGTGCGCTCGTCGCGACCGAAGAAGTGGTCGCGGATGAACTTTCCGTCCTCGGCGCGGTACGTCTGGAAGTCGCCGTCGGGCGTCGTGTTCATGAGGTGGACGAGCGCGCCGTCCTTGTCGTTCGCGAGCAGGCGGTCCCAGCCGCTGCCCCAGACGACCTTGATGACGTTCCAGCCGGCGCCGCGGAAGAAGCTCTCCAGCTCCTGGATGATCTTGCCGTTGCCGCGCACCGGGCCGTCGAGCCGCTGGAGGTTGCAGTTGACGACGAAGGTGAGGTTGTCGAGTCCCTCGTTCGCGGCGACCTGCAGCTGACCGCGGCTCTCGACCTCGTCCATCTCGCCGTCGCCGAGGAAGGCCCAGACGCGCGAGTTCGAGAGGTCCTTGATGCCGCGGTTGGTGAGGTACTTGTTCGTCATCGCCTGGTAGATGGCGTTGATCGGACCGAGTCCCATCGAGACAGTCGGGAACTGCCAGTAGTCCGGCATCAGGCGCGGGTGCGGATACGACGGGATGCCGTCGGGGGCCTTCGACTTCTCCTGGCGGAAGCCGTCCAGCTGGTCGGCGCTCAGGCGTCCCTCCAGGAACGAGCGCGCGTAGATGCCAGGGGAAGCGTGGCCCTGGATGAAGATCTGGTCGCCGCCGGACGGGTCGTCGAGCCCGCGGAAGAAGTGGTTGAAGCCGACTTCGTACAGCGACGCCGAGGACGCGTAGGTCGAGATGTGACCGCCGACGCCGATGCCGGGCCGCTGGGCGCGGTGCACCGTGAGCGCGGCGTTCCACCGGATCCACCGGCGGTAGCGGCGCTCGAGCTCCTCGTCACCGGGGAACTCGGGCTCGTTCTCGGGGGCGATCGTGTTGATGTAGTCGGTCGTCGGCACCTGCGGAACGTTGAGCTGCAGCTCGTGCGACGTCTGCAGCAGGCTCAGCATGATCTCGCGGCCACGCCCGGATCCCTTGGCCTGCACGAGCTGCTGCAGGGATTCCTGCCACTCGGAGGTCTCTTCCGGATCGCTGTCGAGCGGTCCCTGGGAGTACGGATCCTGATCGTTGACAGTCACAAGAGACCTTTCGTCGTCTGGCAGGTCGTGCCAGGAATCGGCTACGGGATGCCGCCGGCTTTGTTCGCCACAGACAACGCATCCTGCATCAGCCTAGCGAGTCCACGGATGACAGGATTGTCGTATGGCGATCGAGCCCGGCGACCAGGCACCCGACGTCACCCAGCCCCGCCCGGGCGAGGCGATCGCGGCGCTCTGAGCCGCGCGGGCGGCCCGTAGACTGGCCGGAGGGGCCTTTAGCTCAGCTGGTAGAGCGCCACGTTTACACCGTGGATGTCGTCGGTTCGATCCCGGCAGGGCCCACCGTTCAGCCGGTGCGCTCGCCGGCGTTCAGCCGGTGCGCTCGCCGGCGTTCAGCTCGTGCGCTCGCCGGACCCCCGCGGATCGCCGTCGCTGTCGTCGCGCGTGTGCGCCACCACGTGAGGGAGCGCGAAGTCCTCGTACCCCGGCTGACCCAGGCGGGAGTGCCGCCGCGAGTACGTGAAGTAGATCACAAAGCCGACCACGAGCCAGATCAGGAATCGCAGCCACGTCTCGACGGTGAGGTTCAGCATCAGGTAGACGCACACGAGAGCCGACAGCCCCGGAAGCCAGGGGTTGAGCGGCACGCGGAAGCTGCGCTTGAGGTCGGGGCGCTTGCGGCGCAGCACGATGACCCCGATCGAGACCAGCACGAACGCCGAGAGCGTTCCGATGTTCACCATCTCCTCGAGGAGCCCGATCGGCGTGAAGCCCGCCACGATGGCCACGATCGCCGTGACCACGATGGAGATGACCCAGGGGGTGCGGAACCGGGGGTGCACCTTGGCCAGACCCGCAGGGAGCAGTGCGTCGCGCGACATCGCGAAGATGATGCGCGTGGCGCCGATGAGAAGCGTCAGCACGACCGTCGTGAGGCCCGCCACCGCGCCCGCCGAGATCAGCGTGGCCATCCAGTTGGCGCCGTGGAAGACGAACGCGTTCGCGAGGGCCGCCGCCGGGTCGAGCTCCTGGTAGGGCACCATGCCGGTCACGACGAGCGAGACGGCGCAGTACAGCAGAGTGCAGATGAGCAGCGACGCGATGATGCCGATCGGCATGTCGCGCTGGGGATTCTTCGTCTCCTCCGCCGTCGTGGCGACGACGTCGAAGCCGATGTAGGCGAAGAAGACGAGTGCGGCTCCCGCGAAGATCCCGCCGACACCGAACGTCGTGGGCTCGATCCCCGAGATGAACTGCAGCAGGGGCTGGCTGAGGCCCGATACTGCTTCCGTCGGCTGCGCCGGCGGGACGAACGGCACCCAGTTGGCCGGATTGACGAAGAGCAGCCCCGCCACGATGACGAAGAGGACGATGAAGATCTTCACGGCGACGAGAACGAGATTGACCCGCAGCGATTCCTTGATGCCGAACGTCATGAGGCCGCCGAGCACGACGACCAGCAGGATCGCCATGAGATCCACCGTTCCGCCGTACCCGATCGCCTCGGGGATCGGCACGCCGAGCTGCGACATGAGCGTGCCGAGGTAGGCGCTCCAGCCCTGGGCGACGACGCTCGCGCCGAGGAACATCTCGAGGATGAGGTCCCATCCGATGATCCAGGCGAAGAGCTCGCCGAGCGAGGAGTACGAGAACGTGTAGGCCGAGCCCGCGACCGGAACCGTCGAGGCGAACTCCGCGTAGCAGAGCGCGGCGAGTGTGCACGCGATCGCCGCGACGACGAAGCTGATGACGATCGCGGGGCCTGCGACGTCGTGCGCCGCTCTGCCCGTCAGCGTGAAGATGCCCGCGCCGATCACCACTCCGACGCCGAAGACCGTCAGATCGAGGGCACTGAGCGATTTCTTGAGGCGGAACTCCGGTTCGTCGGTGTCGGCGATCGCCTGTTCGACCGACTTCGTACGCAGAACGCTCATGGGGCGCGCCTCTCCTTCGTGGGGCCGGTCGTTGCATGCTAGTCCGCGACCGTCGCGGCGTCGACGGCCCACGGTAGGTTGGGGTGCGTGAACGCCAGCCCCGCAGACCAGCGCCGACTTCTCGAGGTCGCCGATCTCGACGCCCGCATAGGTCGCGCCGACGCCGCCCGCAAGAACCCCGCTCAGGCCGCGCGGGTGAACGAGCTGCTCGCAAAGCGCCAGGAGCTGAGCCAGGAGCTCACCGCCCGCCTCGGCGTGCGCGACGACCTGCGAATCGAGCTCAAGCGGATCGAGTCGGATGTCGCCGTCGTCGACGCGCGGCGCAGCCGCGACGCGGACCGTCTGGCCGCCTCGACCAACCCCAAGGAGGCGCAGGGGCTCGAGAGCGAGCTCGCCTCGCTCGCGCGGCGCAAGAGCGACCTCGAGGACGCCGAGCTCGAGATCATGGATCGCCTCGAGCAGGCCGATGCCGCCGTCGCCGAGCAGGAGGCCCTGATCGCCGAGACGAACGCCGAGGGAGGCCGCCTGAGCGCGGAGGGAAAGCAGGCCGTCGCCGACGCGACCGCCACGTTCGAGCAGGCGACGCGCGACCGCGCGGCCGTCGCGGGCGCCGTGCCGGCCGACCTCCTCGCCCTCTACGACCGCATCTCGCAGCGCACGACCGGGGCCGCTCTGCTCCGCGCCCGCACGTGCGAGGCCTGCCGCATGGTGCTCGCCGGCACCGACCTCCAGTCGCTGCGTCAGGCACCCGACGACCTCGTCGTCACGTGTCCCGAGTGCGGCGCCATCCTCGTCCGCACGGAGGAGTCCGGCCTGTGATCCGCCCTCTCGCCGTGTGCGCGGGCAGGGGCGGGCGACGTGGTTTCCGCGAAGACTGAGTCGAGCTGGATCGTCCTCGGGCTCGTCTCGGGCGAGCCCGTCGCCGCGGTCCTCGACACATCCGCGCACGAGGTCGAGCGGATCTCGCCGGGCCAAGACGCGCTTGCGGGCTGGATCGCAGAGGTCGAGGCATCCCGGACCGTCCGCTGGGTGTGGAACGACGCGCCGGCCTGGTATCCCGCCCTCCTCGCGTCGGGCGTGCGGATCGCGCGCTGCCACGATCTGCGGCTCTGTCACGCGATCCTGCGCGACTCGGCGCTCGTCGAGGGCGCGGAGGAGCTCAGGGCGGCGGTGGGGTGGGATGCCGCCCCGGCCGGCGACGCACGTGATGCGTCGCCCACCCTCTTCGACCTCGAGGACGCGGCTGAGCCGACAGGCCCGCCGACCGGCCTCGACGACGTGCTGGCGGAGTTCGCCCGCCAGCAGGCCGCGATCGCCGACTCGTCAGACCCGGGCCGCCTGCGCCTTCTGATCGCGGCGGAATCGGCGGGCGCCCTTGTCGCCGCCGAGCTGCGGGCAGCGGGCCTGCCGTGGGATGCCGCGGCGCACGATCGCATCCTCACCGACATCCTCGGATCGCGGCCCACGGCGGGCGGACTCCCCACCCGGATGCAGGATGCCGCCGACCGCGTGCGGCGCGAGCTGGGCGACCCGGGGGCGAGTCTCGACTCGCAGCCGAAGCTCCTGCGATCGCTCCACCGTGTCGGTCTCCTCGTCGAGTCGACGAGCCGCTGGGAGCTCGCGGAGCACGAGCATCCCGTCGTGGCGCCGCTCATCGAGTACAAGAAGCTCTCGCGCCTGCTGAGCGCGAACGGGTGGACCTGGCTCGAGGAGTGGGTCGACGACGGGCGCTTCCGGCCCGTCTACGTGCCCGGCGGCGTCGTGACCGGACGCTGGGCCGCGGCCGGCGGGGGAGCGCTGCAGGTGCCGCGACAGCTGCGCGGCGCAGTGCGGGCCGATCCGGGGTGGACGCTCGTCGTCGCGGACGTCGCCCAGCTCGAGCCCCGCGTGCTGGCCGCGATGTCGCGCGACGAGCAGCTGGCGGAAGCCGCGCGCGGACGCGACCTCTACACCGGCATCGTCGAGAGCGGCGCGGTCGAGACGAGGCAGCAGGCCAAGATCGCCCTCCTCGGCGCGATGTACGGCGCGACGACGGGCGAGAGCGGGCGGCTCGTCCCGCGCCTGCGGCGCATCTACCCCCGCGCCATGGCTCTCGTCGATCAGGCCGCGCGCGTGGGCGAGCAGGGCGGCGTCGTCACGACGTGGCTCGGTCGCTCGTCGCCGGCTCCGTCGTCAGGATGGCGCGCCACGCAGCTGCAGGCGAGCCAGGTCGAGGCATCCGGAGCCGATGAGACCCGCGCTCGCCGCTGGGCGCGCGATCGCGGCCGCTTCACACGCAACTTCGTCGTGCAGGGGACCGCGGCCGAGTGGGCGCTCGCGTGGCTCGCCGACCTGCGGGGCCGGCTTGCCTCGCTTCCCGCGGCGGGCGTGCCGGCGCCTCCCTCAGGACCCGTCTTCGGGAGGATGCCGCACCTGGCGTTCTTCCTCCACGACGAGATCATCGTTCACACGCCGGCCGAGCACGCCGACGCCGTCGCCGACGCGGTGCGCGGAGCCGCGGCATCCGCCGGTCGTCTTCTCTTCGGCGACTTCCCGATCGACTTCCCCCTCGATCTCAAGATCGCGCAGACCGCGGAGAAGAGCTGACCGCCGGGGCGCGTCAAGGGCCCCGACTAGACTCGGACACGCGAATGGGTCGGCCGGACGGTCGCGTCGCGGGGCTTCGCCGCCGCGCCGAGGAACGTCCGGGCTCCACAGGGCAGGGCGGTGGGTAACACCCACCCGGAGCGATCCGCGAGACAGTGCCACAGAGAGCAGACCGCTCTCCGGTCCCTGAGCTTGTCGAAGGGTCGGAGAGTAAGGGTGAAAGGGTGGTGTAAGAGACCACCGGGGTCGCGGTGACGCGACCCGCAGGGTAAACCTCGTCCGGAGCAAGGCCAGACAGGGGATGACGACGCGGCCCGCCGAGTCCCCGGGTAGGCCGCTGGAGCGGCACGGCAACGTGTCGCCGAGAGAGATGACCGTCGAAGGGGCGTCAGCCCCGGAACAGAACCCGGCGTACAGGCCGGCCCATTCGCCCCGCCGCCGCCCCGGGCTCAGACGAGCGCCAGGGCCGCGGCGACCTGAATCAGCTCATGCCGGAGCGAACCCAGTTCTGGACGCGCCAGATGACGTTGTAGAGGTTGAACGGTGCCTCGTCCCAGGTGTCCCAGCGCTGGCCCACGCCGGCCGTCCAGGCCGGGATGCGGCCGCAGCAGATGTGATGCCCGAAAAGGCGGAACAGGGTGTCGCAGAGCATGCCACGCATGAGGGTGTCCCTCTCGATCGTCGCGGCCCCTGGATGGGGCTAGCGTTGGCTGCTCACCCGGTCATGCTAGCGCGACACGGACAACCGCGTCCGGAATGCTGGACCACCGCTGGCGGACGCCGTTACGTTGGCGATCATGAACCTCGCAGGCAAGGTCACCCTCGGAGCATCGGTGGTCGTCATCGGGGGCCTGGTCGCCCTCGCAGCCCCGGCGATCGCCGCCATCGGCCAGGCGGCCGCGCCGATCATCGAGACGGCCCAGCGGGCGTCCGCCGCGCCCACGACGGACGCCGAGCCCGCCCACGAGACGGCCTGGGACGCCGAGGACCACGGGACGGCCAACGCCGCCCCCGAGGACGCGCTGACCCGGCGCGCGCATGAGGTCGGCTGCGATGCGTTCGTCCACGTCGGCAACTACGACACCCGGACGGGCGTCGTCGGGGCCAAGAGAGCGGACCCCCGGCCGGACATGGGTCCGCGCGAGTTCGCGGCAGGCCCGGTCACGCTGAACGATGACGGCAGCGTGGCGACCTACACCGTCCAGCCGGGCGACGCGGGCATGGCGATCGGTGAGCGCTTCTGCGTCGACTACGTCACCCTGTTCGACGCGAACGGCAAGTGGCCGCCCGCCGCGACGATCCAGCCGGGCGACGTGCTGCAGATCAACCCGTAGGTCCCCAGGACCGCCCCGCCGCCCTTAGGTGGTTGGCGGGGCTTCGTCGTTCAGGAGCTTCTGGGCGCTGGCGGAACACGGATAGAACAAAGGACGTCACGCGAAGCCCCTGAATTGCCACGAGCGTCCACGATCTCGCCGCCCGGGAAAGGAATTCCGGCCAGGGATTAACCGGGACATCCCCCATCTACCCTCAGGGACCCGCCACCCCGGCTTTTGTACCCGGCGTACAGGCCGGCCCATTCGCCCCCGCCGCCCCGGGCTCAGCCGAGCGCCAGGGCCGCTGCCCCGATGATCCCGGCGTTGTTGCGGTGCACAGCGGGCACGATGGGGCTCGTGAGGTCGAGCAGGTGCAGGAACTTGTCGGCGTGCTTGGAGACGCCCCCGCCGACCACGATGAGGTCGGGGCTGAAGAGGAACTCGATGTAGCTGTAGTACCACTGCAGCCGTTCGGCCCAGTCCTCCCAGGACAGCTCTTCGCGCTCCATCGCGGAGTACGCGGCGTACGACTCGGCGTCGCCCTTGTGCTTCGCGCGCTGCACGTGGCCGAGCTCACTGTTCGGCACGAGGACGCCGTTGTAGATGAGCGCCGAGCCGATGCCGGTGCCGAGCGTCGTGAGCAGCACGAGGCCGTCGCGCCCCTTCGCGGCTCCGTACCGCACCTCGGCGACGCCCGCGACATCGGCGTCGTTTGCGAAGTGGATCTCGCGTCCGAGGCCGTCCTCGAAGAACTTCTCGGCTTCGAACCCGATCCACTTCTCGGAGACGTTCGCGGCCGAGAGCGTGCGGCCGCCCTTCACGATGGCGGGGAAGGCGACCCCCAGGTGCACATCGGGATCGTCGGCGACATCGAGGGTGTCGAGCACCTGCTTGACGGCCTCGAGAACGTCCTTCGGCTCCGCGCCCTTCGGGGTCGGGACCTTGATGCGATCGCTCTGCAGGGCACCCGCTTCGAGGTCGACGATGGCCCCCTTGATCCCCGTCCCGCCGATGTCGACGCCCACCGCTCGATTCGTCTTCGATGCCATGCGCTCAGCCTATCCAGCGCGACGCGGCCGATCAGTAGGATCGAGTCAGGATCGAAGGGGAGTCACCGTGACGGACGGCAACGAGAAGTACTGGTACAACCTCAAGACCGGCAGGGTCGAGAAGGGATTCGTCTCTCCCTCGGTCGACCGGGCCGGCCCCTTCGACTCTCCCGAGGAGGCGGCGAACGCGCCCGAGGTGATCCGTGAGCGATCGCGCGCATGGGCCGAGGAAGAAGCGCGGAGCGACGACTGGGGATCGTCCGGCGCGACCGGCGAGAACGCCGAATAGTCTGGCCTGCGACGGCCGGGAGAGGATCAGATGGACAAGCAGCGTGACTTCGTTCTGCGCACGATCGAGGAGCGTGGGGTCAAGTTCGTCCGACTCTGGTTCACCGATGTCATCGGGACGCTGAAGTCGGTGGCGATCGCGCCTGCTGAGGTCGAGGGGGCCTTCAGCGAGGGCCTGGGCTTCGACGGCTCGGCGATCGAAGGACTGACGCGATCGTACGAGTCCGATCTGCTCGCGCATCCAGACCCCACGACCTTCCAGATCCTGCCGTGGCGGGGCGAGATCGATCCGACCGCCCGGATGTTCTGCGACATCACGACGCCCGACGGGCAGCCGGCCGTGGCCGACCCGCGCCACGTGTTGAAGCGCTCGCTGGCGAAGGCGGCGGACGCCGGGTTCACGTTCTACACGCACCCGGAGATCGAGTTCTACCTGCTGAAGTCGTCGTCCTTCGGGGCCGATGGCCCGGAGCCGGTCGACTCCGCCGGTTACTTCGACAACGTCCCGGGCGGGACGGCGCACGACTTCCGCCGCCGCTCCGTGCGGATGCTGGAAGATCTCGGCATCTCGGTGGAGTTCAGCCACCACGAGGGCGGACCCGGTCAGAACGAGATCGACCTGCGGTACGCCGATGCGCTGGCGACCGCCGACAACATCATGACCTTCCGAACCGTCATCAAAGAGGTCGCGATCGAGCAGGGCGTCTACGCGACGTTCATGCCCAAGCCCCTCAGCGGTCAGCCCGGCAGCGGCATGCACACGCACATGTCGCTCTTCGAGGGCGACGTGAACGCCTTCTACGAGGAGGGCGCGCAGTACCAGCTCTCCAAGGTCGGCAGGCAGTTCATCGCGGGCCTGCTGCGCCACGCGAACGAGATCTCGGCCGTCACGAACCAGTTCGTCAACTCGTACAAGCGCCTGTGGGGCGGCGACGAGGCACCGAGCTTCATCTGCTGGGGTCACAACAACCGCTCGGCGCTCGTGCGCGTGCCGCTCTACAAGCCGAGCAAGGGCCAGTCCTCGCGCGTCGAGTATCGGGCGCTCGACTCCGCCGCGAACCCGTACCTCGCCTACGCGCTCATGCTCGCAGCGGGCCTCAAGGGCATCGAGGAGGAGTACGAGCTGCCGCCCGAGGCCGAGGACAACGTGTGGTCGCTGACGGATGCCGAGCGCCGCGCCCTCGGGTACGCGCCGCTCCCCGCGAGCCTCGACCATGCGCTCGAGTACATGGAGGAGTCCGAGCTCGTCGCCGAGACCCTCGGCGAGCAGGTGTTCAACTACGTGCTCCTCAACAAGCGCACGGAGTGGCAGGAGTACCGCACGCAGGTGACGCCCTTCGAGCTGAAGAGCAACCTCGAGATGCTCTGAGGCCTCCGGCGGCACGATGACGACGGGCGAGCGGTCTTCGAGTCTCACCGAGCTCGCGCGGCTCGGCTTCAGCGACCTCACCGAGGCGGAGTCGCTGCTGACCGAGCTCGAGCAGGCGCTGGCTCTCGATCGCGACACCCTGACGGCGCACGTCGGCGATGCGGCGGATCCGGATGCCGCGCTCAGCGCGCTGGTGCGCGTGGTGCGCCGCAACCCCGCCCCCGTGACGTCCCTGCAGCAGACCGATGCACGCGGCTGGCGTGCACTGTGGGCCCTGCTCGGAGCGTCGACGGGCTTCGGCGAGTTCTACCTGCGGCATCCGGACGAACTCGTCCATCTCGAAGGCGCGGGCGACTACCTCCCGTCCGCCGAGGAGCTGCGACACGCGCTCCTCGACGCGGTCGGCGCCGTCGACGGCTTCGCGGCCGAGGGGGGCGAGAGCGCGTGGATCGCGCTGCGCGTTCGCTACCGGGCGATGCTCGCTCGCATCGCCGCCTACGACCTCCTGAGTGCAGATCCGGTCGGCGAGGTCGCGGCCGTATCGGCGATGCTGGCGGACGCCGCGGGCGCCGCGCTCGAGGCATCCCTCTGCGTCGCCCGCACGCGCATCTCGGGCGGCTCGGGTGCCGCCCTGTTCCCGCGCGAGCAGGTCGCCGGCACGCAGCTCGCGATCATCGGGATGGGCAAGACGGGCGCGCGGGAGCTCAACTACGTCAGCGACGTCGACGTCATCTTCGTCGGGGGCGCCGACGACCAGCTCATCGAGGAGGTGGGGGAGAGCCGCATCGTCGACATCGCGACGCGCCTCGCCGTGCAGACCATGCGAGGCGTGTCGGGCGCGGAGATCGAGCCGGCCCTCTGGGAGGTCGACGCCAACCTGCGCCCAGAGGGCAAGCAGGGCGCGCTCGTCCGCACGCTCGACTCGCACCTGTCGTACTACGACCGGTGGGCGAAGAGCTGGGAGTTCCAGGCGCTGCTGAAGGCGCGGCCGATCGCGGGCGATTCCGCACTGGGGGAAGCGTACGTGCGTGCGGTCCAGCCCAAGATCTGGACGAGCGCAGCGCGAGAGAACTTCGTCGACAGCGTGCAGCGCATGCGCGAGCGCGTCACGGAGCACATCCCCGCCGACGAGCTCGCGCATCAGATCAAGCTGGGCCCCGGCGGCATCCGTGACATCGAGTTCACCGTGCAGCTGCTGCAGCTCGTCCACGGCCTGAGCGATGACCGGATCCGGCAGCGCGGCACGCTCGAGGCGCTCGAGGCGCTCGTGACGGAGGGATACATCGGGCGGCCGGAGGCCGCCACGTTCGCGCGCGACTACGGGATCCTGCGCGTGCTCGAGCACCGCATGCAGCTGCGCAACCTCCGCCGCACGCATCTCATGCCCTCCAGACCCGAGGAGCTCCGGGTCCTCGCCCGTGCGACCCGGCTCGCCGACAACGGACCCGCCGTGTGGCAGGTGTGGGAGTCGGTGAAGCGCGAGGTGCGCGACATCCACGTCCGCCTGTTCTACCGTCCGCTCCTGTCCGCCGTCGCGGCTCTCCCCGCCGAGGAGCGCACGCTGTCGACGGAGCAGGCGCACGACCGTCTCGCCGCGATCGGCTTCGCCGATCCGGCCGGCGCGCTCCGGCACATCGCGGCGCTCACGAGCGGTCTGAGCCGCAAGGCGACGATCCAGCGCCACCTCATGCCCGTCATGATCCGCTGGTTCGCCGACGGCGTCGATCCGGACTACGGACTGCTCGCCTTCCGCCGCATCAGCGAGCGGCTGGGGGACAGCCCGTGGTTCCTGCGGATGCTGCGCGACTCGTCGGCGGCTGCCGAGAGCCTCACCCGCGTGCTGTCCGGCTCGCGCTACGTCGGCGAGCTCATGGAATGGATCCCCGAATCGGCCGCGTGGCTCGACGACGAGGAGCTGCTGGTTCCCCGCACGGGCCATGCGCTGCAGCAGGAGGCGCGCGCCATCCAGACCCGGCACGCCACGACCGTCGATGCCATGCGCTCGGTCAGGGCCCTCCGGCGGCGGGAGCTGCTGCGCGTGGCGATGGGGGCCATCCTCGGGGTGATCACCGTCGAGCAGCTCGCCGATGCGCTCACCACGATCACGGAGGTGACGATCCAGGCGACGCTGCGGGCCGTCCGCCGGGAGATCGTGCCCCCGGAGGATTCCGCACTCGACTTCTCCGTCATCGCGATGGGCCGCTTCGGCGGGCGGGAGCTCGGTTTCGGCTCGGACGCCGACGTCATGTACGTCTACCGGCCCAACGGGGTCGATCCGCAGCGCGCGCACGAGCTCTCACTTCAGCTCGTCGCGGCCCTGCGCACCCACTCCGAGGACCACCGCGTGCCCCTCGACCTCGACGCCGACCTGCGACCGGAGGGGCGCAACGGCCCGCTCGCCCGGTCGCTCGACGCCTACGTCGCCTACTACCGGCGCTGGTCGCTGTCGTGGGAGGCGCAGGCGCTCCTGCGCGCGCGCGGCGTCGCGGGCAGCGTCAAGCTCATCAGCGAGTTCATGAAGCTCGCCGACGAAGTGCGGTATCCGGAAAGCGCCGATCCTCAAGGCATCCGCGAGATCAAGCGCATCAAGGCGCGCGTCGAGAACGAGCGCCTGCCGCAGGGCGCCGACCCCGCACGCCACCTCAAGCTCGGCCCCGGTTCGCTGAGCGACGTCGAGTGGCTCGTGCAGCTGCTGCAGCTGCAGCACGCGCACGACGTGCCCGCTCTGCGCACGACGTCCACGATGAGGGCCCTGCGCGCGGCGGTCGACGCCGGATTGATTCCGGATGCCTCGGCCGACCGCCTCGCCGAAGCGTGGCGCCTCGCCAGCCGGCTGCGCTCCGCCAACACCCTCCTGTCGGGCCAGACGAGCGACGTGCTCCCCGTCGACCGCAAGCGCCTCGATGGCATCGGGCGGCTGCTCGAGTACCCGCCGCGCTCCGCGACCCAGGTCGAAGAGGACTACCTCGGCGCGACCCGCCGGGCCCGTCGGGTCTTCGAGAAGCTCTTCTACGGCTGATCCGGGGAGAAGCTGCTCTGCGGCTGAGCCGGGGACACCCCCGCCGCGGCGTCCAGGAAACGCCGGCTCTCAGCATCCCGAACCTGCGAGAACCGGATCGAACGACACGGAGACGGAACGCAGAAGGGCCCCGGTCTCCCGGGGCCCTTCTGTGCTGACACAGGGGTCAGACGCCGTAGTACAGCTCGTACTCGAACGGGTGCGGACGCTGCGCGAGCGGCTTGATCTCGTTCTCGATCTTGTACTCGATCCAGGTGTCGATGAGCTCCTGCGTGAAGACGCCGCCCTCGAGGAGGAACGCGTGGTCGGCCGCGAGGGCGTCCAGCGAGTCCTGCAGCGAGTTCGGCACCTGCGGGATGCCCTTGGCCTCCTCGGGGGGAAGCTCGTAGAGGTCCTTGTCGACCGGCTCGTGGGGCTCGATGCGGTTCTTGATGCCGTCGAGACCCGCCATGAGCTGCGCCGCGAAGGCGAGGTAGGGGTTGCCCGAGGCATCCGGCGCACGGAACTCGATGCGCTTGGCCTTGGGGTTGGTGCCCGTGATCGGGATGCGGATCGCCGCCGAGCGGTTGCCCGCCGAGTAGACGAGGTTGACGGGAGCCTCGAAGCCCTTCACCAGGCGGTGGTAGCTGTTGAGCGTCGGGTTCGTGAAGGCGAGGACGGCGGGGGCGTGGGCCAGGATGCCGCCGATGTACCAGCGGGCGATGTCGGACAGGCCGCCGTAGCCCTTCTCGTCGTAGAACAGGGGCTGGTTGCCGTTCCACAGCGACTGGTGCGTGTGCATGCCCGAGCCGTTGTCGCCGAACAGCGGCTTCGGCATGAACGTGGCGGTCTTGCCCCACTGCTCGGCCGTGTTCTTGACGATGTACTTGAACTTCAGGATGTCGTCCGCCGCGTGCACCATCGTGTCGAAGCGGTAGTTGATCTCGGCCTGGCCGCCCGTGCCCACCTCGTGGTGTGCGCGCTCGAGGATGAGGCCGGCCTCGATGAGCTTGAGGCTGATGTCGTCGCGCAGGTCGGCCTGCTTGTCGACGGGGGAGACGGGGAAGTAGCCGCCCTTGAAGGGCGTCTTGTTGGCGAGGTTGCCGCCCTCTTCGACGCGGCCCGTGTTCCAGGCGCCCTCTTCGGAGTCCACCGAGTAGAAGCTGGAGTTCTGCTTCACCTCGTAGCGGACGTCGTCGAAGATGTAGAACTCGGCCTCGGGAGCGAAGAACGCGGTGTCGGCGATGCCGGTCGACGCGAGGTACTTCTCGGCCTTCTTGGCGACCTGACGGGGGTCCTTCGAGTAGATCTCGCCGTTGCGAGGGTTGTAGATGTCGAAGACCATGATGAGCGTCTTGGCCTCGCGGAACGGGTCGAGGTACGCCGTCGACACGTCGGGGATCAGCTGCATGTCCGATTCGTGGATGTTCGCGAAGCCTCGGATCGAGGAGCCGTCGAACAGCTGGCCGACCGTGAAGAATTCTTCGTCAACGGTGGAGGCCGGGATGTTGAAGTGCTGCTGCACGCCAGGAAGGTCCGTGAAACGGATGTCGAGGAACTTGACGTCCTCGTCCTTGATGAACTTCAGCACCTCGGAGGAATCATTGAACATGGAGGCTCCAGGGGTAGGGCATCGGGAAGTGCCGCCCGCCGGCGCGCGGGCTTATCAGAACCGTACCGAGGGGGGATTGCCCGGCAGTGACACCATTGTTTCCGGCATGTTACGCGCGGCTGGATACCCTGGAATCGTGACCCAGACAGGCGAGACCTACCCCGGTGAGCGACTCGGACTGCCCCGAGAGGGCAGCGGATCGGTCGCGCGGCTCGGACGTCGTGTGGGCGCCATCTTCATCGACTACGGAGCGGCGTACCTGATCTCGGGATTCTGGGGCTGGGACGCGATCTCGATCCTTGTCATCTTCGCCATCATCCAGCTCGTGTTCCTGCCGACTCTGCAGGGCAGCCCGGGTCACCGCATCTTCGGGCTCCGCCTGGTACGGCTCGACGGAGCATGGGTGGGCCTCTGGCGTCCGATCGTCCGCACCGTCCTGCTCGTGCTCGTCATCCCGGCCGTCATCTGGGACGCGGACCAGCGCGGGCTGCACGACAAAGCGGCCGGCACCGTCCTGCTGCGCGCATAGACGGACCGACCGCCGGGTCGAGGTTCCGAGTCCTAGCGAGGGCGCGGCGCGCGCACCCTCGACGGGTCGATGCCCTTCGGGATCGGCAGCGAGGCGAGCGACTGCGACACGGATTCGAGGCGCTTGATCACGGCCGCCTGCGTCGAGGGGTCGATCTTCTTCGGCAGCGCCTTGATCGTCGGCGCGAGCTTGGCGATCGTGACCTCGTCGTCGCCGTGTCCGACGTAGAGGACCGTCACGGGAACACCCGAGGCGACGCGCTGCACCTTCGAGCGCTCCTCGTTGACGAGTCGCGTGAGTCGTCCGCGAGCTCCCTCGCCGACGATGACGACGCCGCCGCGACCGACCACGCGGTACACGGCCTCCTGGGTCTTCGGGTTGATGCCGACCGGCATGTCGCTCGCCGTCCAGTTGCGCCCGAGCGAGGTCGACAGCACGTGGCCGGACGCACCCGGCATCCCGTCGATCTGCTTGTACATGGCATTCGTCGAGAGGCGGGTCATCGTCATGAGGGAGACGAGGATGCCGAGCATCACACCGGTGACGCCCCAGAGGAGGATGCTCCACCACGCGACCGGCGGGATGAGGAAGCCGACGGCCACGCCGACGCCGATCGAGAGCACGAAGATGCCCGCGAGGAGCCACGGAAGCCACCGGAAGGACTTCTGGGTGAACGTGTAGAGGGTGCTCAGCTGCCGGAAGAAGCCTTGACGCTTCTCGGGCGCGGTCGTACGGCCGGACATGACTCCAGCCTACCTTTCGCGTGCCTCCGCATCCGCTCCTCCCCAAGCACCGTGCGCGGCCGACAGTCCCCAGATCACGAAGGCCGGCGCGGCAGGCGAAGTGGGCTGCCGAGACTGGGAACGTGCCTTCCCCAGACCCCCTGCTCGACGCGTATCGCATCATGCGCCGCCTCGACGGGCCTCCCGACGCCCCGTACGCGGGGCTGCTCGCCCACGACGCCGCGATGGGCGCGAGCGTGCTCGTCGAGGCGGACGCCCTGGGCGAGGACTGGCTCGGATGGCGGGCCTCTCCGAACGGACATCTGCTCGGTCCGCTCGACATCGTCCGCACCGGCGACGGTCACGTCGTCGCTCTCCCAGTCTGCACGGAGCGTCTCGACGACTTCCTCGCCCGGCGCGTCGACGCGCCGCTGAGCGATGGGGAGCGGCTCACCCTCGCGGTCAGCCTGCTGCGCGGCTCTGCCGAAGCGGCGGCCCTTCAGGACGAGGGATGCCTCGGCACCTGGTGGCTCGCGGAGGGAGGGCTACCCGTCTTCGCCTCGATCGCCGGCGGCGACGAGATCTCCTCGGCGACGGATACGCTGCTCGACCATCTCGCGCGCGGCGCCGGCCATCCCCTCGCGGCGGCGCTCGGCGAAGCCCGCGAGGTCGCGGCGGAGCCTCGCCGCCTCGCGCGCAGTCTCGCGCGGCTCGAGGATCTGCTGTTCTCGACGGCATCGCCGGAGGCGCTCGCGATCACGGTCTTCGCCCCGCGCCGCGTGCGTCACGAGGGGTCCCTCGGCGAGCGATCCGCCCCGGCGGATGCTGCGGACGCCGAGCCTCGCCGGCGCACGCTCCTGAGCCAGCTCGCCGGCCACGTCGACGCCGATCTCGCGGACGCGCTCTCCCAGGCGACGACGGCGGTATGGCGGCGCTTCCGCCGAGACGGCGCCGAGCCGGCGGGGAGACGGCGTCCGCTCCTCGTCGCCGGTATCGCGGCCGCCGTCGTCGTGTTGGGCGGGCTGCTGTGGCCGACAGGCGCGGCAGGGCCGGCGACCGCGCAATCCGGCTCCAAGGCGACTGCCCCGTCGTCCTCCACCCCCGACCCCGTGGTCTCGACGACGGCCGAGGACGCGCAGACCCCGCCGGCGGCGCCGGACGAGGAGGCAGGACAGACCCCGGCGGCGGCGGATGAAGCATCCCTCGAATCCGTCGTCGACGCCCTCCTCACGGCCCGCACAGCCTGCGGAGAGGATCCGGGATGCCTCGCCCCGCTGCTCGAGAACCCCTCGAGCGCGTTGCCGCCGGGCGCCATCGATCTGCCGTCGAGCGGTCGGAGCGTCACCCTGCTCGACGAGTTCGGCGGTGCCGCCGTCCTGCGCGTCGCGCCGGACGGCGCAGCCGGGACTGCTCAGCTCGTCGTGATCGTCCGCCGAGACGAGAAATGGGTACTCCGCGACGTGCACGACGTCACGGAGCACCCACAGTGAACTCAGATGCCGAGCTGACCCTGGAAGTCGGCCGCCTCGAGGCGCGACTTGACCGCGCCGAGGAAGCGGGCGGCATCGGCGCCGTCGATGATGCGGTGGTCGTACGAGAGTGCCAGGTACACGTACGAACGCACCGAGATCGCGTCCTTGCCGTCGACCGTCACGACACCGGGCTTCTTCACGACCGCACCGAGGCCGAGGATCGCCGACTGCGGCAGGAACACGATCGGCGTGTCGAACAGCGCGCCACGCGAACCGGTGTTGGTGAGCGTGAACGTGCCGCCGGCGAGCTCGTCGGGCTTCAGCTTGTTGTCGCGGGTGCGCGCGGCGAGATCGGCGATCTCGCGGGCGAACTGAGCGAGGCTCTTGCCCGCGGCGTCCTTCACCACGGGGGTGAGGAGGCCACGCTCGGTGTCGACGGCGATCGAGATGTTCTCCGTACCGGGGTAGACGATGTCGTTGCCGTCCACCGTCGCGTTGATGATCGGGTACGCCTGCAGCGCCTCGACCGCAGCGACGGCGAAGAACGGCAGGAACGACAGCTTGTCGCCGGTCTTGGCCTGGAAGTCGGCCTTCACGGCGTCGCGGTACGCGGAGAGCTTGGTCACGTCGACCTCGACCACCGTCGTGAGCTGCGCGGTCGCCTGCATCGACGCCACGGCGCGCTCGGCGATGACCTTGCGCAGGCGCGACATCGGCTGGGTCGTGCCGCGGAGCGGCGAGACCTCGAGCTTCGGCGCGACGGGGGCAGCGGGGGCCGGGGCGGCTGCGGCGGGAGCCGACGCGGCCTCGGCGGCCTTCAGCACGTCCTCCTTGCGGATGCGGCCGCCCACGCCGGTGCCGGTGACGGTCGCAAGGTCGACGCCCTGCTGCTGCGCGAGACGACGGACGAGGGGCGTGACATAGGTCGGCCCATCGGCCTCTTCGCCTGCGGGAGCGGCCGCGGCCGCGGGCGCCGCCGGTGCGGCGGGAGCCGCCGCGGGAGCGGCCGGGGGTGCGGGAGCCGGTGCGGGGGCAGCGGGGGCTGCCTGTGCCGGAGCCGGAGCGGGCTCCGGCGTCGCGGGAGAGGATTCGGCCGGAGCGGGAGCCTCCTCCTGAGCGGGGGCGGCCTGGGCGGGGGCGGGTGCCTCCGTGGCGGCGGCAGCCGGGGCGCCGTCGCCGATGCGGGCGAGCGCGGAGCCGACGGCCACCGTCTCGTCCTCCTTCACGAGGATCTCCTGCACGATGCCGCTGAACGGCGACGGGATCTCGGTGTCGACCTTGTCGGTGGAGATCTCGAGCAGCGGCTCGTCGGTCTCGACCTGGTCGCCCACCTGCTTGAGCCAGCGGGTGACCGTGCCCTCGGTGACGCTCTCGCCGAGCTCGGGGAGCACGACCTCGTTGCCGCCGCCGGCGGGGGCGGCGGGAGCCTCGGCCGCGGGGGCCGGGGCCTCGGCGGCGGCCGCAGGAGCCTCGGCCGGAGCGGGCTGCTCGGGCGCGGCCTCGGCCGGAGCAGCCTCGGCGGCGGGCGCCTCGGCCGCGGGGGCCGGCGTCTCAGCGGGGGCGGAGGAGCCGTCGCCGATCTTCGCGAGCACGGCGCCGACCTCGACGGTCTCGTCCTCCTGGACGAGGATCTCCTCGATGACGCCACTGACGGGCGACGGGATCTCGGTGTCGACCTTGTCCGTGGAGATCTCGAGCAGTCCCTCGTCGGCCTGGATCGTGTCACCGACCTTCTTGAGCCAGCGGGTGACCGTTCCCTCGGTGACGCTCTCGCCGAGCGCGGGGAGGACCACGGATGTGCTCATAGGACTGTCTCCTTCAGATGCAGATGTCTTGTCTAGCTTAGTGACGCCGCTCAGGCGTCGGGGTTCACAGGGCGTGCAGGGGCTTGCCCGCGAGGGCGAGGAACGCCTCGCCGAGGGCTTCGCTCTGAGTCGGGTGCGCGTGGACGAACGGCGCGATGTCTTCGGGGTGCGCTTCCCACCCGACGGCCAGCTGGCCCTCGGTGATGAGCTCGCCGACGCGGTCGCCGATGAGGTGCACGCCGACGACGGGGCCGTCCTTGCGTCGCACGACCTTGACGATCCCGGCGGTGCCGAGGATCTCGCTGCGCCCGTTGCCGGCGAGGTTGTACTCGTAGGCGACGACGGCGTCGGCACCCAGCTCCTCGACTGCCTTCGCCTCGCTGATGCCGACCGACGCGACCTCGGGGTGCGAGTACGTCACGCGCGGCACGTGTGCGTCGGGGACCGTGACCGGCGAGAGCCCCGCGATCTCCTCCGCGACGAAGATGCCCTGCGCGAACCCGCGGTGCGCCAGTTGGAGCCCAGGAACGATGTCGCCCACCGCCCAGACGCGCTCGGCCGACGTGCGCAGGCGCTCGTCCACCACGACGAACCCGCGGTCGAGCGTCACGCCCGCGTCTTCATAGCCGAGTCCGGCCGTCAGCGGCGCGCGGCCGACGGCGACGAGCAGGTAGTCCGCCTCGAAGGTCTTGCCGTCCTCGAGGGTGACGGTGACGGCATCCGCCGTCTGCGTCGCGCTCGCGAAGCGCACCCCGAGGGAGTACGCGATGCCGCGCTTGCGGAACGCACGCTCGAGCCCCTTGCTCAGGGCGACGTCTTCGACGGGCACGAGGTGATCGAGCGCCTCGACGATCGTGACCTCGACGCCGAACGACCGCCACACGCTCGCGAACTCGACCCCGATGACTCCGCCGCCCAGGACGACGACGCGACGCGGGATCTCGGCGAGCTCGAGCGCCTGCTCGCTCGTGAGGATACGGCCGCCGATCTCCAGCCCCGGCAGCGTTCGGCTGTACGAGCCCGTCGCGAGGATGACGTCCGCGCCGATGTAACGATCGTCGCCGACGCGCACGGCACGGCCCGGCTCGAGCCGGCCCTCGCCCGTGACAACCGTGATCCGCCGCGCCTTCATGAGGCCCTCGAGCCCCTTGTACTTCTTCGCGACGATGCCCTCGCGGTAGGCGCGCACTCCCTCGAGATCGATTGCCTCGAACGTCGCGCGCACGCCGAAGGACGCCGACTCGCGCACGTTGTCGGCGATCTCGGCCGCGTGCAGCAGGGCTTTCGTCGGGATGCAGCCGCGGTGCAGGCACGTGCCCCCGACCTTGTCCTTCTCGATGAGGGCCACGGACTTGCCAAGCTCCGCGGCGCGGATGGCGGCGGCATAGCCGCCGCTCCCGCCGCCGAGCACGACGACGTCGAACGGGTGATCGGTCATCGCGTGGCCTCGCCCTCGATGAAGCGGATGAGCGAGCGCACCGTCGCGGCGGTCGGCCCCTTGTCGGTGAAGCCGAAGCCGCCGCCCTTGTTCATGCCGACGCCGGCGATGTCGAGGTGGACCCAGGGGATGCGCGGAGCATCCGCCTCTTCGGAGGCGCGGCCGACGAAGCGACGCAGGAACAGCCCGGCGAAGAGCGAGCCGCCTGCGGGGTCGCCGACCTTCGCGTTGACGAGATCGGCGATGGGGGAGTCGAGCTCGTCGTTCATGTGCTCGGGCAGCGGCAGCTGCCACGCGAGCTCGTCGACGTCGGCGGCGGCAGCGAGGTACCGCGCGACGACGGCATCCTCACCCATGACGCCCACGTGGCGGGTTCCGAGCGCGACGGTGATCGCGCCGGTGAGCGTGGCGACGTCGACGATGACATCGGGATGCTCGCGGCTGGCCGCGACCAGACCGTCGGCGAGCACGAGCCGGCCCTCGGCATCCGTGTTGAGCACCTCGACGGTCGAGCCGTCGAGCAGGCGCAGGACGTCGCCCGGGCGCGTAGCGCGCCCCGACGGCATGTTGTCGGCGATGCAGAGCCAGGCGCTCACGCGAACGGGAAGGCCGATGGTCGCGACGGCGCGCAGCACGGCGAGAGAGGTCGCGGCGCCGCACATGTCGTACTTCATGCCGACCATCGAGGCGGCCGGCTTGAGCGACAGGCCCCCCGTGTCGAACGTGATGCCCTTGCCCACGAGGGCGATGTGGCGCGATGCGCCGTCGGGCGCGTACTCCAGGTGGACGAGACGCGGCGGACGGTCGGAGCCCTGCCCGACACCCAGGATGCCGCCGTATCCGCCGGCCGTCAGGGCCTGCTCGTCGAGCACCTCGACGGTGACGGGGAGTCCCGCGACGGCGTTGGTCGCGCGCTCGGCGAAGTCGGCGGGCCCGAGCCACTCGGCGGGGATCGAGACGAGGTCTCTCACGAGGGCGGCCGCCTCGGCGGCGGCGGTGACAGCGGCAAGCGCGTCGGGGTCGGCATCCATCGTCCCGTGGATCCGGACGGTCGCCGCGCGGGGCTTGGGCGCCTCCGACTTGTAGCCGTCGAAGCGGTAGCCGCCCAGTGCGGCGCCCTCGGCGGCGGCGCGCCAGAGCGCGGCTTCGGCGAAGGGCAGCGCGACTGAGACCGTCGACTGGCCCGTCCAGGTGCGGATTCCCGCACCGACGGCATCCCGGATCGCACCGGCATCGGGATCGGATCCCGTGCCGACGACGGCGAGGGGGAGCGACGTGCTCTCCGGCGCGTAGACGCGCTGGAACGAGCCGGGTGCGCCCGTGAAGCCGGTCGCCAGCAGCGCGTCGCGGAGGCCCGGCCAGTCGTCGAGGGCGGGGGAGTCCTCTTTGTCGATCGGGGGGAGAGCCAGAAGGATCGCTTCTGCGTCAGTCTCTCGAGGGGGAGCGGTGGTGTACTCGAGGTCGGGGAACGACATGCCCACCATCCTAGGGAGGGACTGTTCGCTGTCAGCGGGACCGGCGCGACCCGTGTGGGAGGGCCCGACTCGTAGCATGGAGCCATGCCCCAGTCCGCGCCCCTGTTCGAGCGTGCCGTGTCGGCGCCCCCCGTGCCGACCGGACTCCCGCTCGTCATCGCGCTGACGGGATTCACGGATGCCGGGAACGCCGTCAGCGGACTCGTCGACTACGTCCGCGACGAGCTCGACCCGACTCCCGTCGCCGTCTTCACCAACGACGTCCTGCTCGACTACCGCGCTCGCCGGCCGATCGTGTCGTTCGAACAGGATCACCTGACGGACTACCGTCCCCCGCGCCTCGAGCTCTCGCTCGCCCATGATGCACTGGGCAAGCCGTTCCTCGTGCTCGCGGGCTACGAGCCCGACTTCGCCTGGGACGGCTTCGCCGCCGCCGTCGTCGACTTCGCGCGCACCCTCGCCGTCTCGACGATCACGTGGGTGCACGCGATCCCCATGCCCGTCCCGCACACGCGGCCGATCGGCACGACCGTCAGCGGCACGCGCAAGGACCTGACCGCTGCCCACTCCGTGTGGCAGCCGCACACCCAGGTGCCCGCGACGGCCGGCCACCTGCTGGAGTACCGCCTCACGGAAGAGGGCTTCAAGATCGCCGGATTCGTGCTCCTCGTGCCGCACTACCTCGGCGACACCGAGTACCCCGCCGCGACGCTCGCCGCGCTCGACAGCATCACGGCGGCCACCGGTCTCGTCTTCACGGGCGACGACCTGCGCGAGCAGAACCGCGAGTACCTCACGAAGGTCGAGGAGCAGGTCGCCGGCAGCGAAGAGCTGTCGCGCATGCTGCAGGGCCTCGAGGAGCGCTACGACTCCTATATGGCGGGGTCGACGTCGGCCACCCCGATCATCCACGCGGGCGATCTGCCGAGCGCAGACGAGCTCGCCGCGGAGCTCGAGCGCTTCCTTGCGACACGCCCGTCGGGCGACGACGACAAGCGTCCCTGACAGGGGAATGCGACGCCGGTTCGGCGCGTTGTGATAAAGGTGTCTCCCGCCGCCGTTGAGTGCGCGGCGAGTGTGAGACAATAGATGACCTGACCCGTTGTCAACGCGGTCCTCGAGGTTTCTCGACGGGCTGTGGACTTGACAAGGGTCTTACTAGTGTCCGAAACGATCGGGGGACGCCGCACCGCGTCCGCCGATGAAAGGCGAACCGTGACCTCGAGCACGAAGACATCACCTCGATCCCGAGCAGCGAAGGACACCGAGGCAGAGACCCCCGTCGAGGAGGTCGAGACGAAGCCCGCCGCCAAGCGCGCGGCCACCAAGAGCACCGCCGCGAAGGCGAAGGCCTCGCCCGCGAAGGCCAAGGCCAAGAAGAAGGACGACGACGAGGAGCTCGACGACGAGGAGCTCGACTCCGACGTCGAGCTCGAGGACGAAGAGGTCGACGGCGAGGAGTCCGACGACGACGCGGCCCCCGCGGCCGCGGCGCGTGCCAAGACGACCGCCGGCGACGCGGAGTCCGAGTCGGCCGACGAGGAGGACGAGGAAGAGGAGAGCACCAAGCCGGCGTTCACCGAGCCTCTCCCCACCGGCGCGATCGTCATCTCGTCGAGCGACGAGGACGACATCCCGGTCTACTCGACGCAGATCACGGGCGCGACGGCCGATCCTGTCAAGGACTACCTGAAGCAGATCGGCAAGGTGCCGCTGCTGAACGCGGCCGAAGAGGTCGAGCTCGCGATGCGCATCGAGGCGGGCCTGTTCGCCGAGGAGAAGCTGTCGCACATGTCGGCCGCCGAGAAGTCGTCGCAGCTGGGCCTCGACCTGCAGTGGGTCGCCCGCGACGGCCAGCGCGCGAAGTCGCACCTGCTGGGCGCGAACCTCCGCCTCGTGGTCTCGCTCGCGAAGCGCTACACGGGCCGCGGCATGCAGTTCCTGGACCTGATCCAGGAGGGCAACCTCGGTCTCATCCGCGCCGTCGAGAAGTTCGACTACACCAAGGGCTTCAAGTTCTCGACGTACGCCACATGGTGGATCCGCCAGGCGATCACGCGCGCCATGGCCGACCAGGCCCGCACGATCCGCATCCCCGTCCACATGGTCGAGGTCATCAACAAGCTCGCGCGCGTCCAGCGCCAGATGCTGCAGGACCTCGGTCGCGAGCCCACGCCGGAAGAGCTGAGCCGCGAGCTCGACATGACCCCCGAGAAGGTCATCGAGGTGCAGAAGTACGGCCGTGAGCCGATCTCGCTGCACACGCCGCTCGGCGAGGACGGCGACAGCGAGTTCGGCGACCTGATCGAGGACACCGAGGCTGTCGTTCCGGCCGACGCCGTGGGCTTCACGATGCTGCAGCGTCAGCTCGAGTCGCTCCTCGACTCCCTCTCGGAGCGCGAGGCGGGCGTCATCCGGATGCGCTTCGGCCTCGGCGACGGCCAGCCGAAGACGCTCGACCAGATCGGCGACACGTTCGGCGTCACGCGCGAGCGCATCCGCCAGATCGAGTCGAAGACGATGGCGAAGCTGCGACACCCGTCGCGGTCGCAGTCGCTCCGGGACTACCTCGAATGAGCGGCGAGGCCAACGCCGGCAAGGCGCTGACCGTCGCTCTCGAGGGCAAGACCTTCGCCCGCATCCCGATCAAGACGCGTGTCGTCATGCCGGGAGACGACCTCGACGCGTTCGTGCTCGAGTACGCCAAGGGCGAGGTTCAGCCGGGGGACATCCTCTTCGTGACCGAGAAGATCGTCGCGATCACGCAGGGGCGCTCGTTCCCGGTCGACTCGATCAAGCCCCGCCGGCTCGCGCTCTTCCTGTCGAAGTTCGTCGTCAAGACGCCCTACGGCATCGGGCTCGGCATGCCGGAGACGATGGAGATGGCGCTGCGCGAGTGCGGCACGATCCGCATCCTCTTCGCGGCGGGCGTCTCGGCCGTCACGAAGGCTTTCGGGCGCAAGGGCGACTTCTACCGCATCGCCGGCGACAAGGCCCGGTCGATCGACGGCCCGACGAGCGGCACGATCCCGCCGTACAACAAGGCCGTCGTGCTCGGCCCGGAGCGTCCGCGCGCCGTCGCCGCGCACCTCAAGGGCCTGCTCGGCCACGGGGTCGAAGTCGCCGTCGTCGACATCAACGACATCGGCGGCAACATCCTGGGCTCGACGCTGCTCAAGGACCGCGAGCGGGAGCTCGTCGCCATCCTGCGCGACAACCCGCTCGGCCAGGGGCACCAGTCGACGCCGCTCGGCATCGTCCGCGCGGCCTGACCCGCCGCAGCTCGAAAGAAGCCCGGCTCCCCAAGGGAGCCGGCCTTCTTCTGCGTGGAGCTGCGAGCCGATCGACCGGGCGGGGGCGGGTCAGAAGCCGATCGCGGCCTGATAGCGCGGCTTGTGGCCCGTGCGGATGCCGGTCGCCGTCGGCTTGTTCTCGTAGACGCCGGCGGCCCAGTTGCCCTCGACCAGCACCGGCCCCGTCGGGGTCACGACGATGTCCCAGCCGACGTACTGCACCTGCGGCACGACCCGGGCGACGCGGTCGACGAACGCGACGACCTCGTCCATGAGCGGCAGCTGGAAGTCGGGGATGCGCACGCGCGACTCGGGGTGGAACTCGTGGATGTGCCCATGCGAGTCGTAGCCCTTGCCGAGAGCGCGGCCAGAGTCGTCGAGCATCGTGTAGAAGCCGCCGTAGGTCATCTGGTCGCTCACGGCGCCTCGCCCGAACTTCTGCGCGATGGCGAGGATGTGCGTCGTCGAGCCGTCGAAGAAGGCCGTCACGCGCGTCGTGTTGACGGTGCCGGGGCAGACGGCGGCGAGGTCGGGGTGCTGCTGGATGACCTCCTCGATGAGGAGCTCGCCGCGCTCGAGCAGGCCGCGGTGGAAGGCATCCCAATCCTCGATCTCGGCCGCGTGATACCGGTGGACGCCCGTACCGGCCTGACCGACGGGCTCCTTCGTGACGATCGTGCCGAGGCGCTCGGCGAACGCGCGCACGGCGTCGGCGTTGCCCTCCTCGACCACCATCCACTCGCGGTGCAGGTGCTCGCTGAACGCCTTGTCGAACTCGATCTTGTCCTGGAAGAGCCCGCGGAAATCCGGGTGGTCGTACTTCTGCGACAGCTGGTTCGAGACCGGATGCGTCATATACGTCGCCCGCTCGCGCGCGTTGAGGATCGCGAAGTCGTAATCGATGTAGTCCTGGAACCCCACGTTGCGGACGCCCGCCTGCCAGAGCATGTCGACGACGATCGCGGGACGCCACTTGCCGTGCTCCTCCGACGCCTCGGAGGCGCGTTCGAGCACCGATCCGACGTCGATGCGACGTGCGCGTCCGGCGAGGTAGCGAAGGCGCGGCGCGAGGCCGAGGCCCTTCCGAGGCATGAGCTCTCCAGGGTCGGGTGAGGGGGACCCCGATAGTCTAGACGGCGTGACTTCGGGGGATCGGATGCCGGGTGCCGCGCCCCGGCGCAGCGCACCCGTCGCCCGCATCGACCACCGCATCCTCCGCGCGAACGTCGAGGCGCTGCTGCTCATGACGGGCGGGGAGTACGCGATCGCGGACCTGCGGCACGATGCGTGGGGACACGGCGTGCGGGAGATCGCCCGCACCCTCGTGGAGGCGGGCGTCGACGGCTTCGTCGTGGACCGTTCGGTGCGCGACGGGCTGAGCGACGAGCTTCCTGGCGTGGCGGTGGAGGCGTCGGGAGACTCGACGCTCGACTCGTCGGCGCTTTTCGGCCTGCCGGGCACCGCCGGCACGCCCGTCATGCGGCTCGCGGGCTCCGTGCTGCTCGTCAAGGCGCTGCGCGCGGGGGAGGGCGTCTCGTACGGCTTCAGCCACCGCGCCCGGGCCGACACGCGCATCGCACTCGTCACCGGCGGCTATGCGCAGGGCATCGTCCGCTCGCTCGGCGACCACGCGCGCGTCCGCATCGGCGCACGCCGTCACGGCATCGTGGGGCGGGTCGCCATGGATGCCTGCGTCGTCGACATCGGAGATGCCGAGGTCGTCCGCGGCGATGAGGCGGTGTTCTTCGGCGCGCACGTCGACGACCCCGACCTCGCGGTCTGGACGGAGCACACCGGCATGACGGCGCCCGAGCTCGTGACAGCGGTGGGCGCCCGAGCGCAACGCGAGCACGTGTCGTGACGGCCGAGCTCCGCGTCGACCTCGACGCCTTCGCCCAGAACCTCGCTGTGATCAGAGACCGCGTATCGCCCGCCGCGCACATGCTCGTCGTGAAGGACGACGCCTACGGGCACGGCCTCGACGCGATCGTGACGCGCGCACGCGACGAAGGCGTGCACTGGTTCGGCGCTTTCGACGTGCGAACGGGCACCGCGGTCCGCGCCGCCGTCGGCGAGGACGCCGGAATCTTCGTGTGGATCGTCGCGACCGCGGACGAGGCACAGGCAGCGGTCGATGCCGGCCTCGACGTGGGAGTGGGGGATGAAGCGCTGCTCGAGGACCTCGCGGCGTCGACCGGACTCGCCCGCGTGCACCTGAAGATCGACACGGGCCTTCACCGCAACGGGGTGCGCCCGGAGGAGTGGGCCGGATTCGTGGCACGCGCCGCCGAGCTCGAGCGCGCCGGGTCGATCGAGGTAGTGGGCATCTGGAGCCACATCGCCGAAGCATCCGACGCCGAGGACGATCTCGCGCGCGCCGCCTTCGACACCGCGGTGCAGCAGGCTCGGGATGCCGGCCTCCAGCCTCGGCTGCTGCACCTGGCCGCCTCGGCAGCCGGATTCGCCCGGCCGGAGTTCCGGTACGACCTCGTGCGCATCGGCGCCTTCGCGTACGGGATCCGCCCCGCGGGTGGTCCGGGCGAGGCGGAGCTCGGCATCCACCCCATCTCCGCGCTCGTCGCGCGCGTGTCGACGGCGGGGGATGAGACCGTGTCCGTGGATGCCGGAAGCCTCGACGGACTCCCGTCGACGCTCGCGGGAAGGATCGACGTCGGCACGGTCGAGGGCCCCCGCGCCCTGCGCAGCATCGGGGTCGACGATAGCGTCGTCGAGGCGTGGGAGACGGCCCAGCCCGGTGATGAGGTGCTGATCTTCGGAGCGGGCGCGCCCGTCAGCGCGACGGACGCAGCCGAGCGGATCGGGACGATCGGCGAGGAGATCGCGCTGCGCGTGGCTCCCGGCATCCCGCGGGTGTACCGCGGTCGGTGAGGACTACTCGCTGAGTCGGGCCGTCTCGTCGTGCCACGAGGTGGCGACGGCACGCAGCTTCTCCTCGTACTTGCGTCCGTGGTGCGCGCAGAAGAGCAGCTCGCTGCCGTTCACTTCAGCGGCGATGTAGGCCTGCGCACCGCACGAGTCGCAGCGGTCCATCGCGGACAGGCGGTATTCGAGGACGGTGCCGGGCTCGGTGGGTGTCGATAGCGTGTTCATCTCGGTGCCTCCTCGTGCTGCGTGTCTTGGTGCATCGCTTCTGCGGGTCATGACATACAACCACGCGTTTGTTTCGAGAATGCCGCGAACGGGTCACATTTCGCTGTGCGCGTACGGGGTGTCGGGGCGCCCGTGTGTGTGCGCGGGGATGTCGGCGCCCGCGGATACCCTTGACGATTGTGACCTCCGAGTATTCCGCCCATCATCTGCAGGTTCTGGAGGGTCTCGAGGCGGTCCGCAAGCGCCCCGGCATGTACATCGGCTCCACCGACTCGCGCGGCCTCATGCACTGCCTGTGGGAGATCATCGACAACTCCGTCGACGAGGCCCTCGCCGGTCACGGCACGCGGATCGACATCGTCCTGCACCCCGACGGCAGCGTCGAGGTGCGCGACCGGGCCCGCGGCATCCCCGTCGACATCGAGCCCCGCACCGGACTCTCCGGCGTCGAGGTCGTCTTCACGAAGCTCCACGCCGGCGGCAAGTTCGGCGGAGGGTCGTACGCCGCGTCGGGCGGCCTGCACGGAGTGGGCGCGTCGGTCGTCAACGCCCTCTCCGAGCGCCTCGATGTCGAGGTCGATCGAGGCGGCAAGACGTGGGCGATGTCGTTCCACCGCGGCGAGCCGGGCACTTTCGCCGGCGGCACTCCCGACGCCCCCTTCTCGCCGTTCGAGAAGAGCTCGGAGCTGCGCGTCGCCGGTCGAGCCGCGAAGGGCGTCACGGGAACCCGCATCCGCTACTGGGCCGACCGCCAGATCTTCACGAAGGACGCCACCTTCAACCTCGAGGAGCTCGAGCAGCGCGCGCGTCAGACGGCGTTCCTCGTACCGGGCCTCGAGATCGTCATCAGCGACCAGCGCGAAGGCGGCGTCAACGAAACGAGCTTCCGCTTCGACGGCGGCATCTCGGAGTTCGCCGACTTCCTCGCCCCCGACGCGGCGATCACCGACACGTGGCGGCTCACGGGCTCCGGCACCTTCACCGAGACCGTGCCCGTGCTCCAGCCGTCCGGCGCCATGGTGCCCACCGAGGTGCAGCGCGAGTGCGAGGTCGACATCGCTGTGCGCTGGGGGACCGGCTACGAGACCGTCGGGCGCTCCTTCGTCAACATCATCTCCACGCCGAAGGGCGGCACGCACCAGCAGGGCTTCGAGCTCGGTCTCATGAAGGTGCTCCGGTCGCAGGTCGAGCAGAACGCCCGCCGCCTGAAGGTGGGCAACGACAAGCTCGAGAAGGACGACATCCTGGCGGGGCTCACGACGGTCCTCACCGTCCGCCTCCCCGAGCCGCAGTTCGAGGGGCAGACGAAGGAAGTGCTCGGCACGCCCGCGGTGCGCCAGATCGTCGCCAACGTCGTGACCCGCGAGCTCACCGCGCGCTTCACGTCGACCAAGCGCGACGACAAGAACCAGACGGCGCTCCTCCTCGACAAGATCGTCTCCGAGATGAAGGCGCGCATCTCGGCGCGCACGCACAAAGAGACGCAGCGCCGCAAGAACGCGCTGGAGTCGTCGTCGCTGCCCGCGAAGCTCGCCGACTGCCGCACGAACGACGTGGCCCAGTCGGAGCTCTTCATCGTCGAGGGCGACTCGGCACTCGGCACGGCGAAGCACGCCCGCAACAGCGAGTACCAGGCGCTGCTGCCGATCCGCGGCAAGATCCTCAACGTCCAGAAGGCGTCGATCAGCGACATGCTCGGCAACGCCGAGTGCGCGTCGATCATCCAGGTCATCGGCGCCGGCTCAGGCCGCTCGTTCGACATCGACGCGGCGCGCTACGGCAAGGTCATCCTGATGAGCGACGCCGACGTCGACGGCGCGCACATCCGCACGCTGCTACTGACACTGTTCTTCCGCTACATGCGCCCGCTCATCGAGGAGGGCCGTGTCTTCGCCGCCGTGCCGCCGCTGCACCGCGTCGTCGTCATGAACCCGGGCTCCAAGCCCAACGAGACAATCTACACCTACAGCGAGCAGGAGCTCCACGGGCTGCTCACGAAGCTCGGCAAGTCGGGCAAGCGCTGGCAGGAGCCCGTGCAGCGCTACAAGGGCCTCGGCGAGATGGATGCCGAGCAGCTGGCGACCACCACGATGGACCGCAACGGCCGCACGCTGCGCCGCGTGCGGCTCGAGGATGCCGAGGCCGCGACGACGGTGTTCGAGCTGCTGATGGGCAACGAGGTCGCGCCGCGCCGCGAGTTCATCGTCAGTTCGAGCGACCGGCTGTCGCGCGAGTCGATCGACGCGTAGCCCCTCGACAGGCTCGGGGACCGGGGCGGAGTCTGCCCGCCTCGCCTCAGCGGATGGCGGTGCCGACGGCGCCCACGACGCCGTCGAGGGGCGCTCCCGAGGCATCCCGCTTCGCTCCCGACGGCGGGAGGGTGCGGGTCGCACCGTCCGGGCCGACGGCGCGAGGATCGCTGCCGACCCACGCGAGGGTGAGGGTGTCTTCGCCCTTGAGGAAGCGCTGTGCGCGCACGCCTCCGGTCGCCCGGCCCTTCGCGGGGAACTCCGTGAAGTCGGACACCTTCGCCGACCCTGCATCGGCTCCGGCGATCGCCTGCGTGCTGCCGGCGACCGTCACGACGACCGCGTCGAACGCCGACGCGCCGACGACGCCGAAGTAGACGACCCGCTCGCCCGGCGCGACGCGCACGCCCGCCATCCCACCGGCCGAGCGGCCCTGCGGCCGCACCGAGTCGGCGTCGAAGCGCAGCAGCTGCGCGTCGGAGACGACGAAGACGAGCTCGGCGCCGTCGGTCGCGGGCGCTGCGCCCACGACGCGGTCACCGTCCTTGAGGGCGATGATCTCGAGGTCGTGCTTGCTGCCGAGCTCCGTCGCCGACACACGCTTGACGATGCCCTGCAGCGTGCCGAGCGCGATGGGGGGCGCGTCGACGAGCGGCACGAGGCCGACGACGTGCTCACCCGCGCCGAGGCCGAGGTACTGGTCGGCTCGTGTCCCGGCCGCGAGCTGCACGGAGTTGCCCGGCACCGACGGCAGGTCGACGGGCGTGAAGCGCACGAGCCGCCCCGTCGACGTGACGGCGCCGAGATCGCCCCGGGTGGTGGCGTCGACGGCGGAGAGGATCGCGTCGTGCTTCGAGCGCCGCGACGGCGTCACGATGCCGCCGTTGGGCGCTTCGGGCGTCAGCTCGGCGCGCACCATGCGACCCGTCGCGGAGAGGTACACGCGGCACGGTGCGTCGGCGATCTGCAGGTCGGGCGCCGACGCGGCGGCGCGCGAGCGCGGCGCGACGGGACCGCCGTTGAGGAGCAGGGTGCGCCGCGGCGTGCCGTAGGTCTCGGCCGCGGCATCGAGCTCACGGGCGACCTGGGCGCGCAGGAGCACCTCGCTGCCGAGGAGCTCCTCGAGCGCCGCGATCTCGGAGAGGAGAGCGTCGCGCTCGGTCTCGAGCTCGATGCGGGAGAACTTCGTCAGGCGGCGCAGCCGCAGCTCGAGGATGTACTCCGCCTGCAGCTGCGAGAGGTCGAAGACCTCCATGAGACGCCCGCGCGCCTGCTCGCCGTCGTCGGACGAGCGGATGACCTGGATGACCTCGTCGATGTCGAGGATCGCGATGAGGAGGCCCTCGACGAGGTGCAGGCGCTCTTTGCGACGGGCCAGGCGGTATTCGCTGCGGCGCGTCACGACCTGCAGGCGGTGGTCGAGGTAGACGCGCAGCAGCTCCTTGAGGCCGAGCGTCTTCGGCTGGCCGCCGACGAGGGCGACATTGTTGATGCTGAAGGAGTCCTCGAGCGGCGTCAGCCGGTAGAGGTGCTCGAGCACGGCCTGCGGGTCGAAGCCCGTCTTGATGCCGATGACGAGGCGCAGCCCGTTGTGCCGGTCGGTGAGGTCGGTGACGTCGGAGATGCCCTGCAGCTTCTTCGACTGGACCGCGTCCTTGATCTTCTCGATGATCCGCTCGGGCCCGACGAGGTACGGCAGCTCGGTCACGATGAGGCCGGTCCGGCGCGGCCCGAGCGACTCGATGGCGACCTTCGCGCGGGTGCGGAAGCTGCCGCGGCCGGTGGCGTAGGCGTCCTTGATGCCGTCGAGTCCGACGATGATGCCGCCCGACGGGAAGTCGGGGCCGGGCACGAACTCCATGAGCTCTTCGACCGTCGCCTCGGGATTGTCGAGGAGATGGATGGCCGCGCCCACGACCTCGATGAGGTTGTGAGGAGCCATGTTCGTCGCCATGCCGACGGCGATGCCCGTCGCACCGTTGACGAGCAGGTTGGGGAACGCGGCCGGCAGCACGGAAGGCTGCTGGAACTGGCCGTCGTAGTTGGGGATGAAGTCGACGACGTCCTCGTCGAGGTTCTCGGTCAGCGCGAGCGCCGGCGGTGCGAGGCGCGCCTCCGTGTAGCGCGGCGCGGCAGGGCCGTCGTCGAGCGAGCCGAAGTTGCCGTGACCGTCGACGAGCGGGACGCGCAGCGAGAAGGGCTGCGCCAGACGGACGAGCGCGTCGTAGATGGGGGCGTCGCCGTGGGGGTGGAGCTTTCCCATCACCTCGCCGACGACGCGGGCGCTCTTGACGTGCCCTCGATCGGGGCGCAGCCCCATGTCGGCCATCTGGAACAGGATGCGGCGCTGCACGGGCTTCAGCCCGTCGCGGGCGTCGGGAAGGGCCCGCGAGTAGATGACGGAGTAGGCGTACTCGAGGAAGGAGCCCTGCATCTCCGCCGCGACGTCGATGTCTTCGATGCGTCCGTGATCGGCGGGAACTGGTTCGGTGCGGGGAGCGGGCATGACGATCTGGCCTCGGGTGACGGGCCGGCGCGGAGGCCGGCGGGGGCTGCTCGCCGGTGTGCGAGACTGGCCCGGATGTCCCTCAGCCTACCCGCGGAGCCGCCCCGCGCCCGGAGCCTCACCCGTGTCGTGCCCGAGCTGCTCGCGGCCCTCGGCGGGGGAGGAGAGTGGTTCGGCCCCGCCACCAGCGCGATCGTGTTCGTGGTCGACGGGCTCGGCGCGCGCAACCTCGGCGCCCGCACGGGCCACTCGCGGTTCCTCGCCGAGAGGGGCGGACGTCGCGACGTCGCGCGCTCGGTCTTCCCCTCGACCACCGTCGCGTCGCTCACGTCCCTTCTGACGGGCGTCGACCCCGGCGAGCACGGCCTCGTCGGCTACCGCGTGCGGATCCCGGGCACCGACGACGCGCCCAATCAGCTCAAGGGCTGGGAGACCGACGGACTCGATCCGCGGACCTGGCAGCGCGCTCAGCCCGTCTTCGAGCGGGAGGCGGCCGACGGCAGGCCGTGCTTCGTCGTCTCGCGGCCGAAGTTCGTCGGTTCGGGCTTCACGACGGCGACGATGCGCGGCGCCGAGTTCGTCCCTGCCCCCAACGCAGACACGGGCGCCGCCATCGCCGCCGACCTCGCGGCGCAGCATCCCGGCTCTCTCGTCTACCTGTACGCACCCGAGCTGGACGGCATCGCCCACCGGCGCGGCTGGGAGTCCGACGAGTGGGCCGAAGGCCTGGAGACGGTGGATGCCGCGGCACGGTCGCTCGCGGCCGCGCTGCGGCCCGGTGTCGGCGCTCTCGTGACGGCGGACCACGGCATCGTCGACGTCCCTCGCCACCGCCACGTCCTGCTCTCCGAGGGCGACGGTCTCGTCGACGACGTGCGCGTCATCGGCGGCGAGCCCCGCATGCTGCACCTCTACGCGGAGGAGGGCAGGGAGGATGCCGTGCTCGGCGCCTGGCGGGCCTCGGAGTCCGCGCGCTCCTGGGTCGTCTCGCGGGACGAGGCGATCGACGCCGGGCTCTTCGGCCGGGTGGACGATGCGGTGCGCGCGCGCATCGGCGACGTTGTGGTCGCGGCGCGCTCAGGCATCGCGTACTACGACGACCGGCTGAGCGACAAGGGTCCGCAGAACATGGTCGGGCAGCACGGCTCGCTCACCGACGAGGAGCGGACCGTGCCTCTCATCAGGCTGGGCGCTTTCGCCTAATCGTCGGCGCGGCTGCCGGCGCCGAAGACGATCTCGTCCCACGACGGCATCGACGTGCGCCCCTTGCGGCGTCCGGACGCCTCCGCCGCTACCGGGCGGTCGGGGGTGTAGCCGGGCTCCGGCTCAGGGGCGGCCGTCTCCTCGTACCCGGGCTCGAGCGCGTCGAAGAGCGCGACGGGCGCGCCCGAGCGCGGGGCCGCGATCTCGTCCGCGCCGGGCAGCGGCTCGCGCTGCCCCCGCCGGCGACGCAGCGCCTCGAGGAGGTCGGCCGTCTCCGGCGACGTGGTGTTCGGCTCGTCGGCGCGCTTGATCGCGGCCTGCTGCACGGCGGGCGCGACGGGCGCGGGCACCTCGGGCTTCTCGAGGTCGGCCTCGGGGTCGGGCAGGCGACGCGGACCGAAGGCGCCGCTGTCGAAGCGCGTGTCGTCCTTGACCAGCGGCGTCTCGAGGGCGCGCAGGCGAGGGATGAGACCCTCCGGAAGCGAGCCCTGCCGCGAGAGCTGGATCGCGTCGGGATTAAGGGGCGAGAGGGTCGAGCGGCGCGGCTCGAAGCTCCAGCGCGCGTCGTGGTCGATCTCGGAGGCCGTGAACTCGAGCTTCACGATCCAGCCCGTCGCCTCCTTCCAGCTCGTCCAGCGCTCTCCCGAGGCGCCCGCCTCGGCGAGCTTGGCGCGGACGGCCGTGCCGAACGTCGGGTGCGTGTCGCCGTCGAGATCGGAGCCGAGCAGCACGGGAACGGCGAGAGCCAGACCGACGATGTGCTCGCGCTCGGCGAGGACGGGCCCCTCGAAGCGCGCGATGTCCTCGGCACGCGCGCCCAGGAGGGCGGCGATCTCCTCGGTCGACAGGCCTGCGCGGATGTGCGCCTGGATCTCACGCGGGCTCGGACGGGGGGCCGAGCGTTCGTCGCCGTCGCGCTCGCGGCGCGCGCGTCGCACCTCGGCACGCAGCACGTCGTCGATGGCGAGCGAGAAGCGCTCGCCCGACTCGGTCGCGAGGACGATGACGTCGTCCTCGGTTGCGATGACCTTGAGCTGTTCCATGCGAAACGCCCTCTCCGATCCAGCCGTGGTCCGTCCATGCTCACACGCCCGGAAGCCGGCGGACGGGAATAACGCGGGCGCGCCGCGAGTTTCACGGATGCACGCGACGCCGAACCCGTCGGGCGAGCATTTGCGAAATGCCCCGCCGTCGTGCAAACTATCGCCGCCCATACGGGCATGCGACACCAGATTTCCGGAAGTAGAGACGTTCACGCATGGCTACCGATTACGACGCCCCCCGCAAGACCGAGGACGACAGCGAGTCGATCGAGGCCCTCAAGGAGCGGGTTCCCGACAAGATGTCGGGTTCGGTGGATGTCGAGGATGCCGACAACCCGTCGGGCTTCGAACTGCCCGGCGCCGACCTGTCCGACCTCGAGCTCGATGTCGTCGTGCTGCCCCCGCAGGAGGACGAGTTCACCTGCGTCAACTGCTTCCTCGTGAAGCACCGCTCGCAGCTCGACCACGACACGGCCGACGGGCCTATCTGCGCGGAGTGCGCGGCATAGCCTGAGCCCGCCGGATCGCGGCCGCCAGGCGGTCGGGAGTGCGCGACGAGACGACCCAGACCGGAGTCGGATCGTCGGCATCCTCGACCGACATCACGACGACGCCATCGATCCCCCCACGAATGACGTGCCACGCGCGCGGGTCGAGTCCCGGCCCGCGCGCGTTGCGCGCTTCCTCAGCCCTGAGCTCGACGGGATCGCCGAGCAGCTCGACCGGGATCCGTGCGCGCCCGGCGCGCAGCATCCCGTCGCGAACCTCCACGACGGGCGAGCCCGCGATGAGGAGCCAGACGAACGCGACCCCCACGACGATGCCGGCGACGAGCGCCGCCGTCGTGTCGATCGGCGCGAAAACGAGCGCCGCCATGGGCGCGACGACGGCCGCACTGACGAGCACCCAGAGTGAGGGGCTGAGCCGTTCCCGGAAGAGCGGGCGTGCCTGTGCACCGACGCCGCTGCCTGCTGTCTTCTGCATTAGCCTCTACGAGTGACCGAAACCGTGGACGTCCTCATTATCGCGCCCGAGGTTCCGAGCTACGCCCACCCCGGCGACGCCGGCGCCGATCTGGTCTCCACCGAGGCGCTCCGCCTCGAGCCCGGGCAGCGCGCCCTCGTCGGCACGGGGGTCCGCATCGCACTGCCCGAGGGCTACGCCGCCTTCGTCGTGCCGCGCAGCGGCCTGGCAGCCAAGCACGGCATCACGATCGTCAACTCCCCGGGCACCGTCGACGCCGGCTACCGCGGCGAGATCAAGGTCACGCTGCTGAACACCGACACCGAGCATGCGCACGACATCGCCGTGGGCGACCGCATCGCCCAGCTCATCGTGATGCCCGTGCCCCGCGCGCGCTTCGTCCCCGTCGAGACGCTGCCCGAAAGCGTCCGGGGCGAGGGCGGGTTCGGCTCCACCGGCTACACGGGGGGCTCCACGAACGAGAACGAGAAGGACGGAGTATCGGCATGACCGACGCCACTCCCGCAGACGGCACCCCCGACGAGGTCGACGCCGAGATCGTCGCCGAGCCCACGATGGCCGACCGTGCGACAGCCGGACCGTTCGACGAATCCGAGGCGAACCCGGTCCGCCCCTACATCGACCTCGGCGGCATCAAGATCCTGCCCCGCGAGGGGCTGAACCTGCGCCTCGAGGTCGAGGAGCAGACCAAGCGCATCGTCGCCGTCGGACTCGACTACGCCGGCTCGACGCTGCAGGTGCAGCCCTTCGCCGCGCCGCGCTCGACCGGTCTCTGGGAGGAGACGCGCGAGCAGATCCGGCAGCAGATCCGCCAGCAGGGCGGACGCGTCGAGGAGCGCGAGGGCCCGCTCGGCCCCGAGCTCCTCGCCGAGGTGCCCGTGATGGCCGGCCCCGAGGGCACGACGGGCAAGCGCCTGGCGCGGTTCGTCGGCGTCGACGGTCCGCGCTGGTTCCTGCGCGGCGTCATCGGGGGAGAGGCGACGACGGACGTGGATGCCGCGGCCAAGGTCGAGGATCTCTTCCGGTCGATCGTGGTGGTGCGCGGCGGCTCGCCGATGCCCCCGCGCGACCTCATCCCGCTGAAGATGCCGGCGACGCCCGGCGCGGCATGACCGACGACCGCGACGGCTCGCCCGCACCGAACGAGCCCGAGGCGCCGTCGACTCCCGATCTGCTGGGCGCGGCGCTCGGCGGCGCGGCCCGTCGCGCTGGACTCGATCCGGCGACCGAGGCAACGACGGGCCACGTCGTGTGGCGGGCGATGGGCGGCTGGCGAGGCATCCTGGAATCCGTCCTGCCGTCGCTCGCGTTCCTCGTGATCTACACGGTCACGCAGGAGCTGCTGATCTCGCTCGTCGTCGCGGTGGGCATCGCCCTCGTCTTCACGATCGTGCGGCTCGCCATGCGCCAGCCCGCGAGCGCGGCCATCGGCGGACTCGTCGCCACGGGTGCGGCGGCCGCGCTGTCGCTGTGGACGGGTCGCGCTGCCGACAACTTCGTGTGGGGTTTCATCACCAACGGGGTGTACGGCACCGCGTTCCTCGTGTCGGCGCTGATCGGCTGGCCGCTCATCGGCCTGGCGGTGGGTTTCCTCATGAGCGAGGGCACCGCCTGGCGGGCCGATGCGCGCAAGCGCCGCGTCTTCTTCTGGCTCTCGATCGCGTGGGCCTGCCTGTTCGCCCTGCGTCTCGCCGTGCAGCTTCCGCTCTACTTCGCGAACGACGTGACGGCTCTCGCCACGACGAAGCTCATCATGGGCCTGCCTCTGTTCGCGCCCCTCGTCGCCGTCACGTGGCTCGCGGTGCGGACGCTGTATCCGCGCTCCCAGCCGTCCGCCGAGTGATACATTTATCTCGATATCGAGATAAATTGCCCCTCTGCGACGCTTAGGCGATCCTCACTAGCCGAGGCCTCCGGCGAGGGGAAAGATAGGGGAGTGCTGGGCTTCGCGCCCGCTTCCGCCGCCGACGAAGGAGACAGACGTGTCCACGGTTGACAGCTTCGGTGCCAAGAGCACCCTGACGGTCGGCAGCACCGACTACGAGATCTTCCGCATCGACACGGTGCCCGGCTACGACAAGCTGCCGTTCAGCCTCAAGGTGCTTCTCGAGAACCTGCTTCGCACCGAGGACGGCGCGAACGTCACGAAGGCGCAGATCGAGGCGCTCGGATCGTGGGATGCCGCGGCCGAGCCAGACACCGAGATCCAGTTCACGCCGGCCCGCGTGGTCATGCAGGACTTCACCGGCGTCCCCTGCATCGTCGACCTCGCGACGATGCGCGAGGCCGTCACGACCCTCGGCGGCGACCCCAAGCGCATCAACCCGCTGTCGCCCGCCGAGATGGTCATCGACCACTCGGTCATCGCCGACCTGTTCGGCACCGAGAACGCCCTCGAGCGCAACGTGGAGATCGAGTACGAGCGCAACGGCGAGCGGTACCAGTTCCTGCGCTGGGGCCAGACCGCGTTCGACGACTTCAAGGTCGTCCCGCCGGGGACCGGCATCGTCCACCAGGTCAACATCGAGCACCTCGCGAAGGTCATCTACGACCGCAGCGTCGGCGGCGTGCTGCGCGCCTACCCCGACACGTGCGTCGGCACCGACTCGCACACCACGATGGTCAACGGCCTGGGCGTGCTCGGCTGGGGCGTCGGCGGCATCGAGGCCGAGGCCGCCATGCTCGGCCAGCCCGTCTCGATGCTCATCCCGCGCGTCGTCGGCTTCAAGCTGACCGGCTCGATCCCCACGGGCGTGACCGCGACCGACGTCGTGCTCACCATCACCGACATGCTCCGCAAGCACGGCGTCGTCGGAAAGTTCGTCGAGTTCTACGGCGAGGGCGTGGCCTCCGTGCCGCTCGCCAACCGTGCGACGATCGGCAACATGAGCCCCGAGTTCGGCTCGACCGCCGCGATGTTCCCGATCGACGACGTCACCGTCGACTACCTGCGCCTCACGGGCCGCAGCGAGGAGCAGCTCGCCCTCGTCGAGGCGTACGCCAAGGAGCAGCACCTCTGGCACGACCCCGCCAGCGAGCCGGTCTTCAGCGAGTACATGGAGCTCGATCTGTCGACGGTCGTCCCCTCCATCGCCGGCCCCAAGCGCCCCCAGGACCGCATCGTCCTGTCGCAGGCGAAGCAGCAGTTCGAGACCGACCTCACGAACTACGCCGACGTCGAGCACGACCTCGTCGACCTCGAGATCGCCGAGTCCTTCCCCGCGTCGGACCCGCCCGGGAACACCCCCGAGTCGGAGCACAACGAGCACTTCCACGTGCACCACTCGCACGCGCCGAAGACCGCCTCGAAGCCGACGCCCGTCACGATCGCGGGCGGCGAGTCGTTCACGCTCGACCACGGCGCCGTCACGATCGCGGCGATCACGTCGTGCACCAACACGTCGAACCCCTCGGTCATGCTCGCCGCGGGACTCCTCGCGCGCAACGCCGTGAAGAAGGGGCTCAAGGCCAAGCCGTGGGTCAAGACGACCCTCGCGCCGGGATCGAAGGTCGTCACCGACTACTACGAGAAGGCGGGCCTGACGAAGGACCTCGAGGACCTCGGCTTCTACACCGTCGGCTACGGCTGCACGACCTGCATCGGCAACTCGGGCCCCCTCATCGAGGAGGTCTCGGCCGCCGTCAACGAGAACGACCTCGCCGTCACGGCCGTCCTCTCGGGCAACCGCAACTTCGAGGGCCGCATCAACCCCGACGTGAAGATGAACTACCTCGCGAGCCCGCCGCTCGTGATCGCGTACTCGCTCGCCGGCTCGATGAACTTCGACTTCGAGACCGACCCCCTCGGCAAGGACCGCGACGGCAACGACGTCTTCCTGAAGGACATCTGGCCCGACGCCGCCGAGGTCCAGGCCACGATCGACTCGTCGATCAACGAGGAGATGTTCACCAAGCAGTACGCGACCGTGTTCGCGGGCGACGAGCGCTGGCAGAACCTGCCGACGCCGACCGGCGACGTCTTCGAGTGGGACGAGAGCTCGACCTACGTCCGCAAGCCCCCGTACTTCGAGGGCATGACGATGGAGCTGACCCCGGTCGCCGACATCTCGGGCGCCCGCGTCCTCGCGACGCTCGGCGACTCGGTCACGACCGACCACATCAGCCCGGCCGGCAACATCAAGGCCGACAGCCCCGCGGGCCGCTACCTCGCCGAGCACGGCGTCGACCGCAAGGACTTCAACTCCTACGGCTCGCGCCGCGGCAACCACGAGGTCATGATCCGCGGCACGTTCGCGAACATCCGTCTGAAGAACCTCCTCGTGCGGGCCGTCAACGACGGCAACGTCGTCGAGGGCGGCTACACCCGCGACTTCACGCAGGAGGGCGGCCCGCAGTCGTTCATCTACGACGCGAGCCAGAACTACCAGGCCGCGGGCACGCCGCTCGTGATCTTCGGGGGCAAGGAGTACGGCTCGGGCTCGTCGCGCGACTGGGCGGCAAAGGGCACGAGCCTCCTGGGCGTCAAGGCGGTCATCACCGAGAGCTTCGAGCGCATCCACCGCTCGAACCTCATCGGCATGGGCGTCGTCCCGCTCCAGTTCCCCGCCGGCTCCACGTGGGAGTCGCTGGGCCTCGACGGCACCGAGATCGTCTCGATCACGGGTCTCGAGCAGCTGAACGAGGGCGTGACGCCGAAGACCGTCCACGTCACCGCCGCGCCGAGCGAGTTCTCGGCGCCCGGCAAGGAGACTGTCGAGTTCGACGCGGTCGTCCGCATCGACACGCCCGGTGAGGCGGACTACTACCGCAACGGCGGCATCCTCCAGTACGTCCTGCGCTCGCTCGTCTGAGCCACGGCGACAGCGAGAGGCCCCGGCATCCTTCGGATCCGGGGCCTCTCGGCGTGTTCGCCCGGGCGCCGGCGATATCTCCAGACGGAACCGTCCTCGCCGGTCGCCCAGGCGCCGGCGGCTAGACTCGGGGGAGGCATCCGCGCCCCGCGGGAGCCTCGACCGCGAGCGAAGCGAGGGAGTCGGATGGCGATTCTTCCGTCCATCAACGGACCCCGAGACCTCGATGCTCTGAGCGACGAACAGCTCGAGCAGCTGGCGGGCGAGATCCGCCGGTTCCTGATCGAGAACGTCGCCCGCACGGGCGGTCACCTCGGGCCGAACCTGGGCGTCGTCGAGCTCACGCTCGCACTCCACCGCGTCTTCGACTCACCGGCCGACCCGATCATCTTCGACACGGGCCACCAGTCGTACGTGCACAAGCTGCTCACGGGGCGGCAGGACTTCTCGCGCCTGCGGTCGCGCGACGGGCTCGCCGGCTACCCGCAGCGCTCCGAGAGCCCCCACGACGTGGTCGAGTCCTCGCACGCATCGAGCTCGCTCAGCTGGGCAGACGGCGTCTCCCGCGCGCTAACCCGCACCGGGCGTCGCGACCGCCACGTCGTCGCCGTCGTCGGCGACGGCGCGCTCACGGGCGGCATGACGTGGGAGGCGCTGAACAACATCTCGGACGACAATGACCGCAACCTGGTCATCATCGTCAACGACAACGGCCGCTCGTACGCCCCGACGATCGGCGGGATGGCCCGCTACCTCAACCGCGTCCGCACGGCCGACGCGTACGAGACCGTGCGCGGCGGGTCGGAGTCGCTCTTCCGCGCCTTTGGCGCCGCCGGCCGCGCGATGTACCGCGGCCTCCGTGGCGGCACGCACGGCTTCCTGAGCCGGTTCGTCAACAATGCGGCGCTGTACTCCAACCTCGACATCAAGTACCTCGGCCCCGTCGACGGTCACGATCTTCCGTCCCTCATCGAGACCCTCAAGCTCGCGAAGGACTACGGGGCGCCGGTCATCGTCCACGCCATCACCGAGAAGGGCCGCGGCTATGAGCCGGCGCTGCTCGACGAGGCCGACCAGTTCCACGCGGTGGGACGCATCGACCCGGTCACCGGCGAGGCGCTCGGCAGCAGCGGCGGCATCGCCTGGACCGACGTCTTCGCGGAGGAGCTGCCGCACATCGGCGAGGAGCGTGACGACGTCATCGCGATGACGGCCGCCATGCTGCGTCCGACGGGCCTCCTGCCCTTCTCGCAGCGCTTCCCCGATCGCGTCTACGACGTCGGCATCGCCGAGCAGCACGCGGTCGCCTCGGCTGCGGGACTCGCCTACGGCGGGCTGCATCCCGTCGTCGCGATCTACGCGACCTTCATGAACCGCGCCTTCGATCAGGTGTTGATGGATGTCGCCCTCCACCGCGCGGGCGTCACCTTCGTGCTCGATCGCGCCGGCGTGACGGGTCCCGACGGCCCGAGCCACCACGGCATCTGGGACCTCGCGATGCTGCAGATCGTCCCGCACATCCGCATCGCGGTGCCGCGCGACGCCGAGCGGCTGCGTGAGGAGCTGCGTGAGGCGGTCACGGTCGACGACGGGCCCACCGTCCTCCGCTTCCCCAAGGGCACCGTGAGCCCCGAGCTCCCCGCCGTCGAGCGCCTGGCCGACGGTGTCGACGTGCTCGTGCAGAGCGAGGCGAAGGACGTGCTGCTCGTCGGCATCGGGCCGATGGCCCATCTCGCCGTCGACGTCGCCGAGCGCCTGCGGGCGCAGGGCATCGGCGCGACCGTCGTCGACCCGCGGTGGGTCGTGCCCGTGCAGCCGTCGATCGTCGAGCTCGCGGCATCCCACCGCCTCGTGATCACGATCGAGGACGGCATCCGCGTCGGCGGCATCGGGACGCGCGTGCGCCAGGTGCTGCGGGAGGCGGGCATCGACACGGCCGTCGACGAGCTCGGCGTGCCCGACGAGTTCATCGACCACGCGACGCGCGAGCAGATCCTCGAGGATGCCGGCCTGACGGCCCCCAAGATCGCGCAGGACGTCGTGGCCCAGGTGCTCGGCACCCGCATCCCCGTCGCGCGTCAAACGCCGACGAGCGAGATCCCCACGATCCCCGAGTGGGCGACGCGCCGCTCAGAGAGCTGAGCACCCACGCTCCGCGCCGCTCGGAGGGCTGCGCACCCACGCTCCGCGCAGAATCGAGGAGATGCGCAGAACCGAGGACCGATCGCGGCGATCCGCTCCTCGCTTCTGCGCATCTCCTCGCCTTCGCACGCGTCGAGCAGAAGAGGGCGGCCCTCCCGAAGGAGGACCGCCCTCGAAGCGGATCGGGATGCCTCAGCCGCCGATGCCCTTGATCACGGGGTGGTGGAAGGTGTCGCCGAAGACCCGCTCCGACGCGCCTTCGCGGTCGAGGTAGGGCGAGGCGCCGCCGTCGATGAAGGGCCAGCCGGCACCGAGGATGAGGCAGAGGTCGATGTCCTCGACCTCGGGGACGACGCCCTCGTCGAGCATGAGCTTGATCTCCTGCGCGAGGCCGTCCTGCACGCGGCGGAGGATCTCGTCCTCGCTCGCGGGCGTCTGGCCGACGGCGCCCTTGAGCACACTCGAGGCGGCCTTCGACCAGCCCGTCACGCGACCCGACTTGTCCTTCTCGACGACCTCCGGCAGCTCTGCGAGCCGGTGGAAGTTCTCGTTGGCGTAGAAGCGGTCGGGGAACGCGTGCGCCATCGTGTCCTGCACGTGCGCCGCGACCTTCCAGCCGACGAGGTCGATGAGCTGGAACGGCGTCATCGGCAGCCCGAGCGGACGGAACGCGTTCTCGACGGTGAGGAGCGGCGTGCCCTCGTAGACGGCGCGCGCCGCTTCGCCCATGACCTTCGCGAGGAGCCGGTTCACGACGAAGCCGGGCGCATCGGCGGTCAGGACCGCGTTCTTGCCGAGGCCCTTCGCCACGACGAATGCGGTCGAGAGGGCGGCATCCGTCGTCTGCGGCGTCTTGACGATCTCGATGAGCGGCATGACGGCGACGGGGTTGAAGAAGTGGAAGCCGACGAGCCGCTCGGGGTGGGCGAGCTTCGCGCCGATCTCCTCGACCGAGAGCGACGAGGTGTTGGTGGCGAGGATCGCGTCCTCGGCGATGATCTGCTCGATCTCGCCGAACACCTGCTGCTTCACGCCGACCTCTTCGAAGACGGCCTCGATGACGAAGTCGCAGTCCGCGTAGAGGCTCTTGTCGGTCGTGCCGGTCACGAGCGCGCGGAGCTTGTTGGCGGTGTCGCCGTCGAGGCGGCCCTTCGCCTCGAGCTTGCCGATCTCCTCGTGGATGTACGCGATGCCCTTGTCGACGCGCGCCTGGTCGAGGTCGGTGATGAGCACCGGCACCTGGAGCTTGCGCACGAACAGCAGCGCGAACTGGCTGGCCATCAGCCCCGCGCCGATGATGCCGACCTTCGTGACCTTCTTGGCGAGCTCCTTGTCGGGAGCACCCACCGGGCGCTTGGCGCGCTTCTGCACGAGATCGAAGGCGTACATGGATGCCGCGAACTGGTCGCCCGTCACGAGTTCGGCGAGAGCCTCGTCCTCACGGGCGAAGCCCTCGGCCTTCGTGCCGCCCTTCGCCTTTTCGAGCAGCTCGAGCGCGGCGTACGGCGACTTCGGAACCGTGCCGATCTTCGACTCGAGCATGCCGCGCGCCACCTTGATCGCGATGGGCCACTTCGTGAGGCGCTCGATCTTGCCGGGCTCGTTCTTGCGGACGACCTTCACCGTGCCGCTCAGCACGCGGTCGGCCCACGTGAGGGAATCCTCGAGGTAGTTCGCCGCGGGGAAGATCGCATCGAAGATCCCGTAGTCGTATGCCTGCTGCGGCTTGAGCATGCGGTTCTGCTTGAGCGGGTTCGACACGACGACCTCGAGCGCGTTCTCGATGCCGATGAGGTTCGGCAGGAGGTAGGCGCCACCCCAGCCGGGGATGATGCCGAGGAAGACCTCGGGGAGCGCGACGGCCGCGGCCGAGGCATCCACGGTCCGATACGTCGAGTTCAGCGCGATCTCGAGCCCGCCGCCGAGCGCGAGCCCGTTGACGAAGGCGAACGAGGGCACGCCGAGCTCGGAGAGGCTGCCGAGGACCTGGTGCCCGCGCTGCGCGATGAGGCGGGCGTTGTCCCTCGAGCCGACGCGCGAGATGTCGGACAGGTCGGCGCCGGCGGCCATGATGTACTGCTTGCCCGTGATGCCGACCGCGTGGATCTCGCCCGCGGCAGCTCGCGCCTTGAGGGTCGCGAGCGTCGCACCGAGCTCGGTCAGGGTCGCCGGGCCCAGCGTGTTGGGGCGGTTGTGGTCACGGCCGTTGTCGAGCGTGATGAGGGCGAGCACCTTGCCGGAGGGGAGGCGGATGTCGCGCACGGGGGAGTGCGTGATCACTTCTCCATCGGTCAGGGCGTCGAGGGGCGAGAAGTCGATCTCGTCGTAATTCGTCATTGTTCGCGAGGGCCCCTTACTTGCGCTTCTTGCCGTCGTAGTGCGGGTTCTCCCAGATGACCGAGCCGCCCTGTCCGAGGCCGACGCACATCGCGGTGAGGCCGTAGCGGACGTCGGGACGCTCGGCGAAGTGGGCCGCGAGCTGGATCATGAGTCGCACGCCGGAGGCGGCGAGCGGGTGGCCGAACGCGATGGCGCCGCCCCACGGGTTGACGCGCGGGTCGTCGTCGGCGATCCCGAAGTGGTCGAGCAGCGAGATGACCTGGATCGCGAAGGCCTCGTTCAGTTCGAACAGGCCGATGTCGTCGATCGTGAGGCCGGCCTTCCTGAGGGCCTTCTCGGTCGAGGGGATCGGGCCGATGCCCATGATCTCGGGCTGGACGCCGGCGAAGGCGAACGAAACGAGCTTCATCTTGGGCGCGAGCCCGAGCTCCTTGACGGCTCCGCCGCCGGCGAGGAGCGACATCGTCGCGCCATCGGTGAGGGGCGACGACGTGCCGGCCGTGACGCGGCCGTGCGGACGGAACGGGGTCTTGAGGGCGGCCAGATCCTCCATCGTCGTCTGCGGGCGACGGCCCTCGTCCTCGGTCGCCAGTCCCCAGGCGCCGTCGGCGCCCTTGGTCGCGACCGGCACGAGGTCGGGCTGGATCTTGCCCGCGTCGTAGGCGGCCTGCACCTTGTGCTGGCTGAGCATGCCGTAGCGGTCCGAGCGCTCCTTGGTGAGGTGCGGGAAGCGGTCGAAGATGCGCTCCGCCGTGACGCCCATGTTGAGGGCGCCGGGATCGACCATGCGCTCCGCCACGAAGCGCGGGTTCGGGTCGGCGTTTCCGCCGATGGGGTGGTGGCCCATGTGCTCGACGCCGCCCGCCAGGGCGATGTCGTACATGCCGACGCCGATCGAGCCCGCCATGGTCGTGACGCTCGTCATCGCACCCGCGCACATGCGGTCGATCGCGAAGCCCGGCACGGTCTGCGGCAGGCCCGCGAGGATCGCGACCGACCGGCCCAGGGTGAGGCCCTGATCGCCCGTCTGCGACGTCGCGGCGATCGCGACATCGTCGATGCGGTCCTTGGGAACTCCGGGGTTCCGCTCCATGAGTCCGATGGTCGCCTTGACGGCGAGGTCATCGGCACGGGTGTTCCAGTACATGCCTTTTTCGCCGGCGCGCCCGAACGGGGTGCGCATGCCGTCGACGAAGAAGACGTCCGAAATCTCGGCCACTCTGCCTCCAGAAAGTAGGGATGCCGCCAGCCTAGGAAGGGCCTCCGCGGCCGAAGAATCGGGTGGCGGAAACCTACGAAGCGGTTTCCGAGGCCTCCGCGGGAGCTTGCACGGAAACCACAAAGGCATCGGCGATCACCTGTGAGGTTTGCTCAATCTGCCAGGCCCGCGCGCCCAGCTCGGCGAGGGCTTCGCCGATGGATGCCGCGGTCACGGGCTCGGGCGGAGCCCAGGCCACACGCCGCAGGAGCTCGGGAGTCAGGAGGTTCTCGACGGGCATGGAGAGCTGCTCCGCCCGCTCCTCGACGCGAGGTCGCGCCGTCTTGAGTCGCGCGTCGGCGGCCGGGTTGCGGTCGCTCCAGGCGCGCGGCGGAGGCAGGGAGTCCCCGCCCGTCGCCCGATCGTTGGGAAGCTCGGTCGTGGCGCGGCCCGCTTCGATCGCGGCCCACCAGCGGTCCAGCTGCGTGCGGCTGGCGCGGCCCGTGAACTCCTTGACGCGCGCGAGATCCTGCTTGCTCTTGGGGTCGGCGAGCACCGCGGCGACGAGTGCCCGGTCGGGGACCAGGCGACCCGGCGAGACGTCCTCCTCACGGGCGAAGTCCTCGCGGGCCGTCCACAGGGCGCGCGCGATGGCGAGGTTCCGCCGCCCGCGCACGGTGTGCAGGCCGCTCAGGCGGCGCCACGGCTCCTCACGCGGGGGCTTGGGCAGCCGGTCGAGCACGGCTTGGAACTCCTCCTCGGCGAAGCCCCGCTTGCCCTGCGCGTCGAGTTCGCCGGCGAGCACGTCGCGCACGTCGACGAGGTGCTCGACGTCGAGGGCGGCGTACTCGAGCCAGTCCTGGGGGAGAGGCCGCTGCGACCAGTCCGACGCCGAATGCGCCTTCGCGAGGCTGATGCCGAGCGTCTCCTCCACGACGGCGCCGAGGCCGACGCGCTCGCGGCCGAGGAGGCGGGACGCGAGCTCGGTGTCGAAGATCGAGGACGGCACAAGATCCAGCTCCCGCAGCGACGGAAGGTCCTGGCTCGCGGCGTGGAAGACCCATTCCGCATCGCCGATCGCCGCCTGCAGCGCGGAGAAGTCGCCGATCGCGGGCGGGTCGAAGAGGAAGATGCCCGAATCGCGACGGAACACCTGCACGAGGTAGGCGCGCTGCGAGTAGCGGAAGCCGGAGGCGCGCTCGACGTCGACGGCCACGGGCCCCGTGCCTCGAGCGAGGCGGGATGCCGCGGCCTCGAGTCCCGCGAGGTCGTCGATGACGTCGTACTCAGCCACGCGGGGACCTGCCTGCTCCGATGACGGGGATCCCTTCCGACCCGGGCGGGAGCCCGGCGAGCATGCAGACGAGCTCGCCCCACGCCTGCACGTGGGGTCCGATGGGCCCGGCGGGCGACCACGAGGCGCGCAGCTCGATCTGCGCCCCGTCGCCCTCGGCCGCGAGCGACCCGAAGCCCTTCGAGAGCGTCTTCGTCGCGGTGCCGGACGCCGCGTGATAGGCCGCTCCGCGGGAGTCCAGGGCATCGATCAGCCACGACCACGCCACATCGGCGAGCATGGGGTCGATGCCGATCTCCGGCTCCAGCGGCGCCTGGGCGAAGCACACGATGCGCCACGCTCCTTCCCATGCAGCCGGCTCGTCCTCGTCGTGAAGGAGGATGAATCTACCTGTACCGTACGCCGAGTCCTGGCCCCGATCGTCGGGACGCACGTCTCCGGCCAGTGCGAGTGCGTGCGGCGCGAGCCCGGATGGCGACGGGATCTCCCGCACGACGAGGTCGTCGCGGAAGGCCGTGTCGCGCACGTCGGCGGCCGCGCGCTCGAACGACGGCGGCGGCGCCGGGGGTCGAAGCTCAGCCACGCGGACAGACTAGAGTGAGGGCTCGATGGTCACTCCCAGGCGCGCCGCGACGCGTGGCGCTACCCCCGCCCTGATCGCCGGCATCCGCGCGGCTCTCGTGACCCTGAGCCTCGCGTTGACCGGCGTTCTGACCGTCCTGGGCCTCCTGTCGGTCCGCATCGCGCGCGAGGTCGTGACGCCCGCTCGTCGACGCGCCGACATCACCATCGTCGACCTCGACACGGCGGCGCAGACCATCACCCTCTCGCGGACGCCCGACACCGAGCTGCCCGGCCGGTACGGCCTGTTCACGACGGGAACCGCGTCGTACGTGAAGCTCGGATCGGTGCTCGGCCAGGACGACGGAACCGTGAAGCGCAAGCTGCTGACCCACGTGCCGCCGACGTCTCAGCTCGCAGCGGAGGCGGCCTTCAGCGGCTGGTACTACGCGCAGCCGGGCGAGCTGCACCTTCCCTTCACGCCGGAGCTCATCGGATCGTCCGTCGGGCCGTGCCCCGCGTGGCTCTTCCCGGCGGTCGAGCCCACCGACACCTGGGTCATCCAGATCCACGGGCGCGGCACGAATCGCCAGGAGTGCCTGCGCGCCGTGCCGCTCTTCCATGCCGCGGGCATCACGTCGCTCGTCGTCTCGTACCGCAACGACGGCGAGGCGCCGCGCAGCCGCACGGGCACCTACGCCCTGGGCGCGACGGAGTGGCGCGACGTCGACGCCGCCATCGGCTTCGCCCGACGCCGCGGCGCCCGTCGCATCATCCTCATGGGGTGGTCGATGGGCGGGGCGATCGCGCTGCAGGTCGCTCTCAACTCGGCGCACGGCGAGCTCATCGCAGGGCTCGTGCTCGAGTCTCCGGTCGTCGACTGGCGGGTCGTGCTCGACTACCAGGCCAAGCTCCTGCGCATCCCGCACGCCGTCACCGACCTGGCGATCGGCGCCCTGCAGTCCGAATGGGCGACGCCCCTCACCCGCACGGGAAGCGCGATCCCGTTCGACCGTCTCGACGTCGTCTCGCGCGCCGATGAGCTCCGGCATCCCATCCTCATCCTGCACAGCGACGACGACGGATTCGTGCCGTCCGACGCATCGCACGATCTCGTCGTGCGCCGCCCCGACCTCGTCGAGATGCAGGTCTTCGAGGTCGCCCGCCACACGAAGCTGTGGAACTACGACCAGGAGCGCTGGAGCCGGAGCATCCGGTCCTGGCTGTCGCGGCACGACCTCATCCCCGCGGGCGCAGACGCAGATAGCTGAACCCCGCGTCGTCGACCAGCATCCCCGCCACCGTCGATTCCGTGCGCTCGGCCGGGCTGACGAAGGGATGCCCCGACCGCTCGAGCACGGGTGACACGGTCACGCAGATCTCGTCGACGACGGCGGCATCCACGAACTGCGTCGCGAGGGCCGGACCGCCTTCGCACACGATCCCGCGGAGGCCGTGCGCGCGGAGCGTCGCGACGATGGCGGCGGGGGAGAGCCGGTCGGAGTCCGTGGGCACCGCCCAGACCTCGGCCGCGGCATCCCGAACCGCATGCCGCACCGTCTCGACGCGCGTCGCAGGACACAGGACGATCGCCGGCGGCCGGTCTTCGCGACCCTGCGTGCGCAGGCGCCCCGCCAGGTCGCCCGTCGACGTCACGATCGCCAGTCGCGCGGTCTTGGGCAGCAGGTAGCCCTCGGCGCGGACCGTCTCGGCGCCGACGACTACGACGTCCGCCGCGCGGCGGATCGCGCCGAGGACGTAGCGGTCGGTACGCGACGTGATCGTCTCGCTCGTCCCGTCGGCTCCTGCCGTCGCGCCCGTGACGGTCGTGATGAGGTTGAGGCGCACGTAGTCAGGGGTCGGCGGCCGATATCGCTCGGCCATCCAGGCATGCGTTCCCGGAGACCGGACCTCGGCTGTCGCGAGCGTGCGCGGGACGACCTCCGTGACGACGCCCGCGGCGGCGGGGGAGCCGTCGGTCATCAGGCCGCGAGCTTCGTTCGCACCTGCCGCTTCGCGCGCATCAGCATGCCCGTCATCCCCGCGATGCGCAGGGGGGAGACCGCGCGGGTCAGGCCGATGCTCTGCGGGAAGTCGTCGGGCACGGCCAGCACCTCGTCGGCCGTGAGGCCGGTGAGGCCCTGCACCAGGATGCTGGCGAATCCGCGCGTCGTGGGTGCCTCCGCGGGCGCTGTCGCGTGCATCGCGACCACGCCGTCGGCGTCGACATCGAGGATGATGTAGACCGGCGACTGGCACTCGGCGACGCGCTCGGCGAGCTCGGGGTGTCCGTCGTACTCAGCGGGCACGGCGGGCAGCTCGTTCGAGAACTCGAGGAGCAGCTGCAGCCGATCGGACTCGGGCAGCTCGAGGAACTCCTCGCGGATGTCGGCGAGCGACGCGGGAAGAGCGATCTCAGTCATCGCTCCCATCCTCCCACGCCGGGATGCCGCGGGCTCAGGCCGGGAGTGCCCCCGGCTCGTCGCCGGTGACGATCGGCACGCGCACGGCGCTGCCCCACTCGGTCCAGGAGCCGTCGTAGTTGCGGACGCTGTCGAAGCCGAGCAGGTGGTGCAGCACGAACCACGTGTGGCTCGAGCGCTCGCCGATGCGGCAATAGGCCACGATCTCGTCGTCGTCCTTCAGGCCCGCGTCGCCGCGATAGATGGCGTCGAGCTCGGCGCGAGGCTTGAAGCCGCCGTCCGCGGCGACGGCACGCGCCCACGGCACGCTCTGCGCAGTGGGGATGTGTCCCGCGCGCAGCGCGCCCTCTTCGGGGTAGGCGGGTGCCGACGTGCGGGAGCCGTTGTACTCCTCGGGCGAGCGGACGTCGATGAGGGGCTTGCCGAGGTGCGCGAGGACGTCCTCCTTGTACGCGCGCAGCGTCGAGTCGTCGCGCTCGACGACCGGATACTCCGTCGCCTCTCGGCCGGCCGGCTCGGTCGTGAGCGGACGCCCCTCGGAGATCCACTTGTCGCGTCCGCCGTCGAGCAGGCGGACGTCCTCGTGTCCGAAGAGCGAGAACACCCAGAGGGCGTACGCGGCCCACCAGTTGTTCTTGTCGCCGTAGATGACGACGGTGTCGTCGCGCGAGATGCCCTTGCGGCTCAGCAGCTCGGCGAAGCCCGCGCCGTCGACGTAGTCGCGCACGACCGGGTCGTTCAGCTCGGTGTGCCAGTCGACCTTGACGGCGCCCGGGATGTGGCCCGTCTCGTAGAGCAGCACGTCCTCGTCGGACTCGACGACCACGAGACCCGGCTGTCCGAGCCGCTGTTCGAGCCACTCGCCGGTCACGAGCCGTCCGGGATCGGAGTAGTCGGCGAACTTGGCGGACGAGGTGTCGAACTCGACGGACACGGGATGCTCCTCGGGTCGGGGCGTGCACTGCGACGGCGTAGGGTTGAACCGCGCTCCTCGACCCTAGATTCCCGCACAGGGCGGCGCACCACCCTTGTAAGACGGCGACACAGGACGAGATGACCACCACGGCTGCCGGAATCGTGCACCTGACGGAGCGCACGCCGCAGGTGTCGGGTGCCGAGATGGTGGCGGCGCTCGTGCCCCCGCCGCAGTTCGACGGCGCGACGTTCGACTCCTACCGCGCCGACCCCGCCTTCCCCTCCCAGCAGGAGGCGAAGGATCTGCTCATGACCTTCTCCGGCCTCGGCCAGCCGGCGGCGAAGGGCGGCTTCTTCCGCCGCGCCAAGAAGGGGCCCGAGGTGAAGCCCGGCGTGTACCTCGACGGCGGCTTCGGCGTCGGGAAGACGCACCTCCTGGCGTCGATCTACCACGCGCTACCGGCACGACGGAAGTACTTCGGATCGTTCATCGAGTACACGGCGCTCGTCGGAGCACTCGGCTACCAGAACACCGTCGAGCTCTTCCGCGGCGCCGACCTCCTCTGCATCGACGAGTTCGAGCTCGACGACCCGGGCGACACGATGGTCATGACGCGGCTCCTCGGCGAGCTCGTCTCGGGCGGCACCCGCATGGCCGCGACATCCAACACCCCGCCGAACGCGCTCGGGGAAGGCCGCTTCGCGGCGCAGGACTTCCTCCGCGAGATCCACGCGATGGCCGCCAACTTCCAGACCATCCGCATCGACGGCACCGACTACCGCCAGCGAGCGATCGACGGGCATGCCGCCGTGCTGACGCCCGCGGAGTACGAGCGGACGACGATGGATGCCTCGACGCGCGGCCTCGTGTCCGACGACGCCTTCCCGCGCTTCGTCGAGCACCTCGCCCACGTGCATCCGAGCCGCTACATCCGGCTCATCGACGGACTCGCCGGGATCGGCCTCCGCGACGTCGTCGAGCTCGACGACCAGTCCGCAGCGCTGCGGTTCGTCGCCTTCGTCGACCGCGCCTACGACGCGCAGATCCCGATCCGGGCCACCGGCACCTCGCTCGACCTCGTGTTCGGCGAGGAGATGCTGCACGGCGGCTACCGCAAGAAGTACCTGCGGGCCATCTCGCGTCTGGTCGCGCTCACGCACGAGTGAGACCGGTTCCGTAGCCGACTCGCGGCATCCGGAAACCTGATGTTTACACACAGCCTCCTCGCGTAACCGATGCGAAACAGCGTCCCCAAGCCGCGGTAACCGGCGCTCGTCAGAATGGGCGGACCCGACGCTGATTTCCTGCGTCCCTGCAGAGAGGTTCCTCCCGAGATGGATCAAGGCAACACCGCATTCATCCTCATAGCAGCCGCACTGGTTCTCCTGATGACGCCCGGCCTGGCGTTCTTCTACGGCGGACTCGTGAAGGCCAAGAGCGTGATCAGCATGATGATGCTGAGCTTCGGCGCGATGGGTCTCATCGGGGTGCTCTGGGTGCTCTACGGCTACGCGATCGCATTCCCGTCGACCGCGGTCGGTCAGATCCAGTTCCCGTGGACGATCGACCCGGCGGAGTTCGGGCTGTCCAGCCTGCTCGAGGCTCCTGACGGCGCCGCGTACCCGCCGCTCGCCTTCGTAGCCTTCCAGGCCACGTTCGCGATCATCACCGTCGCCCTGGTCTCCGGCGCCATCGCCGACCGGGCCAAGTTCGGCGCGTGGATGATCTTCGCGGCCGTCTGGGCGACGATCGTCTACTTCCCGGTCGCGAGCTGGGTCTTCAACTTCGGCCTCGCCGACGACGGCAGCTTCTCGTACGGCGGCTGGATCACCTACGGCATGCAGACCTGGTTCGGAGTCGGTGCGATCGACTTCGCGGGCGGCACGGCGGTGCACATCAACGCCGGTGCCGCAGCCCTCGCCCTCGCCCTCGTCCTGGGCAAGCGCGTCGGCTTCCAGAAGGGCATCCAGGTTCCCCACAACCCGCCGTTCGTCCTGCTCGGCGCGGGTCTGCTGTGGTTCGGCTGGTTCGGCTTCAACGCCGGCTCCGAGCTCGCCGCCGACAACACCGCCGCGATCGCGTTCGTCAACACAATCGCCGCCCCTGCCGCGGCGCTGCTCGCGTGGCTGGTCGTCGAGAAGATCCGCGACGGCAAGCCGACGTCCGTCGGTGCCGCCTCGGGCGCCGTCGCGGGCCTCGTCGCCATCACCCCGGCGTGTGCGTCGCTGCTGCCGGTGTGGGCGATCCTGCTCGGCTTCATCGCCGGCGCGGTGTGCGCGCTCGCGATCGACCTGAAGTTCAAGTGGGGCTTCGACGACTCGCTCGACGTCGTGGGCGTCCACCTCGTCGGCGGTCTCATCGGAACGCTCTTCCTCGGCTTCTTCGCCAACAACACGGGCCTCATCTACAGCGGCAGCTTCACGCAGCTGATGGTGCAGGCTATCGCCGCCTTCTCCGTGCTGATCTACTCGTTCGTGCTCGCGTACGCCATCGGCTGGATCATCCAGAAGACGATCGGCTTCCGCGTCAAGAACGAGGACGAGATCGCCGGCATCGACACGGTCGTGCACGGCGAGGAGGGCTACGTCCTCACCGACGCCCGCGGCTGATCCGCATACGGCAGGGGAGGGGCGTCGCGCATCGCGCGGCGCCCCTCTCGCGCGTCCGGTTAGGGTGTGAGGTCATGAGCCCTCGTCGCAGCCTGCTGGGCGCCCTGAAGAGCCTCCTGACGCCTTCTCGCACGCCGTCGACGCCTCACGAGCGCGCAGCACCCGCCCCCGCCGCACCGGCCCATGACGTGGCCGGACGATCGGGGACCGCCGCGACGACGGCCGTCGCACCCCCGCCCGCGGGCGGTCTCAGGATCACGTACGCGCCCGATCACGACGGCGACCCGGATGCCGGGGAGATCGTGTGGACGTGGGTGCCCTACGCCGAGAACGACGGGCGCGGCAAGGACCGGCCCGTGCTCGTCATCGGCAGGCAGAGCGCGGATCGCGTGTACGCCGTGCGACTCACGAGCAAATCGCACGACGGCGACCGCGACTTCCTCGCACTCGGCTCCGGGCCCTGGGACACGAAGGGCCGCCCCTCCTGGGTCGACATCGAGCAGCTGTACAGCGTGCATGCCGACGGCATGCGCCGCGAGGCATCCGCCCTCGATCGGAAGAGGTTCACGATCGTCGCGGACGCGCTGCATCGGCGCTACGGGTGGACCGTGGGGGAGAGATGACGAAAGCCCGGGTGATGCCCGGGCTTTCGGTTTCTGTGGGCGATACCAGACTCGAACTGATGACCTCTTCCGTGTGAAGGAAGCGCGCTACCAACTGCGCCAATCGCCCGTGGCCCGTGGGGGCCGAGTCATGATCCTACTAGATGCGACGGGGTCCCACGAATCGCCGGCAAGACACGCGCGGGGGTCGCTCGGTTTTGCACCTGCGCGGGGATCGGATAGAGTCTTTCAAGTGCCCGGGTGAGAATCCCGGGAACGAAATGCGGATGTAGCGCAGTTGGTAGCGCATCACCTTGCCAAGGTGAGGGTCGCGAGTTCGAGTCTCGTCATCCGCTCGAGTGCAGGGATTCCCTTCAGGGGAGTCACGGCACGTGGGGTCAAACCACACGCGGTGGCGTGGCCGAGCGGCTAGGCACCGGCCTGCAAAGCCGTTTACACGGGTTCGAATCCCGTCGCCACCTCCACTCCTCTAACTGAACAGCCTTTTAGGCGCGATTGGCGCAGCGGTAGCGCGCTTCCCTGACACGGAAGAGGTCACTGGTTCGATCCCAGTATCGCGCACCACCCGAAACCCCCGGCTCGCCGGGGGTTTTTCGTTTCTCAGCGCCGCGTCGACGGCTAGGGTTGCCGCGTGACCCCGGTCGAGGACATCCGCGCGCGGCTCCGCGCTGCGGGCGACCCCGCGCGCGCTCCTGGTCAGCAGGCGTACATGAAGTCGACCATGCCCTTCTACGGCGTTTCGCTGCCGGAGGTGCGGCGTCTCACGCGCGCAGCGTTCACGGGCGAGACGGATGCCGGGCCGCTGCTCGCGGCGGCGCGGGAACTGTGGGACGGGGCATCCCATCGAGAAGAGCGCTACGCGGCCATGCACGTGCTCGCACTTCGGCCGCTGAAGGGGGAACCGGCCGTGCTCCCGCTCGCAGAGCACATGGTGCGCACGGGGCAGTGGTGGGACATCACCGACGAGCTGGCGCACCGGTTCGCCGACGCGCTCGACGAGCGGCCCGAGGAGACGGCGGGACTGCTGCGCCGATGGAGTTGTGACGACGACTTCTGGATACGGCGCGTCGCGATCATCTCGCAGCTGGGCCGCCGCGACCGCGTCGACCCCGTTCTCCTCACGGACGTCATCGAGCCGAACACAGCCGACCGGGAGTTCTTCATCCGCAAGGCGATCGGCTGGGCGCTGCGCGAGTACGCGCGCGTGCAGCCCGAGTGGGTGCGCCGTTTCGTCTCCACGCACGAGCTGAGCCCGCTCAGCACCCGCGAGGCGCTCAAGCACCTCTGACAGCGGTCATAGAATTCATGACCCCTTGGTCGACGGCCGAGCCGCGAGGCATACTGGGCCAGACGCTCCACTCTTCTGACCGGATCCGCCGACCGCAGGGAGTCCGCATGACACCCGGCCACCGCTGGGGCGTCTCGCTCGCCGCAGCCGCAACGACCATCGCCCTGGTTGCAGGCAGTGCCGCGACCGCGAACGCCGCGCCGCCGACCGTCCCCGCCATCGACCTGCCCGCCGGGAACTCCGGCGACTCGAGCTTCATTTTCGAGTACGGCGCACCATCACCACCGAGTCGTCTCCTCACGATCGGATCGGACACGACGAGGATCCTGTTCGATCCGCCTTTCGGACCGGCCGGCCCCGAGATGTTCTGCAAGCTGGTCGCAAGCGATGGCACGACGATCGCTGAGCGCCTCTGGGAGGACGACTGGTGGTCGACCGACCACGGACTGGACGTGCCGGCCGGCGCGATCTCCGATGACGGTGCGCTGTATACCGCGTCCTGCGTGACTCAGATGGAATCCCGATCCGAGGCGAGGTGGACCCTCGTGGGTGACGCCGGCGCCCCCGCTGAGCTGACGCTGAATCACTCTGCGGAGAAGGCGACGAGAATCACCGAACGCGACCCCCTCGACGGATGCTGCGCGCCGGACGACATCGCGATCGCTCCGGGTGAGCGCATCCGCATCCGGGGATCGGCGGGCATCTGGTTCCCTCTCGGATCCGCCGTTCGCCTCGAGGCCCGGATCGAAGGGTCTTCGGGCGGGACGGTGCCCGCCGAGCAGGTGTCCGCGACGTCGGACGGGTCCGTGCTGGGTCTCACCATCCCGAGCGGCATCGCCGCCGCACCCGGCGACCGGCTCAGGGTGTTCGTCGAGTCGACCTCGACGGTGTCCGGCGGCGCGACGTCAGCGGACCAGGTGCTGACGCGCCTGTGGAACCACTCCTTCGTCGTAGCGGAGAAGCAGGCCACGACGACGGCGCTCACCCTCGATCGGCGCTACGCGCTCACCTCGCGGACAGCCGTCAACGCCCGCGTGGTCGTCACGGATCCCGCGGGCGGTCAGGTCGACGGCACCGTCACGCTCATCGTCGACGGCAGAAGCGGACCCGCGACGACGGTCGTGGGAACCGGCTCCGCCTCCGCAGTCCTCCGGTTGCCCGCGCTGAGCAGAGGTCCCCACACCGTGGTCGCCGTCTTCGGCGGCTCCGAACGGCTGCTGGGCTCGACGAGCCCTACCCGGCAGGTTCGCATCCTGCTCTGACGGCTCAGGCTCCCGAGGGGCGGTTGAGCTCCGCCATGATCGCGGGGAAGACGTCGAGGTGCGCTCGATGCCCGACGAACACGTCGGCGTGGCCGTACCCGGGGATGACGTGGAGCGTGTGGCGGCCCGGCTGGTGGCGTTCGAGGTATGCGTGGGTGGCCCGCTGGCTCTGCGGAAGGAACGCGTGGTTCTCCGCACCCGTGAAGAGCGCGAAGCGCGCCGTCGATCGCGGGGCCGCACTCGCGTACCGAGCAGGCATCCCGTCCACGGGCTGGAACGCGACGACCTGTCCGGCGCGCTCCGACTTCGCGATCTGGGCGTACATCGCGAGGGGGATCTTGCCGAATTCCGTCGCGAGCCACTCGTGCGTCTCGCGATCGAGGTTGCGGTGCCGCCAGATCGCGGGATGCCCCGATCCGAGGGCGAAGCTGGCCATGTTGCACGCCGGATTGCTGCACTCGACGTGCCAGAGCCGCACGGCGGAGCGCGTCACGAGGTGCACGCCCTTCTCTGGCCCGTCGCCCCACGCGACGTCCACGTACGGCTGGCCTCGCTGGAAGAGCGGGCGGAGCATGTGCAGCTTGACCTTGGTGAACCGGGGGACGACGGGATGCAGCGACACCCCGTTCGAGACGACGGTGTCGATCTGCGGCACGAGACCCGCGACGACCGCCATGCTCAGGCTCGTCGAGCCCTGGCAGTGCGCGATCGCCTTGATCGAGTCGGCGCCGGTCTCGGCGACGATGTGCCGCACGGCGGCGGGATGGTCGAACCGCGCGACGTCGTCCAGCGTCCAGGGCAGGGCATCGAGGTCGGTCGACCCGCGCCAGTTGAAGAGCCAGACATCCCAGCCGTCGGCGAGCAGGACGTCGACGATCGACCGGATGGCGGGCGGGCGGAACGACTCGGCGCGCATGCCCGCGCCGTGGACGAGCAGCACGGGCGGCTTCGTCGGGGCGACCGGACCGCGCACGTGGATGAGGGTGAGGGGGACACCGTCGTCGGCCTTGATGAAGTGGTGCTCGTCGACCTGCGCCCGGCGCGCGGCGGTGATGGTCGTCGTCATCGCGCCGCCCCCTCGGATGCGCTCTCCCGCGGCGGCGCCGGCGGCAGATAGGCGTCGGCGACCGACTTGCCGAAGAACATCCCGAACCGGCCGATCGAAGCGAGCGGCCCTCGGCCGGCGCCGCGGAACGTCGTGAGCTGGCGTGCGAAGTCCTGCGGGAGGATCCGCAGCATCCCCGCCGCGATCGTCTCGCCGCTGCCGTCGTCCGCGCCGTTCTCGCCCGGCGGGACGTGCCCCTTCATGATCCGGACGTAGAGCGTCGAGGTGTCGCTCCAGACGTCGAGGCCGGGGTCGTCCCGCACGGTCTTGAAGCCGTACATCGTCAGGGGGCTGCCCGAGATGTCGCTGAACCACAGCCGGTACCGCATCTCCCGCGTCCGCGCGTGCGCGGTGTCGACGAAGAGGTTGGCCCAGCCGCGCTGCACGGGCAGCTGCCCGCCGAGCACGTCGCTCTCGACGTAGCCTTCGGCGACGGCCGTGTGATCCTCGCTCGAGACGAACCGCTCCACGTCGGGAGCCGTGATCGTGAGTCTGAACATGAATCGCTGCCCGAGCCGCCGCCCCGTGTGCCAGCCCGTCATCGAGTCGGTCGCACCGAGAGCGATGTAGCCCTTCATCTTCTCGGTGAACTCCATGCTGCGGCCCGGCACGGGATCGACGACCACCGGGACGTCCGCGTCGACCGGCGCGGTCTCTGCCGCGCGACGGCGCACGGGGCGCGGCTTCTCGAGGATGTGCTCGATCGCCCGGTCGGCCATCGCGGCGATCGTGAGCGACGGGTTCGGCCCCACCGGACCCGGGACGGCGGAGCCGTCCACGACGAAGAGGTCGGGATGCCCGAACGACTCGTTCCAGTTGTCGACGACGCCCTCGTGCACGTGCCGGCCCATCGGGCTGCCGCCGAGCGGATGCACCGTGATGACGCGCTTCGTCCACCACAGCGGGTTGTCGCGGAAGGTGCCGCCGAGCGTCTCGGTGATGTCCTTCATGGTGCTGCGCATGGCGTCGAAGTACGCCGCGCTCGTCGCCGTGGTCCACTCGATGTCGAGCTCGCCGTCGCGGATCGTCATGCGCCCATCCGGCGTGTCGCGTCCCATGCCCAGGAGCGGGAGCGAACTCGAGGTGAGGCGCCCCTGGCCGACCAGCTTGGCGACTTCGGCCGAGATGGTCGATTCGTTCCGGCCGCTGAGGCGGTTGCCGACCATCTGGCGCACGACGGCCGCCGCCGTCTTGAGCGACGACGTGACCTGCGACGTCTCGATGAGCCAGTTCGCGAACTCCGGGAATCCCGCCTCCTGCACGTAGTAGCCCCGGCCGCGGCCGGCCTCGTCGACGCCGTCGGGCTGACGGATCGCCGTCGTGATGACGGGTCCGTAGGTCGGGTCGATGAAGCGGATCTGCCCCGCCTCCGACGTCGACGTCGCATCCATGCAGAACGTGATGAGGTCGCCGTTGCCGCTGAAGCGACTGCCGAGCGCCCGGCCGAGGGCCGGCAGGTTGGCGCGGTTGCGAAGCAGGAGGGCCGTCGTCCCGAAGGTGCCGGCGCCGAGGAAGAGCTGATCGCACGTGATCCGGAGCTCGGTGCGCGAGCGCTTGCCGTCCGCCTCGGCCTCCGTGCCGTACTGCCGGTACCGCACCTCGTAGCCGCCGCCGGGCAGCGGCGAGATGCCGTAGACCTCCGCGAGCGTGCGGATGTCCGCGCCCTTGGCCACCGCGGCCGAGAGGTAGTTGTGGTCGAGCGTGTTCTTCGACCCCTCGTTGCAGCCGATGTCGCACTCTCCGCAGAGACGACAGGTCAGACGCGTCGCGCCGTGGATGTTGCCGTACGCGGGCTCCTCGATCATCTGCTTGGGCTGCGGCGCGGCGCCCGGCCGGGGCGCGAACGTCACCGCGAGGGGCGGCTCGAAGCTCGGCATCCCGAGGCTCACGGCGGCATCCCGGAGCGCCTTGGACTTCGGAAGATCGGGGTAGGGGCTCGGCGTCGGCGTCATCATCGCCTCGACGGCGTCGTAGTGCTTGTCGAGGTCGTTGCGGCCGATGGGCCAGTTCTCGTATCCGCCGCCGGGGAGCGGCGAGTCGTGGACGAACCACTTCTCGTCCTTGCGCAGCAGAACGTTGGCGTAGATGAGCGATCCTCCGCCCAGCCCCGCCGACACGATGCCCTCGAGCTTGCGGAAGGAGCGGATGTCGAAGAGCCCGAACAGCTCGTCCTTCGGCTCCCAGAACGCGCGGCTCATCTCGTACGGATTGCGCGCGAAGCTTCCCGGCGGGTACGCGCGACCGCGCTCGAGGACGACGACCGACCGGCCCGCCTCGGCGAGGCGGAACGCCGAGACCGACGCGCCGAACCCCGACCCCACGACGACAGCGTCGACGTGCTCAACCTGTGCCCCCACAGCTGTCCCTTCCGTGCGCGCTCCATCGCCCGGCCCCCGCCCGCACCAGACCACACGCTAGTGAGCGCGACCCTCGCGCCGCAACGCATAACCGCCGGAGCATGCGAGGATCCGCCGGTTCGGACGCCGCGATGGGCGATTGCAGCGGTTCGCGACGAATGATGATGGCCGCGGCATCCTCCCCTTCACTATGATTCGGGCAGATCCACTGGGATGAGGGCAGATCCACTGGGGGACCGCCGTCCTGCGCGATTGGAGTCGGCAGTGAGCAAACCATCCGTGTTCGGGCGCGCGTTGATCCGGGTGTACTCGCGCGTCAATCAGCGCACGCCCTGGCACAAGCTTCCGTTCGTGTTCGGGCTCTTCAACCTGATCGCGCTGCGCGATCAGCTGCGCGAGGACAACCTCGTCGACACCCGCACGCCCGGCGGTGCCGGGCTCACGCCGGGAGTCGCACTGGCCGACGCGCCTGACGCGGTACGTCGCTTCCGCACGGCGGACGGCGGCTATGACGACCTGAGCGACCCGGATATGGGCAAGACCGGCACGCGCTTCGCCCGCAACGTCGCCCTCGACAAGGCGTGGCCGGGCACGCCGGAGGAGCTGCTCACCCCGAATCCGCGCGAAGTGAGTCAGCGGCTGATGCGCCGCGACGAGTTCACGCCGGCCACGTCGATCAACCTGCTCGCGGCATCCTGGATCCAGTTCCAGACGCACGACTGGTTCGCCCACGGCCGTGAGGACCACGACGACATCGAGATCCCGCTGCCCGAGGGCGACAAGTGGTTCGAAGACCCCATGCGCATCCCGCGCACGAAGCAGGACGGCACACGCGTCGACGCCGACAAGCACCTGCCGCCGACGTACATCAACACCAACTCGCACTGGTGGGACGCCTCGTCGATCTACGGCAGCACGGAGGCCAAGCAGAAGGCCGTCCGCAGCTTCGTCGACGGCAAGCTCGTGCTCAAGAACGGACAGCTTCCGCTCGATCCGGCCTCCGGCGTCGCGCTCACGGGATTCAGCGAGAACTGGTGGGTCGGGCTCGGGATGCTACATACGCTGTTCACTCTCGAGCACAACGCGATCTGCGATGCGCTCAAGAAGAACCACCCGCATCTCACAGAGGACGAGCTGTTCGGCATCGCGCGGCTCGTGAACTCGGCGCTGCTGGCCAAGATCCACACTGTCGAGTGGACGCCGGCGATCATCGCGCACCCGGTTCTGAAGGTCGCGATGCGGGCGAACTGGTGGGGCCTCGCCGAGGAGAAGCTCCACCGCAAGTTCGGCCGCATCAGCAAGAGCGACGTGATCAGCGGCATCCCCGGATCGGCGCACGATCACCACGGCGCGCCGTACCAGCTCACGGAGGAGTTCGCGGCCGTCTACCGCCTGCATCCGCTTCTGCCGGAGCAGCTCGACGTGCGCTCGCTCGACGACGATTCGCTGCTGGACTCGATGGACTTCAAGGAGATCATCCTCCTGAACGCGCAGCGGGTGCTCGAGGGTCCGCAGGAGGTGGAGGACCTCTGGTACTCGTTCGGCATCCAGAACCCGGGCGCAGTGCAGCTGCACAACTTCCCGCGATGGATGCAGGACATCACGCTTCCGGACGGCGTGCGCCTCGACATCGCGGCGCTCGACATCACGCGCGACCGCGAGCGGGGCGTGCCGCGCTACAACGAGTTCCGCCGCCAGCTGCACCTCAAGCCCGCCGCGACCTTCGCGGAGCTCACCGACAACCCGGTCTGGGCCAAGGAGCTCGAGGAGATCTACGGCGACGTCGAGAAGGTCGACCTCCAGGTCGGCATGCACGCCGAGACGCCGCCTGCGGGCTTCGGCTTCAGCGACACGGCGTTCCGCGTGTTCATCCTGATGGCCAGCCGCCGGCTGAAGAGCGACCGCTTCATCACCGACTGCTACACGGAGGAGTACTACACGAAGACCGGCCTGCAGTGGATCGCGGACAGCGACATGCGCACCGTCCTGCTGCGGCACTTCCCCCAGCTCCACAAGGCGCTCGACGGCGTGCCGAACGCCTTCGTGCCCTGGAACGTGAGCGCGCCCCGCACCACCACCAGCGCCGCGACAGCCGCCGCCGGCCAGCACGAGTGACGCCCCGGCGTCCGGCAAGGAGTTCCATGACCACCACGACCGAGGAAGACCGCGAAGCGCGGATCACCCTCATCCGCACGTACTGGGACGTGTTGATGGCCGCCGACATGGTGGCCTTCCGCAAGCTGCTCGCCCCCGGTGCCGTCATCCACTACCCGGGCCAGAATTACATGTCCGGCGACTACCGCACGACCGACGACATCGTGGGCCTGTACACGCAGCTCACGCAGTTCATCAAGGACGGCGTCTTCGTCGGCGAGGTGCTCGACATCACGGTCGGCGAGATCTTCACGACCGTCATCCTGAAATACGAGATCAGGATGCCGATCAAGACGCTGCAGGGGCGTGCGACGGGTATCTTCATCCTCGACGAGAACCACCTCATCAAGGAGTACTGGCTCCACGAGTGGAACCAGCAGATGATCAACTGGGTCTTCCGCTCGTCGCGGTGGTTCGGGTGGGTCACCAAGCTGCTTCCCAAGAAGAGGAAGAAGTGATGGCGAAGTCCCGCCCGAATCAGAAGCCTCTGCCTCCCGGCCGCTTCGGCATGCCGTGGCTGGGGGAGACCTTCGACATCATCAAGAACAACCACGGGTTCTACAAGGACCGGCTCGCGAAGTACGGCCCCATCTTCAAGACGCGGCTGTTCGGCAACAGCTTCGTCGTGTTCTCGGGCCACGAGGCGTTCCACACCTTCGCGACGGACGCGCGCATCGTCCGCGGCGACGCCGACCCCATCTCCGCCGAGCAGATCTTCCTGAACTCGCTCGCGCTCATCGACGGCGTCGAGCACCACACGCGCAAGTCCGTCATGCTCCGCGCGGTCGGCTTCCGCTCGGCCATCGCGTCGTATCTGCCGACGATGCAGTCGCTGCTCGAGCGGACGATCGACCCGTGGCTCGAGAGCGGCGAGGGCGCCAACCTCCGCGCCGACCTGCAGCGGTTCGCCGCACGCCTGACCGGCGCGCTGTACACCGGCGATCTCACCGAGGAGCATGCCGCCGAGCTCGACTACCACCTCGCCAACATGCGCGAGGCGTTCATGACGCTTCCGCTGCCGATCCCGGGGACGAAGTACGGCAAGGCGATCGCGGGCCGCAAGCGCATGGACCAGATCATCGGCGACGCGCTCGAGAAGCATCAGCGCGGCGGCTACGACGACATCGTCTCGCGCATGATCACCGCCGCGACAGAGGCCGATGTGCCGATCGACAAGCTCCGCGGCGACATCCGGCACCTGATCTTCGCGGGGCAGGGCGGGTACTTCGTGCCGCTGACGCTCGTGACCATGATCCTTGGTCAGCATCCCGACATCATGGAGAAGGCTCGCGCCGAGGTGCTCGCGATCTCGCCCGACGGGCCCATCACGATGGATCAGATCGAGCGGATGGAGTACCTCGAGCAGATCTCGAAGGAGCTCCGCCGCTACTTCGCGATGAACTCCGCGACGTTCTTCGGACGCGTGCAGGAAGACATGGAGGTCGGGGGATACCGCATCCCGAAGGGGTGGGGCGCCATCGGCGGCATCCACATCAACATGCGCAATCCCGACGTCTTCCCCGACCCGGACCGGTTCGATCCCGACCGGTTCGCGCCGAAGCGGGAGGCCGCTCTCGCACCCGGCAGCTACGTGCCGCACGGCGACGGTCAGTCCACGCACCACCGCTGCCCCGGCGAGAACATCGTCACAGTCGCCGTCAAGGTCTACCTGACCCTGCTCCTGCGCAAGGCGGACTGGTCGATCCCCGATCAGGACCTGACCCTCACGAACGAGCTGTTCCCCCTGCCCGCGAGCGGGCTGCGGGTGGAGTTCCGGGCGCATGTCCCCGTCGCCGGCTGACACGCGCAGCGACACGCCGCCGCTCGACGAGCACGGCATCCGCAAGCTCACCCACCTGACGAAGCTCATGGTGTGGGGCGATCGTCAGCCGGTGACGCGCACGCCCGCCGACCTCGGCCTCGCGTTCGAGGAGGTCGCCTTCCAGGCCACCGACGGCGTGCCCCTGCGCGGCTGGTTCATCCCGTCCGGCCTCGAGCGAGGACCGGCGGTCGTGTTCGTGCACGGCTGGCTGTGGAACCGTGCGGGCAATGCGGCGGGACGCGTGCCGTTCGTCGACCGCGACGTCGACTTCCTGCCGCCGACGAAGGCTCTGCACGACGCCGGGTACAGCGTGCTGCTCTTCGACCTGTCGAACCACGGCGCGAGCGGAAAGCGGCCGCCGCTCACGATGGGGCGGTGGGAGGCGCGGGACTTCAACGGCGCACTGGGCTATCTGCGCGGGCGCCCCGACGTCGATCCGGATCGCATCGGCGCTCTGGGCACGTCCGCCGGCGCGAACACCGTCATGTACGCGATCCCCGACGGACCGCCCGTCAAGGCCTTCCTCGCGGTGCAGCCGACGCGGCTCCCGGTGTTCAACCGCAACTTCTCCCGCGACGAGCTCGGCCCCCTGGGGCCGATGGCGGCGAAGAGCACCGACCTGCTCTACGTCTTCCTGCGGGCGCCGCTGCCGAGCCGGCACAACCCCGCCGACGTCGCCCCGAAGCTCGGGGACACCGTCGTGCAGTACGTGCAGGGGACGGGCGATCCCTGGGGCCGGATGAGCATCGTGGAGGAGTTCTCCGATCTCACGCCCCACTCGCTCGGCGTCATCCACTTCCCCTCGGCCGGACGCTACGAGGGGTACCAGTACGTCAGCAAGCAGGCCGACGACGTCGCGGCCTTCTTCACGGCGCACCTTTAGTCAGGAACGCCGCTCACGACCGAGCGGCGGGCCGAGGCATCCATCCCCGGCCCGCACTCGTGATCAGGGGTGCCAGAGCCCGTCATGCGCCTTCTGGCGCGTGTACTGGCGCGGGTCGAAGAACCGGTCGTAGTACTCGAGCTCCAGATGCGAGAACTGCAGCCACATGCCCGGCGTGTAGAACGCGTCGACGTGCGCGGGGAAGCGCCCGTAGGTGTCCCAGATGTAGTTGCAGATGTCCTTCGTGTAGGCGATCTCGTCGGGGCCGAACTTCGTGCCCTTCTCGAAGAAGGCCTTCGCGTCGTCCTTGTTGCGGTACGGGCTCGACCACACCGCCTCGTTGCCGTAGGCGGGGCCGTCGGCGCTGTACTTCGACTCGACGACGCGATCGACGGCTTCGTCCATCGACGACACGTACGGGGGCGTGAGCCCCTCGAGGATCCCGTCGATGCCGACGGGGTTCGGCTGGGAGGCCGGCACCGGCGGCCACTTGCGGTGCTTCTTCGGGTCCTCCAGGCGGAACCCGAGCCCGTGCCACCCCTTCGACTCGTCCTGCTGCCAGATGTACGGCGGGAAGACCGAGCCGTGGATCCAGCCGCCGAGGCCCATCGCCTGGCCGAGCAGCATGAGGTTCTGGAAGTAGAAGAACGCCTCGTAGTCGGTGCGCAGCGCGTGCCCGAAGCCGAGGGGCGCCTGGCTGTCCTTGTTGACGTAGCCGCTGCGAACGCGGGAGAGCCCGCCGATCGGGTGGTAGGGGATCTTCGGGCTGATGCCGAGGCCGCCGCCGATCTTCGCGAACCACTCCACGAAGCCCTTGGGGTGGAAGCTGCGCCAGTCGTCGAGGAAGAGCGGACGCATGCCGCCCGGCTCCGTCAGCAGGATGATGATCGCGTTGATGTACTGCCAGGTGCAGTCCACGACCGGGAAGAAGATCGTCGTGCCGGGCGTGTTCGACGCCTGGTTGTTCCAGCCCAGGTAGTACGGCCACTCCCGCGGGAAGTCGAGCCGCTTGTCCGAGATGCGGATCGTGCACTCTGCGGCGGCTGTGATCCAGTCGTCCTCGGACCAGTCGCCCCACTTGGGCGGGAGGTCCTTCAGCAGCTCGAGCGCGCGGGCGCCCTTCGGCGGCTTCAGCAGGAAGATGCCGTCGTCGTTGATCATGAAGAAGTAGGTGGCCTGCGCGTTGTCGGCGCTGCTGCCCGTGCGCGCGAGGATGTTGAGGAACGGCGTGCCGAGCTCGGGAAGGCCGTTCTTCTCCACGAGCGGGCCGTCGTGGGTCGTGATGCCCGTGATGCCCGTGACGCACGTGATGAGGATCGCCTCCTCGAGCTTGCTCAGGGGAGCGGGCGCGTTGTGGCTCTCATGACTGAGCGGCCCGGCGTCCACCGAGAAGCCCCGCGGGATCCGCCGCGTCCGCCGGTCTGTCAGCGCCGACAGGAACGGATAGCTCGCGAGGTCGGCGAGGGCGGGATGGATGCCGGTGGCCTCGGCGTCCGGCGAGACGGAGTCGTCGATCGTGGTCATACGTCTGCTCCTGGTTCGTTCAGTTGTGCAGGTCGAGCTGGGCGGTGATCGTGGGATAGACGTCGCGCGCGGCATCCTTCCCGATGAAGCAGTCCATGTGGGCGTAGTCCGGGATGACGTGGCGCGAGTACAGCTCGGGTCCGTTGCGCTCGATCAGGAACTCGTAGGTGAGCTTGCTGCCCTCGGGCAGGAAGAGGCGGTTGTTCTCGCCGTGCAGGAAGGCGATCGGCACCTTGAGCCCCTCGACGTCGTCGAGGTAGTCGTGGTCGCCGTCCCAGCTCACGGCGTGGTCGGCGCGCAGCATCTTCGTGACGTGGGTCAGGGTGCGGATGTTGGCGACGCCGAACGCCTCCTCGAGGTGGTCGTGCGTCTCATCGTTGAGCTTGTCGTGGTCGTAGACCTCGCCGTACATGAACATGACGCGTCGGCAGAACGGCCGGTCGCACGGCTCATCGCCCGACGGGTAGACGGCGAGCGCCCTGTCGTACAGCTTCTCGCCCCACGACGGGTCGTCGTCGAACTCGGTCGTCAGGGTGTCGAAGCCGAGCGCGTCGAGGATGTTGCCGGCGTAGATGCCGGCGCGCAGCTCGTTGAGCGTGCCGCCCCGGGGATGCAGGGTCACCTGCGATGCGACGGCGGAGCGCACGCCCTGCAGCTTCAGCCCGAGGGCCATGAGCATCGTCAGCGAGCCGACGCAGTGCGCGACGATCTGCACGTCCGCGGCGCCCGACTCCTCGCGCACCTTGTCGACCGCAGCCGGATAGTCGTATCGGGCGATGTCGTCGAGGGTGAACTGCGTGCTCGCCGACGGCAGCAGGGGACTGGCCCGGTAGTCGAGCACCCACACGTCGTACCCGTGCTCGTAGAGGTACTCCGGGAAGTTCGTCTCGGTCGTGTCGATCGTGTACGCGATCGACGAGGTGCCGAAGCCGGGCGTCAGGATGACGGGCCCCTTCGTGCCGCCCTGGAACCGCGTCAGCTGAAGCCGGACGCCGTCCTCCGTCGTGAACTCGTACACGGTCGGCTCGCCGCACCGAAGCGGCCGTCGAACCCGGTCGTGGGCATCCGTGACCGTGCCCACTGCGTCGCCATCGCTCATATCAGCCCCCGAACGGATGCCATGACCTGCGTCGTCGAGGTTGAGCCCCCACTTGCCCCGCCCGCGCGACGATTCAGCATATTGGCAAGGGTGCGTCCGCGTCACTGGATTCTGTGCGACACGGCGAACGGTAGCCTTGACCGAACCACATCTTGGAGATCTCCCTTGACTGACGTCGCCCCTTCGTCGGACGTGGCCTTCCCCGCCGACGGCTTCGCCCTGTTCCCCGACCGCTCCGTGGTCGCCCTCCGTGTCAACGGCGAGCTGAAAGACCTCGCGACGGTCGTCCACCAGACGGATGCCGTCGAGCCGGTGACGATCGAGAGCGCCGACGGCCTCGCCATCCTGCGCCACTCGACGGCGCACGTGCTCGCGCAGGCCGTGCAGCGGATCAAGCCGCAGGCGAACCTCGGGATCGGTCCTCCGATCACCGACGGCTTCTACTACGACTTCGGCGTGGACGACCCCTTCACTCCCGATGACCTGAAGGCCATCAAGAAGGAGATGGAACGGATCGTGCGCGAGAACCAGCGGTTCGTGCGCCGCGTCGTGACCGACGACGAAGCGCGCGCGGAGCTGGCCGACGAGCCGTTCAAGCTCGAGCTCATCGGCTTGAAGGGCGGTTCCAAGGAGGCCGCAGAGGGTGCGAGCGTCGAGGTCGGCGCGGGCGAGCTCACGATCTACGACAACGTGAACCGCGACGGCGAGACGGTATGGAAGGACCTCTGCCGTGGACCGCACGTCTCGGGCACCCGTGTCCTGGGCAACGGCTGGGACCTCACGCGCATCGCCGGCGCCTACTGGCGCGGCAGCGAGAAGAACCCGCAGCTGCAGCGCATCTACGGCACCGCGTGGCCGACCAAGGACGATCTGCGCGCCTACCAGCTGCGTCTGGAGGAGGCCGCCAAGCGCGATCACCGCAAGCTCGGCAAGGAGCTCGACCTGTTCTCGTTCCCCGACGAGATCGGGTCCGGCCTGTCCGTGTGGCACCCGAAGGGCGGCATCGTCCGCGGGGAGATGGAGCAGCACGCCCGTCGCCGCCACATCGCCGGCGGCTACACCTACGTCTACACGCCGCACATCACGAAGAAGGATCTCTTCATCGAGTCCAACCACCTCGTGACGTACAAGGAGGGCATGTTCCCGCCCATCCGCCTCGATGAGGAACGCGACGAGCACGGCGAGATCACCAAGCAGGGCATCGACTACTACCTCAAGCCGATGAACTGCCCGATGCACATCCTGATCTACCGCGAGCGCGCACGCAGCTACCGGGATCTCCCGATGCGCCTGGCCGAGAACGGCACCGTCTACCGCAACGAGCTCTCCGGCGCCCTGCACGGCCTCACGCGGGTGCGCGGCTTCACCCAGGACGACGCGCACCTCTTCGTCACGCCCGACCAGCTCGAGGACGAGGCGGGCAAGGTCCTCGACTTCGTGCTGTCGCTCCTGCGCGACTTCGGCCTCACGGAGTTCGAGCTCGAGCTCTCGATGCGCGACGACGAGAAGTCGAAGTGGATCGGCGACGAGGCGCACTGGGCGGAGGCCACCGACGCGCTACGGCGTGTCGCGCAGGCATCCGGGCTCAAGCTCACCGAGGTGCCGGGCGAGGCCGCCTTCTACGGCCCGAAGATCGACCTCAAGACGAAGGACGCGCTCGGCCGCACGTGGCAGCTGTCGACCGTGCAGATCGACTTCAACCTGCCCGAGCGCTTCCACCTCGAGTTCACCGACCGAGACGGTGAGAAGAAGCGTCCGGTCATGATCCACCGCGCCCTCATGGGCTCGATCGAGCGGTTCTTCGCGATCCTCCTCGAGCACTACGCCGGCGACTTCCCGGTGTGGCTCTCGCCCGTGCAGGTCGTGGGCATCCCCGTGGCCGACGAGTACGCCGACTATCTCGGCGAGGTCGTCGACCGCCTGCGGGGCGTCGAGGTGCGGGCGGAGCTCGATCGCAGCGACGATCGCATGCAGAAGAAGATCCGCAACCACACGACGCACAAGGTGCCGCTCATCCTGATCGCGGGGGAGCAGGACCGGTCGGCGGGTACGGTGTCGTTCCGGTTCCGCGACGGATCCCAGCTCAACGGCATCCCGATCGATGAGGCCGTCGCCCGCGTGCGCGCGGCGATCGACTCGAAGGCGCTCGTCAGCACGAGCGAGGACTTCGCTTGAGCGACGGCGACGCCGGGGACGCGAGACTCGTCGAGGCGAGCACGCTCCCCGGCGTCCCCGACGAGTTCCAGCGGCTGTGGACGCCCCACCGCATGGCGTACATCTCGGCGGGGCCGGAGCCGCACCGCGAGACGTGCCCGTTCTGCGCCGCGCCCGGGATGTCGGACGCCGACGGGCTCATCGTGCACCGCGGCGTCACGTCCTACGTGCTGCTGAACCTCTTCCCGTACAACTCGGGCCACCTCCTCGTCTGCCCGTACCGTCACATCTCGACGTACGACGAGGCGACCGCGGAGGAGGTCGCCGAGATCGGAGCGCTGACGCAGCGCGCGATGCACGTGCTGCGCGCCGCGTCGCGGTGCGACGGCTTCAACATCGGCATGAACCAGGGGAGTGTGGCGGGGGCCGGGGTCGACGCCCACCTGCACCAGCACATCGTGCCGAGGTGGGCGACGGACGCCAACTTCTTCCCCATCATCGCGAAGACGAAGGCGCTGCCGCAGCTGCTGGGCGAGGTGCGCCAGTCCGTCGCCGCCGCGTGGGACGCCTGAGCGCTCAGCGCACCTGACGCACCTCGAACTGCAGACGGGGGTGCGCGTACGCCTCCTGCGACTCGACGAGCTGGAGCTCGCGCTGCCCGGAGTCGAAGGTGTTCTGCAGCAGGTCGAAGACGCTCGAGGTCGTGCGCGCGAGGGCGAGGGCCGCATCGCCCGTCTCGCGGTAGTGCGCGGTGAAGAGCGCCGCCGTGACGTCGCCCGAGCCGTTGGCCTTCATCGGGATCTGCGGCGTCTGCACGATCCACGCGCCGTCGTCCGTGACGACGAGCATCTCGATCGTGCCCTCCGGGCGGTCGGGGCGCTCGACGCTCGTCACGAGGACGGTCCGCGGGCCCAGGTCGCGTGCGAGATCGGCCGATGCGAGCGTCGACTCGAGGTCGGCGGGCTCGGTGCCGGTGAGGAAGCCGAGCTCGAACTGGTTCGGCGTGATGATGTCGGCCCGGGGGACGACCCGCTCGCGGAGAAGGATCGGGATGGCGGGAGCGACGAAGCATCCCGACTTCGCGTTGCCCATCACGGGGTCGCAGGAGTAGATCGCCGACGGGTTCGCCGCCTTGACCCGCGCCACCGCATCCAGGATGACGTCGCCGATGCCCTCGCTGCCCTGATAGCCCGACAGCACGACGTCGATGTCGCCGAACGCGCCGCGCTCCTCGATGCCCGTGATGACGTCCGCGACGTCGCTCGGCGCGATGAGCGGGCCGCGCCAGGCGCCGTATCCCGTGTGGTTGGAGAAGTTCACCGTGTAGACCGGCAGGACTTCGACGCCGATCCGCTGCAGCGGGAAGACGGCGGCGGAGTTGCCGACGTGACCGTAGGCGACCGCGGACTGGATCGAGAGGATCTTCACCGGTCGATCATCCCACCTTGCGCACGAGGTCCCCGGCGCGCACGGCGGCCGCGAGGTCCGTCGCGAGCTGCTCGGCGTCCTCGTCGTCGAGGTCGTGGACGGTCAGGCGCAGGTGGTGGGCGGCGTCATCGTCGCCGAGGACGAACTCGTCACCCGGCCGCGCGAGCCAGCCCCGACGCATGAGCCGCTCGGTGACGTCGCGCGCGGCGAACGGCACGCGGACCCACAGGTTGAGGCCGTCGCCGGCTGCGGCGGGCACGCCGTGCGCGGTGAGCCGCGCGGCGAATGCGGCGTTGCGCTCTGCGTAGTGCGCGCCCGCCTCCGCGATCCCGGCGAGCACGCCCTCGTCGGTGACGAGGGCGTGGGTGAGCCGCTGCAGCAGGTGGCTGACCCAGGTCGTGCCGGGCGTGAGGCGCATCGCGAGCCGCTCGGCGGTGCGGGGATCGGATGCCGCGATCGCGAGGCACATGTCGGGCCCGAGGAACTTCGACACCGACCTCACGAGCGCCCACCGGCGATGACCGGGCCCGATGAGCGAGTGGTACGGCCGGGACGACAGCATCGCGAAGTGGTCGTCCTCGATCACGAGGACGTACGGGTGGTCGGCGAGCACGGCCCGCAGCTCCTGCGCCCGCCGGGCGCTGAGGCTCGCGCCCGTCGGGTTCTGCGCGCGGGGTGTGCAGACGACCGCCCGGACGCCGTCGGCCAGCGCCGAGCGCAGGCCGTCGACCGTCATCCCCTCGTCGTCGACCGGCACCGCGACGGGCCGGTAGCCGCCCAGACGCACGGTGTGGATGCTCGCGAGGAAGCACGGGTCCTCGAGGGCCACCGCATCGTCGCGCGTGAGCGCCTGCGCGAGCAGTCGCTCGATCGCGTCCGACGCCCCGCTCGTGACGGTCAGGCCGAACGGGAGCGCCGGATCGACGGCATCCCGCATCCACGCATCCGCCCAGGCGGCGAGATCGGGGTCGATGACGGGCTCGCCGTAGAGGACGGGACGACCGGCGACGCGGGCGAGCGCGGCGGAGGGATCGGGGATGAGGTCCGGATCGGGGTTCCCGGTGCCCACGTCACGCAGCACGCTGTCGCTCGCGAAGCCCTCCTGCGCCACCGGGGCACGGTCGGCGACGCTCGTGCCGCCGCGCCCGCGCGTGACGACGACACCGGCTCGTGCGAGCTGACCGTAGGCCGCCATGACGGTGTTGCGGTTGACGTGCAGCCGATCGGCGAGAGCACGGACGGGAGGAAGGGCGTCGCCGGGCGCGAGCGCTCCGCGGTCGAGCAGGCGGCGCACGCTCTCGGCGATCTCGATCGCCGTGCCGCCCACGATCTCGTCGTCCATCGAGCTCCCTCCGAGCCGTGAAATGTTCGTGCTGGGCCGTGCTATCTTTTGGCCTAGGCCAATCCCGTAGGAGTCTATCCATGTCTTCCCCCACCACCGGTTCCTCCCGCGTCAAGCGCGGTCTCGCCGAGATGCTCAAGGGCGGCGTCATCATGGACGTCGTCACCCCCGATCAGGCAAAGATCGCCGAGGATGCCGGCGCCGTCGCGGTCATGGCGCTCGAGCGGGTCCCCGCCGACATCCGCGCGCAGGGCGGCGTCTCGCGCATGAGCGACCCCGACATGATCGACGGCATCATCGAGGCCGTCTCGATCCCCGTCATGGCGAAGGCCCGCATCGGCCACTTCGTCGAGGCGCAGGTGCTGCAGGAGCTGGGCGTCGACTACATCGACGAGTCCGAGGTGCTCTCGCCGGCCGACTACGTGAACCACATCGACAAGTGGGGCTTCACGGTCCCCTTCGTCTGCGGTGCGACGAACCTCGGCGAGGCCCTGCGCCGCATCAACGAGGGCGCCGCGATGATCCGCTCCAAGGGCGAGGCCGGCACGGGCGACGTCTCCGAGGCGACCAAGCACATCCGCAAGATCACGAGCGAGATCAACGTCCTGAAGTCGCTCACGAAGGACGAGCTGTATGTCGCCGCCAAGGAGCTGCAGGCGCCCTACGAGCTCGTCGCCGAGGTCGCCGAGACGGGCACGCTCCCCGTCGTCCTCTTCGTCGCCGGCGGCGTCGCGACGCCTGCCGACGCCGCGATGATGATGCAGATGGGCGCCGACGGCGTCTTCGTCGGCTCGGGCATCTTCAAGTCGGGCAACCCGGCCGAGCGCGCAGCGGCGATCGTCAAGGCGACGACGTTCTACGACGACCCCAAGGTCATCGCCGACGTCTCGCGCGGCCTCGGCGAGGCGATGGTCGGCATCAACGTGTCCGACCTGCCCGCGCCTCACCGTCTCGCCGAGCGCGGCTGGTGACGCGCTGAGCGCCTCCGGTCGCACGCCGCACGTCGGCATCCTGGCCCTTCAGGGCGACGTGCGCGAGCACGCCCACGTCCTCCGCGATCTCGGGGCGGAGGTGTCGCTCGTGCGGCGCCCCTCCGAGCTCGCGGCGGTCGACGGGCTCGTCATCCCGGGCGGCGAGTCGAGCGTCATCGACAAGCTCTCCCGCGCCTTCGACATGCAGGGCCCGATCCGCGAGGCGATCGCGGCCGGCATGCCCGTGTACGGGACGTGCGCCGGGATGATCATGCTCGCCGACCGCATCACCGGTGCGATCGACGGGCAGGAGACCTTCGGCGGCCTCGACGTCGTCGTCGCCCGCAACGCGTTCGGCAGTCAGGTCGACTCGTTCGAGACCGACCTCGCCGTCGAGGGCTTCGACGGTTCGCCCGTGCACGCGACGTTCATCCGCGCGCCGCTCGTCACGGCCGTGGGGGAGAGGGCGACGGCACTCGCGACGCTCCCCGACGGCGGCGTCGTGGCGGTCGAGCAGGGTCCGCTGCTGGCGACGGCGTTCCACCCCGAGGTCTCGGGCGAGACCCGCTTCCACGAGCGGTTCCTCCACAGCGTGCGCGCCGCAGCCTGAGGATCGCGGCCCCGGCGGGTTAGATTTCACGCATGGGGATCAACGACTGGTGGCGGGATCATCCCGAGGAGCGGTACTGGATGATCGCTCCGTCGCGCGGTGTCGTGGGCGATGCCCTCAGCGCGCCGAAGTCGTCCGACGACCGGCGATTCGAGTGGTCCCACGAGCTCGTGGGCTTCACGGAGCCCGGCGACACGATCTTCGTGTGGGATCGGACGCTCTCGATGCCCGGCATCGGTGCGTGGGGACGCATCCTCGGTCCTCTGACGGAGGACGAGCACGCCCGGCGCGGTGACACGCTCCCGCACTGGCGGATGCCGGTGAGCGACACGCTCCGCCTGGCCTCACCCATCACGCTGGGGGCTCTCCGCCGCATCGGCTCCGACATCATCGCCGTCCGCGACGCCGTGGAGGCGCTGACCGACGGCCCGGTCTACTTCCCCTTCATCGGCGCTCCCGAGACCCTCGTGCCGGCACCGGCCTATCTCACGAAGATGCCGCGCGACCTCGTCGCGCTGCTGTCGTCCCGCTTCGGGTTCGAGTTCGCGCTGTGACCGAGTGGGTCGCGCTCCTCCGGGGCGTGAACGTCGGCGGCATCACGATCCGCAGCGCCGACCTCGCCGACGTGTTCCGCGGGCTCGGCTTCGAGGGCGTGCGGACCGTCCTCGCGAGCGGCAACGTCCTCTTCGAAGCCGATGGGTCGGCTCGCGCCGGGCTGAAGGCGACGATCGAGGAGGCGCTGAGGGCGCGATTCGGCTACGACGCCTGGATCCTGCTCGTGACGCAGGCCGAGCTCTCGGCGGCGATCGACGCCTTCCCGTTCGACGAGTCCGACGCCGGTCGCCAGCCGTGGGTCGTCTTCTGCCTCGACGACGCGACGAGAGACGAGCTGGTGGATGCCGCGGCATCCCTCGATCCCGCCGTCGACCCCGTGCGTCCCGGACCGGGCGTCGTCTACTGGAATCCGGTGAAGGGCACGACGACCGACTCGCCGTTCGCGAAGGTGCTCGCGCGCAAGGCCCTCAAGGCCCGGACGACCAATCGCAATCTGCGCACGCTCCGCAAGCTCGCGCCCTGACGTCGGGGGAGGTGCTCGCCGCCGGTAGAATCGAGCGCATGTCCGGGCACTCCAAATGGGCCACCACGAAGCACAAGAAGGCCGTCGTCGACGCGCGTCGTGCCAAGTCGTGGGCGAAGCTCATCAAGAACATCGAAGTAGCCGCCAAGCTGGGCGGCCCCGACCTGCAGGGAAACCCGACCCTGTTCGACGCCGTCCTCAAGGCCAAGAAGACGTCGGTCCCGAAGGACAACATCGACCGCGCGATCAAGCGCGGCGCCGGCATCGGCGGCGAGTCGGTCGAGTACGCGTCGATCACGTACGAGGGCTACGGCCCCAACGGCGTCGCGCTCATGATCGAGTGTCTGACCGACAACAAGAACCGCGCGGCGGCCGAGGTGCGCACGGCGCTCACCCGCAACGGCGGCACGCTCGCCGACCCCGGCAGCGTCGCGTACAACTTCACCCGCAAGGGCGTCGTCGTCGTCTCGGGCGAGGGCACGAGCGAGGACGACGTCATGCTCGCCGTGCTCGAGGCGGGCGCCGAAGAGGTCGAGCCGCACGCGCAGGGCTTCGAGGTCATCACCGAGGCGACCGACCTCGTGACGGTGCGCTCGGCGCTGCAGGACGCCGGCATCGACTACGAGTCGGCGGACGTCGAATTCGTGCCCAACCTGAAGGTCGAGATCGACGCCGAGACGGCGCGCAAGGTCTTCCGCCTCATCGACGCCCTCGAGGACAGCGACGACGTGCAGAACGTCTACGCCAACTTCGATCTCAACGCCGAGGTGCAGGCCGAGCTCGAAGAAGAGGACTGAGCCGCGCGCCTGGCTGACTCACCTCGCCGCCGCGCCTACCGTGGGGGAGTGACTCCCGCGCCCGCCTCCCTCCGCGTTCTCGGGGTCGATCCCGGGCTCACGCGGTGCGGCATCGGCGTGGTCGATGTCGCGCGCGACCGCTCGGCGACGCTCGTTCACGTCGGGGTCGTCCGCTCCGATCCGGAGCTGCCGATCGAGCGGCGCCTGGCGACGATCGCCGCCGGCATCCGTGCCGTGCTCGAGGAGCACGACCCGCAGGTGGTCGCGGTGGAGCGGGTCTTCGCCCAGCAGAACCGCAGCACGGTCATGGGCACGGCCCAGGCGAGCGGCGTCGCGCTGCTCCTCGCCGCCGAGCGAGGGCTCCCCGCCGAGACGCACACGCCGTCGGAGGTGAAGGCGGCCATCACGGGCTACGGCAACGCCGACAAGCGCCAGGTGCAGACGATGGTCGCGCGCGTCCTCCGTCTCGACGAGCTGCCCAAGCCCGCGGACGCCGCCGACGCGCTCGCCCTCGCCCTCTGTCACGCGTGGCGGTCGGGCGGGCCTTCAGCGCCGTCGACCCGCGGGGCCGTGCTGACGCCTGCCCAGCGCGCCTGGGCCGACGCGGAGCGCCTCGCGCGGCGCTGAGCGTGTCGGTCGAACAAAAGTCCGAACCCCTCCCTAGGCTCGAAGCATGATCTCCTCCGTCCGCGGGCGCGTCGTGCACACCGACGTCGACTCCGTCGTCGTCGAAGTCGGTGGCGTCGGCCTGTCGGTCGCCGTCCCGCCGCAGGTCGTGCACACGGCCCACCTCGGCGACGAGCTGCACCTGCACACGACGCTCATCGTGCGCGAGGACGCGCTGTCGCTCTTCGGCTTCGAGTCCCGTGACGAGCTCGGCGTCTTCACGCTGCTCCTCGGGGTGACGGGGGTCGGGCCCAAATCCGCGCTCGGAGTGCTCTCGACGCTCACGGTGAACCAGATCGCCGACGCCGTCGCGGCCGACGACGACGCCCCCTTCCGTCGCGTCTCCGGCATCGGCCCCAAGACGGCCAAGCTCATCGTGGTGCAGCTCGCCGGGAAGCTCGCCGCCGTGCATCCCGCTCCCGCCGTGCGGATGGATGCCTCCACCGCCGTGGTCGCGCAGGTCACGCAGGCCCTGGTCGGCCTGGGCTGGTCGGAGCGCACGGCCGCCGAGGCCGTCGCGACGGTCGCCGACGATGCTTCCGCACCCGACCGCGCCTCGGTGCAGGCGCTGCTGCGCCTGACGCTCGCCGCGCTCGGCCCCGCGCGCAAGGAGCACGCCGGTGGATGAGGCGAGGAACCCGGGGGAGCCCGTCGACGAGACCGAGCTCGCGATCGAGGGCGCCCTGCGGCCCGCCTCGCTCGCGGAGTTCGTCGGGCAGCACAAGGTGCGCGGTCAGCTGCAGCTTCTCCTCGACGCGGCCCGCATCCAGCAGCGCCCGCCCGACCACATCCTGCTCTCGGGGCCTCCCGGACTCGGCAAGACGACGCTGGCGATGATCGTCGCGCACGAGAGCGGCCGGCCGCTGCGGCTGTCGAGCGGCCCGGCGATCCAGCACGCCGGCGACCTGGCGGCGCTCCTGTCCAGCCTCACGCCCGGCGAGGTGCTCTTCATCGACGAGATCCACCGGATGGCGCGCTCCGCCGAGGAGATGCTGTACCTCGCGATGGAGGACTTCCGCATCGACATCATGGTGGGCAAGGGCGCCGGGGCCACGAGCATCCCCCTCGATCTCGCTCCGTTCACGCTCGTGGGGGCGACGACCCGGTCGGGGCTTCTGCCCAATCCGCTGCGCGACCGCTTCGGCTTCACGGCGCACCTCGAGTACTACGAGCCTGAAGAGCTCGAGCGCGTCGTCGAGCGCTCGGCCCTCATGCTCGGCGTCGACCTCCCTCCCGACCCGCGAGCCGAGATCGCGCGCCGCTCGCGCGGAACGCCCCGCATCGCGAACCGGCTGCTCCGGCGCGTCCGCGACTACCTCGTGGTGCACGGCGACGGCGGGGGAGCCGATTCCCGCATCGTCGGCGCGGCGCTCGACCTCTACGACGTCGACGCGATCGGTCTCGATCGACTCGACCGCGCGGTGCTCGACGCCGTCGTCAGGCGCTTCCGCGGCGGCCCCGTCGGACTCAGCACACTCGCCGTCACGGTGGGCGAGGAGGGCGAGACGATCGAGTCGGTCGTGGAGCCGTACCTCGTGCGCATCGGGTTCCTCGGGAGGACGCCGCGCGGGCGCATCGCGATGCCCGAGGCCTACGCGCACCTGGGGGTCGCCTACGCCGACTCGGCGCTGAGATTCGATGACCTATAATCCTTGGAGGCTTTCGCCGATCCTCCTTCTCCAAGGCAGCGCCGCCACGGCGCGCGCCTGACCCCGAAAGGTCCCCTCTCCTCCATGGACTTCGCCTCGTTCTTCAGCAACTACGGCTTGATCATCCTGCTGGTCGTGCTCCTGGTCTTCATGTTCTGGAGCTCGCGCCGCCGGATGGCCAAGCAGAAGGCCGAGCAGGAGGCGAAGGCCCGCCAGACGGTCCCCGGTGCCGAGGTGCTGCTCCAGGGCGGCCTGTACGGCACGATCGTCGCGTACGACCCCGACAACCTCGACCAGCCCGCCATCGTCGAGATCGCGCCGGGCGTCGACATCAAGGTCCACAGCCAGGCCATCCTCCGCGTCGTCGACCCCACCGTCGGCGCCGTGACCGAGGACGAGTTCGTCCAGTCCGAAGCCGACGCCGTCGACGACGTCGCCATCGACGACCGTGACGACGACACGGACTCCAAGCCCAAGGCCTGACCCTCTGCCCTCTTCGGGCACTTCAGAAAGCTGACCCTCGTGGCGACTTCCACTCCCGTCCGGCATGCCTGGCGCGCACTGATCGGCCTCGGCGCGATCATCGCCATCCTGTTCGGCATCAACGCTCTCGGCGTCTACGTCTTCAAGGAGAGCTCCTGGACACCCGAGCTCGCGCTCGACCTCCAGGGCGGCACCCAGATCATCCTGGAGGCCCAGACGACCGACGGTGCCGACCCGTCGCAGGAGCAGATGAACCAGGCGGTCACGATCATCCGCCAGCGCGTCGACGCCTCCGGTGTCGGCGAGGCCGAGGTGACGACCGAGGGCGGCAAGAACATCGTCGTCCAGATCCCGGGCGAGGCCGACGACCAGACGCGCCAGCGCATCGAGGCGTCGGCGCAGCTGCAGCTGCGTCCCGTCCTGTACGCGGGCGCGCCGGCCAACACGTTCGTCGGCGACGACGGCAAGAACACGCCGTACCCGACGCCCGACCCGTCGCTCGTCGCGACGCCGACGGCATCACCCACCAACGCGAGCGACCCGGCGTGGATCACCCCCGCACTGCAGGCGGAGTTCCTCGCGTACGACTGCAGCGACAAGTCGAACAATCCCGCGTCCGAGCCGGCCGACGAGCCGCTCATCACGTGCGACGTCGACGGCACGGCCAAGTACATCCTCGGACCGGTCGAGCTCGACGGCTCATCGATCTCCGACGCGACGTACGGCCTGCAGCAGAACAACGGCGTGTGGGCGGTCAACCTCGTCTTCGACAGCAAGGGCACCGAGACGTTCGGCGAGATCAGCCAGCGTCTCTACGGCCAGCAGGCACCGCTCAACCAGTTCGCGTTCGTCCTCGACGGCAACGTGCTGTCGGCCCCCGCGATGCAGGGCGTGATCCTCGACGGCAAGCCGAGCATCACGGGCAACTTCACGCAGGAGTCCGCCAAGACGCTCGCCGACCAGCTGAAGTACGGCGCCCTTCCGCTGAGCTTCGAGGTCGTCAGCTCCGACACGATCTCGGCGACGCTCGGCTCCCAGCAGCTGGCCATCGGCCTCATCGCGGGTCTCATCGGCCTCGCACTCGTCGCCGTCTACTCGCTCATCGTCTACCGCGCGCTGGGCTTCGTGATCATCGCCTCGCTCATCGTGATGGGCGTCCTGACGTACATCACGATCTGCATCCTGGCCTGGCGCATGGGCTTCCGCCTGTCGCTCGCCGGCGTCGCGGGTCTCATCGTGTCGATCGGCTTCACGGCCGACTCGTTCATCGTGTACTTCGAGCGCATCCGAGACGAGCTGCGCGACGGCAAGTCGATCACGGGGGCCGTGGAAGACGGCTGGGGTCGCGCCAAGCGGACGATCTACATCTCGAAGTCGATCAACATCCTCGCGGCCGTCGTGCTGTACATCCTCGCCGACGCCACCGTGAAGGGCTTCGCCTTCACGCTCGGTCTCACGACCGCGATCGACGTGCTGATCTTCATCCTCTTCACGCACCCCGTGATGCAGCTGCTCGCCCGGACGAAGTTCTTCGGCTCCGGTCACCGGCTCTCCGGCATGGATCCCGAGGCTCTCGGCGCGGTCTACCGCGGACGTGCGCAGTTCCGCACCCCCGTCACGACCGGCCCGAGCACGCAGGCGAACCGCCGCAACGCCCGCTCCCGCGGCGAGGCCGAGCGCCGCCAGACGATCGCCGAGCGCAAGCAGGCGGAGCTCGCGGCATCCGACGCGCCGAAGACCACGACGGCCGTCAAGGACAAACCGAGCACGACCCGCAAGGAGGGAGACGACTGATGCGCTCCATGAATCAGCTCGGCAACGACCTCTACACGGGAAAGACCTCCTTCCCGTTCGTCGGGCGCCGCAACCTGTGGTTCATCATCGCCGCGGCACTCGTGCTCGGCTCGGTGCTCGTGCCGCTGTTCCGTCCCATCCAGTTCTCGATCGAGTTCACGGGCGGATCGCAGTTCACCGTCTCGGGTGTCTCCGACACCAATCAGGACACCGCGACGGCGGCCGTGCACTCCGTCGTCCCGGATGCCACGACCAAGGTCACCACGATCGGCGAGGACACGATCCGCGTCCAGACCAACCAGATGACCTCCGCCGAGACGCGCCAGGTCACGACGGCCCTCGCCGACGCCTACAACGTCGATGAGAGCGAGGTCACGACGTCGTTCATCGGACCCAGCTGGGGAGCCGATGTCACCCGCCAGTCGCTGTGGGGTCTCGCGATCTTCCTCGCGCTGACATTCGTCATCCTCGGCCTGTACTTCCGCACGTGGAAGATGTCCGCCGCGGCGATCATCGGCCTCGTCGACGTCCTCATCATCACGATCGGCGTCTACGCGCTGTTCGGCTTCGAGATCTCGCCCGCCGCCATCATCGGCTTCCTGACGATCCTGTCGTACGCCCTGTACGACACCACTGTCGTGTTCGACAAGATCAGGGAGAACACGAGCGAGGACGGCGAGGTCTCCGGCCGCACGTTCGGCGAATCGGTCAACCTCGCGGTCAACCAGACCCTCGTCCGATCGATCAACACGACGGTCGTGGCGGTGCTGCCGACGGGCGCGATCCTGTTCATCGGCGCATTCGCGCTCGGTGCGCAGACGCTGACCGACATCTCGCTGTCGATCTTCGTGGGAACGATCGTGGCCGCGTACTCGACGATCTTCGTCGCGGCGCCGCTCTACTCGCTGCTGCGTGAGAACGAGCCCGCGATCAAGTCGCGCGATCAGCGTGTGCTGCAGTCGCGCGAGCGGGCCGGCGTCCCGGCCTGACCGGCGGGGAATCCCACGGGCGTAGGATTGACGGATCCAGCGGAGGGGGGACGACCGGTATGACCGAGACCGTCCCCGCGCCCGCCGGCACGTCGCAGACGTCGTCACTGCGCCGGCTCGTCCCGAGGATCTTCTCGCGGTCGGCCCGGCGCGACGACGTCGAGCAGCTCCTGCGCACGGTCCGCACGCACCACCCCAAGGGCGATCTGTCGATCGTCGAGCGGGCGTACACCGTCGCCGAGCAGGCCCACTCGGGGCAGACGCGGCAGAGCGGTGAGCCGTACATCACGCACCCGCTCGCCGTCGCCCAGATCCTCGCGGATCTCGGGCTCGGCCCGCGTGCGATCGCGGCCGCGCTGCTGCACGACACCGTCGAGGACACCGACTACTCGCTCGACCAGCTGACGGCGGACTTCGGCGACGAGGTCGCGATGCTCGTCGACGGCGTCACGAAGCTCGACAAGGTCAAGTACGGCGAGAGCGCGCAGGCCGAGACGGTCCGCAAGATGATCGTGGCGATGTCGAAAGACATCCGCGTCCTCCTCATCAAGCTCGCCGACCGCCTCCACAACGCGCGCACGTGGGGCTTCGTGCCGCCCGAGAAGGCGCACCGCAAGGCGACCGAGACCCTCGAGATCTACGCTCCGCTCGCGCATCGCCTCGGCATCCAGACGATCAAGGCCGAGCTCGAGGATCTCTCGTTCGCCGCGCTGCATCCCAAGCTCTATGCCGAGATCGAGAGCCTCGTGCGCCAGCGCACGCCGCAGCGCGAGCAGTACGTGCACAACGTCATCAACGCCGTCGACGACGACCTGCGCGAGCTGCGCATCCGCGGCCGTGTCATGGGCCGGCCGAAGCAGCTGTACTCCGTGTACCAGAAGATGGTCGTCCGCGGTCGCGAGTTCGACGACATCTACGACCTCATCGGCATCCGCGTCATCGTCGGCAGCGTCCGCGACTGCTATGCGGTGCTGGGCGCGATCCATGCGCGCTGGACGCCGCTCCCGGGCCGCTTCAAGGACTACATCGCGACCCCGAAGTTCAACCTCTACCAGTCGCTGCACACGACGGTGATCGGTCCGGGCGGCCGCACGGTCGAGATCCAGATCCGCACCAACGAGATGCACCAGCAGGCCGAGTACGGCGTCGCGGCGCACTGGAAGTACAAGGAGCAGCTGGCCGGAGGCAAGCCCGACGCGAAGTCGGTCGACGCCGACATGGCGTGGCTCGCGCACATCTCGGACTGGCAGGCCGAGACGGCTGACCCCGGCGAGTTCCTCGACTCCCTGCGCTTCGAGATCGGCGCGAAGGAGGTCTACGTCTTCACTCCGAAGGGTCGTGTCATCGGCCTTCCCTCCGGCGCGACGCCGGTCGACTTCGCCTACGCCGTGCACACCGAGGTCGGCCACCGCACGATGGGCGCCAAGGTCAACGGACGGCTCGTGCCGCTCGAGTCGGAGCTCAAGAGCGGCGACGTCGTCGAGGTCTTCACGTCGAAGAATCCGGATGCCGGTCCCAGCCAGGACTGGCTGGGCTTCGTCAAGAGCACCCGCGCGCGCAGCAAGATCCGCGGCTGGTTCACCAAGGAGCGCCGCGAAGAGGCCGTCGAGCAGGGCAAGGAGGCGATCGCGCGAGCGATGCGCCGGCAGAACCTGCCGCTGCAGCGCCTGATGAGCCAGGACTCGTTCGCCGAGGTGGCCTCCCAGCTGCGCTACGAGGACGTCTCCGCCCTGTACGCCGCGGTGGGCGAGGGGCACGTCTCGACGCAGTCCGTCATCGAGAAGGTCACGGCCCTCGTCGCGGCCAACGACACGACGACCGGACCGATCGACCTGCCGCAGGTCGGACGCTCACGGGCGCCGCGGGGCGGCGATTCGGGCGTGCTCGTGCGCGGCGCCCCCGACATCCTGGTGAAGCTCGCCAAGTGCTGCACGCCCGTGCCCGGCGACCAGATCGTCGGCTTCGTGACGCGCGGCAGCGGCGTCTCGGTGCACCGCGCCGACTGCACCAACGTCGCATCGCTCATGTCCGACCCCGAGCGCATGATCGACGTCGAGTGGGCGCCGACGACCAAGAGCGTCTTCCTCGTGCAGATCCAGGTCGAGGCGCTGGACCGCTCCGGTCTGCTCAGCGACATCACGCGGGTGCTCAGCGAGCATCACGTCAACATCCTCTCGGCCTCCGTGCAGACGACCAACGACCGTCTCGCCCTCAGCCGCTACGTGTTCGAGATGGGCGACATCGTCCACCTCGACCGGGTGCTCAACGCGGTGCGCAGGATCGACGCCGTGTACGACGTCTACCGCGTCACGTCGTCCTGACGCCCTGCGCCGCGCCGACGGGCTCGCGCGCCGCGAGCCCTCGCAGGAACGCCACCGCCGTGCGCTTGTGCGGGACGGGTCCGCGCTCCTCGAACCACGCCGCCGCATCGAGCGCGAGGCCGGGAGTCACGTCGGCCAGCCGGCGCGCGGCTTCCGCGTACTCGTCGTCGGGCACGCGCGCGAGGTCGGCGAGCGTGCGTCGCGGCGTCGTCACGAGGACGCCGCCCATGCGCCACAGATCCTCCGACGGCACGCTCGGGTCGCGGTACACGATGCGCCGACCGACCACCTGGTGCAGGCGCCACGGGACGGCGCGCTGCACCGTGTGCCGCGCGGGCGGCTCGTCGAGCGCGCCATGCACCCACGCGGCGCTCAGGTGGGTCGCCGCCAGCTGATCGCCCAGGATGCCGGCGAGCGACCCCGCCCGCAGCCCCATCGTCTCGACCGCATCGGCCGGGATGTACGCCTCGCCCAGCTCGACGACGTCGCCGTCGAGCCGCGCCGCCGAGAGCTCGGCGGAGGAGAGGCGGTCACCGGGGAAGTACAGGAACGGTGAGGTCATGTGGGCAGTGTGCCCGACCCCGCCGACGCGGAACCGCACTTCCGGTGTCCTTGTGGAGAACCCGCCGCGACGTCGCGCTGAACAGGAGCGGATTCAGCCGCCGAGAGCGCGCAGCCAGGCCTTCCGCGCTTCGAGCGCCTCGGACGCCTTCGCGATGGCAGCCTTGTCGCCGGACTTCTCGGCGGCGGCCAGTTCGTCTTCGAGCTTCTCGATCGCCTCGGTCAGCTGGCGCGTCATGTCGTTGGCGCGGGCCTTCTGCTCGGGGTCGTTGCGCTTCCAGTCGGCGTCCTCGCGCGAGCGGAGCCCCTGCTCGATCTTGCGGAGGTCGTCGTCGAGGCCGCGCTCGGCATCCCTCGGGAAGATCCGGCCTATCTCGTCCCAGCGGCGCTGGATGCTCGTCAGGAGCGAGCGGGCCTTGGCGATGTCGCGCTCGTCGGCGACGGCCTTCGCCTCCTCGAGGAGCTCTCGCTTCGCGGCGATCTTCTCCCGCGACGCCTCGGCGTCGGCGGTCTCACGCTCGCTGCGCGCGCCGTAGAGCGCGTCGCCGGCGGCCTTGAAGCGCGCCCAGAGGGCGTCATCGGCCTTCTTGCCTGCCCGGCCCGCCGTCTTCCACTGGTCGAGCAGCTCGCGGTAGGCCGTGATGCCGTCCTCGCCCTTGGGCGCGAGCGCCTCGGCCTTCTCGACGAGCCGCGTCTTGCGGTCGCGGACCTCCTTGTGCGCCTCGTCGAGCTCGGCGTAGAACTCGCGGCGGTGCTTGTCGACCGTGGCGCGCGCGTCGCGGAATCGCTTCCAGAGCTGCTGGGCGGTCGACTTGGGCAGTCGGGGGCCGTTCTGCTGCTGCGACTGCCACTCGTTGAAGAGCGCGCTCAGCTCGGCGGAGGCCTGCTTCCACTGCACGGTGCGGGGGTCGCGCGCCGCGAGCGCCTCGGCCTTCTCGACGAGCTCGGTGCGGGTCTTGACCGCCTCGTCGACGGCTTCGCGGGCCGCGGCGGCCTCCGTCTCGGACTCGGCGGACAGCGTCTCGGTCAGCGCGGCGACGCGGCTCTCGAGCGACGCGAGGTCGCCGACGGCGGCGGCGCCGGAGATCTTCGCGGAGACTGTCTTCGCCGCGGAGCGCAGGTCGGCCGCGGAGGCGCCGCCGCGGCGGTGGCGAACCTCGAGGAGGGTCACCTCGCTCGCGAGATCGGTGTACTTGCGCTGGAAGTAGGCGAGCGCCTCTTCGGGCGATCCGTCGGGGAACTGGCCCACGACGCGCCAGTCGTCGCCTTCGCGCACCGAGACGGTGCCGTCGTCATCGACGCGGCCCCAGGGCTCGGCGTCGGCGGTCTGAGTGGGGTCTGCTGCGGCAGTCACGATTGCACCTCAATGCGGCTCTCGCCGCCTGCGGGGGATGGACGCGCACCAGCCTAGTACGGCGGGAGGGCCGCGCTCAGGCCGGGAAGCCGGTCTGAGCGCGGAAAAACCTCAGGAGCTCGGGGTGGGGCTCGGCGTCGATTCGGGCGCCGGCAGCGGGGCGTCAGTCGAGGTCGATTCGGGCGTCGGCAGCGGGGCGTCCGTCGACGTGGGCGCGACGCTGGGCGAGACGCTCGGCGAGGGGGCGGGAGCGCCCGGGCCGACCGTGAAGTAGGCCGCCTGCGCGCCGATGACTCCGAGGATCAGCACACCGCCGATGATGCCCGCGAGGAGGTTGTCGCGCCGACGGCGACGGGCCTGGTCCTCGTGCAGCTGCTGCCGTGCCTGATAGACGCGTGCCCGTTCGCGCGATTCGCGCGCGTCACGGTCCTTGCCACCCGCAGCCACGGGGCCTCCTCGTCTGGCCGGACGGCGTCCTGGGCCGGGATGATCCTACGCAAACCCCGGTCGGCCCGACAAACCGCCTCGGCGCCCGCGTCGGAACCGGCGGCTAGCCTGGGATCGTGACCGTCCCCACTCCCTCTCCCCGTGCCGCCGGCGCGTCACGCGGAGCGTCGGGGAGCGCGGGCCCGTCCGCGCTCTTCCAGGGGCAGACGCCTCTCGCGGTGCGCATGCGGCCGACATCGCTCGACGAGGTCGCCGGCCAGGCGCACCTGCTGCGCCGCGGTTCGCCGCTCGTGGCCCTCGCGGATCCCGATGCCACGGCCACGGCCACCTCGGTGATCCTGTGGGGCCCGCCCGGCACGGGCAAGACGACGCTCGCTCAGGCGATCGCGCGCTCCTCGGGGCGGCGCTTCGTCGAGCTGTCGGCGATCACCGCGGGCGTCCGCGACGTGCGCGAGGTCATGCAGGAGGCGCTCACCCAGCGCGATCTGTACGGAATGTCGACGATCCTCTTCCTCGACGAGATCCACCGCTTCACGAAGGCCCAGCAGGACGCCCTGCTCCCGGGCGTCGAGAACGGCTGGGTGGTGCTGATCGCCGCGACGACCGAGAATCCGTCGTTCTCCGTCATCTCGCCGCTCCTGTCGCGATCGCTCCTCCTGACCCTCAAGCCGCTCACCGACGAGGATCTCGGGATGCTGGTCGACCGCGCCGTCACCGATGCGCGGGGTCTCGCGGGCGCCGCCGTCCTCGAGCCCCCGGCCCGCGACGCCCTCGTGCGACTCGCGTCGGGCGACGCGCGCCGCGCGCTCACAGCTCTCGAGGCCGCGGCATCCATCGCGGCGAGCGACGCGGAGGACGACGAGGTCTCGGTCACGGCCGACGACGTCGCGCAGGCGGTCGACCGGGCGCTGCTGCGCTACGACCGGCAGGGCGACGAGCACTACGACGTCATCAGCGCGTTCATCAAGTCGATCCGGGGATCCGACGTGGATGCCGCGATGCACTACCTCGCCCGCATGATCGAGGCGGGGGAGGACCCCCGTTTCATCGCACGCCGGCTCATCATCTCGGCGGCGGAGGACATCGGACTCGCCGATCCCCAGGCCCTCCCGCTCGCGGTCGCGGCCGCCGACGCCGTGCAGTTCATCGGCATGCCGGAGGGCCGCATCCCGCTCGCCGAGGCGACCGCCTACCTCGCGACGACGGCGAAGTCGAACGCCGCCTACCTGGCGATCAACAAGGCGATCGAGGACGTCCGGTCGGGCGGCTTCGGCCGCGTGCCCACGCATCTCCGCGATGCGCACTATCCCGGCGCGAAACGACTGGGCCACGGCAAGGGCTACAGATACCCGCACGACACCGAGATCGGCGTCGTCGCGCAGCAGTATCTCCCCGACGAGCTGAAGGGCCGCCGCTACTACGAGCCCACCAACCACGGCCAGGAGCGCGACGTGCAGGCACGGCTCGACAAGCTCCGCCGCATCCTCGACGGGGAGTGACGACATGACGCCCCCGCCCGACCGCATCCGCAACATCGCCGTCGGCCTCGTCGTGCGCGACGGCCGCATGCTCGTCGAGATCTATCCCGCCACGGCCCGTCACGACGTGTTCGCCCGCGTGCCGGGCGGCGGTATCGAGTTCGGCGAGACCGCGCGCGAGGCGATCCAGCGCGAATTCGTCGAGGAGCTCGACATCGCGCTCGCCGAGGCCCGCCCGCTGTCGATCACGGAGAACATCTTCGAGTCCGGCGGTGCTCGCGGCCACGAGGTCGTCCACGCCTTCTCGGTCGCGAGTCCCGCGCTCGACGCGCTCGGCGACGACGTCGAGCTCCGCGTGCTCGACAACCACACGACGGTGCGGTGGGTGTCGCTCGACGACCTGCGCCGGAGCGACCCGCCGCTGTACCCGGTCGGCATGGTCGAGCTCGCCGCGGCGCTCGACGAGGCATCCCGCCCCTCATCAGGGGAAGTCCGCCCCGTCTGATAGACTTGATCGGCTCGAAACCGGGTTTTCGGGCATCCCCTCTCTTCTGAACCACCTTCCGGCATGCCCCGACGTGCAGCTCGGACAGGGCGAAGACAGGCGATACGTCCGCGAGCCGCGAGAGACGCGGCCGCGTCATCGGAAGGAACACTTCGTGGCAACGAAGTCCCAGGACCGCCGCAAGGTGCGTCTCTCGCGCGCCCTCGGCGTCGCACTGACCCCCAAGGCAGCCAAGTACCTCGAGAAGCGTCCCTACGCTCCGGGTGAGCACGGCCGCACCAAGCGCAAGCAGGACAGCGACTACGCCGTCCGCCTCCGCGAGAAGCAGCGTCTGCGCGAGCAGTACGGCATCCGCGAGAAGCAGATGCGCAACACGTTCAACGAGGCCCGCCGCAAGGACGGCCTGACGGGTGAGAACCTCGTCGAGCTGCTCGAGATGCGTCTCGACGCCCTCGTGCTCCGCGCCGGCTTCGCCCGCACGACCGCGCAGGCCCGCCAGCTCGTCGTGCACCGTCACATCCTCGTCGACGGCCAGCTCGTCGACCGCCCGTCGTTCCGCGTGAAGCCGGGTCAGCTCATCCACGTCAAGGCCAAGAGCGAGGGCCTCGAGCCCTTCCAGGTGGCGGCGCTCGGCGGTCACGCCGAGGTCCTGCCCCCCGTTCCGGGCTACCTCGAGGTCGAGCTCGACAAGCTCCAGGCCCGTCTCGTGCGTCGCCCCAAGCGCGCCGAGGTTCCGGTGACCTGTGAGGTCCAGCTCGTCGTCGAGTACTACGCAGCTCGCTGACACTCAGCACAGCATGGAGGGCGTCGGGGTGACCCGGCGCCCTCCGTCGTTAACGCTTACGATGGGTGGATGCCGCGACCGCGGCCGAGGAGTGGTGTCATGAAGAACGTCCTGTGGTTGCTCGTCGGCGTCATCGGCGGCTTCGTCGTCGCGCACTTCGTGAACAAGGACCCACGCGGCCACGAGCTCCTCGCCGAGATCGACGCCCGCATCGGCGAGTTCACCGACCGCATGGGCGACGCCTACCGCGAGCAGGAGGCCCGCTTCGGCGAGGCCATCGACAGCGCGAAGGATGCCGCGGCCGAGGCGTTCGCCGCCGTGCAGGAAGCCGCCGCCGAGGTGGTCGACTCCGCACAGGATGCCGCCGCCGACGCGGCCTCGGCGGCGAAGACCGCCGCCAAGAAGCTCACCGACTGATCCCGCTCGCGCAGCACCCCGCATGACGGGGTGGCCATCGCTCGCCCTCGAGGAACCATACGCATGAAGACCGCGGAGATCTCCCGCCGCTTTCTCGACTACTTCGAGAAGAACGGGCACACCATCGTGCCCTCCGCCTCGCTCGTCACCGACGACCCGGCGCTCCTGTTCACCGTCGCCGGCATGGTGCCGTTCATCCCGTATCTGAGCGGTGACGTCCCCGCCCCGTACCGGCGCGCGGCCGACAACCAGAAGTGCATCCGCACCAACGACATCGAAGAGGTCGGCAAGACGCCGCGCCACGGCACGTTCTTCCAGATGCTCGGCAACTGGTCGTTCGGCGACTATTTCAAGGAGGATGCGATCCGCTTCGCGTGGACGCTGCTCACCTCCCCGGAGGACGAGGGCGGGCTCGCCTTCGATCCTGCGGACCTGTGGGTGACGGTCTACGAGGAGGACGACGAGGCGCACGGCCTGTGGCAGTCCGTCGCGGGCGTCTCGCCGGACCGCATCCAGCGCCTCGGCAAGGACACGAACTACTGGAGCACCGGACTCCCGGGCCCTGCCGGCCCCTGCTCGGAGATCTTCTTCGACCGCGGACCGGCGTACGGCGTCGACGGCGGCCCCGCGACCGACGACGACCGCTATGTCGAGATCTGGAACCTCGTGTTCATGCAGTACGAGATCACCAACGTGCGCTCGAAGTACGACTTCGACATCGTCGGCGAGCTGCCCGCGAAGAACATCGACACCGGCATGGGGCTCGAGCGCGTCGCCTTCATCAAGCAGGGCGTCGACAACATGTACGAGACCGACCAGGTGCGCCCGGTCCTCGACCGCGCCGTCGCCCTCTCCGGCCGCACCTACGGCGCGAACCACGAGGACGACATCCGCTTCCGGGTCGTCGCCGACCACGTGCGGTCGTCGCTCATGCTGCTCTCCGACGGCGTCACGCCGTCCAACGACGGCCGCGGGTACATCCTCCGCCGTCTCATGCGCCGCGCGATCCGCTCGATGCGCCTGCTCGGCGTCGAGGGCCCGACCTTCGCCGACCTCTTCACGACGTCGCGCGACGCCATGAAGGAGGCATACCCCGTCGTCGAGACCGACTGGGCGCGCATCTCGCAGTACGCCCTCGCGGAAGAGGAGACCTTCCTGCGCACCCTCGCGGCAGGCTCGACGATCCTCGACGAGTCGGTCGCCGAGACGAAGTCCTCCGGCGGCACGACGATCGCGGGCGCCGAGGCGTTCCTCCTGCACGACACCTACGGCTTCCCGATCGACCTCACCCTCGAGATCGCCGAGGAGGCGGGCCTCACGGTCGACCGCGCCGCCTTCGACACGCTCATGCAGGAGCAGCGCGCGCGGGCCAAGGCCGACGCCAAGGCGCGCAAGCGCCAGCTCGCCGACACGAGCGTCTACCGCGACCTCCGCGCGCAGGGCGAGACGATCTTCACGGGCTACACCGACCTCGAGACGGAGTCGAGCGTGCTCGGCATCCTCGTCGACGGCGTGCCGGCGGATCGCGCGACGACGGGCCAGATCGCCGAGGTGATCCTCGCCGAGACCGCGCTCTACGCGGAGTCGGGCGGTCAGGTCGCCGACAAGGGCGTCATCGTCGGTCCGGGCTACGAGCTCGAGGTACTCGATGTGCAGAAGCCCGTTCCGGGCCTCGTCAGTCACACCGTCGAGGTGTCGTCCGGCGAGGTCGGCGTCGGTCAGCCGGCGACGACGGTGGTGGATGCCGCGAACCGGCGCGCCGCGCGTCAGGCGCACTCCGCGACCCACCTCGTGCACGCCGCCCTCCGCGACACCCTCGGCAAGACGGCGACGCAGGCCGGATCGCTCAACCGCGCCGGGTACATGCGCTTCGACTTCTCGTGGAGTCAGGCGCTGTCGGAGGCGACGAAGTCGGAGATCGAGGAGATCGCCAACAACGCCGTGCGCGACAACCTCGAGGTCACGACCCGCGTGCTTCCGCTCGACGAGGCGAAGGCCGCCGGCGCCATGGCGCTGTTCGGCGAGAAGTACGGCGACACCGTGCGCATGGTCGACATCGGCGGTCCGTGGTCGCGCGAGCTCTGCGCGGGCACGCACGTCGCGTCGAGCGCGGAGATCGGGCTCATCAACCTCGTCGGCGAGTCGTCGGTCGGAGCGTCGAACCGTCGCGTCGAGGCGCTCGTCGGACTCGACGCGTTCCGGTCGCTCGCGGCCGAGCGCGCGCTCGTGTCGCAGCTGACGTCGACGCTCAAGACGCCGAGGGACCAGCTGCCCGCCCGCATCGCCGAGCTGCAGGCGAGCCTCAAGGCCGCCGAGAAGAAGATCGCCCAGTTCGAGTCGCGCGCCCTCGCCGACCGGCTGCCCGCCCTCGCGGACGGCGCGACGAGCGTCGGCCCCTTCCGCGTCGTCGCCGAGTCGCTCGGCACGGCCGCGTCGGCCGACGACGTCCGGTCGCTCGCGCTCCAGGTGCGCGACCGGCTCGGCTCCGATGCGGCTGTCGTGGCGCTCGGCGCCGCCGTCGGCGATCGGCCCGTCGTGGTCGTCGTGACGAACGACGCCGCGCGTGCCGCGGGCGCGAAGGCGGGCGTGCTCGCCAAGGCCGCCGCGGGTGCGCTCGGCGGAGGCGGCGGAGGCCGCGACGACGTGGCCCAGGGTGGGGGAACGGATGCCGCGGCGCTGCCGTCGGCGCTCGGCGCCGTGAAGGACGCCCTCGGAGCAGCGTGACCGGGTTCCGCCGCGGGGTGCGCCTCGGCATCGACGTGGGGAGGGCCCGCGTCGGCGTCGCGAAGTGCGATCCCGACGGGATGCTGGCGACGCCGGTGGAGACGGTGCCGCGCGACGACGCGTCGATCGCGCGCGTCGTCGCTCTCGCCCAGGAGCACGACGCGGTCGAGATCGCCGTCGGGCTCCCGATCAGCCTGAGCGGCGCCGACACGCCGTCGACGGCTGACGCGCGGGAGTTCGCGCAGGCGCTCGCGGAGGCATCCCGTCTGCCCGTCCGGCTCGTGGACGAGCGGCTCAGCACCGTCTCGGCGCATTCGGCCCTGCGCGGATCGGGCAAGACACAGCGACAGTCTCGTAGGATTGTCGACCAGGTCGCCGCGGTGGTGCTGCTCCAGCAGGCACTCGATGTCGAGAAGAACACGGGGCGGCCGCCCGGAACCCCCGTACCCCCGGCCCAGGAGCCCGCCTGACCATGCCACGCTCGTCCTCGCCGTACGACGATCCGTTCGCGGATCTCTTCGGCAAGCTCCCCGATCCGCGGGTCCGCGGCGGGGAGATCCCCGGTCCGCGCCGCACACCTGCCCCCGAGCCCGGCCCCGGAGACACGTACGACTACGCTGCCCGGCCCGCAACTCCGCGGCTCACGCCCTTCTCCGTCGAGGAGCCGATCGGCGGCGCGATCCCCGCATCCGTCGCGATGACCGCCCACGACCAAGCCGCGCCCGCCGGCTCGCACGGGGGAGTCGCGTCCACCGACCCGGTTCCGGTTCCGGCGTCCGCCGATCCCGCCCCCGCACAGGCGTCCAGCGAAGCGGCCCGGGTCGAGGCATCCATCGACTCAGCGGCCGTGCAGGGATCCACCGGCTCCGGGCCTGCAACGACGGGTGCAGCGGCGACGGGTGCGCCCCTGTCCCGCCGCGCGGCGCGCGAGGCTCGCGCCGCGCAGGCGGCGACCGGCCCGACGGACGTCGGCGCCGCGCAGGCGGCGACCGGCCCGACGGACGTCGGCGCATCGAACGGTGTCGCCCCGACGGCGGCACTGGCCATCGCCGACGTCGACGCTGCGGCGCCGGCATCCCAGACGCCCGCCGCTGCGACCTCGGTGCCGCCGGCTGCTCAGGGAGCCGAGGACTCGGGGGTGGATGCATCGCCTCCCGCGACCGCGGTCTTCCCGGTCGCCTCGTTCGAGGATCTCCTCACCCCGCAGGCGACCGCGCAGGCCTCATCCGCGAAGGGCGAGAGCGCCCCCGCGGCAGGCGCGTCGCGGGAGGCCGCCCCCTCGGCGAGCCTGGAGGATCTGTTCATGGGCACAGCGTCGTCCGATCAGATCGGCCGGGTTCCTCCTCCGCCGAACAAGCGTCGCCGCCGCGTGGGCGGCTGGATCGCGCTCGGCATCGTGCTGCTGATCCTCGGGGGCATCGCCGCCGGCGGCCTGTACGTGTGGAACACGTACGAGGACAAGATCCGCGAGTTCATGGGCTGGGAGGAGCCGAAGGACTACGAGGCCGGTCAGGCGACCGGCGAGGCGCTGGTCACGATCTCGTCCGGCGACACGGGCAGTACGATCTCGACGGCGCTCTACGACGCGGGGGTCACGAAGACCTCGGACGCGTTCTACGACATGCTCGTCAAGACCGGTCAGAACCCGACCTTCTACCCCGGCGTCTACAAGCTGCAGAAGAAGATGACGTCGGATGCCGCGCTCACGGCGCTGCAGGACCCGGCGAACAAGATGGAGAACTCGGCGCTCCTTCAGGAGGGCCTGACGATCGACCAGATGCTGCCGATCATCGCGGAGGGGACCGGCATCCCCCTGCCGGATCTGCAGGCCGCGGTGCAGGACCCGTCCGCGTACGGCGTCCAGGCCGACAGCCTCGAGGGCTGGCTCTTCCCGGCGATGTACACGTTCGACCCCGGCACGACCGCGCAGCAGGCCATCCAGCAGATGGTGGACCGCACGGTGCAGTCGCTGGACGCCGCGGGCGTCCCCGTCGAAGATCGCCAGCGCGTCCTCACGATCGCCTCGATCATCCAGCGCGAAGCGCGCTTCGAAGACGACTTCTACAAGGTCTCCCGCGTCATCGAGAACCGCCTTGACCCGAACAACGACCAGACCTTCGGCCTGCTCCAGATGGACTCGACGGCGCAGTACGGCTATGGCGAGATGCACGACGGCACCGTTTCGTCCTCTCAGGCCGCTCTCGACGACGACAACCCGTGGAACACGTACAAGCACCCGGGTCTGCCGAAGGGACCGATCGCGAGCCCCGGCGACAAGGCCATCGACGCCGCGATGCACCCGGCCGACGGCCCGTGGCTGTACTTCGTCACGGTCAACCCCGACACGGGCGAGACGGTCTTCACGACGAACGTCCAGGACCACGAGAAGGCTGTCAAGCAGTGGCAGGAGTGGTGCGCCGCCAACCCGGGCAAATGCTGACGGAGACGGCGACGCGCCTCGAGGTCTGGGGCGACCCCATCGCGCACAGTCGTTCTCCGCAGCTGCACGCGGCCGCCTATCGCGTGCTCGGGCGCGACTGGACGTACGACCGCCGTCAGGTGAGCGAAGCCGCGTTCGCTCGCGAGCTCGCGTCGCTCGACGACCGCTGGCGCGGGTTGTCGCTCACCATGCCGCTCAAGTCGGTCGCATTCGACGCCGCGCGCGTGCGCGATCGCCGCGCGGAGCTGACCGGCGCCGTCAACACGCTGCTGCTCGACACCGACGGCCCGCGGGGATTCAACACCGACATCGGCGGCATCGTCCGCTCGCTCCGCGAAGAGGGCATCGAGGGCGTCGACCGTGCGCGCATCGTGGGCGCCGGCGCGACCGCGACGTCGGCGCTCGTCGCCCTCGAGGAGCTCGGCGCGCGACAGGTCGACGTCGTGGCGCGCCGCCCCGAGGCTGTCGGCCCGTTGGCGGCGCTGGGAGAGCGGCTGGGCGTGGACGTGCGGGCGACGCCGTTCGCGGCATCCCTCTACTCGTCCGTGCCCGTCACGATCGCGACCCTCCCCGGGGACGCGCCCGTGACGGATGCCGCGGCCGATGCCCTCGCGACCGACGGCGGACTGCTGCTCGACGTCGTCTACGGCCACTGGCCGACGCACCTGTCGTCCGCGTGGAAGCGGGCCGGGCATCCGGCCGTCTCGGGGCTCGGGATGCTGCTGCATCAGGCCCTGCTGCAGGTGCGCGTCTTCACGACCGGCGAGGTCGAGGTTCCGCTGGATGACGAGGAGGAGGCCCTCGCCGCGATGCGCTCGGCGATCATGGGAGACTAGAGCAATGCTCCGCGTGCTCACGGCCGGCGAATCGCACGGTCCCGAACTCGTCGCCATCATGGAGGGTCTGCCGTCCGGCGTCCCGGTCTCGCGCGCCGCCATCCAGGCCGACCTCGCGCGACGCAAGCTCGGCTACGGCCGCGGCTCGCGCATGAAGTTCGAGGAGGACGAGCTGTCGATCTCGGGCGGCGTGCGCCACGGCCTCTCGATCGGCAGCCCCATCGCCCTGCGCGTCGGCAACACCGAGTGGCCGAAGTGGATCGAGGTCATGAGCCCCGACCCCGTCGAGCTCACCGACAAGTCGCGCGGACGCGGGGCGGCGCTCACGCGGCCGCGTCCCGGCCACGCGGACCTCGTCGGCATGCAGAAGTACGACTTCGACGAGGCGCGGCCCATCCTCGAGCGCGCGAGCGCGCGCGAGACGGCGGCGCGCGTCGCCCTCGGCGCCGTCGCGCGCGGGTTCCTGGCCGAGCTCGGCATCCGCCTCGTGAGCCACACCCTCTCGATCGGCCCCGTCCGCGTGCCGGAGGGCTCTGCCCTGCCGACGCCCGACGACGTCGACGTCCTCGACGCCGATCCGCTGCGCTGCTTCGACCCCGCGACGAGCGAGCGCATGGTCGCCGAGGTCGACGACGCCCGCAAGGACGGCGACACGCTCGGCGGCATCGTCGAGGTGCTCGCATACGGGCTGCCCCCGGGGCTCGGCTCCCACGTGCAGTGGGACCGCCGCCTCGACGGCAAGCTCGCCCAGGCGCTCATGGGCATCCAGGCGATCAAGGGCGTCGAGGTCGGCGACGGCTTCCTCACCACGACCCGCCGCGGCTCTCAGGCCCACGACGAGCTCTTCGCGACCGGCGACGGCATCACGCGCGGCTCGGATCGCGCGGGCGGCACCGAGGGCGGCATGTCGACCGGCACCGTCCTGCGCGTCCGCGCGGGGATGAAGCCGATCGCGACAGTGCCGCACGCCCTGCGGACGGTGGATGTCGCGACCGGCGACACCGCCGCCGCGCACCACCAGCGCTCCGACGTGTGCGCTGTGCCCGCGGCCGGCGTCGTCGCGGAGGCGATGGTCGCCATCGTCCTGGCCGACGCCGTCCTCGAGAAGTTCGGCGGCGACAGCGTGCGCGAGACGCGGCGCAACCTGGAGGGCTACCTCGCCGCCATCCCCGAGACCCTGCGCACGGCGCCGGCGTCCGAGGCGGCGCTGCTCGAGCACGAGCTCTCGTCCTGATGGCGGAGGGCACCACCCCGGCGATCGTGCTCGTCGGCCCCATGGGCGCGGGCAAGACCAGCATCGGCAAGCGCGTCGCGCGCGAGCTCGGACTCGCCTTCACCGACACCGACAGCCTCGTCGTGCGCGAGCACGGACCCATCGCCAACCTCTTCGCGTCGCAGGGCGAAGCACGCTTCCGGGAGATCGAGCGCGACGCGGTCAGCGCGGCACTGAGCCGCGGCGGCGTCGTCGCGCTCGGCGGCGGAGCCGTGCTGAACGCCGACACGCGACACGACCTCGCCGCGCACCGCGTCGTGCTGCTCACTGTCGCTGCGCACATCGTGCGCTCGCGCATCCACGGCGAGGCGCGGCCGCTGCTCGCCGCAGACGACGATCCCGTCGCGCGGTGGGAGGCCATCATGGAGCAGCGCAAGGGCCTCTACGAAGAGGTCGCCGACGTGACGTTCGACACGTCGTCGGGCCCGCTCGCGCTCGTCGTCGCAGACATCGTCGCGTGGGTGCGCGGCGGAGAGACGTCGGCCCGCGAGGCGCTGACCGAGGGGACCGAGACGAAGTGACCGACGACCTCACGACCATCACCGTGGCCGGAGACCAGCCTTACGACGTCATCGTCGGGCGCGGCATCCTGGACCGCGTCGCCGAGGCGATCCCCGCCGCGGCTCGCAAGGTTCTCGTCGTGCACCCGCCGACGCTCGCCGCCCAGGCCGCGAGCCTGCGGGAACGGCTGCTCGCCGACGGCACGCGCGACGTGCTGATCGCCGAGATCCCGGATGCCGAGCAGGGCAAGCGCGTCGAGGTGGCGGCGTTCTGCTGGCAGATCCTCGGGCAGGCCGACTTCACCCGCACCGATGCGATCGTCGGATTCGGCGGGGGAGCCGTCACCGATCTCGCGGGCTTCGTCGCAGCGACGTGGCTGCGCGGCGTCACCGTCGTTCAGGTGCCGACGACGGTCCTCGGCATGGTCGACGCCGCCGTCGGCGGCAAGACCGGCATCAACACCGCCGAGGGCAAGAACCTCGTGGGGGCCTTCTGGCCGCCGAAGGCCGTCGTCTGCGATCTCGAGCTGCTCGACGGGCTCTCCGCGAACGAGCGCACCGCGGGCTTCGCCGAGGTCGTCAAGGCCGGCTTCATCTGGGCGCCCGAGATCCTCGACCTCATCGAGGCCGATCCCGTCGCGGCCGTCGATCCGACGACGCCGGCCTTCCGCCGCTCGATCGAGCTCGCGATCGAGATGAAGGCGCGCGTCGTGGGGGAGGACCTCCGCGAGGCGGGCCTCCGCGAGATCCTCAACTACGGCCACACCCTCGGACACGCGATCGAGCACGCCGAGCGCTACCGCTGGCGGCACGGCGCGGCGATCTCGGTCGGCATGGTCTTCGCCGCCGAGCTGTCGCGCCTCGCCGGACGGCTTCCGGACGCCTCGGCGCAGCGGCACCGCGACATCCTCGAGCTGCTCGGCCTGCCCACCTCGTACCGAGCGGGCGCGTGGCCGCAGCTGCTCGCGACGATGCAGCGCGACAAGAAGAGCCGCGGCGGGATGCTGCGCTTCATCGTGCTCGACGACATCGCCAAGCCCACCGTGCTGCAGGCGCCCGACGAGTCGCTGCTCTTCGCGGCGTACCAGGAGGTCGCGGGCTGACGCCGGCGTTCGGAAACGAGGAGATGGGCAAAACCGAGGATAGATCGGGCGCTCGGCCTCCTCGTTCCTGCGCATCTCCTCGTTCCTGCGCATCTCCTCGTCCTCGCGCGGCTCCTCGTCCTCGCGTAGCTCCTCGTCCTCGCGCACCCCTCGTTCTCGCGCAGCTCCTCTTCCCTGCGCGCGCGACGCCGCCCCGCGGCATCCACAATGCAGGGAGATGAGCGCTTCGTCGGACGCACGTCCGGCGTGTCGCCCCGACGCTGTGGCGATCTCCGACATCGCGGTGTTCGGCGCGGCGCGCCGCGACCGCGCGCATGGCGAGGCCCCGCCCCGCGGGGAGCGGGACGGGGCCTGGATGCCTTGCCTCAGACGGCGGGCGCGAGCTCGCCGGTGCGCTCGGAGGCGAGTCCGAGCTGAGCCGTCGGCACGTTCTTCGTCTCGCGGGCGGTCAGTGCGCTGATCGTCGCGATGATCGAGATGACGGCGGTGAAGGCGCTGATGACGACCCAGCCGCCCTGCTGCACGCCCCCCAGGGCCGCGACGATCGACGGTGCGAAGCCCGCCATGAGGAAGCCGAGCTGGGTTCCGATCGCCATGCCGGAGAAGCGCACGCGCGTCGAGAACATCTCGCCGTAGAACGAGGGCCAGACGGCGTTCGCCGCGGCGTAGCCGAACGAGAAGGTGACGACGGCGAGCAGGAACGTCACGAACGCGTTCCCGGCGCCCATCGACAGCATGTAGAACGGCATGAACACCGCCGACGACAGGGCGCCGTAGATGAAGACGGGCTTGCGGCCGATGCGGTCCGCGAGCGCTCCGAACAGCGGCTGGGTGCCGAGGGCGACGAAGTTCGCCACGACCACGAGCCACAGCGTCAGCGTCGCGTCGAGTCCGACCTCCACGCCGTACGCGATCGCCAGGTTGCCGAACACCGTCGAGACGGCGGCGATGAAGGCGCAGCAGATGACCCGGAGCACGTCGCGCCAGTGGTCGCGGAGGAGCGGGATGAGCGGCATCCGTGCGATCCGTCCCTCGGCCTTCGTCTGCTCGAACTCGGGAGTCTCGTGCAGCGTGCGGCGGATCAGGTACGCGACGACCACGACGACGGCGCTCAGCCAGAACGGGATGCGCCATCCCCACGTGAACTTGATCTCGTCGGGGAGCGCGACGACGGGGATGAAGATGAGCGCCGCGAGGATCTGCCCGCCCTGCGTGCCGGTGAGCGTCCACGACGTGAAGAAGGACCGCCGATCGTCGGGCGCATGCTCGAGGGTCAGGGATGAGGCGCCGGCCTGCTCGCCCGATGCCGACAGCCCCTGAAGCAGGCGGCAGAGCACCAGCAGCGCGGGAGCCCACCAGCCGATCTGCTCGTAGCCGGGGAGGCATCCGATCGCGAAGGTCGAGAAGCCCATGAGGAGCAGGGTGAACATGAGCACCTTCTGGCGGCCGATCCGGTCGCCGAAGTGGCCGAGGATGACGGCGCCGACGGGCCGCGCGATGTAGGCGAAGCCGAACGTCGCGAACGACATGACGAGCGCCGCCTGATCGTCGGACGGGAAGAACACGGTCGGGAAGATGAGGGCGGCGGCCGAGCCGTACAGGAAGAAGTCGTAGTACTCGACGGCGCTGCCCATGAAGCTCGCGATCGCGGCCTTCACGGGCGTCTTCCGCGTCGTTGCGGTGGTGGTCATCGGGATTCCTTCTCTTTCGAGTGTCAGGCGAGCACCTCGTGCGGCGCAACGAGGCTGTGGAAGTGGCGGATCATGCGGTCGGGGTCGGGGGTCAGACCCGTGATGAGGCGGAAGGCGTCGACGGCCTGGTGGACCGCCATCCGTCCGCCGTCGAGGGTGGCGCAGCCCGCCTCGCGGGCGGCCTGGAGGAGCGCCGTGTCGAGGGGGCGGTAGACGATGTCGGCGACCCACAGGTCGGGCCGAAGCAGGGCGGGGGAGAACGGCGTGCCGGGGTGCTCCTTCATGCCGGTCGGGGTGCAGTGCACGAGACCGGATGCCGAGGCGAGCAGTCGTGGCAGCGCGTCGGGCGTCGCCGCATCGACGACGGCCGCGTGCCGGCCGGCGAGCTCCGTCGCGAGCTCGTCGGCGCGCTGGGCGTCGAGGTCGACGACGGTGAGGCGGCGAGTCCCGACGCGAAGGAGGGCGTCCGCGACCGCCGATCCCGCACCGCCGGCGCCGAGCAGCGTCACCTCGTCGACGGGCGCGCCCGGCAGTCCCGTGCGGAACGCCGTCTCGAAGCCCGTCGTGTCGGTGTTGTGGCCGACGAGGCCCTCGTCGGTGAAGAGCACCGTGTTGACGGAGCCCAGCGCCGCGGCGAGGGGGTCGATGCGGTCGAGGTACTCGACCACCAGTCGCTTGCACGGGTGGGTCACGTTGAGCGCGTCGAATCCGAGACGCTGGGCCCAGGCGAGGATGTCGGGCAGCTCGTCGGGGGCGAGGCCCAGTGTCGTGAGGTCGATCGTGCGGTAGACGTAGTCGACGTCGAGCGCGCGGGCCTCGGCCATGTGCAGCGCGGGCGTCAGGGAGGGCGTCACGCCCGTTCCGACGAGCCCGACGAGATAGGGCGGGTTCTGTCCCATGGCACTCCTTCGTCCATCCGGCACCTCAATGTACTAACCGGTACGTTCAGAGAAAACCACGGCCGAAGCATCCCTGTCAAGAGGGGAGGGATGCCGGGAGGTGCGCGCGCTACCGCTGGGGAGCGGTCAGCCAGCCGACGACGACGTCGCCGATGAGTCCCCGCAGATGGCGGCGACGCTCAGGATCGGTGAAAGACACGTCGAACAGGTAGCCGAACGTGTACTGGTTCGCGATCTGGAAGACGCAGTAGGCGCTGATGACGAGATGGACGTCGATCGCGTCGACATCGGCGCGGAAGACGCCGGCCGCCCGGCCGCGCTCGAGGATCTCGTCGAGGAGCGTCTTGGCGGGCTGAGCGAGGGTGCGCAGGGAGTCGATGCGGCGGATGAACTCGCCGCGGTGGATGTTCTCGATCGCGACGAGCCTGATGAAGGCGTCGTGCGTGACGTGGTGATCGAACGTGAGCTCGGCGAGCTGGCGGATCGCGGCGACGGGGTCGGTGTGGTCCACGTCGATCGCGCGCTCCGCCTCGCGGATGCCCTGGTACGCGTTCTCGAGCACGGCGAGATAGAGCTGCTCCTTGCCGCCGAAGTAGTAGTAGATCATCCGCTTCGTCGTGCGGGTGCGCTCGGCGATGTCGTCCACACGGGCGCCCGAGTAGCCCTCCTCGGCGAACACCTCGGTCGCCACCGCGAGAAGCTCGGCTCGTGTTCGCTCGGCGTCTCGCGTCACAGGGGGCACGGTTGTCAGGATAGCCGCGGCCCCGGGCGGCGCCCGGAGGAAGGGGAGTGCGTCACAATGTACTAACTGGTACATTGTCGCGGTATGAAGACGTCGATCGCGACAGTGTGCCTGAGCGGATCCCTCGCCGAGAAGCTGCACGCCGCCGCGGGGGCGGGCTTCGACGGGGTCGAGATCTTCGAGCCCGATCTCATCGCCGCCCCCGAGAGCCCGGAGGAGATCCGGGCGCTCGCCGAGCGCCTCGGCCTCACGCTGGACCTGTACCAGCCGATGCGCGACGTCGAGGGCGTGGACGAGTCGGCCTTCCGCGACGTCCTGCGCCGGGCGGAGGCGAAGTTCTCGATCATGCGCCGCCTCGGCATCGACGTCGTGCTCTGCTGCAGCAACGTCGGCACCGCGACGATCGACGACGACGGGGTGTCGGCGTCGCAGCTGCGCCGGCTCGGCGAGCTCGCGCAGGGGTACGGCATCCGCATCGCCTTCGAAGCCCTCGCCTGGGGACGCTTCGTCGACGACTACCGCCGCGCCTGGCGCATCGTGCAGCTCGCCGACCATCCCGCCGTCGGCGTGTGCCTGGACTCCTTCCACATCCTCTCGCGCGGCCACGACCCAGCCGCGATCGAGCAGATCCCCGGGGACAAGATCTTCTTCCTGCAGCTCGCCGACGCGCCCGCGCTCTCGATGGACGTCCTGTCGTGGAGCCGGCACCATCGGCTCTTCCCCGGCGAGGGGAGCTTCGACCTCACCGCCTTCCTCGCGCACGTCGTGCGGGCGGGCTACGCGGGACCCGTGTCACTCGAGGTCTTCAACGACACCTTCCGCCAGACGGCCGTCGCCCAGACCGCGGTGCACGCCCGGAGATCGCTCCGGTGGCTCGAGGATGCCGTCGCGCGGTCGCTCGGGGCGGAGGCTCCCGTCGGCTACGCGGAGCTGCCCTCGACGGGATCCCCGCGCTCCGTGGACTTCGTCGAGATCAAGGCCGAGGACACCTCGAGCATCGAGGAGCTCCTCGCGACAGTCGGGTTCACGCCGCGCGGCAAGCATCGGACCAAGCCCGTGACCCTGTGGACGGCGGGAGAGGCCCGCGTCGTCCTGAACGAACAGCACGCGCGAGGTCTCTCGCCGCACCTCGCCGCGATCGGCTTCGCGGTGTCGGACGCGGTCGCGCTCACGGCGCGTGCGGGTGAGCTCGGCACGCCGTTCGCCTACCGCCGCACGTACGCGGGGGAGCAGGACCTCGCCGGCGCGGTCGCCCCCGACGGGACGGAGATCTTCTGGTCATCCGCCGACGGCGGCGCAGAACCCGCGTGGGCGGGGGAGTTCGAGCATGGGGCATCCCTGCGCGAGAGCCCGATCGTCGCCGTCGACCACGTGAGCCTGGGCCAGCCCTGGCAGGTGATCGACGAGGCGATCCTCTTCTTCTCGTCGGTGCTGGAGCTGCCGACCGCGAGCTCGACCGAGGTCGCGAGTCCTCTCGGGCTCGTGCAGAGCCGCGTCATCCAGTCGCCCGACGGGTCGATCCGCATCCCGCTCAACGTCTCGCCGCCGATCCTGGCGGGGCGGCCGGCGGCGCTGCCGCAGCACGTCGCGTTCGCGTGCGACGACATCGTCGCGCTCGCGCGCGCCGCCCGCTCGAGAGGCCTCGAGCCGCTCCGCATCCCGCAGAACTACTACGACGACCTCGCGGCGCGCTTCGATCTCGATCCGGAGCTGCTCGGGACGCTGCGCGAGCTCGACCTCGTCTACGACCGGGATGCCGACGGCGAGTACCTCCACTTCTACACGGCGACCGTGGGCGACCTGTTCTTCGAGTTCGTCGAGCGCAGCGGATGCTACGACGGCTTCGGCGCCGGCAACGCGCCCGTGCGGCTGTCGGCGCAGCGCGCCGGCTCGCGAGCCGCTGATATCGTGCGAGCATGACCGCCCCACGCCGTCTCCTGCTCGTCAACGGACCCAACCTCAACCTCCTGGGCGTCCGTGAGCCCGAGGTCTACGGCACCGAGACCCTCGCCGATGTCGAGCGCATCGCGGGGGATGCCGCGGCCGCGCGCGGCTTCGAGGTGCGGGCCGTCCAGAGCAACCACGAGGGCGTCCTCCTCGACGCGATCCACGAGGCGCGGACGGACTGCGCGGGCATCGTGATCAACCCCGGCGGTCTGACGCACACGTCGGTCGTCCTCCGGGATGCGCTGTCCGGCGTCTCGCTGCCCGTGGCCGAGGTGCACATCTCCGACGTCATGAAGCGCGAGGAGTTCCGCCACCACTCGTATGTCGCAGACGTCGCCGTCGTGCACGTGATCGGCGAGGGAGTCAGGGGCTACGCCACCGCCGTGACCCGCCTCATCGCCGTCATCACGGGCCAGACCGACAACTGACCTCTCGGCGGCCCGTCGCGCCCCACGCGGCGCGGGACGCGGCATCCCGTAGAATCGAATGTCGGCCTTCTGCGCTTTCGCGACCGACCCCCTGACACGAAACGGATCTCCTACAGCCATGGCATCGACCGCAGACATCAAGAACGGCGTCGTCCTCTCGATCGACGGACAGCTCTGGAGCGTCATCGAGTTCCAGCACGTCAAGCCGGGCAAGGGCGGTGCGTTCGTCCGCACGAAGCTCAAGAACGTCGTCTCGGGCAAGGTCGTCGACCGCACGTACAACGCCGGCGCGAAGATCGAGATCGAGAACGTCGACCGCCGCGACTTCACGTACCTGTACAACGACGGCGACAGCTTCGTCTTCATGGATGTCGCGGACTACGACCAGCTCACGGTCCCCGCGTCGGTCGTCGGCGACGCCTCGAACTTCATGCTCGAGAACCAGCAGGTGCAGATCGCCCTCAACAACGGCAACCCCCTCTACATCGAGCTTCCGGCGTCCGTCGTCCTGGAGATCACGTACACCGAGCCGGGCCTGCAGGGCGACCGCTCGTCGGCCGGCACCAAGCCCGCGACCGTCGAGACCGGGTACGAGATCCAGGTGCCGCTGTTCCTCGAGACCGGCACCAAGGTCAAGGTCGACACGCGCACGGGCGACTACCTCGGCCGCGTGAACTGAGCCGTTGAGCGCCCGTACGAAGGCGCGCAAGCGCGCGCTCGACATCCTGTTCCAGGCCGACGTCCGCGGCGACGACGTGTCCACGATCCTCGCAGCCGAGGCCAAGCGGGCAGCCAGCGAGCCCGCACGCGAGGCGTCGTGGCTGTACGCCCGCGAGATCGTGGACGGCGTGATCGACAACCGGGACGCCATCGACGAGCAGATCACGACGTTCGCCAAGGACTGGTCGCTCGCGCGGATGCCGGCCGTCGACCGCGCCCTCCTGCGGATCGGCGTCTGGGAGCTCCTCTACAACGACGAGGTGCCCGCGGCCGTCGCGATCGACGAGGCCGTCGAGCTCGCGAAGGAGTTCTCGACCGACGACTCCGGGTCGTTCGTGCACGGAGTGCTCGCACGCATCTCGCGCGCCGCCTGACGGCTTCGATCCCGTGTCGGCGGGCGGCGGGATGATGGATGCCGTGAGCCCCCCGCACATCGCTCTGTCGCACATCCGCGGCCGGGCGGGCGCGCAGACGTACGAGCGGGGAGCGGGCTGCTTCGAGTCCGGCGCCGTGCGCGGCCTCACGTGGGACCCGTCGACGTCCGTCCTCGAGTCCGACGTCATCGGCACGGCGGGGCGCGTCTATCGGTCGCGCGTGCGGCTCGACCCGCACCGGCCCGACCGGCCCATCGCGGCGATGGCGTGCTCGTGTCCCGTGCAGTTCGACTGCAAGCACGCCGTCGCGACGATCCTCGCGGGCAACAGCCTCGCCGAGCATTCGGGTCCGGCGGCGCCCGCCGTCTGGCGCACGCTACTCGGCTCATCGGGAGCCTCCGCACCGCGCACCGCGACGGCTCTCGCGCTCGGGGTGGAGCTGCGGCAGCGGGTGCGCCGGGGCGCGTCCACGTGGGCGCCCGCGCGCGTCGAGACCGCGACGCCGCGGGGCCTCCACCAGTTCGGGTCCGACGTGCTCGTCGGGCTCCGACCACTGGAGCGCAGCGAGCGCAGCGATGCGTGGATCAAGGGAGAGGTCTCGTGGGACGCCGTGCGGCGCCCGACGACCCGCTACGACCTCGGGCAGGCGAGGTGGTTCGCCGAGCTGCACAGCATCGGGCGCGAGCTGCGCACCCTCGGCACCTTCACCGACGGCGGTGAGTGGCTGACACTCGACGAGATCGAGTCAAGTCTGTTCTGGCCGCATCTCGAGCTCGCGGCCGAGCGCGGCATCCCGATCCTCCCCACGCGTCGAACCCAGACGGCCTCCCTCGCGCACGCCGACGTCGGGCTGCACGTGGCGCGGAAGGACGGCGGACTCGTCGTCACGGCGCGGGCGACCATCGACGGCGAGCCGGTGGATGCCGCCTCCCTCCGACCCATCGGCCGCATCGGCGTCTATCGGTTCGAGGTGGTCCGCTCCGGCCTCGCGCTGACCGTCGCCCCCGTCGCGCTGTCGGAGCCGCTGCACGCGCTCCTCGCCGGCGGCGTCCCGGCGGTGGTGCCCGCCGACGACTCCGCCGAGTTCCTCGCCGACCATCTTCCTAGGCTCGTGCGGCTCGGACCGGTCGAGACGGCCGGCGTCGCACTGCCCGCCGCCGCGCGGCCGACTCTCGTGCTCTCGGTGGCCTTCGCGCCGTCGCACCGGCTCGACTTCGCCCTCGCATGGCGGTACGGCCGGGAGGCCGCCGTGCCGTTCACCGCGCCGCTGACCGCGGAACGCGACGACCCGGCCGAGGCCGCCATCAGCCGGCGCCTGCGGGAGGTGTGGGACGCGGCATCCACAGTCCCGTTCGAACCCTCGGGGGCGCTGTCGGGTCTGGAGGCTGCCGAATTCTCGGCGCACGTGCTTCCCGCGCTCGAGGGGCTCGAGGGGGTCGTCGTCGAGGTCTCCGGCGAGCGCCCGCGCTACCGCGAGCTCACCGGCGATCCGCGGATCGTGATCACGACGGTCGAGTCGACGGATCCCGACTGGTTCGACCTCGGTGTCGTCGTGACGATCGACGGGCGGAGCGTCCCGTTCGCGCCGCTGTTCACGGCGCTGTCGCGCGGGCGCAAGAAGATCCTGCTCAGCGACGGCGCGTACTTCTCCCTGTCCCATCCGGCGCTGCAGCGCCTGCGCGACCTCATCGAGGAAGCTGGCGAGCTCGAGGAGTGGGAGACCGGCCCGCGCCTCAACCGGCGTCAGACCGACCTGTGGGCCGACTTCGAGGACCTCGCCGACGAGGCCGCGCCGGCGGTGTCGTGGCGAGCGACCGCCGAGGGTCTGCGCAGCGCGGAGGGCGTGCCCACTGCGCCACTGCCGTCGGGGCTCCGCGCCGAGCTGCGGCCCTATCAACGCGCCGGATACGACTGGCTCGCGTTCCTGTGGGAGCACCGGCTCGGCGGCATCCTGGCCGACGACATGGGCCTCGGCAAGACCCTGCAGACGCTCGCGCTCATCGCCCGCACACGCGACGCGGGGGAGACGCGGCCGTTCCTCGTCGTGGCGCCCACCTCGGTGCTGTCGACGTGGCAGGCCGAGGCGGAGCGCTTCACGCCCGGCCTCCGTGTCGCGGTCGTCGGCGCCCGGGGCGGCACGCGCCGGGATGCGGTTCGGGATGCCGCGCCCCGCGCCGACGTCGTCGTGACGTCGTATACGCTCCTGCGCCTCGAGCAGCGCGAGTTCGCACGCATCGACTGGGCCGGGGTCGTGCTCGACGAGGCGCAGTTCGTCAAGAATGCGCAGACGAAGGCGCACCGCGCCGTGCTCGCCCTCACGGCCGACGTCGTCTTCGCAATCACGGGCACACCCCTCGAGAACAGCCTCACCGAGCTCTGGGCGCTCCTGTCGCTCACCGCCCCCGGGCTCTTCGCGTCGGCGCGGCGGTTCCGGGAGGAGTACGTCAAGCCCATCGAGAAGGGCAAGGTGCCCGACGATCAGGAGGGCGGCGACGGGCGTCGGCTTCGGCTCGAGCGGCTGCGGCGCCGCATCCGTCCGCTCGTGCTGCGCCGGACGAAGGAGCAGGTGGCGGCCGATCTCCCCGCCAAGCAGGAGCAGGAGGTGCGCGTCGAGCTGAGCCCCGCGCACCGCGCGCTCTACGACACCGTGCTGCAGCGGGAGCGCCAGAAGGTGCTCGGCCTCCTCGACGACCTCGACCGCAACCGCTTCATCGTCTTCCGGTCGCTCACACTCCTTCGCATGCTGAGCCTCGCGCCCGAGCTCGTCGACCCCACGCACGCCGACATCGCGCCCAGCAAGCTGACCGCGCTCTTCGAACAGCTCGACGAGGCGCTGGAGGAGGGGCACCGCGCGCTCGTGTTCAGCCAGTTCACGTCGTTCCTCGGGCTCGTCGCGAAGCAGCTCGAGGCGCGGGGCGTGCCGTACGCCTACCTCGACGGCTCGACGCGCGACCGCGATGCGGCCGTCGGAGCCTTCCGCGACGGCGACGCGCCCGTCTTCCTCATCAGCCTCAAGGCGGGCGGCTTCGGACTGACGCTCACCGAAGCCGACTACGTCTTCCTGCTCGACCCGTGGTGGAATCCCGCGGCCGAGGCGCAGGCCGTGGATCGCGCCCACCGCATCGGACAGACCCGCAGCGTCATGGTCTACCGACTCATCGCGAACGGCACGATCGAGGAGAAGGTCATGGCGCTGCAGCAGCGCAAGGCGCGCCTCTTCCGCGCGGTCATGGACGACGACGCGCTGTTCGGCCAGGCGCTCTCGGCCGACGACATCCGCGGCCTGTTCGACCTCTGATCCGAGCCCACGCGGCCTCGACACCCGTGGCGGTCGGAGCGTCGCGATTAGACTCGACAGGTTCGATCTGGAGGACTCCCCATGCGCATCACGGGCCTCGGCCACGCCGGAATGTTCATCGAGACCAGGGGCGGCAGCATCCTGTGCGACCCGGTGATCGGTCCGACCTTCTTCGGTTCGTGGTTCCCGTTCCCCGACAACCGGGGGCTGGACTGGGAGCGGTTCGGCAACGCGGACTTCCTCTACGTCTCGCACCGCCACCGCGACCACTTCGACCCCGCGCTCATGGAACGGGTCGTCCCGAAGACCATCAGGGTGCTGCTCCCGGAGTACCCGACCGACGACCTCGAGCAGGATCTCCGCCGGCTCGGCTACGACAACATCGTCTACACGCAGGCCGGCGTGCCGCTCGAGTTCGGCGACCTGAAGATCATGGTCACGCCGCTGCGCGCCCCCAGCGACGGGCCGATCGGCGACTCGTCGCTGTCGGTGGACGACGGCACCGCCAGCATCCTGAACCAGAACGACTCGCACCCCCTCGACCTCGAGAAGCTGATGTCGTTCTCGAAGCCCGAGGCGTACTTCACGCAGGTGTCCGGCGCGATCTGGTGGCCGATGGTCTACGACCTGCCGCAGGACGCCAAGCAGAACTTCGCCAAGCTCAAGCGCGACGCGCAGAACAAGCGGGCGATGTACTACATCGAGAAGGTGGATGCCGAGCACGTCTTCCCGATGGCCGGCCCGCCGATGTTCCTGCGCGAGGAGCTGTTCCGCTACAACGGGCAGGGCCTGGACGGGGATGCGATCTTCACCGATCAGCGCGAGTTCCTCGCGCACATGCGCGAGCTCCGTCCGCAGCAGAAGGGGTACGAGTTCGTCCCCGGGACGGTCGTCGAGATCGAGAACGGCGAGCTGTCGGTGACGCAGACCCTGTACACGGATGCCGAGATCGACCGGATCTTCGACGACAAGTGGGCCTATCTGGCCGAGCAGCGAGACTCGCGGCAGGACGAGATCCGGGCGGAGGAGGCATCCCGTGCCCCCGTCCTTCCGCCGGAGGAGATGCTCGCGGCGATCAAGGAGTGGTGGGAGCCGCTGCTGCGCCGCGCCCGCACAATCCGCAACGGCGTCGGCGGCAACGTGCGGTTCCGCATCGGCGAGCTGGACATGGTCGTCGACTTCCCCAAGGCGAAGGTGCGCGAGTACGCGGGGGAGGAGTGCATCTACTGGTACACGATCCCCGCCGACCTCGTCTCGACCAACATCCGCGACGGCGAGATCGACTGGTCGAACTCGATCTTCCTGTCGATGCAGTTCGAGGTCGGCCGCAGCGGCAAGTTCAACGAGTTCCTCACCACGTTCCTCAAGTGCCTCTCCCGCGACCGGATCGAGTACGTCGAGAACTGGTACGCCGAGCAGACCGACCAGACCGAGGACGCCCAGCTCGGCGACTGGATGGTGCAGCGCCGCTGCCCGCACCTGCGCGCCGACCTGACCAAGACGGGCAAGATCGAGGACGGCGTCCTCACCTGCTCCCTCCACGACTGGAAGTGGGACCTCGCCTCCGGCAAGTGCCTGACGTCGCAGGGCCACCCCATCCGCGCCTCGCAGGTCGAGGCCGACGCCGAGCAGCCCGCCGCCTGACCCCTGCCTCGGCGGTGCCGGGGCGTCCGGTAGGCTGGAGCGAACACCACAGCAACCTTTAACCCCGTCCTGTGAGGCGGAGAAGGGAGCGGCGGATGAGCACGCGCACCGTGCTGCACGAGGCCGACATCGCCCGGGCACTGACTCGGATCTCGCACGAGATCCTCGAGTCCAACAGAGGCCCGGAGAATCTCGTCATACTCGGCATCCCCACTCGAGGAGTCACCCTCGCGAACCGCGTCGCCGCGCTCGTGACCGAGTTCGGCGGCCACCCCGTGCCCGTCGGGTCGCTCGACGTCACGATGTACCGCGACGACCTGCATCGCAATCCGACGCGGGCCCCGCAGCCGACGCAGATCCCGGCGGGCGGCATCGACGGCAAGACCGTCGTGCTCGTCGACGACGTGCTGTTCTCCGGCCGCAGCATCCGGGCGGCGCTCGACGCTCTGCAGGACATCGGCCGCCCCGCCGCCGTGCGACTCGCGACGCTCGTCGACCGCGGGCACCGCGAACTGCCCATCCGGCCCGACTTCGTGGGCAAGAACCTGCCCAGCGCCCGCGAGGAGCGCGTCAACGTGCGCCTGTCGGAGATCGACGGCGCCGAGGAGGTGACGATCGAGTCATGAGGCACCTGCTCGACACCAAGACGCTCGGCCGGGCCGAGGCCCTGCGCATCCTCGACGTCGCCGAGGACATGGCCGACACGCAGCGCCGCGAGATCAAGAAGCTGCCGACACTCCGGGGCAAGACGGTCGTCAACCTCTTCTTCGAGGACTCCACGCGCACGCGCATCTCGTTCGAGGCCGCCGCCAAGCGCCTGAGCGCCGACGTCATCAACTTCTCCGCGAAGGGCTCGAGCGTCTCGAAGGGCGAGTCGCTGCAGGACACCGCCCAGACGCTGCAGGCGATGGGGGCGGATGCCGTCGTCATCCGCCACGGAGCCTCCGGCGCGCCGCGCACCCTGGCGACGAGCGGGTGGATCACGGCGGGCGTCGTCAACGCCGGCGACGGCACGCACGAGCACCCCACGCAGGCCCTCCTCGACGCCTTCACGATCCGCAAGCGCACGTTCGGCGACGACAGCCGCGGCCGCGACCTCGCAGGCCTCCGGGTCACGATCGTCGGCGACGTGCTGCACTCGCGCGTCGCGCGCTCCAACGTCTGGCTGCTGACGAGCCTCGGCGCCGAAGTCACGCTCGTGTCGCCCCCGACCCTCGTGCCGCAGGACGTGTCGGACTGGCCCGTGCGCGTCCGCTACGACCTCGACGAGGCGATCGCCGACGGCTGCGACGCCCTCATGATGCTCCGCATCCAGCTCGAGCGCATGAACGCCGCGTATTTCCCCACTGAACGGGAGTATTCCCGGCGCTGGGGCCTCGACGCGACACGGCTCGCGGCGCTCGGCACCGATAGCATGGTCATGCACCCGGGCCCGATGAACCGCGGCCTGGAGATCTCCGCCGACGCCGCCGACTCGCCGCGCTCCACCGTGCTCGAACAGGTGACCAACGGCGTCTCGGTGCGCATGGCGGTGCTCTACCTGCTGCTGGCCGGTACTGACGAACGAGAGGACGTGTGATGGCCGAGGTCCTCATCTTCAAGGGCGCCAAGCTCGAGGGCGGCGAAGCCGCCGACCTCGTCGTGGAGGACGGTGCGATCGTCGAGGTCGGCACGGGCCTCAGCCGCGCGGGCGCGACCGAGATCGACGTCGACGGTCTCATCGCCCTGCCGGGTCTCGTCGACCTGCACACGCACCTCCGCGAGCCCGGGTACGAGGCGTCCGAGACCATCCTGACCGGCTCCCGCGCCGCCGCGGCAGGCGGCTACACAGCCGTCTTCGCGATGCCGAACACGTCGCCCGTCGCCGACACGGCGGGAGTCGTCGAGCAGGAGCTCGCCCTCGGCGAGGCCGCCGGCTACGTCACGGTGCAGCCCATCGGCGCCGTCACCGTGGGGCAGAAGGGGGAGCGGCTCGCCGAGCTCGGCGCGATGGCCGACTCCCGCGCCCGCGTGCGCGTCTTCAGCGACGACGGCTTCTGCGTCTGGGACCCGCTCATCATGCGGCGAGCGCTCGAGTACGTGAAGGCGTTCGACGGCGTCATCGCCCAGCACGCCCAGGACCCGCGGCTCACGGAGGGCGCGCAGCTCAACGAGGGCCGCGTCTCGGCGGAGCTCGGGCTCGCCGGGTGGCCTGCCGTCGCCGAGGAGTCGATCATCGCGCGCGACGTCCTGCTCGCCGAGCACGTCGGGTCGCGCCTGCACGTCTGCCACCTCTCGACCGCCGGTTCGGTCGAGATCATCCGCTGGGCCAAGCGCCGCGGCGTCAACGTCACGGCCGAGGTCACCCCGCACCACCTGCTCCTCACCGACGAGCTGGCGCGCGGCTACGATGCCCGCTTCAAGGTGAACCCGCCGCTGCGCCGCGAGGAAGACGTCCTCGCCGTGCGCGAGGGACTCGCCGACGGCACGATCGACATCGTCGCGACCGACCACGCTCCGCACCCCGCCGAGGCGAAGGCGTGCGAGTGGCAGGCGGCCGCGAACGGCATGGTCGGGCTCGAGAGCGCGCTGCGCGTCGTGCAGGAGGCGATGGTCGACACGGGCCTCATCGTGTGGGCCGACGTCGCGCGGATCATGTCGCGCACGCCCGCCCGCATCGGCCGGCTCGACGGCCACGGCACCCCGCTCAGCGCGGGGCACGCGGCATCCGTCACGTTCTACGACCCGAAGCCGGTCCGCGCGTTCGGGGTCGGCGACCTCCGCGGGCGCAGCGTGAACTCCCCGTACCTCGGCCGCGAGCTGCCCGGCGAGGTGCGCTGGACGCTGCACCGCGGCATCCCGACCGTCGTCGACGGCGCGCTCCTCGAGACACCGGGGGTGCGCGCGTGACCCAGCAGGGCGCCCTCCTCGTCATGATCGGCGTCGCGGTCGTGCTGCTGGCCCTCCTCGCGTGGGCATGGGCGCGTCGCACCCGCCGCGACCGCGGTCTCACCGCCCCCGTGGGCGACGCGCCCGCCTCGGCGCTCGTGTCGGCGACGTTCGACGGGTTCTACGTCGCGACGACGAGGCACGGTGAGCCGCTCGAGCGCCTGGCGATCCGCGGGCTGGGATTCCGCTCGCGGGCTGACCTCATCGTGACCGACGTGGGCGTCGCCCTCGACCTGACCGGCCAGCCGCGGGTCTTCCTCCCGACGAGCCGCATCGCGGGCGTCGCGCAGGCGTCCGTCGCCATCGACCGCGCCGTCGAGCCGGACGGACTCGTCCGTCTCGACTGGCGCACCGACGAGGGCTCTCTCGTCGACTCCTACTTCAGGCCGCAGGATGCCTCGGCCCGCCAGGTCGCGGACGCCGTCGACGCCATCCTCACCCCGACCACGACAGGATCAGACGCATGACCTCCCTGTTCCAGACAGGCCCGGCCGTCCTCGTGCTGGAGGACGGCACCCGCCACGTCGGCCGCGCCTACGGCGCGACCGGCACGACCCTCGGCGAGGTCGTCTTCTCGACCGGGATGACCGGCTACCAGGAGACCCTGACCGACCCCTCCTACGCGGGCCAGATCGTGCTGCAGACCGCACCGCACATCGGCAACACCGGCATGAACGGCGAAGACCCCGAGTCCCGCCGCATCTGGGTGTCGGGCTACATCGTCCGCGACCCTTCCCGCGTCGTGTCGAACTGGCGCGCCGACGAGTCGCTCGACGACGCGCTCGTGAACGACGGCATCGTGGGCATCAGCGGCATCGACACGCGGGCCGTGACGCGTCACATCCGCTCCGCCGGGAGCATGCGCGGCGGGATCTTCTCGGGCGAGGCCGCGGCGATCGACGCCGACGAGCAGCTCCGCCTCGTGCGGGAGGCGCCGGAGATGGCGGGACAGAACCTCTCGGCGTCCGTCTCCGTCGCGGCGGCCGAGGTCACCCCCGCGAGGGGCGAGCGCATCGGCAACCTCGCCGTGCTCGACCTCGGCGTCAAGCAGGCGACCGTCGACAACCTCGCCGACCGCGGCTTCGAGGTGCACGTCCTCCCGCAGGACGTCACGATCGACCAGATCCGCGCGATCGACCCCGTCGCGGTGTTCTACTCGAACGGCCCCGGCGACCCGGCAGCTTCGGGGGACCACGTCGAGCTCCTCCGCGGCGTGCTCGACGATGGTCTGCCGTTCTTCGGGATCTGCTTCGGCAATCAGCTGCTCGGCCGCGCGCTCGGCCTCGACACGTACAAGCTCCCGTTCGGGCACCGTGGCATCAATCAGCCCGTGCTCGACAAGCAGACGGGCCGCGTCGAGATCACGGCGCACAACCACGGCTTCGCCGTGCAGGCGCCCCTCGAGGGCTCGTTCGACAGCCCCAACGGCTACGGCCGCATCGAGGTGTCGCACGTGGGCCTCAACGACCGGGTCGTCGAGGGCCTGCGCGCCCTCGACATCCCGGCGTTCTCGGTGCAGTACCACCCCGAGGCCGCCGCGGGCCCGCACGACGCCAACTACCTCTTCGACCGCTTCCGTGACCTCGTCGTGGCGACCCTTCGACAGGCTCAGGGACCGACTAAGGAGCGCAATGCCTAAGCGCGACGACATCAAGAGCGTCCTCGTCATCGGGTCGGGCCCGATCGTCATCGGCCAGGCCGCGGAGTTCGACTACTCCGGCACGCAGGCCTGCCGCGTGCTGCGCGAGGAGGGCCTGCGCGTCATCCTCGTGAACCCGAACCCGGCCACGATCATGACCGACCCCGACTTCGCCGATGCGACCTACATCGAGCCGATCACGCCGGAGGTGCTCGAGACGATCCTCACGAAGGAGAAGCCCGACGCGATCCTCCCCACGCTGGGCGGCCAGACGGCCCTCAACGCCGCGATCGCGCTCCACGACCGCGGCATCCTCGACAAGCACGGCGTCGAGCTCATCGGCGCCAAGGTCGACGCGATCCGCAAGGGCGAGGACCGGCAGATCTTCAAGCAGCTGGTGCTGGATGCGGGGGCGGATGTCGCGGCATCCGTCATCTGCCACTCGATGGAGGATCTGCTCGCCGGCGCCGAGAAGCTCGGCTACCCCCTCGTCGTGCGCCCGTCCTTCACGATGGGCGGGCTCGGCTCCGGCTTCGCGTACGACGAGACAGATCTCCGCCGCATCGGCGGCGCGGGCCTGCACGACTCCCCGACGAGCGAGGTGCTCCTCGAGGAGTCGATCCTCGGCTGGAAGGAGTACGAGCTCGAGCTCATGCGCGACACGGCCGACAACACGGTCGTCGTCTGCTCCATCGAGAACGTCGACCCCGTCGGCGTGCACACGGGCGACTCGATCACGGTCGCTCCGGCGCTGACCCTCACCGACCGCGAGTACCAGAAGCTCCGCGACATCGGCATCGACATCATCCGCGCCGTCGGCGTCGACACGGGCGGGTGCAACATCCAGTTCGCCGTCGACCCCAAGACGGGTCGCATCATCGTCATCGAGATGAACCCGCGCGTCTCGCGCTCCTCGGCGCTCGCGTCGAAGGCGACGGGCTTCCCGATCGCGAAGCTCGCCGCGAAGCTCGCGATCGGCTACCGCCTCGACGAGGTGCCCAACGACATCACGGGGGCGACGCCGGCGAGCTTCGAGCCCACGCTCGACTACGTCGTCGTCAAGGTGCCGCGCTTCAACTTCGAGAAGTTCCCCGCCGCCGACATCACGCTCACGACCACCATGAAGTCGGTCGGCGAGGCGATGGCCATCGGCCGCAACTACGCGACGGCGCTGCAGAAGGCGCTGCGCTCGCTCGAGAAGCGGGGCTCGAGCTTCCACTGGGGCGACGAGCCGCGCTCCGTCGAGGAGCTCCTTGAGGTCGCGAAGACCCCGACCGACGGCCGCATCGTCGTGCTTCAGCAGGCCATGCGCAAGGGCGCGACTATCGAGCAGGCGTTCGCGGCGACGGCGATCGACCCCTGGTTCCTCGACCAGATCGCCCTCATCAACGAGGTCGCCGAGTTCGTCCGCACGGCGGGGGAGCTGGATGCCGCGACCCTGCGCGTCGCGAAGGAGCACGGCTTCAGCGACGCTCAGATCGCGCAGCTGCGCGGTGACACGGAGCGGGAGGTGCGCGGCGTCCGTCAGGGACTCGGCATCCGTCCCGTCTTCAAGACCGTCGACACGTGCGCGGGGGAGTTCCCGGCCCTCACGCCGTACCACTACTCGAGCTACGACTTCGAGACCGAGGTGACGCCGTCCGATCGCACGAAGGTCGTCATCATCGGCTCAGGACCGAACCGCATCGGCCAGGGCGTCGAGTTCGACTACTCGTGCGTCCACGCGTCGTTCGCCCTCGACGCGGCGGGCTTCGAGACGATCATGGTCAACTGCAACCCCGAGACCGTCTCGACCGACTACGACACGAGCGACCGCCTCTACTTCGAGCCGCTCACGCTCGAGGACGTGCTCGAGGTGCTGCACGCCGAGGCGCAGTCGGGCGAGATCCTCGGCGTGATCTGCCAGCTCGGCGGCCAGACGCCGCTCGGCCTCGCGAAGGGCATCGAAGAGGCGGGCTACCGCATCCTCGGCACGAGCCCCGCCGCGATCGACCTGGCGGAGGAGCGCGAGCTGTTCTCCCGCCTGCTCGACCGTGCGGGCCTCGTCGCTCCGCGCAACGGCACGGCGATCGACGAGGCGGGCGCCGTCGCGATCGCGGAGGAGATCGGGTACCCGGTGCTCGTCCGGCCCTCGTTCGTCCTGGGCGGCCGCGGCATGGAGATCGTCTACGACACCGAGAGCCTGCGCGACTACTTCGTGCGCATCGCGGATCAGGCCATCATCGGGCCCGGGATGCCGCTCCTCGTCGACCGGTTCCTCGATGACGCCGTCGAGATCGACGTCGACGCGCTCTTCGACGGACAGGAGCTGTACGTCGGCGGCGTCATGGAGCACCTCGAGGAGGCCGGCATCCACTCCGGCGACTCGAGCTGCACGCTGCCGCCCATCTCGCTCGGCCGCACCGAGATCGACCGCGTCCGCGAGGCGACGCGCGCCATCGCCGAGGGCGTGGGCGTGCGGGGCCTGCTCAACGTGCAGTTCGCCGTCTCGGCGGGCGTCCTGTACGTCATCGAGGCGAACCCGCGCGCATCGCGCACGGTGCCGTTCGTCTCGAAGGCGCTCGGCATCCCGCTCGCGAAGGCCGCCGCCCGCATCATGGCGGGTGCGACGGTCGCCGAGCTCAAGGCGGAGGGCCTTCTGCCCGAGGTCGACGGCTCGCGGGTGCCGCTCGACGCGCCGGTGGCCGTCAAGGAGGCGGTGCTGCCGTTCAAGCGGTTCCGCACGAAGGACGGCCTCATGGTCGACTCGGTGCTCGGCCCCGAGATGCGCTCGACGGGCGAGGTCATGGGCATCGACCGCGACTTCCCGACGGCGTTCGCCAAGAGCCAGGAGGCCGCGTACGGCGGCATGCCGCTCGAGGGACGCGTGTTCATCTCGGTCGCCGACGACGACAAGCGCGCCGTCATCCTGCCGGCCCACCGCCTGCAGGAGCTCGGCTTCGACCTCGTCGCCACGGAGGGCACGGCCGAGATCCTCGCGCGCAACGGCATCGCCGTCGAGGTCGTGAGCAAGTACTCCGAGACCCAGGACACCGGCGACACGAACATCGTCGACCTCATCAACGCCGGCGAGATCGACATGATCGTCAACACGCCGTCCGGCGGCACAGCTCGCGCCGACGGCTATGAGATCCGCGCCGCGGCCGTCGCCGCCGACAAGGCCCTCTTCACGACGATGGCCGTGCTCGGCGCGGCCGTCAGCGCGCTGCCGGTGCTGCGCGAGGGCTTCGAGGTCAAGAGCCTGCAGGAGTACGCCGTCGACCGGGCGGAGCGCGCGTGACGGTCCCTGAGTCCGTCGAAGGGTTCGGAGCGCGGCTCACCGCCGCTTTCCAGCAGCGCGGGCGCCTGTGCGTCGGCATCGACCCGCACGCGCACCTGCTCGAGGAGTGGGGGATGGATGCCTCCGGCAACGGCGTGCGCGACTTCGGCCTCCGTGTCGTCGACGCCGCCGCCGGACGCGTCGGGATCGTCAAGCCCCAGGTCGCGTTCTTCGAGCGCTTCGGCTCCGCGGGCTTCGCGGCGCTCGAGGACGTCCTCCGGGCGGCGCGCGAGGCGGGCCTCGTCGTGATCGCCGATGCGAAGCGCGGCGACATCGGCACGACGATGGACGGGTACGCCTCCGCCTGGCTCGAGGAGGGGTCGCCGCTCGAAGCCGACGCCCTCACCGTCAGCCCCTACCTCGGCCCCGAGTCGCTGCGCGGCACCCTCACCCTCGCCGTCCGCGGCGGGAAGGGCGTCTTCGTGCTCGCCGCGACGAGCAACCCCGAGGCTGCGTCCCTGCAGACGGCGCAGACGACCGATGTCGCCGCGGGCGACGGCGAGACCGTCGCGGCCCGCGTCGCGCGGGACGTCGCGTGGGTCAACGGCTCCGCCGCGTTCGCCGGAGGGCTCGGACCCGCCGGTCTCGTCGTCGGTGCGACCGTCGACCGGCACGAGTTCGGGCTGACCGACGACGTCCTCCGCAACGCGCCGATCCTCGCGCCCGGCTTCGGCGCGCAGGGCGCGGAGCCCGCCGACCTCGACCGCCTCTTCGGGGCGACCGCGGCCAACGTCATCGCGTCCGAGAGCCGCAGCATCCTCTCCGCCGGCCCCTCGGGGCTCGCGGCGCGCATCGCGGAGCGCGCCGCCCTGTACCGTGGTGAATCCCATGGCTGACGCGCAGCATCCACCCGAAGTCGACCGCGTCGCGGCCTCGCGTCGCGCCGTCGCGGCGCGGCGCGCCCGCGCGTCGCTCAAGAAGGACGTCGCGATGCGCGTCATCACCCCGCAGGAGCTGCTGCGCCGGGCGTTCGCGGAGCCGACGTCCCCCGCCGGCACGATGCGCGTGACGGAGTTCCTCACGAGCATCCCCGCGATCGGGGAGGGCAAGCGCGACCGCATCCTCGAGCGCCTCGGCATCTCGCCCGTCAAGCGCCTCGGCGGCCTCGGCGCCCGCCAGCGCCGCGCGATCGAGGCGTTCCTCGAGGAGCGCTGGCCCGAACTGCAGCCGCGCGAGGGCCGCAGCAGGCTCGTCGTGCTCGCCGGCCCGACCGCGGTCGGCAAGGGCACTGTCGCGGCGCAGATCGCGCAGCGGCATCCCGAGATCCACCTCTCCGTGTCGGCGACGACGCGCGCCCCTCGCCCCGGCGAGGTCGACGGCGAGCACTACTACTTCGTCGACGACGCCGAGTTCGACCGCTTCGTGCGGGAGGACGAGCTGCTCGAGCACGCGACGGTGCACAACCGCTTCCGCTACGGCACGCCGCGCGCGCCCATCGAGGCGGCGCTGGGGGAGGGCAAGACCGTCCTGCTCGAGATCGACCTGCAGGGCGCTCGGCAGGTGCGCGAGGCCGACCCGTCCGCGACGCTCGTGTTCCTCCTGCCGCCGAGCTGGGACGAGCTCGTGCAGCGTCTCGTCGGTCGTGGCACAGAGGGCGCCGAGGAGCGCGCCCGCCGCCTGCGCACCGCCAAGGTCGAGCTCGCCGCGCAGCACGAGTTCGACTACCGCGTCGTGAACGACGAGGTCGGCCGCGCCGCCGAAGAGGTCGTCTCGCTGACGCGGTAGACTGTATCTTTGGGCGCGCGCCGGTGATGCGTGCGCCGATGACTTCATCCGCCCCCGAACCAGGAGGTTCCCCCATGGCCGGAACGAACCAGGGCATCATCGACCCGCCCATCGACAACCTGCTCGACAAGGTCGACTCCAAGTACCAGCTCGTGATCTACGCATCGAAGCGCGCGCGTCAGATCAACGACTACTACTCCGACCTGCACGAGGGTAACCTCTTCGACAACGTCGGCCCGCTCGTCGACTCGACCGTCGAGGACAAGCCGCTCACGATCGCGCTCCACGAGATCCACGAGGACAAGCTCCGCCTGCGCAGCCTCGACTGACCCTGCGCGGCGGATTACCCCGCGCGGCGCCGCCCGCCGCTCTGTCGGCGGTGGGCGGCAGACTGGTGCTGTCCCTCGCCCGCAACGATCCTGGAGCACGATGACCGAGCTGCGCCTGTTCACCTCCGAGTCCGTCACGGAGGGGCACCCCGACAAGATCTGCGACCAGATCTCCGACAGCATCCTCGACGCCATCCTGCGCGAAGACCCTCAGGGCCGCGTCGCCGTCGAGACGCTCGTGACCACCGGCCTCGTGCATGTCGCGGGTGAAGTGTCGACGCGCGCCTATGTCGAGATCCCGGCGATCGTCCGCGACGTCGTGAACCGCATCGGCTACACGTCGAGCGAGACCGGCTTCGACGGGGAGTCGTGCGGCGTGAGCGTGTCGATCGGCGCGCAGTCGTCCGACATCGCGGCGGGTGTCAACAAGGCCTTCGAGCGCCGCGAGGACGGCTCGGAGGACCCGCACGACCTGCAGGGCGCCGGCGACCAGGGCATCATGTTCGGCTACGCCACGAAAGAGACGCCGCAGCTCATGCCGATGGCGATCTGGACGGCGCACCGCATCGCGGAGCGTCTCGCCGAGTCTCGCCGGTCCGGCGCGCTGCCGTTCCTGCGGCCCGACGGCAAGACGCAGGTGACGCTCGGGTACGACGGTCAGACGCCGAAGACGATCGAGTCGGTCGTGCTCTCGACGCAGCATCATCCCGACATCCCGCAGGACGAGCTCCGCGAGCTCGTGCGCGCCGAGGTCATCGATCCGGTGCTGGCGCAGACCGGCCTGGACTTCCCGTCGGTCAACTACTACATCAACCCCGCCGGCCCGTTCGTGACGGGCGGGCCCAAGGGCGATGCGGGGCTCACGGGCCGCAAGATCATCATCGACACCTACGGCGGCGCGGCACGGCACGGCGGCGGCGCGTTCAGCGGCAAGGACCCGTCCAAGGTCGACCGCTCGGCCGCGTACGCCATGCGCTGGGTCGCGAAGAACGCGGTAGCCGCGGGACTCGCGGACCGTCTCGAGGTGCAGGTCGCGTACGCGATCGGCAAGGCGAAGCCCGTCGGGCTCTACGTCGAGTCCTTCGGCACGGGCCATGTCGCCGACGACGTCATCACGGGCGCGATCCGCGACGTGTTCGACCTTCGCCCCAAGGCGATCATCGAGCACCTCGACCTCCTGCGCCCGATCTACGCGCAGACGGCGGCCTACGGCCACTTCGGCCGCGAGCTTCCCGACTTCACGTGGGAGCGCACCGACCGCGTCGACGAGCTGCGCAGCGCTGCGGGGCTGTGACGTGGCGCCGCGCCTCCTCGAGGCCGACGCCGCACGGCGTCTCCGTGAGGCCGACGTGGCATCCCGTCTCCGCGAGGCCGTGACGAGCACGGAGCGCTGAGGTGACGGCGCGCCCCGTCGCGCGCGTGCTGCTCGACTCGCCCCTCCCGCAGCTCGATCGCCTGTTCGACTACGCCATCCCGCCGGAATGGGACCGGGATGCCACCCCCGGCGTGCGGGTGCGCGTTCCGCTCCGCACGGCAGGGCGGGTCGTCGACGGGTACCTGGTCGAGCGTGTCGAGGAGGAACCGGGCGATCGTCCGCTCTCCGAGCTCGACGCCGTCGTGTCGCCGGTTCCGGTCCTGACCCCGTCGCTGTACGCGCTCGCGCGCCGCGTCGCCGACCGCGCGGCGGGATCCGCATCCGACATCCTGCGCCTCGCGATCCCGAAGCGCATGGTGCGCGCCGAGAAGGCGTGGATCTCGGCGCCCGCGCCGGAGCTCCCCGCCGTCGACGCTGCGGCGCTCGAGTGGGCCGGCCGGGTGCTCGCCGCCTACCCGGGCCTCGCGGCGGGCATCGACGATTCCGGCCGGCTCGCCCTCGAAGCCCCGGCGCGGCCTGCGGCGGTCCCCGGTCCCGACGGATCGACCCTGACGATCGGCGCGTGGGCCGAGCTGCTCGCCGCGGCCGCCGTCCACACGCTGGGGGGTGGCCGGAGTGCGATCCTCGTCGTTCCGGACCACCGCGACCAGGCGCAGCTCGAGGCCGCCCTCGCGTCGCGTGTGCCCGAGCATGCCCTCGTCAGGCACGATGCGCGGCAATCGTCGCCCGCGCGATACGCCGGGTTCCTCCGCACCCTCGACCCGGTGCCCTCCATCGTGATCGGCAGCCGGTCCGCCGTGTACGCGCCGGTCCACGCACCGGGCCTCGTGGCGCTGTGGGACGACGGCGACCCGCTCCTCTCCGAGCCGCTGACTCCCGGCGTGCATGCACGCGACGCGGGTCTCGTGCGGCAGGAGCTCGACGCGTGCGCCCTCCTCTTCGCCGGCCACACCCGCACGACCGACGTCGAGCGGCTCGTCTCGCTCGGGTGGGTGCGGGATGTGCCGCCGGCGCGTCGTTCGAGCCCCCGCGTCGTGCTCAGCGCCACGCGCGAGGGGGAGTCGCGGGGTGCCCGCGTCCCGTCGGCGGCGTTCGCCGCGGCCCGCGAGGCACTCGAGTCCGGGCCGGTGCTCGTGCAGGTCGCACGCCCCGGCTATGCCCCCGTGCTCGTGTGCGCGGAGTGCCGGCGCCCCGCGCGGTGCGCGCACTGCGCGGGCCCGCTCCACGCCGCTCGACCGGGCGCGGTCCCGGAGTGCGGATGGTGCGGACGCTCCGCCAACGGCTGGGTATGCCCGCACTGCGCCTCGCCGCGCGTGCGCATGGCGTCGTCGGGCAGCGAGCGCACCGCCGACGAGCTGGGCCGGGCCTTCGCCGGCACCCGCGTCATCGTCGCGGACGGCGAGCACCAGGTCCTGCGCGTCGACGCGCGCCCCGCCCTCGTCGTGGCGACCCGCGGCGCGGAGCCGATCGCCGAGGGCGGCTACCGTGCCGTCATCCTGCTGGACGGGGAGCGGATGCTGCTCGCCGACGACCTGCGCATCGGCGAGTCTGCGCTGCGGTGGTGGATGAACGCCGCGGCCCTCGCCGCACCCGGCGCACCGGTGCATCTCGTCGGCGTCGCGGGACCCGTGGCACGGGCCCTGGCGACCTGGACGCCCGCCGCCTACGCGCGCGGGGAGCTCGCCGACCGCGCGCCGCTGCGCATGCCGCCCGCCGTGCGCGTGGCGGCTCTCGACGGTCCTGCGGACGCCGTACGCACCGCGATCGCGACGCTCCGCGAGGACGTCCCCGAGCTCGACGCCGACGACGTCCTCGGACCCGTGACCGGCACGGAACGCGGCGCCCGCGCCCTCGTGCGCTTCGATTACGGCCAGGGTGCCCGCGTCGCCGAGAGCCTCCGCTCGTCGGTCGTCGCCGACGCGCTGCGCGCGCGCAAGGCCGCGAAGGGAAGGGCGCCGGGCGCCCGCAATACACTCAGAGTGCGGGTCGACCTGCCCGACCTCGACCTGTGAGGAACTCCATGCGCCTCGTCTTCGCCGGGACCCCCGACGCCGCCGTTCCGTCGCTGCGCCGACTCGCGGCCTCCGACCACGAGATCGTCGCCGTCGTCACGCGCAGCGACGCTCCGCTCGGCCGGAAGCGCGTGCTGACGCCATCGCCCGTCGCGCAGGCCGCCGCCGAGCTCGGCCTCGACATCATCAAGGCGGACCGGCTGGATGCCGCGACGACCGACGCCGTGCGGGCGCTGCAGCCCGACCTCGGGGTCATCGTGGCCTACGGCGGGCTCGTGCGCGAACCTCTGCTGTCGCTGCCTGGCCACGGGTGGATCAACCTGCATTTCTCGCTTCTTCCCCGCTGGCGCGGGGCGGCCCCCGTGCAGCGAGCGCTCATCGCGGGGGACGCCGAGACGGGAGCCGCTGTCTTCCAGCTGGTGCCCGAGCTCGACGCGGGTGACGTCTTCGCCGAACTGCGCCTCCCCGTGCCGGACGGCGCGACGGCGGCCGACCTCCTCGCCGAGCTCGCCGACCGCGGCGCGGCGCTTGTGAGCGACGTCGTCTACGGCATCGCCGCCGGCACCGCGCACGCCTCACCGCAGGTGGGGGAGCCGACTCTCGCACCGAAGCTCACGCTGGACGACGGACGCATCCGCTGGGACGAGCCGCGGGATGCCGTGCTCTCGCGCATCCGCGGCGTCACGCCCGAGCCCGGCGCCCACACGACGCTCGCGGACGCGCGGCTGAAGGTGCTCGCCGTCGCGCCCGCGCCCACGGACGCCGCGACGCTCGCACCCGGCGAGATCGTGCTCGTGGGCCGCGCCGTCCACGCCGGCACGGGGAGCGGTCCGATCGTCCTCGAGCGCGTCCAGCCCGCCGGCAAGGCCGCGATGGCGGCAGCCGACTGGTGGCGCGGACTTCGCGCGGAGGGATCGGTGATCGCCTCATGACCGCGAGCGCCGCGCGCCAGGTCGCGTACGACGTGCTGCGCGCCGTCAACGAGTCCGATGCGTACGCCAATCTCCTGCTGCCGACCGCGATCGATCGCGCCGCACTCTCCACGGCCGACGCGGCGCTGGCCACCGAGCTCACGTACGGCACCCTCCGCCGTCGCGGCACCTACGACGCCGTCATCGCCCTCGCCGCCGACCGTTCCGCGCAGGACATCGATCCTCCCGTGATCGACGCCCTCCGCCTCGGCGTGCACCAGCTGCTCTCGACGCGCGTGGCCTCGCACGCCGCCGTGCACGAGTCCGTCGAGCTCGCACGGCCCGCGGGCCGCGGGGCGGCCGGCTTCGTCAACGCGGTCCTGCGGCGCATCTCGCGGGACACGCCGGGGGATTGGATGACGCGTGTCGAGGAGTCGGCGCGCTCCGACGACGAACGCCTCGGCCTCGTGTCGGCGCATCCCGTGTGGGTCGTGCGCGCGTTCCGGCGCGCCCTGGCGGCCGAGGGCCGCGCCGACGAGCTGGAAGCCCTCCTCACGGCCGACAATGCCTCGCCGCGCGTCACGATGGCGGCCCTCCCCGGGCTCGCCGAGCCGCCGGGCGACGCCCGACGCACGCCGTTCTCGCCGTTCGGCTTCCGCCTGGGCGGGGGAGACCCCGAGGGGCTCGTCGCCCGGTCGGGCGGACGCATCCGCGTGCAGGACGAGGGCTCGCAGCTCGCCGCGCTCGCGCTGACCCGTGCCGAGCCGGTGCGGGAGGGCGAGCGCTGGCTCGACCTGTGCGCCGGGCCCGGCGGCAAGACGGCGGTGCTGGCGGCCGAGGCGCTCGCCGGGGGCGCCCTGCTCGAGGCCAACGAGGTGTCGCCGGCCCGGGCCGGACTCGTGCGTCGCGCGATCGAGGGCGTTCCGCTCGAGGTGCCCGTGTCGGAGGCCGACGGACGCATCCGGGCCGCCGACAACCCCGGCGCGTACGACCGCATCCTCGTCGACGCGCCGTGCACGGGCCTCGGCGCCCTGCGCCGGCGCCCGGAGGCGCGGTGGCGCAAATCGCCGTCGGATGTGCCGGCGCTCACCGAGCTGCAGACCGAGCTGCTGAGCGCGGCCGTCGTCGCACTCAAGCCGGGGGGCATCGTCGCCTACGTCACGTGCTCGCCGCACCTCGCCGAGACGTCGGGCGTGGTCGGCGAGATCCGGCGCTCCTTCGGCGACGCGATCGAGGAGCTCGACGCCCGGGCGGTCCTCACCGCCCTCGCCGACACCGACCCGCGTCTGCCCGAGCAGGCCGACGGGTCGAAGCGCGCACAGCTGTGGCCGCACCGGCACAACACGGACGCGATGTCGATCTCACTCCTGCGCAAGCGCTGACCCGCGGCATCCGTCCGCCTCTCGCCGCGACGGGGCCACCGGCGGGTGAGGGAGGCGGGCTACTCCACGAAGCGGATCGTCCCCGGCAGCAGCTCGAGCTCGGAGCGCAGGGCGACCATCGCCGCCGGGTGCGTGCGGGCCAGCTCGCGGCCGTCGACGAGGAGGACGGCATCCTTCGGGGCCATCGTCGCCAGGTCGCGCAGCACGACGAGCACGCGCTCCGCGGCTGCGAATCCCAGTTCGCCGCTCAGCCGGATGACCCGGCCGTCGCTCGTCTCCGACACGTCGACGATGGGCTGCGAGATGCTCTCGTGCGGCTCGAGCAGGTGCATGCCCATGCGGTCGGAGAGGGTCTCGACGATGGCCTGCCCGCGCACGCTGTTGCCGTGCTCGTCGAGGCGCGGGCTGAACGCCGCGACGCCGAACTGCGACGGCGCGACGGCGAGCACGCCGCCGCTCACGCCGCTCTTGGCCGGCAGGCCGACGCGCAGCATCCATTCGCCGGAGAAGTCGTACATGCCGCAGCTCGACATGATCGACAGCACGTCGCGCGCGACGCGCTCCTGCACGACGCGGTCGCCCGTCACCGGGTTCACGCCGCCGAAGGCGAGGGTCGAGGCCATGACGGCGAGGTCGCGCACCGTCACGAGGATCGAGCACTGCCGGAAGTACGTCTCCACCGCGAGGTCGACGGGCGCGTCGATGATGCCGTACGACCGCATGAGGTGCGCAAGGGCGCGATTTCGATCGCCCGTCGACGACTCCGAGTGGTAGACGTCCTCGTCGACGCGCAGCCGTCGACCGGCGAAGGCGGACAGCGTCGCGAGGACGCTCTCGGTGCGCGAGGCCACGTCGTCGCCCGGCACCATGCCCGTCGTCGCGATGGCGCCCGCATTGACCATGGGGTTGGCGGGGCGGCCGGTGCCCTCTTCGAGGCTGATGGCGTTGAAGGGCTCGCCGCTGGGTTCGGCGCCGACGCGCGTCAGGACGTCCGAGAGGCCGCGCTGGGCGAGCACGTGCGCGAGGACGAAGGGCTTCGAGATCGACTGGATCGTGAACTCGACCTCGTCGTCTCCCACCGACCGGATGCGGCCGCGCGGCCCGACGACGCCGAAGGCGAGGTGGTCGGGGTCCACTGTCGCGAGCTCCGGGATGTACGACGCGGGCGCCCCGCGATCGTCGCCCCGGATGTCGTCCAGTACCTGCGCCAGCAGCGCCGTGATGGGATCCACGGCTCGACCATAATGGACGGATGCAGCGCCACGACGAGGACAGCATCCGGATCAATCCCAGCATCCTCGCCGCAGACTTCGTGAACATGCAGGCCGAGCTCGCCCGCATCGACGGAGCCGACTTCGTGCACGTCGATGTCATGGACAACCACTTCGTACCCAACCTCACGTTCGGCCCGCAGATGGTCGAGCGCATCCAGGCGACGAGCCCCGTGCCGCTCGACGTGCACCTCATGATCACCGATCCCGATCGCTGGGCTCCGGGATATGCGGAGCTGGGCGCCGCGTCGGTCACCTTCCACCTGGAGGCGGCGGCCGAGCCCGTCGCCCTCGCCCGCCGACTGCGCGAGATCGGCTCGCGCGCCGGCGTCGCCGTCAAGCCGGGAACGCCGGTCGAATCCCTCTTCGACCACCTGGGAGAGTTCGACCAGATCCTCGTCATGACGGTCGAGCCCGGCTTCGGCGGGCAGTCGTTCATGCCCGACACGATGCCCAAGCTCCGTCTTCTCGCCGACGAGGCCCGCCGTCGCGGATCGTCGGTATGGCTGCAGGTGGACGGCGGCATCGGCGAGGCGACGATCGCGCAGGCTGCCGAGGCGGGCGCCGACACCTTCGTCGCGGGGTCTGCCGTATTCGGTGCGGGGGATCCGGATGCCGCGATCCGCGGCCTTCGCGGCCTCGCAGCGGCCCACCACCACTGAGCCCGGTGTCACGCGGCGCCGGAGCATCCCGGGCGCCCGGTACCCTGGCATGGTGAAGACGTTCGACGAGCTGTTCGCCGAGCTCTCCGCGAAAGCGGTCGAGCGCCCCGAGGGTTCGGGTACCGTCGCCGAGCTCGACGCGGGTGTGCACTACATCGGCAAGAAGATCGTCGAGGAAGCCGCCGAGGTCTGGATGGCGGCCGAGTACGAGTCGACGGATGCCACGGCCGAGGAGGCCTCGCAGCTGCTGTACCACCTGCAGGTGCTGCTGATCTCGAAGGGCCTGTCGCTCGAGGACGTCTACCGACATCTCTGAGTCCCGCTGAAGAGATCCCCGACGCCCAGAACCGAAAGCCCCCGTCATGCTGCGCATCGCCGTGCCCAACAAGGGCTCGCTCGCCGAGACCGCCTCCGAGATGCTCCAGGAGGCCGGCTATGTCGGCCGCCGCGACCCCAAAGACCTCCACGTCATCGACCCGCAGAACGAGGTCGAGTTCTTCTACCTCCGCCCCAAGGACATCGCCACGTACGTCGGGTCCGGCGCACTCGACGTCGGCATCACCGGTCGCGACTTGCTGCTCGACGCCCGGATGCCGGGCGCCCGCGAGATCGAGTCGCTCGGCTTCGCGGGCTCGACCTTCCGCTTCGCGGCGCCTCCCGGACGCTTCGCAGAGGTGGCCGACCTCGAGGGCATCCGCATCGCCACCTCCTATCCCGGGCTCGTCGACGCCTTCCTCGACGAGCACGGCGTCGCCGCCGACCTCGTGCCGCTGGACGGCGCCGTGGAGTCGGCCGTGCAGCTGGGCGTCGCCGACGCGATCGCCGACGTCGTCGAGACCGGCACGACGCTGCGGCAGGCCGGGCTCGAGATCTTCGGCCCCGTGATCCTGCACTCCGAGGCGGTGCTCATCGCCGCGCCGACCGAGGCCGACGGCACCGAGACGCTGCTGCGGCGCCTGCGCGGCATCATGGTCGCCCGCCGCTACGTGCTGATCGACTACGACCTGCCGGCCCACCTCGTCGACGAGGCGGTGAAGGTCGCGCCCGGGATCGAGTCGCCGACCATCTCGCCGCTCCGCGACCCGGAGTGGGTCGCGGTGCGGGTCATGAGTCCGCGCAAGGGCGTCAACCAGGTCATGGACGCGCTCTACGCCATCGGCGCCCGCGCCATCCTCGTGACCGCGATCCACAACGCGAGGCTCTGATGAGCCTCGTCTGCCGCGTCATCCCGTGCCTCGACGTCGCGGGCGGCCGCGTCGTCAAGGGCGTGAACTTCGAGAACCTGCGCGACATGGGCGATCCCGTCGAGCTCGCGCGGCTGTACTTCGAGCAGGGCGCCGACGAGATCACCTTCCTCGACGTCACGGCGACGGTCGACGAGCGATCGACGACCTACGACGTCGTGCGCCGCACGGCGGAGGAGGTCTTCATCCCGCTGACGGTCGGCGGGGGAGTCCGCTCCGCCGACGACGTCGCTCGGCTGCTCGCCGTCGGCGCCGACAAGATCGGGGTCAACTCCGCCGCCATCGCCCGCCCGCCGCTCCTCGACGAGATCGCCGACCGCTTCGGCGCCCAGGTGCTCGTGCTGTCTCTCGACGTCAAGCGTGCGTCGACGGGTCTCAGCAGCCGTTATCCGTCGGGCTTCGTCGTCACGACGCACGGCGGCCGCACCGAGACCTCACTCGACGCGCTCGCGTGGGCGCGCGAGGCGATCGAGCGCGGTGCCGGCGAGCTCCTCGTCAACTCGATCGACGCCGACGGCACGCGTGAGGGCTTCGACCTCGAGCTCGTCGGCCTCATGCGCGAGATCTCGAGCGTGCCGGTCATCGCATCGGGGGGAGCGGGCGCGGTCAAGCACTTCGCGCCCGCCATCCGCGCGGGGGCGGACGCCGTGCTCGCCGCATCCGTCTTCCACTCCGGTCAGCTGACGGTCGGCGATGTGAAGGCTTTCCTCCTCGGCGAGGGCATCCCGGTCCGCGAGACGGAGGCAGTGTCATGACCGAGACCGTCGAGGCGCGCATCGAGCGCGTGACCTTCAACGACCAGGGGCTCGTCGCGGCGATCGTGCAGCAGTGGGACTCGCGCGAGGTCCTCATGCTCGGATGGATGGATGCCGAGGCCCTGCGCCGCACGCTCACGGAGGGGCGCGTGACCTTCTGGTCCCGCTCGCGTCAGGAGTACTGGCGCAAGGGCGACACCTCCGGGAACATCCAGCTGGTGCGCGGTGCGCGCCTGGACTGCGACGGCGACGCGATCCTGCTCGAGGTCGAGCAGATCGGTCCCGCCTGCCACACCGGCACCCGCACGTGCTTCGACTCCGACGACCTCGAGCCGGTGCGCGGGCCCGAGCGATGACGGCCCGCGCGCGCCTCCTGGCCGTCGCGGCGACCGTGCTCGCCGGCGCGCTCGGCATCCTGTCGTCCACGCAGACCTGGCTCACCGTCGTCCTCGCCGACGGCGGAGAGCACGCCCTGCCGGTCCCCGGCGCCGACGCGATCCCCGTCCTCGCACCGCTGAGCCTCGCGGTGCTCGCCCTCGGCGGCGCCCTCTCGATCGTCGGTCTCGTGCTGCGGTACGTCTTCGGCGTGCTGACGGTCGGCATCGCGGTCGTGCTCGGATACCTGACGGCACAGGTCGCGTTCGCGCCCCCCATCGCGGCGGTGGCCGCCACGGTCACGACCTCGACCGGCATCACCGGCACCGGGGCCGTCGCGGCGCTCGTCCTCCGCATCGGGACGACGCCCTGGCCGGTCGCGACGCTCGTCGGCTGGATCGTGCTGCTCGCCGCGGGGCTCTTCACGCTCGCGACCGCGCGCCGCTGGCGGGGGAGCAGCCGCCGGTATCAGAAGGATGCCGCGGCCCCCGCGGCACCCGGGCCCGCGGCATCCCGCCCTCACGACGCCATCGACTCGTGGGACGACCTGTCGCGCGGCGACGACCCGACCGCCCGCTAGACTGGCGAAGCCCGCGCAATTTCGGAGGAGATCCATGAGCAACCCCATCGGCGACCCTGGACACGGACACTCGCCGGCAGCGTGGACGGCCGTCATCATCGGTCTCGTCGCGATCGCGATCGGCACGTTCTTCTTCTTCCTCGACATCCCCGCACTCGTCTGGGCGTCGGCTGTGCTGCTCGTCGTCGGCCTCATCGTCGGATGGGTCATGGCTCGCATGGGCTACGGTGTCAACGGCCCGAAGTACAAGGCGAAAGAGCACTGATGGTGCTCGCCGACCTCACGGCCGGCGCGGTGGAGGATGCCGAGGCTCGATCCGTCGAGCGACCGCTCGCAGCCGTCGAGGCGGCGGCTCTGGCGCAGGCTCCCGCGCGCGACGCCCTGGCGGCCCTGGCCCCGGCCGACCGGGTCAAGATCATCGCCGAGGTCAAGCGCGCGAGCCCCTCGCGCGGCGACCTCGCGTCGATCCCCGACCCCGCGCTGCAGGCGCGCCTCTATGAGCAGGGCGGCGCATCGGCGATCTCGGTCCTGACGGAGGGGCGCCGATTCAAGGGCAGCCTCGCCGACCTCGAGGCCGTCAAGGCCGGTGTGTCGCTGCCCGTGCTGCGCAAGGACTTCATCGCGACCGAGTACCAGGTGCTCGAGGCCCGCGCCTCCGGCGCAGACCTCGTGCTCCTCATCGTCGCGGCCCTCGAGCAGGACGTGCTCGCACGGCTGCACGCGCTCGTGCTCGAGCTGGGCATGACGCCCCTCGTCGAGACGCACTCGGCCGACGAGGTCGACCGTGCGGCGGCGATCGGCGCCACGCTCATCGGCGTCAACGCCCGTGACCTCTCGACGTTCGCGCTCGACCGCGACCTCTTCGGCCGGCTGGTCGAGCGCATTCCGGCCGACGCGATCAAGATCGCGGAGTCGGCGGTGCTCGCTCCCGCCGACGTCGCCCACTACCGCGCGGCGGGCGCCGACGTCGTGCTCATCGGCGAGGCGCTCGTGACCGGTGACCCCGTCGCGACCCTCGGAGCATTCCTGGAGGCTGGATCATGACGCTCCTGCGCGAGGCCAAGGGCCCGTTCTTCGGCGAGTTCGGCGGCCGCTACATGCCGGAGTCGCTCATCGCCGCGATCGACGAGCTGACCGCCGTCTACGAGGACGCCACCGTCGACCCGGCCTTCCAGGCCGAGTTCACCGGCCTGCTGCACTCGTACGCCGGCCGGCCCTCGATCATCACGGAGGTGCCGCGCTTCGCCGCCCATGCGGGAGGCGCCCGCGTCTTCCTCAAGCGCGAGGACCTCAACCACACCGGCTCGCACAAGATCAACAACGTGCTGGGTCAGGCCCTGCTCACGAAGCGGCTCGGCAAGACGCGCGTCATCGCCGAGACCGGCGCCGGTCAGCACGGTGTCGCGACCGCGACGGCGGCCGCCCTCTTCGGCTTCGAGTGCACGATCTACATGGGCGAGGTCGACACGGAGCGCCAGGCACTCAACGTCGCCCGGATGCGCCTGCTCGGCGCCGAGGTCATCCCCGTCAAGACCGGCTCGCGCACCCTCAAGGACGCCATCAACGACGCGTACCGCGACTGGGTCGCGACCGTCGAGACGACCAACTACATCTTCGGCACGGCCGCGGGGCCGCATCCCTTCCCCGCGATGGTCCGCGACTTCCAGAAGATCATCGGCGAGGAGGCGCGCGCGCAGCTCCTCGACGAGGTGGGCAGACTCCCTGACGCGGTCCTCGCGTGCGTCGGCGGCGGGTCGAACGCGATCGGCATGTTCGATGCGTTCCTCGACGACGAGGGCGTCCGGCTCTACGGGGTCGAAGCGGCGGGCGACGGCGTCGACACGCCCCGGCACGCGGCGTCCATCGAACGCGGTCGCCCCGGCGTGCTGCACGGTGCGAAGACGTTCGTCCTGCAGGACGACGACGGCCAGACGATCGAATCGCACTCGATCTCGGCCGGCCTCGACTACCCGGGCGTCGGCCCGGAGCACTCGTGGCTCGCGTCGATCGGTCGCGCGGAGTACATCCCCGCGACCGACGACGAGGCGATGCAGGCGCTGCGACTGCTCTCCGAGACCGAGGGCATCATCCCCGCGATCGAGTCGGCGCACGCCCTGGCAGGCGCCCTGCGCATCGGCCGTGAGCTCGGCCCCGACGCCGTGCTGGCCGTCTGCCTCTCCGGACGCGGCGACAAGGACATGGACACCGCCGCCCAGTACTTCGGCCTCTACGACGGCGCGGAGCCGGTCGTGGAGCCCGAGCCCGATGACGCCGCCAAGGGCGAGGGGGTCCAGCTGTGACCTCGCGCGTGGCCGCCGCGATCGACGCGGCCCGTGCGGAGGGCCGCGGCGCCTTCGTCGGCTACCTTCCGCTCGGCTTCCCCGACCTCGAGACGAGCATCGAGGCCGCCGTCACGCTCGCGGAGAACGGCGCCGACGTGCTCGAGCTCGGCCCGCCCTACTCCGACCCCGTCATGGACGGCGTCATCATCCAGGAGGCGACGCAGGCCGCCCTCGCGGCGGGCTTCCGCATGCGCGACACCTTCACCGCCGTGCGCGAGATCGCGCGGCGCGTCGACGTTCCCGTGCTCGTCATGACGTACTGGAATCCCGTCGTGCAGTACGGCGTCGACCGCTACGCCGACGACCTCGCCGCCGCGGGCGGCGCGGGGCTCATCACGCCCGACATCACGCCCGACGCGGCGGCGGACTGGATCGCCGCGAGCGAGCGCACGGGCCTCGACCGCGTGTTCCTCGCCGCGCCCACCTCCACCGACGAGCGCCTCGATCTCATCGCGCGCAACTCCACGGGCTTCGTCTACACCGTGTCGACCATGGGCATCACGGGGGAGCGGGCACAGCTGGATGCCGCGGCACGGACGCTCGTCGGCCGGCTCCGCGACCACGGGGTCGAGCACGCGTGCGTCGGCATCGGCATCTCCAACGCCGAGCAGGTCGGCGGCGTGCTCGACTACGCCGACGGCGCGATCGTGGGCACGGCGCTCGTCCGCGCGCTGCGCGACGGCGGCCTCGACGGCCTCGCCGAGACGGCCCGTGCCCTCGCCGCGGGCACGACGCGCGCCGCTTAGACTTCCACAGTCGGCCCGCCGCCGACGATCCCTCTTCGAAGGACCAGCATGATCCGCGCCGCACTCGACGTCGTCACCAGCATCCCGAGCCCTCCCGTGAGCTCGTTCACGATCCACCTCTTCTCGTGGAACCTGACGATCCACTACTACGCGCTGTGCATCATCGCGGGCATCATCGTCGCCGTCTTCCTGACGAACCACCGCCTCACCAAACGCGGTGCGGAGCCCTGGGTCGTCATCGACATCGCGCTCATCGCGGTGCCCCTCGCGATCATCGCGGCGCGCATCTACCACGTGCTCACGCACTACAACTTCTACTTCGGCGAGGGGTCGCGGCCATGGTCGTGGCTGTACATCTGGGAGGGCGGCATCGCGATCTACGGCGCCCTCATCGGCGGTGCCATCGGCGCGTGGCTCGGCTGCCGGTGGACCGGCATCCGCTTCACCGCGTTCGCCGACGCACTGGCGCCGGGACTGCTGCTGGCGCAGGCGCTGGGCCGGTTCGGCAACTGGTTCAACCAGGAGCTCTTCGGCCTGCCCACCGATCTTCCGTGGGGCCTCCGGATCGACAGCGACAACCCCGCCTTCCCGCCCGGGCTCGAGCCGGGCACACTCTTCCACCCGACCTTCCTCTACGAGGTCATCTGGAACACGATGGGCGTCTTCGTGCTGCTGTGGGCGGGACGCGCCTTCACGCTGCAGTGGGGCCGCCTCTTCGGCCTGTACCTCGTCTGGTACAGCGCGGGCCGCATCGTGTGGGAGTCGATCCGGATCGACCCGAGCGACGTGTACCTCGGGCTCCGCACCAATGTGTGGGCCGCGATCATCGGCGTCGTGCTCGGTCTTGTCATCCTCTTCGTGCAGAAGCGCCGCCATCCGGGCCTCGAACCGTCGCCGTATGTGCCCGGTCGCGAGTGGAAGCCCAAGGGGGCTGTACAATCGGCAGAGACCGAGGACTTCGTCGATGTGAGTGAACCACCGGCGGAGCAGGTCGAATCGGGCAGCGCCACAAGCACAGTCGCCTCGAAGTAACCCGCACTTCCACCAGTGCTCTTCAGCTAGTTTCCGGGCCGACGTCGTCCCATTGTCAGCATCAACGTGAGGACGGTTGGTATGGCATCGAGCCCCCGTCACAACGCCGGCCGGCCAGGCATGGGCGATTTCCCGCCGAAACAGGGCATGTACAACCCTGCCTTCGAGAAGGACGCCTGTGGTCTCGCCATGGTCGCGACCCTGCGCGGCGAGCCCGGGCATGACATCATCGCGCTCGCCCTGACGGCCCTGCGCAACCTCGAGCATCGAGGCGCCATCGGATCGGACGCCGGCACCGGCGACGGTGCGGGCATCCTCACCCAGATGCCCGACGCCTTCCTGCGCGCCGTGGTGGGCTTCGACCTGCCCCCGGTCGGGGAGTACGCCGCGGGCATGGTCTTCCTGCCGGTCGACGCCGAGGCGCGCGACGAGCAGAAGACCGGCATCGAGCGCATCGCCGCCAGCGAGAACCTCGTCGTGCTCGGCTGGCGCGAGGTGCCGACCGACGACTCCCACCTCGGCAAGCTCGCCCACGCGGCCCAGCCCTCGTTCGAGCAGCTCTTCGTCTCGCGCCCCGCGACGGGCTCCGAGCCGGCACTCTCCGGCATCGCGCTCGACCGTCGCGTCTACCGTCTGCGCAAGCGCGCCCGCCGCGAGCTGGACGCCTACTTCGTGTCGCTGTCGAGCCGCACCCTCGGCTACAAGGGCATGGTCACGACCCTCCAGCTCGAGCCGTTCTACCCCGACCTGTCGGACGAGCGCTTCATGTCGGAGCTCGCCGTCGTGCACTCGCGCTACTCGACGAACACCTTCCCGTCGTGGCCGCTCGCGCAGCCCCTGCGCATGCTCGCGCACAACGGCGAGATCAACACCGTCAACGGCAACCGCAACTGGATGCGGGCGCGCCAGTCGCAGCTCGAGTCCGAGCTGCTCGGCGACATCACGCCGCTCCTGCCGATCTGCACGGAGGGCGCGAGTGACTCGGCGTCGTTCGACGAGGTCCTCGAGCTCCTGACGCTCACGGGCCGGAGCCTCCCGCACGCCATCATGATGATGGTCCCCGAGGCGTACGAGAAGCAGCTCGGCATCGACCCGAAGCTGCGCGCGTTCTACGACTACCACGCCATGCAGATGGAGCCGTGGGACGGCCCCGCCGCGCTCATCTTCACCGACGGCACGCTCGTCGGCGCGACGCTCGACCGCAACGGCCTGCGCCCCGGGCGCTGGACCGAGACGACCGACGGCCTCATCGTCATCGGCAGCGAGACGGGCGTGCTCGACTTCGAGCCCGAGCGCATCAAGCGTCGCGGACGCCTGCGCCCCGGCCGCATGTTCCTGGTCGACACGGCTCAGCGCCGCGTGATCGAGGACGACGAGATCAAGACGCAGCTCGCCGAGATGGAGCCGTGGCAGGAGTGGCTCGACGCGGGCCGCGTGCGTCTCTCCGAGCTGCCGGAGCGCGAGCACATCGTGCACCCGATCGCGTCGATCACGCGCCGGCAGCGCACGTTCGGCTATACCGAGGAGGAGGTGCGCATCCTTCTCACGCCCATGGGCCAGACGGGCGCCGAGCCCCTCGGCGCGATGGGCAGCGACACCCCCGTCGCCGTGCTCAGCGACCGCCCGCGCCTGCTGTTCGACTACTTCACGCAGCAGTTCGCGCAGGTGACGAACCCGCCGCTCGACTCCATCCGCGAAGAGGTCGTCACCTCGCTCGCGCTGGGCCTCGGTCCCGAGCGCAACCTGCTCACGTCGGGCCCCGACCACACGCGCACCGTCACGCTGGACTTCCCGGTCATCGACAACGACGAACTGGCGAAGATCCAGCACATCGACACGGCGCTGCCGGGTCGCACCTCGGTGACGATCCGCGGTCTCTACCGCGTCGAGGCCGGCCACAAGGGCATGCAGAAGCGCCTCGCGCAGATGTGCGACGAGGTCGACCAGGCGATCGAGGACGGCGCGGAGTTCATCGTCCTGAGCGACCGCGACTCCAACAAGGACCTCGCGCCCATCCCGTCGCTGCTCATGCTCGCGGCCGTCCACCACCACCTCATCCGCAAGCAGACGCGCATGAAGTGCGGTCTCGTGGTCGAGGCAGGCGACGTCCGCGAAGTGCATCACGTCGCGACGCTCATCGGGTACGGCGCATCCGCCGTCAACCCGTATCTCGCGATGGAGACCGTCGAGTACCTCGTGCGCGCCGGCTTCATCACCGGAATCTCGCCCGAGAAGGCCGTCAAGAACCTGATCTACGCGCTCGGCAAGGGCGTGCTCAAGATCATGTCCAAAATGGGCATCTCGACCGTCTCGTCCTATGCGGGCGCGCAGGTGTTCGAGGCCGTCGGCCTCTCCGACGACTTCATCGCCAAGTACTTCACGGGCACCGAGTCGAAGCTCGGGGGAGTGGGCCTCGACGTGATCGCGGCCGAGAACGCCGCGCGGCACGCGTACGCGTACCCGGAGGATGCCGCGGTCCGCGCGCACGAGCGCCTGTGGACCGGCGGCGAGTACCAGTGGCGCCGCGACGGATCGCCGCACCTCTTCAACCCCGAGACGGTGTTCCGCCTGCAGCACTCGACGCGCACGCGCCGATACGACATCTTCCGCGAGTACACGAAGCTCGTCGACGACCAGGCGGCCGAGCTGAAGACGCTCCGCGGCCTGTTCAAGCTGCGCACGGGCCGGCGCACCCCCGTGCCGATCGACGAGGTCGAACCCGTCTCGTCGATCGTCAAGCGGTTCTCCACCGGCGCGATGAGCTACGGCTCGATCTCGCGCGAGGCGCACGAGACGCTCGCGATCGCGATGAACCGCATCGGCGGCAAGTCCAACACGGGCGAGGGCGGAGAGGACGTCGACCGTCTCCTCGACCCCGAGCGCCGCAGCTCGATCAAGCAGGTCGCGTCGGGTCGCTTCGGCGTCACGAGCCTCTACCTGACGGAGTCCGACGACATCCAGATCAAGCTCGCCCAGGGCGCCAAGCCCGGCGAGGGCGGTCAGCTGCCCCCGACCAAGGTGTACCCGTGGGTCGCGCGCACGCGGCATGCGACGGCGGGCGTCGGACTCATCTCCCCGCCCCCGCACCACGACATCTACTCGATCGAAGACCTCAAGCAGCTCATCTTCGACCTGAAGCGCGCCAACCCCGGCGCCCGGGTGCACGTCAAGCTCGTGAGCCAGTCCGGCATCGGCGCGGTCGCGGCGGGCACCGCCAAGGCCCTCGCCGACGTCATCCTGGTCTCCGGCCACGACGGCGGCACGGGTGCGAGCCCGCTGAACTCGCTCAAGCACGCGGGCACGCCGTGGGAGCTCGGCCTTGCCGAGACGCAGCAGACGCTCATGCTCAACGGCATGCGCGACCGCGTCGTGGTCCAGGTCGACGGGCAGCTCAAGACCGGACGCGACGTCATCATCGGCGCGCTGCTCGGCGCCGAGGAGTTCGGCTTCGCGACGGCTCCGCTCGTCGTGTCCGGCTGCATCATGATGCGCGTCTGCCACCTCGACACCTGCCCCGTGGGCGTCGCGACGCAGAACCCGGTCCTGCGGTCGCGCTTCAACGGCAAGCCGGAGTTCGTCGTGAACTTCATGGAGTTCATCGCCGAGGAGGTGCGCGAGTACCTCGCCGAACTGGGCTTCCGCTCGCTCGACGAGGCGATCGGGCACGTCGAGCTGCTCGACCTCAACGGCGCCGTGGAGCACTGGAAGGCGAACGGCCTCGACCTGTCGCCGGTGCTCGAGGGCCCCGCCTTCGCCGAGGACGAGCCCCGCCGCAACGCCCGGGCCCAGCAGCACGAGCTCGAGGACCACTTCGACGTTCCGCTCATCGAGCGCGCGCAGGACGTCATCGCGCACGGCGGCCACATCGAGATCGACCTGCCGATCCGCAACACCGAGCGCGCCGTCGGCACGATGCTGGGTCACCACGTCACCCGCGCCCACGGCCAGAACGGCCTTCCGTCGGGCTCGATCGTCGTCAACCTGACGGGCTCCGCCGGTCAGTCCTTCGGCGCCTTCATGCCTGCCGGCATCACGCTGCGGCTCGAGGGCGACTCGAACGACTACGTCGGCAAGGGTCTCTCGGGCGGGCAGATCGTCATCCGCCCGCCGCGCGGCGCGACCTTCGACGCGTCGCAGAACGTCATCGCCGGCAATGTCATCGGCTACGGCGCGACGCAGGGCACGATGTTCCTGAGCGGCGTCGTGGGCGAGCGCTTCTTCGTGCGCAACTCGGGCGCGACCGCCGTCGTCGAGGGCGTGGGCGACCACGCGCTCGAGTACATGACGGGCGGACTCGCCGTCATCCTCGGCACGACCGGCCGCAACCTCGGCGCCGGCATGTCCGGAGGCACCGCCTATGTGTACCGGCTCGACCGCGACCTCGTGAACCGCGAGGCGCTCGCGAGCGGCGAGCTCGTGCTCGGCGAGATGGGCTCGGGGGATGCCGAGATCCTCCGCGACCTGCTCGAGCAGCACGTCGCCGAGACCGGCTCGGCACTGGCCCAGTCGTTCCTCGACGACTTCGACACCGTTCTCGACGACTTCTCGCGGGTCCTTCCGCGCGACTACGCCGCAGTCCTGCAGACCCGCCAGGAGGCGGTCGCGGAGGGACTCGACCCCGACGGCGACGTCGTCTGGAACCGCATTCTGGAGGTGACGGGTGGCTGACCCGAAAGGCTTTCTGAAGGTCACCGAGCGCGAGCTTCCGCCGCGCCGACCGGTGCCTGTCCGCATCCTGGACTGGAAAGAGGTGTACGAGCCGGGCGATTCGGCCGTGCTCCGCCGCCAGGCCGGCCGCTGCATGGACTGCGGCGTGCCGTTCTGCCACAAGGGCTGCCCCCTCGGCAACCTGATCCCCGAGTGGAACGACCTCACCTGGCGCGGCGAGGGCCGCGCCGCGATCGAGCGCCTGCACGCGACGAACAACTTCCCGGAGTTCACGGGTCGCCTGTGCCCCGCGCCGTGCGAGAGCGCGTGCGTGCTCGGCATCAACCAGCCCGCCGTCACGATCAAGCAGATCGAGGTCTCGATCATCGACGAGGCCTTCGGCAACGGCTGGGTCGAGCCCGAGCCCCCGGGGCGTCTGACCGGCAAGACCGTCGCCGTCGTCGGCTCCGGCCCCGCCGGCCTCGCCGCCGCGCAGCAGCTGACGCGCGCCGGCCACACCGTCGCCGTGTTCGAGCGCGATGACCGCATCGGCGGGCTCCTCCGCTACGGCATCCCGGACTTCAAGATGGAGAAGAAGCACCTCGAGTCGCGCCTCCGTCAGATGCAGGACGAGGGCACCAAGTTCCGCGCCGGCGTCGAGATCGGCAAGGACCTCTCGTGGAGCGACCTGCGCGCGCGGTACGACGCCGTCGTGATCGCGACGGGCGCGACGCTGCCGCGCGACCTCCCCATCCCGGGACGCGACCTCGCGGGCGTGCACTTCGCGATGGAGTACCTCGTCGAGTCCAACCGGGCGACGGCGGGGGACTCGGTCCCCAACCAGATCACGGCCGAGGGGAAGCACGTCGTCGTCATCGGCGGCGGCGACACGGGCGCCGACTGCATCGGCACGGCGCACCGCCAGGGAGCCCTGAGCGTCACGAACCTCGCGATCGGCCGCCGCCCGCCGGGCGAGCGCCCCGAGCACCAGCCGTGGCCCATGACGCCGACGCTCTTCGAGGTGCAGTCCGCGCACGAAGAGGGCGGCGAGCGGTCCTACCTCGCGTCGACCGTCGAGTTCGTGAGCAACGACGCCGGCGAGGTGCGCGCGATCCGCGTGGCGGAGACGGAGTACGCCGCCGACGGCCGCCGCGTGCCCAAGAGCGGCACCGAGCGCGACATCCCGGCCGACCTCGTGCTCATCGCCATGGGCTTCACCGGCCCCGAGCGCGCGCTCCTCGAGGAGCAGCTCGGCACGCAGTTCACGGGGCGCGGCAACGTCGAGCGCGAAGACGACTTCGTCACGACGGTGCCCGGAGTCTTCGTCGCCGGCGACGCCGGCCGCGGCCAGTCCCTCATCGTCTGGGCGATCGCCGAAGGCCGCGCCGCGGCCGCGCAGGTCGACGCCTACCTGATGGGCACCACCTCGCTGCCCTCGCCCGTCCGGGCGTCCGATGTCGCGATCGGCCTCCAGCCCGCGTAGGCTGACGGAGGTCGATTCCGACCCTTTCCCGACAAATCCCTCCCACGGAGCTAATACACGGATGAGACGCGCCAAGATCGTCGCAACCCTCGGCCCCGCAACTTCGACGTACGAGATGGTCCGCGCGATCATCGAGGCCGGCGTCGACGTCGCGCGGTTCAACCTGAGTCACGGCGATTACTCCGTGCACGAGAACAACTTCGCCAACGTCCGCAAGGCGGCTGAGGACGCCGGACGCCCCGTCGCGATCCTCGTCGACCTGCAGGGCCCCAAGATCCGCCTCGGCAAGTTCGAGAACGGTCCGCACGAGCTCGCCGTCGGCGACATCTTCAAGATCACGACGGAAGACATCCTCGGCACCAAGGAGATCGTCTCGACGACCTTCAAGGGCCTGCCGAACGACGTCAAGCCCGGCGACTTCCTGCTGATCGACGACGGCAAGGTGCGCGTCCAGGTCGTCGAGACCGACGGCACCGTCGTCACCACCAAGGTGATCGTCGCGGGCCCCGTCTCCAACAACAAGGGCATCAACCTGCCGGGCGTCGCGGTCAACGTGCCCGCGCTGTCGGAGAAGGACGAGGCCGACCTCCGCTGGGGTCTGCAGATCGGCGCCGACCTGATCGCGCTCTCCTTCGTGCGCGACGCGAAGGACGTGCAGCGCGTCCACGTGATCATGGCCGAGGAGGGACGCCACGTCCCCGTCATCGCCAAGATCGAGAAGCCGCAGGCCGTCGACAACCTCGAGGAGATCATCGACGCCTTCGACGGAATCATGGTCGCCCGCGGCGACCTGGGCGTCGAGCTGCCGCTCGAGGCGGTGCCGATCGTCCAGAAGCGGGCCGTCGAGCTGTGCCGCCGCATGGCGAAGCCCGTCATCGTCGCGACGCAGATGCTCGAGTCGATGATCGAGAACCCCGTGCCCACCCGCGCCGAGACCTCCGACGTCGCCAACGCCGTCCTCGACGGCGCCGACGGTGTCATGCTCTCGGGCGAGACGAGCGTCGGAAAGTACCCGGTCGTCGTCGTCGAGACGATGGCCCGCATTGTCGAGTCGACCGAGGAGCACGGCCTCGAGCGCATCCTGCCGCTCACGGCCAAGCCCCGCACGCAGGGCGGCGCCATCACGCTCGCCGCCGTCGAGGTCGCCGACTTCGTCGAGGCGAAGTACCTCTGCCTGTTCACCGAGTCGGGTGACACCGCACGCCGCATGTCGCGCATCCGCTCGAAGATACCCATGATCGCCTTCACGCCCGAGCCGGCGATCCGTCGTCGCATGGCGCTCACGTGGGGCGTGCAGTCGACGCTCGTCGAGCACGTGCCCCACACCGACCGCATGTTCATCCAGGTCGACGACTACCTCCTCTCCAACGACCTCGCGAAGGTCGGAGACAAGGTCGTCGTCATCTCCGGATCGCCTCCCGGAATCATCGGGTCGACCAACGACATCCGCGTCCACAAGGTGGGAGACGCCGTCCACGGGGCGGCCCCGATCTACCGCCAGTAGAGCCGTCACCCGGCTCAGGTGAGGCCCGTGTCCCCCGTGGGGACACGGGCCTCTATGCTGGGGTCACTCTTCTGAAAGGACGGTACGGCGCGTGATCTTCTGGTGGTTCCTCTGGATCTTCTACTTCATCGCGTACTTCTACGTGATCTTCTTCGTCATCCGCGACGTCTTCCGCGACGACAAGGCGAACGGGTGGATCAAGGCGCTCTGGATCATCCTCCTCGTCTTCGTGCCGTTCCTCACGGGCCTCATCTACGTCATCGTCAACGGCAAGGGCATCGCCGAGCGCGAGTACCAGTCCCGGTCGCGCACCGTGGCCGAGTACGACGACTACCGACCGGCGGCCTCCGCCAGTCCTGCAGAGGACATCGCGCGCGCCAAGGCGCTGCTCGACGCGGGCACGATCTCGCAGGGCGAGTACGAGGCGCTCAAGAGCAAGGCGCTCGGCAACCAGTACTACGGCGCATAAGGCACAGCCCTTTCGCCGGGAAGAGCGGCGCGGAGCAGATTGCTCCGCGCCGCTCTCGCGTTCCGGACAGATCGTCCTGCCCTTGTGGAGAGTCTTCGGACTGAAACACAGGAGGTGTATCGTCCCCTCCGGTCGCCACGGTGGCGACGATCGTCGTCTGTGGAGGCGACAGTGAGGGAGACCCCATGACCCAGAACAGCTCTCAGGTCGCACCCGACGACCAGAGGGAGGCCAGCGGGCACGGTCTGCAGTCGGGCGGCGTCAGCGCCGCCGGCTCGATCGTGATGGCCGTGGCGGGCAGCGCGCCCGCCTATTCGATCGCGGCGACGACCGCGACACTCGTCGGCGTGGCCGGTCTCGGCGCGCCCGCCGCACTCCTGTGGTGCGGCATCCCGATGCTCGGCATCGCCTGGGCGTTCCTGTACCTCGGTCGCGCCGATGTCAACGCCGGCGCCGCGTACTCGTGGGTCGCCCGGGCGCTCCATCCCGCGCTCGGCTTCCTGTCGGGGTGGGCGCTCGTCATCTCCGCGACGATCTTCATGGTCGCGGGCGCCCTGCCTGCGGGCGCGATGACGGTGTCGCTGTTCGACCCGTCGCAGGCCGACAACGTGCCGCTCATCACGACGATCGGCGCGGTCTGGTTCGTCATCATGGCCGCGTGCGTCTACTTCGGCGTGAGCATCACCGCTCGCGCGCAGTGGATCATGTCGTGCATCGAGGTCGGCATCCTCATCGTCTTCGCCGCGCTCGCGCTCTTCCGCGCGGGCACCACCTCCCACGACGGCCCGGACTTCTCGTGGGACTGGCTGGGCTTCCAGCACCTCACCGGCCCCGGCGTCTTCGTCGGCGCAGCCCTCATCGCGGCCTTCTACTACTGGGGCTGGGATGTCTCGTCCAACCTCAACGAGGAGACCAAGGACGGTCACAAGTCGGCTGGCGCCGCGGGCCTCATCGGCGTCGGCATCGTGTTCGTGCTCTTCGAGATCTTCACGATCGCGACGCTCATCATGCTCTCCCAGGAGCAGATCGAGTCGAACAGCGCCAACATCCTGTCGGTGCTCGGCGACGTCATCTGGCCAGGTCTGGGCGGCAAGATCCTCATCATCGCGGTCGCGCTCTCGACGATCGCGACGCTCGAGACGACGCTCATCCAGGTGACCCGCACGCTGTTCGCGATGGGACGCGACCACACGATCCCCTCCCGGTTCGGACGCGTCCACCCCCGGTGGAAGACCCCGACGTTCGCGACGCTCGTGATCCTCGGCGTCTCGCTCGTGCTGTTCGTCGGATCCAACTTCCTCGGCAGCGTCGGCGACATCATGGAGAACGCCATCCTCTCGATCGGCCTGCAGATCGCGTTCTACTACACCCTGGCCGGCGTCGCCGTCGTCGTCGCGTACCGCCGGGTGCTGCTCCGATCCGTCAAGAACTTCATCCTCATCGGACTGTGGCCGGCGTCCGGCGCCGTCTTCATGGGATGGGCGTTCTTCGCATCGATCCCGCAGAACGACCCGATCGTGAACTGGCTCGGCATCGGCCTCATCGTGCTCGGCGTCATCCCGCTCGCGCTCTTCTTCCGCAAGGCGAAGGTGTACTACTCGCGGCGGCCGCTCGAGCTCCCGGCCGAGCTCGACCGCAAGGCACCGGTCGACGTCGACCTGCGTTCGCCCGAGCAGGTCGCGACGCTGCCGGACCCGAACACGACGACGGTCAAGACGATCGACGAGTGAACGAGGGGGCGGGATGCCTCGCGCGAGGCATCCCGCCCCTTGCAGTTCTCGTGCCGGTGGTGGGAGTCGAACCCACACGCCCTTGCGGGCAACCGAGTTTGAGTCGGGCGCGTCTGCCATTCCGCCACACCGGCGAGTCCGCGATTGACCATACCGTAGGATTCAAGGGTGACAGAGCAAGAGCAGACCGCTTCGGCATCCGCCCCCCGTCGCGTCGTCGTGGCCGAAGATGAGTCGCTCATCCGGCTCGACATCGTCGAGATCCTCCGCGACAACGGGTTCGACGTCGTCGGCGAGGCGGGTGACGGTGAGACGGCGGTGGCACTCGCGACCGAGCTTCGCCCCGACCTCGTCATCATGGACGTCAAGATGCCGCAGCTCGACGGCATCAGCGCCGCCGAGAAGCTCAGCAAGAACCACATCGCCCCCGTCGTGCTGCTGACGGCGTTCAGCCAGAAGGAGCTCGTCGAGCGGGCGAGCGAGGCCGGTGCGCTCGCGTATGTCGTGAAGCCCTTCACGCCGAACGACCTGCTGCCGGCGATCGAAATCGCGCTGGCCCGCTACGACCAGATCATCACGCTCGAGGCCGAGGTCGCCGACATGGTCGAGCGCTTCGAGACCCGCAAGCTCGTCGACCGCGCGAAGGGCCTCCTCAACGAGAAGATGGGCCTGAGCGAGCCCGAGGCGTTCCGCTGGATCCAGAAGGCGTCGATGGACCGCCGCCTCACGATGCAGGACGTCGCCAAGGCCATCATCGAGCAGCTCGCGCCCAAGAAGGGCTGAGCCCCGAAGACTTCGACGGATGCCGCGGCCGCAGGTCGCGGCATCCGTCTCTCATTTCCCGGCCTACAGGTCGCGGATCATGTTCGTGATGCGGATCGTCGAGCAGCGCCGACCCTGATCGTCGGTCACCGCGATCTCGTGCACGGTGAGGCTGCGGCCGAGGTGGATCGGGGTGCAGACCCCGGTCACGAACCCCGAGGTCGCGGAGCGCGTGTGCGTCGCATTGATGTCGATGCCGACGGCGAGACGGCCGGGCCCGGCGTGGAGGTTCGCGTGCATCGAGCCGAGCGACTCGCCGAGCACGACGTACGCCCCGCCGTGGAAGAGCCCGACCGGCTGGGTGTTTCCCTCGACGGGCATCCGAGCGACGGCACGCTCGAGGGTGAACTCGATCCACTCGAAGCCCATCTTCTCGGCGAGCGCGCCGATCCCGCGGGAGCGGGCCCACTCGAGCCGATCGTCGGTCACGGAGGCGGCGTCGGACATGGTGCTCCTCGGGGTCGCGAGCGGGCGCGGGCGCCGGCGCGGAGGGCGGCGCAGTGGGTCGGATGCCTGTCGGAGGCCCTGACTAGGCTTGCAGGGTGACGGACTCCGCAAAGCCTACCCTCCTCGTCGTAGACGGCCATTCGCTCGCATATCGGGCCTTCTACGCGCTCCCCGTCGAGAACTTCTCGACGAAGGACGGGCAGCACACGAACGGCATCTACGGGTTCCTCTCGATGCTCATCAACCTCATCAAGGCCGAGAAGCCGACGCATCTGGCGGTGGCGTTCGACACGTCGCGACAGTCGTTCCGCACGCGCGAGTACGCCGAGTACAAGGCGAATCGCTCCGAGACGCCGTCCGAGTTCAAGGGCCAGATCCCGCTCCTGCAGGACTGCCTGGCGGCGATGAGCATCCAGGTGCTCCAGCAGGAGGACATCGAGGCCGACGACATCCTGGCGACCCTCGCGACGCAGGGCGCGGAGGCGGGCTTCCAGGTGCTGGTCTGCTCGGGCGATCGCGACACGATCCAGCTCGTCAACGACGACATCACGCTGCTCTACCCCAACGTGCAGGGCGTCTCGCAGCTCAAGCGCTACGACCGCCAGGCGGTCATCGACCGCTACGGCGTGCCGCCCGAGCAGTACCCCGACATCGCGGCGCTCGTCGGCGAGACGAGCGACAACCTGCCCGGCGTGCCGAAGGTGGGGGAGAAGACCGCCGTCAAGTGGCTGACGCAGTTCGGCTCGCTCGACAGTCTGCTCGAGAACGCCGATAAGGTTACCGGTGTCGTCGGGGGCAACCTGCGCGAGCACCTCGACTCGGTCCGGCGCAATCGCACGCTCAACCGCCTGCTGCGCGACGTCGAACTGCCGCTCGGCCCCGCCGACCTCGAGGTGCAGCCCATGGACGCGCAGGCCGTCCGCGACATCTTCGCTCGCCTCGAGTTCAAGACGCTCATCCCGCGGGTCGCAGAGCTCGCGGGCATCGAACAGCAGATGGCCGCCGTCGCGTCGGCCGCCGCCGTGCCGATGCCCGTCCCCGTCGAGCCCGCGCCCGACGCGCTGCCCGCCTGGCTCGCGGCGGCGAAGGGCGAGGTCGGGGTCACGATCCTGATCGAGGCGGGCCTGCCGCAGAGGGTGGGATTCGCGACACGGGATGCCGCGGCCGAGGCCGCCTGGACGCCCGAGGTCGCCGCGGCGCTCACCGACTGGCTCGCCTCGGATGCGCCGAAGATCGTCAACGACGCCAAGCCGCAGGTGAAGGCGCTCACCCGCGCGGGGCTGCGGCTCGGTGGGCTCGCGTTCGACACGCTGCTCGCCGGCTGGCTGCTGCGCCCCAGCTTCCCCGACAAGTCGCTCGCCGATCTCGTCGACCGCTACCTCGACGAGAAGCTGCCCGAGTCCGACCCCGCGCAGCTCGTCCCCGAGACCGAGGGGGCGACGCCGGGCCAGCTGTCCTGGTACACCCTGCGCGTGGCCGAGGCGCTGCGCGCAGAGATGGCCGAGTCGGTCTCGGCGGTGCTGACCGACATCGAGCTGCCGACGTTGCAGACGCTCGCCGACATGGAGCTCGCGGGCGTCGCCGTGTCGCACGCGAAGCTGTCGCAGTTCTCCGGCGAGCTGGGCGAGCGCGCCGACGCGATCGCGCAGGAGGCGTACGCCGCCATCGGGCGCGAGGTCAACCTCGGCTCTCCGAAGCAGCTGCAGGAGGTGCTGTTCGACGAGCTGCAGCTCCCGAAGACCCGCAAGACGAAGACGGGCTACTCGACGGATGCCGCGGTGCTCGCCGACCTGCAGGAGACCAACCCGCACCCCTTCCTCGACCTGCTGCTGCAGCACCGCGAGGCGACGAAGCTCCGTCAGATCATCGAGTCCCTCGACGTCGCGATCGCCGAGGACGGCCGCGTGCGCACGACCTATCTGCAGACCGGCAGTCAGACGGGCCGCCTCTCGAGCACCGACCCCAACCTGCAGAACATCCCGGTGCGCACGGAGGAGAGCCGCCGCATCCGCTCGGCCTTCGAGGTCGGCGCGGGTCACGAGACGCTGCTCACGGCCGACTACTCGCAGATCGAAATGCGCATCATGGCGCACCTGTCCGAAGACCCGGGGCTCATCGAGGCGTTCAACTCGGGCGAGGACCTCCATCGCTTCGTCGGCGCGCGCGTCTTCGGCGTCGCCCCGGAAGAGGTCACGGCGCAGATGCGCACCAAGGTCAAGGCGATGTCGTACGGCCTCGTCTACGGCCTCTCCGCCTTCGGTCTCTCGAAGCAGCTGCGCATCGAGCAGTCCGAGGCGAAGCAGCTCATGATGGAGTACTTCGCGCGCTTCGGCGCGGTGCGCGACTACCTGCGCTCGTCCGTCGAGCAGGCCCGCATCGATGGCTACACCGAGACGATCTTCGGGCGCCGCCGGCCCTTCCCCGACCTCGCGAGCCCCAACCGCGTGCTGCGCGAGAACGCCGAGCGTGCTGCCCTCAACGCGCCGATCCAGGGCAGTGCGGCCGACATCATGAAGATCGCCCTCTTCCACATCCACGACGACTTCCGTGCCGAGGGGCTGCAGTCGCGCGTCCTGATGCAGATCCACGACGAGCTCGTGGTCGAGGTGGCCGAGGGGGAGTGGGATGCCGCGGAGCGCGTCGTGCGAGAGCGCATGGGCGACGCCGCCCGCCTGTCGGTCCCTCTCGACGTGCAGATCGGGCGCGGCGGCGATTGGAACGAAGCGGCGCACTGACCGGGCGGTGCTCCTGGTGAGCGGGTGGAACGGCGTCCCGGATTGGAAGCGACGGCGTACCATGCCTAGGCTCGAATCATGAGTGATTCTCCGCGCGCCTCCACGCCGATCGACGGGATCGCCGACCGCTGGGTCGACACCGTCGCCGAACTCGACCCCTCGCTGGCCACCTACATCGGGCGCAACGAGCACAACGGGCGGTACGCGGACTTCTCGCCCGAGGGGCAGGAGCGGCTCATCGAGGCGACCCGCGCGAGCCTTCGCGAGCTGCAGGCCGCGACGCCGGCAGACGCGGTCGACGTCGTCACCAAGGAGGACCTCTCGCGAGAGCTGCAGCTCGCCCTCGACCTCCACGAGGCGCAGTGGCACCTCCGCGACCTCAACGTCATCGCCTCGCCGGCGCAGGACATCCGTTCGGTCTTCGACCTCATGCCGACCGACACTGTCGACGACTGGGCCGTCGTCGCGACGCGGCTCAAGGCACTTCCCGCAGCCGTCGACGGATACATCGCGACCCTGCGCGAGGGCATCGCGCAGGGTGTCGTCCCCGCCCGACGCCAGGTGGCCGAGGTCGTGACCCAGATCGCGCGCTACACGAACGACACGGGCTTCTTCGCCGACTTCGCGGGCGAGGCGGCTCCCGCCGAGGGCCAGCTGCCGGCATCCCTCGCCCGCGATCTCTCCGACAACGCCAACGCGGCCCGGGTCGCCTACGACCGCCTCTCGTCGTTCCTGTCGGGCGAGCTCGCGCCCGCCGCCGGCGAGGCCGATGCGGTGGGCCGCGAGCTCTACGCCCTGCAGTCGCGCAACTTCCTCGGCGCGACGATCGATCTCGACGAGACCTACGAGTGGGGCGTCGAGGAGCTCGCCCGCATGGTGGCCGAGCAGGAGGAGATCGCGCACGAGATCAAGGCGGGCGCGAGCGTCGAGGAGGCCGTCGCCTTCCTCGAGCAGGATCCCGCCCGCAAGCTGCAGGGCACCGAGGCGCTGCAGCGCTGGATGCAGGAGACGAGCGATCGGGCGATCGCCGAGCTCGGCACGACCCACTTCGACATCCCCGAGCCGATCCGCAGGCTCGAGTGCATGATCGCGCCGACGAAGGAAGGCGGAATCTACTACACCGGCCCAACCGACGACTTCTCGCGTCCCGGTCGCATGTGGTGGTCGGTGCCGGAGGGCGTCGAGGACTTCGACACGTGGCGCGAGCTGACGACCGTCTATCACGAGGGCGTTCCGGGCCACCACCTGCAGATCGCGCAGGCCGTCTACAACCGCGCGGAGCTCAACTCGTGGCGCCGACTGCTCGCCGGCACGTCGGGTCACGCGGAGGGCTGGGCACTCTACGCCGAGCGGCTCATGCAGCAGCTCGGCTACCTCGATGACCCGGCCGACCGGCTCGGGATGCTCGACGGCCAGCGCATGCGGGCCGCTCGCGTCGTGCTGGACATCGGCGTGCACCTCTCCAAGCCCCGGCCGGATGGCGCGGGCACCTGGGACGCCGCCTACGCGCTCGAGTTCATGCGCCACAACGTGAACATGTCCGACGAGTTCATCCGCTTCGAGGTCAACCGCTACCTCGGCTGGCCCGGACAGGCCCCCTCGTACAAGGTCGGCCAGCGCATCTGGGAGCAGCTGCGCGACGAGGTCGCGGAGTCCGAGGGGGACGCGTTCTCGATCAAGGCGTTCCACAAGCGTGCACTCGAGCTGGGCGGCGTCGGGCTCGACACCTTGCGCACAGCGCTCGTGGGCTGAGCCTGTCGAAGCCTGAGCTTGTCGAAGCCTGAGCGCCTGACGACGGCTCGCTAGGGGAGGTCGTGCGCCAGCAGGCGCGCGACCTCCTCGTCGGTCGTCTGGGTGAAGTCGTCGTAGAACTGGCCGACGGCCCAGAAATCGCGTTCGCGGTGCGGGCAGACGAACTCGTCGACGACCGCCTCTTCGGGCAGCCATCGCGAGGGCGCCACGGGAACCGCCAGTACGATGCGGGCCGGGTGGCGCGCGTGCTGCGCGCGACAGGCCGCCTTCGCGGTCGCGCCGGTCGCGACGCCGTCGTCGACGATGATCACCGTGCGCCCGTCCACGGCGAGCGGCCGCTCGGCGAAGAGGCGGCTGCGGCGTGCCAGCTCGGCGCGCTCGGCCTCTTCGACCGCCGCGAGCCCTTCGGGTGTGACGCCGTGCAGACGGGTCGCCGCCGGGTCGACGACCCGCACGCCATCGGCGATCGCGCCGACGGCGAATTCCTCGTGGTCGGGCGCGCCGAGCTTGCGCACGACGGCGACGCCGAGGGGGAGCGCGAGCTCGCACGCGATCTCCGCCGCCACGACGACGCCGCCGCGCGGGATGCCGAGCACGACGGCATCCGTGCCGCGTTGCGACTCGAGCGCGGCAGCGAGCTCCCGGCCGGCCGCCACGCGATCCGCGAAGATGGCCATGTCCGCACTTTACGCCGCGACGCGCCGGCCGGTCTGGGAGCGTGGAGATCCGCGGGGAATGCTGCGAGGCAGCCCGCGGTTCCATGCATGTGAATGGAAGGATCCTCGTCATGGCCAACACCACCCCGTCGGACGTCCAGCTCGGTCTCGACACCTTCGGCGACGTCACACGCGACGAGTCCGGCGAACTGCTGAGCGGCGCCGAGACGATCCGCAACGTCGTCGAACAGGCCGTCCTCGCCGACGAGGTCGGACTGTCGTTCTTCGGCGTGGGGGAGCACCACCGCTCCGAGTTCGCGGTCTCGAGTCCCGAGATCGTGCTCGCGGCCGCCGCCGCCCGCACGCGCCGGATCCACCTCGGCACGGCGGTCACCGTACTCTCCAGCGATGACCCCGTCCGCGTTTTCGAGCGCTTCTCGACGCTGGATGCCGTCTCCCGGGGCCGCGCCGAGGTCATCCTCGGCCGCGGCTCGTTCATCGAGTCCTTCCCGCTCTTCGGCTACGACCTGCGCGACTACGAGGTGCTCTTCGACGAGAAGCTCGACCTGTTCTCGCAGCTCCTCACCGAGAAGCCGGTCACCTGGAGCGGCACGACCCGCGCGTCCCTGCAGGACGCCCACGTCTTCCCGAAGACCGAGCAGGGGCTCAAGGCCTGGGTCGGCGTTGGCGGCACACCGGAGTCCGTCGTGCGCGCGGCGCGCTACGGCTACGGCCTCATGCTCGCGATCATCGGAGGACCCGCCGGCCGGTTCCGCCCGTTCGTCGACCTGTACCACCGATCGCTCGACACGTTCGGCCGCGACCGCCTCCCGATCGGCGTCCACTCGCCGGGCCACATCGCGGACACCGATCAGCAGGCGTGGGACGAGGCGTACGCCGGGTTCGAGGCGATGAACAACACGATCGGCCGCGAGCGTGGCTGGCCGGCCTACAACCGCCTGCGCTTCCAGCACGACGTCGGTCCCGAGGGAGCGCTCTACGTGGGGTCGCCCGAGACCGTGGCCCGCAAGATCGCCGACACCGTGACGACGCTCGGCGTCGACCGGTTCGACATGAAGTTCTCGACCGGCACGCTGTCGCACGACCACATGATGCGGTCGATCGAGCTCTACGGCACGAAGGTCGCGCCGCTCGTGCGCGAGCTGCTGGCCTAGCGTCAAGACGCCCCCGACGCGTCGCGGCATCCGTACGATGACGTGCATGACGGATGCCACGACCGCGACGATCTCGGAGCGCCTCGACCGGCTGCCCTTCACACGTCCGCATCTGCGGATCGTCGCGGGTTCGGGCAGCGGCTGGGCCCTCGACGCGATGGACGTCGGGCTCATCTCGTTCGTCATCGCCGCCCTGGCCCAGCAGTGGGCGCTCGCGCCGTCGCAGACGGCCTGGATCGCATCCATCGGGTTCGTCGGGATGGCGATCGGCGCGGGTGTGGGCGGACTGCTCGCCGACCGCTTCGGCCGGAGGCAGGTCTTCGCGCTCACTCTGATCGTGTACGGCCTCGCCACGGGCGCGAGTGCGCTCGTCGGCGGTCTCGCGCTTCTGCTCGTCTTCCGGTTCTTCGTCGGGCTGGGACTGGGTGCCGAGCTTCCCGTCGCCTCGACCTATGTGAGCGAATTCGCACCCGCCCGCATCCGCGGCCGACTCGTCGTGATCCTGGAGGCGTTCTGGGCGATCGGGTGGACCGCCGCGGCGCTGATCGGATTCCTCGTGATCCCGAGCTCGGAGCAGGGATGGCGGTGGGCGTTCGCGCTCGGCGCGGTGCCGGCCGCCTATGCACTGTTCGTCCGATGGCGTCTGCCGGAGTCGGCCCGGTGGCTCGAGCGGCGCGGGCGGATCGACGAGGCCGAGCGTGTCGTCGCGGAGTTCGAAGTGGCGGCGGCTCCGGCGAGTGCGGAGGCGTCCGGCGGCGAGCGCTCCGCTCCGGCTCCTGCGCGCGGCGACGCCGCCGCGCCCGGCGACGCCGCCGCGCCGACGGCGGTCACGGGTCGCCTGGGCACGCTCTGGCACGCCGAGTTCCGCGGGAGGACAGCATCGCTCTGGGTGGTGTGGTTCTGCGTCAACTTCTCCTACTACGGAGCGTTCATCTGGATCCCGTCGCTGCTCGTCGCCCAGGGGTACGACCTGGTCCGATCGTTCGGATTCACCCTCGTCATCACGCTCGCACAGCTCCCGGGGTACATCGTGGCCGCCTGGCTCGTGGAGGTGTGGGGCCGTCGGGCGACCCTCTCGGTCTTCCTGGCGGGATCGGCCGTCTCAGCCGTGCTCTTCGGAACGGCTGCGAGCGAGCCGACGATCATCGCGACGGGCATGGCGCTGTCGTTCTTCAACCTCGGCGCGTGGGGGGCGCTCTACGCCGTCACCCCCGAGATGTACCCCACCTCGCTCCGCGCGACGGGGTCGGGCTGGGCCGCCGGCATCGGCCGGATCGCGTCAATCGTCGCGCCCCTCACCGTTCCCGTGATGCTCTCGGTGGGCGGGGCATCGGCCCTCTTCGTGCTGTTCGCGGTGTTCTTCGGGATCGCGGCGATCGCCGCGTGGGGTCTCGCGGACCGTCGAGGACGCGCCCTCGACGACCGGTGACGCGGCCTAGGCTGGTCGGATGGCATCCGTTCGATACGTCGCGATCGGCGATTCGTTCACCGAGGGAGTAGGCGACGAGCTGCCCGACGGCCGCGTGCGCGGCTGGGCCGACCTCGTCGCGGAAGGCTGGGCGGGAGCGTCGGGGGAGACGATCGAATACGCCAACCTGGCGATCCGCGGCAAGCTGGTGTGGCCCATCGTCGAGCAGCAGCTCGAGCCGGCGCTCGCCCTCGAGCCGACCCACCTGTCGTTCAACGGCGGCGGCAACGACATGCTGCGCCCGCGCACCTCCGTGTCGCACATCGTCGCCGCCTTCGAGCGGGTCATCGAGCGCTGCGACGAGGAAGGGGTGCAGCTGATCGTGCTGTCGGGTGCCAACCCGTCGGCGCAGCTGCCGCTCAGCCGCGTCATCCAGCGTCGTGGCGATGTGCTGTCCGCCGCCGTCGCGAAGCACCTGGACGAGCGGCCGGACATCGTGCGCGCGCTCAACTGGCGCGATCGCGAACTGTCCACCCCGGGCTACTGGTCGGACGACCGCCTCCACATGAACGCCCGCGGACATCACCGCGTTGCCGCACGCGTGCTCACGGCTCTCGGCTACGAGCCCCCCGCCGGATGGTGGTCGCTGCCCGCTCTTCCGGAGAGCGTCCGGCTGCGCGATGCGGCGTATTACCGTCAGCACGTCGGACCGTGGGTGCGGCGCCGAGTGACGCGCACCTCGTCGGGGGACGGCCGCGAGCCCAAGTACGGCAGCTGGACGAGGTTCGAGCCCGCCGCCGAGTGACGTCTCACGCAGGCGGACGCACCGAGTAGACGAGCTCGGCGAACTGCCCGCGCTGCCCAACGGACTCCAACCTGAATCGGTCGGAGCCGATACGGCGGGGGAGCAGGGGACGGCCGGACCCGAGCGTTGCCGGGGCGATCGAGACCCGCACCTCGTCGAGGAGCCCCTCGTCGGCGAACTGTCCGACGACGTCCCCGCCGCCGACGATCCAGATGTCCGTGCCGCCCGCCGCTGCGAGGATGTCGGGCCAGAGCTCGCGCACCGACCCAGAGTGCAGGCGCAGGGGGGCGCCGGGCAGGAGCGGAAGATCGCGCGTGGAGAGCACGAAGCTTGGCCGATCGCCGTAGAACTCGTTCCACTTCTCCGGGTGCTCGACGAGCTTCTCGTGCGCGAGCACCCACTCGTACGTCGTCGACCCCATCACGAGCACGCCGATGCCGGCGAGGAAGCCGGAGAACGCTGCGGCCGCGTCGTCGGCGCCCGGCACGGCGAAGAGCCAGTCGAGCGAGTCCTGGTCGTCGGCGAGGTAGCCGTCGAGAGTCGTGGCGGTGTTGAAGACGACGCGTGTCATGGTGCAGACGGTAGCGGCGGCATCCGACATCTTGACAGGTATTCAACCGATCGGTACTGTACCAAACAGTTGAATAAGGAGGAACGAGATGGCGACAGGATCGGGCGATGCCCTGAGCCGCACGTTCGCCGCGCTCGCCGACCCGACGCGCCGCCGGATGCTCGCGCGGCTCTCGGCCGGGCAGGCGACGGTGGGGGAGTTGGCAGAGCCCTTCGACATGACCTTCGCCGCCGTGTCGAAGCACCTGCGCGTGCTCGAGGCGGCCGGCCTCGTCACGCGGGGGCGCGACGCCCAGTTCCGCCCGGCGCAGCTCGACGCGCGGCCCCTTGCCGAGGCATCCCAGTGGATCGCCGACTATGCGCGATTCTGGTCCGATTCCCTCGACTCCCTCGACTCGTACCTCAACGCCCTGCAGCAGCTCACCCCCACCGAAGAACCGCACGACCACCACGACAAGGAGAACCACCATGACTGAGTACTTCACGATCACACGCACTCTCTCGGCGCCCCGCCAGCTCGTCTTCGACGCACTGACGAAGCCCGAGCACTTCGCCGTCTGGTTCGGCACCGCGGCCGTCGAGGTGCCCCAGGACAGCCTGAAGATGGACGTCCGCGTCGGCGGAGAGTTCCGTGCCGTCATGCTCCTGCCGGACGGCAACCGCATCGACTGGGCCGGCGAGTACGTGGAGGTCGACCCTCCGGCCCGCCTCGCCATGACGCTCACGGACAACCCCGACCAGTACGCCGGTCTGCCCGTGCTCTTCGACCTCGCCGAGGTCGACGGCGGCACCGAGCTGACGATCCGGCAGGACCGCGCCGACTTCAGCGACGAGCAGGTCGCCGCGACGATCGCGGGCTACAACTCCTTCATCGACGACATCGAGAAGGAGCTCGTCCGCATGCAAAACGGCTGATAGACCGGGTTTCCGCGGGTTGTCAAGTCCCTCCGTGGGTGACGGCCCCGATGACACCATGAGGACAGGTGGGATGCGCTTGGGGCCATCCCGGAAAGGAACCTCGCATGAGCATCGGTGCAGGAATCGTCCTCTTCGTGATCGGCGCAATCCTCGCGTTCGCCCTGAACGTCCAGCTGGACTGGGTCAACCTCGACCTGGTCGGCTACATCCTGATGGGCGCGGGTGTCGTCGTCGTCCTGATCGGAATCGTGCTCCTGATGCGTCGCCGCCGGTCCGATGTCGTCACCCACACCGCCGTCGACCCGGTCGCGGGGGAGCGGGTCACGCGCCGCTCCACGGCCACGCCCGACGACACCGCGGGACTCTGATCCGCTGATTCGCGCACAGGCCGGTGCCGCGCTCCTCACCGAGCGCCGCACCGGCCTTCGTGCGCTCACGGCTCATGACTCTGCGGCGATGGGCTCCAGCACGAAGACCGGGATGATGCGCTCGGTGCGCTTCTGATAGTTCGCGTAATCGGGCCACGCGGCGACCGCCCGCTCCCACCAGGCGGCGTACTCGTCGCCTTCCAGCTCACGGGCGAGATAGTCGCCCTTGTCGGCGCCGTCCTGCAGCTCGACGTGCGGATTGCGCACGAGGTTCCAGTACCAGGCGGGATGCCTGGGGGCGCCGCCCATCGACGCGACGACGGCGTACGCCCCGTCGTGCTCGACGCGCATGAGCGCGGTCTTTCGCAGAGCGCCGGTCTTCGCCCCGACGGTCGTCAGCACGATGACGGGCTTGCCGCGCAGGTGGGCGTGCTCCGCGCCGCCGCTCGCCTCGTATGCCTCGGCCTGGCGCCTCGCCCAGTCGGACGTGCTCGGCAGATATTCGCCCTCGAGCGGCATGTGCTCCTCCTCGAACCGGTCGGTGGATTCCAGTCAACCAGGCTCCGCGGCGGTCGGGCGGGGGAGGAGCGGTAGACTTCCCGGCGAACGTGGCACGACTCGAGGAGGTGAGCCCGATGCACACACTGTCCACTCTGGGCGCTCCTTCGAGTTCACGGTCGAGCGACTGACACAGCCGTCGCGGGGAGCGCCGATGCACTCATCGAAAGCTCCGACCATGAACACCTCACTTCCTTCTCCCACGAACCTCTCCGGCAGAGCCCTCGTCCTCGGCGGCGGGGGATCGGCCGGCAATGCCTGGCTCATCGGCGTCATCGCCGGTCTCTCCGAGGGCGGGGTGGATGCCTCCGCGGCCGACCTCGTCGTCGGAACCTCGGCGGGCGCGACCGCTGCCGCCCAGATCGCCGGCGAGGCCATCGCGCGCCTGTTCGAGCAGACGGTCGCACCGATCCCGGCCGTCGCGGGTCGCCCGGCGACCCGGCCGACGCTCACGCGCGATCATCTCGAGCGGACGGACGCCGTCATCGCGGCTTCCTCCGACCCCGCCGACATGCGCCGTCGGATGGGCGTCGAGCTCGCGACGGACGCCATGTCGAGCGACGCGGGCACGGCCCGCTGGCGGGGGATCGTCGCCGCGCGCTTCTCCCGCCACGAGTGGCCCGAGAAGCAGGACCTCCTGATCACGGCGGTCGATGCGGACACGGGTGAGCCCGTCGTCTTCGATCGCGACAGCGGGGTCCGACTCGTGGATGCGGTCGCGGCGAGCACCGCCGGTGGCTTCGCGTATCGCATCGGCGACCGGCGCTACATCGACGGCGGCTACCGGTCCAACGCGGAGAACGCCGACCTCGCGGCCGGGTGCGAGAAGGTCCTCGTGCTGTCGCCGTTCGGGGGCAGGACCCGGCTGCCGCTCGAGTGGCGCCTCGACCTCGCGCACCAGATCGATGATCTGCGCGCCCAGGGCAGCGTCGTGGAGGAGATCCATCCCGACCAGGCGTCGCTCGACGCCTTCGGAGACAACGTCATGAATCCCATGACGCGTCCACCCGCCGCGCGGGCGGGCTACAACCTGGGACTCGCGCTCGCACCCCGACTCGCCGGGTTCTGGAGCGTCGTCGAGCCTGTGGGCTGAGGGGAGGCCCCTGCTCGGTGTCGCACACCGAGCAGGGGCAACCTCGAGACGTGAGTTGACATAATGTGCATTATCGGCGATTACCGTTCCAGCCGTAGATGCGCACGAACCACCCGCACACCTACGGCTGCAAACTGCTCCGCAGCTGATGGAAGTAGGTCACCGTCGTCGTGACCATGAGCACGGTCGCCGCATCCACGCCCACGTCGCTCAGCTTTCCACTCAGCTCTCCGTCGTCGCTGTGCACCAACTGGTTCGCGTGCCAGAGCGGCAGCATGTCGATGTCGACCTCGCCGGCCGGCCGCACGAGCGCCGTCATGTCCACCCGCAGGCCGTCCGCGTCGAAGAAGCCCATCGCCGTGGGCACGTTCGGGCTGAGATCCAGCCCGAACGCCTCCTGCAGCTGCGTGACGGCAGCACGGGCACCGGCGTCGGACCGCGCCGAGTCGTCGTTCGCCGTGTACACCGTCCGCCGAATCAGCGCACAGGAGTAGCCCTCGACATGGGTGTCGTCGAACCCGCCGCGATCGCTCGTCAGCGAGCCGCAGGCATCCATCGTCCGCTCCGCGACCGCGCTGTAGCCGGCCGGCGTCGGAACCTCGATGCTCCCGAGCGTGCGGAGACCGCCGTCACGCGCCGCGTCTGCGCCGGCGAGCTCCTCTCGACTCGGAGAAGCCGTGCATCCCGCGAGACATACGACCATGAGGGCACCGACGATCAGGCGCACGGCACGCATGGATCTCCTTCGCTTCGCCCCGGGAAAATGTCTACCAGCCTCCTGCTACGGTTCCGGCTATGTCGCACCGACCGCGCTTCGTCCTCGACGGACAGCTCACCGTCGACCTGCCGCCCGAGCAGGCCTTTCCGCTCTTCACCGCGGCCGGCGAACGGCTCTGGGGTCCGGGATGGGCACCGGTGTTCCTCGCCGACGTCGGGGACGACTCTGCGCCCGGAACGGTCTGGCGGACGACGTCGGAGGGTCGCGAGACGACCTGGATCGTGGTCGAGTCCGCTCCCCCGCATGCCGCGACCTATGCGCGCTTCACGCCGGGACACAGCGCGACGACCGTCCGGGTGCGCCTCGAGGCGATGGATGCCGCCACCCGCGTCCACGTCGGCTACGACGTGACGTCGCTCGAGGAGGCCGCCGACGATGATCTCGCGCGCTTCGCCCAGGACTTCGACGACATGCTCGCGGAATGGCAGAGCGCCATCGCCGCCATCACGCCCGGTCTGCGGTCGTCCTGACGCGGTCGTAGTGCGCCTTGACTCGGTTGCGGTTGCCGCAGTCCTCCGCGACGCACCAGCGGCGGTTGTGCCGCGGTGAGCGGTCGAGGAAGACCCAGCCGCATGCGTCGTCGTCGCAGCGCGCGAGGCGGTCGAGCGACTCGTGCGTCAGCAGATCGACCGTGAGCAGAGCCATCCGCAGGCGCGGCATGCGCGCGTCGACGGGCAGCATCCATTCGAGTGCGTCACCCTGTCGTGCGAGCGTCGCGACGGCCGTGGCCTCGACCACCTGCCGCGAGAGCTCGCCGGGAGCGCTCTCGTCGCCGATGACGACGCCGTAGACGGCCTCGCGCAGTCGCCGCACCGCGTCGAGTTCGGACTCGTCGTGCGCGACCGCAGCCCCGGCGACCTGCGCGCGCTCGTCGGGGGTGATGACGTGCAGCTCCGCGAAGCAGCGCAGCGCCTCGGACATGTCCGTGAGGTGGTCGTGCCGGCGCGTGGGATCGAGCCGCCAGTCGACGGTGTTCGCGAGATCGAGCGCAGGGTGTCCCCCGATCCTGGCGAAGCGACGGGTGGACATACTTCATCCTAACGGGTAAACCGGTATAAGACCATTAGCACGATCGAGGTGAGACATCATGGCGCGCGACGGCGATTCCGAGGCCTCAGGGCTCGACCGGCGGGGGTTCGGGGCGTTCTGGGCCGGACAGTCCGCGGCGGTCGCGGCGACGCAGCTGCGCGAGTTCGTCGTGCCGGTCTTCGCCGTCGTCGTGCTGTCCGCGACCCCGGCGCAGCTCGGCGTGGTGGCGGCCGCGCAGTGGCTCCCATTCCTCCTGCTCGCGCTCCCCCTCGGCGTCCTGTTCGACCGGGGCGATCGCGCACGACTCCTCGTCCTCTCCCAGCTCGGATCCCTGCTCGCCGTCACGGGGCTCGCCGTCGCGACGGTCGCGGGCTGGACGACGGTGCCGCTGCTCATCGCGGCCGTGTTCGTGTGGGGCGTCTTCACGGTGGTGTTCGAGGTCGGCTACCAGTCGGCGGTGCCGGACTACGCGCCGCGCGCCCATCTGACGCGGGCGAACGGACGTCTGCAGTCCAGCGCGGCGATCGCGGACATCGGCGGGCCGGGCGTGGGCGGCATCCTGATCCAGCTCGCCGGCGCGACGCTCGCGCTGCTCGTGACGGCGGGGGCGAATCTCGTCGCGGCGATCGCCTTCCTCTTCCTGCCCCGGACGCCGAAGCACTCCGACGGCGCGGGCACGTGGTGGCAGGCGCTGCGCGAAGGCGTCGCGTTCACCGTCGGCGACCGATATCTGCGCGCCAACGTGGGCTTCTCCGCCATCTACAACTCCCTCGCGCAGTGGGTCACGGTGCTGTTCACGGCCTACGCGCTCCGCGAGCTCGGCCTCGACGCGTGGGCGATCGGCATCGTCTTCTCCGTCGGCGCGGTGGGCGCCCTGCTGGGCGCATCGTCCGCCGGCGCGGTCGCACGGCGGATGCGCTTCGGCACCGTCATGGTGGCATGTGCCACGATCGAGACAGCGGCCTTCCTCGTCGTTCCCGCGCTTCAGCCGTCGTGGCCGCGAACGGTCATCGTGATCGCACTGTGCGCCGTGTGGTTCCTCGTCGGCGTCGGCACGGCCCTGTCCAACGTGCTGCTCATCACCCTCCGCCAGGTGCGCACGCCGCACGCGCTCCTCGGTCGTGTCAACGCGAGCATGCGGACGGTCACCTACGGCGTCATCCCGCTCGGCGCGATCGCGGGCGGACTCGCCGGGCAGTGGCTCGGCCTGCGCGGCGGCATCCTGGTCGGATCCGTTCTGCTCCTCGGCACGATCCTGTTCGTCGCGACGTCCCCGCTCGCACGGCTGCGCACGCTCAGCGACGCCGACACCGTCCACGCCGAGGCTGGCGAGTCCGCCACGGCGGATGCCGAGCGCTGAATCCGGATCAGGCCGACGCGATCTCCGCCGCGCCTTCGAAACGCAGACGGATGCCGCCGCCGGCGTCGCGCAGGATCACGAGCAGCGTCCGCTCGCAGCCGTGACAGCGCACGATCGAGCCGACATCGTCGCGCTCCACGACGACCTCCGCGAGGTCGCCGTGCAGGCCGCAGTGACGGCACGTGACGGTCAGGGTCGAGGCATCCGCGCTCATGAACTCCGCGAGCACACCCGCGAGGGCGTTCCCGTCCACGTGATCGACATGCGTCCGCATCAGAGACCTCCGAAGCGCTCGGTCTTGATCCTCGCGGCGGGATGCCCGCGCGCGACGAGCTCTCGCGCGACGAACTCGACGAATCCCGTCGGACCGCAGACGTAGACGACGGGGTCGTCGGCGACCGGCCAGACGGCGGCGTCGATCGCCGCCGGTGTGAGCCTGCCCACCGGCCCGGTCCAGCCGTCGGGTGCCGACCTGGTGTACGCCCACGACACCTCCACTCCCCCGCCGCCGTCGAGGCCCACGAGGTCGTCTCGGTACATGGCGTCCTCCGGGGTGCGCACCGACACGAGCATCCGGAACGGCTGGGAGGTGGATGCCGCGAGCCGCGCCCGCACCATCGCCCGCAGCGGCACGATGCCCGACCCACCGGCGATGAGCTGCACGGGCGACGGGTCGTCCTCACGCCACACGAAGAACCCGCCGAGCGGCCCGAGCACCTCGAGCGAGTCTCCGGGACCCACGTCGTGCACGAGATACGGCGACACCTCGCCGTCCGGCACTTCGTCGATGCCGAGCTCGATCGTGTCGCCGTCGCCGGCGAGCCCGAGCGAGTACGACCGGACGGCCTGGTAGCCGTCCTCGGCCGTGAGCCGGATGTCGACGTGCTGCCCCGGCAGGCTGCCCGGCCAGCCGGGCACCGAGAGGGTGAGCAGGCGCGCGTGCGCGTTCGCGGGCGTCACGCCGACGACCCGCGCCTCGCGCCAGACAGCCCGCGCGGCGGCGGGCGCCGTCACCAGTACCGTTCCTCGGTCCACGGGTCGCCGTGCAGGTGGTAGCCGTTCTGCTCCCAGAAGCCGGGATCGTCATGCTGCTGCAGCACGAGACCCTTCACCCATTTGGCGCTCTTCCAGAAGTAGAGGTGCGGCACGAGCAGCCGTGCGGGGCCGCCGTGCTCGGGATCGAGCGGCTCGCCGTCGAACTCGTACGCGACCCACGACTTGCCGTCGAGCAGGTCCTCGAGCGGCACATTGGTCGTGTAGCCGCCGTAGGAGTGCGCCATCGCGTACTCGACCTCGGTGTCGATGTCGGCGAACAGCGTGTCGAGCGACACGCCACGCCAGGTCGTGCCGAGCTTGGACCATCGCGTGACGCAGTGGATGTCTGTGGAGATCTCCTCGCTCGGGAGGGCCTGGAACTCGTCCCACGTCCAGCGCTTGCCCGAGCCCGTCTCGGTGCGGATCGTGAAGCTCCACTCGGCCAGTTCGATGTCGGGGGTCGGACCTGCCGAGAGCACGGGGAAGCCCTCCTCGAGGTACTGCCCGGGCGGGATGCGGGGATCCGCCTCACGCCGCCGAGCACCGAAGCCGCGCGAGAACACAGCCATGAACCCCTCCTCGCTCCGCGGCGGACGAACCCAGCCGACGGCACCCAGGCTATCGACGGCACCCGACAGAGGAAAGGGACGGCGCCGACCGGCCGGGGGCGGCGGGCGGGCTGGCTACCCTGGATGCGTGGCATCCCCCGACTCCCTCCCCGCTCGCGCGTGATCGAGTCGCTCACCGGGTTCGTCGTCGTCGGCGTCGCGATCCTCGTCGGCTGGATCATCGGGCGCATCGACCTGCTCGGCGAGCATGCGCGTCCCGTGCTCAGCCGCCTCACCTTCTTCGTGCTGTCGCCGTTCCTGCTGTTCGTCGTGCTGGCGAACGCGGACGTGCACACGCTCTTCTCGGCTCTCCTCCCCGTCTCGGCGATCGCGGCGGTCGCCGTCATAGCCGTCTACGTCCTCGTCGCGCTGCTCGCGTGGCGGCGTCCGGCCGGCGAGATCGTCATCGGCGCGCTGTCGGCCGGCCAGGTCAACTCGAACAACATCGGCATCCCCCTGTCGCTCTACCTGCTCGGCTCGGCGGCGTATCCGGCGCCCGTCATCCTCATGCAGCTGCTCGTCTTCACGCCCATCTCGATGACGATCCTCGAGGCCGTGACGGCGACGGGGCGATCGTCGTTCGGGCGCGCCGTCCTGCGCACCGTGACGAACCCGCTCGTGATCGGGTCCCTGCTCGGCACCCTCGTCTCGGTGGCCGGCATCGATCTTCCGCCCATCGTCATGCAGCCGGCGGAGCTCATCGCGAACGCGTGCGTGCCGGTGCTGCTCATCTCCTACGGCATCTCTCTGCACGGGCAGCGCGTGCTCGCGCCCTCCGGGCGCCGACGCGACATCACTCTCGCGACGATCCTCAAGCTCGTCGTCATGCCGGTCGTCGCGTGGGTCGTGGCGGAGTTCGTCTTCGGGCTCGGGCCCCACGACGTGCTCATCGTCGTCGTGCTGGCGGCGCTCCCGACGGCCCAGAACGTCTTCAACTACTCGCAGCGCTATGGCGTCGGCGAGACGATCTCGCGCGACACCGTCTTCCTGACGACGGTCGGGTGCATCCCCGTCCTCCTGCTCGCGACGGTCCTGCTCGGGTGACGCGGGCCACCCGACATTCGCCGACACATGCGGTGAACGCACCGCGATGTTGACGAGCACGGGCGGAATCCGGGGCTAGGCTGTCACGCGAACCTTCACAGCAAACGTTCAGAAAGGGCTCGCTCCCATGTCAACCGAATCCGCCGCCGAGAAGTCGGCTGTCAACGGCATCCGCACCGCCTTCGGCGTCGGCGGCGTGCTCTCCATCATCATCGGTATCCTCATCCTGGCGTGGCCGGGCAAGACGGCCGTGGTCGTCGCCGCGATCATCGCGATCTACGCGATCGTCGCGGGCCTGGTCTACGCGGGACTCGGGATCTTCTCGAAGTCGAAGGGCGGCTGGGCGCGTCTCGGCCACATCGTCCTCGGCGTGATCTTCGTCATCGCGGGTGTCGTCGCGCTGTTCAACCTGCAGCAGACGACCGCCTGGCTCGGCGTCTTCGTCGGCATCCTCGTCGGTATCCTCTGGATCGTGGAGGGCATCGTGTCGCTCTCGACGCTGGGCGACGCCGCCTCGAAGGGCTGGACGATCTTCTTCGCGATCATCAGCATCCTCGCCGGCCTCGTGCTGCTGTTCAACCCGTTCTACGGCACCGCGGTACTGTGGTGGCTGCTCGGCATCGCGCTGATCGTGCTCGGCATCATCCAGGTCATCCGCGCGTTCCGCTTCTCGGGCCGCGACCTCTGATCCACGCATGAGAGAAGGGCCTCGGGGATTCCCCGAGGCCCTTCTTCGTCGTTCGGATCACTCGCCGGCGAACGAGGCGGTGTCGCCGACCAGACGCGTGTTGTCGGCGGGCACGGGCTCGACGGCCGCGCGCGCGACCTCGGCCGCGAACTCCGAGACGTTGTAGAGCTTGCCGGCATCCTCGCGGCGCGCGGCGATCGCACCGGGGTTGGCGCGCTCGAGGAGCGTCGCCGTGATGGTGCCCTCGATCATGTCTCCCGACACGACGACGAACTCGACGCCCCGCTCGGCGAGAGCGGGGATCCGCTCGCGCAGGGCGTCCTCCCCCGCACGCTTGGAGAGGGCGACGGGCTCGTACTCGGGCATCGTCGGCGTCGTGCGGATGAAGTGGGCCTGGTGGCTCGTGACGAAGACGACCCGCGAGCCCTCGCCGAGCAGGGGCAGCGCCGTCTCGAGCACGCGCACCTGAGCGTCGCGGTTGAGCTGCAGGGCGTAGTCCTCGGCCATCCCCGACTCCATGCCGCCGGAGGCATTCAGCACGAGGATGTCGAGGCCGCCGAACGCGGCCTTCACCTCGTCGAACATCGCCTGCACCGACTCGGCGTCGGTCAGATCGGCGCCCACGACGAGCGCCTCGACGCCCAGGGAGCGCAGCTCCGTCGCGAGCTTCTCGGCGCGCGGCGCCTTGTTGCGGTAGTTGATGACGACGTTCGCGCCGGCCTCGGCGAGGTAGCGGACGGTGTCTGCGCCGATGCCGCGCGACGAGCCGGTGACGAGGGCGCTCTTGCCGGCGAGAGAGCCGGGAGCCAGGGGCGTGAGGGATTCGGACACGGGTTCTCCCGACGGAATGCGATGGTGCCGAGCAGCGGATGCCGCGGCCGCCGGACGGTGTCGAACGGCGCGCTTCGACCCTACCAACGGGCGCCTCGAAGGGCCGATCCAGGCCCGTTCACGCGTGGTAGGTTCGAGCCGAGGAGGCACATCGTGGAGGTCATCCAGACGATCGAGGACTGGGCGTGGATCGGATGGCTGGTGCTGATCCTGATCTGCCTCGTGATCGAGATGCTGACGCTCGACTTCACCTTCCTCATGCTCAGCATCGGCGGAGTCGCGGGGCTCGCGTCGGATCTCTTCGGCGCTCCGCTGTGGCTGCAGGTCGTGATCGCCGCGGTCGTCGCCGCGGTCCTCGTGCTCGTGCTCAGACCGCCGCTCCTGCGGCGGCTGCGGCGCGGTGAGGATCCCACGCCGAGCAACGTCGCGGCCCTCATCGGCCTGTCGGGCCGCGTCCTGTCGACGGTGTCGTCCGACACGGGTCAGGTGAAGCTCTCCAACGGCGACGTCTGGACCGCCCGCACCGACACTCCGGCCGCGATCGAGCCGGGCACGCCCGTGCGGGTGAGCCGCATCGACGGCGCCACCGCCATCGTCCGTCTCGAGCCCCAGGAGCCGTCCGCATGACCGTCGAAGAAGTGGTCCCCCTCGCGATCGGCTGGACCCTCGCCATCGCGGTCGTCATCTTCGTGTTCGTCGTGATCGTGCGCTCGGTGCGGATCATCCCGCAGGCCAGCGCGGGCATCGTGGAGCGCCTGGGCCGGTACCACAAGACCCTCTCCCCCGGCCTCAATCTCCTCGTCCCCGTCATCGACCGCCTGCGCCCCCTCATCGACATGCGCGAGCAGGTCGTGTCGTTCCCGCCGCAGCCCGTCATCACCGAGGACAACCTCGTCGTCTCGATCGACACCGTCGTCTACTTCCAGGTGACCGACGCGCGGGCGGCCACCTACGAGATCGCCAACTACCTCGGCGCCGTCGAGCAGCTGACCACCACGACGCTCCGCAACGTCGTCGGCGGCCTGAACCTCGAAGAGGCGCTGACGAGCCGCGACGAGATCAACGGCCAGCTCCGGGTCGTCCTCGACGAGGCGACCGGGAAGTGGGGCATCCGCGTGTCGCGGGTCGAGCTCAAGGCGATCGACCCGCCGCACTCCATCCAGGACTCGATGGAGAAGCAGATGCGCGCGGAGCGCGACCGCCGCGCCCTCATCCTCACCGCCGAGGGCACGAAGCAGTCGGCGATCCTCACGGCGGAGGGCCAGCGACAGGCCGAGATCCTCAAGGCGGAGGGCGACAAGGCCGCCGCCGTGCTACGCGCGCAGGGCGAGGCCGAGGCCATCCAGACGGTCTTCCACGCGATCCACGTCGGCAACCCCGACGACAAGCTCCTCGCGTACCAGTACCTGCAGACGCTTCCCAAGATCAGCGAGAGCCCCTCGAGCAAGCTCTGGATCATCCCGAGCGAGTTCACCGAGGCGCTCAAGGGCGTGAGCGGCGCGTTCGCCGGGTCGATCGCCGATGCGGCGAGGAGAGGGGATGCCGCGGCGGCCCCCGCCGCGACGGAGGCGCCGATTCCTCCGGCCCCGCCCGCACCGCCGTCGGTCGAGGCATCGCCCGGCACGCCGCCGCAAGCGTGACGCATCCCTGGTTCGCGGGCGCCGAGCGCCCGCGCGTCCTCGCGCACCGCGGGCTCGTGACCGCCGACGGCGCACGCCACGGTGTCGTCGAGAACTCGTTCGCCGCCGTCGCGGCCGCACATGCGGCAGGGGCCGACTACGTCGAGAGCGATTGCCACCTCACGCGCGACGGCGTCGTCGTTCTCTTCCACGACCCGGATCTCGCACGGGTGACGGGTGACCCCCGGCGCGTGGATGAGGTCACCGCGCGCGATCTCGAGTTCATCATGGCCGGCCGCGGCGGCCTCATCACCCTCGAGCAGGCCCTCGACTCCTTCCCCGCTGTCCGGTTCAATCTGGACGTCAAGGCGGAGGGCGCCGCAGAGAAGGTGGGGCGGATCGTGGCGCCCCACGCGCATCGCGTCCTCGTCACGAGCTTCTCCGACGATCGGCGCCGGGCGGCCCTCGCCGCCGCGGCGACGACGGGTGACGGCATCCCTCCCGCGACCTCGGGTGGCACGACCGTCGTGACCCGCCTCCTCGGCGCCGTGTCGGTGCGATCGGGCCGTCTCGCGCGCCGCGCGCTCGCGGGCGTCGACGCGCTTCAGGTGCCTGAACGCCGCGGCCGCCTCCGCATCGTCACGCCGCGCCTGATCGACTACGCGCACGCCGCCGGAGTCGAGGTGCACGTGTGGACGATCAACGATCCCGGCGACATGACGCGGCTCGTCGCGATGGGGGTCGACGGCATCGTCACGGACCGCGCCGACGTCGCTCTCGGAGTCCTCCGCTGAGCGATCCTCAGTCCCGCGCACAGTGAGACGGAGTCCCGGCTGAGCATCGACTGTGAATGCCTCCCGGAAGCCCTCTGTTCGGATGAGACGCCCAGGTCGCTTCGTTATACCTGATGAAGCGACGAGAGGACCCGAAAATGGCAGACCGCAGCCTGCGCGGCATTCGACTCGGCGCCCAGAGCCTGCAAAGCGAAGAGGGCGTCGTGTTCCATGAGCGCGCACAGCACATCTACACGTGCACGTCGTGCGGACGTGACACGACCCTGACCTTCGCGGCCGACGCCGAGGTGCCCGAGAGCTGGGAGTGCCGCACGTGCGGCGCCGAGGCTCTCCTGCGCATCGGCGAGGGCACCGCGACGGTCGACCACAGCGGCGACAAGACGCCCCGCTCCCACTGGGACATGCTGCTCGAGCGCCGCACGATCCCGGAGCTCGAGGAGCTGCTCGAGGAGCGTCTCGCCTACGTCCGCGCCCGCCGCGGCGCCGGCGAGGACGTCACCGTCGACAAGATCAGCGCCTGACCCGCATCAGACGTTCTCCGAGACGCCGGTCCCTTCGGGGGCCGGCGTCTCGCCGTGTGCGGCATCCGTCGCCCGGCGTCGACCGCGCAGGCGCAGGATGATCCCGAGCGCGACGAGCGCCGCAAGGCTGCCCCACGCGAGGAACGCCTTGATGCCCGCGCCGGCGACGACCGCCGGCGTCAGCCCGGTGCGCAGCGGCACGTCCGTGAGCAGATGGCCGGCCGTGTCGGCGGGAAGTCCGTCGATCGTCGTGCCGTCGGGCGCGATGACCTGGCTCGTGCCGACGGTCGAGAGGTTGACGACGGATCGCCCCGTCTCGATCGCACGCATGCGGGCGAACGCGAGCTGCTGCAGGTTCTCGTTCGTGCCGCGGAAGTCGGCGTTGTTCGTCTGGAACATGTAGACCTCGGCGCCCGCCCGCGCTCCGTCCCAGATGACGTCGTCGTAGATGACGTCGAAGCAGATCGCGAGCCCGACGCCGACGCCGTTCACGTCGAACATCGGTGTCGAGGTGCCAGGCGTGTACTCGCGCTGGATGAGGTCGATGAGGTCGGGAGCGAAGCCGCGCCACAGCCACCGATCGGGCACGTACTCGCCGAAGGGCACGGGATGCCGCTTGTCGTACGTGTCGACGGGGTTGTCGGCGCCCGTCTCCCACAGCAGCGACGAGTTGAAGTACTCGTCGCCGCGCTGCGTCACCGCGCTCACGAGAAGGGGTGCGTGGATGCGGCGCGCGAGCGAGTCGAGCACCGCCGCCGTCGCCGCGTTCTGCGTCGGGTCGGAGTCGATGCCGCCCTCCGGCCACAGCAGCACGTCCATGTCCTCGTCGAGGAGCGGGGTGGTCGCCTCGACCTGCGCGCGGAAGACGTCGTTCGGCCCGCGCTGGTCGAAGTAGCCCGCGGGGCCGTTGCCCTGCACGGCGCCCACGCGGATGTCGCCCTTCGCCGACGTCGGGAACTGCGGGGGCAGCACGAGCACCACGACCGCCACGACCACGGGGAGAGCCGTGCGGAGATCGCGCCAGCGGCCCAGCCGCACGTACTCGACGCCGGCGGCACACACGAGCACGATGAGGAACGTGAGTCCGGACATCCCGACCCATGACGCGACGTCTGCGAGGGGGCTGTTCGCCTGCGTCACGCCGAGACGCCCCCAGGGGAAGCCGCCGTACGGGAAGGTGCCGAGCACCTCCTCGCGGAGCGTCCACAGCCCGGCGACGAGGGCCGGCAGGACGACGAGACGGCCCCACGCGCCGGGGAGCACCCGCGGCGTCCAGCGGTAGGCGAGGGTGATGGGCACCGCGAAGGCCGCCGTCAGCAGCGCCTCGAGCATCGAGAGCGCGATCCACGGCTCCGGCCCGAGGTAGCGCGCCGTGAACCACAGGTTCACGAAGAAGAAGGCAGCACCGAAGGCGAAGCCGACGAGCGCCGCCGACCACGCCCGCCGCCCGACGAGGCTCACGAGCGCGAGCGGCACCGCGACGAAGACCATGGGCCACCACGACAGCGCGGGGAACGCCGTCGTGAGAGCGAGACCGGCGAGGATGGATGCCGCGACCGCCGCCCAGAGCGGAAGCAGGGGTCGCACGGTGGCGGGTCGGGCGTCGGGCACGGAACGAGCCTAAGCGGCGGCGAGGGGTCAGACCGACGAGTACGCGACGATGCCGCGGCGCACCGCGTCGAGCGCCTTGCGCGCGACGGAGCCGAGTGATGCGTCGGCGACGATCGACACCTGGTCGAGGAGGTCGATCGTCTGCTTCGACCACCGCACGAAGTCGCCGGCGGCCATGTCGGCCTCGATCAGGACCCGGTCGAGCGGCACGCCGCGCGCCCACGAGTGCATGGCCTGGGCGAGGCCCGTCGCGATCGGCTCCGAGCCCGGAAGCCGGTGCTCGCGCTCGAGGTCGTCGAGCTTCTGCCACAGCTCGTGCGTCTCGCCGAGCGCGTGCCGGAAAGGCCCACGCGGCAGGCGCTGCTCCCCCGGGCCGCCTTCGTCCCGGCGGGGCTCGTAGACGAGGCAGCAGGCGAGCGCGGCCAGGGAGGCGGCATCCAGGTCGTTCCAGATGCCCGTGCGCAGGGACTCGGAGACGAGCAGGTCGCGTTCGCCGTAGATCCGCCGCATGGTGCGACCGGAGGCCGTGAGTCGCGTCGCGCCCTCATCGTCGACCCGCACGTAATCGAGCTCGCCGAGCACGTCCACGACGCGGTCGAAGACGCGGGCGACCGTGCCGGTGCGGGTCTCGATCTGGCGCCGCAGGTTGTCGACGGTCCGGCGCAGGCGCCAGTACCGCTCCGCCCACCGCGCGTGGTGCTCGCGATCGGGGCACTGATGGCAGGGGTGCCGCTGCATGCGCTTGCGCAGAGAGGACAGCTCGCGCTGCCGCTGGTCGCGCGTCGCGCGCGACGCGTTGGCGTCCTTCCGGTTGATCTTCTCGAGGTCGCTCAGGTCTCGGCGGATCTGCGAGTACTCGGCGAAGTCGCCCCGGTCGCAGGTCATCGCCTGCTCATAGCCCGCGAGCGACTCCTCCTGCTCGCGCACCTGCCGGGCGAGGCCCACGACGGAGCGGTCGGCCTGGAACTGCGCGAACGACGACTCGAGGATCTCGCGCGCCCGCCCGCGGCCGAACTGATCGATGAGGTTGACGGCCATGTTGTAGGTCGGCCTGAAGCTCGAGTTGAGCGGGTAGGTGCGGCGCGAGGCGAGGGCGGCGACCGCCTGCGGGTCGAGGCCCTCGGTCCACTGGATGACCGCGTGACCCTCCACGTCGATGCCGCGGCGCCCGGCGCGGCCCGTCAGCTGCGTGTACTCCCCCGACGTGATCGCGACGCGCGCCTCGCCGTTGAACTTCTCGAGCTTCTCCAGCACGACCGTGCGCGCGGGCATGTTGATGCCGAGCGCGAGGGTCTCGGTGGCGAAGACCACTTTGACGAGCTTGCGCTGGAACAGCTCCTCGACGACCTCCTTGAAAGCCGGCAGCAGACCCGCGTGGTGCGAGGCGACGCCCCGCTCGAGGTTGTCGAGCCACTCGTAGTAGCCCAGCACCGCGAGGTCCTCGTCGAGCAGGGTGCGCGTGCGGTCCTCGACGATGGCGCGGATCTCGAGCCGCTCCTCCTGCGTCGTGAGCCGCATCCCGGATCGCCGCACCTGCCCCACCGCGGCGTCGCATCCGATGCGGCTGAAGATGAAGAAGATCGCGGGCAGCAGGTTGGCGCGCTCCAGGAGCTCGACGACGTCCGGCCGGTCGAGCCGCTCGATGCGCTGCACGTTCGCGGAACGGACGGGCCGGGTGCCGCCCTTGTGCGGACGACGGCGGGATGCCTCGTACCCGCGCTGCTTCGCGCTGTTCATCGACTGGGCACGACGGTTGTTCTCGTACGTCGCTCCCTTGAACGACCGGATGCGCATGAGCTCCTGGTTGACCTGCGCCGTCGCGATGCCGGCGCGGTCGTCGAAGAGCGGAAGGAGGTCGCCCCGCACGAGCACGTGCTGCTCGAGCGGCACGGGCCGCACTTCGGAGACGATGACCTCGGTGTCGCCGCGCACGGTGTCGAGCCAGTCGCCGAACTCCTCGGCGTTGGACACGGTCGCCGAAAGCGACACGAGCCGCACCTCGGGCGGGAGGTGGATGATGACCTCTTCCCACACGGCGCCCCGGAAGCGGTCGGCGAGGTAGTGGACCTCGTCCATCACGACGTACCGCAGACCCCGCAGCGCCGACGAATCGGCGTAGAGCATGTTCCGCAGCACCTCGGTCGTCATGACGACGACACGGGCGTTGCCGTTGATGTTCGTGTCGCCCGTCAGCAGCCCGACGTCATCTGCGCCGTAGACGTCGACGAGCTCACGGAACTTCTGGTTCGACAGCGCCTTCATGGGCGTCGTGTAGAACGCCTTGGGCGGATGCCTCGTGTCGCCGGGCTCGCGCATCGCGAGATGCACCGCGAACTCGCCGACGATCGTCTTGCCGGCGCCGGTGGGCGCCGCGACGAGGACGCTCCGGCCCTCCTCGAGGGCGCGGCATCCCTCCAGCTGGAAAGGATCCAGGGTGAATCTCTGGGATGCTGCGAAGTCGGCTGTGACGGGGTGCGAGCGGTTGTCACGCGCCCGCGAGTACCGCTCGGCGGGACTCGGCTCGCTCATGCGGCCGACCCGGGCGGCAACAGGGCTGCCTCGCGCTTCGACCTGCGCCGATCGAACAGCATCGAGATCGCCGCCGCCGCGAAGAAGAGGACGATGAGGATGCCGGCCAGGATCAGCATGCTCACGACGTCGGCGGCCGGCGTCGCGAGAGCCGCGAACGCCGTCGCGATGATGATCGCGACCCGCCAGCCCTTGAGGATCGCGCGGCCGGACATGACCCCGGCCAGATTGAGCGCCACGAGGAACACGGGCAGCACGAACGCGACGCCCACGACGATGAGGAGCTTGAAGACGAAGTCGTAGTAGTACTGCGCGTCATAGAACGACGCGCCGCCCTCCGGGACGAACTGGTTCATCAGCTCGACGATGTGCGGCATGACCTGCAGGCCGACGAAGGCGCCGATGAAGAAGAGCGGGATCGCGGCGCCGAGGAACCCCCACGTGTACTTGATCTCCTTGCGCGTGAGCCCGGGCATGATGAACGCCCAGATCTGCCAGAGCCAGACGGGGGCGGAGATCAGCAGGCCGATCGCGAACGAGATGCGCAGCCGCAGATCGAACGCCGACGTGACGGTGCTGAACATCAGCTCCACCTTGCGCGTGTCGCCGTTCTCGGCGGCGATGACGCGGATCGGCTCCGTGATGAGCCACAGCACCCAGTCGGTGATGAAGAACGCGACGACCATGCCCACGACGAGGGCGATGGCGGCGATGACGAGGCGCCTGCGGAGCTCGATCAGATGCTGCCCGAGCGACATCCGCTTGTCGTGCCGCGGACTCTCGGGCTCCTCGATGCGCGGCGGTCCGGCCGTGGCCACGGACTACGGCTTGGGTTCGGCGGAATCCGCGGGCTTCGGGGGCGTCGTCGCGGTCGCGGCGGGATCGACGGCCGTCGAGGCGGCGGTGCCGTCGGTCGACTGCGCGTCGTCCTCCTTCATCGCCTTCATCTCGCCGCGGAAGACGCGGGCGGACTGGCCGACGCTCTTCGCGAGGGCGGGAAGCTTCGCGGCGCCGAACAGGAGCAGGATCACGGCGAGCAGGATGAGAAGGTGCCAGCCGTTGAGGTTGCCGAGCATGTTGGGCTCCGAGATCTGTGTGCGGGGAACGGGTCCAGTCTAAACCCTGGGGGTGCGGGGGCCGCCTGCGCCGCCCGGGCTCAGCGGTACTGCGCGAGGCCCGCCGCCGCCCAGTCCGCCGCGGCCTGGCGGGCGCCGGCGGGCTCGAGGATCTCGACGGCTCCCCCTCGGCGCGCGGCGAGTCGCCGCAGGCTGAGCTCGTCGGCGACGCGCATCGTCGCGATCGACACGCCGTCGTCGTCCGTGGTCACGTCGGCACGGTCGAGGTAGTCGCCCAGGAGCGGCCCGACCGCGGAGGGGAAGCGGACGCGCACCACGACGTCGTCGGCGCTCGTCTCGAACCAGCCCGGGGCGGGTTCCCCGCCGTGCGTGATCGGGATGTCGGTAAGCCGCAGCTCGCTGACGCGGTCGAGGTGGAACGTGCGCATCGCCTCGCGCAGGTGGCACCAGCCCTGCAGATACCACTGGCCGTTCGCGATGTGCACCTTGACGGGGTCGACCGTGCGGGTCGTGGGCGCGGCATCCGGAGCCTTGTAAGTGAACGACAGCGCGACGCCGTCGCGCACCGCGGCCGACACGATGTCGCGCGCCTCGTCGACGGGTGCCGGTGCGACGATGACGTCGGCGGGGGTCGCCGAGGCGCCACGGGCGAGCTTCGCGAGCAGGCCCGCGTACAGGTCGGTGTCGCCGACTCCGGGGATGCTGCGCGCGAGCTGCAGGCCGGCGAGGAGCGCCGCAGCCTCGCGGGCCGTCAACTTCGGGCTGCGCTCGAGGCCCACCGAGTTCGTGATGACGATGAGGCCGCGCTCGTCGAGGAGGTCCCAGTCGATGTCGAACAGATCGTTCGCCATCTGCCAGTACCCCCGCTCGCCGGGGAGGCCGATCACGGTGAGCTTCTCGACCATCGACCGCATCTGGTCGGGCGACACGTCGAACTCGTCGGCCGCCTCCTCGATCGACACCTCGCCCTTGCCGATGAGATACGGCACGAGCTGGAGGAGGATCGCGGCGCGGTCGGTCGCGATGAGCGGGCGGCGGGCGCTCACGCCGCTCCCCCGTGTCTCTCGAGGGTCGCCGCCAGCCGATCGATGACGCGTCGACGCAGGCCCTCGGGCTCGACGACACGCACCTCCGGACCGTACGACGCGAGCTCCTCCGCGAGGATCAGCTCGTCGACGTACGGGAGGTGGATGCCCTGAGGCGCAGGGCGGGAGCGACGGCTCAGCCGGAGCGCCGCCTCGGTGCCGGGGGTGACCTCGAGAAGCGCCAGCTGCCGCTCGGCGAGCTCTTCGAGCCCCGCGAGGGCGCGCTCGCCGGCGCCATCCCGCAGCGCCGGATCGAAGGTCTGACGCGTCGTCTCGACGTCGCCGACGATGCGGGACAGCAGGAACGTGCGATCGGCGTCGATGTTGAGGTCGAAGCCGAAGACATGCCAGCGCGCCTCGTACTCGACGAGGGCGAGGGGTCGCACGCGGCGCTGCCGCGGCTCCTCCTCGCCGGGCTTCAGGTACGCGAACGTGACGACCCGGCACTCCTCGATCGCCTGCTGCAGGGCGGGGAACGACGGGTCGTGCAGGCTGATGCGCGGCGAGTAGCCGATGATCGGGTCGTCGACCGCGAAGCCGAGCGCGCGGATCTTGCGGAGGCCGCTGCGGGCATCGGCCGACATCGAGCTCTCGCTCCAGACGCCGCCCGCGAGGTTGAGCAGGGCGATCTCGGCGGGGGTGAACTCGATGTCGTCGGGCAGCTCGTATTCCGCCGTCGGCACGCGGTAGCGCGCTTCCCGGAGGTCGTCGGGATCCGCGCGGTCGCCGATCGTCTCGATCGGCACGCCGAGGCCGCGGAGGCTCTCCTTGTCGCGCTCGAACATCTTCTCGAGCGCGTCCTTGGACGCGCCGGCATCGCCCTGCTCCCGGTAGCCCGAGACGCTCGTGAGGATGGTGTCCTTCGTCAGCCCCTGCTCCGTCGCCATGAGGGCGACGACGAGGTTCAGCAGCCGCTCCTCGGGCGGGTTGCGGACAGGGGACTTCGCGGGCACCCCCTCATCCTAGGGTCGCCCGGCCCGCCCTTCGCCGCTGTGCCGGCGCCGAGTCGGGCCTACTGCTGAGGCGGCGTGTCGGTGCCGAGGATGTCGATCACGAGCACGCGTGCGGAGCCCGGCGTGGCGTCCGATCCCTTGTCGGCGGGTACGACGACGAGGAGCTGCGAGCCGACGGTCACCTCGCCGAGCGCCTTCGCGGCGCCGGGCACGAGCGTGTCGAGCGTCGTCGAGGCCGCGTCCGCGTCCCACGTGGAGTCCAGGACGCTGCGGTCATCCCACGAGACGCTCGTCGTGTTGACGCGGATCGGCTGGTCGCCCGACACCGTCGCGCCGTCGCCCTTGATGAGGGTCTGGGCGACGAGCTTGTCGGGGGCCGGCGCGTCGGGGACGATGATGCCCGGGCGCCCGTCGGGCGCGCGGACGACGGTCGGCATCCCCATCGCGTCGTTGTAGACGAGCGAGCCCTGCGCACGGGGAAGGTAGACCTTCTGCAGGTCGACGACGGCGACGGCGGAGTCGTCCTCGGCCAGGCCGATGCTCGCCGCGGTCTCGGCCTCGACGCCCCCCGGCGGGATCGCCACGACGACGCGAGAGCCCTCGGTCGCGCACTCGAGGGTCTTCTGGAAGGCGGGCACGGCCTGCTGCCAGCGCTCGAAGGAGTTCACCCGCGAGAGGTCGTCGTTGTACTGCGTCGCCACGAGCTGCTCGCCCGTCGTGCCGGAGTAGATCGTGATATCGAGGACGACGGGCTGGGCGGCGGCCTCGAGGGCCGGGCCATCGCCCGTCACGACGTCGGAGAACGACGCCTTGTCGACGTGGAAGGGCGTGTGCACGCTGACGTCGGGCTTCTGTCCGGCCTCGCCCGAGACGGTCACGAGGTCGGTCGCGGACGACGTCGATTCGGGCCGGGAGCACGACTCGTAGCCGGCGGGCAGAGCGCAGCCGGCGAGGCCGACGGCGGTCAGTCCGAGAACCGCGAGGAGGGCGGGGAGTTTGCGCACCGGAACAGTTTAGGCGGAAGGGTCCTCATCGCTTGACCCCGCGGCGGCCAGGCGCGCGCCGTCCGCCGCACGCTGGGCCTCGCGCACGCGCTTGCGGAGGTTCTTGTCGGTGATCTGACGGTCGCCGACGGCGCCCGGCGTCCACAGCTCGACGTCTTCGTCGCCGTAGCTCGTCTTCGACGCGCGACGCTTCTGCTCGGGCGGCACGGCGCCCGGAGCGAGCCGTCGCGCCCACACGAGGAATCCCGTGTGCGCGACCATGCGGTGGTCGGGCCGCACGGCCAGGCCCTCGACGTGCCAGCCGCGGACCATCGTCTCGTTGGCGTCCGGCTCGGTGAACAGGCCCGTGTTGCGGATGTACTCGGCCACGCGGCTGAGCTGCGTCGCGGTGGCGACGTAGCAGACCACGACACCGCCGGGCGTGAGCGCGTCGGCGACGACGTCGATGCACTCCCACGGCGCCAGCATGTCGAGCACGACGCGATCGACGGATGCCGGAGCCACCGCATCCGGGAGCGCCTCCACGAGATCACCCACGACGACCTCCCAGTTCGCCGGCGTCTCGCCGACGAAGGTCTCGACGTTCGCCTGCGCGACCTCGGCGAACTCGGGGCGGCGCTCGAACGAGACCAGGCGCCCCTCCGATCCGACGGCACGCAGGATCCACAGCGACAGCGCGCCCGACCCGACTCCCGCCTCGACGACCGTCGCACCGGGGAAGACATCGGCTTCGGCGAGGATCTGCGCGGCGTCCTTGGGGTAGACGATCGCGGCGCCCCGCGGCATCGACATGACGAAGTCGCGCAGGAGCGGCCGCAGGGCGAGGTACTCGTGGCCGCCGCTGTTGGTGACCACCGAGCCGTCGGGCTGGCCGATGAGGGCCGTGTGCCTGAGGACGCCGTGGTGCGTGTGGAGCTCGCCCTCCTCGCGGAGGGTGATCGTGTGCAGCCGGCCCTTGGGGCCCGTGAGCTGCACGCGATCGCCGACGCGGAACGGTCCGCTGGGTCGTGCCGAGGTCATCGCAGAGCTCCCTTCCGAGCGGTGTGCTCGCGGTGGAAGGCCGCGATGTCGTCGGCCGTGCGGCCTTCGAGCGTCGGCCAGATGGTGTGGGCCCCCGCGCCTGCGACCGACACCATGAGCGGTACGCCGATGACGGCCGCTCCGGATGCGACGGCCGAGCGCAGGCCGTTGGGCGAGTCCTCGATCGCGACGGTGTCGGCCGGGGCGACGCCGAGGAGGTCGCAGGCCTGCAGGTACGGGTCGGGGAAGGGCTTGGGCCGGGTCGACTCGTCCCCCGCGACGATGACGTCGAACGCCTCGAAGTCGATGAGGTCGACGACCGACTGGGCCATGCGGCGCAGCGACATCGTCACGAGGGCGGTCTGGATGCCTGCGTCCCGCAGGCTCGTGAGGAGCTCTCGGGCGCCGGGGCGGAACGGCACGCCCTTCGTCGCCAGCTGCTGCATGACGTCGTCCGTCAGGTGGTCGACGATGTCGGTGATGCCCATGCGCACGCCCGCGTCCTGGAAGATGCGTGCGGAGTCCTCGAGCCCGAGCCCCACGAGCCGGAGCGCCTGCTCGTGCGACCACGTGCCGCCGAACTTCTCGACGAGGGGCGTCTCGGCCGCCATCCAGTAGGGCTCGGTGTCGACGAGGGTGCCGTCCATGTCCCAGAGGACCGCGGCGGGCAGGGGCGTACTCACCGAACCATGCTACCGACGGGCTCTCCCCCGCTTCGGGCGCGCCGATGCCGGGGCCGCCCGGTCGGGCGGCGAGACGCCTATCCTGGAAGGAACCCCTGCAGGGGGCCGAGGAGGGTGCGTGGACGGACTGGGACGCCGAGTGCTCGTGGCCGCGTTCGACGGCTGGAACGATGCGGGCGAAGCCGCATCCTCCGCCATCACGCAGCTGCGCGAGAGCGGCGACTACGAGACCGTCTTCTCGATCGACCCCGAGCTGTACTTCGACTACCAGTACACGCGGCCGCAGATCGCGAGCGACAACGACGGGCGGCGGATGCTGCGCTGGCCCGAGGCCACGATCCTCCGGCCCACGCGCGCGACTCGCGGCACGCAGCTCTGGCTCCTCACGGGGGTCGAGCCGGCTCGAGCCTGGCAGGCCTTCGCCGGCGAGTTCATCGACGTCGCGCTCCGGGAGGACATCACCGGCTTCGTGGGCATCGGCTCGATGATGTCGGACGTCCCCCACACCCGGCCCATCTCCGTCTTCGCCGGCAGCGACAACGACCGCCTGCGCACGGCCCTGAGCCTCGAGCGCAGCACATACGAGGGGCCCGTCGGCATCCTGAGCGTGCTGTCGTACGCGGCCGATGCAGCCGGCATCCCGGCGGCGAGCCTGTGGGCGAGCGTGCCGCACTACGTGGCGGGGCACACGCCGTCGCCGAAGGCGACCCTCGCGCTCCTCGACCGCCTGGAGGATCTCACCGGCGCGCAGATCGAGCGCGGCGACCTGGCGAGCGAGGCCGTCGCGTGGGAGGCGTCCATCGACGCCGCCGCGGCCGACGACGAGGAGATGACGGAGTACATCCGCCAGCTCGAGCGCACGCGCGACACGTGGGACTCCCCCGAGGCGTCGGGCGATGCCATCGCGCAGGAGTTCGAGCGCTACCTCCGCCGCGGCGGCGACGGGCCGACGAAGCCCGGACGCGACGAGCCCCGCCGGTAGCCGACACCCGTACGGGCGACGCGCGGGGGCGCGGCATCCCTCCCCCGATGGTGGGGCGGACGGCGTCGAGCCGCCCGCCCGCACCGATCAGTAGGGCTGCAGGACGCCCGTCAGGAGCAGCACGATGAGCGTGCCGCCGAGGAGGAGCCGGTAGATCACGAACGGCAGGAAGCTGTGCTTCGAGATCCAGCTCATGAGGAACGCGATGATGCCGAGGCCCACGAGGAACGCGACGACCGTCGCCACCGCGGTCTCGCCGAGCGTGAAGACGGTGGGCTCCCCCAGGCTCTTGTAGAGCTGGTACAGCCCGCTGCCGAAGACGGCCGGGACCGCGAGCAGGAACGCGTAGCGCGCGGCCGCCGCACGCTCGTAGCCGAGGAACAGACCCATCGTGATCGTGCCGCCCGAGCGGGAGACTCCGGGCACGAGCGCGAGAGACTGCGCGAGTCCGTACAGGATGCCGTGACCGACCGTGAGGTCCTCCATCTTGCGGCGCTTGCTGCCCACCCAGTCGGCGACGCCGAGCAGGATGCCGAAGATGATGAGGGTCGCGGCGACGAGCCACAGCGAGCGCAGCTGCTTCTCGATCAGGTCCTGGAAGACGAGGCCCAGCAGCACGATCGGGATCGTGCCGATGATGATCATCCAGCCGACCTTGGCGTCGGGGTCGTTGCGCGGGATCCTGCCGATGAGGGCCCGCCACCAGTGCGAGACGATCCGCACGATGTCGCGCCAGAAGAAGATCAGGACGGCCGTCTCGGTGCCGAGCTGCGTGATGGCGGTGAACGCGGCGCCCGGGTCCTGGGCGCCGGGGAGGAACTCGCCCAGGATGCGCAGGTGGGCGCTCGAGGAGACGGGGAGGAATTCGGTGAGCCCCTGGACGAACCCGAGGATGATGGCCTCGAAGAAGTGCATGGACGCCTTTCAGTAGCTGCGGATGAGATCGGTCAGCACCCGCTGACCGAAGACGAGCGCGTCGAGGGGGACGCGTTCGTCCACACCGTGGAACATGCCGGTGAAGTCGAGATCGGCGGGCAGTCGCAGCGGTGCGAATCCGTAGCCGGCGATGCCGAGTGTCGACAGCGCCTTGTTGTCGGTCCCCCCGCCCATGAGGTACGGGATGACCGGGATGCCGGGGTCGTGCCGGCCGAGGCCCGCGACCATGGCGTCGACGAGGTCGCCGGCGAACGGCACCTCGAGTCCGATGTCCTGATGCACGACCTCGATCTCCACGTCGTCGCCTACGATCGCCTGGATCTCGGCGAGGACGGCGGCCTCGGTGCCGGGCAGCGCGCGCACATCGATGAGCGCCTCGGCGCGGTCGGGGATGACGTTGTGCTTGTAGCCCGCCTCGAGCCCGGTCGGGTTGGTCGTCGTGCGCAGCGTCGAGCGGATGAATCCGGATGCCGCACCCGTCGTCTCCGCGAGGGCGTCCGGGTCTTCCGCCGAGACGCCGGTCAGCTCGGCGAGGCCGTCGAGCAGCTCGCGCGTCGTGCCCGTGAGGCTGATCGGCCACTGCGTGCGACCGAGCGCCGCGACCGCCTCGGCGAGCCGGGTGACGGCGTTGTCGGGGTGGTGACGGCTGCCGTGGCCCGCGCGGCCGCGCGCGATGAGCTTGATCCAGGCGAGGGCCTTCTCCCCCACCTGCAGGAGGTACGCGCGACGCCCGCCGGCGGAGATCGAGTAGCCGCCCACCTCGCTGACGGCCTCCGTCGCGCCGGCGAACCACTCGGGACGATCGCGCACCACGAGCGCGGAGCCTTCGACGCCGCCGTTCTCCTCGTCGGCGAAGAACGTCAGGATGAGGTCGCGCTCCGGCTGCTCGCCGGCGCGCAGGAGGTCTGCCACCGACGTGAGGATCATGGCGTCCATGTCCTTCATGTCGACGGCGCCCCGGCCCCACAGCATCCCGTCGCGGATCTCACCGCCGAACGGATCGACGCTCCAGTCGTCGGCGATCGCGGGGACGACGTCGAGGTGGCCGTGCAGGATCAGCGCGGGCTTCGCGGCATCCCTGCCCGGAACGCGCGCGGAGACATTCGTGCGGCGGTCGATCGGCTCGTAATACTCGGGCGCGAGCCCGAGCGATTCGAGGTAGGCGCCGACGTACTCAGCGGCCTCGCGCTCGCCCGTCGCGCGACCCCCGCCGTGGTTGGTCGTGTCGAACCGGATGAGGTCGCGCGCGATCCGCACGACCTCGGGAAGGTCGGTCTCGGGCGTGGGCATGCGGACTAACCTACCGGGCGCCGGTGACGGCTCTGTTTCGAGACGGTTAGCCGATTCTTCGCACGACGCGTGTACCGCAGAACGCCGGTGAAACGAAGAAGGCCCCCTTCCGGGGGCCTTCTTCGTTCTGTGCGCGAGGGGGGACTTGAACCCCCACGCCCTATACGGGCACTAGCACCTCAAGCTAGCGCGTCTACCTATTCCGCCACCCGCGCATCTGGGTGTTTTCGGTTTCGCAACCGAGGATCGACACTAGCACGTTCCTCGCCAGACGAAGAATCGGCGGGGTCAGCCCATCGACACGCCGAAGGCGAGACCGAGCACGTACGTGACGGCAGCGGCGCCGAATCCGATGCCCAGCTGGCGCAGCGCGCGGCGCAGCGGCGGGCCCCCCGAGAGCAGTCCGACGGTCGCCCCCGTCGACAGCAGGGCGATGCCGACGAGCACGAGGGCGAGCACGACGGCCGCGACGCCGGACAGCCCGAAGATCCACGGCAGCACCGGGATGATGGCGCCCGAGGCGAAGAACAGGAAGCTCGACAGGGCGGCTCCCCACGCGCTTCCGACGACCTCGTGGTTGTCCACGACCTCGACGGGGCCGGTGTACGTGCTCTGCGCCTCCTGCGTCCGGGATGCCGCCACGATGCGGCGAGCGCGCTCGAGGGCCTCGGTCTCCGGCATCCCCCGTGTCCGATAGACCAGGGCGAGCTCGTTGGCGTCGATGTCGAGGTGCGGGAGGGCGGCGTCGGCGTAGCCGTTGGGCTCGGTCGCCTCGAGCAGCTCGCGCTGCGAGCGCACCGACACGAACTCCCCCGCGCCCATCGAGAGCGCGCCGGCGAGGAGGCCCGCGACACCGCTGAACAGCACGAACTGCGCCGACACGCCCGTCGCGCCGATGCCCATGACGAGGGCGAGGTTCGAGACGAGGCCGTCGTTGGCGCCGAAAACGGCGGCGCGGAAGGTTCCCGAGAGGCGCCGCCGCCCTCGGGCGGCGAGCCCCCGCACGACCTCGTGGTGGATCTTCTCGTCCGCCGCCATGCGCGATGTCGCGAACGGCTCGTCGTCGTAGGGTGAGCGCCCCTCGGCGTTCTGGGCGAGTGCCAGGACGAAGATCGATCCGAAGCGCCGCGCCATCCAGCCGAGCAGCCGCGTTCCGAGTCCGGGGCTCGGCAGCCGCTTCGGCTCCCCGCCGAGCAGCTCGAGCCAGTGCGCCTCGTGCCGGCCCTCCGCCTCGGCGAGCGCCGTGAGGATCTCGCGCTCCTCGCCCTCGCGCCGCGCGGCCAGCTCGCGGTACACGCGCGCCTCGGCGCGCTCGTTGACGAGGTATTGCGCCCAGCGACGTCGGTCGCGGGCGGTGGGTGCGGCGGGCGCGCTCAACGGAGCCTCCAAAGGCTGCTGCGGTGCGGGGACCCTTCCACGCTAGTCAGGGGGTGGATGCCGCATCCCCGGAACGCCGCGATTGCCAGCATTTCGGGCCCCCGAACCCCGGCGGCAGGGAACCGCCCCGGCTGCCCGCACGGAAAGCGGAACGGCAGCCGGGGCGGTCGTCGGGGTGCGGGATCAGCCGGTGAACTCGGCCGTCCAGCGGGTCGTGGCGCCGGCGGGGAAGCGGTACCACGCGGTGGGCACGGCGACGACCTCGACGGGTCCGTCGACGCGCACCTTGCCGTTGGGCGCCGTCACACGCTCTCCGTTGACGTACCAGGCGACGCCGTCCGTCGCGTGCACCTGAACCTCGTCCTTGCCGCTGCCCGGGCGATCGCGCAGCTCCGGCGCGCGCGGCGACGTCTCGACCGTGAGCAGCGGGACCTTCGAGAAGTCCATGTCGGACGCGAGGTACCACCCGGTGTAGGCCGGCTGGTTGTACGTCGTCTGCTGCCGGGCGATCTCGGCGCGGTACTGCAGGTCGGCCATGAGCGTCACGAGCTTGTGCGAGGTCACATCCGTCGAGACGTAGATCCGCAGCGCGGACGAGTCCGTCGTGCGCACCACGAGCTCTTCACGCCAGTCGCCCAGCACATCGGCGACGAGCGACGGATTGCCCTTCGTGCCGTTGTTGGTCAGGGTGCCCGTCGCGGTGAGGAGGGTGCCGCGCGTCCAGTCCTTGATCGTCGGCGTCGCGGTGCCCGACCCGTCGACGATCTGCGTCGTGAGATCGCCGGCCCATCGGATCGACTGGTTGGTGCCGGGCGTCGTCGGCTGCAGCCGGCCGCCCGTCGCGCTCAGGAGACCCGACCCTTCCGTTCCGTTCGGCATGCTCGACCACGCTTCGATGCCGGGGACGTCCGGGCGGACGTCGCCGATCATGCCGCGGCCGGTGTCGCGGCCCGAGTAGGAGCCGAAGAGCACCTCGCCGGTCGCCGCATCCCGCATCGCCGAGCCGTAGGGAGCGAAAGTCGCACCCTCGTGGACGGTCCAGATCTCGAGACCGGGGCGGTTCGGATCGATGTCGGTCACGTGCATCGCATCGCCGTGCCCGAGCCGGACATCCTGGCCGGGTTGCGCGCTCTGCGGCGGCAGCGTGTCGAACGAGCTGTACAGGAGCGACCCGTCGTCGTCGATCGTCGCGCCGCCGTAGACGATCTCGTGGCGCCCGTCTCCGTCCACGTCCGCGGCGCTGAGCGAATGGAAGCCCTGCGTCGTGAGCGTGGCGTAGGCCGGGTTGGAGCCGTCGCGCCCGTGCGGGCTGTCGTTGAACGGGTTCGTCATGGGGACGTGCCCGCTGTCGACGAACCACCTCTCGCTGAGGCTCGTGCCGTCCCAGTCGTAGGCGGCCATGGTGGCCCGCGTGTAGTAGCCGCGGGCGAAGACGGCGGAAGGATGCGTGCCGTCGACGTACGCGACCCCGGAGAGGAAGCGGTCGACGCGGTTGCCCGGCTCGATGCGCGCCATGGCGTAGTCGCCCCACAGGAGCCCGTCATCGCCGCGCGGCGGGTTGTACGGGATCGTCTGCAGCTCGGCGCCGGAGAGGCCGTCGAAGACCGTGAGGTACTCCGGCCCGTCGACGATGAACCCCTCGAAGTTCCACAGGCGGTTGTTCCCGCTGCGGCTCGGACCGTAGACGTCGATGAAGTAGTCGGTCAGCTCCTCCGCGTTCTCGCGGCTCAAGGGGTACTCGTGGGTCACGGGGATGCCCCACGCCTCCTCGAGCGTCGCCGGCCACTGCCCGGAGATCACCTCGGCACGGTCGCTCCAGCCGAGGAACATGTCGGTCAGGTGCTCGCGGAAGTCCTGGTTGCTCAGGCGATAGTCGTCCTCGTGCGTGTATCCCGCCGCGACGTCGGCGGCCGGCATCGTCACGTACGACTCCGCCTTCACCGATCCGTCCGCCTCGTACGTCGTCGACTTCGTGCCCGGCGCCGTCTTGAGCATGAGCTCGCTGCGGCCGTCGCCGTCGAAGTCGTACGCGAGGAACTGCGTGTAGTGCGCACCCGCCCGGATGTTGACGCCGAGCGAGATGCGGTTGAGCAGCGTGCCGTCGAGCTCGTACGTGTCGAGGTAGACCTCGCCCGTGTAGCCGACCTGCGAGACGTCCTTCGAGTTGGACGGATCCCACTTGACGATCAACTCGTAAGCGCCGTCGCCGTCGACGTCGGCGACGCTCGCATCGTTCGCCGAGTACGTGTACGCCTCGCCCTTCGGGGTCACGCCGTCGGCGGGCTTGCGGAGGGGCACCGTGAGGTAGCCGTTCGCGCTCGGCGCGACGGCCGCGCTCGGCTCGCCCTGGATGCCGCTCACCACGGGAGTCACCGTGTAGTGGGAGGATGCCGAGCCTCCGGCATCCACGTAGTTGGTGCTGTCCGTGACCGTCGCGATCGCCGTGCCGTCGCGCGAGACGACGAAGTCGGGCCCCGCGACGCCGGTCGCGGTGGATCCGGTCGCCTCCGACGCCAGGAGTCGCCAGCTCACGAAGACGCCCGCGCTCGTCGACACGGCGACGAGGCCGCGATCGAGCGCTTCGATCTGCGGCAGGCCGGCAGGGACGCTCTCGCCCGCGAACGGACCGGCGTGATCGGGTGGAGCGGCGGCCGCCGCCTGCACGGAGCCGGCTGCGAGGCATCCTGCTGCGAGCACTGCCACGGCCGCACGGAACGGACTCAGTCCGTGATTCATCGTCGAATCCTTCTCTTCCTGAGGACACGCCCGACCTCGATGGCGAGGATCGTCGATCGGACAGGGAATGCGCTTTCCGTGCGGCGATTGAAACGTTACCGGAGGCTCCGCGGAAGGGTCAACCCTCAGGAGTGGACGCGCTTGCGCAGCACGTCGATGCGTGCCTGCAGCTGCGCGACGGTCGCCTGGGCGACGGCGGGACCTCCGCAGATGCGCCGCAGCTCGGCGTGCACGGCGCCGTGCTGCTCGTTCGCCTGCCGGGCGTAGAGGCCCACGAGGCTGTTGAGCAGCTGTCGCTGCTCCTTGAGCGTCCGGTGCAGCGCCTGCGGCGGCGCGGGAGCCTGTGCCGAATCGCCGTCGGCCGACGACGCCTCCCGCGCCTTGCGATGGCGCGTCTGGCGCGCCTGGCGCTGCATCAGCAGCTCATGCACGTGCTCGGGCTCGAGCAGGCCCGGGAGGCCGAGGAACTCCTCCTCCTCGGGGGTTCCGGGCACGGCGAGCTGGCCGAACTCCTTGCCGTCGAAGAGGACGCGGTCGAAATGCGCCTGCGAGCCGAGCGCCTGGTAGGTGAACTCCTCGGTGAGCGCATCGGATGCCTTGTCCTCGCGCTCGGCGGCATCCATCAGGTCTTCTTCGGCGTTCCACTCGTCGTCGCCGTCGCTGTCGCGATCCAGCGCGTGGTCGCGCTGACGCTCGAGCTCGTTGGCGAGCCCGAGGAGCTGCGGCACGTTCGGGAGGAAGACGCTGGCGGTCTCGCCGCGCCGCCGGGCACGCACGAAGCGGCCGATCGCCTGGGCGAAGAAGAGCGGGGTCGAGGCGCTCGTCGCGTACACGCCCACCGCGAGGCGCGGCACGTCGACGCCCTCCGACACCATGCGCACGGCGACCATCCAGCGCGAGTCGCTCTTCGAGAACGCCTCGATGCGGCCCGACGCCTCGGCCTCGTCCGAGAGGACGATCGTGGGCGCCTCCCCCGTGATCTCGTGGAGGATCGCGGCGTAGGCGCGGGCAGCGGTCTGGTCGGTCGCGATGACGAGACCGCCCGCATCGGGCACGTGCTCGCGGACTTCCGTCAGCCGGCGGTCCGCCGAGCGCAGGACAGCGGGGATCCAGTCGCCCTCGGGGTCGAGCGCCGTGCGCCATGCCTGCGACGTGATGTCCTTCGTATTGTCCTGCCCGAGCTGCGCCTCCATCTCGTCGCCGGTCTTGGTGCGCCAGCGCATCTGGCCGGCGTAGACCATGAAGATGACGGGGCGGACGACGCCGTCCTCCAGGGCGCGCCGGTAGCCGTAGCTGTAATCGGTGCGGGAGAGGCGGATGCCCTTCTCGTTCGGGTGGTACTCGACGAACGGGATGGGCGCCGTGTCGCTGCGGAACGGCGTGCCGCTCAGGAGCAGGCGACGCGTCGCCCGCTGGTACGCCTCGCGCAGGGCGTCGCCCCAGCTCAGGGCGTCGCCGCCGTGGTGCACCTCGTCGAGGATCACGAGCGTGCGCTTGTCGAGGACGAGCCGTTCGTGGACGGATGCCTTCACCGCGACCTGCGCGTAGGTGACGGCCACGCCGTGATAGTGCCGTGCCGGCGAGAAGTGACGGTTGCTGAAGGCGGGGTCGAGCCGGATGCCGACGCGGGCCGCGGCATCCGCCCACTGCGTCTTGAGGTGCTCCGTCGGCGCGACGACGACGATGCGGTCGACGATCCGGCGGCGCAGCAGCTCGCTCGCGAGGCGGAGGGCGAACGTCGTCTTGCCGGCGCCGGGCGTTGCGGCGGCGAGGAAGTCGCGGGGGCCGCTGCCGACGCCGTCGGGTCCGTCGAGGCTGAAGTACAGGTCGAGCGCCTCGACCTGCCAGGCGCGCAGGCGCTGCGCGGTTCCCCACGGCGCACGCTGCGGATACGACGGGGAGAGGTGCTCGGCGGCGAAGCTGCCCAGATGCGGACGGCCGTGGTCGTCGACGCCGCCGCGGTCGCCGGATTCCGCGATCTCGGGGGCGTGCTCGAGCGCGAAGGAGGACTCCGGCGAAGCGCCGAGGATCGTCTCGTCTTCCACTCGGCCTCCCCTCCGCGTGCGCCCGACGGCACGAACGACCACCCTAAACGAGACCGGCGACACGCTGGCCGACGCGGCGCGGCGTCGGGCGGGCGATAGCCTGGTGAGCGGTCATAAACCGAGGAAAAGACGGATGCCGAACAGCGAAGATCCCCGCAGCCCCTTCATCGCCAACTCCGGGCCGCATCCCTGGCGCCGGTACGTCGCGATCGGCGACTCCTTCACGGAGGGCGTCGGCGACCCCGAGCCGACCGCGCCGAACGGATTTCGCGGGTGGGCGGATCGCGTCGCCGAGGTGCTGTCGCAGCAGGTCGACGACTTCGCGTACGCCAACCTCGCGGTGCGCGGCAAGCTCATCGGGCAGATCGTCGCCGACCAGATCGAGCCGGCCCTCGCCCTGAGCCCCGACCTCATCACCTTCTCGGCGGGCGGCAACGACGTCATCCGCCCGGGCACCGACCCCGACGTCGTGGCGCAGCAGTTCGAGGACGCCGTCGTGCGCCTCACCGGTCACGGCGCGACCCTCGTCGTCTTCACGGGGATCGACACCAACTTCACGCCGGTGTTCCGCGGCATCCGCGGCAAGGTCGCGATCTACAACGAGAACATCCGCTCGATCGCCGACAGGTACGACTGCATCGTCGCCGACCAGTGGGCGCTCAAAGAGGTGCAGGACATGCGCTTCTTCGACGACGACCGCCTGCACTACAACGCGCTCGGCCACCACGAGGTGGCGCGCATGGTGCTGCGCGCCCTCAACGTGCCCAACGACCTGCAGCCCATGCAGCCCGACCCGCTCCCCAACCGCACGTGGCGCGAAGCGCGCGCCGTCGATCTGGTGTGGGCGCGCGAGTACCTCGTGCCGTGGGTGCTGCGGCGCCTGCGCCACCAGTCCTCCGGAGATCACGTCACCGCCAAGCGGCCGTCGCCGCTTCCCGTCACGACCCTTCTCCCGGGGAAGGATGCCGCCGCCCCGCGCGGCGAGCAGGTCTGAGCCCGCCGCATCCCGCCCGCCCAGAGCCCGTGCTGCCGCCGAGCGCCCACGTTCTGGTCCGTTCGTTGCGCGGGCGCTCGGCGAGAGCACGGGATATGGACGCGGAGGACCTAGCGCACCCGCAGCTCCCACATCGCCACGGCCGCGGCGGCGGCGACGTTGAGGGAGTCGACGCCCCCGGCCATCGGGATCGTCACGACGGTGTCGGCCGCGGCGAGCGCGCGACGGGACAGCCCGTCCCCCTCGGCGCCGAGCATGAGGGCCACGCGCTCGGGCGCCGCAGCGGCGAAGGCGTCGAGCGGGACCGCGCCGTCGGCGAGCGCGAGGGCGGCGAGGTGGAAGCCGAGTCCGTGGAGCACCGACGACGCCTCGCCCCACTCGGGCAGCCGCGTCCACGGCACCTGGAACACCGTGCCCATCGACACGCGCACCGACCTCCGGTACAGCGGGTCGGCGCATCGCGGCGACACGAGCACGGCGTCGGCGCCGAGGCCGGCCGCTCCGCGGAAGATCGCCCCGACGTTCGTGTGGTCGACGATGTCCTCGAGCACGACGACGCGCCGCGCGGCAGCCACGACCTCCTCGACGGGCGCGAGGGGCGGGCGGTGCATCGCGGCGAGCGCCCCCCGGTGGACGGTGTAGCCGGTGAGCGCCTCGGCGACCTCGCCCGGCACGACGTACACGGGGACGTCGGGGAGGTCGGCGAGCAGCGTCTCGGCATCCGGCAGCCACTTCTCCTGCACGAGCACCGAGCGCGGCCGGTGCCCGGCTCGGACGGCGCGCGCGATGACCTTCGCCGACTCGGCGATGTACAGCCCGCCCTCGGGCTCGAGCACGCGCCGGAGGGCGACGTCGGTCAGGTCGCGGTAGTCGGCGAGGCGCTCATCGGACGCGGAGCCGATCGGGGTGACGAGCATCCGTCCACCTTCCCATGAGGCATCCGTAACACGCCGGAAAACCGGCGGGCGTACTCTCGTTGCCGAGGGGGTGCCATGACCATCGTGACCGACTTCGACGCGCAGACCGCCGCCTCCGTCGCACGCGCGGTCGAGGTGCTCTCCGGTCGTCGCATCGCGGTGCTCACCGGCGCGGGCGTCTCGACGGATTCCGGCATCCCGGACTACCGCGGAAAGGGCGCGCCGGTGCGCACGCCCATGACGGCTCAGGCGTTCCTCGCGAGCGAGTCATCGCGCCGCCGGTACTGGGTCGGCAGCCACCTCGGGTGGAAGGCGTTCGCCGCTGCGGCCCCGAACGAGGGCCACCGGGCTCTCGCGCGTCTCGAGTCGGACGGCGTCGCGTCGGGGGTCATCACGCAGAACGTCGACGGGCTGCACGTGCGCGCCGGCAGCCGCCGCGTCGTCGAGCTGCACGGCACGATGCGCCGGGTCTTCTGCACGCACTGCGGGCAGGTGTTCGACCGGCGCGACCTCGCGGCGCGGGTCGAGCGCGACAACCCGTGGATCGCGATCCCCGACAACGTGCAGCTCGGGCCGGACGGCGATGTGCTCCCCGAGTCGAGCGATGGCTTCGTCGTGCCCGAATGCACCGTCTGCGGAGGGATGCTGAAGCCCGACGTCGTCTTCTTCGGCGAGTTCATCCCCGCCGAGAAGTTCCGCGAGGCGGAGCAGCTCGTGCGCACGAGCGAGGCTCTCGTCGTCGCCGGGTCGTCCCTCGTCGTGAACTCGGGCATCCGGCTCGTCGAGCGTGCGCGCCGCCGGCGCCTCCCCGTCGTGATCGTCAATCGCGGCGAGACCCGGGCCGACGGTCGTGCCACCGTGAAGATCGACGCGGGCACGAGCGACGTGCTGCGCGCGTTCGCCGAGGCCCTGCCCGCGCCGCGCTGACCCCCGTCGGTCGCGGATAGGCTCGAAGGGTGACGACCCTCATCCTCGTGCGCCACGGCGAGACCGACTGGAACCGCGATCGACGCATCCAGGGGTCGACCGACGTCCCGCTCAACGACACCGGTCGTCAGCAGGCCCGCGATGCGGCCGCCTCGCTGCGCGAGCGGCTCAATCCCGATGTGCCGATCCTCATGGCGGCCAGCGACCTGTCCCGGGCGCGCGAGACGGCGGAGATCATCGCGGGCGAGCTCGAGCTCGAGGCTCCGCGGCTGTACCCCGAGCTGCGCGAGCGCGGCTACGGCGTCGCCGAGGGCTTGAGCGTCGACGAGTACTTCCAGCGGTGGGGCGACTGGCACGGCACCGACGTCCCCGAGGCCGAGACGCGCGAGGCTCTGCGGGAGCGCGCCCTCCACGGGCTCACCCTGGTCACGCGCGACGTGCGCCGTGCGACGGCTCCGGCCGCGGCGACCGTCATCGTGGTGACGCACGGTGCGCTCATCCGCGAGGTGATCCGTCACGCGAGCGGCGGAACCCTGCCCCTCGACGGCGAGAAGCTCGCCAACGCCTCGGCGCACACGGTGCTCTTCGAGCGGGAGCGCCTGCGGCTGCTGTCGTACACGCCGATCGCCGCCTGAATCAGGCGTTAGGTCGCGATCAGGCCCGCTTCAGGATGCCGCGCGCGTGGCGCAGGACGGGCTCGTCGACCATGCGCCCCTGGTAGGTGAAGACGCCGCGCTCCCCCGTCGCGGCGTCGAGCACGGCCCGCGCCCACGTGACGGCATCCGCGGCGGGCCGGTAGGCGGCGCGGATCACCTCGACCTGAGAAGGGTGGATGCAGGCCGTCGCCGTGAATCCCGAGGCTGCCGCGTCCGCGGCCTCGATCCGCAGCCGCTTCGTGTCGGCGATGTCGAGGTGCACGGCGTCGATGGCGGCCTTGCCGCGGGCGCCGGCGGCCAGGAGCGTGCGGCCGCGCGCGTACCGCGCGATGTCGCGGTAGCGACCGTTCGGCTTGCGGCTGGACGTGCCGCCGAGGCTCGCGACGAGGTCCTCCGCTCCCCACATGAGCGCCGTGACGTTCGGGAGATCGGCGATGCGCTCGGCCGCCGCGACGCCCTTCGCGGTCTCGAGCAGGGCGACGACGTCGAACCGGCGGTCGATCTTCGCGATGCGCTTAGGCGACTCGGCCTTCGCGACCATGATCGTGCGGTAGTCGGTCTGGGACAGCGTCGCGAGGTCGGCCTCGAACGCATCCGTGCCCGTCGGATTGACGCGCACGACGACGCGGACCGGGTCGAGGTCCGACTCGATGAGCGCACCGCGCGCCGCGGCCTTGTCGGCCGGCGCGACGGCGTCCTCCAGGTCGAGGATCACGGCATCGGCGCGCTCGAGCGCCTTCGCGTACCGCTCGGGGCGATCGGCGGGGCAGAACAGGATGGCGGGACCGAGGTCGAACGTCACGGAGCTCCTTCCGTCGGGGTGGCGGCATCCCGGCACCACATGAGCGCCGTGCGCGTCGCTGTGGCCACGATGACGCCGTCCTGATTGCGGCCGGTGTGCCGCATCGTCACGATGCCCTGCCCGGGCCGCGATGCCGAGCGCCGCTTCTCGACGATCTCGGTCTCGGTGTACAGCGTGTCGCCGTGGAAGAGCGGCGCGGGGAACGAGATGTCGGTGAGGCCGAGCTGCGCGACGAGGGTCCCCTGGGTGATCTGGGCGACGGACGCCCCGACCATGGTCGCGAGCGTCCACATGGAGTTCATGAGTCGCTGCCCGAAGGGCTGGGTCGCGGCGTAGGCGGCGTCCAGGTGCAGCGCCTGGCTGTTCATCGTGAGCGAGGAGAACAGCACGTTGTCGGCCTCGGTGGCCGTGCGGCCGGGGCGGTGCACGTACCTGACGCCCACCTCGAGCTCCTCGTAGTAGAGCCCGCGCTGCAGCACCTCCGGCGGACGCTGCTCCTGGTTCTCGTCCCAGCCTGTGCCGTCGCCCACGCGAGTCACGCTACCCGTCGAGCCCGAGCGCGCGCGAGATGACGAGCAGCTGCACCTCGCTCGTGCCCTCGCCGATCTCGAGGATCTTCGAGTCGCGGTAGTGCCGCGCCACGGGGTACTCGTTGATGAAGCCGTTGCCGCCGAACACCTGCGTCGCGTCGCGTGCATTGTCCATCGCCGCGTCGCTCGCCGTGAGCTTGGCGATGGCGGCCTCGGTCTTGAACGGCTTGCCGGCGTCGCGCAGCCGGGCCGCGTGCCGCCAGGCGAGCCGCGCCGTGTGCACGCGGGCCTGCATGCGCGCGATCGTGAACTGGATGCTCTGACGCGACGAGAGCGACTCGCCGAACACCGTGCGCTTCTTCGCGTAGTCGATGGATGCCTCGAGGCATCCCTCCGCGGCTCCCGTCGACAGGGCGGCGATCGCGATGCGCCCCTCGTCGAGGATGTGCAGGAAGTTGGCGAACCCGCGACCGCGCTCGCCGAGCAGATTGGCCTCGGGCACGCGGGCGTCGACGAAGGTCAGGGGATGCGTGTCGGAGGCGTGCCAGCCCACCTTGTCGTACGGCGCCTCGACGGTGAAGCCTTGCGTGCCGTTCGGCACGATGATCGTCGAGATCTCCTTGCGGCCGTTCGACTCCCCCGTGACCGCCGTGACCGTGACGAACCTCGTGATGTCGGTGCCGGAGTTGGTGATGAACTGCTTCGATCCGTTGACGACCCACTCCCCGCCGTCGAGCCGTGCCGTCGTGCGCGTCGCGCCCGCGTCGGAGCCCGCCTCCGGCTCGGTGAGCCCGAACCCGGCGAGCGCGCGACCGGCGAGCAGGTCGGGAAGCAGCTCGTGCTTCTGCGCGTCGGAGCCGAAGCGGAAGACCGGCATCGCGCCCAGGCTCACGCCGGCCTCGAGGGTGATGGCGATCGACTGGTCGACGCGGCCGAGGCCCTCGATCGCGAGGCACAGCGCGAAGTAGTCGCCGCCCTGTCCGCCGAGCTCTTCGGGGAAGGGCAGGCCGAACAGACCCAGCTCCCCCATCTGCGCGACCACGTCGAGCGGGAGCGTCTTGGTGCGGTCGGCCTCGTACGAGCGGGGCGCCACCACCTCGTCGGCGAAGTCGCGGACGAGCTTGGTGAGTTCGAGCTCGTCGTCGGTCAGATCGGGCTGGTTCATGCGTGCATCTCCGTCGACGTCACGATCGCATCACGTCCGTTGTGGGGACATGGGGGTACTGGTTAGTGTTCACTAACTGGTGATCCAGGTTAGCGAGGATTAACTGAAATGACAAGCGGCCTGACCGAGCGCGATCGCGCGAAGGCCGACCGGCAGGCGGCGCTCCTCCACGAGGCGGCGCGGCTTTTCGCCGAGCGCGGCTTCAGCGGAGTGAGCCTGGAGGACCTCGGAGCATCCGTGGGCGTGAGCGGCCCCGCGGTGTACCGCCACTTCGCCAACAAGCAGGCGCTGCTGAGCGCCATCCTGGTGGGGGTGAGCGAGCGGCTGCTCGCCGGCGGGCAGGAGGTCGTGGCCCGTCACGACGATCCGGCCGAGCAGCTGGCGGCGCTCATCGCCTTCCACGTCGACTTCGCTCTGCGCGACGCCGACGTCATCCGCGTGCAGGACCGGGATCTCGCGAGCCTCAGCGACGAGGATCGCGGCCGCGTGCGCCGGCTCCAGCGCGAGTACGTCGAGCTCTGGATCCGCGTACTCACCCGGGTGCATCCCGAGCGCGGCGAGTCCGACCTCCGCGTGCGGGCCCACGCCTGCTTCGGCCTCATCAACTCGACGCCGCACAGCATGCGGGGCGCCCGCCAGTCGGCCGGCGACCGCACGGTGCGGCCGATCCTCGAGTCCATGGCGCGGGCGGCGCTGGCGACCTGAGGCCTAGGCTGGCCACACGATGCCGGGCGAGGACGCGGGCGCGGACCCGGGCACGGACGCGCCGGAGGAACGGGATGCCGAGCTCTCGGCGCGCGCCGCGAGCTCTCGCCGCGACTTCCTGAAGTACGGCGGCATCGCCGCGGCCGGACTCATCGTGGGCGGTGGGGCGGGCGGTGCCGCGGGCGCCGCCGTCGGGCATGCCGTCGGCTACCAGCAGGGTGCCGACGACTACGGCGCCCTCGCGCCCCGGCCGGAGCCGGGGTTCGACCACGTCGTGGTCTTCATGGGCGAGAACCGCTCCTTCGACAACCTGCTGGGGTGGCTCTACACGCCTCGCGACCTCGACACCGGCGAGACCTTCGAGGGGCTGGCGTTCGGCGACCACGGCAACGTCGGTCCCGATGGCCGGCGCGTCGCGGCGCACGTCTACTCCGGCCCGACGGACGTCGTGATGGGATCGCCGAACCCCGATCCCGGCGAAGAGTACCCGCACGTCAACACGCAGCTCTTCGGCACGGTGATCCCCGCCGGGAATGCGACGAGCGAGATCGCCGGCATGACCGCGCCCTTCAACGCGCCGCCGGGCGGCACGCGCGCGACGATGGAGGGCTTCCTCCGCGACTACTGGAACAACGTGACGCGTCTGCACCAGGGGAAGGAGCCCACGGCTGACGAGGCATCCCAGATCATGGGCGGCTTCTCCCCCGAGCAGCTTCCCGTGCTGTCCACGCTCGCCCGCGAGTTCGCGGTCTTCGACTCGTGGTTCGCAGCGGTCCCGTCGCAGACCTATTGCAACCGCTCGTTCTTCCACGCGTCGACGTCGCACGGCTTCGTCACCAACCAGGACGGCGGCGGCTACGCGAAGTGGCTCGACGCTCCTGCCGCGCCGACGATCTTCAACCGGCTCGAGGACGCCGGCCTCTCCTGGCGCGTGTACTTCGACGAGCTGCAGCTCGTCTCGCTCACGGGCGTGCTGCACGCGCCCGTGCTGGAGGAGTACTGGCGCACCGACCGCTTCGTCTACATGACCCGCTTCTATGAGGATGCGAAGAACGGAACCCTCCCCGACTACGCGTTCATCGAGCCGCGGATGGTCTACAACCACAACGACTTCCATCCTCCGTTCGGCATCCTGCGCGAGGGGGATGCCGGCCGCGAGGAGATCGTCGACTCGGCCGTGAGCGACGTGCGGGCGGGAGAGAAGCTCGTGGCGAGCATCTACGACGCGATCAAGACGAGCGCGAGCGCGACGGGGTCGAACGCCATGAACACGCTGCTGCTCATCACCTTCGACGAGCACGGCGGCACATACGACCACGTGCCTCCCCCGGCCGCCACCCCGCCGGTGGCGGACGCGGAGGAAGGAGAGATGGGCTTCGGATTCGACCGGCTCGGGGTGCGCGTGCCCGCGATCGCGGTCTCCGCCTACACGCGGGCGGGAACGATCATCCACGACGAGCTGCACCACGGCGCCGTCATCGCCACCCTGTCCCGGCTGCACGGCCTGCGCCCGATCTCCCGACGGGACGCCGGTGCCAACGACCTGTTCTCGATCGTGAATCTCGACACCCCACGCGCTCCGCGCACGTGGCCCGTCGTGCAGCCGATGTACGTGCCGCAGAATCCGGATGACGACGACCTCACGGCGCTCGGGACCGGCGCGCAGAAGGACAAGCCGCTCAGCCCGCCCGGCCGCGGACTCGTCGGCCTCCTGCTCGCGCGGTACGGCACGCCCGGCGAGCCCGAGCCGAAGACCTACGAGGATGCGTACCGCATCCTGCAGGCCCACGGACTCGGGCTCTTCTACCCCAAAGTGGGGTAGCGCTCAGCGCATCAGCATCGCACGGCCCGGCTCGCGGAGGATCCCTCCGACCGCCGCGAGGAACCGCGACCCCTGCTCGCCGTCGACGAGGCGGTGGTCGAACGAGAGCGCGAGCGTCATGACGTCGCGCAGCGCGATCTCACCCCGGTGCTCCCAGGGCTGGCGGCGCACTGCGCCGAGGGCGAGGATGCCGGCCTCCCCCGGATTGAGGATCGGCGTTCCCGCGTCGACGCCGAAGACGCCGACGTTGGTGATCGAGAACGTGCCCCCCATCATCCCGGCGGGGGCCGTCTTGCCCGATCGCGCGGTCTCGGCCAGGGCGCCGATCGCGTCAGCGAGCTCGACGAGCGTCATCGTCTCGGCGTCGCGGATGTTGGGCACGACGAGCCCGCGCTGCGTCGCCGCGGCGATGCCGAGATTGACGTAGTCGAACTCGACGATCTCGCCGTGCTCCTCGTCCCAGCGGGAGTTGAGCTCGGGCGTCTGCGCGAGGGCGAGGCACACCGCCTTCGCCGCGACCGCGAGGATGCCGATGCGGTGACCCTCGAGCGAGCGGTCGGCCTTGAGCGACGCGATGAGCTCCGTCGTCGCCGTCACATCGACCGTGAGGAACGTCGTGACGTGCGGCGCCGTGAAGGCGCTGCGCACCATGGCCTCCGCCGTGTGCTTGCGGACGCTGCGGATCGGGATGCGGCGCTCCCGCTCGCGCGGAGCGCCGGAGAGCGCCGCGGGCGACGTCGGGACGGGCTCGGCGGCCTGCTCCGGAGCCGTCTTCGCGGCCCTCGCGCCGACGCGCTCGGCGTAGGCCTCGACGTCGCCGCGCGTGATGATGCCGGTCTCGCCGGTCGGCTCCACGAGCGCGAGGTCGATGCCGAGGTCCTTCGCGAGCTTCCGCACGGGCGGCGTCGAGCGCGGCCGCTCGAGCGGCGCGTCGATCGTCTCGGGCGTGTGCAGCACGTCGTGCGGCGCGGCCTCGAGCACCGCCGTGTCGGCGCTGTGCGACGAGACCCGAGCGGCGGCGACGCGGGCGCGGCGCTGCGGCCGGCCGGCGGACGCGGGCGCGGCTCCATAGCCGACGAGGTTGGGCTGCGCCTTCTCCTCCGGGGCCTCAGCGGCGGCGGGTGCGGCGACGTGAGCGGCGGCGGGTGCGGCGACGTCGGCGGCCCCGGGTGCGGCCGGGGAGGCGGCATCCATCCCCTCGACGTCGAACGCGATCAGCACCGAGCCGACCGCGACGATGTCGCCGGCCTCGGCGTGCAGCTTCGAGATGACCCCCGCGTAGGGCGAGGGCAGCTCGACGACGGCCTTCGCCGTCTCGACCTCGGCGATCGTCTGGTTGAGCGTCACGGTGTCACCCTCGGCGACCATCCACTGCACGAGCTCGGCCTCGGGCAGACCCTCGCCGAGGTCGGGCAGACGGAACTCCTGGATCACTGGTCCACCACCCCCGACAGGCTGTTGGGCCGGTCGAGCACGCGGTCGACGCCGTCGAGGATGCGGTCGAGGTCGGGCAGGTGGTGCTTCTCGAGCTTGGCCGGCGGGTAGGGGATGTCGTGCCCGGTGACGCGCACGGGAGCGGCCTCGAGGTAGTGGAAGCACTTCTCGGTGATGCTCGCGATGAGCTCGGCCCCGACCCCCGCCTCACGCGCCGCTTCGTGCGTCACGACGACGCGACCGGTCTTGCGGACCGACGCGGTCACCGTGCGGTAGTCGACCGGCGAGATCGAGCGCAGGTCGATGACCTCGATCGAGATCCCGTCGTCCTCGGCGGCGGTCGCAGCATCCATCGCCGTCGCCACCTGCGCCCCGTACGTGAGCAGCGTCACGTCGTTCCCCTCCCGCGCGATGCGGGCGAGGCCCATCGGCGGTGCGTCCGCGAGGTCGGCGCCGAGGTCGACCTCGCCCTTGGAGTGGTACAGCCGCTTCGGCTCGAAGAAGACGACCGGGTCGTCGGAGGCGATCGCCTGGCGGAGCATGACATAGGCGTCCTGCGGATTGGAGACCGCGACGACCCGCAGGCCCGACGTGTGCACGAAGTACGCCTCGGGCGACTCCGAGTGGTGCTCCGCCGCGCCGACGCCGCCGGCCCACGGGATGCGGATCGTGATCGGCATCTTCACGTTGCCGCGCGTGCGGTAGTGCAGCTTCGCGACCTGGCAGACGATCTGGTCGAACGCGGGGTAGACGAAGCCGTCGAACTGGATCTCGACGACGGGACGGTACCCGCGGAACGCGAGGCCCACCGCGGTGCCCATGATGCCCGCCTCGGCGAGCGGTGTGTCGACCACGCGCTTTGCGCCGAACTCGTCGAGCAGGCCGTCGGTGATGCGGAAGACGCCGCCGAGCTTGCCGATGTCCTCGCCCATGACGAGCACCTTGTCATCGTCGGCCATCGCGCGCCGAAGACCCTCGTTGATGGCCTTCGCCATCGTGAGCTGCGTCATCGCCCCGCCTCCGCGTTCGGCTCGAAGCCCGCGAGGTAGGCGGCGAAGTGCTCCCGCTGCTCGGCGAGGCCCGTGTGCGGCTCCTCGTAGACGTGGTCGAACACGCCGATCGGCTGCCGCGAGACGGCGCCGAGAGCGGCACCGCGCACGGCCGCGCCGAGCCGGTCGGCGTCGGCGGCGACATCGGCCTGGAAGTCGTCGCCGAACTCGTTCTGCGAGCGCAGCAGGGCCTCGACGCGGGCGATCGGGTCACGGCGCCGCCAGCGCTCGACCTCCTCCTTGTCGCGGTAGCGCGTCGGGTCGTCCGACGTCGTGTGGGGGCCCATCCGGTAGGTCACCGCCTCGATGAACGCGGGGCCCTTGCCGCTGCGGGCGTGGTCGGTCGCCCAGCGCATCGCCGCGAGGCTCGCGAGGACGTCGTTCCCATCGATGCGCAGGCTCGGGATGCCGAATCCCGGCGCGCGGCCCGCGATGGGGAACTTCGCCTGCACCGTGACGGGCTCCGAGATCGCCCACTGGTTGTTCGTGCACACGAACACCACGGGAGCGCGGAAGGACGAGGCGAAGACCATGGCCTCGTTGACGTCGCCCTGACTCGACGCGCCGTCGCCGAAGTAGGCGGCCGCCACCTGGTCGGTGCCGTCGCGCTGGATGCCCATGGCGTAGCCGACCGCGTGCAGGCTCTGCGCACCGATGATGATCTGCGGCGTCGCGGTGTTGATGTCGTACGGGTTGTAGGTCGAGTGCTCCTCACCGCGCCAGGCGATGACGAAGTCGGCGGGCTTCGCGCCCCGCACGAACTGGACGCCGATCTCGCGGTAGCTCGGGAAGACGAAGTCGTCGCGGCGGAACGCCCGCGCCGTGCCGACCTGCACGCCCTCCTGGCCCTGGCACGGGGCCCAGAGTCCGAGCTGCCCCTGGCGCTGGAGGGCGATGCCCTCGGTGTCGATCCGGCGCACGAGCGTCATGTCGCGATAGAGGCTCCGCAGCGCCTCCGCGTCGACGTCGGCGACCCAGCGATCGAGCTCGGGATCGGCGACGCGCTCGCCGTCTTCGTTCAGCAGGCGGGCGACATCGTCGACATCTGTCGCGAGATCCGTCTGGGGTGTGAGGGTGTGCATCGTCGGTCATCCCTTCGCGAGGCGATCCGCCCTCGTGAGGCGGTTCGACATCGGAGCGCCGGCACCGTCGCCGACACCTCGACGTTACGTCGATCTTGCACCTAGCTCAAGCATCCAGAGCATCTCTGAGCATGTTGCCAAAAAGCCTCGAGCAAACCCGTGCTAATCTTTCGCACTATGACCAACCTCGACCGCGTCGACCTTCAGCTGCTCGCGGCACTGTCGACAGACCCGCGCGCCACCGTCGTCGCGCTCGCCGACAAGCTGGGACTCTCGCGCAACACCGTGCAGGCGCGCATGGGCCGCCTCGAGCGCGCCGGCGTCTTCCTCTCGTACGAGAGGGCCATCTCGTCCTCGGCTCTGGGCTTCCCCATCGAGGCCTTCGTGAGCGTCGTCGTGCGCCAGGCCGACCTGCCGCGTATCGGCGACGAGCTCACGCGCATCCCCGAGATCGTGCAGGTGCACGGCCTCAGCGGGCAGATCGATCTGCTCGTGCGCGTCGCGTGCCGGGACACGCAGCATCTCTTCGAGACGGATGCCCGCATCCTCGCCATCGAGGGCGTCGAGCGCACCGAGACCTCGCTCGTGATGGGCGAGGTGATCGGCTACCGCGTCGCGCCCCTCATGGCGTTGGCAGGGCGGGAGGACTGATCGACTCGCCCGTCGGCGCGTGCTCGGCATCCATCCGTACGAGGACCACGCCCACGAGGATGAGCGCGCCGCCGACGAACTGCACGGGAGCCGGCACCTCGCCGAGCAGCAGCCATGCGAACCCGAGCGCGAAGAGCACCTCGGAAAGCCCGACGAACGACGCGACGCGCGACCCGATGCGCGGCACCGCCATCACGCCGAAGGCGTAGCCCAGCGTCGTCGCGACGGCGGCGACCCACAGGAGCGGCGCGAACCAGGGCAGCGTGACGCCCGCGAGCACGACGTCGACGGCGGGCGCCTGGAACGGCAGGATGCCCGAGAGGCAGAGCACCGCCATCAGCACGGCGCCGACCAGGAGGCCGCCGGAGGCGAGCGCGAGGGGAGGGAGGTCGTCGCCCGCGCGCTCGGAGATGAGGAAGTAGGCGCCGACGCACACCGCCGCGCCGAGCGCGAGGAGCGTGCCGAGGAGGTCGAACCGCGCGCCGGAGATGTCGACCACGAGCACGAGGCCGACCATCGCGACGACGGACCCGACCATCACGAGTCGCGACGGCGCCCGCTTCGTGCGCACCCACGCGAGCCCGACGAGCAGCACGGGCGCCAGGTACTGGATCAGCAGGGCGACGGCGACCGGCATCCGCTGCATCGCGGCGAAGAAGAGGATCTGGCAGCCCGCCACCGCGGTCAGCCCGAAGCCCACGATGAGCCGCCAGTGCCGGCGCAGGAACGAGCGCTCCCGGCGCATGGCCAGCACGAGGGCGGGAGCGAGGATCAGTCCCGAGACGCCCATGCGCACGAGCAGCGCGGCGCCGAGCGACCAGCCCGCCTCCAGCAGCGGCTTGATGAGCGGCCCGCTCGAGGAGAAGGCGAGCGCGGAGGAGACCGCCATCACGAGACCCGCGGTCGAGACGCGGCGGATCGAGCCGGTCTGCGGCAGAGTGGTCGTCGTCGCGGTCATCGCGGCCCGCCTGTCAGGAGCGTCGGAGGTTACACTGGTGACACTATCCGTTCGAGACGTCAGGAGTCAATGTGATCTTCACCCCTGACACTCGGCTGTCGCTCGCGGCGGTCGTGAACCTCGTCAACACGCTCCCCGGCTACGACGATCCCGACCGCCTCGAGACCGTCGCCGACCTCGACGACTTCCTCGCCGGGAACCCCTACACGGGGCGCATCGCCCGCACGCGCGAGACCGTCTCGGCGCTGCGCGACGTGCGCGCGCGCCTGCGGATTCTGTGGGACGTCGACCGGGTGGATGCCGTCCCCCTCGTCAACGAGATGCTCCGCGACAGCGGCGCCCTCCCCCAGCTCGTGATCCACGACTCGTTCGACTGGCACATCCACGCGACGTCCGACGAGGCTCCCCTCGCGACCCGCATCCTCGCCGAGGCCGCCATGGCCTTCGTCGACGTCATCCGCGCGGACGAGTACGACCGCGTGCGCGTCTGCTCGGCCGACGACTGCGAGGCCGTCTACATCGACTACTCCCGCAACGGCTCGAAGCGCTACTGCGACACCGGCAACTGCGGCAACCGCATGAACGTCATCGCGTACCGGGCGCGGAAGGCGCGAGAAAGCGCCTGATCGCCTCGGCCGCGGGCGCCGGCGTCTCGTAGTGGATGAGGTGTCCGACGTCCGGGATCTCGACGAGCTCCGCGTCACGGAAGAGCGTCGCGAGGTGCCGCTCCGCCTCGATCGGGGTGATGTCGTCCTTCTGCGCCGCGACGAGCAGCGTCGGCTGCGCGATGCGCGGCGCGAACCGACGGACGTCGTTCGAGACCGAGGCGACGAACGCGTCGTGCAGCACGTCGCGGTCGGAGAACCGCGAGAAGTAGGTGTCGTGCTGATCGTGGATGAAGCGCCGCAGCTCGGCGTCGTGCGTCTTGGCCATCGACACGCTCATGACCCGCACGATGAGCCCGTTGCGCAGGAGCCCCTCGCCGAGCCCCTCGGGCAGCTTCGCGCCGGCCCAGTAGTAGAACACCGCCAGGCGCGTGAGCACTCCGCGCGGACCCTCCAGCGCGGGGGCCCCGATGGGGTTCACGAGGATGACGCGCGGGGTCGGGAGACCTCCGGCCACGGCGGCGGAGACGACGATGGAGCCGAACGAATGGCCGAGGATGACGGCCCCCGGCGCGACGGCGGCGACGAACGCCGTGAGCCACTCCGCGTAGGCGGCGAGGTCGTGGCGACGACCGGGCAGCGGCGGGGTCTCGCCGAACCCCGGCAGATCGGGCGAGATCACCCGGACATCGGGCAGGTGCGCGACCACCGGCTCGAGGCCGTGGTGCTCGCCGCGGAAGCCGTGCACCGCCACGATCGTGGTCGACGCGTCGGCGGGGCCGTAGGTCCAGTACGCCGTCGAGCCGCCGAGCACCGGCGCCACGCGGCGCTCGACCGGGATCTCCGCGAGGAGCGACGAGTACGGACTGGCGACGGGCACTCATCGAGTCTACGGATCGGGGCTGGGCGGGAGCCGCCAGCGCGCCTGGACGCCGATGTCGGAGGCCGCGCATACCGTGATCGGCATGGACCCCCTCGCCCTGTTCCAGAGTCCCGAGTGGACGCGCGTCATCGGCGTCTTCGACCTCGAGACGACGGGCGTCGACGTGCAGCACGACCGCATCGTCACGGCGCACGTCGGTGTGCTGGATGCCGCGGGCACGGTGCTGACGGCGCGCGACTGGCTGGCCGATCCCGGCGTGGAGATCCCCGAGGGGGCGACGGCCGTGCACGGCATCACGACCGAGCACGCCCGTGCCGAGGGCCGACCCGCACGAGTCGTCGTCGCCGAGATCGTCGATGCCGTGCGCGGCATCCTGGATGCCGGCATCCCGGTCGTCGCCTACAACGCGCCGTACGACTTCTCGCTGCTGAAGCACGAGGCCGAGCGGCACGGCATCGCACCGATCCTCTCTCCCGCCCCCGTCATCGATCCGCTCGTCGTCGACAAGGCGTACGACCGCTGGCGACGCGGCAAGCGCACCCTCACGGTCGTCGCCGAGCACTACGCCGTGCGACTCGACGGCGCCCACGAGGCGTCGGCGGACGCCATCGCGGCGGGGCGCGTCGCGCAGGCTCTCGCGGAGCGGTACGCGGCATGGCTGCCGCCCACCGCGGAGGAGCTGCACACGCGGCAGATCGGCTGGGCCCGCGCGCAGGCGGCCAGCCTCACGGAGTACTTCATCCAGATCGGACGGCTCGACCCCGACGACCGGCTCGACGGCAGCTGGCCCATCCGCTGACTCGGGGCCGGCTCGCCGGAAACGACGAAGACCCCGACATCCGTCGGGGTCTTCGCGGGGCGGGCCTTACTTGGAGGAGCCGCCGAAGTTCTTGAAGCGCTGGTTGAACTTCTCGACGCGACCGGCCGAGTCGAGGATGCGCTGCTTGCCCGTGTAGAACGGGTGCGACGCCGACGAGATCTCGACGTCGATGACGGGGTACTCGACGCCGTCGAGCTCGATCGTCTTGTCGCTCGTGACGGTCGAACGCGTGAGGAACGTGTCACCCGAACCGAGGTCGCGGAACACGACGGCCTGGTACTCGGGGTGGATGTCAGTCTTCATAGGAAGTCCTTCAGGTGTGGTGCCCTGGATTTTGCCAGGGCGGACGAAGTCTGCGGTGCGAATGCACCAAAGAGCGATTCTACCAGCCTGCAAGCCCTCTCGAGAACGCGGCCTCGGCTCCGGCTCAGGAGGCCTCGGCGGCGCGTGCCGCGTACCGGCCGTCGGCCTGCGTGAGCGTGATCGGCAGCCCGAACGTCGTCGTCAGGTTCTCGCCCGTCAGGGTCTCGGCGATGGGGCCCGCGGCGACGACCCTGCCCTCGCGCAGCAGCAGCACGTGCGTGAAGCCGACCGGGATCTCCTCGACGTGGTGCGTGACCATGATCATGGCGGGGGTCGTGGGCGCCTGCGCGTAGCCGCCGAGAAGCGTCAGCAGCTCTTCCCGGGCACCGAGGTCGAGGCTCGCGGTGGGCTCGTCGAGCAGCAGCAGCTCGGGGTCGGTCATGACGGCGCGGGCGATCTGGACGCGCTTCTGCTCGCCGTCGGACAGCGTGCCGAACGTGCGGTCGGCGAGGTCGTCGAGCTTCCACTCCGCGAGGACCCGCAGGGCGCGGCGCTCGTCGATGTCTTCGTAGGCCTCGTTCCAGCGGCCGAGCACCGAGAACGCCGCCGTCAGCACGACGTTGATGACGGTCTCCTCCGGCGGGACGCGCTTGGCCATCGCCGACGAGGCGAAGCCGATGCGAGGACGCAGCTCGAACACGTCGGTGCGACCGAGCCGCTCCCCCAGGATCGTGACGACGCCGGCCGTCGGGTGCAGCAGCGTGTCGGCGAGCTGCAGGAGCGTCGTCTTGCCGGCGCCGTTCGGTCCGAGGATGACCCAGCGCTGGTCGTCGTCGACCGACCAGTCGAGGTGGTCGACGATGTCTCGGGCGTTTCGGCGGACGACGACGTCGGAGAACTCGAGGACCTGCGGCATGCCGCCAGCCTATCGGCCCGCGCCGCTCACCTCCGCGTACAGCGCCTCGGTCTCCTGCGCGATCGTGGCCCAGCTGAAGTCGTTCGTCGCCCGCTCCCGTCCGGCCGCGCCGTAGGCCCGAGCGCGCTCGCGATCGGACACGACCTCGGTGAGCACGCGCGCCAGATCGTCCACGAACCTGTCGGGATCGATGGGCGTCCCGGTGCCGTCCTGCACCTGCTCGATCGGGACGAGCCGTCCCGTCACGCCGTCGACGACGACCTCCGGGATGCCGCCCGTCGCGGTGCCCACGACGGCGGCGCCGCACGCCATGGCCTCGAGGTTCACGATGCCGAGCGGCTCGTACACCGACGGGCACACGAACGTCGTCGCGGCGGTGAGGATCGTGCAGAGCTCCTGCCGCGACAGGAGCCGGTCGAGCCACACGACGCCCTCGCGCGTCTGCTGGAGCCCCTTCACGAGCTCTTGGACCTCCGCCATGATCTGCGGCGTGTCGGGTGCGCCGGCGCAGAGCACGAGCTGCACGTCGGGCGGAAGCTGCTCGGCCGCGCGCAGGAGGTACGGCAGGCCCTTCTGGCGCGTGATGCGCCCGACGAAGACGACGGACGGCTTCGACGGATCGATGCCCAGCGCCGCGAGACCTTCCGGATCATCCACGGGATGCCACGCCTCGACGTCGATGCCGTTGTAGATGACGCGCACCTTCGCCTCGTCGAGGCTGGGGTAGCTGCGCAGGATGTCAGCCTTCATGCCCTCGCTGACCGCGACGATCGCGGCCGCACCCTCGTACGCGGTCTTCTCGATGTAGCTCGAGACGGCGTAGCCGCCGCCCAGCTGCTCCGCCTTCCAGGGGCGGAGCGGCTCGAGACTGTGCGCCGTGACGATGTGCGGGATGCCGTGCAGGAGCGATGCCAGGTGGCCCGCGAAGTTGGCGTACCACGTGTGGCTGTGCACGACGTCGGCTCCCGCGACGTCCGTGACGATCTCGAGGTCGGTGCCGAGCGTCTGGATCGCCGCGTTCGCGGCGGACAGCTCCTCGGGCACGCCGTACGCCGTCGTGTCGGCCTCGTCGCGCTGGGCGCCGAAGGCGCGCACCTGCACCTCGATGGACTGGCGCAGGGCTTTCACGAGCTCCGTCGCGTGGACGCCGGCTCCGCCGTAGATCTCCGGCGGGTACTCCTTGGTGATGATGTCAACGCGCATGGCACGAAACCTAGTACACGTGACGCGCCGGGGTATACCCGCTACCCCGCGTCCTGATCGGGGCCCTAGGGTGGTGCCATGCCAGCAGCGCCGAAGGTGTTCGGAATCATCCTCGCGGGCGGCGAGGGCAAGCGACTGATGCCCCTGACGGCGGATCGGGCCAAGCCCGCCGTGCCGTTCGGCGGACAGTACCGACTGATCGATTTCGCGATCTCGAATCTCATCAATTCGGGTCTGCGGCAGATCGTCGTGCTGACCCAGTACAAGTCGCACAGCCTCGACCGTCACATCTCCCAGACGTGGCGGATGTCGGCGCTGCTCGACTCGTACGTCGCGTCCGTGCCCGCGCAGCAGCGCCTCGGCAAGCGGTGGTTCTCCGGCTCGGCCGACGCCATCCTGCAGAGCCTCAACCTGATCAACGACGAGAAGCCCGACATCGTCGTCGTCATCGGCGCCGACCACGTCTACCGGATGGACTTCCGGCAGATGCTCGCGGCGCACATCGACTCCGGCGCGCGGGCCACGGTCGCCGGCATCCGCCAGCCCATCTCGCTCGCGAATCAGTTCGGCGTCATCGACGTCTCGGGGAACGATTCGGCACGGATCAATGAATTCCTCGAGAAGCCGCAGAACCCGACGGGCCTGGCCGACTCGCCGAACGAGGTGCTCGCGTCGATGGGCAACTACATCTTCGACGCCGACGCGCTCATCGAAGCCGTCGAGTCCGACGGCGAGCTGCCCACGTCGAACCACGACATGGGCGGCGACATCGTGCCGTACTTCGTCGGCCGCCGCGAAGCCGGTGTCTACGACATGAAGCGCAACGACGTGCCGGGCTCGACCGATCGCGACCGCGACTACTGGCGCGACGTGGGAACGATCGACTCGTTCTTCGAGGCTCACCAGGACCTCATCTCGACGCTGCCGATCTTCAACCTCTACAACATGGAGTGGCCGATCCACTCGCAGACGGTGAACTCGCCGCCCGCGAAGTTCGTGCGGGACTCGGTGGGCCGCATGGGCAACGCGATCGACTCGATCGTCTCGCTCGGGTCGGTGCTGTCCGGCACGCATCTCGAGCGCAGCGTGGTCGGGCCGTGGACGCTCTCGGGCGGCGGCGCGACGATCACCGACTCGGTGCTCTTCGACCATGTGCAGGTCGGCGCGGGCGCCCGTGTCCATCGGGCGATCCTCGACAAGAACGTCGTGCTGGCCGACGGTGCCACGGTGGGCGTCGATCGCGAGCGCGACCTCTCCCGCGGCTTCACCGTGACCGACAGCGGCATCACCGTCGTCGGCAAGGGCGTCACGATCGAGCGCTGACGCGTCGGGATGCCGCGGCCCGCGCCGCTACGGTGGAAGGCGTGCCCGCGACATCCGCCCGCTTCCTCGTCGTGCTCGACGCCGACTCCACGCTGATCCGCAACGAGGTGATCGAGCTCATCGCCGATGAGGCGGGGCGCGGCGCCGAGGTGACGGCGGCGACCGAGGCGGCGATGCGGGGCGAGGTCGACTTCGCGACGAGCCTGCGCTCCCGCGTGGAGGCGCTGAAGGGCGTGCCGGTGTCGGCGTTCACGCACGTGCTGTCGCGCATCGAGCCGACGCCCGGCGTGCGGGAGCTGACGGCGGCGGTCCGCGAGCGGGGCGGACGGGTCGGGGTCGTCTCGGGCGGCTTCCACGAGATCCTCGACACCATCGCCCCCGACCTGGGCGCCGACGTCTGGCGGGCCAATCGCCTCGCCGTCGTGGACGGCATGCTCTCGGGCCGCGTCGAGGGACGGATCGTGGATGCCGAGGGCAAGGCCGAGACGCTGAGCGAATGGGCCCACGAGACCGGCGTGCCGCTGGCGCGGACCATCGCAATCGGCGACGGGGCGAACGATCTGCGCATGATGGCGGTCGCGGGGCTGGGCATCGCGTTCAACGCCAAGCCGGCTGTGCGGGAGCGCGCCGACCTCGTGGTCGGCCCCGTGGATCTCCGCGAGGTCATTCCGCTGCTGCCGTGATCGATGTCCGAGGCCGCGGCTAGCGTCATGGCATGGACATCATCCTCGTTCCGGGACTGTGGCTCGACTCCACCTCGTGGGAGGCGATCACGCCGGCGCTCGAAGCCGCCGGCCACGCCGTTCATCCTCTGACGATGCCGGGGCTCGGCGTGCCGGCGCCCGCCGCCGACGCGATCGGCATCGGCGAATGGGTCGACGCCGTCGTCGCCGAGATCGACGCCGCCGAGGGGCCGGTCGCGCTCGTCGGCCACTCGGGCGGCGGCAACGTCGTGTGGGGCGCTGCCGACGCACGGCCCGACCGCGTCGCGCGCGTCGTCTTCGTCGACACTGTGCCCCCGCCTCCCGGCCGGGGCATCTCCGAGTTCGACGTCGTCGACGGCGTCGTCCCCTTCCCCGGGTGGGACTTCTTCGATGCGCCCGACGTGTTCGATCTCGACGCGGCGACGCGCGAGCATTGGGCCGCTCGCACGAGATCGGTGCCCGGGCGCGTGCCGACCGACCCGCTCGCGATCGGCGACGAGCGGCGTCACGCGATCCCCGTCACAGTGCTGTCCGGCGGAGCGGACGAGGAGGAGCTGCGCGCCCAGCTGGCTGAGTGGGGTCCGTGGGCCGAGGAGTTCGAGTCGATTCAGGATGCCGAGGTGGTGAAGCTCGGCACGGGTCACTGGCCGCAGTTCTCGAAGCCCGACGAGCTGGCTCGGGCGATCGAGGCGGCTGTCCGCCGGTGATCGGCGTGGTGGTGCGGCGGGGTCAGTGACCCATGCCGAGACCGCCGTCGACGGGGATGACGGCGCCCGAGATGTAGGCGGAGTCGTCCGAGGCGAGCCACGTGACGACACCCGCGACCTCGTCGGGGGTCGCGAAGCGGCCCGCGGGGATGTTGCTCTTGTACTCGGCCTGCGTCTCCTCCGGGAGGGCAGCCGTCATGTCGGTCTCGATGAAGCCCGGGGCGACGACGTTGGCCGTGATGCCGCGACCGCCCAGCTCCCGCGTGAGCGAGCGGGCGAAGCCGACGAGACCCGCCTTCGACGAGGCGTAGTTGATCTGGCCGGGCGAGCCGTACAGGCCCACGACGCTCGAGATCAGGATGACGCGACCCCACTTGGCGCGAAGCATCCCCTTCGATGCGCGCTTGACGACGCGGAACGCGCCGCCCAGGTTCGTGGCGACGACGCTGTCGAAGTCGTCCTCGGTCATGCGAAGCAGGAGGGTGTCCTTCGTGACGCCGGCGTTCGCGACCACGATGCCGATCGGGCCGAGCGCGGCCTCGACCTCTGAGAAGGCGGCGTCGACGGCGGCGGCGTCCGTGACGTCGGCGCGAACCGTCAGCGTCCCTTCGGGGCCTTCGCCGGACCGCGCGGTCACGGCGACCTTGTAGCCCTCCGCCACGAAGCGCTCGGCGATGGCGCGGCCGATGCCGCGGTTTCCGCCGGTGACGAGGACGACGCGATCAGAGGACATGGGCACTCCCGGAGGGTGAGGGCGGTGGACCGCACCAGCCTAGCGGCGGGTCGTTTGACACCCGATGCGCCCGCTGGAACGCTGGGAGCGCAACCCCACGGAAAGGGATCCGGCTCATGAGCGATTCGACCAGCGGTGGCCACCGGCCCGACGACGAGCCGGCGGTGGATCCCGAGTCGCCGTCCGCAGTCCCGGCCTCCGAGGAGCCCTCGGCGCCCGCGTACGAGCAGCCGGTCGCACCCGCGTACGAGCAGCCCGTCGCGCCCGCATACGAACAGCCCGCAGCGCCCAAGTACGAGCAGCCTGCGGCGCCCGCGTACGAACAGCCTGCGGCGCCCGCGTACGAGCAGCCCGCGACGCCCGCGTACGGCCAGCCTGCTCCCCCGGTCTACGGCCAGAATCCGACCGCGTACGACAATCCTCCGGCGTACGGGCAGACTTCCCCCGCCTACGGCGGAGCCCCCGCGTACGGCGCACCCGCTCCCGCCTACGGCGCCCCCGCCCCCGCGTACGGCGCGCCGCCGGCCTACGGCGCCGCGCCCGCGTACGCTCCGGCTCCCGCCTACGGTGCGTACGGCGCGGGCCGGCGCACGAACTCCCTCGCGATCGTGTCGCTCATCTCATCGCTCGTGGGGCTCTTCATCATTCCGATCATCGGCTGCATCGTGGGCATCGTCACGGGTCACCTGTCGCTCAGTCAGATCAAGCGCACGGGCGACGCCGGGCGGGGACTCGGGCTCGCGGGAACGATCATCGGCTGGGTGGGCCTCGCTCTCGGCATCATCGGGATCATCGTGTTCGTCGCCTGGATCAGCTGGTTCACCGCGAACATCAACTCGTTCCGCACGATCTGACCTCATCCGCGCCCTTCGGCGCGACGCTCGCCCAGCCGGGGCGGCGTACCCTGGAATCATCGTGAAGAACTCGAGTGGAGCGCAGTCCGCGACGTCGCTCCCGCGTGCGCCGCGTGATGAGGTCAGCGCGCGCTCGGTGCGGTACCTCATCACGATGGGCATCCGTGTCGCGTGCTTCATCCTCATGGTCGTCGTGCAGCCCTACGGCTGGTACACGTGGCTCTTCGCCGCCGGCGCCGTCTTCCTCCCCTATATCGCGGTTGTCACGGCCAACGTCGGGCAGGACTCGAAGAGCCGTCGCAGCGAGAACCCGGAGCGCGCCCTCCCGGCGCCGCCTCCCCCGTCCGTCACGACGGGCTCACCCGACCAGCCGCGCGTCATCCGCATCGAGGAGCAGCATCCATCCGACCTGCCCGGCTCGACCCCTCCGGACACCCACGCATGACGACCGACGCAGAGACCGCGGTGTGCTCGCGGGCCGGCTGTCGCGCCACGGCCACGTGGCGCATCGACTGGCGCAATCCCCGCATCCACGGCGAGGACCGGCGCAAGACGTGGGTCGCCTGCGACGAGCATCGCGGGTTCCTCCGCGATTTCCTCGCGTCCCGCGACTTCCCCGTCGAGGTGTCGCCGCTCGCGACGGCGGGTGAGCGCGCATGAGCCGCCGCCAAGAGGCGCCCGCCGCCCTCCGCTGGACCGTCTACGTCGCGGTCGCGATCGTGTTCGCCATCGCGTGCGCCTTCCTCTCGCACTGGCAGTTCTCGCGCAACGCCGACCGCTCCGAGCAGCTCTCGCTGGTCGCGCAGAACTACAACGCCGAGCCGGTGCCGCTCGACGAGCTGATCCCCGCCGGAGGCACGCTCGACCCGGGCGACGAGTGGCGACCCGTCGAGCTCACGGGGTCGTACCTCGCTGACGACCAGCTGCTCGTGCGCAACCGCGTGCACGAGGGCACCGCCGCCTACGAGGTGCTCGTCCCCTTCCGGCTTCACGACGGCCGCGTGCTGCTCGTGGATCGTGGCTGGGTGCCGCCGGGCGACGAGCAGAACCTCCCCGACGTCGTCCCCGCCGCCCCGAGCGGCCAGGTGACCGTCGTCGCGCGGCTGCGCGCGGGCGAGTCGCTCCCCGCGTCAGGGCGCTCCGCGCCGGAGGGGCAGGTGCCGTCGATCCACCTGCCGACCGTCGCCGACGCCATCGACCCCGCTGCGGGCGACGCGCTCGAACTCAGCGCCTACGGGGCCATGGTGTCGGAGGATCCGGCACCCGCGACTCAGCCCCAGCCGCTCGAGGCACCGTCCGACGACCCCGGGCCGTACCTGTCGTACGCGGTGCAGTGGATCCTCTTCGCCATCATGGGCTTCGGGTTCATCTGGTACGTCATCCGCACCGAGCGCCAGCACAAGCGCGAGGACGAGGAGGACGCCGCGGCCCTCGCGGCCGGCGAGACTCCCCCGGTGCGCGACCGGACGAAGCGCCGGCGCGACCGAGATGCCGACGACGAGGACGCTCTCCTCGACTCGACGCGGAGCTGAACGCCTCTACGCGAGCGTCACGAGGTCCGCGTAGTCGCGCCCCCAGATGTCCTCGACGCCGTCGGGCAGGATCAGCACGCGCTCGGGGTTGAGCGCCTCGACGGCGCCCTCGTCGTGGGAGACGAGCACGACGGCGCCCTCGTAGTGCGCAAGCGCGCCGAGGATCTCCTCGCGCGACGCGGGGTCGAGGTTGTTCGTCGGCTCGTCGAGGAGCAGCATGTTGGCACTCGAGACGACGAGGGTCGCGAGCGACAGGCGCGTCTTCTCGCCGCCCGAGAGCACGCCGGCGGGCTTGAGCACGTCATCCCCCGTGAAGAGGAACGAGCCGAGCACCTTGCGCGCGTCCGTCGCCGTGATGTCGGGCGCGGCCGACATCATGTTGTCGAGCACGGAGCGACTCACATCGAGGTTCTCGTGCTCCTGCGCGTAGTAGCCGATCTTGAGACCGTGGCCCGGCTCGATCCGGCCCGTGTCAGGCTTGTCGACGCCGGCGAGGATGCGCAACAGCGTCGTCTTCCCCGCGCCGTTGAGGCCGAGGATGACGACCTTCGAGCCGCGGTCGATCGCGAGGTCGACGTCCGTGAAGATCTCGAGGGAGCCGTACGACTTCGACAGTCCCGACGCCATGAGCGGCGTCTTGCCGCAGGGGGCGGGCTTGGGGAAGCGCAGTTTCGCGACGCGCTCCTCCTGACGCACCTCGTCGAGACCGGCGAGCATCTTCTCGGCGCGGGCGACCATCTGGTGCGCCGCGGCGGCCTTCGACGCCTTCGCCCCGAACCGGGCCGCCTGCTGCTGCAGCACGCTGGCCTTCTTCTCGACGTTGGCGCGCTCCTTCTTGCGGCGCTCCTCGTCGGCCACCCGCTGACGCAGGTAGTTCTTCCAGTTCATGTTGTAGACGTCGATGACCTGGCGGTTCGCGTCGAGGTAGAACACCCGGTTGACGGTCTCGCCGACGAGCTCGACATCGTGCGAGATGACGATGAGACCGCCCTTGTAGCCCTTGAGGAACTCGCGCAGCCACACGACGCTGTCGGCGTCGAGGTGGTTGGTGGGCTCGTCGAGGATCATCGTCTGCGCATCGGAGAAGAGGATGCGCGCCAGTTCGATGCGACGACGCTGGCCGCCCGAGAGCGTCTTGAGCGGTTGGTCCAGGATGCGGTCGGGCAGCGAGAGGTTGTGGGCGATGGAGGCGGCTTCCGCCTCGGCCGCGTACCCGCCGAGCGCTTCGAAGCGCTCCATGAGGTTCGCGTACTTGCGCATCGCCTTGGCGGACACGGCGGCATCGTCCGATCCCATGGCCAGGGATGCCTCGCTCATGCCGATCGCGATCGTACCTAGCCCGCGGGCGTCGAGGATGCGCGTGCGGGCGAGCATCTCGGGGTCGCCGGAGCGCGGGTCCTGCGGCAGATAGCCGAGCTCGCCCGAGCGGTCGACGCGGCCGTCGCTCGGCAGCAGGTCGCCGGCGAGCACCTTCGTGAGGGTCGTCTTGCCGGCGCCGTTGCGGCCCACGAGGCCGATCTTGTCGCCGTCCGACACGCGGAAAGAGACGTCGGACATGAGCACGCGTGCGCCTACGCGGATCTCGAGATCGTGCACGGCGAGCACAGCAGACGTCCGTTTCCTTAGGTGAATGGGTGCAAAAGCGGTCGATGACCAGCCCCCTAGTATAAGTCGCGAGACCGCCTCCCCCTTCCCGCATCCGACGCGGGAGACGACGCAAGGAGCCTTATGTCCGCCATCGCCGCCGCCCCCGGCCGCCGCCAGGTGCTCGCCGACCTCATCGCCCGCCCGTCCGGTCGCGCCCAGGCGCTCGCCGTCGACGCGGGTCTCGTCGTCGCGGGCGCCGCGATCGTCGCGCTGCTCGCCCAGGTCGAGATCCCGCTCTGGCCCGTGCCCATCACGGGTCAGACGCTCGGCGTCATCGTCGTCGGCGCCGCCCTCGGCGCTTGGCGCGGCGCTGCTGCGCTCGTCACCTACATGGTGGCGGGCCTGGCCGGACTGCCGGTCTTCGCCGGCTTCACCGGCACGCTCCTCACGCTCGGCAAGCCGAGCTTCGGCTTCATCATCGGCTTCATCGTCTCGGCGTTCGTCGCCGGCTGGTTCGCCGAGCGCGCGTGGGACCGCAAGCCGCTCCTCGCCTTCGCCGGCTTCGCGCTGGCGAGTGCCATCCCGTTCGTGTTCGGCATCCCGTACATGGCGTTCATCCTCAACGTCGTCGGCGGAGGCGCATACGACTTCGGGCAGCTCCTGCAGTTCGGCCTGTGGCCCTTCCTGCTCGGCGGTGTCATCAAGGCCGCGCTCGCCGCGCTCATCATCCCGGGTGCCTGGGCGCTCGTCCGCGCGGTCGACAAGCGCAAGGGCGCCTGAGGGCTCTCCGCACGCGCAACGCAACAGCCCCCGACCCTGCGCAGGGTCGGGGGCTGTCCGATGTCCGCGGCGCCGACTCAGAGAGCCGGAGCGGGCAGGAGCTTGCCGTTCACGAACAGCGCGGCGGGACCGCTCTTGGTCACCTCGCCCCTCGTGATCGCGCCGTACGAGACGGCGCCCTCCGTGATCGCGCTCTCGACGATGCCGGCCGCGGTGACGGCGCCGTCGCTGATCGCACCGTCGACGACCGCACCACCGGTGATGGCGCCGGGGGTGATGACGTTGGAGAGGTCGGTGATCTTGTCGGCGTTGTCCGACCGCAGGCAGTCGTCGGGGTTCTCGCCGGGAGCGGCATCCCAGTCGCCCCACTCGGTGCCGCTGATGGGCTCGAACGTGGCGTCGCCGAACGTGTAGGCGGCATCGAAGCTGTAGGTCCCGGCGAAGACGAATTCCCCGGCGAAGGACCAGTCGCCGAACTCCCAGTCGCCGAACGAGGCGGCGTTCCACGCGGGCGCGCCGACGGTCGAGGAGACCGGCTGACCCTTCCAGCCCTTCAGGACGAAGCCCGTGTACTGATTGGCCTTGCGCGCCTCGACGTCGAGGTCGTACGCGATGGTGCCGGTCTGGACGCCCGTCTGCGTGCCGGTGCGGATTCCCTCACGGTCGCCGACGCGGCTGCCTTCGCGAGTGCCGACGCGGCTTCCCGTGCGGGTGCCGGTGCGCTCTCCGTCGCGCACGCCCTCGCGGTGGAAGGTCTTCGTGCCATTGCCGTTCGTGAAGGTGCAGGTGAGATCCTGCGAGAGCACCTGGGTGACGGACTGCGTCGCCACCTGCGTTGCGGACTGCGTGGCCGACTGGGTCGCCGACTGCGAGGCGACCTGCGAGACGACCTGGGATAGCGACTGCGTCGTCGGCTGCTGCGCCGTGAAGGTGATCGCCTTGGCGTCGAGCCCGGCTGAAGGAGAAAGTTATCATAAAGCTAAGATCCTCGTATGCCGCTTCTATCGGGAACGGTCGATCACGCTGTCGCGTGCTAAGTTGCGGGTATGGCTCGCCCCTATGGAGACCCGGTCGAGATCATCACGGCCCCCGTCCCCGCTCAGTCACCCTTCATCCCGACGGACGCGAAGATCGTCGTGGGCGCCGTGGCACCGGCATCCCCCGACCCGATCCCGATCGTGCTGCTGCCCGGTTTCGAATACCGCATGGTCGAATGGCGCCATCCCGCGACCCACGAGATCCACTGGCGGCTCGAGCGCCGCAAGGCGGGTCGACCGGGCGACGACGACTAGCAGGCCCCGAACGACGAGAGGACCCCGGCCATCGCGGTCGGGGTCCTCGTTCGTTCGCGGGTCGTCTCAGCTCGTGGCGGTCGCGGTCGCCGCGGCGAGCTTGTCGACGAGCGTCGGCAGCAGCCACGGCAGCGACAGCGCGGTCGGCGAGACGGCGGCGACGTTCTCCTCGCCGACGATGGCGGCAACGGCGCCCTTCTTCACGGCGGGGATGAGCTGACCGCGATCGGAGCCGAGGAACTCGTCGAGCGTCGCCTGCTGCTCGGCCTGCGTGAAGACCACCTGCGCGTCGATCCGGTCGAGGTTCTCGTAGCTGACCGTCGTGACGAACGTGCTCTCGCCCGTGTCGAGCGCGGTGACGCTGTCGGGAGACGTGAACCCGAGGTCCTCGAGGATCTCGACGCGCGCGTCCGTCGTGAGGTACAGGTAGAGCGTGTCCACGTCGTCGTCGATGTAGGCGATCGACGTGCCCTGGAACTCGGGGTGGGCGGCGGCGGCATCCGACACCTGCGTGTCGAGGTCGGCGACGAGCGCATCCGCCTCGTCGGAGAGCCCGAGCGCCTTGCCCGTCTCGGTGATGACGTCACGCCACGGCGTCGCCCAGAGGGCCTTCTCGGGAGCCACGACCGGGATGCCGGCCGCCGTCACGGCGTCGTACTCCTCCTCCGTCAGCCCGGAGTAGGGTGCGATGAGCACGTCGGGGTCGGCCGCCAGCAGCTCCTCGACGTTGAGCTCGTAGGTCGCGTTGTCGAGGATGGCGGGCTTCTCGCCGCCGAGCTCGTCGATCGCATCCTCGACCCAGGGCGTGATGCGGTCGTCGCCCCCGCCGTAGTCCATCGACGAGATCGCGACCGGCACGATCCCGAGGGCGAGCACGGCGTCCGTGGCTCCCCAGCCCCAGGTCGCGATGCGCTCGGGCGCGGACTCGATCGTCGTCTCGCCGTACAGGTGCTCGAACGTCGCGGGGAACGCCGCGGAGTCACCGGCGGGATCGGCGGCGCCCGTCGGGTCCGCGGCCGTCGATCCGGCACAGCCGCTGAGAGCCAGCGCACCGGCGACCACGAGTGCCGCGGCGGCGGCGAGGGAGGGGAATCGAGAAGGCATTGCTGTGTTCTTCCTTTCGAGGGAGGTCATTCCGCGTCCGCGACGACGTGGGAGCCGCCGGGGACGGGAACGACGAGGGGCGTCTTGGTGAGCGGATCGGGGATGACGAGCGCGTCGAGTGCGAACGCCTCGGAGATGACATCGGCCGTCATGACCTCGTCGGCGGTGCCGTGCGCGACGACGCGGCCGTGCGCCATGACGACGAGGTCGTCGGCGTAGCGCGCCGCGAGGTTGAGCTCGTGCAGCACGACGACGATCGTCGTGCCGTCGGTGCGGTTGAGCTCGCGCAGCAGGTCGAGCACCTCGATCTGGTGGCTGAGGTCGAGGAACGTCGTCGGCTCGTCGAGCAGCAGGATGCGCGGGTTCTGCGCGAGGGCCATCGCGATCCAGACGCGCTGGCGCTGCCCGCCGGAGAGGTCGCCGACCGCGCGGTCGGCCAGCTCCGCGACCCCCGTGCGCCTCATCGCCTCGTCCACGCGCGCCGTGTCGGCGGCGTCCCACCGCTGGAAGACGCCGCGGTGCGGATGCCGGCCGCGCGCCACGAGCTCGGCGACCGTCAGCCCGTCGGGGGCGGAGGGATGCTGCGGCAGCAGCCCGACGGTCTGTGCGAACGAGCGCCGGGGGATGGTCGCGACGTCGGCTCCGTCCAATTCCACGCGCCCCGCGAGCGGGGCGTTCACCCGCGCGAGCACGCTCAGGAGGGTCGACTTGCCGCACGCGTTGGCCCCGATGATCATCGTGATTCGGCCGGGAGCGACCTCGAGGTCGAGGTGGTCGATGACGCGACGGCCCGGGTATCCGGCGGTCAGACCGCGGGCTGCGAGGAGGGGAGCGGATGCCGGGGTCATAAGTGGCGTCCTTTCGAGGTCGTGAGCAGCCACAGGAGGAAGAGCGAGCCGATCGCGCCGGTGACGACGCCGACGGGAAGCGAGACACCGGGGATCGCGTACTGCGCGACGAGGTCGGCGGCGACGAGGAGCGCCGCTCCGACCCCTGCACTGGTCGCGATGCCGACTGCGCCGTGGCCGAGCAGGGGGCGCGCGATGGCCGGTGCGCACAGGGCGACGAAGGAGATCGGGCCGACGAAGGCGCACGTCGTGGCGGTGAGGAGCACCGCCACGACGACCGCGACGATCCGCACGAGGCCCGGGCGGACGCCGAGCGAGACGGCCGTGCCGGGGCCGAGCTGCGTCAGCGGCAGCCAGCGCGCACACGCGATGACGGCGGGGATGCTGAGCACCGCGACCGCGAGCACCACGAGCACGTTCCACCACGGGGTCGATGCGAGACTTCCTGTGAGCCAGATCAGCGCGGCCTGGGCCAGCTCGACCTTGGCCCGCACCATGAGGTAGCTCGTGATCGCGGCGCACAGGAACGAGATGCCGACACCCGCGACGATGAGCCGGAAGTCGCCGTCGCCGCGCCGCCGTCCCGCCAGGAGCAGGAAAGCCGCCACGACGAGCCCGCCGGCGAACGCGAAGACGGCGAGCAGCGGACCGCCGACACCGAGGATCAGGATGCCGAACACGGCGGCGACGCCGGCTCCCCCGCTGATCCCCAGGAGGTCGGGGCTCGCGAGCGAGTTGGCGAGGAGCGACTGGAGCAGCGCCCCCGCCACTCCGAGGCACGCGCCGACGAGGAGCGCCATAGCGAGGCGAGGCGCGCGCACCTGGAAGACCACATAGCTCTCGATCCGCGTTCCGCCGCCCCACGGCGTGCGCCAGAGATCGGCGGGGGTGAGGGCGTACTCCCCGACGGAGAGCGAGACCGCGGCGGCGACAAGGACGACGGCCGCGACGCCGAAGCCGACCAGCACCCGGCGGCGCCGCACCCGGGCGCGCACGGCGGCGACGGGGCTCACCGTCAGCGCGGCGCTCACAGCGCGACCTGCCGGCGGCGGAGCACGAGCGAGATGAGCAGCGGCGCCCCGACGAAGGCGACGACGAGTCCCGCCTGCACCTCGCCCGGAGGGGCGATGAGGCGCCCGATCACATCCGAGAACAGCAGCACGACGGCGCCCGCGGGAGCGCCGATGAGAAGGAGCCACCGGTAGTCCGACCCGACGAGCCCACGCAGGGCGTGCGGCACGAGCAGGCCGAGGAACACGATGGGACCCGCGATGGCCGTCGCTCCCCCGCACAGCAGGACGATCGCGAGGATGCCGACTCCGCGCGTGCGGGCGACGTTGTGGCCGAGACCCGTCGCGGTGTCCTCCCCGAGGGAGATGAGGTCGAGCCCGCGGGCGCTCGTGCCCGCGAGGACGAGACCGACGAGGATCGGCACGAGGACGACGAGGACGGAGTCCAGGCCGCGCGCCGTGAGACCGCCGACCGACCAGTAGCGGTAGACGTCGAGCGCCTGCCGGTCGGTCGTGAGGATCGTGAGCGACACGGCCGTGAGACCCGCCGTGACGGCCGCGCCGGTGAGCGCGAGCTTCGCGGGGTTCCCGCCGTCGGGCCCGCGCGAGCCGATGACCGCGACGAGCGCGGCCGCGACTGCGGCACCGGCGAAGGCGAACCAGACGAAGCCGGCTGGGCTCGCGATTCCGAGGACAGTGATCGCCGCGAGCACGGCGACGGCGGCGCCCGCATTGACGCCGAAGAGACCGGGGTCGGCGAGCGGGTTGCGCGTCAGCCCCTGCATGACGGTCCCTGCGACGGCGAGGGCGGCGCCCGCGAGGAGGCCGATGACGGTTCGCGGGACGCGCTGCGAGAGCACGACGGTGTGGTCGGCACTGCCGGGGTCGGGCGCGAGGAAGGCCCGGAGCACGTCGGCCGGCGCGATCGCGCGCGCGCCGACGCCGAGGCTCAGCAGGATCGCCACCGCGAGGAGGACGATGACCGAGGCCAGCACGACGCGCGCCCGCCGGGTGCGGGCGGCGGCGATCATTGCGTGCGTTCCGCCTGCCCGAGCCGCCAATAGCCCATGAACGCGACGCGCTTGCGGTCGACGCCGCGCTCGCTCACGAGCATCCTCCGCAGCGTCTTCACCGTCGCCGCCTCGCCCGCGATCCATGCGTAGAACTCGCCGTCCGCAGCCTCCGGACTGTCCCACAGCAGCTCGAGGTCGACGTCGATGTCGGCCAGCTCCTGGCGGCGCGGCGCCGCTGCCCGAGCGAGCACCTCGGTCGAGGCATCCGCCCACGCTGTCATCGCCTCGATGAGCGAGGCGCCGTGGGGTCGCGCGCCCCGCGGGAGCCACGTGAGCCGCCCGCTGTGACCCCGACGGACGTCGAGGACGTCGGCGGCGGTCGGCACCTCGATGAACGCGTCGACGTCGTAGTCGGCTCCGAGGAGCTCGAGGATCGCGGTGATCGCCGGCGCGGCCGTCTCGTCACCGGCGAGCAGGATGCGCCGCGCCGTGCCGGGGTGGAAGTCGAGGCCGCTCGCGGCATGCGGGCTGCGCGCGTCGGGCCCGACGATGAACAGACGCTGCCCCGGCACGGCCTGCGCCGCCCACGTTCCCGCCGGCCCCGCGTCGTGGTGCGTCACGAAGTCGACGTCGAGCTCCCCCGAATCCGGGTCGATGCGCCGCACGGTGTAGGTGCGGAAGACGTTGCGCGCGGCCTGCGGAAGGGCGCGCCACCGGTCGTACCAGTCCCCCGCGCCCTCGTCCTGTCCGAAGTCGGAGAACGTGCCGTCGGCGAGCGGCAGCACGACCTTGATGCGCTGATCGAGGCGCGCGGTGCCGAAGTGCTCGAACTCGTCGCCCGTGAAGGTCACGCGCACGAAGTGCGGTGAGAGCCGTTCGACCCGCGCGACCTCCGCGCGGTAGGGACGGTAGGCCGGCCGGACGGCGGTCTGAGTCGAGGACATGACCTTAGGCTAGCCTTACCTTCCCTCCGATCGCAAAAGCCGAGCACCGTTCGACTCAGAGCCCCTCACCCCCGGTCCTGCGCCCTCTCAGGGCTGGGACTCGTGCGCGTGTCCCAGCCGGAGCCCCGGTACGAGGGCGAGCCCCGCGAGCACGGCGGCGACGAGGAAGACGGCCGGGAAGCCTGCATCCGTCCCCACCAGCGCGGTGAAGACGAGACCCATCGCGGCGATCGACGTGGCCGCGCCGATCGAGTCCGAGATCGACAGTGCCGACGAGTTGAAGCCCTGATTCTGGGGCGTCGAGTACGCCAGCGTCAGCACCGTGAGGCGCGGATACATGAGCCCCATGCCCGAGCCGGCGAGCGCCCACCCGGCGATGACCACCGCTGGGGGAAGGTGCAGCGCCGCCGTGAGCGCGGCGATCACCGCCGCCGCGGCGAGCTGCGTCGTGCCGATGATCGCGATACGCGAGTTGCCGATGCGGTCGCCGAAGCGCCCCTGCACGTCGGCGGCGACCGCCCACGCGAGCGCGGCCGCCGTGAGCCCGAGCCCTGCCCACGTCGGAGAGAAGCCGTAGTCGTCGATGAGCAGATACGGCACGTAGATCTCGGCGCCGAACAGCGCGCCCGCGATGAGGCCGCGCATCAGCACGACGCTCGGCAGGCCGCGACCCGCCCGCAGCGTGCGGCGCGGGAGGAGCGGCTTCGATGCGAAGACCAGGACGAGGAGGGATGCCGCCACCGCGAGCCACGCCCACTCCCCCAGCTCCCCCGCGAGACTCAGCCCGAGGGCGCCCACGGCGACCGCGACGGCACACGCCAGGCGCGGTGCGATGCGGACGCGCGACGGATGCTCGGTGTCGAGCGGGGTTCCCCACAGCCGAGTCGCGACCATCGCGAACGCGATGACGGTGAGACCCGCGACGCCGAGGAAGACCCAGCGCCAGTGGAGGTACTCGGTCACGGCACCCGCGAGGAAGGGCCCGACGAGGGACGGGACGACCCACGCCGCCGAGAACGCGGCGAAGACGCGGCCGTGCAGGGCGGCCGGGTACACGCGCGCGACGACGACGTACAGCGCGACGGTCTGGCCTCCCGTGCCGAGGCCCTGGATGAGCCGGCCGACCACGAGTAGTCCCATCGTCGGCGCGAGCCCCGCGACGACGAGTCCCGCGACGAACAGCGCGACCGACGTCGTGAGGGGCCAGACCGGGCCCGATCGATCGCTCCACGCTCCGACGGCGACCATGCCGATGACGCTCGTCGCCAGCGTGCCCGAGAAGGCGACGGCGTACAGGGCGGCACCCTCTAGGTCGTCGCTCACGACGGGCATGACGGTCGTGACCGCGAGCGACTGCATCGCGGCGAGGAAGATCAGCGCGATGGCGCCGACGGTCACCCAGACGAACCGCGGATCCCAGATCGAGACAGGATCCTCGATCTCGGTGCTCACTCCTCGACGATAGCCCCCACCCGCTCGATCGCCTCGCGCAGCAGCTCAGGCGAGCAGGCGAAGTTGATGCGGATGTGACCCCTGCCCTCGTCGCCGAAGAGCGGGCCGTGATGGAACGCGACGCGGGCCTTGCGGCGCAGGTGCGTCGCGGGGTTGTCGCCCCAGCCGTAGGCCGAGACGTCCACCCACGCCAGGAACCCGGCATCCGGGATCCGGTACACGGCGAGCGGCAGGTGCTCGGCCAGCAGGTCCGCGAGCAGGCGCCGGTTCTCGTCGAGTGCCGCGAGCAGGCTGTCGAGCCAGACGTCGCTCTCGGGCGCGAACGCGGCGTTGTTGGCGAGCGCGCCGAAGAGGCCCGTGCGCCACTCGACCTCCCACGGGAGCGCCCGCAGCACCTTCGCCTGCTCGGCGGAGCCCCCGACCATGACAGCGCACTTGAGGCCGGCCAGGTTGTAGCTCTTGCTCGCGCTCGTGACCGCGTAGCCGACGCTGCGGGCGGTGTCGGACACGGCGAGGAACGGCGTGAACGCCACCTCGCCGTGCGCGAGCGGACCGTGGATCTCGTCGGAGACCACGACCGCGCCGTATGCCGCCGCGATCTCGGCGAGAGCCGCGAGGCTCTCCTTCCTGTGGACCGTGCCGGTCGGGTTATGCGGATTGCAGAGCAGCACGGCCTGCGCACCGCCCGCGAGGGCGGCCTGGATGCCGCGCAGGTCGAGCTCCCAGCCGGCTTCCGAGCGCACGAGCGGCACCCGCTCGACGACCGCGCCCGCCTCCTCCACCGAGTCGAAGAACGGCGGGTACACGGGCGTCGTCACCACCACGCGGTCGCCGGGCGAGGTGACGGCGCGCAGGATCTCGACGACGCCCATCATGACGTCGCCCGTCCAGAACACCGTGTCGGGGTCGACGGTCCAGCCGAACCGGCGCTGGGCGAAGGCCACGAACGACTCCCGCACGCCCGGCTCGGGCGGCGTGTAGCCGGTGTCGCCGAGCTCGACGGCGCGCAGGAGCGCCTTCGTGATGGCGGGCGCGAGCGCATAGTCCATCTCCGCCACGAAGAACGGAAGGATGTCGTCGGGGTACTTGCGCCACTTCGTGCTGGACCGCTGTCGCAGCTCGTCGATCGGCAGTGCCTGAAGGGGGGTGACGCTCACCCTAAGAGACTAAGAGGATGAGGGATGCCGCCCCTCGGCGTGTTTCCCCGCGTTTCAGTCGTGCTCGACCAGGGCGCCTCAGATGGCGAAGCCGAGCGCGCGCATCATGTCGCGCCCGTCGTCGGTGATCCGCTCGGGGCCCCACGGCGGCATCCACACCCAGTTGATGCGGAAGCGCTCGACGACGTCGTCGAGGGCCTGAGCGGTCTGCTCCTCGAGGACGTCGGTGAGCGGGCAGCCCGCCGAGGTGAGCGTCATGTGGATGACGAGAGCGTCGTTCTCGTCATCCCACGCAAGGTCGTAGACGAGTCCGAGGTCGACGACATTGATCCCCAGCTCGGGGTCCATGACGTCCTTGAGTGCTTCGGTGACCTCGTCGAACTTCTCGGGTGTGAGCGTCGCGGTCATGCAGCGATCCTACGCCTCGGCGTCGGCGGCGGCCTCGGCGAGCGGGGCCACGAAGCGGTCGTAGCCCTCGTTCTCGAGACGCTCGGCGAGCTCGGGGCCGCCCTCCTCGACGATCCGCCCCCCGACCATGACGTGCACGAAGTCGGGGTGGATGTAGCGGAGGATGCGCGTGTAGTGCGTGATGAGGAGCACACCGAGGTTCGTCTCGGCCTTGGCGCGGTTGACGCCCTCCGACACGATCTTGAGCGCGTCGACGTCGAGGCCCGAGTCGGTCTCGTCGAGCACCGCGAGCTTCGGCTTCAGCAGCTCGAGCTGGAGGATCTCGTGGCGCTTCTTCTCGCCACCCGAGAAGCCCTCGTTGACGTTGCGCTGCGCGAACTTCGGGTCCATGCGGAGGTGCTTCATGGCCTCCTTGACGTCCTTGGTCCACGTGCGGATCGAGGGCGCCTCTCCGTCGACCGCGGTCTTGGCGGTGCGGAGGAAGTTCGTCACGGTGACGCCGGGGATCTCGACGGGGTACTGCATCGCGAGGAAGACGCCGGCGCGCGCGCGCTCGTCCACCGTCATCTCGAGCACGTCCTCGCCGTCGAACGTGATGGAGCCGCTCGTGACGGTGTACTTCGGGTGGCCCGCGATCGTGTAGGCGAGGGTCGACTTGCCCGAGCCGTTGGGGCCCATGATGGCGTGCGTCTCACCCGTCTTCACGGTAAGGGTCACGCCGTTGAGGATGGGCGTCGTTCCCTCGTCGGTCTCGACGGTGACGTGCAGGTCTCGGATCTCGAGGACAGACATTCGGGTTTCCTTCTCAGTTCACTTCTTTGGTCACGGTGGGGTCGATGAGCACGTCATCCCCCTCGATCGTGACGGCGTAGACCGGGACCGGCTCGTACGCGGGGAGGTTCAGGGGCTTGCCCGTGCGCAGCGAGAACGCCGAGCCGTGGGCCCAGCACTCCAGCGTGTCGCCATCCACGAAGCCCTCGGCGAGCGAGATGTCGCCGTGGGTGCAGGTGTCGCCGATGGCGTGCACCTCGCCGTTCGAGTCGAGCACGACCGCCATGGGCACACCGTCGATCTCGACGCGCAGCGCGGTGTCCTGCTCGAGGTCGCTCAGCGCGCACGCGCGGGAGGCGCTCATGCGTCGGCCCCTTCGGCGAGCTCGCGCTCGATCGCGTCGGCGAGCTCCTGCTCGATGGCGGGCACGCCGATCTTCTGGACGATCTCGCTCAGGAAGCCGATGACGACGAGCCGGCGGGCCTCCTTCTGGGGGATGCCCCGGGCCTGCAGGTAGAAGAGCTGCTCGTCGTCGAAGCGACCCGTCGCACTCGCGTGGCCGGCGCCGAGGATGTCGCCCGTCTCGATCTCGAGGTTGGGGACGGAGTCGGCGCGTGCGCCGTCGGTGAGGACGAGGTTGCGGTTCGCCTCGTACGAGTCGGTGCCGACGGCATCCGCTCCGATGAGGACGTCGCCGATCCAGACGCTGCGGGCGCCGACGCCCTGGAGGGCGCCCTTGTAGAGGACGTCGCCCTTCGTGTGCTCGCCCTTGTGGTGCAGGTAGACCTGGCTCTCGAGGTGCTGACCGGCGTCCGAGTACGACAGGCCGTACAGCTCGGCGTGCGAGCCGGCGCCCGCGAGCTCGATCGACGGGTTGACGCGCACGACGCCGCCGCCGAAGCTCACGATGATGTGGCGGAGGAAGGCGTCCTTCTCGACCCGCGCCTGGTGCGACGAGAGGTGGAGCGCGTCGTCGTCCCACTCCTGCACCGTGATGACGGTCAGCTTGGCGCCGTCGCGCACGAGGATCTCGACGTTCTGCGCGTGCTGTGCCGAGCCGGTGTGGCGGAAGACGACGGTCGCGCGCGAGTTGGCGCCCGCCTCCACGACGACATGAGCGTGCGCGAGTCCGCCCGTGCCCGTGAGCGTCACGAAGACGGGCTCCTCGAGCTCGGCGTCGGCGGGGATGCGCACGAGCGGAGCCTCGGGCTCCTGCGACCAGGCGATGGCGCTCGGGAGATCTTCGGGGCGGAAGACCTCGCCGCGGGGGCCCGCGCCCGGCGCAAGACGCGACTGCTCGACCCCGGCGGGGGCCTGGACGCTGACCTCGATGACGTCGTGCGGGCCGGCGACGTCCTGGAAGAGCGGCGCGAGCCGGTCGACGGGCGTGTAGCGCCAGTTGACCTCACGCCCCGTCGGGACGCCGAAGTCGGCAGGGTCGAACGAGGTGGGGCGCTCGGACCGCGTCTGGACCGGGACGAAGGCGCCGGCCCCGTCGGAGTGCGCTCGGGAACCAGGCACCACGACGGGCGCCTCTTGCGTGGTCGTCATCTAGCCGACCGATCCTTCCATGCCCATCTCGATGAGCTTGTTCAGCTCGAGGGCGTACTCCATGGGCAGTTCCCGGGCGATCGGCTCGATGAAGCCGCGGACGATCATGGCCATCGCCTCGTCCTCGGGAAGGCCGCGGGACTGCAGGTAGAAGAGCTGCTCTTCGCTGACCTTCGAGACCGTGGCCTCGTGGCCGAGCTGCACGTCGTCGACGCGGATGTCGATCGCGGGGTAGGTGTCGGAGCGCGAGATCGTGTCGACGAGCAGCGCGTCGCAGCGCACGGTGTTGGCGCTGTGGTGCGCGTTCGCGTCGACGCGGACCTCGCCGCGGTAGCCGGCGCGACCGCCGCCGCGCGCGATCGACTTCGAGACGATCGACGACTGCGTGTACGGCGCCATGTGGATCATCTTGGCGCCGGCGTCCTGATGCTGACCGGGGCCCGCGAAGGCCACCGAGAGCGTCTCGCCCTTGGCGTGCTCGCCCATGAGGTAGATCGACGGGTACTTCATCGTCACCTTGGAGCCGATGTTGCCGTCGATCCACTCCATCGTCGCGCCCTCGTGCGCGATGGCGCGCTTGGTGACGAGGTTGTAGACGTTGTTCGACCAGTTCTGGATCGTCGTGTAGCGAACGCGGGCGTTCTTCTTCACGATGATCTCGACGACGGCCGAGTGCAGCGAGTCGGACTTGTAGATCGGGGCCGTGCAGCCCTCGATGTAGTGGACGTAGGAGTCCTCGTCGGCGATGATGAGCGTCCGCTCGAACTGGCCCATGTTCTCGGTGTTGATCCGGAAGTAGGCCTGCAGCGGGATCTCGACGTGGACGCCCTTCGGGACGTAGACGAACGAGCCGCCCGACCAGACGGCGGTGTTCAGCGCCGCGAACTTGTTGTCACCGGCCGGGATGACGGTGCCGAAGTACTCCTCGAAGAACTCCGGGTGCTCCTTGAGCGCCGTGTCGGTGTCGAGGAAGATGACGCCCTGCGCCTCCAGGTCCTCGCGGATCTGGTGGTACACGACCTCGGACTCGTACTGCGCCGCGACGCCGGCGACGAGACGCTGACGCTCCGCCTCCGGGATGCCGAGCCGCTCGTACGTGTTGCGGATGTCCTCGGGGAGGTCCTCCCAGGACTGCGCCTGCTTCTCGGTCGACCGCACGAAGTACTTGATGTTGTCGAAGTCGATGTCGCTGAGGTCGGCGCCCCACGTCGGCATCGGCTTGCGGCCGAAGAGCTGGAGACCCTTGAGCCGGTTCTTCAGCATCCATTCGGGCTCGGCCTTGAGGGCCGAGATGTCGCGGACGACGGCTTCGCTCAGGCCGCGCTTCGCACTGGCTCCCGCCGCGTCGGCGTCGTGCCAGCCGAACTCGTACACCCCCAGACCATCGAGCTCGGGGCGGTCGATCAGGACATCCGACATCGTCACACTCTCCTCAAGGCCGAAACGGTGTTCATCCGCCCCGGCATTCCTGGTCTTCCGTGGAGTTCGGGAAGGGGGATGCCGCTCTGGGCCCTCATCGGCGGCGCCAATCGTGCGCGCCTAAACTGTCAGTGATGCGCGGCGCCGATGGGCGCTCGCACGCAACCCCTCGATTCTACAGGTTCGCGCCGTCACCCGGCGCCGTCGAGCCTCGCCCGCCGCGCCCCGGCGGGCCTGTCAGGAGGCGACACCGCATGTCCGCTCAGGAGAGCGCCCCGACCCGCAGGCGCCCGTTCTCGCGACTGCTCCCCGACACGGTGGGCACCGGCACGCGCGTGCTCGCGTGGCTCGTGCTGATCAGCAACGTCGTGATCGTCGGCACGGGCGGGCTCGTCCGCCTCACCGGTTCGGGAATGGGATGCCCCACCTGGCCGTACTGCACGGAAGGCTCGCTGGTCCCGACGGCGGCCCTCAGCTGGCACAGCCTCATCGAGTTCGGCAACCGCACCCTCACGGGCGTCCTCATCGTGATCGCGGCGCTGGCGTTCCTCTCCGTCGTGCGCCTGCGCGCCGCGCGCCCCGAGCTCTTCGGCCTGACGCTCGCGAACGGCCTCGGCATCATCCTGCAGGCCGTCGTCGGCGGGATCATCGTCTGGCTGCACCTGCCGCCGAGCCTCGTCGGCATCCACTTCGTCATCTCGGCCGCGCTCGTCGCGAACGCCGCGGCCTACGTGGCCCGCGTCTACGGCGGCCCGGGCCCGCGCCGACGCGCGGTGTCGCGCGGCTTCGCGATCCTGACGCACGTCACCAGCGCCGCGGTCGCCGTGACGGTGCTCATCGGCATCCTCCTCACGGGCGCCGGACCGCACGCCGGAGACGATCTCGCGGCTCGCAACGGCCTCGACCCCGTGCTGTGGCAGCACATCCACGCGTGGCCGGCCTACGTGCTCTTCGTCCTCACGATCGTGCTCTTCATCGCGTCGTGGCGCACTCCCCCGGCGCTGCGCCTGCGGCTCTTCACGGGTCTCCTACTCGCGGTCGAGCTCGTGCAGATCGGCGTCGGCCTCTGGCAGGCGCGCACGGGGCTGCCGTTCTGGCTCGTCAACATCCACATGGTGCTGGCCGTGTCGCTCGTGGCCGCTATGACGGCGGTCATCATGCACCTCAAGACGTCGGATGCCCCCTTCGAGGCGGAGCGGCAGTCGATCCCGTCGCGCTCTCGCGCCGAGGTCTGAGCCGCGCGGCGACCCCTTGACGCGCTCCGCTCGGGGACGCAGTCTCATAGGAGACTCATCGAGGCGACACACGGAGGCGCGTCGGGGCGTCTGAAAGACTGTCAGACGCGCGGCCGGGTCTGTGCCGCGCTTCCCCCTCTAAGGAGTCACCACATGACAGCACGTCCCCGTCTCGTTCGCAGCATCCCGTTCTGGATCCTGCTCCTCGGATCCCTCGCGAGCATCGCCGTCGGAGCCTGGCTCGTCGTCGACAAGATCTCGACGATGAACTCGACGCTGCTCGACGGCACCGCGACGGGCGTGGAGGTCTACGGCGGTCAGTCGTGGATCACCGTCGGTGCCGCCCTCATCGGCGCAGGCCTCGTCGGCCTCGTCGCGACGCTGTTCCTCGGCGTCCTGAAGTCGTTCGTCCCCGCCGCGGCCGTCGAGGTCGTCGAGCCCATCGACTGGACCGCCGAGTCCGAGGGTGCCGCGCCCGCCGCCGCGACCGGCACCGCGTACTCCGTCCCGGCCGAGCCGGTCGTCGCCGAGTCGGCCGCGCCCGTCGCCGACGAGCCCGTCATCGTGTCGGAGCCCGCTGTCGCGTCGGAACCCGCGGTAGCGTCGGAGCCCGCGGTAGCGTCGGAGCCCGCCGTCGCCACCGAGCCTGCGGCCGCGCCCGAGGGCTACACCCCCGCGCCGAAGGACGGCCCGGCCGCTCGCTGAGCCGCCTGCCCTCATCGCAACGCCGGAGATCATCGCAACGCCGGACCCCGGGAGCTGATCCCGCCCGACGCCGTGGCGATCTCCGGCGTTGTGGCGTTTCAGGCTGCACGATGAAGTCCCTGCGCCATCGCCTCCATCGCCAGCCACTGCACGTACGGCCAGTCGTCGATCACCTGGGCATAGCCGACGCGGAAGACGGTGAACCCGAGCAGCCGCAACGCCGCATCGTGCGCGATGTCGCTCGTGCGCTGCATCCCGACGTGGTGGCCGCCGTCGATCTGGAACACGAGCCGCTCCCCGATCAGATGATCCACATGATGCCCGGCGATCCAGATCTGCGAGCGCACCGAGACGCCGAACCGGCGCAGTCTCGTCACGAAGATCGTCTCCAAACCGGAGTCGGCGTGCGGCCGGGCCTCCTCTAGCATCCGCCTCGCAACCGGAGGAAGATCCAGCCGCTCGAGCCGAGGGCGTTCCACCATGCCCCGGTTCAGCGCTGATTCCCACACCACGAGGGCCCTTTCGCGCGGCTGGCAGATCGCGATCAGCGCGAGGGTGTTCTCGATCGAGTCCTCGAGGAGATCCGGGTGCCGTGCGATCACCGGGCGCGTCCAATGCACGGTCGTGTCCGCCGTCACCGACACGCGGTCGTGCCCGCCAGCCGCGACATGCTCGCCCTCGTCGCCCATGACCCAGAGCCCGAGCCGCGCTGCGCGCGTCGCGCACGAGAGGACGACGCCCCGGCGGGCCGCCGAGACGAGGTCGGGATCGGCACCCGTGACGGCAAGCCAGTCCCGCCGCACGCGATGGAGCATCCGGGCGTCGACAGCCAGCCGCAGGTAGTGCCGGGAGTGTCCGTCGAGCTGAAGAGACGAGGCACGCGCGACCCCGCGGCGCCGTCGGACCTCCGCCTCCAGCGCATCCAGGGCCGCCGTGCGTCGAGTCGCGGTTCGGGTCGCCATCCCCCAACCATGAGCTGCCTCGATGCGCTCTCGACTCCGCTCTCGTCGCCTCGGTGGAGAACGACCCGTCCGGCCGCCCAGGGGAGGAGACGATGCCCCGCCCGCCCCCGCGCCACAACGCCGGAGATCAGCACAACGTCGGGCGCCGGCATCCACTTCGCCCCTGCACGGTGGTTATCGCCGACGCGCCAGGCACGATGCCCTCCACACACGCCGCACGCCACAACATCGGGAATCAGCACGGCGTCAGGCACCGGCATCCACTTAGGCCCTGCACGGTGGTTATCGCCGACGCGCGGGCGCCGACGCAGCCCCGCGCCACAGCGTCGGAGATCGACACAACGTCGGGCGCCGGCATCCACTTCGCCCCTGCAGTGTGCTTATCGCCGACGCACGGGCGGCGGCACGCCCGCGCCACAACGTCGGAGATCGGCACAACGTCGGGCCGCGGCATCCACTCCACCCCTGCACAGTGGTTATTGCCGACGCACCGGCGGAGAGCGATCAGCCGCGCTGCAGAACCCGGTCCGCCTGAGCGCCAGCGCAACCCCGGGCGCTCCGCCCACACCGCGGGCGGGTCAGAAGGGGAGCAGCGGGTCGATCGCGATCGCGACGAAGAGGAGCGTCAGGTAGGTGATCGAGGCGTGGAAGACGCGCATCGGCCGGGGCTCGGTGCCGCGCACGGCGCGGTTGTAGAGGCGGTGCGACTCGTAGATGAACCAGCCGCCGAACACGAGGGCCGAGACCGTGTAGACGAGGCCCATGCCGGCGACGGGGATGAGCAGCAGCGAGCACGCGACGGTCGCCCAGGCGTAGAGGATGACCTGCAGCCCGACCTGCGAGCCGCTGCGCGTCGCGCCGAGCATGGGCACGTCGACCTCGTCGTACTGCGCCTTGTACTTCATCGAGAGCGGCCAGTAGTGCGGCGGCGTCCACAGGAAGACGAGGGCGAACAGGATGACGGGCGGCCACGCGAGGGAGCCGGTCACGGCCGTCCAGCCGATCAGCACCGGGAAGCAGCCCGCGATGCCGCCCCACACGATGTTCTGCTCGGTGCGGCGCTTGAGGATCATCGTGTAGATCACGACGTAGAAGAAGATCGCGACGGCCGAGAGGGTCGCGGCGAGCCAGTTGGTGGTGAGCCACAGCCACACCGTCGAGGCGACCGCGAGGGTCCACGCGAAGATGAGCGCACCGCGCGGCGAGACCTCCCCCGTCACGAGCGGACGGTTCTCGGTGCGCTGCATGTGCGCGTCGATGTCGCGGTCGAGGTACATGTTGAACGCGGCGGCGGATCCCGCGCTCAGCGAGCCGCCGATGACGGTCGCGAGGACCAGCCACAGATTCGGCAGACCGCCCTCGGCGAGGATCATGACGGGAACCGTCGTGACGAGCAGCAGCTCGAGCACACGGGGCTTCGTCAGAGCGACGTAGGCGCGGACGGTGCGGCCGAAGGTGCGCGGGGCGGCTGGTGTCGTCACGTGCGCCGTGCTCGAGATGTCCATCGCCCCCCGTATCGTGCGCCCGCTGTCGAACCACCCAAGTCTATGTCATGGGTGACACGCTCCCCCGCGCCGGAGAGGGCTCACAAACCGGTCCACCGGACTGTGGGGCGCGCGTCATTCGGCCGACACATCGGCGCAACGCCGACGAGCGGCTCGCATGCCACTCTTTCGGCGTGCCGCTTTGTCGCGGTCACACAACGGCGCACATGGCCTGAGGGGCATGGCCCTTCGATATGCTGAAAAAACACAGGCGCGACCCCGCGCAAAACCCCCCTCCCGCAGAACTTCGCTTGGAGCTGTGCGGCGTGGCCGCCCGGGGCGCCGAAACCTCCATGATGAAAGGCGGTCCGGTGTCGGATTTGCGTTGGGATGAGATCGACGAGCGCGCCGTGGACACGGCCCGTGTTCTGGCGGCGGATGCCGTCGAGAAGGTGGGCAACGGACACCCCGGCACCGCGATGAGCCTGGCGCCGGCTGCGTACCTGCTGTATCAGCGGGTGCTCAACCACGACCCGGCCGACACCCACTGGGTGGGTCGCGACCGATTCATCCTGTCGGCGGGGCACTCCTCGCTGACCCAGTACGTGCAGCTGTACCTCGGCGGATTCGGTCTCGAGCTCGACGACCTCAAGGCGCTGCGCACCTGGGGCTCGCTCACCCCGGGCCACCCGGAGTACGGCCACACGAAGGGCGTCGAGATCACGACCGGCCCCCTCGGCCAGGGCCTCGCGTCGTCGGTCGGGTTCGCCTACGCGGCCCGCTACGAGCGCGGCCTGTTCGACCCCGAGGCTCCGGCCGGCGAGTCGCCGTTCGACCACTTCGTGTACGTGATCGCCGGTGACGGCGACCTGCAGGAGGGCATCACGTCGGAGGCCTCGTCGCTCGCGGGGCACCAGGAGCTGGGCAACCTCATCGCGATCTACGACTCGAACCAGATCTCCATCGAGGACGACACCAATGTCGCGTTCACCGAGGACGTGGCGGCGCGCTACGAGGCCTACGGCTGGCACGTGCAGACGGTCGACTGGAAGAAGACCGGTCAGTACGTCGAGGACGTCGCCGAGCTGTACTCCGCCATCGAGGCGGCGAAGGGCGAGACGAGCAAGCCCTCGATCATCATCCTGAAGACGATCATCGGCTGGCCCTCCCCCGGCAAGCAGAACACCGGCAAGATCCACGGCTCCGCGCTCGGCGCCCACGAGCTCGCCGCGACGAAGAAGGTGCTCGGCTTCGACCCCGAGCAGTCGTTCGTCGTCGCCGACGACGTCATCGCGCACACCCGTGCGCTGAAGGACCGCGCCGCAGAGGTGCGGGCCGCGTGGCAGGAGAAGTTCGACGCCTGGGCGGCCGCGAACCCCGAGCGCAAGGCGCTGTTCGACCGCCTCGAGTCCGGCGAGCTGCCCGAGGACATCGCGTCGGCGCTGCCCTCGTTCGAGGCCGGCAAGGACGTCTCGACCCGCGCGGCCTCGGGCGTCGTCATCAACGCCCTCGCCGCCGAGCTGCCCGAGCTGTGGGGTGGATCGGCCGACCTCGCTGAGTCGAACCTCACGACGATCAAGGACGCCAAGTCGTTCATCCCGGCCGAGTGGTCGACGCACGAGTGGTCGGGCGACCCGTACGGCCGCGTGCTGCACTTCGGCATCCGCGAGCACGCGATGGGTGCGATCGTCAACGGCATCAAGCTGCACGGCAAGACCCGCCCGTTCGGCGGCACGTTCCTCATCTTCAGCGACTACATGCGCCCCTCGGTGCGACTGGCCGCGCTGATGGACATCCCGTCGATCTTCGTGTGGACGCACGACTCCGTCGCGCTCGGCGAGGACGGACCGACGCACCAGCCGATCGAGCAGCTCGCCACGCTCCGCGCCATCCCGAACTTCGACGTCGTGCGCCCCGCCGACGCGAACGAGACGGCGGCCGCGTGGCTGGAGATCCTCCGTCGCCAGAGCGCGCCGGCCGGCATCGCGCTGACGCGGCAGAACATCCCCGTGTTCGAGCGTGGCGAGGGCGAGGCATCCGGTGACGTGTTCGCCTCGACCGACGGCGTCGCGAAGGGCGCCTACGTGCTCATCGACGCCGAGAACGGCGAGCCCGACGTCATCCTCATCGGCACGGGCTCCGAAGTGCAGCTCGCCGTCGCCGCCCGCGAGACCCTCAAGGCGGAAGGCATCAACGCCCGCGTCGTCTCGGCCCCCTCGCTGGAATGGTTCGCCGAGCAGGACGAGGCCTACCGAGAGAGCGTGCTTCCCGCCGCCGTCAAGGCCCGTGTGTCGGTCGAGGCGGGTGTCGCGCTCTCGTGGCGCGGCATCGTCGGCGACGCCGGACGCTCGGTCTCGATCGAGCACTTCGGCGCGTCGGCCGACTACAAGACCCTGTTCCAGAAGTTCGGCATCACCGCCGACGCCGTCGTCGAGGCGGCCCGCGAGACCATCGCCGCGGCGTCGGCGAACTAAGGAGAGACACGCATGAGCACTCCCACCGAGAAGCTGACCGCCGAGGGCGTGAGCATCTGGCTCGACGACCTGTCCCGTGAGCGGATCACGACGGGCAACCTCGCCGACCTGATCGCGAACCGCAACGTGACCGGCGTCACGACGAACCCGACGATCTTCGCCACCGCGCTGTCGAAGGGCCACGCGTACGAGTCGCAGGTCGCCGACCTCGCCTCGAAGGGCTCGTCGACCGACGACGCGATCTTCCAGGTCACGACCGACGACGTGCGCGACGCGGCCGACGTCTTCCGCCCCGTCTACGACGCCACGAACGGCGTCGACGGCCGCGTGTCGATCGAGGTCTCCCCCGACCTCGCCCACGACACCGACGCGACGGTCGCGCAGGCGAAGGAGCTGTGGAAGACGGTCGACCGTCCGAACGTCCACATCAAGATCCCCGCGACGAAGGCCGGCCTGCCCGCGATCACGGCTGTCATCGCCGAGGGCATCAGCGTCAACGTCACGCTCATCTTCAGCCTGGAGCGCTACGCCGAGGTCATCGAGGCCTACCTCGCGGGCCTCGAGCAGGCCAAGGCCGCGGGCCACGACCTCTCGACGATCCACTCCGTCGCGTCGTTCTTCGTCTCGCGCGTGGACACCGAGGTCGACAAGCGCCTCGCCGCCATCGGCACGCCCGAGGCCGAGGCGCTCAAGTCGAAGGCCGGCGTCGCGAACGCGCGCCTGGCCTACGAGCTGTACGAGAAGGAGTTCGCCACCGACCGCGCCAAGGCGCTGACGGATGCCGGCGCCAACGTGCAGCGGCCGCTGTGGGCCTCGACCGGCGTGAAGGACCCGTCGCTGCCCGACACCCTCTACGTCACCGAGCTCGTCGCGCCCGGCACCGTCAACACGATGCCGGAGAAGACGCTCGAGGCGACGTTCGACCACGGCGAGATCCAGGGCGACACCGTCACGGGCAACTACGCCGACGCGCACGGCGTGTTCGACCAGCTCGCCTCCGTCGGCGTCGACTTCGCCGACGTCACCCAGGTGCTCGAGGACGAGGGCGTCGAGAAGTTCATCGTCTCGTGGCACGAGCTCAAGGACACCGTCACCGCGGCGCTCGCAGCGGCTCCGGAGGCCGCCCGGTGAGCTTCCAGCTCCACCTGACCGGGCACGTCAAGTCGGTCGTCGACCAGACGCTGCCCGGTCTCGTCGCCGACCTCGTCGCGTCGGGCGTCACCGCCGGCGACCCCACCCTCTGGGGTGAGGCCGCGGAGGACGAGGCATCCAAGCGCCTCGGATGGGTCGAGGCGGTCAGCGTCTCGCGCCCGCTCGTCCCCGAGATCGTCGCGCTCCGCGACGAGCTGCGGTCCAAGGGCGTCACGCGCATCGTCCTCGCGGGGATGGGTGGCTCGTCGCTCGCCCCCGAGGTCATCGCGCAGACCGCGGGCGTGCCGCTCGTCATCCTCGACTCGACGGCACCGGGCCAGGTGCTCGCCGCGATCGACGGGGACTCCGAAAGCGGCGGCCTGTCCCAGACGGCGCTCGTCGTCTCGTCGAAGTCGGGCTCCACGGTCGAGACCGACTCGGCGAAGCGCGCGTTCGAGGCCGCCTGGCGCGACCTCGGCATCGACCCGGTGGAGCGCATCGTCGTCGTGACCGACCCGGGCTCGCCGCTCGACGAGTCGGCGCGCGCGGAGGGCTACCGCGTCTTCAACGCCGACCCGACCGTCGGCGGCCGCTACTCGGCACTCACGGCCTTCGGGCTCGTGCCGTCGGGGCTGGCCGGCGCCGACCTCACCGAGCTGCTCGACGAGGCGGAGGCCTCGCTGCTCGAGGTCGCGATCGACAGCCCCGACAACCCGGCGCTCGTCCTGGCCGCGGCGATCGCCGGCGGTGACCCGCGCCGCGACAAGCTCGGCCTGGTCACCGACGGCACCCACATCGTGGGCCTGCCCGACTGGATCGAGCAGCTCGTGGCGGAGTCGACCGGCAAGGAGGGCACCGGCATCCTGCCCGTCGTCCTCCTCCCCGTGTCGCCCGAGATCGAGGCGAAGCCCGCCGACCTGCAGATCGTGCGGTTCGTGGACGAGGCGAACGAGTTCCACTTCCGGGAGCGTCACGAGGGCGAGATCCTCGTGAGCGGATCGCTGGGCGGACAGTTCATCGTCTGGGAGTACGCCACGGCGATCGCGGGACGGATGCTGGGGATCAACCCCTTCGACCAGCCCGACGTCGAGTCCGCCAAGGCGGCGGCCCGTGGGCTCCTGGACGCGCGTCCCGAGCCGTCCGCCCCGGCCTTCGCGGTCGACGGCGTCGAGGTGCGCGTCTCCGACCCGGCCCTCGCCGTGTCGGGCACGGTCGCGGGCGTGCTCGACGCGCTCTGGGCGCAGGTGCCGGAGGACGGCTACGTCGCGATCCAGGCCTACGTCGACCGGCTCGAGCTGCCGCACCTGGAGGGGCTGCGCGAGCTCATCGCGGCCGACTCGGGCCGTCCGACGACGTTCGGGTGGGGACCGCGGTTCCTCCACTCGACGGGGCAGTACCACAAGGGCGGCCCCGCCAACGGAGTGTTCCTGCAGATCCTCGAGCGCACCGACGTGGACCTCGAGATCCCCGGACGCCCGTTCACCTTCGGCCAGCTCATCGAGGCTCAGGCCGCGGGCGACGCGTCGGTCCTCTCGAAGGGCCACGGCCGCCCCGTCGTCACCATCACCCTCACCGACCCCCAGCCCGAGGTGCTCGCGCTCTTCGAGGCCGCCCAGTAGGAGCACCATCCGATGACTGAGGAGATCTCGCGCGGGCACAACCCCCTGCGCGACCCCGACGACCGCCGCCTCAACCGCATCGCCGGTCCGAGCGCGCTCGTCATCTTCGGCGTGACGGGAGACCTCTCCCGCAAGAAGCTCATGCCCGCCGTGTACGACCTCGCCAACCGCGGTCTGCTGCCCCCGGGCTTCGCGCTCGTCGGCTTCGCACGCCGCGACTGGGAGGACCAGGACTTCGCCGAAGTCGTGCACGAGGCGGTCAAGAAGCACGCGCGGACGGAGTACCGCGAAGAGACGTGGAAGCAGCTGCTCCAGGGCATCCGCTTCGTGTCGGGCACGTTCGACGACCCCGAGGCGTTCCGTCGCCTGCGCGAGACGGTCGAGAAGCTCGACGTCGAGCGCGGCACGATGGGCAACCACGCCTACTACCTGTCGATCCCGCCGAAGGCGTTCGCCGAGGTGGCCGCGCAGCTGAAGTCGTCGGGCCTCGTCGACGACACGGCCGACCAGCCCGACCGCTGGCGCCGCGTCGTCATCGAGAAGCCGTTCGGCCACGACCTCGAGTCGGCGCGCGCGCTGAACGACGTGCTCCGCTCGACGTTCCCGACCGACTCGATCTTCCGCATCGACCACTACCTCGGCAAGGAGACGGTCCAGAACATCCTGGCGCTGCGCTTCGCGAACGAGCTGTACGAGCCGATCTGGAACCGCAACTACGTCGACCACGTACAGATCACGATGGCCGAGGACATCGGCGTGGGCGGGCGAGCGGGCTACTACGACGGCGTCGGCGCGGCGCGCGACGTCATCCAGAACCACCTCCTGCAGCTCATGGCCCTGACGGCCATGGAGGAGCCCATCACCTTCAACGCGGCTGACCTCCGGGCCGAGAAGGAGAAGGTGCTCGCCGCCGTCACGGTGCCCGAGGACCTCTCGCTCGCCGCCGCGCGCGGACAGTACGCGGGCGGCTGGCAGGGCGGCGAGAAGGTGCTCGGCTTCCTCGAGGAGGACGGCATGGCACCCGACTCCACGACCGAGACCTACGCGGCCCTCAAGCTCGAGATCAACACACGCCGGTGGGCGGGCGTGCCGTTCTACCTCAGGACGGGCAAGCGCCTCGGCCGCCGCGTCACCGAGATCGCGGTCGTCTTCAAGCGCGCGCCGCAGCACCTGTTCTCGCGCAGCCAGACGTCGGAGCTCGGCCAGAACGCGCTCGTCATCCGCGTGCAGCCCGATGAGGGCGTGACGCTGCGCTTCGGCTCGAAGGTGCCGGGCGCGGGATCGCAGGTGCGCGACGTGACGATGGACTTCGGCTACGGCCACGCCTTCACGGAGGCGAGCCCCGAGGCCTATGAGCGTCTCATCCTCGACGTCCTGCTGGGCGACCCGCCGCTCTTCCCGCGGCACGAGGAGGTCGAGCTGTCCTGGAAGATCCTCGACCCGTTCGAGAAGTTCTGGGCGAAGCAGGGCGGCCCGCTCGACCAGTACTCCCCCGGCTCGTGGGGTCCGGCATCCGCCGACGAACTCCTGGCCCGCGACGGACGAACCTGGAGGCGGCCGTGATCATCGAACTCCCCGACACCACCGTCAGCAAGATCTCGCGCGCGCTCATCGACGTGCGCGAGGAGGGCGGCGCCGTCGCGCTGGGCCGCGTGCTGACGCTCGTCATCGCCACGCGGCACGGCGCCGAGGAGGAGGCCATCGAGGCCGCCAACGACGCGTCGCGCGAGCATCCCATGCGCGTCATCGTGCTGATGTTCGGCGACCGCGAGGCGGAGCCGCGCCTCGACGCCCAGATCCGCGTGGGCGGCGACGCCGGCGCGAGCGAGGTCGTCGTGCTGCAGGCCTACGGGCCGGCGGCATCCAACACGGAGAGCCTCGTGACGGGGCTCCTGCTCCCCGACGCGCCCGTCGTCGTCTGGTGGCCCGACAACCCGCCCGCCGTCCCTTCCGCATCGCCGCTCGGCCGGATCGCCCAGCGACGGATCACGGATGCCTCGACCCGCCCGTACGAGAAGCTGCGTCTCGCGCACCTCGGCGACAACCACGCGCCGGGCGACACCGACCTCGCCTGGACGCGTCTGACGCACTGGCGCGAGCAGCTCGCGGCGGTGCTCGACCAGCCGCCGTACGAGACGATCACGGCGGTCGAGGTGCGGGGCGCGAGCAGCTCGCCGTCGACGGCGCTCCTCGCCGCGTGGCTGCGTCTCATGCTGGACGTCCCGGTCGACTGGCGCTATCTCGAGCCCGACGAATGGCACGACGGCATCAAGTCGGTGCGGCTCGTGCGCGAGAGCGGCGAGATCGTGCTCGAGCGCTCCTCGCCCGCCATCGCGTGCCTGAGCCAGCCCGGTCAGCCCGAACACGACCTGGTCCTCCCCCGCCGCACGCTGCGGGAATGTCTCGCCGAGGAGCTCCGCAGGCTCGATCCCGACCTCCTGTATGGTCGAGTGATCACCGAGGGATGGCAGCTCGTGGGGCCGCCCGTGTCGCAGGAGACGAATGGCTGAGTTCTGGAGCGAGAAGCGGGTCGTGATCAGCCCCGATCCCGCGACGCTCGCGGATTCGGTGGCCGCTCGGCTCCTCAACCGACTCGCCAAGATCACCGAGGAAGGGCGTGACGCCCACGTCTCGCTCACGGGCGGATCGATGGGCTCGGCCGTGCTCGCCGCCGCCGCGCGCCACCCGCGTCTCGGCAAGGTCGACTGGTCGCGCGTCCACTTCTGGTGGAGCGACGAGCGCTTCGTGCCCCGCGCCGACGCCGATCGCAACGAGAAGCAGGCACGCGAGGCCCTCCTCGACACCCTCGACCTCCCCGGTGCCAACATCCACGCGATCGCGGCGAGCGACGACGGGATCGATCTGGATGCCGCTGCCGCGGCGTACGCGGCAGAGCTCGCGCGGTTCGGACCCGAGGGCGGAGCCGAGGCGTGGCCGTCGTTCGACATCTGCTTCCTCGGCGTCGGGCCCGACGCGCACATCGCGTCGCTCTTCCCCGACCGGCCCGAGATCCGGGTGACCGAGAGGGCGGTGCTTCCCGTGCGCGACTCGCCCAAGCCGCCGCCCGAGCGCGTCACCATGACGCGTCCGGTCATCAACGCGTCGCAGCGCGTCTGGCTCGTGCTGTCGGGCACCGACAAGGCGTCGGCGCTCGGCCTCGCGCTCGCGGGTGCGAGCTACCACAGCGTGCCGGCAGCGGGCGCCAAGGGCCGTCGTCGGACGATCTTCTTCGTCGACGAAGCCGCCGCCTCACAGGTGCCGCACGAGCTCATCACCGGCGAGTACTGACACAGGACACACGAAGAAGGGCCGCCCTCTCGGGCGGCCCTTCTTTTCGTCTGTCTCTCAGCTCTCGCCGCGACGCTGACGCAGCTGAGTGAGGGCGTCGTCGAGAAGGGCCTCGGCCTCTTCCTCGGTGCGGCGCTCCTTCACGTACGCGAGGTGCGTCTTGTACGGTTCGGTCTTGGCGACCGCCGGCGGGTTCTCCTTGTCGCGGCCCGCGGGAAGACCCGAGTGCGGCGAGTCGATGACGTCGGGGATCTCCTCGTCGGGGATGCCCGCCGCGAAGTAGCGCACCGTCTCGTTGCCGAGGGCGTCCCAGTACGAGATCGAGATGCGCTCGGCGTGGAAGCCGTGGTCCTGCTCCCCCATGGGGCCTGCGCCGACGCGCGTGCCGCGGATCGCGTTGCCTCCGGTCGCCATCAGATGCCCTGGAACTTCGTGATGAGGCCGAGGGCCACGATGGAGATGAACCACGCGAGGGCGAGGATCACCGTGAACCGGTTGAGGTTGCGCTCCGCGAGGCCCGACGAGCCGAGGGCGGACGTGAGCCCGCCGCCGAACATGTCGGAGAGGCCACCGCCGCGACCCTTGTGGAGCAGGATCAGAAGGGTCAGCAGGAGACTCGTGATGCCGAGGAGCACCTGCAGGACGAACTCGAGGATCTGCACTGTCGTTGAAGCCTTTCGCTGCGATCTCTCATGGACCGCACGAGCATGGAGGTGCGGCCTTCCGGTCGCACAAAGGACGAGTATACCGGGCCGGGTCAGACTCCGACGTGCTTCTGGTAGCGGACGATCGCGGCGAATTCGTCGACCACGAGGCTCGCACCGCCCACGAGGGCTCCGTCGACGTCGGGCTCGCGCATGAAGCTCGCGATGTTGCCCGACTTCACCGAGCCGCCGTAGAGCACGCGCGTGCGGGAGGCGGCATCCTGTCCCAGCTTCTCGGCGATGACCTCGCGCAGCTTCCCACACACCTCCTGCGCCTGCTCGGGCGAGGCGACCTGACCGGTGCCGATGGCCCAGACGGGCTCGTAGGCGACGACGAAGTCTGCGTCGGCGGGCACACCCGCCAGCGCAGCCTCCAGCTGCTCGACGGAGACCGCAGTCGGCCCCGACTCCTCGCGCTGCTCCAGCGTCTCTCCCACGCAGATCACCGGCACGAGCCCGTGGCGCAGGGCGGCCTGCACCTTGCCCGCCACGACCTCGTCGGTCTCGGCGTGGTACTGCCGGCGCTCGGAGTGGCCGATGATCACGTACCGGGCGTCGAGCTTCGCGAGGAACGCTCCCGAGATCTCACCCGTGTACGCGCCCGAGTCCTGCGCCGACACGTCCTGCGCGCCGAGGGCGAACGGGATCTTGTCGGCGTCGAGGAGCGTCTGCACCGTGCGCAGATCGGTGAAGGGCGGGAAGACCGCGACCTCGACCGAGCCGTCCTCGTGCTTGGCGTCCTTGAGCGTCCAGTGCAGCTTCTGCACGAACGCGACAGCCTGCAGGTGGTCGAGGTTCATCTTCCAGTTGCCCGCGATGAGCGGGAGACGCGGCCCCTGAGCCGGTCGAAGGTTCACTGCCATCCGAGGACCTCCAGTCCGGGGAGCTTCTTGCCCTCGAGGAACTCGAGGCTGGCGCCGCCGCCCGTCGAGATGTGGCCGAACTGGTCGTCGGCGAAGCCGAGCTGACGGACGGCCGCGGCGGAGTCTCCGCCGCCGACGACGGTGAGACCGCGGGCCTCGGTGAGGGCCTGCGCGACCGCCTTCGTGCCGGCCGCGAACGCCGGCATCTCGAAGACGCCCATCGGTCCGTTCCAGAAGACCGTGGTGCTGCTGCGGATGACGTCGGCGAACTGCGCCGCCGTCTCGGGCCCGATGTCGAGACCGAGCCCCGAAGCGCCGAACGCCGTGTCCTCCAGTGCCGACGCGGGTGCCACGACGTGCTCGGCATCCGCCGAGAAGGAGGCCGCCACGACAGCGTCGACAGGGAGCACGAGCTCGACGCCGCGCTCCTTCGCCGTCGCGATGTAGCCGCGGACGGTATCGAGCTGGTCCTCCTCGAGGAGGCTCGCGCCGACCTCGTGGCCTTCGGCCTTGAGGAAGGTGAACATCATGCCGCCGCCGATGAGCAGCTTGTCGACGCGCGGCAGCAGGTGCTCGATGACGCCCAGCTTGTCGCTGACCTTCGACCCGCCGAGGACGACGGCGTAGGGGCGCTCGGGGTTCTCGGTCAGGCGGCCTGAGACGTCGACCTCCTTCTCGATCAGGAAGCCGGCGGCCGAGGGAAGGATCTGCGCGAGCTCGTAGACCGACGCCTGCTTGCGGTGGACGACGCCGAAGCCGTCCGACACGAGCACGTCGCCGAGCTCCGCCAGCTGCTCGGCGAAGGCGCGGCGCTCAGCCTCGTCCTTCGCCGTCTCGCCCGCGTTGAACCGCAGGTTCTCGATGACCGCGACGTCGCCGTCCTGGAGGGCGTCGGCGGCCTCGTGGGCGGATTCGCCCACGGTGTCGCGCGCGAACGCGACGGGCTTGCCGAGGAGCTCCGACAGGCGCTGGGCGACCGGCTCGAGGCTGTACTTGGGGTCGGGAGCACCGTCGGGACGACCGAGGTGCGAGCAGACGATGACGCGGGCGCCCTGGTTGATGAGGGCGTTCAGCGTGGGGAGCGTGGCCCGCACACGGCCATCGTCCGTGATGACCCCGGCCTGGAGAGGCACATTGAGGTCAGCACGGACGATGACGCGCTTGCCGGCCAGCGAACCCAGCGTGTCGAGGGTGCGCAGAGCCATGATTATGCGATCAGAGCTTCGAGGCGACGATCTCGGTGAGGTCGACGAGGCGGTTGGAGTAGCCCCACTCGTTGTCGTACCAGCCGACGACCTTGACCTGGTTGCCGATGACGCGGGTGAGGCCGGCGTCGAAGATGCAGGAGTGGTCGTCGGTGACGATGTCGCTCGAGACGATCTCGTCCTCGGTGTACTTGAGGATGCCCTTGAGGGGGCCCTCGGCGGCGGCCTTGTAGGCGGCCTTGATCTCGTCGACCGAGACCTCGCGCTCGAGCTCGACCGTGAGGTCGGTCGCCGAGCCGGTGGGGACCGGGACGCGGAGGGCGAAGCCGTCGAGCTTGCCCTTGAGCTCCGGCAGCACCAGGCCGATGGCCTTCGCGGCACCCGTCGAGGTGGGGACGATGTTGAGCGCGGCGGCGCGGGCACGGCGCAGGTCGCTGTGCGGGCCGTCCTGCAGGTTCTGGTCGGCGGTGTACGCGTGCACCGTCGTCATGAGGCCCTTGACGATGCCGAACTCATCGTTCAGCACCTTGGCGAGCGGCGCGAGGCAGTTCGTCGTGCACGACGCGTTGGAGATGATGTGGTGGTTCTCCGGGTCGTACTGGTCCTCGTTCGCGCCGATGACGAACGTGCCGTCCTCGCCCGAGGCGGGAGCGGAGATGAGCACCTTCTTGGCGCCACCGGCGATGTGCTTGCCGGCGTCCGCGGCCTTGGTGAAGCGCCCGGTCGACTCGATGACGATGTCGACGCCGAGCTCGCCCCAGGGGAGGTTCGCGGGGTCGCGCTCCTCGAAGACCTTGATCGTCTTGTCGCCGACCGTGATCGAGTCCTCGGTGTACGAGACCTCCTGGTCGAGACGGCCGAGGATCGAGTCGTACTTCAGCAGGTGGGCGAGCGTCTTGTTGTCGGTGAGGTCGTTGACCGCGACGATGTCGAGGTCAGCGCCCTGCGCGAGAGCCGCGCGGAGGTAGTTGCGTCCGATGCGGCCGAAGCCGTTGATTCCGATCTTGACAGTCACGGAATTTCTCCTGAAGGTGTCATGCGCGCGTGCGCGGTTGTTGCAGTTTCAGACGAGTGGACAACGGCGTCCCGGCGGCGATCCCGCCGGGACGGCCGCACTTGCTATGACAGTACCAGCAGGCCCGCGGTCTTCTCGCGGGCGGCGTCGAGGCGCTGCGCGACGTTCTGCCAGTTCGCGATGTTCCACACGGCCTTGACGTAGTCGGCCTTGACGTTGAGGTAGTCCAGGTAGAAGGCGTGCTCCCACATGTCGAGCTGGAAGACGGGGATCGTGCCCTGCGCCGTGTTGGACTGCTGGTCGAAGAGCTGCTGGATGATGAGCTGCTCGCCGATCGGGTCCCAGCTCAGCACGGCCCAGCCGGAGCCCTGGATGCCGGTGGCGGCGGCCGTGAAGTGCGCCTGGAACTTCTCGAAGCCGCCGAAGAACTCGTCGATCGCCGCGGCGAGCTCGCCCTCGGGCTGTCCGCCGCCCTCGGGCGACAGGTTCGTCCAGAAGATCGAGTGGTTCACGTGGCCGCCGAGGTTGAACGCGAGGTCCTTCTCGAGCTTGTTGACGTTCGCCAGATTGCCGCTCTCGCGCGCCTCGGCGAGCTGCTCGAGGGCCGTGTTCGCGCCCGTCACGTAAGCCTGGTGGTGCTTGCTGTGGTGCAGCTCCATGATCTTGCCGCTGATGTGCGGCTCGAGCGCGGCGTAGTCGTAAGGCAGTTCGGGCAGCGTGTACTTCGCCATATCCTCTTCTTCCTGTCGGCGCTGCGCCAGGAGATTCCCCGGCGTCAGCGAGGGTGACCAGATCATCCTAGTGAGGGGCAACGCGCGGGCGGAGGGCTTGCTTCCCTGCGTGACAGCCCGTAACGGACGGGATGCCGAAGCGTCGGCATCCCGTCATCCGTCAGTCGGCTGCGCCCGCCGGAACGGCCGCCTCGGTGCCCGGGATGCCGTCGACTTCGGCCTTCTTGTCGGCCATCGCGAGGAGGCGGCGGATGCGGCCCGCGACGGCGTCCTTCGTGAGGGGCGGGTCGGCGTGATGGCCGAGCTCGTCGAGGCTCGCGTCGCGGTGCGCGAGACGGAGGTCGCCCGCCTGCTTGAGGTGCTCGGGCACCTCGTCACCGAGGATCTCGAGCGCGCGCTCGACCCGCGCGCAGGCGGCGACGGCGGCCTGCGCGGAGCGGCGGAGGTTGGCGTCGTCGAAGTTCACGAGCCGGTTGACGCCGGCGCGCACCTCGCGGCGCTGGCGCAGCTGGTCCCACTCGGTGGCGGCGCGCACGGCGCCCATCGCGGCGAGGGCCTGCCGGATCGCCTCCGCCTCGCGCACGACGACGCGGGGCAGCCCCCGGACCTCGCGGGCCTTGGCGGCGATGCCCAGGCGGTGGGCGGCTCCGACGAGGGCCATCGCGGCCTCGCCGGAGGGGCAGGCGATCTCGAGCGCCGCCGAACGCCCCGGCTCGCTGAGCGATCCGGACGCCAGGAAGGCTCCTCGCCACACGGCGGCGAGGTCGGGGCGCGATCCCGTCGTGAGCTTGTTGGGCAGGCCGCGCACGGGGCGGCGACGCTGGTCGAGGAGGCCCGTCTGGCGCGCGAGCGTCTCGCCGCCCTCGATGACGCGCACGGCGTAGTGGCTGCCCGAACGGGCGCCCGAGCCCTGCACGTGCACGAGCTCGGGGCGGACGCCGTAGATCTCCACGAGGTCGCGCGCGACGCGGCGCGCGAGGATGTCGGACTCCAGCTCGGCCTCCACGGCGACGCGGTTCGCGATGGAGTGCAGACCGCCCGAGAACCGCAGCAGCGACGTCAGCTCGGCGACGCGCGCGGTGGGTCGCGGGTCGCGGACGGCGGTCAGCTCGGCTTTGACGTCGGCGGTCAGCGACACGGGTCTCCTCGTGGTGGGGGTGGGGGGAACGAGGGTCCAGCCTACTCGCGGCCGAGGTCGCGGTGCTTGACGCGCACGGCGACGCCGGGCAGCGTCGAGAGCCGCGCGGCGAGCTCCTTGGCCATCACGACGGACCGGTGCTTGCCGCCCGTGCAGCCGATCGCGACGACGGAATGGCGCTTGTTCTCCCGCTGATACCCGGCGAGCACGGGGACGAGCGCCGCGGCGTAGGCATCCAGGAACTCGCGCGCGCCGTCCTGCTCGAGCACGTACTCGCGCACGGCTTCGTCTTCGCCCGTGTAGGGGCGGAGGTTCTCGTCCCAGAACGGATTCGGCAGGAAGCGCATGTCGGCGACGAGGTCGGCATCCGGCGGCAGGCCGTACTTGAAGCCGAAGCTCTGGATCGTCAGCGTGTGCTTGGCCGCTCCCTCTTCCGCGAAGAGCTCGGCGATCTGCGTGGCCAGCTGGTGGATGTTGTAGCCCGACGTGTCCAGGATCAGGTCGGCGCTCTCGCGCACGGGGGCGAGGCGCGCGCGCTCACGGTGGATGCCGTCGAGGATCGTGCCGTCGCCCTGCAGCGGCTGCGGGCGCCTAACGGCCTCGAAGCGGCGGACGAGGACCTCGTCGGAGGCATCCAGGAACAGCACGCGGAGGTGCTGACGCGCGTCGCGCAGCGCGCGAGTGACTTCGGGGAGATCCGAGAAGAGATCGCGACCGCGCACGTCGACGACGACGGCGACCCGCGGGAGCGCTCCGGCCGCGAGTCCGGTCAGATCCAGCAGCGGCTTGAGCATCTGCGGCGGGAGGTTGTCGACGACGTACCAGCCGAGGTCTTCGAGCGCGTCGGCCGCCGTCGACCGCCCCGCACCCGACATGCCCGTGACGATCAGAATCTCGCCCGCGTCGCGGAGTGAATCCTCCGTCATGACCACCCCCGTCATCCGGTTTCAGCCTACCGATTCGGCGGCGGCCGGGTGACCTCTCACGGCTGGAGCAGATGCGAGTGAATGGATGCCGCGAGCTTGGGCCCGACGCCGGGAAGCTCCTCGATCTGCTCGACCGTGGCCTGCTTGAGGGCGGCGACGGAGCCGAAGTGCCGCAGCAGCGCGCGGATGCGCGCCTCGCCGAGACCCGGGACCTCCGCGAGCACGCTCTGGATGTCGCGGCGCCGGCGCTTGCGCTGGTGCGTGATGGCGAATCGGTGCGCCTCGTCGCGCAGGCGCTGGAGGAGGTACAGGGCCTCGCTCGTCCGGGGCAGGATGACGGGGAAGTCCTCCCCCGGCAGCCACACCTCCTCGAGACGCTTCGCGATGCCGCACAGCGCGATCTCCTCGTGGCCGGCGTCGCGCAGCGCGCGGGCGGCGGCCTCGACCTGGGGCTTGCCGCCGTCGACGACGAGCAGCTGCGGGCGGTAGGCGAAGCGCGGGCGGCGGCGCTCGGTCACGACCGGTTCCTGGAGAACGGCCGCGTCGCTCAGCGCCCGGGCCGTGGGGACCTGTTCCCCCTCCTCCGAATCGGAGAGGGCGTCGTCGCGATCGACATGGGCCAGGCGGCGCGTGAGCACCTGATAGAGCGAGTCGGTGTCGTCGGTCGTCTCGTCGACCTTGAACGAGCGGTACTGGTCCTTCCGGGGCAGGCCGTCCTCGAAGACCACCATCGACGCCACGACATTCGTGCCGCCGAGGTGCGAGACGTCGTAGCACTCGATGCGGAGGGGCGCCTCGGCGAGGTCGAGGGCCTCCTGCAGGTCGGTGAGCGCCTGCGTGCGGGCGACGTAGTCGCTCGTGCGGCGCGTCTTGTGCAGCATGAGGGCCTGCTGCGCGTTGAGCGTCGCGGTCTTCATCAGCTCGGCCTTGCGGCCGCGCTGCGCCACCTGGATCGACACGTTGCGGCCACGGCGCTCGCGGAGCCACTCCTCGAGGTCGGCGGCGTCATCGGGAAGCGCCGGGACGAGCACCTGCTTCGGGATGTCGGCCTCCGCCGCACCGCCGTAGGTGCGCTGCAGCACCTGGTCGACGAGCTCGGCGCCGGTGATGTCGAGCTCCTTCTCGATCGTCGTCGCGCGCACGCCGCGCACGCGGCCGCCGCGGATCACGAAGTGCTGCACGGTCGCCGCGAGCTCGTCCTCCGCGATGCCGAAGAGATCGGCATCCGTGTCGGGCGCCAGCACGAGGGCGCTCTTGTTGAGCACGGCGTCGATCGCCTGCAGCTTGTCGCGGTAGACCGCGGCCGCCTCGTAGTCCATCGCGGCGGAGGCCTCGCGCATGCGCGCGGTGAGCTCGCGGGTGAACCGCTGATCGCCGCCCGACATGAAGGCGATGAAGTCGTCGACGATCGCGCGGTGCTCCTCGACCGTGACCTTCATCGAGCACGGACCGCCGCAGCGGCCGATCTGGCCGGGGAAGCAGGGCCGCCCCGTCGCCATGGCCTTCTTGTAGGACGAGTCGCTGCACGTCCGGATCGGGAAGACCTTGATCATGAGGTCGATCGTGTCGTGGACGGCCCATACCTTGGGGTACGGGCCGAAGTACTTCGCCCCCTTGATGCGGCGGTTGCGCGTCACGATGACTCGGGGCGCCTCGTCGGCGAGCGTGATCGCCATGAACGGGTACGACTTGTCGTCCTTGTAGCGGACGTTGAAGGGCGGGTCGAACTCCTTGATCCACTGGTACTCGAGCTGCAGCGAGTCGACGTCGGTGGGGACGACGGTCCATTCCACGGATGCCGCGGTCGTGACCATCCGCCGCGTGCGCTCGTGGAGCGTGTGCAGCGGGGCGAAGTAGTTCGACAGTCGTGCGCGGAGGTTCTTCGCCTTGCCGACGTAGAGCACACGGCCGTCGGCGTCACGGAAGCGGTAGACGCCGGGATTGGTGGGGATCTCCCCCGGCTTCGGCTTGTACGCGACAGTCGGGGTGCGGGTGGCGACGCCCATCCGGCTCAGCCGGCCTTGCGGACCGGAGCCGGGGCTGCCCCGGCCAGCACCTCGGCGAGGAACGCGCCGGTATGACTCGCCTCGACGCGCGCGACCTGCTCGGGCGTGCCCTTCGCGATGATCTCTCCACCGCCGGAGCCGCCCTCGGGACCGAGGTCGATGATCCAGTCGGCCGACTTGATCACGTCGAGGTTGTGCTCGATCACGATCACCGTGTTGCCCTTGTCGACGAGTCCGTTGAGCACCTCGAGCAGGCGGCGCACGTCCTCGAAGTGGAGGCCCGTCGTCGGCTCGTCGAGCACGTAGATCGAGCGCCCGTTCGACCGGCGCTGCAGCTCGGTCGCGAGCTTGACGCGCTGCGCCTCGCCGCCCGAGAGCGTCGTGGCCGACTGGCCCAGCCGCACATAGCCGAGGCCGACGTCGACGAGCGTGCGCAGGTAGCGGTGGATCGCCTGGATCGGCTCGAAGAACTCGGCGGCCTCCGAGATCGGCATCTCGAGCACCTCGGCGATGTTCTTGCCCTTGTAGTGGACGGCCAGGGTGTCGCGGTTGTAGCGCTTGCCGTGGCACACCTCGCAGTCGACGTAGACGTCGGGGAGGAAGTTCATCTCGATCTTGATCGTGCCGTCGCCCGCGCAGGCCTCGCACCGGCCGCCCTTGACGTTGAAGCTGAACCGGCCCGGCTGGTAGCCGCGCACCTTCGCTTCGGGCGTCTCGCTGAAGAGCGTGCGGATGCGGTCGAAGACGCCCGTGTAGGTCGCCGGGTTCGAGCGCGGCGTGCGGCCGATGGGGCCCTGGTCGACGTGGACGACCTTGTCGAGCTCTTCGGTTCCCGTGACGCGCGTGTGCTTGCCGGCGACGCGGCGGGCGCCGTTGAGCCGGGTCGCGAGCACCTCGTACAGGATGTCGTTGACGAGCGAGGACTTGCCCGAGCCGCTCACGCCCGTTACGGCCGTGAGCACGCCGAGCGGGAACTCCGCGGTGACGTCCTTGAGGTTGTTCTCGCGGGCGCCGACCACCGTGACCTTGCGGCTCTTGTCGATCTTGCGGCGCTTCGCCGGAACCGGGATCTCACGCCGCCCCGCGAGGTAGTCGGCCGTGATCGACGCGCGGTCCTCGAGGAGCGACGCGAGCGGGCCGGAGTGGACGACCTCTCCCCCGTCGACGCCGGCGCGGGGGCCGATGTCGACGATCCAGTCCGCCGCGTGAATCGTCTCCTCGTCGTGCTCGACGACGATGAGCGTGTTGCCGAGATCGCGGAGCTTCACGAGCGTCTCGATGAGGCGCCGGTTGTCGCGCTGGTGGAGACCGATGGACGGCTCGTCGAGCACATAGAGGACGCCGGTGAGACCCGAGCCGATCTGCGTCGCGAGCCGGATGCGCTGCGCCTCGCCGCCGGAGAGCGAGCCGGCCGACCGGCTGAGATTGAGGTAGTTGAGCCCGACCTGGATGAGGAAGTCGAGGCGCAGTCGGATCTCGCGGAGCACCTGAGCCGCGATGACGGCCTCACGGGGCGTGAGCTCGAGGCGGGAGAAGTACTCCTGCGCCTCGGCGAGGCTCAGCCGCGAGGCATCCGCGATCGAATGCCCGTGCACGAGCACCGCCAGCACCTCGGGCTTGAGGCGGTCGCCGTTGCAGACCGGGCACGGCACCTCGCGGAGGTAGTCGGCCCAGCGCTGGCGCTGCGTGTCGGACTCGGCCTGCAGGTACTGCCGCTCGATGTACGGAACCACGCCCTCGAAGCCCGACGAGTAGCGCATCTCGCGCCCGTACCGGTTCTTCCACTTGACGGTGACCTTGTAGTTCTCGCCGCGGAGCACGGCCTCCTTGACCGCCGCCGGGAGCATGCGCCAGGGCGTGTCGAGTGAGAAGCCGAGGTCGCTCGCGAGTCCCTCGAGGAGGCGCTCGTAGTACTGGAAGAGCCCCTTCCCCTGCGTCGTCCAGGGGATGAGCACACCCTCGCGGATCGACAGCTCCTCGTCGCCGAGCATCAGGTCGACGTCGACCGACATGCGCGTGCCGAGGCCCGAGCATGCCGGACACGCGCCGAACGGCGCGTTGAACGAGAACGTGCGCGGCTCGATCTCGGTGAGCTGCAGCGGGTGGCCGTTGGGGCAGGCCAGCTTCTCGGAGAAGCTCTGCCACGCGGCATCCCCTTCCTCATCGACGAAGTTGACCTGCACGATGCCGCCGGCCAGCCCGAGCGCCGTCTCGACGGAGTCGGTGACGCGGCTCAGGATGTCGGGCCCGGCGACGAGTCGGTCGATGACGACCGCGATGTCGTGCTTGTAGCTCTTCTTGAGCACGGGCGGCTCGGCGAGCTGGATGAGCTCGCCGTCGACGATCGCGCGCGCGTAGCCCTTCGCGCCGAGCTCTTTGAAGAGGTCGACGAACTCGCCCTTCTTCTGCGAGACGACGGGCGCGACGATCTGGTAGCGGGTGCGCTCGGGCAGCTCCATGAGCTGGTCGGCGATCTGCTGCACCGTCTGGCGCTGGATGACCTCGCCGCAGACGGGACAGTGCGGGATGCCGATCCGCGCCCACAGCAGGCGCATGTAGTCGTGGATCTCGGTGATCGTGCCGACCGTCGAGCGCGGGTTGCGGTTGGTCGACTTCTGGTCGATCGAGACAGCGGGGCTGAGGCCCTCGATGAAGTCGACATCGGGACGGTCGACCTGGCCCAGGAATTGGCGGGCGTAGGCGCTCAGCGACTCGACGTAGCGGCGCTGACCCTCGGCGAAGATCGTGTCGAACGCGAGGCTGGACTTGCCCGATCCGGACAGCCCCGTGAACACGACGAGGGAGTCGCGCGGGATGTCGAGATCGATGTCCTTGAGGTTGTGCACGCGAGCTCCGCGCACGCTGAGCTGCCCCAGGGAACCGGGCTTCACGGTGTTCGAGGGACTGCTGTTCACGGGCACGGCGACAGGGACGATGGGCACCCGACAAGTCTAGGCGGGGCCTCCGACACGCGGTCCGGGGCGTGTTCGCCCGCCGCGAAGACGCGTCACCAGACGACGACCGGCACGCGCTTCGACTGCGACGGCTCCTGCAGATCGATCGGCATCAAGACGGATGCCGCGGGGCTGTGTCCCCGCGGCATCCTCTCGTGATCAGTGCGTCACGCGGCGATCATCCCGTCACCAGACGACGAGGGGAACGCGGGGCGCGTCGGACGGCTTCACGGTGTCGCTGCCACCGTAGGACGCCCACAGCAGGTGCAGCCCCTTCGCGAGCGCGGGCAGCTTCACCTTGATGCGGCCCTTGTCCTGCTCGCTGAGCGTCACCGTCGCGATCGGCGTCGCGCGGTCGTAGATGGTGATGGTGCCGGTCGGCGTCGCACCGCCGGCCTTCACCTCGACCGTGAACTGCACCGCCGATCCCTTCTTGGCGATGATCTTGTTCGGCCACGCGAGGGTCGTCGACGTCGCGCGCTCGAATGTCGTGATCGGGACGATCACCTTCGTGCCGGTGGTGGAGCCCGTCAGCACGAGCTGCGTCGCGCCGACGGTTCCTGTCGCGGGCAGGGTGACGGACACGCTCGTCGTGCCGTAGTCGTCGTACAGCCTGGTCCCGATCGTGTTGTCGAGCGGGAACGAGCCGAGCGACGTGCCGTCGAACGAGACGTCCACCGCCTCATCCTTCAGGTCGGCCGCGGTCGAGAGCGACCACGACTTCACATCGAAGGAGACATTGGCGCCGAGCTCGTACGACGCGGGTGCGCTGTCCGGGAACTGCACCTGGACGGCACGCTGCGCGTAGTCGACCGGAAGCGGCGTCGTCGCGGCGAACGTGGCCATGTAATCGACCATCGCGGAGAGGTCGATCTTGCCCGTGTCACGCTTTCCGGCGCCGTTGGCGAGCTCCCGGAAGTTGTCGCCCCCGCTCGCGAGGAACGAGTTGACCGTGACCGAGTAGGTGGCATTCAGGTCGATCGGCGTCCCGTCGAGCCACATGCCCGTGATGGTTCCCTTGGCCTCGTTGATCGGCGTGAGGGACTCGTCGACGGGCGTGGCCGGGTCGTTCTGCTGCGGCTCCTGCACGACCTTCTGCGTGTAGGTGTACGTGAAGCCCTCCGAGACGCCGAGGCGCAGGAAGGGGCGCGTCGGGACGCCGTTGTAGATCGTCCGCTGCCACTGCTGCTCGAGCACCGCCTTGATCTGCGCACCGGTGAGCTGCATGTTCACCAGCGTGTTCGCGAAGGGCTGGACGAGTGCCGCCTGCTTGTACGTCAGCGTGCGCGGGAACGAGCCGTCGCCTGGAATGGTGCCGACCATGTCGGCCCGCAGTCCACCGGGGTTCATGAAGGCGATCTGCGCGGACCCCGACTCCGGGGCCTCGGTCGCCCACCGCTGCACCTCTGCCACGAGGTTGCCGAGCGTCGACTCGCCGCCGCGGTTCTCGATCACGGCATTCGACGCGTTGAGCGCCTGCGCGCGGTTGAAGGCGCCGGCGATCTGGCCCAGCGGCTGCGCGCCGAGGACGTCGGCCTGCTTGGCGGCGGCGTCGGCGATGGCCTGCACGGCGGGATCGGCGGGGTAGTTCGCGACCCACTTTGTCGTCGGGGACGTCGCCGGCGGCGTCGGAGGCACCGTCTCGGAGTGCTCGAGCGGCAGGATCGCCTGCGTCTTCGCGCTGACCACGCCCGTCGCACCGTCGACCGAGTAGACGAGCTGGTTGAGGTTGGTGCCGTACTGGCCCGCCGAGACGACGGGGCGGTCCGTCACTGCGCGACCCTCGTTCACCCACTGCTGCACGGGGAACGAGCAGTTGTACGCCAGGTGCGTGTGACCCGAGACGATGGCGTCGACGTCGGGCGAGACGTTGTTGATGATGTTCGCCCATGTGCCCGAGTCGTCCATCGTTGCGCAGTCGGTCGACGGGGCGCCCTCGTGGACGAGCATCACGACGAGGTCGGCGCCCTCCGCGACGAGGTCGGCGGCCTCCGTGTTGACCGAGGTGACGATGCCCTTCACGTCGATGTCGGCGATGCCGGCGGGGCTGACGAGGCTCGGGAGCTCTTCGGTGACGGCACCGACGAAGCCGACCTTCACGTCGCCGAACTCCTTGATCCAGGTTGCCGGGACCGCGTCGTCGCCGGTGGCCTTCATCTTCAGGTTCGCCGCGATGTACTGCCACTGCGCGCCGCCGTACGGGTTCTTCGTCGCGTCGTACGGGGCCATGACGCGGTTGACGAGGTCGTTGTAGCCCTGGTCGAGCTCATGGTTGCCCACCGCGGACACCTCGAGGCCTGCCGCATTGAGGGCGTCGATCGTCGGCTTGTCATGCTGGATGAACGATTCGAACGTCGAGGCGCCGATGAGGTCGCCCGCCGCCGCGAAGACCGTGTTCGGGTTGGAGCCGCGCAACTGCTCCACGGCGCCGGCGAGCACCGCGGCTCCCGCCTCGCCGTTGCTCGTGTTGTCGAGGATGCGCCCGTGGAAGTCGTTCGTCGCCAGGATCTGCACCTGGGTGACCGCCGCCTGCGCGGGTGCGGCGACGACGAGACCTCCAGCGAGCGCTGCTATTGCTGTGACCGCTCCGGCCGCGAGTCTGCGGCTGCGGTGGGACGAAGTGTGGTCTGGGTGTGACCGGATTCGCATGTCTGTTCCTCATTCATGGGCCGAAGGGACCGTGCGGCGGCGAACCGTTCGGGGACGACGGCGCACTGCCTCCGAGCCTATGAAGACGCTGGGAGTTCGGCTAGAGGATGAGAAGAAGTTCACACAACCGTCAAATGGCCGAGGAGTCGCTCCATCGGGGCCGCGCACCCGCGAACATCGACAGCCCATCTCGGAGGGCGACGACGTCCTCGACACTCATGCCGGTACGCGCCATGATCTGCTGCGGAACCTGGAGGGCCTCCTCGCGCAGAGCCCGCCCGTCGTCGGTCAGGGTGATGTCGAGTACGCGCTCGTCGTCGGCACGGCGGGTCCGAGCTACTCGCCCTTGCCCCTCCAGCCGCTTGACGAGCGGGGAGAGCGTCGCGGGCTCCATGGCGAGCTTCTCAGCGAGCTCGCCGAGGCTGAGGGGAGAGTCGTCCCAGAGCGCCAGCATCACCAGGTACTGCGGGTGCGTGAGACCGAGCGGCTCGAGGACGGGTCGATAGAGCGCGACGACGTTGCGCGCCGCGGTGACCAGGGCGAAGCAGAGCTGGTTGTCGAGCTTCAGCAGGTCCTCGGTCGCAGGCATGGGACCATCGTAGCAATTAGTTAGTACACTAATAGTCATGACGCAAAAGGATGCCTCCGAGCCGCGGCCGCCACTCCGCGAGCGCGTGGCCGAGGCCGGCGGCTGGTACGCGTGGTTCAATTCCCGGCTGATTCGCCTGGCCGGACCGGCTGCAGTCGGACCGTACGAGACCACCCCTCCACCCTCGGTCGAGGAGCGTGCCGAGCGCGCCTGCCCGCTCTGCGGGCACCCGATGACTCAGCACACCTTCGACCGCAGCGGCCCCAAGCCGCTCATGCACTGCCCCTGATCCCGGTCGAGTGTCAGGCGTGCCCGGCCCGCTCCATCGCGCGCAGCTCCCGCTTGAGGTCCTGCACCTCGTCGCGAAGCCGCGCGGCGAGCTCGAACTTCAGCTCCCCCGCGGCTGCGAGCATCTGGTCGGACAGGTCGGCGATCGTCGCCTCGAGCTGCTCGGCACCCTCGGCCGCGATGCCCTCCCGCCGGAGCTGAGGCGTCGGCGACTTTCCCTTGCCCGACTTCGTCTTCGCAGCGGCCTTGCCGCGCAGCATCCGATCGGTGTCGGATGCCTCTCGCGCGAGCACTTCGGTGATGTCGGCGATGCGCTTGCGGAGGGGCTGCGGATCGATGCCGTTCTCGAGGTTGTAGGCGATCTGCTTGTCGCGGCGCCGGTTGGTCTCCTCGATCGCGTTGTGCATCGAGTCGGTGATGGTGTCGGCGTACATGTGCACTTCGCCCGACACGTTTCGTGCCGCTCGACCGATCGTCTGGATGAGCGACGTGCCCGAACGGAGGAAGCCCTCCTTGTCGGCGTCCAGAATCGACACGAGCGAGACCTCGGGGAGGTCGAGGCCCTCGCGGAGGAGGTTGATGCCGACGAGCACGTCGTAAACGCCGGCCCGCAACTCGGTGAGCAGTTCGACGCGGCGGAGCGTGTCGACGTCGGAGTGCAGGTAGCGCACGCGGACGCCGTGCTCACCGAGGAAGTCGGTGAGCTCTTCGGCCATCTTCTTCGTGAGCGTCGTGACGAGAACGCGCTCGTCGCGCTCGGCGCGGATGCGGATCTCCTCGAGCAGATCGTCGATCTGACCCTTCGACGGCTTGACCACGATCTGCGGATCGATGAGACCCGTCGGGCGGATGATCTGCTCCACGACACCGTCGGCGATGCCCATCTCGTAGCGGCCGGGCGTCGCGGAGAGGTAGACGGTCTGGCCGATGCGCTCCTTGAACTCGTCCCAGCGGAGCGGACGGTTGTCGAGCGCACTGGGGAGGCGGAAGCCGTGTTCCACGAGCGTGCGCTTGCGCGAGGCATCCCCTTCGTACATGGCGCCGATCTGCGGGACCGTCACGTGCGACTCGTCGATGACCATGAGGAAGTCGTCGGGGAAGAAGTCGAGCAGAGTGTGCGGGGGCTCGCCGGGCATGCGGCCGTCGAGGTGGCGCGAGTAGTTCTCGATGCCCGAGCAGAAGCCGAGCTGCTGCAGCATCTCGAGGTCGAAGGTCGTGCGCATGCGGAGTCGCTGGGCCTCGAGGAGCTTGTTCTGGCTCTCGAGCTCTTTGAGCCGCTCTTCGAGCTCGTGCTCGATCGTGCCGATCGCGCGCTGCACCGTCTCGGTGCCGGCCGCGTAGTGCGTCGCCGGGAAGATCGGCACCGCCTCGAGGCGCTGCACGACATCGCCCGTGAGCGGATGCAGCATGTACAGCCCCTCGATCTCGTCGCCGAACATCTCGACGCGGATCGCGTACTCCTCGTACACCGGGATGATCTCGATCGTGTCGCCGCGGACGCGGAAGTTGCCGCGCGAGAAGTCGACGTCGTTGCGGTTGTACTGCATCGCGATGAACTTGCGGATGAGCGCGTCGCGGTCGTACCGCTCCCCCACCTGCAGCGCGACCATCGCCCGGAGGTACTCCTCGGGCGAGCCCAGGCCGTAGATGCAGGAGACGGTGCTCACGACGATGACGTCGCGCCGGCTCAGGAGGGAGTTCGTCGTCGAGTGGCGGAGGCGCTCGACCTCGGCGTTGATCGAGGAGTCCTTCTCGATGAACGTATCGGTCTGCGGGACGTAGGCCTCGGGCTGGTAGTAGTCGTAATAGCTGACGAAGTACTCGACGGCGTTGTTGGGCATGAGCTCGCGGAACTCGTTCGCGAGCTGCGCCGCGAGGGTCTTGTTGTGCGCGAGCACGAGCGTCGGCCGCTGGACGGCTTCGACGAGCCAGGCCGTCGTCGCGGACTTGCCGGTGCCGGTGGCGCCGAGCAGCACGACGTCGGTCTCACCCGCGTTGATGCGGGCCGCGAGCTCTGCGATCGCCTGCGGCTGGTCGCCGCTCGGCGCGTATTCGCTGATGACCTCGAAGGGCCTCACGGATCGGGTGGTCTGCACTCATCCAGGGTAGGCGGGGCCTCCGACACCGGGGCCGGCGTTCGCGAGGGGCGGATGCCCGACCGTTTCGATCCTGCGGCCCCGGGGGTCAGCGGGCGGAGCGCGCGGCGAGGTGCTCGGGCAGTCGATCCCAGAGGTCGTCGGTCTGGCGGAGCGTGTCCTCGAGCGAGCCTGTCGTGTCGATCACGACGTCGGCGACGGCGAGGCGCGCATCGTCCGAGACCTGCGAAGCGATGCGGGCCGCGGCATCCGCCTCGCTCATGTCGCGCAGCTCGACCAGCCGGCACGTGCGCACCTCGGCGGGAGCGTGCGCGACGACGATCAGCTGCCATGGGTCGTCGACGCGCGCTTCGACGAGCAGCGGCACGTCGTAGACGACGACGGCGTCGGGGTCGGCGGCGAACGCCTCGGCGAACCGGCGGGCCGACTCGAGTCGCACGGCGGGGTGCACGATCGCGTTGAGGCGCTTCACGGCGTCGTCGTCGCCGAAGACGCGGGAGCCGAGCCTCGCGCGGTCGAGCGAGCCGTCGGAGCGGATCATGTGCGGACCGAACTCCGCCGCGATGTCGGCGAGCACCGGCGACCCGGGCTGCTGGACGTCGCGCACGATCGCGTCGGCGTCGACGACGACCGCTCCGCGTTCGGCGAGTCGACCGGCGATCGTGGACTTTCCCGAGGCGATCCCGCCCGTGAGCGCGATGAGGGGCATGGAACGAGGATGCCACGTTCCACGCCCCGCGCGCGGGGCGTCAGAACCCGAAGTCGCCCCCGCCGAAGTCTCCCCCGCCGAAGTCGCCGAATCCGCCGCCGTCGCCTCCCCAGCCCGAGCCGGAGTCGCCCCACGCCGAGGCGTCCGCGCCCGCGCCCGCACCAGCGCCTGCATCCGTGCCGCCATCGGCTCCGGAGGCATCCGTCGCGCCGTCCTGGTAGCCGGCGTCGTAGGCGAAGCCCGGCGCCATGAACGAGCTCACGAGCGCCGAGCCGATCACGAATCCGGTGATCGTGCCGAACAGCGAGCCGCCCATCGCCGACCCGAAGCCGGACGGGCCGCGGCCGAGCGTGCGCTCCATGAAGCCGGGGTTGCGGTACTCGGCGCGCGTGGCGGCGCGCGCGAGGCTCTGAGGGTCGCTCCCCTGCGGCTGCTCGTAGGGCGGGAGGCCCGCCTTGAGCTCGGCGAGCACCTGCTGACGCTGGTTCGGCGAGAGCTTCGCGAACGCTTCGGCGTGCACCTGCTCGATCGTCTGGGGCGGCGCCGTCCGCAGCAGATAGCGGTAGCGCTCGATCGCGAGCTCGTCCTCGCTCTTCGGCGGCTGCATCCCCTGGGTGTACGCGGGCTGGCCGTACGCGGGCTGCCCCGGCTGGCCGTACGCGGGCTGTCCCGCCTGACCGTACGCGGGCTGGCCGGGCTGCGGCGCCGCGCCATAGGGGTACTGCGGAACGGGCGGAACCTGACGGCCGGTGTTGCTGCTGCCGAACAGACGGTCCAGGAATCCCATGAGTGTCCTCCGTGATCGATGGGGACTCCTCACGCTATATCGCGTGGCTTCGAACGCGCTGTGGATGCGTCGGCACGCCGCCCACCGGGTCGTCAGCTCTGCAGGGCCACCGCTTCGCTCACCCAGCGCGCGTAGGCGTCCCATGGCTCCCCTCCTCCGCGCACCGCCTCGATGTGCGCGTCGAGGGCGGGCGACCGGGCGAACCACTCGCTCGTGCCGAACCGGTCGGCGGCGAACTGCTCGTGCCGATGTCGCTCGAGCCGGCGGTCGCCCCGCTCGAGCGCGAGCAGGTCGTCGTGCCAGATGGCGGTGAACCGCCGGCGGGGGTTGGCCGTCGTCCCGATCTTCACACGGTCGGCATAGGCGAGGTAGTAGACGACGTCGACGCGGGGAGGAGGCAGCTCGCCGTCGACGACCTCGCCGAAGCGCCACTCGCAGGTGGCGCAGAGCCACCCGGAGGGGTACTGGATGCCGAGCCTCGACCCGCAGAGCCGGCACGGCGCGGGCAGCGTGTCGGTCAGTCCGAACGCCGATGCGGCCCAGTCGGCCGCCACCGCGAGATGCCTCTCGCACAGCGGCAGCGGAGCATCGGGCGGCACCGGGCCGCGGCATCCATCCGCCACGAGGCAGTGATCACGATCGAAAGACACAGGGAGACTGTACGAGCGGGCCCCGACATCCCGCCGCGGGGCTACGTCAGCACGTCACGGGTCGTGAACCGCCAGATCGCGAGGGCTCCCGCGACGACGATCCAGACCGCCTGCAGCAGCGCGTTCTCGACGAAGGAGTCCCAGGAGATGGGCGAGCGCAGCAGGTCTCCGAAGTCGAGCCACCGATCCGTGAAGAGGTACGGATGCAGAGCCGACAGCTGCGGGATCTGCCCCACGATCTGCGCGGCGACCGCAAGGATCGCGGTCGCCGCCATGGCCCCGACGGGCACGGTCGTGACGGTCGACAGGAAGAGCCCGATCGCGGCGAGACCCACCATCGACACCGACACGTACGCGACGATGGCGAGCGATCGGGCGAGTCCCTCGGCGAGACTCACCTGCGTCCCGCTCAGGAGCGTCAGCGGCCCCGCGCCGAAGAGGATCGAGCCGACCACGACGCCGACGGCGACCACCACGAAGGTCGCGACGATGCAGAAGACCGCCACCACCACGTACTTGACGACGAGCAGCGCGACCCGGCCCGACGGCGCGACGAGGAGGTACCGGAGGGTTCCGAGGCTCGCCTCGCCGGCGATCGCGTCGCCCGCGACGACACTGACCGTGAGGGGGAGGAACAGCGGGATGGCGACCGTCAGCGCCGCGAGGCCGACGAAGACGCCGTTGTCCGTGATCTGATCGAGGAACGGCGGACCGTGGCCTGCACGCGTCCCTCCCGCGATCCGCACGGCGACGCCCAGCAGAACGGGGATGAGCGCCAGCGCGCCGAGCATCGCCCACGTGCGCACGCGTCGGAAGAGCGTCGCGAGCTCACTGGCGAGAAGGCCCGGGATGCCGCTCCCCCGCGCCTCGCGCACCGGATCCGCGTCGGCCGTCGCCGGCTCTGCGACCTCACGCGACGACATCGAAGCCCTGCCCGGTCAGCTCGACGAACCGGTCCTCGAGGCTCGCACGCTCGACGGCGAACCCGCGCACGCGCACCTCGGCCCGCACGAGCGCCGCGACGATCTCCTCGGGCTCGGGCCCGTCGGGGACGAGCGCGCCGGTGAGCGTGGAGGGTGCGGCATCCATCGTCCTGATCCCCGCCCTCTCGAGGACCTCACGGGCACGCGCGACGTCGGGGGTCTGCACCTGCACGCACCCCCTGCCGTCGCCGCGCCGCAGCTCGTCGAGGGTGCCGGACGCGACGAGCCGGCCCGCACTCATGACCCCGACGTGCGTGCACACCTGCTCGACCTCCGCGAGGAGGTGGCTGGAGACGAAGACGGTCGATCCCTCGGCGGCGAGGGCGCGGATGAGGCTGCGCACCTCACGCGTGCCCTGAGGGTCGAGTCCGTTCGTCGGCTCGTCCAGCACGAGCAGCTCCCGGGGCATGAGGAGCGCGTTCGCGATGCCGAGCCGCTGCTTCATGCCCAGCGAGTAGGCGTGCACCCTCTTGTCGGCCGCGGTGGTGAGGCCCACGCGCTCGAGCGCCTCGTCCACGCGTCGACGGCGGGTGCCGGAGGCCGTGTGCCGGGCCGCCGCGTCGAATCGGCGCAGGTTCTGCCGACCCGTGAGGAACGGTGCGAACGCCGGTCCCTCGACGAGCGCACCGACGCGCGGGAGCACGACCTGCAGCGCATCGGGGACGCTCCGCCCCAGGACGCGGGCCTCGCCGGCTGTCGGTCGGACGAGGCCCAGGAGCATCCGGATCGTCGTGGTCTTGCCCGACCCGTTCGGCCCGAGGAATCCGAAGACGGCGCCGTGCGGCACATCGAGCGCGACGGCGTCGACCGCGGTCTGCGCACCGAAGCGCTTGGTCAGATCCGAGGTCTGGATCGCGAGGTCGGTCACCGGGTTCAGCCGCCGGCCGCGACCTGCGCGAGGCTGTCGGGTCCGACGGCGCCGGCGAAGACGCGCCCGTCGTCGGCGAAGAACACCGTGACGAGCGCCGTCTCCAGCACGCGTCCGCCCGACACGGGGCGGGTGAGCGTGTCGAGCATCGCGGCGCTCTCGCCCGTCGGCGCGCTGTCGGCGGGCGGGAGCTCGACGACCGCCGTCCAGCCCTCTCCGTGCACGACGGGTCGCTGCGCGGCGGGTGGCGCCGAGCCCTGGGCCTCGTGCTCGGAGACGGTGAGGGTCTTCTCCTCGACGGTGAATCCCGGGGCGGGCCTGTACGTGAGGGTCGCGGCGTCGGGCGCCGAGAACGCGACCTGCGTGAATGCGACGTCGAACGCCGGCTGATCCGCACCGCGCGCGGTGATGGATGCCGAGAGGGCGGCGCCGGTCTCGCCGTCGATCGCGAAGCGCACCTCGCCGATGAGGCTCTGCGCATCCTTGGGCGCGAGGACGAGCTCGTACGCGTCCCGTCCCGCGACGCGCCCATCGGTGCCGACCGAGATGTCGGTGGAGTCGTCGAGCTTCGCGAGGGCGTCGTCGAGCAGCTGCTGCGGAGTCTCGACGGTCGCGCGAGGCTCGGGCGCCGACGAGGACGGATCGCCGCTCACGGTGTAGCGCGTCGCGGTCTTGGTCTCGGAGTCGACGAACCACCCCTGCTTCGCCGCGTGATCGACGTACACATCGCGCTCGGCCAGGCGGTCGAGCACCTGCAGCCGCGCCTTGTCGCCGTCGAGATACACCTTGGCGGTGTGCGAGCCCGTCAGCAGGTCGAGCGCGTCGGACAGACCGGCCGTCGAATCCTTCGCGGAGGACGAGCCACCCGCGATCGCGGAGAGGTCGGGCAAGCCGAGATCCGACGACTGCTCGATCGTGCCCGTCATCGCGGTCACGTCGCCGGCGGCGGCGAACTGCAACAGCTCGGCCGGCGTCTTGTCGGGAAGATCGACGCGCGCCTCGGCCATCGTCGGGATGACGACAGCGGCGGCCACGACCGCGACCAGCACCGCCGCGCCGGCGACCGAGACCCGCCGCACGGGAGACCAGGGCGTCTGCCGGGTACCCATGGGAAAAGGGTACGCCCGGGCGGCGAGGCGCACCCTGGGAGCTGGACGTGAGAACGGCGAAGGGCCGCCACCCGGAGGTGACGGCCCTTCGTGACCCTGAGGATCAGTGCTGGATCAGCGACCCGAGAGCTTCTCGCGCAGAGCGGCGAGAGCCTCGTCGTCCGCGAGCGTGCCCGAGGGGCCGCTGTCGGACGAGAACGACGACGGGGTGTCGGCGATGGGGTTCGCAGCCTCGGCCTCGGCGGCCTTGGCGACGGCAGCCTTGTGGGCCTCCCAGCGAGCCTGGGCAGCCGCGTACTCCTGCTCCCACTTCTCGCGCTGCTCGTCGAAGCCCTCGAGCCAGGCGTTCGTCTCCGGGTCGAAGCCCTCGGGGTACTTGTACTCCCCGAGCTCGTCGTACTCGGTGACCATGCCGTAGAGGGCCGGGTCGAACTCGGTGCCGTGCGGGTCGACCGACTCGTTCGCCTGCTTGAGCGAGAGCGAGATGCGGCGACGCTCGAGGTCGATGTCGATGATCTTCACGAAGACCTCTTCGCCGACCGAGACGACCTGCTCGGCGAGCTCGACGTGCTTGCCCGACAGCTCCGAGATGTGCACGAGGCCCTCGATGCCGTCGGCGACGCGGACGAACGCACCGAACGGAACGAGCTTGGTGACCTTGCCCGGAGCGATCTGGCCGATCGCGTGCGTGCGGGCGAAGACCTGCCACGGGTCCTCCTGCGTCGCCTTGAGCGACAGCGAGACGCGCTCGCGGTCGAGGTCGACCTCGAGGATCTCGACGGTGACCTCCTGGCCCACCTCGACGACCTCGGACGCGTGCTCGATGTGCTTCCACGAGAGCTCGGAGACGTGCACGAGACCGTCGACGCCGCCGAGGTCGACGAACGCGCCGAAGTTGACGATCGACGAGACCGTGCCCTTGCGGACCTGGCCCTTGTGCAGGTTGTTGAGGAACGTGGTGCGCGACTCGGACTGCGTCTGCTCGAGCAGGGCGCGGCGCGAGAGGACGACGTTGTTGCGGTTCTTGTCGAGCTCGAGGATCTTCGCCTCGATCTCCTGGCCGAGGTACGGCGTGAGGTCGCGGACGCGACGCAGCTCGATGAGCGAAGCCGGGAGGAAGCCGCGGAGGCCGATGTCGACGATGAGGCCGCCCTTGACGACCTCGATGACCGAACCGGTCACGACGCCGTCGTTCTCCTTGATCTTCTCCACGTCGCCCCACGCGCGCTCGTACTGCGCACGCTTCTTCGACAGGATAAGGCGGCCTTCCTTGTCCTCCTTCTGGAGAACCAGCGCCTCGACCTCGTCGCCGACCTTGACGACCTCGTTGGGGTCGACGTCGTGCTTGATGGAGAGCTCACGCGAGGGGATGACGCCCTCGGTCTTGAAGCCGACGTCGAGGAGGACCTCGTCGCGGTCGACCTTCACGACGGTGCCTTCGATGAGGTCTCCGTCGTTGAAGGACTTGATGGTCTTCTCGACCGCGGCCAGGAAGTCCTCAGCAGATCCGATGTCGTTGATGGCGACCTGCTTGGTGGCCGGGGCGGTCGTTGCGATAGTCATGTAGTGGGTTGTCCTTGTTGGGTTGGGATGTCGGGCCCGGTTCCGGCTCCGGCCGCACGAGGGCGAACGGATGCCACGAACCGAAGCGAAGCGGATTGTGGTCGTGCGATGTCACATGGACGCGGGGCGTCCGGGCGTGGCGAGATGGCCACACGAGTGACACTCCAGGGTATCAGAACGCGCCGGGCGCCTGCGATGTTCCTGAGACTTTGAAAATCCGCGTGAATCCGCCCCGCTGAAGGCGACGTAGGCTCTGCCTCGTGAGCACTTCCGCGCCGCCCGTCACCATCGTCTCCCCTCGCGGGCGCCTCATCGCGCTCGCCGTCGTGTGCTTCGTCATCGCCGCGATGGGCGTCGTCGTGTACCTCGTGAATCCCACCGAGCCGCTCAACATCATCGCCGGCGCGGCGGCCTTCGGAGTCTTCGGCGTGGGCGGCGGGTTCTCGCTCGTCGGGCAGTTCCGCCGAAGCACGCTGCTGCGCGCCGACGACGAGGGCCTGCGCATCGACAATCGCGTCACGGTGCCCTGGAAGGACGTGGACCGCATCAGTGCGACTCCCACGGCCCTCGGCATCCGCTTCCGCTCCTACGACGCCCTGACGCAGGCGCCGCACTCGACGTACACGGCCGACGCGATGCGCGCGACGCGCAAGGAGACCGGGTCCGACCTCCTCTGGCACGAGAAGGTCCTCGGCCGCCCGCCGCGCGAGGCGGCCGCGGCGCTCCGCGCCCGCCAGCCCTGACGCGACTCTCAGCGACGCAGATCGATCGGCGCCGTGGGCGTGCGATCGGGGTCGGAGGATGCCGCCGCACCGGTGCGCCGGCGAAGTTCCTCGCGCTCGCGGCGCTCGGCGTCGGCGAGCCAGTCGCCGGGCGTGCCGGCCGGAAGCGGCGGCCGCGGAGGGATCTCGAGGGTCGGATACGACGGCGCCGGCTCTGCGCGGTACCCCGCAGGCGGGGCGACGGATGCCGGTGCTGCGAGCGGCTGGCCGCCCGCGAAGCCGCGCAGCCCGGCCTGCTGGATCACCCGCTGGATCGTGAGCCCGCGTCCATCGGGGTCGCCCACGAACCGGATCTCCCGGAGGCCCTGCTCCTGTGCGGCCGACTCGAACACGAAGTGCCCGTAGCCCAGGATGCGGCCGACGATCGGCTTGTGCACCGAGATGTCGAGGATGCGCGCGAGCGGCATCGTCGCGATCCGCTGCGACAGGATGCCGTGCACGCGGAACACCCGCATGTTGGTGATGACGAACCGATCCGTGTGCCGTTCGAGGATGCGCCAGAGGGCGTGCACGCAGACGGCGCCGCCGAGTACGACAGGCACCCACCAGGCGGCGGCCGGCACGAACAGAGCGAGCAGAAGGACGACGACGCCCGCGAACAGCTCGAGCAGGGCTCCGACGACCGCGGCCCAGTGCTTGCGCACCTCGTCGATCACCACTTCGCCGAGATCGGCGATGAGGTGCTTCTCGACCCGCGGATCGAACAGGCTCATCCGCCGGCGAGCGCCACGAAGAAGTCGATGACGGCGACGACCGCACCCACGACCGCTCCGACGGCGGTCTGCACGGCGTCCGCGGCATCCTGCGGACGAGTGATCAGGTAGAAGGCGGCGAAGGCGATGGCGAGCGCGATGAGGACGCGCTTGACGATCTTCACGGGCGAGGGGGTCCCTTCGGGTATGGCAACAGGACGTTCCCCCCAGAACGCAACATCTGCTGTTCTATCGCACGAGTCGTTCCGCGCGCCTCATTGACACGGCGCCCTCTGCGACCGGTGTGCGGCGGCTCTCGGGATCCGGGACCGCCGCTGAGCTCCTACTCGCCCGTGTAGCGGGTCAGGGCCGCAGGAGCACCTTGATCGCGCGGCGCTCGTCCATCGCGGCGTAGGCCTCGGCGGCCTCCGCGAGCGGCAGCTCGAGGTCGAACACACGGCCGGGCTGAATCGCGCCCGATCGCACGTCGGGCAGCAGCTCCTCGATGTAGCCGCGCACCGGTGCGACACCGCCGTTGACGCCGACGTTGCGGTTGAACATCGGACGGACGGGCAGTTCGGGACCGCCGTTGGGAACGCCGACGTAGCCGACCATCCCGCCGGGGCGCGTCGAGCGCAGGGCCTGGTCCATCGACTCCTTCGTGCCGACGCACTCCAGCACGCGATCGGCCCCGATGCCGCCGGTCAGCTCGCGCACGCGCTCGACGCCGGCGTCGCCACGCTCCTCGACGACGTGCGTCGCGCCGAACTCGCGGGCGAGCGCCTGACGGGTCTCGTGGCGCGACATCGCGATGATGGTCGTCGCGCCAAGCCGCTTGGCGGCGATGATGGCGCAGAGTCCGACCGCGCCGTCGCCCACGACGGCGACCGAGTCGCCGGGGCCGACGCCGGCCGAGACGGCGGCGTGGTGGCCCGTGCCCATGACGTCGCTCAGGGTCAGGAGGCCGGGGATCTCGTCGTCGCCGACCGGACCGGGCACGACGGCGAGCGTGCCGTCGGCGAGCGGCACGCGCACGCGCTCGCCCTGACCGCCGTCGGCGAAGCCGCCGAACCGGTCGTCGCTCCCCCACCAGCCGCCGGTGAGGCACGACGTGCTCACGCCGTTGCGGCAGTTCGCGCACGTGCCGTCGCACACGTAGAACGGCGCGATGACGAAGTCGCCCGCCTTCACGTGCCGCACCTCCGGCCCGACCTCCTCGACCACGCCGACGAACTCGTGCCCGATGCGGTGCGGCTCGTGCGTGTCGGTGACCCCGCGGTAGGGCCAGAGGTCGGACCCGCACACGCACGCGGCGACGACGCGCACGATGGCGTCCGCGCCGGTCGACAGGACGGGGTCGGCGACTTCCTCGACGCGGATGTCTCGGGGCGCGTGGATGACGGTTGCGAGCATGATTCGAGCCTACGGGCGGTTCAGGATGCCCGTGCCCGCAGCACCTCCTCGATCGGGACGTCGCCGTTGCCGAAGCGGATCGTCCGACCGATCGTCGCGGCGGGATCGTCGAGCGCGGCGGCGATCACGGCGGCGACGTCGGCGCGCGTCACCTCTCCCCGCCCCTCGGGGTCGAGCTGGACACGGCCCGTCGGAGGATCGAGCGTGAGAGTGCCCGGCGCGAGGATCGTCCAGTCGAGCTCGGTGGCGCGCAGATGCTCGTCGGCCGCGAGCTTCGCATCGGCGTAGGGGAAGAACGAATCGTTCTCCGGGATGCCGTGATCCGGGCGCGAGCCCAGCCACGACACCATGAGGTAGCGCCGCACATCCGCGGCGGACGCGGCATCCATCGATCTGATCGCCGCGTCCCGATCGACGGCGTAGGTGCGCGAGGGGTTCCCGCCGCCCGCGCCGGCCGACCAGACCACGGCGTCGTTGCCCGCGACGAGGTTCGTGAGCTGGTCGAGGTCGAACGTCTCGACGTCGGCGAGGAGATACTGCGCACCCGTGGCCAGCACGTCCTCCTGGTGCTCCGGGTTGCGGATGACGCCGGTGACAGTGTCGCCGCGCTCCGCGAGGATGCGCTCGAGGTGAAGGGCGACCTTGCCGTGTCCGCCGAAGATGAGGATGCGCGCCATGAGGGATTCCTTCCGGGTCGGGGTTCAGGCTATTCGCGGCGGCCCGGTGACCCGAAGGGGTTGCGCGGCAGGCCCCGATCTGACCCGAGGCGCGAGAAGATCGAGACATGTGGGTGGGCTGGATCGAGTTCGACATCCTCCTGGGCGACGTGCACTCGCTCAAGGAGAAGCGGCACGTCATCCGTCCGCTCATCGCCGAGATCCGACGGCACACCGAGGGCTCGGTCGCCGAGACCGGGCTGCAGGACCTCCACCGGCGCACCGCCATCGCCGTGGCCGTCGTCTCGGGTGATCCCGGTCATGTGCGCCACGTGCTCGACCGCGCGGAGGGGCTCGTGCTGGACCATCCCGAGATCACCCTCCTCTCCGCGCGTCGGCGCCTGCACTCCAGCGACGACTGACGCGGCGGGCACGGTGAGCCCTAATGTCATCGCATGACTCAGCAGCGCTGGCGGGAACTCACCGAGTGGCCGCTCATCATCGCGTCGATCCTGTTCCTCATCGCCTACGCGTGGGAGGTCATCGCCGACCTCCAGGGCCCGGCGAGCATGGTGGCCGAGTTCGTGCTGTGGGTCACGTGGGGCGCGTTCGTGCTCGACTATGTCGCGAACCTCGTGCTCGTGCCGCACCACACCCGATGGCGATGGTTCTACACGCACCTGTTCGACCTCGCGATCGTCGTGCTGCCGATGCTGCGGCCGCTGCGCATCCTGCGGCTCGTGACGCTGCTCGCGGTGCTGCAGCGCACCGCCGGCCGGGCCATCCGCGGGCGCATCTCGGTGTACGCGGCCGGCGCGGCCAGCCTGCTCGTCTTCGTCGCGGCACTCGCCGAACTGGATGCCGAGCGCGGCGTGCCGGACTCGACCATCACGACATTCGGCGACGCGATCTGGTGGGCGTTCGTGACGATGACGACCGTGGGCTACGGCGACGTGACGCCGGTGTCGGCGGCGGGCCGTGCGATCGCGGTCGGCCTCATGATCGGCGGCATCGCCCTGCTCGGTGTCGTGACGGCCACCATCGCGTCGTGGATCGTCGAGCGCGTCGAAGTGCACGATGAGGAGAGGGATGCCGCGCAGGTGCGGCACATCCGCACTCTCGAGGCCAAGATCGACCGCCTGCAGGAAACCCTCGACAGGCTCGCCGCGTAGCATCGCGCGCGGGGGGCGCGCTCGCCGCCGGGACGTCAGGAGGCCTCGAGCCCCCGGCGGAGCGTCGCGAGCCCGAAGGCGAAGGCGTCGTCGAGGTCGCCGCCCAGCCGGAAGGCGCCCGCGAGCTCCATCTGCAGGAACCCGGTCGCCCAGGCGACGACGAGGCGGGCGGCTTCCAGGGCACGGTCGTCGCCGACGAACCCGCGCACGCTCTCGAGGATCGCGGCGGACGACCGGTCGAGGGCGTCCTGCGGCGGTGTCGAGGAGAAGAGCAGGCGGAACCCTTCCGGCCGCTCCCGCGCGAAGGCGCGGTAGGCCCGCGCAAGGCCCTCGAGAGACCCGTCCGATGCCGCGAGCCGTCGGGTCAGCTCGTCGAGGGTCGCCGCCACGACGGCGGCCAGGAGTGCGTCGCGGTCCCGCACGCGCTTGTACAGCGACGGCGCGCGCACCCCGACGCGCTCGGCGACGCTCTGCATCGTGAGGCGGGCCGGTCCGCCGTCTTCGAGCAGCTCCTGACCCGCGCCGACGATCTCGGCGAGCGATGTGCGATCCGGCGTGGGCATCCGACCTCCATGGCTATTGACAGTAGCCATCATAGCTACCTATCGTAGCCATCACCAGCACACAAGGAGTGATCCCATGAAGCTCGCACCGCACCTGCACCGCCTCGGCAACGACATCGTCGCGTCGTACCTGATCGACACCGACGAGGGGATCACGCTCATCGACGCGGGACTGCCCGGCCATTGGCACGACCTGGAGCGCGAGCTCGCCGCGATCGGCAAGACCCGCGCGGACATCCGCGGCCTCATCCTCACGCACGGCGACAGCGACCACATCGGGTTCGCCGAACGACTGCGCCGTGAGCACGGCGTGCCGGTCTACGTGCACGCCGCCGACGCGCACCGCGCGCGGACGGGCGAGGCGCCGAAGACGCGGATGGGTCCGATGAGGATCGGACCGACCCTGGGCTTCTTCGCCTATGCCCTGCGCAAGAACGCCGTCCGCACGGCGCACGTCGAGGAGGTCGTCGAGGTGCACGACGGCGACGTGCTCGACCTGCCGGGTTCACCCGTGATCGTCGGGATGCCGGGGCACTCACCCGGCAGCATCGCCGTCCACGTGCCGATCGCGGACGCCGTCTTCGTCGGCGACGCCCTCACGACGCGCAACGTGCTGACGGGTCGGCAGGGCCTGCAGCCGGCACCCTTCACCGACGAGCCGGCCGAGGCCTCGGCATCCCTCGACCACCTCAGCGCGCTGACGGCGTCGTGGGTGCTCCCGGGACACGGCGCCCCGTGGCGCGGCTCACCGGCGGAGGTCGCGAGCGCCGTGCGCGCGGCGTGAGGCCGAACCCTCAGGCCGCCGCCCGTTCCGCGCGGTCTGCGACGATCGCCCGCACGGCGTCGCGCCCCGCGCGGTTCGCGCCGACCGTCGACTGCGACGGCCCGTAGCCGATCAGGAAGAGCCGCGGCTCGTCGAGGGCACGGCCGTTCGCGACGCGGATGCCGCCCTGCGGCGTGCGCAGCCGCAGGGGTGCGAGGTGGTCGATCGCCGCGCGGAATCCCGTCGCCCACAGGATGACGTCGGCGGGCTCGAACGAGCCGTCCGGCATCCGCACGCCATCCTCCTCGATCGCAGCGAACATCGGATGCCGCACCAGCACGCCCCGCGCCTCGGCCGCCCGCGCCCACGGCGTCCAGTGCATGCCCGTCACGGAGATGACGCTCCCGGGCGGGAGGCCTTCGCGCACGCGCGCCTCCACCCCCGCGATCGCGGCGACGCGCGCGGGGACGTCGAAGTCCTCCTCGACCCATTCCGGTTCACGGCGCGTCACCCAGAAGGTGTCGGCGACGTGCGAGATCTCGTCGAGGAGCTGGATGGCCGAGATGCCGGCGCCGACGATCACGACCCGCCGGCCCGCGAACTCGTCGGCGGAGACGTAGTCGGCGACGTGCAGCTGCCGCCCGCGGAACCGCTCCTGACCCGGGTACCGCGGCCAGAACGGGCGCGTCCACGTGCCGGTCGCGTTGATGACGTCGCGCGCGGCCCACGCGCCCCTGTCGGTCTCGACGAGGAGCCGGCCGTCCGGATCGTCGTCGGCGCGCCGCACGGCGCGCACCGAGACGGGCCGCTGCACCTCGAGCGCGAACCTCGCCTCGTACTCCGCGAAGTACTCCGGCAGCACGTCCCGACTGGCGGCCCGCGGGTCGGCGGGCGGCACCGGGAACCCGGGCAGCTCGTGGATGCCGTTCACCGTCGCCATGCGCAGCGACTCCCAGCGGTGCTGCCAGGCCCCGCCGGGCGCATCGTTCCCGTCGAGGACGACGAACGTCTCGTCACCCTCGGCGGCGCGGCCGACCGGCACGAAGCCGCGGCGCTGCAGGTGGTACGCGGCGGAGAGTCCCGCCTGTCCCGCGCCGATCACGACGACGTCGACGGATGCGGGGATCATGTCTCGAAGAACGCCCCGGGGGTCGCGCTGATTCCCTCGGGGCCTACTCCCCCGCCTCCTCGCGGGCCTCGGCGACAGGATCGGCGAGCGTCGCGTGGTGGCGGCCCCACAGCAGGTAGAAGCCGAGCACGACGGCGAGCCACACGAGGAACCAGAGGAACGTCGTCGGCGGGAGGCCCGACATGACGTACAGGCAGGTGAGCACCGAGAGGATCGGCACGACGGGGTACAGCGGCACGCGGAAGCCGCGCGGCAGATCGGGGCGCGTCCGGCGCAGCACGATGACGCCGATGGAGACGACGATGAAGGCCACGAGCGTTCCGACCGACACGAGGTCCCACAGGTTCGAGAGCGGCACGAACCCGGCCAGCGCCGCGACGACGATCGCGACGACGACGGTGGCGAACTCCGGCGTGTGCGTGCGCGGGTTGACGCGGGCGAACGCCTTCGGCAGCAGGCCGTCGCGCCCGATCGTGAAGAGGATGCGCGTCTGGCCGAAGAGGGTCACGAGCGTCACCGAGAAGATCGAGATGACGGCACCCGCCGCGAGCACCGTGCCCGGCCAGGTCGCCCCGACGACGTCCTGCAGGATGACGGCGAGCCCGGCCTCCTGCTGCGCGGGGTCGGAGAAGTCCTGCCAGGGCTGCGTGCCGAGCGCCGCGACCGCGACGAAGAGGTAGACGGCGACGACGACGGCGAGCGCACTGAGGATCGCGCGGGGCAGCGCGCGCTGCGGATCGCGCACCTCGTCGCCCGCGGTCGAGACGGCGTCGAGGCCGATGAAGGTGAAGAAGATGGTGCCCGCCGCCGCCGTGACGCCCGCGGCCCCGTGGGGCGCGAAGTCGGCGAAGTGGTCGGCGTTGAAGGCGGTGAAGGCGATGGCGCCGAACATCACGAGCACGCCGAGCTTGATGATCACCATGACCACGTTGACGACCGCCGATTCGCGTGTGCCGCGGATGAGCAGCAGTGCGCAGAGGCCCACGAGCACGACGGCGGGGAGGTTCAGGATGCCGCCCTCCGCGGGCGCGGAGCTCAGCTCGGGCGGCAGGCGCCAGCCGATCACGTCGGACAGCAGCAGGTTGAGGTAGCCGCTCCATCCCGATGCGACGGCGGCGGTCGAGACGCCGTACTCGAGCACGAGACAGGCGGCGACGCCCATCGCGACGATCTCGCCCATCGTCGCGTAGGCGTACGAGTACGTCGAGCCGGACACGGGCACGGCGGACGCCATCTCGGCGTAGCAGAGGGCGGAGAGCCCCGCCGCGACGCCGGCGAGGAGGAAGGACAGGAGCACGGCGGGCCCGGCGAGCGGGACGGCCTCGTGCATGACGAAGAAGATCCCCGTGCCGACGGTCGCGCCGACGCCGAGCATCGTGAGCTGGAACGTCGTCAGCTTGCGCGCGAGCCCTCCGGGCGTCGCGGTGGGCGGGACGATCGGCTTGCGCCGGAGCACCTGCTGACGAAGACCCACCCGGCACCCCTTCCTCGCGGTGTCGTCAGCGTAGCGGCTCGGTCTGCTCCCGTGCGGGTTCCGCGGCGACGGCGGTCGCCACGTCGCGGATCTGCGACGGGCCGACGCGGCAGCATCCACCCACGAGCCGCGCGCCCGCCGCGAGCCACTCGCCGACGTGGCTGTGCAGCGGCTCGCCCATGCCGGACCAGGCGCGGTGCTCGGCATCCCAGCTCTCCCCGCTGTTGGGATAGGCGACGAGGGGCTTGGCGGTCACCGAGCGGGCCACGGCGAGCGCGGGCGCGACGTCGTCGGCATCGCAGCAGTTGACCCCCACGGCGACGATCTCGGGCGCGGCCGCCGCGACGGCGAAGGCGGCGGCCAGGTCGTCGCCCGAGCGCAGCCGCCCGCCCTGGACCGTGACGCTCAGCCACGCGGGCACGCCGAGGCCGCGCAGCTCCGCGGTGATCGCCTCGACCTCGGCGAGGGACGGAATCGTCTCGATCGCGAGGATGTCGGGATCCGCCGCCGCGAGGGCCTGCAGACGCGGACGATGCCAGGCGCGCAGCTCGGCGACCGTCAGCCCGTAGTCGCCCGTGTACTCGCTGCCGTCGGCGAGGGACGCCCCGTAGGGACCGACGGATGCCGCGACCCACGCCTGCCCGTCGAGTCCCGCACCGTGCCGCGCCGCACGCGCGAGCTGCACGCTGCGGATGAGGAGGAGGTCGACGGCGCGCGGGTCGAGCCCCTCGGTCTCGAGCGCCTCGTAGCTCACCTGATACGACGCGGTGATGGCGATGCGGGCGCCGGCGGCGAAGAACTCCTCGTGCGCCTGGCGGATCTCGGCCGGCTTGTCGAGCAGCAGCTGCGCCGACCACAGCGACGACGACAGATCGTTGCCGCGTGCCTCGAGCAGGGTGCCGAGGCCGCCGTCCAGCACGACCGGCCCGGCCGCGAGTGCCTCGCCGAGGGTCGCCATCCCGTCAGTCTAGGTTTGGACGCCGCATCCCGACCGGAGCGTTGTCACACCGTGACGTCGGGGGTGAGCGGGGTCGCGCCGGGGCGCGAGAGGGTGAGGATCGCGCGAGCGACGCGCCGCTGCGTCTCGAGCTCGTCCTCGAGGTCGTTGAGGCGCCGGGCGACGGTGTGCTCGAGCTCGTCGCCGGCGAGGTCGATGGCGGCGACGATGACGACGCGGCCCGGCCCGACGTACTCGATGTGCAGGTAGGTGACGGCCGTGATCTGCGGATGCTCGAGCAGTCCGCGCAGCGCCGCCGAACGGATGCGCGGGTCGACGGCGACCCCGATGAGGAAGCGCCGGTTCTGCACGATGAGCCCGATCGCGATGACGCCCAGCAGCACCCCGACGAGGATCGAGCCGATCGCGTCGGGCACGGCCGACCCCGTGATCTGGTGCAGGAAGATGCCGACGAACGCGATGACGAGTCCGACGAGGGCGCCGGCATCCTCGAAGAAGACGGCGCGCAGCGTCGGGTCGGAGGTGCGGACGACGTACTCGAGCAGATCGTGCTCGCTCGTGCGGGCCAGCTGCCGCGCCTGGCGGAGTGCCCGCAGGAACGAGATGCCCTCCAGGACGAAGGCGATGCCGAGCACGATGTACGACACGATGAAGAGATCGGCGGGCTCGGGTGTGATGAGCTCCTGCACGCCGTGCGTGATGGAGATGACGGACCCGATCGCGAACAGGCCGAAGGCGGCGAAGAGCGACCAGACGTACGCTTCGCGTCCGTAGCCGAGCGGATGCCGCTCATCGGCGGGCCGGGACGACCGGCGCCCCGCGATCCAGAGCAGCACCTCGTTGCCCGTGTCGGCCCAGGAGTGCGCGGCCTCCGCGACCATCGACGCGGAGCCGGTGAGCATCGCGGCGACGGTCTTCGCGACCGCGATGAGCGCGTTGGCCGCGAGCGCCACGAGCACGGTGAGGACGGACTCGGACTGCGCGTCGTCGGAGTCCGGGGAGGACACGGCGGGCGACGGACGGGACGGGGCCATGCGCCCCATCCTGGCACCGGATCGCTAGCGCACGTCTCCGTCGAGGTACCACCAGCGGTCGGACTGGAAGACGAAACGGCTCGTCTCGTGCAGCACGCCGCGGTCCGCGCCGTCGCGCCACGACGCGCGGAACTCGACGGTGCCCCGCCGGTCTCCGGCTCCGCCTCCGGTCGTCGCGACGATGGTGAGCCCGGTCCAGCGCAGGCGCGCGTCGAGGTCGATCGACGGCGGGCGGGTTCCGGGATGCCACGTCCCGGCGACGTGATCCTCGTTCCCGACGACGAACGCCGAGTAGCGCGACCGCATCAGGCTCTCCGCCGTCGTCGCGGCCGCGCCCTCGTGCAACGGCCGGCAGCACGCGTCGAATCGCAGGCCGCTCCCGCACGGACACGGCTCCTCGCCGCGCACCACGGCGAATCCGGGACGCCCGCCGCGCCCCGCGGCCTGTCCGAACGACATCAGCCGCCCGCCTTCGCGGCGCAGTCGACGCAGCGCGTCGCCGTCGGCCGGGCTTCGAGCCGCGCCGCCGGGATCGCCCGGCCGCAGTCGGCGCACACGCCGTAGGTGCCCTCGGCGATGCGGGTCAGGGCGGCGTCGATGTCGGTCAGCTCGGCGGCGGTCGCATCGCGGATCCCCGCGAGCTTCGACCACTCCCCCGACAGCGTCGCCCCCTCGGGGTCGTGCTCGTCGTCGGCCGACTCCCGCCCGCGGTCGAGGCGCAGCTCGGCCATCTCGGCGTCGATCGTCTCGAGCCGCGCGAGCGCGGCGGCGCGCTCGTCGGCGAGGAGATCGGCCGGCTCGGTCACGGCGACCCAGCCTAAGCCCGGTTCAGGCCAGCAGAGGCGCGAGACGCCGCGCCGCGGGGACGAGCACCTCCACGAGCGGCGTCGGCTCCTCCACCCGGTGACGCGCACCCGAGAACCCGATCGCGCCCGCGAGGCCGCCCGCGGCATCGCGGATGGGCACGGCGAGGCATCCCATGCCCGTGGCCAGCTCGGTCTGGCGCGCCGCTCCCCACCGATCGAGGTCGGATGCCGCGGCGTCGACGACGGCACCCGACGCCCCCTGCTCGACGAGCAGGACGCGGCCCAGGGCGAACCGCTCCGGCTCGCGGACGAGGCGGACCGGGTCGCTCAGCGGAAAGTCGGGGTCCGCGTCGGCGACGACGACGCGGGCGTCGTCGAAGCGCACGACGTGCAGACCTCCTCGGACGGAGCGCCGCACCTCGGCGATGACGTCGCGGGCCGCCGCGGGGAGGCGGACCGGCGCCGCGGCGGCGGCGAGGTGCACGACCTTGGCTCCGAGCGCGAAGCCCGACAGATCGGGGGTGCGCACGAGGTACTCGTCCTGCACCAGGAGGTTCAGGAGTCGGTACGTCGTCGCACGAGGAAGGCCGAGCGCGTCGGACAGCTCGCGCGCGGTCGCGCCCGCGCCGATCTCGGCGACGGCCTCGAGCACGGTGAGCGCGCTCCGGATGGCGCGCGGCTGGCGCGCCGTGAGCGTGGGACCGCCGTCGCTCACCGCGCCTCCCGCCGGGCGACGCCCCCCAGCACCTCGGATGCGACCGGCTCGTCATAGGAGCCGATGCCGTCGAGCGGTGGCGCTCCCCGGCGCGACCTCCAGGCCACGAGGGCGCCCAGCAGGACGGCGAGCGCGAGGGCGACCCAGACGCCGGGGTTGCCTCCCGTCGCCTCCACGACGAGATACACGCTGAGGCCCCCGATCAGCGCGACGGCGGCGAGCGCGGACAGGAGGCCTGCTCCCACGGTGAGCTCTCCGATGCGCCGGAGGAAGAACGGGGCCGCGATGCACACCAGGGCGTACGCGACGATGTAGCCGACGCCCGCGACGACGATGACGACCTCCATCGCGTCCCACACGCCGATGCCCGCCACGACGATGCCGACGGGGATCAGCACGATGAGCGGCACCGTGACGACGACGGCCGCGATCGGGGTGCGGAATCGCGCGTGGACCGTCCCGAAGCGGCGCGGCACGATGCCGTCGCGCCCCATCGCGAAGAGCACGCGCGTGAGGGCGGTCGCGGAGGCGATCGCGCAGGCGAGGAACGACGCGGCGATGCCGATGTCCGCGAGCGCCCCCCACTGGTCGACGCCGTAGGCGGTCGCGAGGTCGTTGACCGGGGATTCGGACTCGGCGAGATCGAGGCCGAGCGCTGCGAAGCCGGCGACCTGGGTGTACGCGGCGAGCACGTAGAGGAGGCCGGCCACCACGACCGTCCCGGTGATGGCGCGCGGGATGTTGCGCAACGGTGCGCGGGCCTCGACCCCGAGGGTCGACGCACTCTCGAAACCGACGAACGCCGTCAGCGCGAGCATGGCGCCCGCCGCGATCGCCGGGGCCGACACACCCGCCGACGGCACGACGAGCGCCGGGTCGACAGGACCGATGAGTGCGATCAGCGCGACGAGGAGCAGGGCGATCAGCACCACCGAGAGCACCTCGACGACGAGCGCCAGACGAGTCGACAGCCGGATGCCGCGCACGAGCACGACGGCCAGCACAGCGCCCTCGCACAGCAGCAGCGCCGGCATCGAGAGGGGGCCGGTGAAGCCCGGCCAGACGCGCTCGGCGAGGATCGCCAGATAGTGCGCGCCGCCGAGCAGGGCGAACACCGACACGAATCCGTAGCCCAGGATGCCGGCACCCGCTGTCGCGATGGACGCCGCAGGCCCCAGGCCCTTCGCGACGTACGTGAAGAGCGACCCGCTCGTCACCATGCGGCGCGCGAACTGGTTGATCGTGCGAGCGACCACGAGCGACAGGAGCGCCGCGACGACCACGGCGACCACGGTGTCGCCCGGCGTCGCGACGCCCGCGACCAGCAGGATCATCGTCGTCGCGGCCGCGGAGGGCGCCACCGCCGAGACCGACTGGCCGAGCACGTCGAGGAAGCCGACGCTGCGGCGCTCCAACCCCTCGAGAGGCGACGCGTCGGCGAAGTCGTGGACCGGCTGCGGCCGGGCGATGGCGCGCTCGAGCGCGGTCATGACGCGGCGTCGTGGTGCTGTGCCGTCATGCGGACCTCCGGGTGATGCTTCGCCCGCGACGCTACCGAGGCGGGGTTGCGCTCCGGATTCCCGGGTGTTTCCGGTTCGTGTCGCCCGAATGAGACACGACTGTCACGCGCTCCCGTTCGGAGTGCGCGAGGTTTCACACCGACGAGACGGCGCGGCAATCGCGGTCGGTGAGGCTCGGTGCATCCTTCACACCCGTCCTCGAAGGGACAGACATGACCCAGCTCGAATCACCCGGCGTCGAGGCGTCCGCGAAGCGGACCCTCCGCGGCTCGCTGGGCGTCACGGCGATCGTCTTCATGGTCGTGGCGGCCGCCTCCCCGCTCACCGTCGTCGGCGGAGCGGCCCCGCTCGGCATCCTCCTCGGCAACGGCGTCGGCTTCCCCGCGCTGTACGCCATCAGCGCCGTCATCCTGCTGCTGTTCGCGGTGGGACTCGCGGCGATGTCCCGCCACATCCCCAAGCCGGGCGCCTTCTTCACGTACGTCGGCTACGGACTCGGTCGCTCGACGGGACTCGCCGCCGCGTGGATCGCGATGCTCACCTACACGACCATCCAGGTCTCGGTCTACGGCTACCTCGGCTACATCCTGAGCTACACGGTGTCGTCGCTCGGCGGGCCGGCGATCCCGTGGTGGCTCATGTCCCTCGCCATGATCGCGCTCGTGGGGGTGCTCGGCTACCGGCACATCGACCTCTCCTCCAAGGTCCTCGGCATCCTGCTCGTCGCCGAGGTGGGCGTCGTCCTCGTGCTCGTCGCCGCCGTCGTCTTCTCGGGAGGTGCGGAGGGGCTGAGCCTCGCGCCGTTCGCACCCGAGAACATCGGCAGCGGGTCGCCGGGCGTCGGCCTCATGTTCGCGATCGCGGCCTTCATCGGCTTCGAGGCCACGGCGATCTTCCGCGACGAGGCGCGCGACCCGAACACGACCATCCCGCGGGCGACGTATGCCGCCGTCATCGGCATCGGCGTCTTCTACACGCTCGCGTCGTGGGGTCTCGTGATGGCGTGGGGACCGAGCGCCATCGTCGATCAGGCCGCGGCCGACCCCGGCAGCCTCATCCTGCGCACGATGGCCGAGTACCTCGGCACGGCGGGCGAGATCATCACCAACGTCCTGCTCATCACGTCGATGTTCGCCTGCGTCCTGTCGTTCCACAACGTCATCACGCGCTACCAGCACTCGATGGCGAACGCCGGCGTCCTTCCCGACCGGCTCGGCGCCGTGCACGCCACGCACCTCTCGCCGCACGTGTCGTCCCTCGTCCAGACGGTCACCTCCGTCGTGCTGATCGGCGTCTTCGCGGCGTTCCAGCTCGACCCCGTGCTGGCCGTCTTCACCTGGTTCGCGGGGGTCGCGACGCTCGCGATCGCGATCCTCATGGCCCTCACGTCCGTCGCCGTCATCGTCTACTTCCTCAAGAGCAGGAAGGACGGCCGCGTCTGGAACACCATCGTCGCTCCCGCGCTCGGCTTCATCGGGCTCGTGCTGTCGGCGGTGCTCATCACGGCGTACTTCCCGATCATGGTCGGCGACGTCGCCGCCGACGGCACACCGGTCTTCGGCGCCGTCAGCTGGTTCCTCCTCGCGCTCGTCGTGATCTTCCCCGCGATCGGCTATGTCCAGGCCGCGTGGATCAGGAAGCGCCGACCGGCCGCCTACGCCAAGCTCACCGACACGATCGCCGGCTGACCCGGACTCTCGAATCGCACTACAAGGAGAAGGAAGACACATGAGCATCACCGACATCGAGACCGTCGCCGCCTACGCGGCACCGCCCGCCCCGCAGCATCCCCTCTCGTCGCTGACGTCCGCCGAGATCTCGGCCGTGCGCTCCGTCGTGCTGGGCCTTCCGCAGACGACCGACGCCGTCCGCTTCGCGTACGTCGGACTCGAGGAGCCCGTCAAGGCGGCGGTGCTCGCGTGGGAGCAGGGCGGAGCGCTCCCCGAACGCAGGGCGCGCGTGCAGCTGCTCGACATGGCGACCACGCGATCGAGCGACCTCGTGATCTCGATCGACTCGGGTGCAGTGCTGAGCGAGACCGTCCTCGACGGCTCGAACGGCCAGCTGCCCATCCTCGACGCCGAGTTCGAGGAGGTTGGCATCATCGCGAACGAGGACCCGCGGTGGGTCGCGGCTCTCGCGGCGCGCGGGCTCGCACCGGCCGACGTGGTGCTCGTGCCGCTCTCGGCGGGACACTACGGCCGCCCCGACGAGGAGGGGCGGCGCATCCTGCGCACCTTCGCCTTCCAGCAGCTGAACTCGAGCGACCACCCGTGGGCCCACCCGGTCGACGGGCTCACCGCCTACATCGACGTCGCGGCCCGCGCGATCATCGAGATCGTCGACACTCCGGGCTTCGAGGTGCCGGCGACGAGCGGCAACTTCGACGATCCCGAGCTGCAGGGCCCGCCCCTCGAAGGACTGAAGCCCATCGTCATCACGCAGCCCGAGGGGGCGAGCTTCCGCGTCGACGGCGAGCACGTCACGTGGGGCGAGTGGGACCTGCGGATCGGTTTCGACACGCGGGAGGGCCTCATCCTCCGCCAGCTCTCGTTCGCGGGCCGGCCCGTGATGTACCGGGGTTCGATCAGCGAGATGGTCGTGCCCTACGCCGACCCGTCCCCGAACCGCTTCTGGCAGAACTACTTCGACACCGGCGAGTACCTCTTCGGGCGCTACACGAACGAGCTCGAGCTGGGATGCGACTGCGTGGGTGAGATCCGCTACTTCGACGCGATCCTCGCCGACGAGCTGGGGCTCCCGCGCACGGTCCGCAACGGGGTGTGCATGCACGAGGAGGACTTCGGCTCGCTGTGGAAGCACACCGACATCTTCACGGGATCGAGCGAGGTGCGCCGCGCTCGCCGCCTCGTCATCTCGTTCTTCACGACGGTCGGCAACTACGACTACGGCTTCTACTGGTACCTCTACCTCGACGGCACGATCGAGTGCGAGGCGAAGCTGACGGGCATCCTCTTCACATCCGCGTTCCCCGGCGACGCGACGGACGGCACGCCCTACCCGTACGCGTCCCAGGTGGCGCCGGGGCTCGGTGCGCCCTATCACCAGCACCTCTTCTCGGCCCGGCTCGACATGACGGTCGACGGCACCGCGAATGTCGTCAACGAGATCGACGCCGTCCGTCTCCCCGTCTCCGCCGAGAACCCCTACGGCAACGCGTTCACCAAGCGCGTCACCCCCATCACCTCCGAGAAGGTGTCGGGCCGCGTGGCCGATGGTGCCGTCAACCGCGTGTGGCAGGTGGCATCCACCGAGAAGACGACATCGCTCGGTCAGCCCACGTCGTACGTGCTGTTCCCCACCGAGACGCCCACGCTCATGGCGGACGCCTCGGCGTCGGTCACCGCGCGTGCCGCCTTCGCCACGAAGAACCTCTTCGTCACGAAGTACGACCCGGCGGAGCGCTATGCGGCGGGAGACTTCGTCAACCAGCACCCGGGCGGAGGCGGCATCCCGGAGTTCATCGCGGGCGACGAGCCCCTCGTCGGGGAGGACGTCGTGCTGTGGCACACGTTCGGCCTCACGCACTTCCCGCGCAACGAGGACTGGCCGGTCATGCCGATGGACTACGCCCGATTCACCCTGAAGCCGTACAACTTCTTCGAGCGCAACCCCGTCCTCAACGTGCCCGCGCCGGAGTCCGCGCACTGTGCCCCGACCCCGGGCCAGCACCACCACGGCTCGCACGGCCACCACCATTGAGCCGATGACCGAGCTCCTCCACGCCTGGGCGCTCGCGCCCGCCGCGATCGGAACCTGCTGTCTGGCAGCCGATCGTCGGCGGGTGCGGGCGCCCGAGCTCGCGGCATCCCTCCTCATGCTCGTCGCCATGACGGATGCCGCGTTCTCGGGGGTCGTCGCGCCGGTGTACTGGGCGATCCTCCTGCTCGTCACCGCGATGGCGCTCGCGGCTCTGCGCGGCACGCGGCGGCGCACCGCCCCGCACGCCGACACGGCGATGACGGTGCATTCCGGCGCAGGCCTCGTCGTCATGGCGGCGCTCCTCGTCGGGATGGCAGCGGGGCACTCCGCCGGAAGCGCCACCGGACATGCGCACGGCGCATCCGCGTCGGCCCTCGTCGCCTTCCTCGTGGCGGGCGTCGCGGCGTACGCGGCCGCCTCGGTGGCCGCCGCGGCTCATTCCCGTCGCTGGCTGGACGGCGCGCAGTACGTCGGCATGGGGGCATCCACTGTCGTGATGGGCGTCGCGGCCCTCCTCTGACCCGATCGCCGCGACCGGACACGAATCCACGCCGTGCTCTGCGCGCGCTCATAGGGATCGCAAAGGCCGCGTCGTCATCTTTGATCCATGACGACCTACGCGACGACCTCGGCCACCGCGACGTCCCGCGTATCGGCGCCCGCCCGGGTGCGCCGCCCCTCGCTCTCCGCGCAGGCGTGGAATGCCGGGGCGGTGGCGGTCATCTGGCTGACGAGCCTCTTCGTCGTGGCGCTGTGGGTCGCCGGCGGTGGCATGCAGGCGCTCGCGGGTCTCGACGGCGAGTCGATCACGACCCTGGGCCGGATCACGGGCCTCGTGTCCGCGAACCTCCTGCTGTATCAGGTGCTCCTCATGGCGCGCGTGCCGCTCTTCGAGCGCGGCTTCGGCCGCGACGGCATCACGAGGATGCACCGGCTGGTCGGGTTCTGGTCGTTCTGGCTCATGTTCGCGCACATCGTGCTCATCACGACCGGCTACGCCGTCACGGCGCAGCTCAACGTCTTCGTGCAGCTGTGGGAGCTCGTCGTGGACTATCCCGGCATGCTCCTCGCGACCGCCGGCACGGTGCTCCTCGTCATGGTCGTCGTGACCTCGATGCGACGCGTGCGCCGCACGCTCCGCTACGAGTCCTGGCATCTGCTGCACCTCTACGGCTACCTCGGCGTCGGCCTCGCACTGCCGCACCAGCTGTGGACGGGCGCCGACTTCCTCTCCTCGCCGCTCGCGACGTTCTACTGGTGGACGCTCTGGGCCGTGGTTGCGGCATCCGTCGTCGTCTTCCGGATCGGGATGCCTCTGGCCCGGTCCCTCCGTCACCACCTGCGGGTCGTCGGGGTCGCCCCGGATGGACATCACGGCGTCGCCGTGCGCGTCACGGGTCGCGACCTGCAGCGCCTCGGCGCGAAGCCCGGCCAGTTCTTCGTGTGGCGCTTCCTCGACGGTCCGGGCTGGACGCGCGGGCACCCGTTCTCGCTCGCCGCGGCCCCGCGCGCCGGAGCGCTCGACATCTCAGCCCGCGTCGTCGGCGACGGCACGAGCCGCCTCCGCTCCCTGGCCCCGGGCACGCGGGTGCTCGTCGAGGGCCCCTATGGCCGCATGACCGCCGAGGAGCGCACGGGCACGAAGCTGCTCATGATCGGCGCGGGCGCCGGCGTCGCTCCGCTCGTGTCGATCCTCGAGGGCGAGCGCTTCGTTCCCGGCGATGCGACGCTCGTCACGCGCGACCACGACGTCGCGGCGGGCATGCGCCGCGCGGCCGTCCGCGAGCTCGTCGACCGCCGCGGCCTCCGCCATTTCGAGCTGCCCGGACCCCGGTCCGACGGCGGCTCGTCGTGGCTGCCCATCTCGCACGGCCAGTGGCGCGGACGCGACCTCGTGCGCTTCCTCGCGCCCGATCTCGAAGCGTACGACGCGTTCGTGTGCGGCCCCAAGCCGTGGATGGATGCCGTCGTCCGCGACCTCCGCGCGGCGGGGATGCCCGCGCACGCCATCCACACCGAGTCGTTCACGGTCTGAGGGGAACCCATGAAACGCATCGTCTACGCCCTGCTCGCGACGCTCACCGGGCTCGTGCTGCTGTTCAGCTACCGCACGTCGCTCGAGGCCGTGACACCTCAGGCCCAGGCCGCGACGACCGACACGACGTCGGCATCGGGCTCCGGCTCCACGGATTCGGGCTCGAGCTCGAGCGGATCGACGGATTCGGGATCGACGGACTCCGGGTCGACCGGGTCCACCGGGTCGACCGACTCGACCGACTCAACCGACTCGGAATCGAGCGGCTCGAGCGGTTCCAGCGGATCGACGGGTTCGACCGACTCCGGGTCGACCTCGTCGTCGGGACTCGCCGACGGCACCTACACGGGCTCGTCCGCCGCCACGCGGTTCGGGCCGGTGCAGGTGCAGATCACGGTGTCGGGCGGAGCCATCACCGCTGCGCAGGCGATCGAGTACCCGACCGAGAACCGGCGCGACCAGGAGATCAACCAGTTCGCGATCCCGCGCCTCGTGTCCGAGACCCTCTCCGCCCAGTCGGCGGACATCGACATGGTGTCCGGGGCGACCTACACGAGCCAGGGCTACCTCCAGTCGCTGCAGAGCGCGATCGACCAGGCGCACTCATGACGGTCCCGGAGCGCCGCACGTGGACGCACGAGGTGATGGGCAGCGTCGCGACCGTCCGGCTCATCGGGGGCGCCGACGGACCCGAGACATCCGAGCAGCTCGCCGCGTGCTTCGCCGAGCTCGACCTCGCCGACCGCGTCTTCTCCCCCTACCGCGAGGACTCCGACATCTCCCGCATCCGCCGCGGCGAGATGACGATCGCCGACGCGCACCCTCTCGTCGCCGAGGTCGCCTCCGGATGCGACGACGCCGAGCTCGCGACGCGGGGCCTGTTCAGCGCCTGGCGCGACGGCGCCTTCGACCCGACCGGCTTCGTGAAGGGCTGGGCGATCGAGCGCGCCGCGCGCACGCACCTCGCCCCGCTGCTCGGGAGGGGAGGATGCCGCGCAGCCGGCCTCTCCGTCGGCGGCGACATGCAGCTGCTCACCGCGGAGGGGTCCGACTGGACCTGGCGCGTCGGCATCGCCGACCCCCGGCGTCCACGCGAGGTCGTGGCGACGCTCGAGGTGCCGCGCGGGGCCGTCGCGACCTCGGGGTCGGCCGAGCGCGGCGCGCACATCCATGACCCGCGCACGGGACGCGCGGCGGCGGGAGGTGTCGCCTCGGCCACCGTCGTCTCGGACAGCCTCACCCACGCCGATGTCTGGGCGACCGCCGCCGTCGTCGCGGGATTCGACGACCTCGAGTGGATCGCGCGGGCGGGAACGACGACGGGGATCCTCGTCTCGGACGACGGCCGCGTGCGGCGCTGGCTCGGGACGACGGAGATCACGGTCGCCACCGCCGACGGAGGACTCCTGCCTCACTGAACGTGCGGTTTGCGAAGCGCAGCATCCGCCAGGCGAATCTCCCGGCCGCACACGGTCGCTGCACAGCCGGACCGGGTATGGTTCAGGCACGGGCACTTGGGGGCCTGTGACGGAGGCAATGGGTGTTCGAGGGTGGAGCGGATTCGCTCCCGGTCGGTGTCGTGTGCGTCGACCGGCGGGGCGCGATCTCGTCGGCGAACGCGTGGTTCTCCGAATGGGCCGGTCGAAAGCCGGATGATGTCGTCGGCCGGTCGTTCGAGGAGTTCCTCGTGCACACCGACCAGGACCTGCTGACGGCGGACGTCGGTCCGGGGCCGTGGATGATGCTGGACGCCCGCACGCGCGGCCGCGCCGCCATGGTCGCTCGCGTTCAGCAGAGCGAAGAGGACGTCTTCCTCATCGCCGAGGCCTCGAAGAGATTCCAGGCGCTCACCGATCTGCGTCAGCAGTACGCCTTGGCCGACCGCACCCGCACACGGCTCGAGCTCGTCATCGACTCGTCGGTCGCCTTCAGCACCGCGACGACCGAGGAACGGCTCGCCGCCGTCCTCGCGGACACGACGGCCCGCGCCTACCGCGCGGAGGAGTCGACGGTCTATCTGCACCTCGCCAACGCCACGACGAGCGTGGCGGCCGGCGCCGATCCGCTCAGCGGTCGCTTCGACCCGGAGGCGCTGGTCGGGCTCGTGAGCGCGCCGCGGCGCGTCGTGAAGGTCGTCGGACACGAGGAGGGCGACCGCCTGCTCCCGGGCCTCGGCGAAGCCATGGCGGCCGCGGGAGTGAGTGCGTTCATCGGGGCGCCCCTCCACCACGAGGAGACCGACTTCGGCGCCTTCATCAGCTGGTTCCACCACGACCGCACGTTCGACGACGAGGCGGCCCCGCTCGCCGAAGCGCTCGCGGGCCAGGCGGCTCAGGCTCTCGCCACGCTCCGCCTGCAGGCCCTCCTCGCACACGCGGCGACGCACGATGAGGTGACGGGACTCCCCAACCGCCGGCTGCTCGAGACGCAGCTCGAGCGGGTCGTCGGGCCCGCCGGGTGCGCGGCGCTCTTCATCGACCTCGACGATTTCAAGAACGTCAACGACAGCCTCGGTCACCATGCCGGCGATCGGATGCTGCGTGATGTCGGCGAACGCCTGCTCTCGGGCGTTCGCGCCGACGACCTCGTGGCCCGCTACGGCGGCGACGAGTTCGTCGTCGTCTGCGAGGTCGCCGACGCGTCGGCGGCGCTCGACATCGCCGAGCGCATCCTCGACCTGCTTCGCGGCGGCGGCGAGACCCGGGCGACACGGCAGCCCATGAGGGCGAGCATCGGCGTCGCGTTCGCAGCCCGGGGCAGCCGCCTGCGCGGCGAGCAGCTCATCCGGCGCGCGGACGTGGCGATGTATCGCGCGAAGTCGGCCGGCGGCGACCGGGTAGTGCTGGCGGAAGGCTGAGCCGCCACCGCGGGAATCATCGGCGAGGTCGCGCGCGTTGCCTCTGGCATGCGATCGATCGTCTACTCCGCAACCGGTGATTCGTCCGTCCTCTCGCTCGTGGAGCGCGACCCTGCCGAGCCCGGTCCGGGCGAGGTGCGCGTGCGCGTCGCCGTCTCGGGCGTCAACCCGACCGACTGGAAGTCCCGCGCCGGCAGCGGCGTCGCGCTCGGCTTCGACGAGGTCGTCCCCAACCAGGACGGCGCGGGCGTCGTCGACGCCGTCGGCGAGGGTGTCGGCGACCTGGCCGTCGGCGACCGGGTGTGGCTCTACCTGTCGCAGCACGGACGCCCGACCGGCACCGCCCAGGAGTACACGGTGGTTCCGGCGCATCGGGCCGTGAAGCTGCCGGAGGGCGTCGGCTTCGACGTCGCGGCGAGCCTCGGCGTGCCGGCGATGACCGCCCACCGGGCGCTCACGGTGCACGAGTCCGGCCCGGCGCGGCTCTCGCCGGGAGCCCTCGACGGACGGGTCGTCCTCGTCGCGGGCGGCGCGGGTGCCGTCGGGCACGCTGCCATCCAGCTCGCCGTCTGGGCGGGCGCGACCGTCGTGGCGACGGTGTCGAGCGAGGAGAAGGCCGCGCTCGCGCGCGCGGCGGGGGCGCAGCACGTCGTGAACTACAAGGAGGCGGACGTGGCATCCCGGATCGCCGAGATCGCTCCGCGGGGAGTGGACCACATCGTCGAGGTCTCGATCGTCGAGAACGCGGCGCTCGACGGCCAGGTCATCGGCAACCACGGCAGCATCGCGTTCTACGCCGACAACGGCGGCGATCAGGCGATCCTCCCCGTGCGCGCCGCCTTCGCGAAGAACGTGCGGATCCAGGGACTGCTGCTCTACACCGTCGGGGATGCCCCGCTCGCGGCCGCCGCGGACGACATCACGGCCGCCCTGCGCGACGGCGCTCTGCCGGTCGGCGAGGCCGCGGGACTGCCGTTGACGTGGTATCCGCTGGCGCAGACCGCGCAGGCGCACGACGCCGTCGAGGGCGGCGCCGTCGGCAAGGTCCTCATCGACGTCTCCGGCGACAACTCGTAAGCGGCGACCGGACGCGGCGAGTCAGTTGATGATCTCGCCGCGTTCGTCGTCGCGGATGGCCGCCAGCCGGTCCCGCCAGGTCTGGAGGGCCTCCGGCGTGAGCCGCGTCCAGTCGGTGACCTCGCCGATGACCCGCAGCGGCTCGGCGCTGCGGTACGACCGCGTCGGGTTGCCCGGGAACTTCTTGTCCGTCACGTTCGGATCGTTCTCGAATGCGCCCGTCGGCTCCACGAGGTACACGCGCGGAGCGCCGTCCCCCGCCGCGAGCTCGGCCGCGAGACCCGCGCCGTCGCGCAGCGCCGTGAAGTAGATGTGGTTCATGACGATCTCGGGGCGATAGTTCGACCGGAAGCCCGCCGTGAGCAGGTCGCCCTCGCTCAGATCGGCCTTCGTACCGTGGAAGAAGGGCCCCTCGTCCAGCACGTCGCTCACGGCGCCAGCCTAGGCGACGGCTTCCCTCCCCTTCTTCCTCGCGCAAGCCGCTGCACGCGGGCCGAGGCGTCCTAGCGTGGAGGCATGAGCATGACCGCCAGCCTCCGCGCCCCGCGGCGCGCACCGCTCCTGCAGGTCGCGAAATCGGCCGTCGCCACGGCCGCCGCGTGGCTCATCGCCGGCTTCCTCTTCCACGGTGTGCCACCCGTGTTCGCCGCGATCGCCGCCCTCCTCGTGGTGCAGCCGAGCCTGAACCAGTCGCTCACGCGTGCCATCGAGCGCAGCGTCGGCGTCATCGCGGGCGTGCTCATCGCGTCGGCGCTGAGCCTGCTGCTCGGCAGCGCGACGTGGGTCATCCTCGTCACGACCTTCGTCTCGCTGCTTCTCGCGTGGGCGCTGCGCATGACCCCGGGCACCGCCAACCAGGTCGCGATCAGCGCGATCCTCGTGCTCGCCCTGGGGACGGCGACGCCCTCATACGCGTTCGACCGCGTGCTCGAGACGCTCATCGGGGCCCTGATCGGCATCGTCGTCAACGTCGCGATCGTGCCGCCCGTCGCCGTCGCCCCGGCGCATCGCGCCGTCGACGAGCTCGGCGACGCCCTGGCCGACGCCCTCGACCGCCTGGCCGACGCGCTCACGACGCCCCAGTCGGCCGCCGAGCTCGCACAGCTCCTCGACGACGCGCGCGCCGTGCGGCCCGAGCTCGAAGCCGCGGAGGCGGCGATCGCCGCGGGTGCCGAGTCGCTCACCCTGAATCCACGAGGCCGCCGGCACCGCGACGAGCTCGACGCCCTCGAGGCGCTGCTCGAACGGTTCCGGCCGATCGTGACGCAGATGATCGGGATGACGCGGGCGTGCAGCGAGCGCTACGACCCGTCGATCCTGGCCGAGCCGGCCGTTCCCGCCATCGCCGAGCAGCTGCGCCGCGCGGCCCACGACGTGCGGCTTCAGCTCACGCGCGTCGAGCCTGCGCCCGCCGAGGCATCCCTTCCCGACGACACCGCCGCCCTCACGACGCCGCTCGCCATCGCGCGACCGTCGACGCACTGGATCCTCATCGGCTCGCTCCTCGAAGACCTGCGCCGCATCCACGCGACCCTGACGGAGCCTGCGACGGCGCGCTGACCTCGACCGTGAAGGTCACGCGGCTTGCGCCCGCGGCCGGCGCAGACGCTGCACGATCCGGACGACGCCCCGCAGGGGCATCCCGATCGCGAGAGCAGCCGCTCCGCTCGCCGAGCGGTCGTTCGCGCCGAGCACGAGCTTGCGCTCCCACGCGTCGCGCACGCGGCCGCCCGCGCGCGCCAGCGGCGGCTTGGGTGCGAGCCGGCCCTCCCGGCGCCGCGCGACGAGGCCAGCGAGCAGCACCCCGAGATCGTCGTCCGCCGGCGGGTGGAAGTAGTTGTCGCGCAGCCACGAGGGAGTCGGATGCCGGAACCGCCGCGCGACGACGTCGTCCTCGTCGCCGAACAGCCCGCTGCCGTCGAACACCTCGTTGATGAGACGGCTCGAGACCCCGAAGACGTCGAGGGCGATGACCGGGATGCCGCGCGCGACGGCTTCGATCGCGGCCGTCGAGCTCACCGTGACGAGGCCCTCCGCCGTGTCGAGTGCCGACGACATGGGCGCGGTGGAGGTCACGAGGTTCGCGGGCACGGGGCCGAGCGACGCCACGAGGTCGGGCAGGGCATCCTGCTCGGCGTGCGTCTGGTGCTCGCCGGCCTTCGCCCGGAGCTTGAGCACGACGCGGCGCGACGGATCGGCCTCCGCGGCGCGCACGAGCAGCCGCGCGACGCGGAGACGGTCGTCGCGCTCACGGGGAACGATGGCCTGCGCCGCGAAGACGAGGTCGGTGCCCCCGGACTCGGCGGCGACCTGCCTCGGGGCCTGCGCGGCGAAGGGCAGTCGCGTGAGGGCGAACCGCTGCTCCATCCCGCGGTCGCGGGCGAGGGCAGCGAACTCGCGCACTTCGCGGCGGGAGTGCAGCACGAAGAGGTCGCACTGGGTGCGATAGACGAGCGCCTTGCGGGTCGCCGGGATCGAGATACCGGGCAGCCCCGACACGATGACGGGCCGCGGCGTGAGGCCCGCGGCGAGGCGCGTGACGACGCGCACGAGCGGGCCGCGAGCCGCGACGAGCACGGCGTCCGGGCGTTCCCGAGCGAGGCGCTCCGCCAGTTCGTCATAGGCCACGCGGGTCACCCGCGCGAGGCCGCTGCCCGCGACGGCAGCAGTCTGCTGCGTGCCGCTCACGACGACGGGAGTGTCGAGCACGAAGAGCTCGGCATCCCATTCCGCGCTCATGCTGCCGAGGAGGGCGGCCGCCCACTTGACGTACGAGTCGGTGTCGGCCACCCCGACGACGCGAAGCCGCCGGGGCGCCGGACCGCTCCTGCCGGCTTCCGTCACGCGGGGACGCGGCGCAGCTTCGCCATCGGCGCGAGCTCACCCGGGAAGACGCGCTTCACGCCGTCGCCGAGTGCGGCCTCGATGACGCGGATGTCGCGCACGAGGTGCTGCAGGCCGGTCGGCTCGAGCGAGGCGGCGTGGTCCGAGCCCCACATGGTCCGATCGAGCGTGATGTGGCGCTCGACGGCGACCGCGCCGAGGGCGACGGCGGCGAGCGAGATCTGCAGGCCGCGCTCGTGTCCCGAGTAACCGACCGGCACGCCCGGGTAGCGGTCGCGCAGCGCCGGGATGACGCGGAGGTTCGCCTCCTCCGGCTCCATCGGATACGTCGACGTCGCGTGCATGAGCACGAGCCTGTCGGTGCCGAGCACATCGATGGCGGCGTCGATCTGGTCGACGGTCGACATGCCCGTCGAGAGGATGATCGGCTTGCCGGTGTCGCGGAGCGCCTTGAGCAGCTCGACGTCGGTGACCGACGCCGACGCGACCTTGTGCGCGACGACCCCGAGGTCCTCGAGGAAGGCGACGCTCGGCACGTCCCACGGCGACGCGAACCACTCGAGCCCCCGCAGGAGGGCGTGGTCGGAGATCTCGATGTACTCGTCGCGGCCGAACTCGACCCGGCGGCGGTAGTCGAGGTATGTCATCGTGCCCCACGGCGTCTCGCGCAGCGTGTCGCGCATGTGCTCGGGGGTCGCGATCTCGGGCGTGCGCTTCTGGAACTTCACCGCGTCCGCGCCCGCATCGGCCGCGACATCGATGAGCCGCTTGGCGAGCTCGACGTCTCCGTTGTGGTTCAGGCCGATCTCGGCGATGACGTAGGCGGGGCGACCGCCTCCGACGACACGGGTTCCGATCGTGACGGTCATCGGATGCTCCTCTTCTCTTGGCTGGGGGTGTTCTCGGGTGCTGTCTCCCGAGCGAGCAGGACACGGTCCGCGAGGGCCCGGACGGCGCCGTCGCCACCCGGCCGGTCCACGACCGCGCGCGCCGCGGCGAGCACGAGCGGATGCGCATCGGGCACCGCGACGGGCCAGCCGACGAGCTCGAGGCACGCGAGATCGTTGACGTCGTTGCCGAGATACGCGATGCGGGAGAGGGGGATGCAGGATGCCTCGGCCCACGCGCGCAGCGCGGCGGCCTTCTCGTCCACCCCCTGCAGCACCTCGACACGCAGCTTGCGGGCGCGCGCCGAGACGACCGGGTTCGTCTCGGTGGAGAGGATCAGCACCGGGATGCCGGCCTTCCGCAGCAGCGCGACACCCATGCCGTCCGAGCGGCTGACGCGCACGGCCTCGCGCCCGGCGTCGTCCACCGTGACGGTGTCGTCGGTGTGCACGCCGTCGAAGTCGGTGACGACCGCGTCGACGTCGATCGGCTCCGGCGCGTCGAGCAGCGGCGCGAGGGCACGGGCCTGCTCGAGCTCGGAGAGCGTGTCGATCTCGAGCGCCGTGCGGTCGGGGACCTCGACGATCCCCACGCGGCCGAAGAAGCGGTGCTTCGCGGCGCGGAAGCCGTCCACGGCGAAGACGTAGAAGGCGCCCGTCTCGAGGTAGTGCGGCTCGCGGTCCTGGCGGCGGGGGCGGTGCGCGGCATCGTGGTTGATGGCGACGGCGCGGGTGGCGGCATCCCGTCTCCAGAGGAAGCCGTACGTCTCCACGGCGGAGAACACGCTGTCGTAGACGCCGTCGCGCACGAGGCGCACCCCCTCGGCGAGCGCCGCCGCGTCGACGAAGGGCGACGTCGCCTGCAGGAACGCCACGACGCCCGCATCGAGGCCGCGTGCGGCCAGCGTGTCGAGGGCGTGGACCAGCGCCGTCTCGGAGCTCGCGGTGTCGCCGGACAGGTCGGCGGGACGCTCGACGACCTCGGCACCCCACTCCCGGGCGACCCCCACGATCTCGGCGTCGTCGGTCGAGACGACGATGCGGTCGATCCCGCTGCGACGCGCGGAGGCGACCGCCCGCGCGACGAGCGGCACGCCGCCCACGTGGCGCAGGTTCTTGCGCGGCACGCCCTTCGACCCGCCGCGCGCCGGAATGATCGCCACGATCTCGCTCACGACGCCACTCCTCTTCGTTCGCGGCCGGGCGTCGAGCGGATGACCGATCCGGTCTCCTCGAGCACAAGGGGCAGCGTCGTGGCGGTGCTCGACGGCAGCGTGAAGATCTCGAGCGGCCGCGTCGCTCCCGCGAGCACGAGCTCCGCGGGCAGTCGCGCGGGCGAGATCGTCAGATCCGGGATGCCTCGCACGGCCGCCAGCTGCGACTCGGGCTCGCGTCGGTGCGGCAGGTACGTGGCGGGGCCGCCCTCAGCGACAGCGGCCACCCAGTCGAGGTAGTCGGCGAGCGGCATCTGCCCGTCGACCGGCCTCGCACTACCCATGACGACGCGGGGGCCGAGGTCGGGCCGATCCGGGGCGGTCGCCCTCGTCCAGTCGAAGCGATGGGTCCGGACTCCGACGCCGAGGTCGGCGAGGCCGCCGCACTCGGGAACGTCGAACGCCGTGAACAGCTCGACCCGGCCCGTGCGTGCCCGGCGCAGCGTGCGCTCGATCGCGATCGGGGCGAGGAGCGTCGTGACCCGGCCCTCGTCGACGCCCGGACGCGCGTACGGACCGACGCCGCGCAGCGCGCGGGCGAAGGCGAGCGTGTTGGCGCCGTCGTCGAGGAACGTGAGGGACCGCGGCCGCAGCACGCTGACCGCGAGGCGGAACTGGCCGGAGAACCCGTCGCCGACGAGCCAGTGGCCGTGCTGCGAGAGGAGCCTCCAGGGGATGCCGAGGTACGGCTCCGTCGCGCCGAAGAGCGCGCCGCGCGCGATCAGCTCATCGGCCGTCTCCGACATCTGGGTCGTGAGACGACCGGCGACGGGAACGGCGCGATCGTGGGCGGCGGCCCATTCGGCCGCGCCGACGAGCTGGAGGGGAGACTCCACCCACGCCAGCACCGCATCCCGACTCATCTCCCCCACGGTGGGGCGGCCGGGTGACGGCCGGACGGACGGGAGGCATCTCGCACTCGACCCGCAGGTGAACGATGCGTGCACGCATCGGCTGTGGATAACGCGGCGCCCCTCCAGCCGTCCCGGTTACCGTGGTCGCGTGAAGTCTCGTCTCGTCGCGATCGCCGCGGTCCTTGCGATCGTGGGTCTCACGACGAGTGGATGCCTCCCCCAGCCCGATGCCGAACCCACGCCGTCTTCGGGCTTCTCGTCCGAGAAGGAGGCGTTCGCGGCGGCCGAGGGAACGTATCGCGCATATGTGGACGCACTGAATGGCGTTGATCTGAGCGATCCGAAGACGTTCGAGGACGTGTATGCCTGGACGACGGGCGACTTAAACGCGACCGATAGGAAGACATTTAGCCAGATGCACGCCGACGGATGGGTCGTCGGCGGCGAATCACGCATCTCTCGTATCGATCAGGAGAGCGCCTCACCGGAATTGGACCAGGTGGAAATCGCCGCCTGCGTGGACGTTTCCACGGTCACCCTTATCGATGCTGACGGCGTTTCGAAGGTCAGCGATGATCGTCCAGCCACGCAATCGACGCGTGTGACGTTGGTGAAAGCGGAATCACCAACGGGTTTCCTCGTAGCCGATTCGCAGGGCGCCGAACTGGACCCACCTTGCTAGCGATCCCAGCGACGACGCTTCTCCTGGCTCTCGTGTTTTCGGGTGGTCCGGGCTACTCGTTCGACCGTTGTGGCGCAGGGGGCCTTTGGGGGTCGGACTGTGACGCCAACAATTCCGGGACGCAAGTCGACGTCAGTGGTTCGATGCGCATACCGGGCGACTCCAACAACTCGAAGAACGCCATCGGCGGCGCCCGCGGGAACAACCGCGTAGACGCGACGCCCGGCACGGTCACCGACCCCGAACCACCACCCGCCTGCGACGCGAGCATCGGATGCCGCGGCAACTACACGGTGAGCGTCCTCCCCACCGTCACGCTCGACGACCTCGCGTCCTTCCGACCCGCCGCACCGTCCCTGACGGGTGAGCCGGCCGGGTTCGGCGTCGTCGGCATGCCGGCGAACCTCGTGGCGGCGGCATCCACTCAGCAGATCGCGGGTCGCCTGTTCGACTTCGATGTCGTCGTGCGGTTCACTCCGGTCGCGTTCGACTTCCAGTACGGCGACGGCACGACATCTCGCAGCACGACGGGCGGGGCATCCTGGTCCGGGCTCGGCCAGGCTCAGTTCACCCCCACGGCGACGAGCCACGTCTATCGCGACCGCGGCACCTATCCCGTGAGCGTGACCGTCCGCTACGCGGCCGCCGTGGACTTCGGCAGCGGCAGCTGGCGCCCCGTGGCGGGCTTCGTCTCGGCCACGACGGGCGGCTACGACATCCGTGTGGTCGAGGTCAAGACCGCCCTCGTTGCCCATTCCTGCGACGAGACCCCGTCCGGCCCCGGCTGCTGACCGCCGCGGCGCGTCGGCGGCCCATGACAGGATGAGCGCATGCCCGACCGCCTCATGCTCCTCGACTCGGCGTCGCTCTACTTCCGCGCGTTCTATGGCGTGCCCGACACGGTCAAGGCGCCGGACGGAACCCCCGTCAACGCCGTCCGCGGCTTCCTCGACATCATCACGAAGCTCGTGACCCTCTATCGTCCGACGCATCTCGTCGCGTGCTGGGACGACGACTGGCGTCCGCAGTGGCGGGTCGACCTCATCCCCACGTACAAGACGCATCGCGTCGCCGAGGTCGTAGAGGTCGGACCCGACATCGAGGTCGTGCCGGATCCGCTCGAGGTGCAGGTGCCGATCATCCGCGAGACGCTCGGCGCGGTCGGCATCCCGATCATCGGCGCTCCCGAGCACGAGGCCGACGATGTCATCGGCACGCTCGCGACGACGGCGACGCTCCCGGTCGACATCGTGACCGGCGACCGCGATCTCTTCCAGCTGGTCGACGACAGCCGCGACGTGCGCGTCGTCTACACGGCCCGCGGCATGAGCAACCTCGAGATCGTCACCGACCAGACCGTGGTCACGAAGTACGGTGTCCTGCCCAGCCAGTACGCCGACTTCGCGACGCTGCGCGGCGACTCCTCCGACGGCCTGCCGGGCGTGGCGGGCATCGGCGAGAAGTCCGCCGCGACGCTGCTCGCGGCGCACGGCGACCTGGCGGGCATCGTGGCCGCCGCCGAGGCTCGCCAGGGCATGACCGCCGGCGTCGCGACGAAGATCACGACCGCGCTCCCCTACCTCGCCGTCGCGCCCACGGTCGTCGCGGTCGTGAAGGACCTCGACCTCCCCCGGGTCGACACCCGCCTGCGCCCGCTGTCGCCCGAGGCCAAGGCGGACGCGGCAGCGCTCGCGGAGCGCTGGGCCCTCGGCGCCGCCATGAACCGCATCGTCGACGCCCTCGACACCGTGTGACCTCGCCAGGGGAACCAACCCGTGTACTCCCGCGGGAGTACCCCGGCCCCCTTCGATGGGCAGACGAAGCGCTCAGCCGCCCGGCGTAGCATCGAGCGCATGCCGGCAGACGCGTGGGACGAGGACTGGCCGCGCTTCCGCCCACCGCCCGGCGTGACCCTGTGGGTCCCGGTCGTCGTCGCGCTCGTCGTGCAGGTGCCCGCGACGATCGCCGTGTCGGTGTGGCAGCACGTTCCGGCGCCGTCGGCGCTGTTGAGCATCGCGCTCGCGGCATCCTCGGCGCTCGCGCTCATCGGCGCGCGGCGCTGGCCCGGCGTCACCGTCGCCCTCGTGGCGGCGCTGACGACGCTCGACCTGTTCGTCCCGCCCGACGTCGGTCCCGTGTTCGTCGCCCTCGCGTTCGCGATCATCGGCGCCGTCGTGCGCGGAGCGCGGCTGTGGGCGCTCATCTCGGTGGGCGTCGGATGGCTCGTCGCCGTCACCGCGAGCGGGATGCTCGGCGTCGCGTGGCATCCCTTCCGCATCGCCGTCGCGACGCTCGGCCTCGGCATCTTCTTCGCGATGGGCGAAGGCATCCGCGCCCGGCTGCAGCACGGCGCCGAGCGCCGGCGGCAGCTCGCGGAGCGGCAGCGCACGCTCGAGCAGGACGAGCGCACGCGCATCGCCCGCGAGCTCCACGATGTCCTCGCGCATTCGCTCAGCCAGATCTCGGTGCAGTCCGGCATGGGCCTGCACCTCTTCGACCGGGAGCCCGAGCGCGCCCGCGAGGCTCTCGCCAACATCCGCAGCCTCAGCGCGACGGGGCTCGACGAGGTGCGCGGGGTCCTCTCCTTCCTGCGCGGCGCCGATTCCGGGTCCCCCGCCACCGCGCCGCTGACGCCGCAGCCGCAGCTCGCCGAACTGCCGCGACTCGTCGCCCAGCGCACGGGGCTGGGCCTCGTCGTCGAGCTCGACGACCGGCTGGGCGCCGAGACACCGGCCGGCGCCGTGCAGACGACGGCGTACCGCATCGTGCAGGAGGCCCTCACCAACGTCGTGCGCCACTCCGCGGCATCCATCGCCACCGTCACGCTCGAGCGGGTCGGCGGCGAGCTCGTCGTGCGCATCGCCGACGACGGCGCGGGCACCGGCGCCGACGCGACCGAGGGCGGCGGCATCCGCGGCATGCGCGAGCGCGCGTCCCTCGCCGGCGGCACGCTCGAGGTGCGCGCGGGCGAGCGCTCCGGCACCGTCGTCACGGCGCGGCTCCCCTGGCGAGGCGTCTCGTGATCCGCGTCGCGCTCGCCGACGACCACCAGCTCGTCCGCGCAGGGTTCCGCGCCCTGCTCGACTCGGAGCCCGATATCGAGGTCGTCGCCGAGGCGTCCGGCGGGCAGGAGCTGCTCGCCATCATCCGCCGCACGCCCGTCGACGTCGCGCTGCTCGACATCCGCATGCCCGACGGCGACGGACTCTGGACGACGGAGGAGATCGCCCGCGACCCCGCGCTGGCTGGGGTGAAGGTCGTCATCGTCACGACGTTCGAGCTCGACGAGTACGTCGCCCGGGCGATCCGCGCGGGCGCGAGCGGATTCCTCGTGAAGGACACCGAGCCCGTCGACCTCATCCGCGCCGTCCGCGTCGTGGCGGCCGGCGACGCGCTCCTCTCTCCCGGCATCACGCGGCGCCTTCTCGAGCGGGCGGCCGATGGACTGAGGGATGCCGCGGACCCGGCCGTCCTCGGCGACCTGACGGAGCGCGAGGCCGAGGTGCTCCGGCTCGTCGGCCAGGGGCTGACGAACGAGGAGATCGCGGAGCGCCTCTTCATCTCGCCGCTCACGGCGAAGACGCACGTCTCGCGGGTCATGCAGAAGCTCCACGCGCGCGACCGCGTGCAGCTCGTCGTGCTCGCCTACGAGAACGGCCTCGTCCGCCCGGGCTGGAACGCGGGCTGAGCTACTCCCCCGGGAGCAGCGCGATCCACTCCGCCCGGCGGATTCGCGGAGAAGGCCGCACGGCTTGACTCGGAACGTCCGATCGCCGGCGCCGCCGGCATCCCGAACCCGAGAGGTCTGAAATGTCCGCAACGCTCGCCGCCGCCACGGTGGCCACCCACTTCGTCGGCCCGTGGGGCTTCGGCTGGTGGTTCCTGTTCATCCCGCTGTTCTGGATCCTCTTCTTCGTGCTGCTCTTCGCGATCTTCGGCCGCCGCTGGCGCCGCGCGGCGGAGGAGAACGGCTACGGTCCCCGCGGCCGTTTCAACCCGTCCCGCCAGGCCGAGGCCACGCTCGCCGAGCGCTTCGCGAAGGGCGACATCGACGAGGTCGAGTACCGCGCCCGTCTCGAGGTGATCCGGGCGAACGCCGCCGGCTGACCGCGCCGAGTCGGGGGCTACGGATGCTGCGTGTCGGGCAGTCCGGCGGTGATCGTGGTGCGCGCCCAGGCGTAGTGGTTGCCCCCGCACTCGAGTCCGAACTCGCCGAGGCGCAGCCCGCGGGTCCAGGGGTAGACGTCGGCGTCGAAGAGCTCTTCGTCGGAGTGCGCCGCAAGGAGACGCTGCAATCCGGCATGGGAGAGGTCGAGGCGACGCTCGACGTCGTCGATGACGGCGTCCTGCCACCGGTCGCGGAGCACGACGTTCAACGCGTCGAGCTGCTTCCACGTGTACCCGTCGGCGGGGATCGCGGGCGAGCCTCCGATCATGCCCTCCTCGTACCAGCCCTCCAGGAGCAGGTGCCAGGCGAGGAGGTGCGCGAGCACGTCGCGGACGTTGCGGTCGCGAGTCTCGCCCGCGAAGACCTCGTCGATCCGCCCGCCGTCGCGCATCGCCGCGACGAGCGCCTTGAGCTGCGCGTACTCCTCATCGTTGCGCCGGACGAGCTCGTCTCGCCGATCAGAGGTCATGACGCGTCCACCTTCCGGGTCGCCGTCCACTCTCGCACGCGCGCGAGGGGCCATGTCGTGACGATACGCTCCGGAGGCACGCCGAGTCTCTCCGCCCGCTCGGCGCCGTAGTCGATGAGCGAGAGCTGCCCCGGCGCGTGCGCGTCGGAGTCGATCGAGAAGAGGCAGCCCAGCTCGAGCGCCAGCGTCATGAGCTCGTCGGGCGGGTCCTGGCGCTCGGGCCGGGAGTTGATCTCGACCGCGACGCCGTGTGCCGCGCACGCCTCGAACACGGGTGTCGGCTCGAAGGTCGAGGGCGGCCGCGTGCCGCGCGAGCCCTCGACCAGGCGGCCGGTCACGTGCCCGAGCACGTCGACCCGCGGATCCGAGACCGCCTCGACGAGGCGCCGGGTCATGGGTCGGCGCTCCATGCGCAGCTTGGAATGCGCCGACGCCACGACGACGTCGAGCTGATCGAGCAGCTCGGGCTCCTGATCGAGTCCGCCGTCCTCGAGGATGTCGACCTCGATCGCCCACAGCAGGGTGAAGCCGTCGCCGCTCTCGGCCGCCACGAGATCGCGCTGTGCGCGCAGTCGCTCCGGCGACAGGCCGTTGGCGACGCGCAGACGGGGCGAGTGGTCGGTCAGCGCCAGGTACTCGTGGCCCAGCGCGCGCCCGGCCGCCGCCATCAGCTCGATCGAGGTGAGTCCGTCCGACCACTCGCTGTGGCTGTGCAGGTCTCCTCGCAGCAGGGTGCGCAGCGTCGAGGTCCGCTCGACGCCGGCGCGCTCGCGCAGGTCGACGAGGTACGACGGCACGTCCCCGGCCAGTGCCTCCTGGATGACCGCGAAGGTCGAGTCGCCGACGCCCTTACGGCGGCGGAGGGATGCGGCGTCCCGAAGCTCGTCGTCCGTGAGTCCCGCGATGGCGTCGGCGGCCGCACGGAACGCCTTCGACTTGTACCGCGACGCCCGCTCCCGCTCGAGGAGCGTCGCGATCTCGGTGAGCGCCTCGTGCGGATTCATGCGGTGCGGCAGCGCGCGCTCGCGACTCAGCGGGTCTCGCTGAGCGCGGAGCGCTTCACGACGACGGGCACGCTCGCGAGTCGGTGGATGGCCCAGCCGAACAGGATCGCGATGACGCCCACGCCCACGGCGAAGAGCGCCACGCCGTACGCGACGACCGACGTGAAGAGCGATGCCCGCAGGAACGAGGCCTGCATGACCGTCGCGCGCACCGGGTCGTCCTGGTCGAGCTCGGCGTACGTCTTGCCGCCCGAGGCCTCGAGCGCGTGCTTGTTGATGACGTCGGCCTGCACGTAGGCGGTGAACGGACCCGTCACCTGCTGCCCCTGGAAGGCTGCGGCGTCATCGGGGATCGTGATGTTCTCGGCCGTCAGCTGAGCTGTGACGCCGATCCAGGCGATGATGCCGACGATGATCAGCAGCGCGCCGATCACGATCCCGATGATGCCGGCGGCCTTGACGAGCCCGACCTTCTTCGTCGGCGGCTCGATCGTGTCTGCAGTTGCGCTTGCGTCGCTCATGACATCCTCCTCGGTGCGAGCGGGGGTGCGGTTGGACCACACGCTATCGGCGCTCACCGACACGCGGAAGAACCCACGCGGGAGGTTCACCCACGCGTCATCACGCGAGGGAGCGCGTCACCTCGACCCACTCATCGAGCTTCGCGGCCGCGCGGCCGTCGTCTATCGCCGCCGCAGCGTCGTCGCGGGCCTCGCCGAGCCGCTCGAGGATGGGTCGCTGCACCTGCGTGGAGTCGCGGAAGAGGCGGTACGCCACGATGCCCGCCGCCGCATTGAGCAGCACGATGTCGCGCACGGGGCCCTGCTCGCCGTCCAGCACCCGGCGGACGACCGCGGCGTTGTGGGCGGGATCGCCGCCGAGCAGGTCGTCGATGTCGGCCAGTGGGATCCCGAGGTCGCGCGGGTCGAGGTCGTGCTCGTGCACGTCGCCGCGGCTGACCTCCCACAGACGCGAGTGTCCGGTCGTGGTCAGCTCGTCGAGGCCGTCGTCGCCGCGGAAGACGAGGGCCGTCGCACCGCGCGTCTGGAATACGCCCGTGATGAGCGGGACCCGGTCGAGGTGCGCGACGCCGACGGCGTTCGCCTCGGCACGCGCGGGGTTGCACAGCGGCCCGAGGAAGTTGAAGACGGTCGGCACCCCGAGCTCGGCGCGGGTCGGGCCCGCGTGCCGGAAGCCCGGATGGAAGGCGGACGCGAACGCGAAGGTGATGCCGGCGCGACCCAGGGCCTCCGCGACCGCGTCCGGCGAGAGCGTCAGATCGATGCCGAGCGCCGCGAGCACGTCGCTGGAGCCCGACTTGGAGCTGGCGGCCTTGTTCCCGTGCTTCACGACCGGGACCCCGGATGCCGCGGCGACGATCGCCGACATCGTCGAGACGTTGACGGTCCCGAACCTGTCGCCGCCCGTGCCGACGATGTCGAGCACCTCCGCCTTCACCGGCAGCGGCAGCGCAGCCTCGAGGATGGCGTCGCGGAAGCCGACGATCTCGTCGACCGTCTCCCCCTTGGCGGACAGCGCCACGAGGAACCCGCCGAGCTGCGACGGCGTCGCCTCACCGGCCATGATCTTCCGCATCGCCCAGGTCGACTCCGACACGCTCAGGTCGCGATCGTCCAGGAGTGCCGTGAGGATCTCGGGCCACGAGTAGAGCTCCGCCATAAGGCAAGAGCCTAGCCGGGTGGATGCCGCCGCCCCCGCGCCGTGACGCGGGGGCCGCGGCATCCGCTCCTCACGGCGACTTCCCGGCGTTCTCTTAGGCACGCCTAAGTTCCATCGAGGCCAAATCGATGCCTCCGGGTGGGAAACTCCCGCTCCGGATTCAGCCATAATGGGGAGCGTGACGACCACCACGCCAGCGACCTACTCTCAGGCCATGCGGTCCGTCAAGCGGCCGGATCCGGTCGCCGTCGGAACCATCGTTTGGCTCGGCAGCGAGGTGATGTTCTTCGCGGGCCTGTTCGCGATCTACTTCACCCTCCGCAGCACCTCCCCCGAACTCTGGGCGGAGGAGACGGCCGTTCTCAACGTGCCGTATGCGACGGTGAACACGATCATCCTGGTGCTGTCGTCGGTGACGTGCCAGATGGGCGTGTTCGCGGCGGAGCGCTTCCAGTCGTACCGCACGGGCGGGTTCTGGAACGTGCGCAAGTGGGGCATGGTCGAGTGGTTCTACCTCACCTTCATCATGGGCGCGATCTTCGTGTCCGGTCAGGTGTGGGAGTACTCCCAGCTGGTCGCCGAGGGTCTGCCGATCGACTCGAACGCGTACGCGTCGGCCTTCTACCTCACCACCGGCTTCCACGCCCTTCACGTGACGGGCGGCCTCATCGCCTTCCTCCTCGTGATCGGCCGTGCGTACGCCGTCAAGAACTTCGGTCGCAAGGAGATGACGACCTCGATCGTCGTCTCGTACTACTGGCACTTCGTGGATGTCGTCTGGATCGCGCTGTTCCTCGTCATCTACTTCCTGAAATAGAAGCGGAGCTGTATCCCGACATGGCACGAGAGACCAAGCGCCGCAGCAACGGACGTCGCAGCCCCTGGGCAGCCGCCGCCCTCATCGGCATCGGCCTTCTTCTGACCGGAGGCGCCTACGCGGGCGCCTCTGCCGCGATGGCCGCGACCCCCGACACCTCCGTCAAGACCGCCCTCACGGCGGAAGACGGCAAGAAGCTCTTCCAGGCGAACTGCGCCACCTGCCACGGCCTCGACCTGCAGGGCACCGAGTCCGGGCCCTCGCTGTACGGCGTCGGCGAGCTCGCGGTCGAGTTCCAGGTGTCGACGGGCCGCATGCCGCTGCAGGCGCAGGCGCCGCAGGCGCCCCAGAAGCCCGTCCAGTTCACGGAGGACCAGATCCGCGCGATCGCGTCCTACGTGCAGGAGACCTCGCCCGGCCCGACCTACCCCGAGGACAAGATCATCGACGGGCAGGGCGATGTCGCACGCGGCGCGGAGCTGTTCCGCATCAACTGCGCCATGTGCCACAACGTCGCCGGCGCCGGCGGCGCACTGACCGAGGGCAAGTACGCCCCCGCCCTCACCGAGACGAGCGCGCTGCACATGTACGCCGCGATGGTCACCGGTCCGCAGAACATGCCCGTCTTCAGCGACATGAACCTGTCGACCGAGGACAAGCGCGACATCATCTCCTCGCTGCTCTTCCAGCAGGACGCCGTGTCGCCCGGCGGCTTCACGCTCGGCTCGCTCGGCCCCGTCTCCGAGGGCCTGTTCATCTGGATCTTCGGCATCGGCACGCTGATCGCGATCACCGTGTGGATCACCGCGAAGTCCAACTGACGTTTCACTGACGAAAGCACGCAAAGAGGAGCAGCATGGCACACGAGGACGACCCGCTCGAGCACGAGAGGGCTTCCTGGAAGCCCTCGTCCGGGCTCGCGGTCGAGCTCCGCGACCCGGTGCAGAACCCCGGGCTGCCGCCGCACCGCGAGCGCGTGACCGACGAGGACCCCGCCGCCATGAAGCGGGCGGTCCGCACGGTCTACACGCTCTTCTATCTCTCGGTCGCCGCGAGCATCTGGGCGATCGCCGCCTACATGCTCTTCCCGATCGAGGACGGCTCGCTCCTGAGCGTCCGCCAGAACAACCTGTTCGTCGGCCTCGGCATCGCGCTCGCGCTCCTCGCGATCGGCATCGCCGCGATCCACTGGTCCAAGGCGATCATGTCCGACAAGGAGTTCATCGAGCCGCGCCACGCGACGCGCGGTCGTGACACGACCCGGGCCGCTGCCGTCAAGGCGTTCGAGGACGCGAACGAGGAGTCCGGCTTCGGCCGTCGCGCGATGGTCCGCAACTCGCTCATCGCGGCGCTCGTGGCCTCGGTGCTCCCCGGCATCACGCTCTTCCGCGGACTCGCTCCGCAGGACGTGGACCCCGTCGAAGAGCTCAGCCACACCATGTGGAAGAAGGGCATGCGCCTGGCGCGCGACCCCGAGGGCGTTCCCATCCGCGCGTCCGAGGTCACGCTGGGCTCCGCCTTCCACGTGATCCCCGAAGCCCTCGCCGACCTCGACCACTCCGAGGGCTACCTCGAGGCGAAGGCCAAGGCCATCGTCCTGCTCATGCGCCTGCTCCCCGACCAGCTGGTGCCGGGCGAGAACAAGATGGACTGGACGTACGACGGCATCGTCGCCTACTCGAAGGTCTGCACCCACGTCGGCTGCCCCGTCGCCCTGTACGAGCAGCAGACCCACCACCTGCTCTGCCCGTGCCACCAGTCGCAGTTCGACGTGTCCCGCGGTGCCGCGGTCATCTTCGGCCCCGCCGCCCGTCCGCTGCCGCAGCTGCCGATCACGGTCGACGACGAGGGCTACCTCGTCGCGCAGAGCGACTTCCACGAACCCGTCGGCCCGAGCTTCTGGGAGCGCCATTGAGTACCACGACTCACCCCACCGAGAACGTGACGCTCGAGCCCGCGGTCACCGACGCTCCCGCGTCCACGCGTGACAAGCCGCTCGGCGGACGCTTCGTCGGCGCCACCGCCAACTACATCGACGAGCGCACGAGCCTCTCCGGCTTCGTGAAGGAGCTCGGCCGCAAGATCTTCCCCGATCACTGGTCGTTCATGCTCGGCGAGATCGCGCTGTGGAGCTTCGTCGTCGTGCTGCTGTCTGGCACGTTCCTGACGTTCTTCTTCCAGGCCTCGATGGTGCCCACGCACTACAACGGCGCCTACCTCCCGATGCGGGGCGTCGAGATGTCGGCCGCGCTCGACTCGACCCTCCGCCTGTCGTTCGACATCCGCGGCGGCCTGCTCGTCCGTCAGATCCACCACTGGGCGGCCCTGACGTTCGTCGCCGGCATCGGCGTGCACATGCTCCGCGTGTTCTTCACGGGCGCGTTCCGCAAGCCCCGCGAGCTCAACTGGGTCATCGGCTTCGTCCTGTTCATCCTCGCGATGGGCGAGGGCTTCACGGGCTACTCGCTCCCCGACGACCTGCTCTCGGGCAACGGCCTCCGCATCATCGACGGCCTCATCAAGGGCATCCCGCTGATCGGCACCTGGACCTCGTTCCTCCTCTTCGGCGGCGAGTTCCCGGGCAACCAGATCGTGGGCCGCCTGTACACGCTGCACATCCTGCTGCTGCCGGCGATCCTCGTGGGTCTGCTCGTGGTGCACCTCATGCTGATGGTCATCAACAAGCACACGCAGTTCTCGGGCCCGGCCCGCACGAACAGCAACGTCGTGGGCTACCCGATGATGCCCGTCTACATGACGAAGATGGGCGGGTTCTTCTTCCTGACCTTCGGCGTCATCGTGCTCATCGCGTCGCTGTTCACGATCAACCCGATCTGGAACTACGGCCCGTACGACCCGTCCCCCGTCTCGGCAGGCACGCAGCCCGACTGGTACATCGGCTTCGCCGACGGCATGCTGCGTCTCATCCCGCCGGGCTGGGAGATCGTGTTCCTCGACCACACATGGTCGTTCAACATCATCGTTCCGCTCGTCGTCATCGGGATCTTCATCGTCCTGGTCGTGATCTACCCCTTCATCGAAGCCTGGGTCACTGGCGACAAGCGCGAGCACCACATCGCCCAGCGCCCGCGCAATGCCGCGACGCGCACGGCGATCGGTGCGGCAGGCGTCGTGTTCTACGCGGTCATGTGGGCGGCGGCGTCGTCCGACATCATCGCGACGCACTTCAAGCTCACGATGGAAGGTGTCATCCACACCCTCCAGGCGCTGCTCATCGTCGGGCCGATCATCGCCTACTTCGTCGCGAAGCGCATGTGCCTCGCGCTGCAGAAGAAGGACCGCGAGATCCTGCTCCACGGCTACGAGTCCGGTCGCATCGTCCGCCTGCCCGGCGGCGAGTACATCGAGGTGCACCAGCCGGTCGACGAGTACGACCGCTGGAAGCTCGTCGAGAGCGACGGCTACGAGCCGCTCGTCGTGCGACCCAACTCGCGTGGACGCATCCCGTGGCACGAGAACCTGCGCGCGTCGATCTCGCGCTGGTTCTTCGAGGACCGTCTCACGCCCCTCACCCACACCGAGCTGGAAGCCGCCTCCGCGCACCAGCACCACGAGCTCGAGCACATCTCCGTCGAGGAGGATGCCGAGATCCAGGGTGCCCACGAGCGCGCCGGCGTGCCCGACGCCCCGCACACCCCGATCGACGACGGACGCCACGGCGAGGTCCCGGTTCGTCCTTCGAACGTCATCATCCCCGATGACGAGGCCGACGGGACAAGCACGAAGAAGTAGCGATTCGACCGGATGCCCCGGCACAGCGCCTCGCAGGCGCGGTGCCGGGGCATCCGTCGTTTCTCCCCTCTTCGTGGTTCGGCAGGAATCCACCCATCGCTGACTCCCCCGTCGGCCACATGCGTCCTCCCGCGTGGCTACCCTTGGGGACATGACCGACGCGATCGACTACTTCTCCGCCAAGCTCCGCCTCGAGACGGACGCCTCCGACGTGTACGCCGCCCAGAAGGCCGGCGAGGAGTTCGTGCTGGTCGACGTCCGCGGCGACGAGGCGTGGGCGCAGGGACGGATCGTGGGGGCGCTGCACATGCCGTACCGCGATATCGCCGAGCGTGCGCCGCAGGAGCTCTCCCGCGACGTCCCCGTCGTCGTCTACTGCTGGAGCCCGGGCTGCAATGCAGGCGCGAAGGGCGCGCTCGAGTTCGCGAAGCTCGGCTACTCGGTGCGCGAGATGATCGGCGGCTACGAGTACTGGGTGCGCGAAGGCCAGCCCACCGAGAACGACGAAGGCTCACTCCCCCGGGTGTTCGACGCGCAGGTCATGGTCGTCAGGGCGCCCGTCGCCTCCTGACTTCTTCCGGGTGACGACGTCGCCTTCGGGTCACGGCGACCACTGGCGCGGCTATGCCGATTCGAGGTCGTCCTCGTCCTCGTCGAGCAGCGCGAGTTCGAGATCCTCGGCCGCGCCGCGGAAGAGGACGGACGACGGCCAGAGCGCCTCGGCGACGACGTCGCACACGACGGCGGTGACGTTGTCGCGAGAGCCTGCGGCGAGGGCGAACTCGACGATCGCGTGTGCAGCCGTCGTGGGATCGCCGTCATCGAGCAGGGTCGCGATCGCCTGATCGGGCACGTAATCGGTGATGCCGTCGCTGCACAGCAGCCACCGATCGCCGACGCGCGCCTCGCGCTCGGCGAGTACCACGACGTCGTCGTCGGCACCGTGCAGCGACGAGGTGATGACATTGCGCTGAGGATGGGATGCCGCGTCCGCCGCCCTCACGACGCCGCTGTCGACGAGCAGCTGGACGAACGAGTCGTCGCGGGTCTCGCGCGACATCGCGCTCCTCCGCAGGAGGTATGCCCTCGAGTCGCCCGCATGGGCGAGGAGGAGTCCGCCCGAAGCCGAGAGGAACAGGCCCGTGAAGGTCGTGGCCATGCCGCTGAGCTCGGTATCGCGCTCCACCCTCTCCCGCAGCTCCCAGTTGGCGACGCGAAGGACGATCGTCAGGTCATCGAGGTCGAGGGGTCCGTCAGCCTCGCTGACGACACGCCTCAGGAGCGCCGCTGACGCGACATCGCCGGCCGGACCACCACCGACGCCGTCAGCGACCGCCGCTCCCCAGGACGCCGCGAAGGCGGAGTCCTGGTTGATGGCGCGGTGCGGTCCGACGTCGGAGACGGCGGCGGCGTGAAGCCCGAGGCGAGTCAGGACGTGACCGCTCAGCGGGCGAAGTGGCCGCGGTAGTACTCGTAGACCCAGCCGACGATCGCGACGACGAAGATGGCGAGCCCGATCGGGAACAGCCAGACCCCGACCGCGAGGCCGAGCATGCCGAAGGCTGCCGCCGCGGCGAGCACGATCGGCCACCACGACCACGGGCTGAACTCGCCCAGCTCGGGGTCGCCGTCGTCGATGTCGGCCGTGAGGACGTCCTCGGGAAGCTCACCGCGCTGCGCGCGGTGCACGCGACCCATGTAGAACGCGATGAGCGCGGCCATGAGGGTGGCGAAGAGCAGCGCGACAGTGCCGACCCACTCCACCGAGTGGGCGAAGTCGGGCCCGGGGTGGGCGATGACGTTCCACGCCGTGTAGACGATCGTCATCAGGAGGAAGAAGGCCGACAGCAGCCACCAGAGTCCGGTGTTGGTGCGCACGTTACTTGACCTCTCCCTGGGCGACGTCGACAACCGGGGCGTCGGGCGCGTCCTTCGCCGGGCCCACGCCCACGGGCAGGCCGGCTTCCGGGTGGTTCAGGTCGAACGCGGGACGCTCGCTGCGGATGCGCGGGATCGACGTGAAGTTGTGACGCGGCGGGGGGCAGCTCGTCGCCCACTCGAGCGAGGCGCCGTAGCCCCACGGGTCGTTGACGGTGACCTTCGGTGCCTTGCGGGCCGTGATCCAGACGTTGAACAGGAACGGGATCATCGACGCGCCGAGGATCACGGCGCCGATCGTCGAGACCTGGTTCTCCCACGTCCAGCCGTCGGCCTCCGAGTAGTCGGCGTAGCGGCGGGCCATGCCGTCGACGCCCAGCCAGTGCTGAATGAGGAAGGTCATGTGGAAGCCGATGAACAGCATCCAGAAGTGCACGTAGCCGAGGCGCTCGTTGAGCATGCGCCCGGTCCACTTCGGCCACCAGAAGTAGAAGCCGGCGAACATCGCGAACACGACGGTGCCGAAGACGACGTAGTGGAAGTGAGCGACGACGAAGTAGGAGTCCGAGAGGTGGAAGTCGAGCGGCGGCGACGCGAGGATGACGCCGGTGAGACCACCGAAGACGAACGAGACCAGGAAGCCGAGGGCGAAGACCATCGGCGTCTCGAAGGTCACCGACCCTCGCCACATCGTGCCGATCCAGTTGAAGATCTTCACGCCCGTGGGCACCGCGATCAGCATCGTCATGAGCGCGAAGAACGGCAGAAGGACGGCGCCCGTGACATACATGTGGTGGGCCCACACGGCGACCGACAGGGCGGCGATGGCGATCGTGGCGTACACGAGCGTCTTGTAGCCGAAGATCGGCTTGCGGCTGAAGACCGGGAAGATCTCCGAGACGATGCCGAAGAACGGCAGCGCGATGATGTACACCTCGGGGTGGCCGAAGAACCAGAACAGGTGCTGCCACAGCAGCACGCCGCCGTTGGCCGGGTCGTAGATGTGCGCACCCAGCACACGGTCGGCTGCGGCCGCGAGGATCGCGGCGGCCAGCACCGGGAAGGCCATCAGGACGAGGATGCTCGTGATGAGCGTGTTCCACGAGAAGATCGGCATGCGCCACATGGTCATGCCGGGCGCACGCATCGTGATGACCGTCGTGATGAAGTTGACGGCACCGAGGATCGTTCCGAAACCGCTCATGCCGAGGCCGAGCATCCACAGGTTGCCGCCGATGCCCGGCGAGAAGCTCGCGCTCGCGAGCGGCTGATAGGCGAACCACCCGAAGGCTGCGGCACCCTGCGGGGTGAGGAAGCCGGCGACGGCGATGGTCGATCCGAAGAGGAAGAGCCAGAAGGCGAAGGCGTTCAGACGCGGGAAGGCCACGTCGGGGGCGCCGATCTGCAGCGGCAGGATCGCGTTCGCGAAGCCGGCGAAGAGCGGCGTCGCGAACATGAGCAGCATGATCGTGCCGTGCATCGTGAAGAGCTGGTTGTACTGCTCCTTCGTGGGCACGATCTGCATGCCGGGCTCGAAGAGCTCAGCGCGGATGATGAGCGCCATCACGCCGCCGAGCATGAAGAACAGCACGGAGGCGATCAGGTACATGTAGCCGATCGTCTTGTGGTCGGTGGACGTGATCCACTTGACGATGATGTTGCCCTTCTGCTCGACGCGCGTAGCGCTGAGCAGGGCGGCCTGGCGAGGCGGCATCGTGGTGGGACGGCTCTGACCCGACTCCTGAAGCGGAAGCGTTGTTGCCATGATCAGTCGTTCTTTTCGTCGTCAGTGGTGGTCTCGCCGGTGCCCGGCAGGTTCGCGAGGCGGTCGTACTGGTCGGTGATGTTGCCCGTCTGACCCTTGTCGCGCAGCGAGGCGAGGTAGTCCTCGTACTCCGCATCGCTCACGACCTTCACGTTGAAGAGCATCGCCGAGTGGTACTCGCCGCACAGCTCGGCGCACTTTCCGGCGTAGGTGCCCTCGCGGGTCGGCGTGAACGACCAGAAGTTGTCGCGCCCGATGTACATGTCCTTCTTGTAGAGGAAGTCGATGATCCAGAACGAGTGGATGACGTCACGCGACTGGAGCGTGATCTTCACCGACTTGTCGACCGGGAGGTACAGCGTCGGGAGCTTGGCCTGGTCGACGTTGCCCTGCGCGTCGGGCTCCGCCTGCACGCCCATCGACCAGACGGCGTCGGAGCCGTCCTTCTGGTCGCCGTCGTACTGGAAGTCCCACGCCCACTGCTTGCCGATCGCGGTGATCGAGACATCGGGGTTGTCGTACTGCGTCTCGAGGATCGTCTGGTCGCGCGCCGTGAAGGCGAAGAAGCCGATCACGAGGATGAGCGGCACGATCGTGTAGAAGATCTCGATCGGCATGTTGTACCGCAGCTGCACGGGGAGGCCGGTCTGGCCCTTCCGGCGGCGGTAGACGATGGCCGCCCAGCCCATGAGGCCCCACGTCACGATGCCGACGACGAGGAGGACGATCCACGAGTTCACCCACAGGCCGGAGACCATCTCGGTGTGGTTGGTCGCCGGTGCGGCGTTCGGGTCTTCGAAGCCGGGCAGGAACCCGTGGAGCTCCGTCGGAGTGCATCCCGCAAGAACGGCTGCCGCTGCGATCCCGACAGGAACGAGGGCCCAGCGGAGACGACGTTTCGAGGGCACGGTGCACCTTTCCGGTCACGTACAAGGACTGTCGCCAGTCTAGGGCAACCTCTCAGCGGATTCAGGCCAAGCACCCACCGCGCGCGCCCCTGCGGCGGGCGTCAGAACGGCGAAGGAGGGTACGCCGAAACGCCCCGTTCCGACGGTGCGGAAGGGGCGTCCGGGTCGAGCGGAGAATCAGTGGAAGCTGTCGCCGCATGCGCAGCTGCCGGCTGCGTTCGGGTTGTCGATCGTGAAGCCCTGCTCCGAGATCGTGTCCTTGAAATCGATGGACGCGCCGTCGAGATACGGGACGCTCATGTCGTCGACGATGACCTCGACGCCGTCGAAGTCGACGGTCTTGTCGCCCTCGAGGTAGCGCTCGTCGAAGTACAGCTGATAGATGAGGCCGCTGCATCCACCCGGCTGGACGGCGACGCGCAGACGCAGGTCGTCGCGGCCCTCCTGCTCGAGCAGGCTCTTGACCTTGGCGGAGGCCGCGTCGGTCAGCAGCACGCCGTGGGCGGCCGTCGTCTGGTCGGTCGACAGTGCGGTGTCGGTCATGGCTCTCCTCGCGGGTCCAGGCCGCGCCGTAGGCGCGATCGCAGCGGATGCATCGATTCTACGACGCCCGGGAGGGCGGGGGCTCGATGGATGCCGCGAGCCGGCGCCGTCAGCCCGCGCGGGCGTCGAGCCTCTCGAGCAGGAGCGCCTCGGCGACGAGCGCGTGACGGAAGGTGTCCAGGTGCAGCGACTCGTTGGGGCTGTGCGCCCGCGCGTGCGGGTCCTCCACCCCCGTGACGAGGATCTGCGCGCCGGGGAACTCCCGCACGAGGTCGGCGATGAACGGGATCGAACCGCCCACGCCCATGTCGACCGGGTCGACGCCGTACGCCTGAGCAAGCGCGTCCCGCGCATCGGCGACGGCCCAGCCGCTCGTGTCGACGAGGAAGGGGTTGCCGAACTCCCGGCCAGAGAACTCGAGCTCAGCGCCGAAGGGGGCGTGGGCGCGCAGGTGCGCCTCGATCGCCTCGTACGCCTCCTTCGCGTCCTGTCCCGGCGCGACGCGCGCGCTGACGACGACCGTGACCTCGGGCGAGAGCGTGTTCGACGCGTTGACGACGCTCGGTGCGTCGATGCCGGTGACCGTGATGGAGGGCTTGTTCCAGATGCGGCTGAGGATCGTCCCCCGGCCGATCGGGCTCACGCCCGCGGGGAGGCCGGCCTCGTCGCGGAGCGTCTCCTCGGTGTACTCGGGCGTGGGCGTGTCGCGCTCCGTGAGTCCCGCGACCGCCACGGCGCCGTCGTCGTCCCACAGGGTCGCGAGCAGCTTGAGGGTCGCCATCATGGCGTCGGGCACGGCGCCCCCGAACATGCCGGAGTGCGACGCGTGCTCGAGCGTGCGGATGCGCAGGCGGAACTTCGCGTTGCCGCGCAGCGACACCGTGAGCGCGGGCGTGCGCGAGTCCCAGTTGCCCGAGTCGGCCACGACGATGACATCCGCGCGGAGCGCGTCGGCATGGTCGGAGAGGAACTGCGCGAACGACAGCGAGCCCGCCTCCTCCTCCCCCTCGAAGAAGAGTGCGATGCCGAGGTCGAGGTCGTCGCCCGCGACCTCCTTGAGAGCACGGAGGGCGCCGATGTGCGCCATGATGCCGGCCTTGTCGTCGGCGGCACCGCGCCCGTAGAGGCGACCGTCCCGGACGGTGGGCTCGAACGGCGGCGACTCCCACAGGCTCTCGTCGCCGACCGGCTGCACGTCGTGGTGGGCGTAGAGCAGGATCGTCGGCCGGCCGTTGCGCGCACGGCGCGACGCCAGCACCGCCGGCATCCCGCGCGTGCCCGTCTCAGGGATCTCGGCGTCCGCGATCGCGACGGTCTCGAACAGCCCGGTCGCCTCGACGAGAGCCTTGACCACGTCGGCGCTGCGGCGCACGGGGGCGGGGTCGAAGCCGGGGAACGCGACGGAGGGGATGCGCACGAGATTGCCGAGGTCGGCGAGGGCTGCGGGGACGCCGGCGAGCGCGGCATCGCGCACAGCCTCTGCACGGGTGAGGTCGGAGGTCATGCGGGTAATCTTAAGGGCACCCTTCCGCACAGCCTCCCGAGGAACTCCCGTGGCCCAGACACCCTCCGCTCCCAACGACGCGCCGTCGGAGGCGCCCTCCTCCGGATCGGCGAAGGGCCGCCCGACGCCGACCCGCGCCGAGCAGGAGGCCGCGCGCAAGCGGCCTCTCGTGCCAGACACCAAGGAGGCCAAGGCCCGCGCCAAGGCCGATCTCGCGCAGCAGCGCGACAAGGCTCGCGCCGGCATGGCGGCGGGCGACGAGCGCTACCTCACCGCGCGGGACAAGGGACCGCAGCGTCGCTGGGTGCGCGACTACGTCGACGCCGGCTGGCACCTGGGCGAGGCCGTCATGCCCGCCATGGTGCTCGTCATCGTGATGACCTTCATCCCGAACCCGGTGCTGCAGACCTACTCGTTCCTCGGCCTGTGGCTGTTCATCTTCCTCGTGATCGGCGACATGATCTGGACGTCGTTCCGGGTCAAGCGCGCTGCGCGCGCCAAGTGGGGCGACAAGACCGAGAAGGGCCTCGGCTGGTACGCCGCGATGCGGTCGATCCAGATGCGCTTCCTGCGCCTGCCCAAGCCGCAGGTCGCGCGCGGCGGACACCCGAAGTAACCACGCAGGCCGGACGCGCGACGGAAGGACCGGCGCGGCGGACACCCGAAGTAACCCCCGAGGGCTGCGGCCCGGCTCAGCGTGCCTTCGCGAGTCCGCGGTTGATCTGACGCGCCCACAGCGGGCCGCGGTAGAGGAACGCGGTGTAGCCCTGCACGAGGTCGGCACCGGCATCCACTCGCTCCTGCACGTCCTCTGCGGTATCGACACCGCCGACGCTCACGACGCAGAAGGTGTCGGGCACCGAGCGACGGAGGACGCGGAGCACCTCCAGAGCGCGCGCCTTGAGCGGGGCGCCGGACAGCCCGCCCTCCCCCGCTGCCGCGATGACGGCGGGATCGGTCGAGAGGCCTTCGCGCGAGATCGTCGTGTTCGTCGCGATGATGCCGGCCAGGTGCGTCTCGACGGCGAGCTGCGCGATGGCCACGATCTCGTCGTCGGGCAGGTCGGGGGCGATCTTGACGAGGAGCGGCGTCGCGCCGGCGGCATCCCGAACCGCCTGAAGAAGCGGACGCAGGGTCTCGACCGCCTGCAGGCCCCGGAGGCCAGGCGTGTTCGGTGACGAGACGTTGACGACGAGGTAGTCCGCGAGCGGCGCGAGCAGGCGCGCGCTCGTGACGTAGTCGGCTGTCGCGTTCGCGACGTCGACGACGCGGCTCTTGCCGATGTTGACGCCGAGCACGGGTCGACGACGACGACGGCGGAGGCGCCGCAGGCGCACGGCTGCCGCCTCGGCACCGCGGTTGTTGAAGCCCATGCGATTGACGACGGCGCGATCGGGGATGAGGCGGAAGAGTCGCGGGCGCGGATTGCCGTCCTGCGGGATCGCCGTGAGGGTTCCGACCTCGACATGGCCGAACCCGAGCGCACCGAGTCCCGCGGCGCCCCGGACGTCCTTGTCGAAGCCCGCCGCGACGCCGAACGGCGAGTCGAAGTCGAGCCCCAGCGCCCGGGTGCGGAGGGCCGGGTCGGGTCGCGTGACGGCGCGCGCGGCCCACGAGAAGGGCGGGATGCCGAGCGCCCGGATCACCAGCATGGCGGCGTGGTGGGCCGACTCGGGGTCCATGCGCGACAGAACGGTCCGGAACAGGAGGGGATACATCATGTCCAGGCTACCGAGCCGCGACGTCGACGCCGTTACGTCAGGACTCGGCGGAGCCGCGAGCCGGCGCGTGGTCGGCGCGCAGCTGCTCGATCGCGCTCTCGAAGTCCTCGAGTGAGTCGAAAGCCTGGTACACGCTCGCGAAGCGGAGGTAGGCGACCTCATCGAGCGCGCGGAGCGGCCCGAGGATCGCGAGGCCGATCTCGTTCGTGTCGACCTGCGAGGCTCCGGTCTGACGCACGGCCTCCTCGACCGTCTGCGCCAGCACGGCGAGGTCGGCCTCGGTGACGGGGCGGCCCTGGCAGGCCTTGCGCACACCGGACATGACCTTCTCGCGGCTGAACGACTCGATGACGCCGGACCGCTTGATGACGTTCAGGCTCGCGGTCTCGATCGTCGAGAAGCGTCCGCCGCACTCCGGACACTGACGGCGGCGGCGGATGCTGAGCCCGTCGTCGCTCGTGCGCGAGTCGATGACCCGCGAATCGGGATGACGGCAGAAAGGGCAGTGCATGGCACCGACAGACTACGCGACGCGCGTCACTCGTCGGCCGGTTCGGGGGCGAAACGGGCCTCGACGGCCTCGCCGTGCGCCGGAAGGTGCTCGGCGTTCGCGAGCGCCACGATGTCGTCGCGGACGGCGGCCAGGGCCGCGCGGTCGTACTCGATGACCTGCTGTGGACGCAGGAACGTGGCCGCCGAGAGACCCGACGAGTAGCGCGCCTGTCCGCCGGTGGGCAGCACGTGGTTGCTGCCGGCGAGGTAGTCGCCGAGGCTCACGGGCGAGTCCGGACCGACGAACACCGCGCCGGCGTGCACGAACTCCTCCGGCCGGGGGTCGGCGAGGTGAAGTTCGAGGTGCTCGGGCGCGTAGGCGTTGCTGAAGCGGGTCGCCTCCGCGATGTCGTCGACGAGGACGATCGCCGACTGCGGGCCGCGCAGGGCGGCGGCGACACGCACGGCGTGCTCCGTGCCGGCCGCCTGTCCCGCGCTGTGCGCCGCGACGGCGTCGGCGAGCCGTGCCGAGTCGGTGACGAGAACTGCCGAGGCCTGCTCGTCGTGCTCGGCCTGGCTCACGAGGTCGGCCGCGACGAGGCGCGGGTCGGCGCTGTCGTCGGCGACGATGAGGATCTCGGTGGCGCCGGCCTCGGCATCCGTCCCGACCACGCCGGCGACGGCGCGCTTGGCGGCGGCGACGAAGTTGTTGCCCGGACCGGTCACGACGTCGACCGGCTCGAGGTCGAGCGACGCGACGCCGTGCGCGAATGCGCCGATGGCGCCGGCTCCGCCCATCGCGTACACCTCTTCGACTCCGAGGAGCTTCGCCGCGGCGAGGATCACGGGGTGCACACGACCGTCGTGATCGCGCTGCGGGGGCGAGGCGAGCGCGACCTCGGACACCCCCGCGACCTGCGCCGGGACGACGTTCATCACGACGCTGGACGGGTAGACGGCCTTGCCGCCCGGCACGTACACGCCGACGCGCCGCACGGGCTGCCAGCGCTGCAGGACACGCGCGCCGGGGGCGAGCTCGGTCACGGACGGCGCGGGGATCTGGGCCGCGGATGCCGCCCGCACGCGCTCGATCGCGTGCTCGAGGGCCGTGCGCACGGTGGGGTCGAGGGTCTCGAGCGCCTCATCGAGGTGGGCGACGGGCACGCGGATGGAGTGACCCTCGACGCCGTCGAAGCGTGCGGCCTGCGTGCGCAGGGCGGCTTCGCCCTGCTCGGCGACGTCGTGGACGATGGCCGCGGCTGTCGTCAGGGCCTCTTCGCGCGCGGCCGTCGCCCGGGGGACGGTCGAGAGCAGTTCGGCGGAAGTGAGCGTGCGGCCGCGGAGATCGATCGTGCGGAGCATCCGTTCAGGCTATCGCGCCACGCGATGCCGCCCGCGCCGCCCGCGGCGGCTCAGCCGCGTGTGGCGTCGCGCGTCTCGTGGAGGTAGCCGATGCGGCCGTCCTCGTGACGCATGACGAACACGTCGCCGCGGTCCTCGATGACGAGGGCCCACGCGCCCGGCCCGATCCGCCACATCGGGCGCCCCTGCTCGTCGACGACGTCGCGCTCCTCGGGCACGAGCGCCCAGAACGCCTGCTGGCGCGGCGCGTGGTGCTCGACGGTCGGCTCGTGGTGCGCCGTCTCGTACGGAGCCGTGAAGGGCGCGGGCTCGGCCCACGAGCTGTCGACGGGCTGCGCGTCGTAGGTGGCGGTGTAGGGCTGCTCGCTCGGCTGGCCGTAGACCGCCGCGGACTCGGCGGGGGCCGGCTCGGGCTGACGGTCGGGACGGGGCTCCGGCGCGGGGCGGCGCGTGACAGGTCGGAGCGGTCGCGCATTGCGATGCGCCGGAATCTCGGCGCGGTGGCGGAAGTCGTCGCGCAGTGTCGGGATGAACGGCGCGAAGACCGTCAGGATGACCCCCGCGAGCATGAGGACCGCCTCGACCCACATGACCCACGAACGCGCCCAGAGGCCGTTCTCGATCGCGAAGGCGACCGTCTCCCAGATGTACGTGATCCACACGACCGTCGACACCGAGAAGGCGACGGACGCGAACTGGTCGATGCCGAGCGACCCGACGCGACGGATGCCGTCGGGCGAGAGGCGGCGCAGGAAGAGGAGGAACACCGCGACGGTGGGGACCCCGATCGTGAGGATCCAGGCGAGACCGGAGGTCCAGACCGAGTCGAAGCGCACGGGGTTGAGCGAGAAGAACGACACGACGAAGGCGACGAGCCAGATGGCGCCGAGCGCGACCTCACGCACCGAGAAGGGACCCACGCCGTACTGCGGCGGCACGCCGTCGCTCTCGGCGACCACCGAATCGTCCGTGCGGGCGACGTCGGTCGAGGTGTCGAAGGCTCCGTTGTCGTCCAGGTGCTCGTCGGCCACGATGTTCCCTTCCCGCGCCGGATCCCGGCGCAATGTCCCGATACTACCCACCACCCGTGAGACGGCGATGAGGACGCGGCGGCGCGGCGATGACACGCCGCCGGCGCGATGGAATGCGGTCGCTCAGCCCAGGCACTGAGGGCCGAGGAGACCCTTGAGCTCGCCGTAGAGGTCGGCCGTGACCTGCACGGGCATGGGGACCTCGAAGACCTTCGCGACCGAGCCCTTGTGCAGGCGCAGAGTGACCTCCGTGTCGCCGCTGTGACGCTCGAGCACGGCGGCGAGCTCGTTCACGAGGCTCTCGGTCGCCCGGTGCTCGGGCATCACGAGCACGAGCGGGCCGGAGGCATCCACCGCCCCCAGGTCGGGTGCGAAGGCCGACTGCGCGTGCAGGTTCAGTCCGTCGTCGCGGCGCGACACGCGGCCGCGCACGACGAGGATCGAGTCGGCCTGCAGCATCGAGGCGAACTCGGTGTACGTCTTGCCCATGAACATGACGGTGACCTCGCCGTCGAAGTCCTCGACGGTGATCATGCCGTACGGGTTGCCGCTCGACTTGGCCACGCGGTGCTGCACGCTCGTGACGAGCCCGGCGACCGTGACCTGCTCGCCGTCCTCGATCGTCTCGGATGCCAGCAGGTCGTGGATGCTCAGGGAGGCGTGCTTCGCCAGCGGGATCTCGAGCCCCGCGAGCGGATGGTCGGACACGTACAGCCCGAGCATCTCGCGCTCGAACGCCAGCTTGTCCTTCTTGGTCCACTCGGGGCGGTCGGGCACCTTCTGCGCCTGCTGCGGCTCGTCGTCGCCCCACAGGCTGTCGAAGTCGAAGCCCACCTCGCCGTTCGCCTCCCGGCGCTTGTCGAGGGCGGCCTGCTCGGTCGCATCCTCGTGGATCTCCATGAGCGCCCGCCGCGTCGAGCCGAGCGAGTCGAAGGCGCCCGCCTTGATGAGCGACTCGATGGTGCGCTTGTTGGCCACGTGCGTCGGCACCTTGGCGAGGAAGTCGTGGAAGCCGACGTACGGGCTCTCCCTGCGGGCCTCGATGATGCCCTCGACGACGTTGGTCCCGACGTTGCGGACGGCGCCCAGCCCGAAGCGGATGTCTTCGCCGACGGCCGCGAAGTAGCGGATCGACTCCCCCACGTCGGGTGGGAGCACCTTGATGCCCATGCGGCGGCACTCGTTGAGGTAGACCGCCATCTTGTCCTTCGAGTCGCCGACGCTCGTGAGGAGCGCCGCCATGTACTCGGCCGGATAGTGGGCCTTGAGGTACGCCGTCCAGTACGAGACGAGCCCATAGGCCGCCGAGTGGGCTTTGTTGAAGGCGTAGTCGGAGAAGGGCAGCAGGATGTCCCACAGCGCCTTGATCGCGCCCTCGCCGAAGCCCCGCTCCTTCATTCCGCCGGAGAAGCCCTCGTACTGCTTGTCGAGCTCGGACTTCTTCTTCTTGCCCATCGCGCGACGGAGGATGTCGGCCTGTCCGAGCGAGAAGCCGGCGACCTTCTGCGCGATCGCCATGACCTGCTCCTGATAGATGATCAGGCCGTAGCTGATGTCGAGGATGTCCTTCAGCGGCTCTTCGAGCTCGGGGTGGATCGGGGTGACCTCCTGCTGCCCGTTCTTGCGCAGCGCGTAGTTGATGTGCGAGTTGGCGCCCATGGGGCCTGGGCGGTACAGCGCGATGACGGCCGAGACGTCTTCGAAGTTGTCGGGCTTCATGAGGCGCAGGAGCGACCGCATCGGCCCGCCGTCGAGCTGGAAGACGCCCAGCGTGTCGCCGCGCGTGAGGAGGTCGTACGCTTCGCGGTCGTCGAGGGCGAGGTGCTCGAGGTCGAGCTCCTCCCCCCGGTTCATGCGGATGTTGTCGAGGGCGTCGGAGATGATCGTGAGGTTGCGCAGCCCCAGGAAGTCCATCTTGATGAGGCCGAGCGTCTCGCAGGACGGGTAGTCGAACTGCGTGACGATCTGGCCGTCCTGCTCGCGGCGCATGATCGGGATGATGTCGAGGAGCGGCTCCGACGACATGATGACGCCGGCCGCGTGCACACCCCACTGGCGCTTCAGCCCCTCGAGCCCGAGCGCGCGGTCGAAGACCGTCTTGGCCTCGGGATCGGTGTCGATCACCGCGCGGAACTCGCTCGCCTCTTTGTAGCGCGGGTGCTGCGAGTCGTACATGCCGCTGAGCGGCATGTCCTTGCCCATGACCGCCGGGGGCATCGCCTTGGTGAGGCGCTCCCCCATGCTGAACGGGAAGCCGAGCACGCGCCCGGCGTCTTTCAGGGCCTGCTTCGACTTGATCGTGCCGTACGTGACGATCTGCGCGACGCGCTCCGACCCGTACTTCTCGGTGACGTAGTCGATCACCTCGCCGCGGCGGCGGTCGTCGAAGTCGACGTCGAAGTCGGGCATCGAGACGCGGTCGGGGTTGAGGAAGCGCTCGAAGATGAGGCCGTGCTCGAGCGGGTCGAGGTCGGTGATGCGCATCGCGTAGGCCACCATCGAGCCGGCACCCGATCCGCGGCCCGGGCCGACGCGGATGCCGTTGTTCTTCGCCCAGTTGATGAAGTCGGCGACGACGAGGAAGTAGCCGGGGAAGCCCATCTGCAGGATGATGCCGGTCTCGTACTCGGCCTGCTTGCGCACCTTGTCGGGGATGCCGCCGGGGTAGCGGTAGTGGAGGCCGACCTCGACCTCTTTGACGAGCCAGCTGTCCTCCGTCTCGCCCTCGGGCACGGGGAAGCGCGGCATGTAGTTGGCGCTCGTGTTGAACTCGACGGCGCACCGCTCGGCGATGAGCAGCGTGTTGTCGCATGCCTCGGGATGGTCGCGGAAGATCTGCCGCATCTCCTGCGCGGTCTTGATGTAGTACCCGTCGCCGTCGAACTTGAAGCGGTTCGGGTCGTCGAGCGTCGAGCCGGACTGCACGCACAGGAGGGCCGCGTGCGCATCCGCCTCGTGCTGGTGCGTGTAGTGCGAGTCGTTCGTCGCGACGAGCGGGATGTCGAGGTCCTTCGCGAGGCGGACGAGGTCGGTCAGGACCCGGCGCTCGATGGACAGCCCGTGGTCCATGATCTCGGCGAAGTAGTTCTCCTTGCCGAAGATGTCCTGGAACTCAGCGGCCGCGGCGCGGGCGGCGTCGTACTGGCCGAGCCGCAGGCGCGTCTGCACCTCGCCCGAGGGGCAGCCCGTCGTGGCGATGAGCCCCTTGCCGTACGTCTCGAGCAGCTCCCGGTCCATGCGGGGCTTGAAGTAGTAGCCCTCCATGCTCGACAGCGAGCTGAGCCGGAAGAGGTTGTGCATGCCCTCCGTCGTCTCGCTCCACATCGTCATGTGGGTGTACGCGCCCGAGCCGGACACGTCGTCGCTCTTCTGCTCGGGGGAGCCCCACGCGACGCGGGACTTGTCGCTGCGATGCGTGCCGGGCGTGACGTACGCCTCGAGGCCGATGATCGGGTTGACGCCCGCGGCCTTGGCCGCGTTGTAGAACTCGAACGCCGCGAAGGTGTTGCCGTGATCGGTGACGGCGATCGCCGGCATGCCGTACTCGGCCGCCGCCTGCGTCATCGCGCCGATCTTGGCGGCCCCGTCGAGCATCGAGTACTCGCTGTGCACGTGCAGATGTACGAAGGAGTCGGATGCCACGTCCCGAGTCTACGAAGGACCCACCGACACTCCGCCGCTATCGTGGCGACATGCCCACACCCGAGTTCATCCTCACGTTGAGGGAGAAGGTGGGCACCGACCCGCTGCCCCTCGTCGGCGTCACCGCGGTCGTCCTCCACGAGGGCCGGGTGCTCCTCGGGCGCCGCAGCGACAACGGACGCCTGACGCCCATCACGGGCATCGTCGACCCGGGCGAGGAGCCCGCCGACGCCGCCGTCCGCGAGACGCTGGAGGAGGCGGGCGTCCACGCGCGAGCCGTCCGGCTCGCCCTCGTGCACCAGATCCCGCGGGTCACGTACGGCAACGGCGATCAGTCCGACTACCTCGACCTCACCTTCCTGTGCGACTGGCTCTCGGGCGACCCGTACCCCGCCGACGGCGAGATGACCGAGGTGGGCTGGTACGACCTCGATGCGCTCCCCGACCTCGAGCTGGGGGACATGTCGGCGCGCATCGCCGCCGCGACCTCGGGCGAGGTCGCCGCCCGCTTCCTCGGCGGACGTTGACGCCGCTGCCGCGGCCGACCTAGCGCGGTGCGCTCCGCGACGGCCGCAGGTCCAGGCGCATCACGACACGCGGGAAGCCGTTCAGCACCGAGGTCGTCGCCGCCGCCTCGGTGAAGCCGGCCTTCTCGAAAAGCCCCTTGGTGCCGACGTAGGCCATCGTGAGATCGACCTTCTCGCCGGCGTTGTCGACGGGGTACCCCTCGATCGCCGGCGCGCCGCCGGCTCGCGCGAAGTCCACGGCTCCGTCGAGCAGGGCGTGCGAGATGCCGCCGCCGCGGTGACCCGGTCGCACGCGGATGCACCACACCGACCACACGTCGAGGTCGTCGACCCGCGGGATCTTCCGGTTCGTCGCGAACGACGTGTCGGCCCGTCGGTGCACCGCGGCCCACCCGACGACCTCGTCGCCGTCGTAGGCGAGCACGCCGGGCGGCCCCTGCGCCATGAGCTCGCGCACCTTCTCGCCGCGGGCCGGCCCCTGCAGACCGAGGTTCTCCTTCGACGGGATGCGGTAGCTCAGGCACCAGCAGACGTTCGACGTCGGCTTCTTCGGCCCGACCATCGTCGCGACGTCGTCGAAGACGGTCGCCGGACGCACGTCGATCGTCATCGCCCCAGTCTGCCCCCGCCGCCGACACGAGCCGTTCGTGAGTCGCGTGGGATCGCTTCAGTCGCCGCGCAGCACCGCCAGCGCGTGCGCGAGGTCGGCAGGGTAGTCCGACGTGAACGTCACCCAGTCGCCACTGAGGGGATGCGCGAACGAGAGCTCGTGCGCGTGCAGCCACTGACGCGTGAGCCCGAGCCGCGCCGAGAGGGTCGGGTCGGCGCCGTACAGGGGGTCGCCGACACAGGGATGCCGGTGCGCCGCCATGTGCACCCGGATCTGGTGCGTCCGCCCTGTCTCGAGATGGATCTCGAGCAGCGACGCACCGGGGAACGCCTCGAGCGTCTCGTAGTGCGTGACGGAGTCCTTGCCGGCCGGTGTCACGGCGAACTTCCACGAGTGGGTGGGATGCCGGCCGATGGGCGCGTCGATCGTTCCGGCGAGCGGATCGGGATGCCCCTGCACGACCGCGTGGTAGATCTTGTCGACCTCGCGCTCCTTGAACGCGCGCTTGAGCGCCGTGTATGCCCGCTCGGTCTTGGCGACGACCATGAGTCCGCTCGTCCCGACATCGAGCCGGTGCACGACGCCCTGCCGCTCCGCGGCGCCCGTCGTGGCGATGCGGAAGCCGCCCGCTGCGAGGGCGCCGAGGACAGTCGGTCCCTCCCAGCCCACGGAGGGGTGGGCCGCGACGCCCGCGGGTTTGTCGACCACGACGATGTCGTCGTCGTCGTAGACGATGCCGAGATCGGCCACGTCCACCGGGATGATCTCGGGCTCGCGGCGCGCCTCCCACTCGACCTCGAGCCAGCCGCCGCCGCGCAGCTTGTCCGACTTCGCGAGCAGTCTGCCGTCGAGTCGCACGCCGCCTGCCTCGGCGACCTCGGCCGCGAAGGTGCGCGAGAAGCCGAGCATCTTGGCGAGGGCCGCGTCGACCCTCACGCCGTCGAGCCCGTCGGGCACGGGCAGGCTGCGCGAGTCCACGTCAGTCCTGGGATCCGGATGCCCCGGCCGGAGCATCCGTTCCGTCGGTGTCGCTCGAGCGGGCGCCGGGTTCGGCGGTGCCGTCGGCTGCGGCATCCTTCGCCTTGTCGTCCTCCTTGCGGGGACGCGTTCCGTCGAGGTGCGGACCGGCGAGCACGAGGAGCGCGATCGCGATCATCATCGAGACGATGAAGATGTCGGCGACGTTGTAGATCGCCGGCATGAGCCACGGCGTGTTGATGAAGTCGACCACGTGCCCGACGGCGAAGCCGGGCTCGCGGAACAGCCGGTCGGTGAGGTTGCCGAGCACTCCACCCAGCAGAAGGCCGAGGGCGACGGCCCAGAGCCGCGACTTCACCCGCGTCGCGGCGAGCCAGACGATCACGACGGCGACGACCGCGAGGGCGATGGTGAAGACCCAGGTGACGTTCTCGCCGAGCGAGAACGCCGCGCCGGAGTTGCGGATCAGATAGAAGATCAGGAAGTCCCCGATGACGTGGACCGGCTCCTCGGGGGGCAGGTTCTCGATCGCGAGGTACTTCGTGAACTGGTCGGCGGCCAGCACCAGCACCGCGAGGATCGCGATGATGATGCCGGCCGCCGCCTGTCGAAGGGGGGCTCGGCCTGTCAAAGGCTGGGCCTAGAGGCCGATGGCCGAGACCGGAGTCGGTCCCGATGCGTTCGCCGTCGTCTCGAGGTCGCGCAGGTGGCTCTCGATGTAGGAGCGCAGCTGCTGACGGTAGTCGCGCTCGAACTGGCGGAGCTCGGTGATGCGGCTCTCGAGCGTCGCGCGCTCGCGGTCGAGGCGGGCGAGCTCCTCGCGGCCCTTGGTCTCGGCCTCGGCGACGATCGAGGCGGCCTGCGCCTGGGCGTCGGAGATGAGCTGGTCGCGCTTCGCCTGGCCCTCGGCGACGTGCTCGTCGTGCAGACGCTGGGCGAGCTCGATGATGCCGGCGCTCGCGGCGGCCGGCGGAGCGCCCTCGGCGACGGCGGGAGCCGGCGCGGGGGTCGGCTCGGGGGCGGGAGCGGGCGCGGGGGCCGCAGCGGCGGGCGCGCTGCCCGACTCGTACGCGGCGAGCTTGCTCTTCAGCTCTTCGTTCTCGGCGAGGGCCTTGCGCCACTCGACGACGATCTCATCGAGGAAGTCGTCGACCTCGTCCGGGTCGAAGCCCTCCTTGAACCGGACGTGCTGGAACTGCTTGGTGACGACGTCATCGGGGGTCAATGCCATTGTGATTCCTCTTTCGAGCGCTCAGGTCGCCGGCGTTGCGGAGCGGTGCCGCCCCGGGGCGGGCGGACCGTCCCAGCAAAGCATAGTCGCCGCACTTCGGTAGGTGCAGGACGCGTGTCGCCGTGCGACGCGCGAACCGGATGGATGGATGCCGCGGCCCCGCGCGCTCTCAGCCCGCGATCGACCGCGTGACCGAGAGCAGCACGAAGCACAGGAGCATCGTGAGGGCGAATCCGAAGTCCAGCGCCACCTGACCGACGCGCAGCGGAGGGATGAAGCGGCGGAACAGCTTCAGCGGCGGATCGGTCACGGTGTAGACGACTTCGGCGGCGACGAGGCCGGCGCCCTTCGGGCGCCATTCGCGGTTGAAGAACGGAATCCAGTCCAGGACGAGCCGCACGAGCAGCACGAGGACGTAGATCAGCAGAAGCGTGTTGAGGACCGCTGCGATGAGGCGGATGACATCCACGACTCGAGTCTACGGAGCGAACGGGACCGACTCGGGGTCGGCCTGGGCGACCGCGCCGTCGCCGGACACGTTGACGCTCTCCGGCGACAGCAGGAAGACCTTGCTCGTCACGCGCTCGATGCGGCCGTACAGGCCGAGAGAGAGACCGCTCGCGAAGTCGATGAGGCGGCGCGCGTCGGCGTCGCTCATCTGCGAGAGGTTGATGATGACGGGGATGCCGTCACGGAAGTTCTCGGCGATGACCTGCGCGTCGCGGTACTGCTTGGGGTGCACCGTGAGGATCTCGCTGATCGCGGAGGGCGCGGGCTGGCGCACGACGGCGGGGCGGTGGATCGGGGTCACGGGCGCGGCCGCCTTCTCGACGGGCTGCACGGCCTTGCGGCTCGCGGGCTGGGGAGCGGGCTCTTCATACACTTCTTCCTCATCCGCGAGGCCGAGGTAGACCATGGTCTTCTTGAGCGGGTTCGACATCGCATCCTCCGTGTGTGCTCGCCGTGTCCTCGTCGATTCGAGGCTAACGGCGCTCTGGTCTGGGTCCTGTGATTGCCGAGCCGATCCGCAGGTGTGTCGCACCTGCCGCGATCGCCTCGGCGAAGTCTCCCGTCATTCCGGCTGAGATCCAGTCGGCGTCCGGGACGACGGCGCGCACGAGTGCGCTGTACTGCGCGAGCCGCTCGAAGGCGGCCGCGGGGGGCTCGTCGAGCGGCGCGACGGCCATGACACCGCGCACGCGCAGCGTGTCGCGCGCGGCGGTGTGCTCGGCCAGCTGCTCGAGGTCGCCGGGCGTGACACCGCCGCGCCCGGGGTCGTCGGTGAGGTTGATCTGCAGCAGCACGTCGAGCCGCGGCATCCCCTCCCCTGCCGCATCAAGCGCGTCGGCGAGTCGCGGGCGGTCGACCGAGTGGACGACGGATGCCGCCGCCCGGATCGCTCGCGCCTTGTTGGTCTGCGCCTGCCCGATGAAGTGCCACCGCAGGCCGTCGCGGGGTCCGACGGCGTGCGCCTTCTCGGTGAGCTCCTGCTGTCGGTTCTCGCCCACCTCGCGCACACCGAGCTCGTAGAGCTCGTCGACGAGAGACGCGGGGTGGAACTTCGTCACGACGATCCTGGTCAGCGTCCCGGGATCGCGGCCCGCCGCGCGTGCGGCGGCCGCGATCCGGGCGTCGACCTCCGTGAGGCGACCCGAAAGGTCGCTCACTTACTTCAGGAAGTCGGGGATATCGAGATCGTCGTCGCCGAACGCCGAGTCGTAGCCCGTGTCGGCGGTGACGCCCACCGGGACCGGCTGCGGCTCCACGGCGAGCTCCTTGGCTGCCTCGGGAGCCGGCGTCGACGGCACGGCAGGAGCCACGGGAGCGACGCGCGCCGCCGAGATCGGCTCGATCCGCGCCTGGGGCTCGCCGCCGTCGAAGCCCGCCGCGATGACGGTGACGCGCACCTCGTCGCCGAGGGTGTCGTCGATGACGGTTCCGAAGATGATGTTCGCCTCGGGGTGCGCGGCCTCCTTGACGAGCTGCGCCGCGTCATTGATCTCGAAGATGCCCAGGTTCGATCCACCCTGGATCGAGAGCAGCACGCCGTGCGCACCCTCGATCGACGCCTCCAGCAGGGGCGATTCGACGGCGAGCTCCGCCGCCTTGATCGCACGGTCGGCGCCGCGCGCCGAGCCGATGCCCATGAGCGCGGATCCCGCGCCCTGCATGACCGACTTGACGTCGGCGAAGTCGAGGTTGATGAGACCGGGCGTCGTGATGAGGTCCGTGATGCCCTGGACACCGGCGAGGAGCACCTGGTCGGCGGTGGCGAACGCCTCGATCATCGAGATGCCGCGGTCGCTGATCTCGAGGAGGCGGTCGTTCGGCACCACGATGAGGGTGTCGACCTCTTCCTTCAGCTTGGCGACGCCGGCCTCGGCCTGGCTCTGGCGGCGACGGCCCTCGAACGAGAAGGGCTTGGTCACGACACCGATCGTCAGGGCGCCGATCGACTTCGCGATCTTCGCCACGACAGGAGCGCCGCCCGTGCCCGTGCCACCGCCTTCCCCAGCGGTGACGAAGACCATGTCGGCGCCGCGCAGGGCTTCTTCGATCTCTTCGGCGTGATCCTCCGCCGCGCGTCGCCCGACCTCGGGGTCGGCGCCCGCACCGAGTCCGCGAGTCAGCTCGCGCCCGACGTCGAGCTTGACGTCGGCATCGCTCATCAGCAGCGCCTGCGCGTCGGTGTTGATCGCGATGAACTCCACGCCGCGCAGACCGAGTTCGATCATGCGGTTGACCGCGTTGACGCCGCCGCCGCCGACGCCGACGACTTTGATCACGGCGAGGTAGTTCTGGTTCTGGCTCATGCCGGCCTCCGTGTTCCCCGAACCTTCAACCTCTAGTTGAGGTATAAAGAATTGCCCGGTATGCAATTCCTGAGATCGAAGGTATGCGGAGGCATCCACGCGGCCCGGACGCGACTGGGCGTGTCGCGACATCGCGCCGAGTATTCGTGCGCTCGGACGCCCCGAGGGGTCAGCGGACGACGACCGCGGCGGGCGAGGACACGTCGTACGCCGTGACGGTCGCGGGCGGCCGGGACTTCATCGTCGTCTCGAGCACGAAGGCCTTGAGCGCGGACTGGTCGGCGCTCCCCCAGATGACCTCGGTGTTCGTGCCGCCGAGCGTCAGGGTGACGTCGTCCGGTGTCGACGCCGCAATGGCCGTGACCTGATCGCGGATGGAGGCCGGCAGCGTGCGCATGACCTGTCCCACGGCCTCGAACGCAGCCGACGACGTTCCGCCCGAGATCGTCAGCAGCGGCGTGCCCGCGGTCGGCGTCTCGGTCGTCGAGAGCGCCACGCCCGCGGCATCCACGAGGGTGTAGCCGGCCGCCGTCTTGATGAGCCCGATCGGCAGGCGCTCGACGATCCGCACGACGAGCTCGTGCGGCGGCCGCGCCTCGAGCGAGTACGACTGCACGAGCGGGAAGGCGACGAGGTCGGCCTTCACGGCGCTCTCGTCGACGAGCGGCAGCGGCGTGCCGAGCTGCTCCGAGAGGGCCTTCTCGACAGCGGCCGGGTCGAGCAGCGACGTGCCCTCGACCGTGATGCGCTCGACGCCGAACAGCGGGCTGTAGGCCGCCGCGAGCGTCGTGAGGACGAGCAGGAGAAGGGATGCCGCCGTCCCGATCCACAGCATCCGCCGGCGCCGCTGGCGCACGGTGAAGCGGCGGACCTCGGCACGCAGCGCCTTGCGGCGTGCTCGGGCGGCCTTCCACACGTCACGGAGGCGGATCGGCGGGGCGTCGTCCGGAGCGTCCGGAGCGTCCTGCTCGCCCGGCGCCATGTCGGGCAGCGCCGCGGGCGCCGCCATCGGGATGACGGGGGCGATGGTCTCGTCGCGCTCTGCGGGCGAGATCGTCACGCCGGGCGACGCCTCATACGTCTGCGGCTGTCGCGCCGGCGTGGCGCCGTCACGGCCACCTGCGCCGCCGGCGCCTGACGCACCGGCGGTGGGGCTCGGCGCCTGCGGGATCGGGGTCGGCCGGCGCATGAGGCCTACTCCCCCGGCGTCGTGCGGGCGAGCGCGTCGAGCACCTGCGGGATGATCCGGTAGACGTCGCCGCAGCCGAGCGTGATGACGTAGTCCCCCTCGCGGGCGACGGACGCCGTGTAGTCGGCGGCCGCCTGCCAGTCGGGAACGTACGCGACATGGCTCGCATCGTCGAACGCGCCGCTGACGAGCTCGCCGGTGACTCCCGGCACGGGATCCTCACGCGCGCCGTACACGTCCAGCATGACGGTGTGATCGGCGTACCTCTCGAGCACCTCGGCGAACTCGCGGTACATCTCCTGCGTCCGCGAATACGTGTGCGGCTGCTGGATCGCGATGAGGCGTCCGTCGCCGACGACGCTGCGGGCGGCGGCCAGGGCCGCGGCGACCTCGGTGGGGTGGTGGGCGTAGTCGTCGAAGACGCTGACCCCGCGGGTCACCCCGTGCAGCTCGAAGCGGCGGACGGTGCCGGCGAACCCCTCGACGGCGCGCACGGCGGGCTCGAGCCCGTGGCCGAGGGTCAAGAGCACGGCGACCGCGCCGGCGGCGTTGATCGCGTTGTGGGCGCCCGGCACGGGGAGCCGCGCGTCGACCGAGGCGCCGTCGTAGGTGAGCCGGAACGACACGGGGCCGTCGGTCACGATGTCGGTCACCCGCACGGTGGCGTCCGCGGCCTCGCCGAACGTGATGACCCTGGGGTGGGTGAGCTGCTCCCCGACCCGTCGGGCGCCGGCGTCGTCGGACGAGATGACGACCGCTTCGCGCGCCTCGTCGGCGAACCGGGCGAAGGCGGCATAGAACGCGTCGCGCGATCCCCAGTGGTCGAGGTGGTCCGGGTCGACGTTCGTGATGAGCGCGATCGACGTGTCGTACAGGAGGAAGGTGCCGTCCGACTCGTCTGCCTCGATGACGAACAGGTCGTCGTCGCCGGTGCCGCTCGACACCCCGAGCTGCGCGATGACGCCGCCGTTGACGAAGGTCGGCGCGACGCCGAGGTCGCGCAGGGCGGTCACGATCATGCCCGTCGAGGTCGTCTTGCCGTGCGCGCCGGCGACGGAGACGAGCCGCCGGCCGCCGATCAGCCAGTACAGCGCCTGCGAGCGGTGGATGACGTGGAGCCCCCGCTCCTTGGCGAGGAGGAACTCGGGGTTCTCGGGCCAGATGGCGCCGGTGTGCACGACGGTGTCGACGTCGTCGGCGAGGTTCGCGGCGTCGTGGCCGACGTACACCGTCGCACCGAGCTCGGCGAGCTCGCGCAGTGCCCGGCTGTCGGCACGGTCGGAACCCGACACGCGGATGCCCCGTTCGAGGAACATGCGGGCCAGGCCCGACATGCCCGAGCCGCCGATGCCGATGAAGTGCGCCGCGTCGATGCTCTCGGGAATCGGAAGGCTCAAGTCGGGTCTGATCATGACCCGACAAGTCTAGGTCGGGCCATGCCCGCCGCCGTCCGGCACGCCCGGTGTCAGCGCGCGAGCGCCTCGTCGATCATCGCGATGACGTTCTCGGTGCCGGTGCGCGTGCCGACCGACGTCGCAGCGGCCGCCATCGTCGCACGCCGGGCGTCGTCGCGCAGGAGCGGCAGCACCTCGGTGCGCACGCGCTCGGCGGTGAACTCCGCGTCGGGGATGAGGATGGCGGCGCCCGCGCGGATGGCGGAGCCGGCGTTCAGGGCCTGCTCGCCGTTGCCGACGGCGTACGGCACGTAGACGGCGGGGATGCCGAGGGCGCTGATCTCGCTCACGGTCGCCGCCCCGGCGCGGGACACGATGAGGTCGGCGAGGGCGAAGGCGAGGTCCATGCGGTCGACGTAGCGCGCGACGGCGTAGCCGGGCACGCCGGGATCGGGCAGCTCCGACTTCTCACCCGTCACGTGCAGCAGCTGCCACCCGGCGTCGAGCACGTCGCGCCACGCACCGCCGAAGGCCTCGTTGAGCCGCTGCGCGCCGAGCGAGCCGCCGAAGACGAGGAGCGTGGGACGCTCGGGGTCGAGGCCGAAGTGCGCGGCCGCCTCGGGCCGGAGTGCGGCCCGGTCGAGGGTCACGATCTCGCGGCGGAGCGGCATCCCGACCACTCGACTGCCCTTGAGCGGCGTGCCCGCGAACGCGACTCCCGTTCCGGCGGCGCTGCGGGCGCCGAGGATGTTCGCGAGCCCCGGCTTGGCGTTGGCCTCGTGCACCACGAACGGCACGCGCTCGCGGCGGGCAGCGACGTAGGCGGGCGCGGACGCGTAGCCGCCGAAACCGACGACGACCTCGACCCCGTGGGTGCGGATGTGCTCGCGCACCTGCGCGACAGCCCGGCGGAAGCGGGCCGGGAAGGCAGCCGCGGCGCCGTTCGGGCGGCGCGGGAAGGGCACCTTGTCGACGATGAGCAGCTCGTAGCCGCGGAGCGGCACGAGGCGCGCCTCGAGGCCCTCGCGCGTGCCGAGCACGAGCACCTCCGCGTCCGCGTCGCGCTCGCGCAGGGCGTCGGCGACCGCGAGGAGCGGGTTCACGTGGCCGGCGGTGCCGCCGCCCGCGAGCAGGTACGTGCGTCTCGTCGGGGCGTTCGTCACCCAGCGATCTTCGCACGCGGTGCGCGGGGGGCCCGAACCGGGCGGGCGCGAGCGGCGCTGGGAAGCGAGCGCGCGAAGGAGAGCAGGATGCCGCACGCGACGAGCACCGAGAGGAGCGACGTCCCACCCTGCGACATGAACGGGAGGGGCACGCCGAGCACGGGGAAGACGCGCAGCACGACGCCGATGTTGATGAGCGCCTGGCCGACGATCCACACCGTGATGGCGCCCGAGACGATGCGCACGAAGGGGTCGTCCGTCTTGCGGATGACGTGGAATGCGCCGACGGCGAAGAGGGCGAAGAGTCCGAGCACGACGATGCAGCCGATGAGGCCGAGCTCCTCGCCGACGATCGCGAAGATGTAGTCGTTCGCGGCGGCCGGGAGCCAGTCGTACTTCTCCTTGGAGTTGCCCAGGCCCAGCCCGAAGATGCCGCCGCCCGCGAGCCCCCAGATCCCGTGCAGGGGCTGGTAGCAGGAGTTGTAGTAGTCGGCGAGGCAGTTCGGGTCGAGGAAGCTCATGATGCGCGCGACGCGGTTGGGGCTGATCGCGGCGAAGGCGACGGCGCCGATGACGCCGAGGATCGCGGGCAGGATGAAGATGCGCAGCTTGACGCCCGAGAAGAAGAGCGCGCCGAGCGCCGCGATCGCGATGATCATCGCCGTGCCCATGTCGTCGCCCGCCATGACGGCGGCGAGGACGAGGACGGTGACCGGGACGAGCGGGATGAACACGTGCGTCCACGAGCTCAGCAGCGTGCGCTTGCGGAAGAGGATGAAGCCGATCCACAGTGCGAGCGAGAGCTTGAGGAACTCCGACGGCTGGGCCTGGATGCCGGCGATATTGATCCAGTTGCGGTTTCCCGCGTTCTCCACACCCAGGGGCGTGAAGACGAGCATCTGGAACAGCAGAGCGCCGATGAGCGCCGGCCACGCGATGCGCTTCCAGAACTCGATCGGGAGGCGGCTCGCGATGAACATGAGCGGGATGCCGAGCAGCGCGAACATGCCCTGCTTGAGCACCGCCTCATACGGCGGCTGACCCGCCGCCGTCGCCGTCGCCGAGGTCGCGGACAGGATCATGACGAGGCCGAAGCCCGTCAGCAGCAGCGCCGTCGAGGCGATGAGGAGGAACTCGCTCGGAACCGGTGCGAAGACCTTGCCGAGGTTGACCCGCGCCGCGAGTCCCCGCTTGGCTGAGATCTCCTCAGGCTGGACCCTCGGAGGCCGGGTCGGCGTCGCCGTCGTGCTCGCCATCGGCCCCCCTCGCGATCAGCTCCCGTACCGCCGCCGCGAAGCGGCGACCCCTGTCGGCGTAGGACGAGAACTGGTCGAAGGATGCTGCTGCGGGAGCGAGGAGCACCACGTCCCCGTCGCGCGCGATCCCGGCCGCCAGTTCGACGACCTGCGCCATGACCTCTTCAGTCTCATCGGCGTCCACCTCGAACACGGGGACTTCCGGCGCGTGTCGCGCGAACGCGGAGAGCACCGCATCCCGTTCCGCTCCGATGACGATCGCGGCCTTGGAACGCATGCCGCGGCCGGCCACGAGCTCGGAGATGTCGACACCCTTGAGCAGTCCGCCGACGACCCACACGGCGCCCGGGAAGGCCGCGAGCGAGGAGGCCGCGGCGTGCGGGTTGGTGGCCTTCGAGTCGTCCACCCAGGTGATGCCCTCGGCGACGGCGACCACCTCGATCCGGTGGGGGTCGAGGCGGAAGCCGCGCAGCGCCTCGCGGATCGCGGCGGGCGCGACGTCGAGCGATCGGGCGAGCGCGGCCGCGGCGAGGATGTTGGCGACGACGTGCGGAGCAGCCAGGCCCAGCCCCGCGAGCTCGTCGACCGTCGCGAGCTCGAGCGCGCTCGTGCGGCGGTCCTCGAGGAACGCCCGGTCGACGAGGATGCCCTCGACGACGCCGAGGTCGCTGGGGCCTGGGATGCCGAGGTCGAAGCCGATGGCACGCGCGCCCTCGACCACCTCGGCGTCCTCGACCATGCCCTGGGTCGCGGCGTCCGCCTTGTTGTAGACGCACGCGACGCGCGTGTTGTCGTACACGTGCGCCTTGGCGTCGCGGTACGCCTGGAAGGAGCCGTGCCACTCCAGGTGGTCGTCGGCGAGGTTGAGGCAGACGGCGGCGTGCGGCGAGACCGGGTCGGGCCCGGTCTGCAGTCCGAGGTACCAGAGCTGGTGGCTCGAGAGCTCGACCACCAGGGCGTCGAAGCCCTCGGGATCCCGCACGGCGTCGAGCACGGGAGTGCCGATGTTGCCGACGGGGGCGGCGCGGAGGCCCCCGGCGACGAGCATCGTCGCGGTGAGCCGGGTCGTCGTGGTCTTGCCGTTCGTGCCCGTGATGAGGATCCAGTCGGCGGGCCGCCCATCGGGCCGGACGACCTTGTCGCGGACGCGCCACGCGAGCTCGACATCGCCCCAGAGGGCGATGCCGCTCGCCTGCGCCCACGCGATCACGGGATGCTGCGGTGCGAAGCCCGGCGAGGCGACGACGACCTCGGGGGCGAAGTCGGAGAGTTCGGCGGGGACCGCGTCGAGCGCGCCCGTCCACAGACGCGCCCCGATCACGGGGAGCAGGCGCTCGTACTCCTCGTCGGCCTTCTCGGTGACGACGAGCACGTCGGCGCCGAGCTCGGCGAGCGTGTCGGCGACGGAGAATCCCGTGACGGAGAGGCCGAGAACCGCGACGCGGAGGCCCTTCCAGTCCGCGTTCCAGCTGGTGAGCGAATCGAGGCGGGAGGTCACGTGCGTGCGAGCCATTCGACGTAGAACGCCCCGACACCCGTGACCGCCAGCATCCCGGCGATGATCCACATGCGCACGACGATCGTCGTCTCGGCCCAGCCGCGCATCTCGAGGTGGTGATGGAAGGGGCTCATGAGGAACAGCCGGTTGCCCCTCGTGATCTTGAAGTACCAGCGCTGCAGGATCACCGACCCGGGGCCGATGATGAAGACGCCCGCGACGATGACCGCGAGGAGCTCGGTGCGCGACAGGATAGACATCGCGGCGATGACGCCGCCGATCGCCATCGAGCCCACGTCGCCCATGAAGACCTCGGCCTTCGGCGCGTTCCACCACAGGAAGCCGACGAGGGCGCCGACGAACGCGGCCGAGACGATCGTGAGATCGAGCGGGTCGCGTGTGCCGTAGCAGGCGGTCTGGAAGCTCGGCACGAGGTCGATCGCCGTGCAGCGCTGCTTGAACTGCCAGAACGTGATGAGGCTCATGGCGGCGATGGTGAAGATGCCCGAGCCCGCCGCGAGACCATCGAGGCCGTCGGTCACGTTGGTGCTGTTGGACCACGCGACCCCGATGAACGTGATCCAGATGAGGTACAGGATCCAGCCCACGATGACGCCGAGCGCCATGAAGGACAGCACCGGGATGTCGCGGAAGAACGAGACGTACGGCGATGCGGGCGTCTGGCCGGCGGCCGTCGGGAAGCTGAGCGACACGATCGCCCAGGGCACGATCACGATGACCTGGCCGAGGATCTTGCGCCAGCCGGTGAGGCCGAGGCTGCGCTGGCGGTGAACCTTCATGTAGTCGTCGATGAAGCCGACGACACCGAAGCCCACCATCATCCACAGCACGAGGAGGCCCGAGATGGTCGGGGGGAAGTTGCCGGCATAGGTGCCGATGAAGTAGCCGACGAGCGTGCCGGCGATGAAGATGACGCCGCCCATCGTCGGCGTGCCGCGCTTCGCCTCGTGCGGCGGGATGTTGCCGTCCTCCGGCGTGCGGATGATCTGTCCCCAGCCCCACTTGCGGAAGAGCCGCAGGAAGACGGGCGTCAGGAAGAGCGTGAAGGCCAGCGAGATCGCCGCTGCGGTCAGGAGGGATCTCACGAGAACGATTCTCCCAGACGATCGCCGAGGTGCCGGAGCCCCGCGGAGTTCGACGACTTCACGAGCACCCGATCGCCGTCGCGCAGTTCGGTGAGGAGGTAGTCGTACGCCTCGTCGGCCGTCGCGAAGAAGACGGCCTCGCCGTCCCACGACCCCTGCGCGATCGCTTCGAGGTACATCCGGCGCGCGTCGGGACCGATGACGACGATGCGCTGGATGCCGAGGCGCACCGCCAGCAGGCCCACGCGGTCGTGCTCCTCCTCGGCGTACTCCCCCAGCTCGCTCATGGCGCCGAGCACGGCGACGCTGCGCTCACCGGGCCGGACGATCTGCGCGAGCGTGCGCAGCGCCGCCGACATCGAGTCGGGGCTCGCGTTGTAGGCGTCGTTGATGATGCGCACGCGCTCGGACCCGAGCGGCTGCATGCGCCACCGCTCGGCGAGCTCGACCTGCTCGAGCCGCTCGATGCAGGTGTCGAGCGGCACGCCGAGCGCCGTCGCAGCGGCGATGGCGGCGAGGGCGTTCATGACGTGGTGCTCGCCGAGCACGCGCAGGCTGAGGGGGGCGCTGACGCCGTCGGCGGTCACGATCGAGCGGGTTCCGGATGCCGTCACCTCGACATCGTCGGCCCGCACGTCCACGGCCCGGGCTCCGCGGCCGAACCACCGCACCGAGGCATCCCGCTCGTCGGCGATCGCCGCCATCGTCGCGACGCGGGCGTCGTCGGCGTTGAGCACGGCGAGTCCGCCCGGCCGCACGGCGTGGATGAGCTGCGACTTCTCGAAGAGGGTCGACTCGATGCCGCCGAAGCCTCCCGCGTGGGCCATGCCGACCATGAGGACGACGCCGACGTCGGGCGTGACGAGACCCGCGAGACGCGCGATCTCACCGGGGCCGCTCGCGCCGAACTCGCTCACGAGGAAGCGCGTCGTGTGGGTCACCCGCAGCATCGTGAGGGGCGCGCCGACCTCGTTGTTGAACGACGCCTTCGGCGCGACGGTCTCGCCCTCGCCCTCGAGGATGCGGGCGAGCAGGTTCTTGGTCGTCGTCTTGCCGTTGGACCCCGTGATCCCGACGACGCGGAGGTCACCGCCCGCGCGCACGCGCGCGACGACCTCGCGCGCGAGATCGGCGAGGGCCGTGACCACGTCGGCGACGACGATCTGGGTGACATCCGCCTCGACGGGTCGTTCGACGATCGCGAGGGCGGCGCCGTTTGCGACCGCGGCATCCACGAAGAGATGTCCGTCGGTCTCCTCACCGGGCTTGGCGACGAAGATGCCGCCGGGCTCGATGAGCCGGGAGTCGGTGTCGACGAGGCCGCCCACCAGGGTGTCGGGGGTGTCCTCTCCGGCGAGTCGGAGTTCGCCGGAGACGGCGCGGGCAAGCTGTGTGAGAGTGAGGTCGATCATGTCTGAGGAGCCGGGAACGAGCTACTGGCCGAATTTCGCGAGCAGCGTCGGCGCCTCGGTGGAGGGCATGACCCGGTACGTCTTCAGCACCTGAGTCATCGCCTTCTGCCACGCGGAGGCGTTGGCACCCGACGACTTTATCCGAGTCGGCTCGTTGAGCGTCACCGCGACGACGTACTGCGGGTCCTCGGCGGGCGCGAAGCCGATCATCGTGGTGAAGTAGACGCCGCTCTTGTAGCCGCCGTGGCCGTCCTCGATCTCGCCCGTTCCGGTCTTGTCGGCGATGTTGTAGCCCGGGACGGCGATCTGCGGCGCCAGCGTGCTCTGCAGCGAGACGTTCTCCATCATCTGCTGCACCGCGACCGCCGTCGACTCCTTGACGACCTGCGTCGTCTCGCCCTGCGCCGGCTTGACGACGGTGCCGTCCCCCTTGGTGCACGACTCGACGAGCGAGAGCGGCACCTTCAGGCCGTCGTTCGCGATCGCCTGGTACGCCCCCATGAGCTCGGGGATCGTCGTCGCGACGCCCTGGCCGAACGCGATGTTGTAGTAGCTCTGGTTGTCCCATTTGTCGGGCGTGCGCAGCGAGCCCGAGATCTGCCCGTTGAAGGCGATGTCACTGCCCTCCGCGATGCCGAACTTCTTGAGGTAGTCGTAGCGGGTCTGCGGGCTGGCCCTCTCGGCGAACTTCGAGATGCCGACGTTCGACGAGTCGATGAGCACGCCGGCGAGCGTGTAGTTGTACGCCGGGTGCTGGAAGGAGTCTCCGACGCGCGCCCCGTTGGGGAACGTCTCCTTGCCCGACGCGATCACCGTCGAGCTCGGTGTCGCCGCGCCCGTGTCGATGAGCGTCGCGGCCGTGAGCGGCTTGAAGGTCGAGCCGGGCTCGAACCAGTTCGTGAAGATGCGGCTGCCGCGGTCCGTCGGGTCGGAGGCCTCCACGTTGTTCGGGTCGACCGTGGGGAACTCGGCCGCCGCCCGGATCTTGCCCGTCTTCGCCTCGACGACCGTGATGGTGCCCGACTTGGCCCCCTCGTCCTGCACCTGCTCGGCGATCAGCTGCTGCAGATACCACTGCAGATCGCGGTTGATCGTGAGCTGCAGCGTGCCGCCGTCCACGGCGGGCTTCTCGACCTCGGTGCCCGGGATGACGACGCCGTCCTTGCCCTTCTCGTAGGTCATCGAGCCGTTCGTGGCGGTGAGGCAGCTGTTCTCGACCTGCTCGAGCCCGCCGAGCGCGTCGCCGTCGCGGCCCATGTAGCCCACGAGATTGCCCGCGACGGCACCGTCGGGGTACGTGCGCGCGGGGTGCGGGTCGAAATAGAGGAACGGGATGCCGAGATCGGCGAGCGTGCGGTACTGCTCCGTCGTGAGACCTCGCTTTAGAGGTGCGTACTGCGAGTCCGGGTTCGACGCGCGCGCGTCGGCGACGACCTTCTGAACCTCATCCGCCGTCTGCCCCGTCACCTCGCCGATCTCCGCGGCGACCTCGGGCCAGGAGACCTCTTCCTTCGTGCCGTCGGGCTTCGTGCGCTGGATGGCGCCGACGTTCGAGGGGTCGAGCTGAGCGTCGTAGAGCAGGATGCTGCCGGCGAGGGTCTGTCCGGTCTCGTCGACGATCGCGCCGCGCGTGCCGTACAGCGGCCGCGAGCTGCCGAGAGCCGTGACGAGCGAATCCTCGATGTGCTCGCGCGCGCTCACGACCTGGATGTCGACGAGCCGGACGATGAAGCCGGCGAGGATCGCCAGCACGACGCCGAGGGCGACCACGGTGCGACGGCGCGGGCTGCGGGTGCTTCTCGTGGTCATGTTCTCAGTGTGTGCTCGGGGTCGGCAGTCCGTCGGTGATGGGTGGCGGAGTGTTGGATACCGGGGCGACTCCGTCCACCGGGGTCGTGGCATCGGGCGCCTCCGCCGGCGGTGCGCCCTGGATCGTGGCATCCGGATCCGTGACGAGCGGAGTGTCGGTGATGAGGGCGTTCCCCACCGCGCCGCGGCCGAGGGCGTCGACCGACGACGCGCCGAGCGCGACCTGTCCGGTGCCGAGGATGGCTCCGTCGCTCAGGCGCAGGTAGCTCGGCGACTCGTTGATCACCATGCCGAGGGCGGACGCGTTCGCGGCGAGGTACTGGGGCGAGCTGAGCCCCGCGACATCGTCGTAGAGGATCTGCTTCTGCCAGTTGAGCTCGCGCTGCTGCGAGGTCAGCTTCGCGAGCTGGTACGAGGTCTGCGTCGTGAGGATCGACAGCGACATCTGCGCCGCCCCGATCGCGACGGCGCCGGCGACCGCCACGATCGCGTAGAGGAGCTTCGGCCGGCGACGGCGTGCGGGGGCGTCGAGCGCCCGCAGTCTCCGCGCAGGCCTCTCCCGCCGTGCCGGCGCGAGAGTGCTCTGGGCTGCGAGGCTCATGCCACCTCCCTGATCCGTTCGGCGGCACGCAGCCGCACAGGTGTCGCGCGCGGGTTGCGGGCGATCTCTTCAGGCGAGGCTTGTTCTGCGCCCTTCACGAGCAGCCGGAAGCGCGGTGCGTGCTCGGGCAGCTCGACGGGAAGACCGGCGGGGGCGGTCGAGGCGACGGCATCCGCGAATTCGCGCTTGACGATCCGGTCTTCGAGCGACTGGTACGACATGACGACGATCCGTCCGCCCACGCGAAGTCGCCCGAGCGCGGCCGGGATCGCGCGCTCGAGCACCGACAGCTCGCTGTTGACCTCGATGCGCAGTGCCTGGAAGACGCGCTTCGCGGGATGCCCGGAGCGCTGCGCCGAATACGGCGTCGCGGCGATGAGGATCTCGACGAGGCGACCCGACCGCAGGATCGGCGCCTGGGCACGCGCCTCGATGATCGCGCGCGCATAGCGCCCGGAGAGCTTCTCCTCGCCGTAGCGCTCGAAGATGCGGCGCAGCTGACCCTCGCTGTAGGTCGCCAGCACGTCGGCGGCCGTCGTGCCGATCGACTGGTCCATGCGCATGTCGAGGGGGGCGTCCTGCGAGTAGGCGAAGCCGCGGTCGGCCTCGTCCAGCTGCAGCGACGAGACGCCGAGGTCGAAGAGGATCCCGTCGACCGAGTGAAGGCCAGTGGAGGAGATCGCGTCGGCGATGCCGTCGTAGACGGTGTGTACGAGTGTCACGCGGTCGCCGAACGGCGCCAGGCGCTCCCCCGCGATGCGGAGCGCGTCCTGGTCGCGATCGAGGCCGATGAGCCGGATGCCGGGGAAGCGCTCGAGGAACGCCTCGGAGTGTCCGCCCATGCCGAGCGTCGCGTCGACGAGCACGGCGCCCTCGCGCTGGAGTGCGGGGGCGAGCAGCTCGACGCAGCGGTCGAGGAGGACGGGGGTGTGGATGTCGCGGAGGTTCATGATTTCGGGGCTGTCGGGGACGGTGTCCCTCGACCCTGATCCCCATCCGCTCTGACCTGGCACCGGGGAAGTGCGCCAGGGCGTGAGCGGCTGGGAGTCACGATCGAGGGCTCAGAACAAGCCCGGGATCACCTCCTGCTCCATCTCGGAATAGCCGTCTTCGTTGCTGTCTGCGTACGCGTTCCACGCGTCCGCGTTCCAGATCTCGGCGTGCGCGCCCACACCGGTGACCACGAGGTCACGCTCGAGACCGGCGTAGGTGCGCAGGTGCGGGGGGATCGTCACCCGGTTCTGCCCGTCGGGCTTCTCGGCGCTCGCACCCGACAGGAACATGCGCTGGAAGTCCCGGGACTGCCTGTTCGTGAGGGGGGCCTCACGGATGCGCTCATAGACCCGCTCGAACTCCTCGGTGCTGAACACGTAGAGGCAGCGCTCCTGGCCGCGCGTGACGACGACTCCGCCGCCCAGCTCATCCCGGAACTTCGAGGGAAGGATGACGCGGCCCTTCTCATCGAGCTTGGGAGTGTGCGTGCCCAAAAGCATCGGCACCTCACCCCCTTCGTCCGGCCCCCGACGGGTTGTGGCCCCCACGTTACTCCACAGTCCTCCACTTTGTCACCCAAACGCACCACGGAACCCCCGACCCGTCTCCCACGAAGGCCCGGAGGGCACAAAAAAAGCACCGACCCGAAGGTCGGTGCTCAGAGACGCGGGGGTCGGCGTGAGGTCAGTGATCCTCGTGCCGGCGGTCCCAGCGATCGTTCATGCGGTCCATGAACGAGGAAGTCGATTTCGGCTTGGCCGGCTTGTCGGGGTCTGCGGCTGCCGCACGGCCGGGGCCGCGGGTCGGGGTGACCGCGAGCACGACGCCGCCGAGCATGACGATGAAGCCGATGACACCGACGACGATGAGGTCGGTCGAGACGCCGATGATGAGGCCGCCGAGGCCGAGCAGGACGAGGACCGTGCCGTACACGATGTTGCGATAGCTGAGAGTGCGTCCATCGCGAGGCGCGCTGACGACGTCTGCGTCATTGCGCATGAGATGGCGTTCCATCTCGTCGAGCAGACGCTGCTCCTGTTCGGAGAGAGGCATGCATCCCCCTTGCTGTCCTAGTCGCGTCGATTGTACGCGTGCGTTCGATCACTAGGCTAGGCCCGTGTCACCCTCTCCGGACGCGGTCGCGGCGATTTCTCAGCGACTCGACACCTTCATCTCGCACGTGCGGTTCTCCACGTCGGAACTCGGCCCGGAAGCGGCCCTTCTCGTCGACGCCGCAGCGACCGCGCTGAGCGGTGGGAAGCGACTGCGCGGGCGCTTCTGCGTCGCCGGATTCCGCGCCGTCGCCGAGTCGGACGGGCATCCCGCCGAGCTCTCGCCCGACATCATCGCGGCGGCCGCCGCGCTCGAGGTCTTCCACGTCGCGGCGCTCGTTCACGACGACGTGATCGACAACTCCGACACCCGGCGTGGCCGCCCCGCCGCGCACCGCGCCCTCGAGTCGACACACCGCTCCGCGGGCTGGGTCGGCGACGCCGCCGCGTTCGGGCGATCCGGGGCGATCCTCCTCGGCGACCTTCTCGTGGCGTGGAGCGACGACCTCCTCGAAGAGGGCCTGGCCGAGGCATCCCCCGCCCACGCGGCCGCTGCGCGGCGCGAGTACGCCACGATGAGGCGCGACGTCACGATCGGCCAGTTCCTCGACGTCGCCGAGGAGTCCGCGTTCCTCACCGAGCCCGACGATCGTCACGCCGCGCGGGCTCTCCGGGTGGCCTCCTATAAGTCGGCGCGGTACAGCATCCAGCAGCCGCTCACCATCGGAGCCGCCCTCGCGGGGGCGGATGCCGCGCAGCTCGCCGCCCTCGCCGCGTTCGGGCATCCGCTCGGCATGGCCTTCCAGCTGCGCGACGACGTGCTCGGCGTCTTCGGCGACGAGGCGCAGACGGGGAAGCCCTCGGGCGACGACCTGCGCGAGGGCAAGCGCACCGTGCTGATCGCGTACGCGCGCGAGGGCCTCGACGTGCCCGCCCGCCGCGAGGTGGATGCGCTCGTCGGCGACCCGACGCTCGACGACGACCAGATCGCCGCGCTGCAGGCGACTATCATCGACACCGGCGCCCTCGATCGCGTCGAGTCGCTCATCGCCGACTACTCGCGAGAGGCCGAGGAGGCGCTCAGCAGTGCGCGCCTCGGCGAGGCCGCCGTGGACGAGCTGCTCGAGCTCGCACGCGCGGCGACCGTGCGGACGACCTGAGCCGCGGCTCTACGCCAGCGCCTGCGCGACGCGGCGCACTTCGCTCTTGCGACCGGCGAGGAGGGCCTCGATCGGCGCCATGCCGATGGAGTCCTCGTCGGACAGGAGCCAGTCGATCGCCTCGTCGTCGCTGAACCCCGCGTCGTGGAGGACGAAGACGGTGCCGCGCAGCGAGCTGAGCGGGCGACCGTCCACGATGAACACGGACGGGACCTTGAGCGCGCCGTCGCGTCGTGATCCGATGAGCTGCTGCTCGTCGAAGAGGCGTCGGACGCGCCCGAGCGGTTCGCCCAGCACCTCCACGAGCTCGGGAAGGGTCAGCCAGTCGGTGTCGATGCGCGGCGCGCGGTCAGCGGTCACGTCTTCACTATCTCATCCCCGTGCGGCCCGTGTACGTCGCCGTTGAGCCACAGCAGTAACAGAGGTCACATCCTTATCATCTGTTGACACTGATTCACTTCCGTGACACGGTGTGGGGGTCACAGAGGGGGGAAACTCGTGCGACACTCCGGCATCCGTGTTCCGGCTGCGACCGCCGCCATTCCGGCGGTCGCCGGTTCCATCGCGCTCCTGTTGAGCGCTCCCATCGCGGCGAGCGCCGCAGAGCCCCAGCGCGACGCGCGGCCCGCCGTCGTGCCACAGCTGCGGCTCGGAGCCGTGACCGCGGCCCCACGGCCGACGGCGGTCGACGTGCCCGACACCTACACCGTGCAGCTCGGCGACACCGTCTTCGGCATCTCCGTGCGCTACGGGCTGCGCACCGCCGACGTCCTCGCGATCAACGGCCTCACGTCGTCGTCGATCATCACGCCCGGCCAGGTGCTGCGGCTGAAGGGCACGGCGCCCGCGGCTCAGGCGGCGCCCGCCGCCCCCGTGGCCGCCGGCGGGACGTACACGGTGCAGAAGGGCGACACGCTCAGCTCCATCGCGAAGCGCAACGGCGTCACCGTCCAGGCCCTCTTCGCCGCGAACAACCTCAGCTGGTCGTCGATCATCTACCCCGGGCAGAAGGTGTCGATCCCGGGTGCCGGCGGCGCTGCCGCCCCCGCCGCTCCGGCGGCGCCGGCTGCTCCCTCGGCGCCGGTCGCGGCATCCGGTGTCTACACGGTGCAGAAGGGCGACACCCTCAGCTCCATCGCGAAACGCAACGGCGTGACGGTCCAGGCCCTCTTCGCCGCGAACAAGCTCGGCTGGTCGTCGATCATCTATCCCGGTCAGAAGCTCGCGATCCCCGGCATCGTCCCCGCGGCGGCCACGGCGCCCGCGCCGGCCGCTCCCCCGGCTCAGGAGCCGGTGCCGGCGCTCAGCGGCGAGCAGATCGGCAACGCGCAGCTCATCATCCGCATCGGTCGCGAGCTCGGCGTTCCCGATCGCGGGATCGCCATCGCCCTCGGCGCCGCGATGCAGGAGTCGTGGCTGCGCAACCTCGATTGGGGCGACCGCGATTCCCTGGGCCTCTTCCAGCAGCGGCCGAGCGCCGGCTGGGGCACGGAGGCGCAGGTGATGGATGCCTCGTACGCGACGCGCGCGTTCTACCTCGGCGTGAACGACGCCAACGGCCCGGTCACGCGCGGCCTGCTCGACATCCCCGGCTGGCAGAGCCTCACGTTCACGCAGGCGGCTCAGGCGGTGCAGATCTCGGCCTACCCCGATCGCTACGCGCGGTGGGAGAACGCGGCCACCACGTGGCTCGCCACCTACGGGTGATGGCGGGCGGCGCCGGGTGAGGCGCTCCCCTGGCTCTCAGGCATCCGTCCCTAGACTTTCAGCGTGAGCACGAGTCAGCAGGCCGACCCGCTGATCGGACGTCTCGTCGACGGCCGATACCGGGTTCGCGCGCGCATCGCGCGCGGCGGCATGGCGACCGTGTACGTGGCGACCGATCTGCGCCTCGAGCGGCGCGTCGCGATCAAGGTCATGCACAGCCACCTGAGCGACGACACCGTCTTCCAGAGCCGGTTCATCCAGGAGGCCCGCGCCGCCGCGCGGCTGGCCGACCCGCATGTCGTCAACGTCTTCGACCAGGGCCAGGACGGCGACATGGCGTACCTCGTCATGGAGTACCTGCCCGGGATCACCCTCCGCGAGCTGCTGCGCGAGCAGAAGCGCCTGACGCTCGCCCAGACCATCACGGTGATGGATGCCGTCCTCTCCGGCCTCGCCGCCGCGCACCGGGGCGGCATCGTCCACCGTGACGTCAAGCCCGAGAACGTCCTGCTCGCCGAGGACGGCCGCATCAAGATCGGCGACTTCGGCCTCGCGCGCGCCACGACGGCCAACACCGCGACGGGCTCGCAGCTGCTCGGCACCATCGCGTACCTCGCACCCGAGCTCGTGACGCGCGGGACCGCCGACGCGCGCAGCGACATCTACTCGCTCGGCATCATGCTCTACGAGATGCTCGCGGGCGAGCAGCCGTACCAGGGCGAGCAGCCGATGCAGATCGCGTTCCAGCACGCGACCGACTCCGTGCCGCGGCCGAGCGTCAAGAACCCCGGCGTTCCCGAGCAGCTCGACGAGCTCGTGCTCTGGGCCACCGAGCGCTCGCCCGACGACCGCCCGGTCGATGCCCGCGAGATGCTCGACCGCCTGCGGGAGATCGAGCGCGAGCTCGGCATCCAGCCCCAAGTGGCCCGCACGGCGCCCACGAGCGTCATCCGCGACGAGGGCGGCGCTCAGACCGAACTGACGAAGGTGCTGCCGGCGGCGATCACGGGACCGATGGCCGCGATCGACGACGTCGACAACGCCGCGCGGCTGCGCGAGGCCACGAAGCGCCGGGCGCGGAAGGGCGGATGGCTCTTCGCGCTCGTCGTCGTGCTCGCGGCGCTCGCGGCCGGCATCGGCTGGTGGTTCGGCTCGGGCCCCGGGTCGCAGGTCGCTGTTCCCGACGTCGCGAACCTGACGTTCGAGCAGGCCCAGGCTGCGCTCGCCGAGGAGGGGCTGACGGCGACCCAGCAGGACGTCTTCGACTTCGACATACCCGCCGGCACGACCGTCGGCTCCGACCCGGGCGCCGGCGCACGCGTCGACAAGGCGTCCGCGGTGGCGGTGCTCGTGTCGAAGGGGCCACAGGACCACGCCATCTCGGCACTCACCGGGCTGCCGTCCGACCAGGCGCGCGCCGCCCTCGAGGGCGCGCGGGTGAGCGTCGGCGACGACCAGAAGTACTTCACCGACCAGCCCGACAAGACCACGATCGGCGCGACGGTCACGCCGCGCTCGGGCGAGGCGGCCTTCGACTGCGGCGGCGGCTGCACCGTGCACGAGGGCGACTCCGCGGTGCTGTCGGTCTCGGTCGGACCGGTTCCCGACGTCGGCGGCAAGAGCGTCGGCGACGCGACGGCCGCCCTCAATGCGGTCGGGCTGCAGATCGCCGGTCAGACCGAGGAGACGAGCGACTCGGTCAAGGAAGGGTCGGTCATCCGCATCGCCGACAAGGACGGCGGCGGGAGCTGGCAGCCGAACGACGCCGTCACGCTCGTCGTGTCGTCGGGGCCGCCGCTCTACCCGATCCCCGATCTCGTCGGCATGACCCTCGCGGAGGCTCGCAAGGCCGCGACCGACGCCGGCTTCACCTTCGAATACGACAAGCGGTGGGACGACTTCCCCGACCCCTTCACCAAGGTCGAGTCGCAGACCCCCGCGCCGGACACGAAGAAGGTCAAGGGCACCGAGATCTCGGTGCGCATCGCCGCCGCCCTCTGACGAGGGCTGCGCGACCGGCGGGTCAGAGCTTCTCGAGCTCCTCGGCGACGAGGAACGCCAGCTCGAGCGACTGCATGTGGTTGAGGCGCGGGTCGCACAGGCTCTCGTAGCGCGTCGCGAGCGTCGCCTCGTCGATCTGCTCCGAGCCGCCCAGGCACTCCGTCACGTCGTCTCCCGTGAGCTCGACGTGGATGCCGCCCGGGAACGTGCCGACGGCGCGGTGCGCCTCGAAGAAGCCGCGCACCTCGTCGACGACGTCGTCGAAGCGACGCGTCTTGTAGCCCGTCGGCGTCGTGATGCCGTTGCCGTGCATGGGGTCGGTGACCCACAGCGGGGTTGAACCCGAGTCCTTGACCGCCTGCAGCAGCGGGGGCAGGGCATCGCGGATCTTCCCCGCGCCCATGCGCGTGATGAACGTCAGGCGGCCGGGCTCGCGCTCGGGGTCGAGCTTGTCGATGAGCTCGAGCGCCGTCTCGGGAGACGTCGTGGGTCCGAGCTTCACGCCGATGGGGTTGCGGATCTTCGAGAAGTAGTCGACGTGTGCCCCGTCGAGGTCGCGCGTGCGCTCGCCGATCCACAGGAAGTGCGCCGACGTGTTGTACGGCGTGCCCGTGCGGGAGTCGATGCGCGTCATGGGGCGCTCGTAGTCCATGAGGAGGCCCTCGTGGCCCGTGTAGAACTCGACGCGCTTGAGCTCGTCGAAGTCGGCGCCCGCCGCCTCCATGAACTTGATGGCGCGGTCGATCTCGGTCGCGAGGCGCTCGTACTGCTGGTTCGCGGGGTTCTGCGCGAAGCCCTTGTTCCACGAGTGCACCTCGCGGAGGTCGGCGAAGCCGCCCTGCGTGAAGGCGCGGATCAGATTGATCGTCGACGCCGCCGTGTGGTAGCCCTTCAGCAGCCGGCCGGGGTCGGCCTGGCGCGAGATCTCGGTGAAGTCGTAGCCGTTGACGATGTCGCCGCGGTATGCAGGGAGCGTGACGTCGCCGCGCGTCTCGGTGTCGCTCGAACGAGGCTTCGCGAACTGCCCCGCCATGCGGCCCATCTTGACGACGGGCATCGAGGCGCCGTACGTGAGGACGACCGCCATCTGCAGCACGGTCTTGATGCGGTTGCGGATCTGCTCGGCCGTCGCACCCGCGAAGGTCTCGGCGCAGTCGCCGCCCTGCAGGAGGAAGGCCCGCCCGGAGGCGGCGCGGGCGAGGCGGTCGCGAAGGTTGTCGACCTCGCCGGCGAAGACGAGGGGCGGGAGCGTCGCGAGCTCGGCCGACACGGCCTCCACCGCTTCCCGGTCGTGCCACTGCGGCTGCTGCTTGATGGGCAGGGTCCGCCAGTGGTCGAGAGCGTCGAGCTGCTGAAGCATCCGCTCAGTCTATCGGCGCGGCCTGCACGACCGGCTTCGTGCTACGCGGGGCTCGCGGGCCCTTGAGGCGGTCCTTCACGGTCGAGGCGTAGACGTCCTCGTACTCCTGCTCGCCGAGGCGCTGCAGCGCCACCATGATCTCGTCGGTGACCGAGCGCAGGATGTACCGGTCGCCCTCCATCCCCTCGAAGCGGGAGAAGTCGAGCGGCTCGCCGATGACGATGCCGACCCGCACGATCCGCGGGAGGCGCGTTCCGATCGGCATCATCGTGTCGGTGTCGACCATGACGACGGGCACGACCGGCACGTGCGCCTCGAGCGCCATGCGCGCGAGACCCGTGCGCCCGCGGTAGAGCTTGCCGTCGGGGCTGCGCGTGCCCTCCGGGTAGATGCCCAGCAGATCGCCGCGGCCCAGCACCTGCAGGCCCGTGTTGAGGGATGCCTCGGATGCCTTGCCGCCGGAGCGGTCGATCGGGATCTGCCCCGTCATCTTGAAGAACATCCGGGTGGCCCAGCCCTTGATGCCGCGACCCGTGAAGTAGTCGCTCTTGGCGAGGAAGGCCACGGGCCGGTCGATCATCAGCGGCAGGAAGATCGAGTCGACGAACGACAGGTGGTTGCTCGCGAGGATCGCGGCGCCGTCGGCGGGGACGTTGCGGCGTCCGACGATCCAGGGGCGCCAGATCGCCTTCGTGATCGGACCGATCACGATGTACTTCATCAGCCAGTAGAACAAGCTGGGCGCCTCCTCGAGCTCAGTCTTCTACGCGGCGCCGGCGAGGTCGGCAGCGCCGATGATGCCCGCGTCGTTTCCGAGACGGGCGATCGCGAACTCCGCCACCGGCCGGTCGCCGTACCCGGGCAGCGACGTCTCGTACGCCAGGCGGACAGGCTCCAGCAGCGTCTCACCCAGCTCCGCGACACCGCCGCCGATGACGAACAGCGACGGGTCGAGCACGGCCTGGAAGCCGCCGCACGCCTCGCCGAGCGCCGTGGCCACGCGGCGCAGCGCCTCCAGCGCGCCGGGGTCGCCCGCGAGCACGAGCCGCGACACGGCCGGCCCCGAGATCGAGCCCTTCTCGGCGCGGACGGCCGCGAGGGCCTCGCCGATGCCCTCCGCGTCGGCGATCTCGTTGGCCTCGCGCTGCAGGGCGCGGCCCGACGCGTACTGCTCGAGGCATCCGTTCTGTCCGCAGCCGCACGGGCGGCCGTCGCGGGTGAAACGCATGTGACCGAGCTCGGCCCCGATGCCGTGGCCGCCGCGGTACAGCTCTCCGCCGAGGATCACGGCGCCGCCGACGCCCGTGCCGAGGGTCAGCATGACCATGTCGCCGACATGGGCGCCTCCGCCGAAGCGATACTCGGCCCAGCCCGCGGCGTTGGCATCGTTCTCGATCGTCACCGGCATCGAGAGCCGGCCCTCGAGGTTGGCCTTGAGGGGATAGTTGCGCCACGCGATGTTCGGCGCGTGGATGAGCACGGCGCGGTCGCGGTCGACGAAGCCCGCCGCGGCCACGCCGACGGCCTCGACCTCGTACGAGTCCGCGAGGTGGCGGACCATGTCGACGACGGCATCTTCGAGTGCGTCGGTGTCGGTGGGGGTCTCCACGCGGAGCTGCTCGACGATGCGGCCCTCCTCGTCGACGACACCTCCCGCGATCTTCGTCCCGCCGATGTCGATTCCGACCTTGAGCACCGCGCCCTCCTCTTTCTGCTCGCCCGCGCATGCGCGTGTCATCCCCGATGGGATCACTCCCCGCGCGCGCGACGGCGCTGAGAAGTCTATCCGCGAGACGTGTCGCTCATCCGCCCACAGGCATGCGCCGGCGCCCGGTAGTCGCCAGGGGCAGCGGTTAGACTCCGAGAAGGCTCACCCGACAGATTCATGCCGGTACCGAAGGAGTTGCCGTGGTCCAGTTCGAAGTCCCCGCGATCGTCCCTGCCGATGCGCAGGCGAACATCACCGATCTGCTCGTGGAGCGCGTCAAGCGCACCCCGCAGCTCGCGCTGTTCGCCGTGCCGGAGGGCGAGGGATGGCGCGACATCTCGGCCGCCGAGTTCCAGCGGCAGGTCATCGCCCTCGCCAAAGGCTTCGTGGCCAACGGCATCGAGCCGGGCGACAAGGTGGGCTTCATCGCCCGCACGACATATGAGTGGACGCTCGTCGACTTCGCCCTCTTCTACGCCGGCGCTGTCATGGTGCCGATCTACGAGACCAGCTCCGCCGCGCAGATCCAGTGGAACCTGTCGGACTCCGGCGCCATCGCGTGCATCACCGAGTCGCCCGAGCACACGGCGCGCATCGACGAGGTCCGCGCCGATCTGCCCCTCATCCGCTCCACCTGGACGATGCACGGCGGCGATCTTGCAACGCTCGTCGAGCAGGGCAAGGAGATCCCGGATGCCGAGATCGAACGGCGTCGCACCATCGCGAACTCCGCCGACATCGCGACCCTCATCTACACGTCGGGCTCGACCGGCCGCCCCAAGGGCTGCGTCCTGACGCACGGCAACTTCGTCGAGCTGAGCCGCAACGCCGCCAAGGCGCTGTCGGACGTCGTGGAGATGCCCGGAGCGTCGACCCTCCTCTTCATCACGACGGCGCACGTGTTCGCCCGCTTCATCTCGATCCTGGCCGTGCACTCCGGCGTCAAGACCGGCCACCAGCCCGACACGAAGCAGCTCCTGCCGGCGCTCGGGTCGTTCAAGCCGACGTTCCTGCTCGCCGTGCCGCGCGTGTTCGAGAAGGTCTACAACTCCGCCGAGCAGAAGGCCGAGGCCGGCGGCAAGGGCAAGATCTTCCGCGCTGCCGCGCAGACCGCGATCGAGCACTCCAAGGCGCTCGAGGAGGGCAGGAAGGTCGGCGTCTGGACGAAGATCAAGTTCGCCGTCTTCGACCGTCTCGTCTACAGCAAGCTGCGCGAGGCGATGGGCGGCCGCGTCGTCTACGCCGTCTCCGGCTCCGCTCCCCTGGGCTCGCGCCTCGGCCACTTCTTCCACAGCCTCGGCGTCGTGATCCTCGAGGGCTACGGCCTCACCGAGACCACCGCTCCTGCGACGGTCAACCTCGCGACGAAATCGAAGATCGGCACCGTCGGCCCCGCGCTGCCGGGCGTCGGCATCCGTCTCGCCGATGACGGCGAGATCGAGGTGCGGGGCATCAACGTCTTCAAGGAGTACTGGCGCAACCCGGAGGCGACCGCCGCCGCGTTCGAGGGCGACTGGTTCAAGACGGGCGACATCGGCACGTTCGACGACGAGGGCTTCCTCAAGATCACGGGCCGCAAGAAGGAGATCATCGTCACGGCGGGTGGCAAGAACGTCTCTCCGGCCGCGCTCGAAGACCCGATCCGCGCCAACCCGATCGTCGGGCAGGTCGTCGTCGTCGGCGACCAGAAGCCGTTCGTGTCGGCGCTCGTGACGCTCGACCCGGAGATGCTTCCGACCTGGCTCGCCAACAACGACCTTCCGGCAGACATGTCGCTCCAGGAGGCCGCCGCGAACAGCGCCGTGCGTGCCGAGGTGCAGCGCGCGATCGACAACGCGAACAAGTTCGTGTCGCGGGCCGAGTCGATCCGGAAGTTCACGATTCTGCCGACCGAGTGGACCGAGGCGAGCGGGCACCTGACGCCGAAGATGAGCATCAAGCGGAACGTCATCCTGCAGGACTTCGCCGCCGACGTCGACGGGCTCTACAACGTGCCGGTCTCGACGACGAACGTGTCGCTCGGGGGCTGACGCCCCGACGAAGGCGAGAGGACCCCGGGCATCGCGCGGGGTCCTCTCGCCTTCAGCCTAAGGCCGACCGGCGTGACGGGGGCGGGACGGGCTAGAACCAGTCCGACTCGCGGATCTCGCGCATCGCGACCTTGCGGTCGTCGGGCGAGAGCCGCTGGATATACAGCATGCCGTCGAGGTGGTCGGTCTCGTGCTGCAGCGCCTGCGCGAGCAGACCGTCGCCCTCCAGCTCGATCTCGTTGCCGTCGAGGTCGATGCCGCGCACCTTCGCGTGCGGGTGGCGCAGCGCGTCGTGCCACAGACCGGGGACGGAGAGGCATCCCTCCCCCGTGGGCTCGGGATCGCCGGAGAGCTCCACGATCTCGGGATTGAGGATGTACCCGATGTCGCCGTCGATGTTGTAGCTGAACGCCCGCAGGCCGACGCCGATCTGCGGCGCGGCGACGCCGGCGCGTCCAGGCAGCTCGACGGTGTCGAGGAGATCCTGCACGAGCGCGCGCACGCCGTCGTCGATCGTCCCGATGGGCGCGCTCGGGGCGCGCAGCACGGGGTCGCCGAAGAGGCGGATGGGACGGACCGTCACGCGGCCGAAGCCAGCGTGCGCAGGCCCTCGACGACGTCGGCGGCGAGCTCGCGCGCGGCGAGGCGCGTCTCGGGCCGCAGATCGCGGAACGTGATGGCACTGCCCGCCGCGATGAGCGGGTCGTACGGCATGCGCACGACCGATCGCACCCGCGTGCTGAAGTGCGTCTCGAGCTCATCGAGGCGGACCAGGGGCGTGCCCGGGCGCGCGTTGTTCAGCACGACGACGGCTCCGCGCACCTGCTCGGAGTAGCCGTTCGTCTCCAGCCACGTGAGGGTCTCGGACGCCAGTCGCGCCTCTTCGACGCTCAGACCCGACACGACGACGAGCTGGTCGGCGAGCTCGAGCGTCGCCTGCATGACCGAGTGCACGATGCCCGTGCCCGTGTCGGTGAGGACGATCGAATAGTAGTGGGCCGCGATCGCCGCGACGTCGTGGTAGTCCTTGTCGCTGAACGCCTCGGACACGCGGGGGTCGGCGTCGGAGGAGAGCACGTCGAGGCGCGTGTCGTCGCGCGCGACGATCGAGGAGATCCCCGCGTAGCCGGCGATCTCGCCGCGGGCGCGCGCGAGGTCACGGACCGTCTTGCCGTTCTGGTTCGCGATGCGGTCGGCGAGCGTGCCGCGATCCGGGTTGGCGTCCATCGCGATGATGCGGTCGTCGCGGGCGTCCGCGAGCGCCATGCCGAGGAGGGTCGTGATCGTCGTCTTGCCGACGCCGCCCTTGCGCGAGAGGACCGGCACGAAGCGCGCACCCTGACCGAGCGGCGCGGAGATGCGGCGGCTGAGCTCCTTGCGGGCCCGCGCGCGCTTGCCGTCGCCGAGGTTCACCCGGTGGCCCGTGATCGAGTACACGAAGTGCTGCCACGCGCCTTCGGGCTCCGGTCGCACGATCTGGTGCGGGTCGAGGAGGCGGTCGGCGGTGAGGAGGTCGGCGGACTCGCGGCCCGACTCGAACTCGCCGAGACGCTTCGACGTGAGAGCGACATCGGAGCGCGTCTGCACGCGCTCCATGGCGTGGGCGCGCTCGACCTTGTCGATGCTCCCGGTGTTGGCCTCGCGACGCGTCGCGGGGTTGGCTCCCGTCGGGAAGGGCCCCGTGGGAGTGGATGCCGCACCCGCCCGTGCGGCGGGCTCGGCGTCGGCGCTCTGAGCGCCCGGCTTCTGCTGCTCGGTCACGATGTCGGCCTCCACGGTCGAATATGTCGGTCCTCCCGACTCGGCGATCTCATCAGTGTCCTCGAAAGCGAGGGCGAGGTCGAGGTCGTCGTCGTCCGCGATGTCGGCGTCGAGGAAGTCATCCTCCTCGATGTCGGCGGCGACGGCGGAGCCGGGTTCCCGGTCGGGGGTGCCGGCGACGAACTCCATGGCAGGCGCGGTCGCGGCGTGTGCGTGCACGGCGGTCGCGGCATCCTGAGCCTCTTCGTCCTGGTCGTGCTGCGCGAGCTCATGGTCGTCGTCCGACTCGTCGAGCGGCACCGTGTCCGCGACGAGCTCGGCCTCGTGCACCGGCTCGGCCTCGTACACGGGCTCGGCCTCGTACACGGGCTCGGCTTCAGGCTCCGGCTCGAGAATCGGCTCCGCCTCGAGCTCGGCCGCGGCCTCGGCCTCGGCCTCGGCGACATACTCGTGCTCAGCCTCGGCGGCATACTCGTGCTCGGCCTCGGCGGCATACTCGTGCTCGGTCGGCTCGGGCTCGAGTACGGCCTCCTCGACCGGCTCCGCCGGCTCGACCAGCTCCTCCGGCTCGACGGGCTCCTGCGGCTCGGCGGGCTGCTCCACCGCCTGCCCGAGCCACGCCGCCTCGTAGGCGGGGCGCTCGAGCCGCGGGACGAAGTCGACGTCGATGGCCTCGACCTCGACCTCGTCGCCCACGACGTCGTCGTCGTCGAGCTCCTCGTCGTCGGAGGCGGACGGGAGGGCGACGCTCACCTGCTGGGTGCCGCCGCTGATGATGCCGAGGGCCGTCGTATCGAGGCCTCCGGTCTCGGCGAGCACACCGTTCTCGGTCTCTTCGTCAGGGTTCTGGTCGTTGCGATCGGGCGTCACTGCATGGTCTCCAGTGGGGTGATCGGGTGTCGGCCCCACTCTCCCAGGCTACTGGGAGGGGCGGATGACGACCAAAAGGTCGCCAGCCTCCACCTGCTGGGTACCCACGATGGCCACCCGTTCAATCACTCCGTCGACGGGAGCGGTGATCGCGGCCTCCATCTTCATGGCCTCGATCGAGGCGACGGGCTGACTGGCCGCGACCTTCGCCCCGACATCGACCTTGACCGTCACGGCGCCGGAGAACGGTGCGGCGACCTGACCGGGCTTCGACGTGTCGGCCTTCTCGGCCTGGCGCGTCTCGACCTTGATGCTGCGGTCGCGCACGTAGACGGGGCGGAGCTGTCCGTTCAGGGTGGTCATGACGGTCCGGACGCCCTTGGCATCGGCCTCGCCGATCGCCTCGAGGCCCACGTACAGCTGCACGCCGGGGTCGATCTCGGCGACGTGCTCCTCGCCCGGCTTGAGGCCGTAGAGGTAGTCGGGCGTCCCGAGCGTCGAGAGGTCGCCGTAGGTCTCGCGGAGCGTCTCGAACTCGCGTGCGGGCCCCGGGAAGAGGAGCCGGTTGAGCGTGCGGCGACGGGATGCCGCATCCCCCGCGAGGCCTTCGCGCTCCGCGTCCGTGAGGGGCGGGATCTCGATCGAGATCTGGCGGCCCGCGAGCACCTTCGTGCGGAAGGGCTCGGGCCAGCCGCCGGGCAGGTCGCCCAGCTCGCCGGCCATGAAGCCCACGACGGAGTCGGGGATGTCGTAGTTCTGCGGATTCTCGGCGAAGTCGGCCGGGTCTGCCTTGGCGGCGACCAGCGCGAGCGCGAGGTCGCCGACGACCTTCGACGAGGGCGTGACCTTCGGGATGCGGCCCAGGATGCGGTCGGCGGCGGCGTACATGTCCTCGATGAGCTCGAAGTCGTCGGCCATGCCGAGCGCGATCGCCTGCTGGCGCAGGTTGGACAGCTGCCCGCCGGGGATCTCGTGGTGGTACACGCGGCCCGTGGGGCCGGGAAGGCCGGACTCGAACGGCGCGTAGAGGTGCCGCACGCCCTCCCAGTAGGGCTCGAGGTCGCTCACCGCGGCGAGGTCGATGCCGGTGTCGCGCTCGGTGTGGGCGAGCGCGGCGACGAGCGCCGACAGCGACGGCTGGCTCGTGGTTCCCGAGAGCGGCGCGGCCGCGGCATCCACCGCGTCCACTCCCGCCGCGCTGGCGGCGAGCAGCGTCGCGAGCTGGCCGCCCGCCGTGTCGTGCGTGTGGAGGTGCACGGGCAGGTCGAAGCGCTCGCGCAGCGCCGTGACGAGCTTCGCCGCGGCAGCGGGGCGCAGGAGGCCCGCCATGTCCTTGATGGCGAGGATGTGCGCGCCCGATTCGACGATCTGGTCGGCGAGGCGCAGGTAGTAGTCGAGGGTGTAGAGCTTCTCGGCCGGGTCGAGCAGGTCGGCCGTGTAGCAGACGGCGACCTCGGCGACCGCGGTGCCCGTCTCGAGCACGGCGGAGATGGCGGGGCGCATCTGGTCGACGTCGTTGAGGGCGTCGAAGATGCGGAAGATGTCGACGCCCGTCGCCGTCGCCTCGCGCACGAAGGCGTCGGTCACCTCCACCGGTCGCGGGGTGTAGCCGACAGTGTTGCGGCCGCGCAGCAGCATCTGGATCGGGATGTTGGGGATCGCTTCGCGCACGGCGGCCAGGCGCTCCCAGGGGTCTTCCGCGAGGAAGCGCAGGGCGACGTCGTACGTCGCGCCTCCCCACGCCTCGACCGACAGCAGGCCGGGCGTCATGCGGGCGACGTGGGGCCCGACGCGGACGAGGTCGCGCGTGCGCACGCGCGTCGCCAGCAGCGACTGGTGCGCGTCACGGTACGTCGTCTCGGTGACGGCGAGCGGCACCTGCTCGCGCAGGGCGCGGGCGAAACCGGTCGGGCCGAGCTCGCGCAGGCGGTCGAGCGTGCCCGCCGGCGGCGGCGTCGTCAGGTCGATGGCGGGGAGCTTGCTTCCCGGCGAGACCGACACGGGCTTCTCGCCGTAGGGGCGGTTCACCGTGACGTCGGCAAGCCAGTTGATGAGCTTCGTCGCGCGGTCGCGCGATGGGTGGCTCGTGAGCAGGTTCGGCCGCTCCTCGATGAAAGCGGTGCTGAGGTCGCCCTCGACGAACGACGGGTCGTCCAGCACGGCGCGCAGGAAGGGGATGTTGGTCGCGACGCCGCGGATGCGGAACTCCGCGAGGGCGCGCTTCGCCCGCGCGACGGCGGCCGGGAAGTCGCGGCCGCGGCACGTGAGCTTGGCGAGCATCGAGTCGAAGTGCGGACTCACCTGCGACCCGGCGGCCGTCGTGCCGCCGTCGAGGCGGATGCCGGCGCCGCCGGGCGAGCGGTACGTCGTGATGCGGCCCGTGTCGGGGCGGAAGCCCTGCGCCGGGTCCTCCGTCGTGATGCGGCACTGGAGCGCGGCGCCGCGCAGGACGATGCTGTCCTGGTCGAGGCCGAGGTCGTTCAGCGTCTCGCCGGCGGCGATGCGGATCTGCGACTGGACGAGGTCGACGTCCGTGACCTCCTCCGTCACGGTGTGCTCGACCTGGATGCGCGGGTTCATCTCGATGAACACGTGCTGACCCGCCCGCTCCCCCGCCGTGTCGACGAGGAACTCCACGGTGCCGGCGTTGACGTAGCCGATCGACTCGGCGAACGCGACGGCGTCGCGGTGCAGAGCGGCGCGCAGTTCCTCCGAGATGTTCGGAGCCGGGGCGATCTCGATCACCTTCTGGTGGCGGCGCTGCACAGAGCAGTCGCGCTCGAACAGGTGCACGGTGTGGCCCGTGGCATCCGCGAGGATCTGCACCTCGATGTGACGCGGGCGCACGACGGCCTGCTCGAGGAAGACCCGCGCGTCGCCGAAGGCGGCTCCGGCCTCGCGCATCGCCTCGGCGATGGCGGGCGGCAGGTCGCCCGGCGTCTCGACGCGGCGCATGCCCCGGCCGCCGCCGCCCGCGACGGCCTTGACGAAGATGGGGAAGCCGATGTCGCCCGCCTGCGCGACGAGGGCGTCGACGTCTTCCGAGGCCTCGGTCGACTTCAGCACGGGCACGCCCGCCGCGATCGCGTGCTCCTTGGCGGTGACCTTGTTGCCCGCCATCTCGAGCGCGCGCGACGGCGGTCCGATGAAGGTGATGCCGTTCTCGGCGGCGCGGGCGGCGAGCTCGGGGTTCTCCGAGAGGAAGCCGTAGCCGGGGTAGATCGCGTCCGCGCCGGACTCCAGTGCGACGCGGATGATCTCCTCGACATCGAGGTATGCGCGCACGGGATGCCCCTGCTCGCCGATGACGTACGACTCGTCGGCCTTCTGCCGATGGAGCGAGCCGCGGTCCTCGTACGGGAACACCGCGACCGTGCGGGCCCCCAGCTCGAACGCCGCGCGGAACGCGCGAATCGCGATCTCGCCTCGGTTTGCGACCAGGATCTTCCGGAACATGCGCACCTCACTGGGGCCGTCGACTCATGGGGCCGAGTGTGCTCTCAGCCTAGGGGAAGGTAACGTAGACCCTCGTGCACGTACTCTCGGTGAGCTCCCTCAAGGGCGGAGTCGGCAAGACGACCGTGACTCTGGGCCTTGCCTCGGCCGCTTTCGCACGTGGAGTCCGCACCCTCGTCGTCGATCTCGACCCGCAGTCAGACGTCTCGACCGGCATGGACATCCAGGTCGCCGGCCGACTCAACGTCGCCGACGTCCTCGCCAACCCCAAGGAGAAGGTCGTCCGTCAGGCGATCACTTCGAGCGGCTGGGCGAAGGTGCATCCGGGCACGATCGACGTCATGATCGGCAGCCCCTCCGCGATCAACTTCGACGGCCCGCACCCGAGCGTGCGCGACGTGTGGAAGCTCGAAGAGGCCCTCGCGACGATCGAGGCCGACTACGACCTCGTCCTCATCGACTGCGCGCCGTCGCTGAACGCGCTCACGCGCACCGCGTGGGCGGCATCCGATCGCGTCATCGTCGTGACCGAGCCCGGGCTCTTCTCCGTCGCGGCGGCCGACCGCGCGCTCCGCGCGATCGAGGAGATCCGCCGCGGCCTCTCGCCCCGCCTTCAGCCCCTCGGCATCGTGGTCAACCGCGTGCGGCCGCAGTCGATCGAGCACCAGTTCCGCATCAAGGAGCTGCGCGACATGTTCGGTCCGCTCGTGCTCTCGCCGCAGCTCCCGGAGCGCACGTCGCTGCAGCAGGCGCAGGGCGCGGCGAAGCCGCTGCACATCTGGCCCGGCGACTCCGCTCAGGAACTGGCGGCCGACTTCGACGCGCTGCTCGACCGCGTCATGCGCACGGGCCGCATCCCGGTTCCCGGCGAAGCCCGCGCGTAGACCCGGCGAAGCCTGCGCATAGCGCCGTCTCGCCGCCCTCAGGCATCCCGAAACCACCCCTTCAGAGAAGGGATGCCGGGGGCTACGCGGTGCGCGCCGCGCGGCGAGCGGCCAGCTCGTCGGTCGCGTCGGGCGCCTGCGGGTCGAATTCGACGAGCGTCGACTCCACCTCGCGCAACACATTGCCGACCGCGATGCCGAACACGCCCTGTCCGCGGCTGATGAGGTCGATCACCTCATCGTTCGAGGTGCACAGATAGACGGATGCCCCGTCGCTCATGAGCGTCGTGCCGGTGAGGTCGCGGATGCCGGCGGCCCGCAGCTGCTCGACCGCCGTGCGGATCTGCTGCAGCGAGATGCCGGTGTCGAGCAGACGCTTCACGAGCTTCAGCACGAGGATGTCTCGGAACCCGTACAGGCGCTGGGAGCCCGACCCGCTCGCACCCCGGACCGTGGGCTCCACGAGCTCCGTGCGGGCCCAGTAGTCGAGCTGGCGGTACGTGATGCCGGCGGCGCGGGCCGCGACGGCTCCGCGGTAGCCCACCTCGTCGTCCATCGCGGGAAGGCCGTCGGTGAAGAGGAGGTCGGCGGCGAATGTGGGTTCGTCGGACGCTTCGCGAGCGGTCATGCGGTGCCTCCTCCCGGACCGTGTCCTTCAACGCTAGATCAGGCCCGGGTCACGGGCAACGACATCCGGCCCGGCGGCCTCGGCGTGTCGCGAGACTCGCCGCATCCGGCCCCTACGAGAGCAGCTTGTCGAGCGCGGATCGGACGAAGATCGCCCGGAGCTCCTCGAGCCGCTTGGCGAGCTCCGGCGCGAGCTCGTTCGCACGACCCCGGCTCGTGGCATCCGTCCTCCGCAGAAGCGGCGCGAGGGCCGATTCGACGAGCGCGACATCCCGCTCCGCGCTCTGCCGGAGCGTGCGCACGTGGCGCGGCTCGATGCCGTGCCGGTCGAGCGCCACCAGCGCGCGCAGCACCGCGACGTGCTGGTCGGTGTATGCGTCGGAGCCGCCCAGCACCCCCGTGCTTATGGCGTCGTTGAGCAGCTGCGGAGCGGCTCCCGTCGCCGACAGCAGCTCCTCGCGTCGGTACCGGCGCGGGGCGGGCACGATCGACGGCGGGGGGCTCGTCGGCGCGGGCGTCGCGGGGTCTCGGCCCGCATCGATGTCTTCCAGGTACTCGCGGATGACGACGAGCGGCAGGTAGTGGTCGCGTTGCAGCGTGAGGGCGAGGCGCAGCCGCTCGAGGTCGGTCTGCGAGAACTTGCGGTATCCCGACTCGGTGCGCACGGGCGTCACGATCCCCTGCACCTCGAGGAAGCGGAGCTTGCTCGAGGTCAGCGTCGGGAACTCCGGAGCAAGTCGCGCGAGGACCTGTCCGATGCTCAGAAGACCCGCGGACGACGAGCGTTCGCGGGCGACGGCCGACGACATCAGCCGTCCGCAGCCTGCGCGAGGTCGGCCGGCGAGACGAAGAAGTTCAGGCGGAACTTGCCGATGCGCACCTCGGAGCCGTTCACGAGCCGCGCACGGTCGACGCGCTCGCCGTTCACGTAGGTGCCGTTGAGCGAGCGCTGGTCGACGATCTCGAACGAGTCCGCATCGCGCGTGATCTCGGCGTGACGCCGCGAGACTGTCACGTCGTCGAAGAAGATGTCGGCCTCGGGATGCCGTCCGACGGTCGTCACATCGGTGTCGAGCAGGTAGCGGGCACCGGCCGTGGGACCCGAGCGCACCAGCAGGATCGCCGATCGCGCCGGCAGCGCGTCGATCGCGTCGAGCTCCGCCGTGGAGAGATCGGACCCGAACGGGATGAACGAGAGATCCGCGTCGTGACCGAACGTCTGGGTCGTGTCTGCGGGGCGATCGGGGGCACCGTCAAAGCCCCCAGCGCGACGGATCTCGTCCGGTCGGCGATTGTCCTCCACGCTGCTCCTCCTCGTCCGATCCAGCCTATCCGATCGGTCACCGAGGTGAAGGTGCCGATCTCCGCGGAACCGGCGCGTCCCCCAATGTTTCGCACCGTTTCGCTCGGGATGCCTCGACCGGGGTCGTTGCTTAGCCTTGCGGGTATCCGAACCTAGCGATCAGGAGCCCATCGTGTCGACCCCGCACTCCCACATCCCGCCCCTTCAGGTGCGTGAGCGTGCGGCGTGCATGTGCGTCCACGGCCGGGCCTGCTCGACGTTCGCACCGGGCCACGCCCTGCACCTCATCCAGTCGCGGCTCGCCTCGGCGACGCCGTCGGACTGGGTGGACGCGATCGTCGAGGAGACGCTCGCCGACGGCACGCTCGTGCTCCGCGCCCTCGACGGCGCCGCGCCCATCACCGTCTGGAGCGGTGCGGGCGCAGCGCACGAGGTCACGACCGGCACGCCGGTCGCGCTGCACACGCGCTACGACGTGCTCGCCGTGGGCTCACGACGGTTCAACGTCGCTCCGCTGACCGCCTGAGACCGCAGCAACAAGAAAGGCGACGGGCTCAGCCCATCGCCATCATGCTGTTCTTCATGGCCATGCAGGCGTCCATGCACGCCTTGCAGGCCTGAGCGCACATCTTGCAGACCTCGCTCATGTCGGCGTGCTGCATGCACTCGTCCATGCACTGCTGGCACATCGCCATGCACGCGTCGAGCATCGCCATCATCGAGGCCATGTTCATGCCCTGCATGCGCATCATGGCGCGCATCATCGTGTTGCACATGTCGGCGCAGTTCATGCACGCGGGCGCGCAGTCCATCATCTGCGTCGAGCACACCGTGCAGGCCTGCTCGCACGCGGAGCAGGCGTCCATACACGCCTGCATGACTGACATGTCCATCATGTCCATACCCGGCATCGACTTCATGTCCTTGGACATCATGTCCATCATCATCGAGTCCATCCCGCGCCTCCCTCGTTCCTTCTGTTACAGAGTGTGTCGGCCCTCGTTCTCGCCGACTGCGGCCATGGTATTGCTCCGGGATGCCTCGGAGAAGACCCCGATAGGCTCTGCCGCGTGTCGTCACAAGGAATTCACAAAAGCCGCCCGCTGAACGCCCTCGCCGCCCTCGCCCTCGCGGCGGCCGCGGTCTTCGCGACGGCCGTTCCCGCCAGCGCCCACGACGAGCTCCTGTCGTCCGACCCGGCCGCGGACTCGTCGGTCGACGCCCTCCCGGCGCAGCTCACGCTGACCTTCAGCGGCCTGATCTCCACGGAGCCCGGCGCCAACGAGGTCGCTGTGACGGATGCCGCGGGCGCCTCGCTCGTCGAGGGCACGCCGACGGTCAGCGACACCGTGATCACGCAGAAGCTCGCAGGCGAGGCATCCGGTGTCGTCACCGTCCTGTGGAAGGCCGTCTCGAGCGACGGGCACCCGATCTCGGGGCAGTACTCCTTCACCGTGAGCGGCGCATCCACGCCGACTCCGACAGCGACGCCGACCGAGTCTGCCTCCGCAACGCCGGCGGAATCGCCCGTCGCCACGTCGACGCCGACGGCTCCCCCGACCGAGGAGGCGAGCGAGACCGGACCGTGGCCGTGGGTGCTGCTGATCGTCGCGCTCCTCGCCGTGGCGGCCGCCGTGATCTACCTCCTGGCCTCGCGCGCCCGGCGGCAGCGGGCCCTTGCGGACAGCCGTCGGGACACCCTCCCCGGCGGCCCCGGGGCCGCCCCCGGGCCGGGCTCTGAGCCTCCCGCCGAACGATAGGGTTGAGGTATGCCTCACTACGACGTCGTCATCCTCGGTGCCGGCCCCGGCGGCTATGTCGCGGCCGTCCGCAGCGCTCAGCTCGGCCTCTCCGTCGCGATCATCGAGGAGAAGTACTGGGGCGGTGTCTGCCTCAACGTGGGCTGCATCCCGTCGAAGGCTCTCCTGAAGAACGCCGACCTCGCCCACCAGTTCCACCACAAGGCGGCGCTGTTCGGCATCTCGGGCGACGTGTCGTTCGACTACGGCGTCGCGTGGGATCGCAGCCGCACAGTCGCGAACGGCCACGTCAAGGGCATCCACTTCCTCATGAAGAAGAACAAGGTGACCGAGTACGAGGGTCGCGGCACCTTCACAAGCCCCAACGCGATCAGCGTCGCGAAGGCCGACGGGTCGACCGAAGAGGTCACCTTCGACAACGTCATCATCTCGACGGGCTCCAAGGTGCGCACGCTTCCCGGCGTGACCATCGGCGGCAACATCGTCACGTACGAGGAGCAGATCCTCACGCGCGACCTGCCGAAGTCCATCGTCATCGTGGGCGCCGGCGCCATCGGCATGGAGTTCGGGTTCGTCATGACGAACTACGGCGTCAAGGTCACGATCATCGAGTTCCTCGACCGCGCGCTTCCCAACGAGGACGCCGATGTGTCGAAGGAGATCGCCAAGCAGTACAAGGGCTACGGCGTCGACATCCTCACCTCGACGAAGGTCGAGACGGTCACCGACCACGGCGACCACGTCACCGTCACCTACACGCCGGTCGCCGGCGGCGAGACGCAGTCGATCGACGCCGACAAGGTGCTGATGTCGGTCGGCTTCGCGCCGAACGTCGAGGGCTTCGGGCTCGAGGCGACCGGGGTGAAGCTCACCGACCGCGGCGCGATCGAGATCGACGACTACATGCGCACGAACGTGCCGCACATCTACGCGATCGGCGACGTCACGGCCAAGCTGCAGCTCGCCCACGTCGCGGAGGCGCAGGGCGTCGTCGCCGCCGAGACGATCGGCAAGGCCGAGACGATGGCCCTCGGCGACTACCGCATGATGCCCCGTGCGACGTTCTGCTCGCCGCAGGTCGCGTCGTTCGGCCTCACCGAGCAGCAGGCGCGCGACGCCGGCTACGACGTCAAGGTCGCGAAGTTCCCGTTCTCGGCGAACGGCAAGGCCAACGGCCTGGGCGAGCCCGTCGGCTTCGTCAAGCTCGTCGCCGACGCCGAGCACCTCGAGCTGCTCGGCGGCCACCTCATCGGCCCCGACGTGTCGGAGCTGCTCCCCGAGCTGACGCTCGCGCAGAAGTGGGACCTCACGGCCCTCGAGGCGGCGCGCAACGTGCACACGCACCCGACGCTCTCCGAGGCGCTGCAGGAGGCCTTCCACGGCCTCACGGGCCACATGATCAACCTCTGATCTGAGCTTCGAGAAAGGCCCGCCCCTCCCGGGGCGGGCCTTTCTCGTTTCGCGTTGCGAGCGCTGCAGTTTCCTGCGAGCGCCTGCAGCGCGCGACGTCGCGCTCGCAGGGAACTGCCGCGCTCGGCACAGCGTGGCAGCTCAGAATCCGAGGGTGCGGGCGAGTTTGGAATCGGATGCCGCGGGCCGGGCGCCGGCCGCGTGCGCGGCATCGGTCGCGGCGGCGAAGAACGCAGCGGGGTCGTCGGGCGCGGCGTCGCCGAGCTCGAGCTCCCACTCGCGCCAGGTCTGCTCGACACCCCGGCGCTCGTCGGTCGCGACCACATGGTCGTCGACGAACTCGGCCAGCACTCCCCCGTCGGCGTCCCGCAGGTGGTACGCCGTGCGGTGATTGCGGATGCGGGCGAGCGGGGTGAGCTCGGCATCCGTCACCGACGCGAGGTGGGCGCGCAGACCCTCGGGCACGCGATCCTCGTCGCCGAGCGGCCAGTGCCACTCCGTGCGGCCGTCGCCCTCGCGCGGGCCCTTGATGTGCCAGCCGGCGTCGGGGCCGCCCGTCCGACGTCGCACGGCGTAGCCCGCGCGCGCCAGAGCGAGGTCGGCCGTGTCGAAGTAGCGGGCGTCGAGCTCGCGCACCTCGGGCGGCGAGACGGACGCGACACCCGGCATCGACGTCCAGTCGGGCAGGGGCGTGGCGTCGTCGACGTCGAACTTCAGCTCGACCTCGACCGAGCGCGACGGCTCCTCAGGCGAGGTCTGCGCTCCCGAGCCCACGGTCAGTCGTCGCTCGAATTGCCGATGTCGTCGGTCGCCTCGACGAACCAGAACTCGGCCTCGGTGGGGCCGTCGGCGGAGCCGGTGTGCTCGAGTCCGCCGTCGCGGCGGTACACGACCTGGCCCTCGCCGTAGGGGACGATCAGCGAGTCGAGCTCCGGCTTCTCGAGCGGCAGCAGCTGGCCGTCGAGCGGACCTCCGTGAAGACGTGCAATCGGCATGGAGCGAGCCTACTCCCGGCTCCGCGAAGGAGCCGGGAGGGTTGACTCAGTGCGTCGGGAATCCGAGGCTGATCTGGCTCTCGCTCGGCTCGGGCCAGCGGGTCGTGACGACCTTGCGGCGCGTGTAGAAGTTGAACGCCTCCGGCCCGTACATGTGCGTGTCGCCGAAGAGCGAGTCCTTCCAGCCGCCGAACGAGAAGGCGCCGACCGGCACGGGGATCGGCACGTTGATGCCCACCATGCCCACCTCGATGTCGAACTCGAACTGCCGCGCCGTCTTGCCGTCGCGGGTGAACACGGCCGTGCCGTTGGCGTAGCGGTTGGCGTTGATGAGGTCGACGGCCTCGTCGTACGACGCGACGCGCACGACCGACAGCACGGGTCCGAAGATCTCCTCGTCGTACACCCGCATCCCCGGCTTGACGTCGTCCACGAGCGAGGCGCCGATGAAGAAGCCGTCGCCCTCGAACTCCTGCGTGCGGCCGTCGACGACGACCTTCGCGCCCTCGCCGGGGGCTCCCTCGACGAAGCCGGCGACGCGGTCCTTCGCCTCGCGCGTGATGAGCGGGCCCATCTCGGAGCGCGGGTCGAGGCCGTCGCCGATGACGAGGCCGCCGATGCGCTCGGAGACCTTGGAGATGAGCGCATCGCCCACGTCGCCGACGGCGACCACGACCGAGACGGCCATGCAGCGCTCCCCCGCCGAGCCGTACGCGGCCGAGACGGCGGCGTCGGCCGCGGCATCCAGATCCGCGTCCGGCATGACGATCATGTGGTTCTTGGCGCCGCCGAGCGCCTGGACCCGCTTGCCGTTGGCGGCCGCACGCGTGTAGATGTACTTCGCGATGGGCGTCGAGCCGACGAACGAGACGGCGCGGATGATCGGGTCGTCGAGGATCGCGTCGACGGCCTCCTTGTCGCCGTGCACGACGTTGAAGACACCCTCGGGCAGACCGGCCTCGCGGAAGACGTCGGCGAGCCAGACCGCGGCGGAGGGGTCGCGCTCCGACGGCTTGAGGATGACGGCGTTGCCGGCCGCGATCGCGGTCGTGACCATCCACAGCGGCACCATCGCCGGGAAGTTGAACGGCGTGATGCACGCGACGACGCCGAGCGGCTGTCGCACCTGATGCACGTCGATCCCGGTCGCGACCTGCTCGGAGTACTCGCCCTTGAGGTGGTGCATGAGGCCCGTGCAGAACTCGACGTTCTCGAGGCCGCGCGCGACCTCGCCGAGGGCGTCGGCGACGGTCTTGCCGTGCTCGGCCGTGATGATGCGCGCGAGCTCCTCGGCGCGCGACGAGATGAGCTCGCGCACCTTGAACAGCACGGCCTGGCGCTTGGCGAGGCCCGTCTCACGCCACGTCGGCTGCGCGGCCTTCGCCTTCTCGGCGGCGGCATGCACGAACTCCGCGGTCGCGAAGGCGACCTCGGCGGTCTGCGCGCCGGTGGCGGGGTTGAAGACGGCGCCGCGGCGGCCTTCCGGCGCGAGCTTCTCACCCGCGACGACGTGCGGGATCGTGCGGAGCGACTCGGCGGCGGGGTCGGAGGTCTTCTCGATGGTGGGGGTGCTCATGATGTTCCTGTCGAAGGGTGGGAGGGATGCCTCGGAGCCGACGATCGCGTCAGGCCGTGGCGTGGATTCGGTCGCGGCTCGGATCGTACCCGCGCAGGGTGCCGTCCGGCGTCGCGAGGAGCGTGACGAGGGTGCAGTCCTTGCCGCCGAGACCGCGCTCGGCGAGCTCGACGAGCTGAGACAGTGCGAGCTGCGCGGCCGGCAGGTGCACGCCGGTCGCGTCACCGGCCTGGACCGCGAGCGAGCAGTCCTTGCGGGCGAGGTCGACGGAGAAGGTCGCGTCGAAGTTCTTGTTGGCGGCCGAGGAGGGCACGACGTCGGGCACGGGCCACCAGACCCGCTGCGGCCAGGAGCCGCCCGATGAGGCGTTGACGACGTTCCAGAACACCTGCTGGTCCAGGCCGAGCTGCTCCGCGAGTTGCGACCCTTCAGCCGTCGCCATGACGCCGATGAACAGCATCATGTTGTTGACGAGCTTCGCCGCGATGCCGGCGGTCGCCCCACCGCAGGCGATGACGTTTCCGGCCATCGGTCCGACGAGGTCCTTCGCTCGCTCGACGTCCTCGTCGCGGCCGCCGAGCATGAACGTGAGGGTGTGCGCCTCGGCGCCCGCCGTGCCGCCCGAGATCGGCGAGTCCACGAACACGAACCCGCGCCGCTCCGACTCGGTGTGGCACCACCGCGACGTCTCGATGTCGACGGTCGAGGTGTCGAGCAGCAGCGTCCCCGGGGCGGCGTGAGCCCACACGCCGTCGGGGCCCTCGTACACGGCACGCACGTGCTGCGGCATGGGCAGCGACGTGAAGCACGCGTCCGCGCCGTCGAGCGCCTCCGCGATCGAGCCGACGATGACGACGCCCCGCTCCGCGGCGGCGGCGGCCGCCGCTTCGTTGATGTCGTAGCCGCGGACGGTGTGTCCGGCGGCCACCAGGTTCGCGGTCATGGGCGCACCCATGTGGCCGAGGCCGATCCAGGCGATCGTGGGCATGGCAGCTCCTGCGTCTTCGAAGGATGCCTCCGCACGGGGGTGCAGCGGAGGGATGGAGCCAGTCAACCACGCGAGACACTGGCGCTCAATGCACGATGGACCGCGAAAGTTGCACGATGTCTGTGCATTGGTGCACACTGCGGGCGTGGCATCCCTCCCCCGCGAACCGCAGCTCGACGCCCTCATGACGTTCCTCGTCGCGGCGCGGCTGGGGCGCTACACGGCCGCCGCGGAGGTGCTCGGCGTCAACCACTCGACGGTCTCGCGACGCATCGCGGCGCTCGAAGAGGCGATGGGCGGGCGCGTGCTCGTGCGGACGGCCGCCGGCTGGGACATCACGCCCCTCGGCCGCCGCGCCCTGGCCGTCGCGGAACGGATCGAGGCCTCCGTGCGCGAGCTCGCGGACGACGGCGGCGCGGTGCAGGGCATGGTCCGCATCGCCGCCCCCGAGGCGTTCACGTCGGTGTTCCTCGTGCCCGCGATGGCGGCGCTGCAGCAGCGGCATCCCGCTCTCGCCGTCGAGCTCATCGCAGCGACGCAGCGCGTGCGGCAGAACCGCTCCGGCGTCGACCTCGAGATCGTCGTCGGGCGGCCCCAGGTGCATCGGGCGTTCGCCGCCGCGATCTGCGACTACGCGCTCGTGCTCTATGCGACGCCGGAGTACCTCGCCCGAGAGGGCACACCGACGTCGATCGCCGACCTCGCGCGGCATCCGCTCAACTACTACATCGAGTCGTCGCTGCAGGTCGACGAGCTCGACCGGGCGGTGCAGGGGCTGCCCGCCTCGCCCGCGTCGATCCGCTCGACGAGCGTCTTCGCGCATGTGGAGGCCGCCGCGGCGGGAGCGGGTATCGGGCTGCTGCCCGATTTCCTCGGGGATGCCGACCCGCGCCTCGTGCGCGTGCTCGACGGCGTCTTCTCGCACCCGCTCGGCTACTGGGCGGTGACGCGCGACGAGGGCCCGCGGAATCCCGTCGTCGCCGAGGCCCTCGGCGCGATCCGGGAGCACATCGCCGCGCTCCCGGACCGGCCGTGAACGAGCCGACTCAGAGCGTGGGCGGCGTGTGCCAGATGCGGTCGATGTAGTCCTTGATCGAGCGGTCGGAGGAGAAGAAGCCCGACCGGGCGACGTTGAGGATCGCGGACCGCGTCCAGGCATCCTGATCCGCGTAGGCCACGTCGACCTTCGCCTGCGCCTCGATGTACGAGGAGTAGTCGGCGAGGACCATGAAGCGGTCGTCGTACAGGAGGTTCGACACGATCGGCTCGAAGACCGTGCGGTCGCCGCCCGAGAACGCGCCCGACGCGATGAGGTCCATCGCGCTGCGGAGGTCGTCGTCGCCCTGGTAGAACTCGGTCGGGTGGTAGCCCTTCGCCCACAGCGCCTCGACCTCGGGCTCCGACATCCCGAACAGGAAGAAGTTGTCGTCGCCGACGAGCTCGCGGATCTCGACGTTCGCGCCGTCGTCGGTGCCGATCGTGAGCGCGCCGTTGAGCGCGAACTTCATGTTGCCCGTTCCCGACGCCTCCTTGCCGGCGAGCGAGATCTGCTCGGACAGGTCGGCGGCGGGGATGACGCGCTCGGCGAGCGTGACGTTGTAGTTCGGCGGGAACAGCACCTTGAGGCGGCCCTCGACGCGGGGGTCGTCGTTGACGACCTCGCCGACGGCGTTGATGAGGTGGATGATCCGCTTCGCCATGGCGTAGCCCGGGGCGGCCTTGGCTCCGAAGATGAAGGTGCGGGGCGTGATATCGGATGCCGCGACCCGGCCCGACACGACCTTGTCGTACTCCGTGACGATGTGCAGCACCTTGAGCATCTGGCGCTTGTACTCGTGGAGGCGCTTGACCATGACGTCGATCATGTGGCCGTCGCCGAGGGCGAGGCCGTCGCGCTCGTGGAGCACGTCGGCGAGGCGCAGCTTGTTGGCCGCCTTGACGGCGGCGAAGCGCTCGCGGAACTCGGGATCGGCGGCGAACGCCTCGAGGCCGCGGAGGCGCTCGAGGTCGACGGTCCAGCCGGCGCCCAGCGCCTCGGTGATGAGGTCGGCGAGGCCGGGGTTGGCGAGCCGGATGAACCGGCGCGGCGTGACGCCGTTCGTGACGTTGGTGAACTTGCCCGGGTAGAACTCGTCGAAGTCGGGCAGCACCTTGTCGCGCAGCAGCTGTGAGTGCAGCTCGGCGACGCCGTTGACCTTCGCGCCCGCGACCGTCGCGAGGTACGCCATGCGCACCGAGCGGAACGGGTGCTCGCCGATGATCGACATGGCGCGGATGCGCAGCTCGTCGTCGCCGAAGCGCTCGCGCACCTTCTCGAGGAACTCGTCGTTGATGCGGTAGATGATCTCGAGGTGGCGGGGCAGGAGGCGGCCGAGGAGGTCGACCGACCACACCTCGAGAGCCTCGGGCAGCAGGGTGTGGCACGTGTACGCGAAGCACTGCTGCGTGATCTCCCACGCGGCATCCCATTCCAGCTTCCGCTCGTCGACCAGGACGCGCATGAGCTCCGGCACCGCGATGACCGGGTGCGTGTCGTTGAGCTGGAAGATGACGCGCTCGGGCAGCTTCTCGACGTCGAAGCCCGGCAGCAGCACGTTGCTCAGGAAGTCGGCGATGGATGCCGCGACGAAGAAGTACTGCTGCTGCAGGCGCAGCTCCTTACCCTGCGGCGTCGAGTCCTCGGGGTAGAGCACCTTGGAGATGTTCTCGGCGTAGGTCTGCGCGCGGACGGCCTCTTCGTAGTCGCCCGAGTTGAAGATGCGCAGGTCGAAGGCGTCGGTCGCGACGGCGCTCCAGAGTCGGAGCGTGTTGACGCGGCCGTTGTGGTAGCCCGGGACCATGTAGTTGTAGGGCACGGCCTGCACGTTCCACGCGGGCACCCAGCGCGTCCGCTCGACGCCCTCGTCGTCGTACGTCTCGGTGTGGCCGCCGAACGAGATGAGCTGCGCCGCCTCGGGGTGCGGGAACTCCCACGGCGAGCCGAGCGTGAGCCAGGCATCCGGCTGCTCGACCTGCTGGCCGTCGACGAACGTCTGCCGGAAGATGCCGTATTCGTAGCGGATGCCGTAGCCGATGCTCGGCACGCCGATCGTCGCGAGCGAGTCCACGAAGCAGGCCGCGAGACGTCCGAGACCGCCGTTGCCGAGTCCCGGCTCGACCTCGAGCTCACGCAGCGTGTCGATGTCGATGCCGCACTGCTGCAGGGCGTCGGTCGCGATGTCGGTGAGGCGCGAGGCGAGCAGGTTGTTGTCGAGCTGACGCCCGAGGAGGTATTCGGCGGAGAGGTAGCAGACGCCCTTCGCCTGCAGCTCCCTCTGGCGCGCCTGATCGTCGAGCCACCGCGCCATGAGGTAGTCGCGCACCGTGACGGCCAGCGCGAGGTACTGGTCGTTGGTGCTCGACCTCGACAGCGGCACGCCGATGTCGAAGTTCAGATTGAGCAGGAACTGGCGCACGAAGCCGTCGACGCTCACGGTCGGCGAGGTGACGGGCGCGAGGGCGAGGGGATGCGTCGCGCCGAGCGGATGAACGGTGCGAGTCTCGGTGTTGTCTGCGGGCACGGTGACACGCTACCCATCTCTCCTGAGGGATGCCGATTCTGAGCGCCACTCGTTGTGCAGAGTTTGCAGGCGGGAAACATTGACACCCGTCTCCCGCGGCCCCTCTATCTTCGATGGTGTGAAACCGTTCGTGCTGCTCGCGACCCGGGCCGAGGACCTGCCGGCCGACGAGGAGTACGCCCTCTTCCTCCGCTACACGGGGCTCGACGAGCGCGATCTGGTGCGCGTGCGGCTCGAGGCGGGCCCCATGCCCGAGCTCGATCTCGACGAGCTGTCCGGCATCTTCGTGGGCGGCGGACCGTTCAACGCGTCGGATCCGCCGGAGAAGAAGTCCGCCGTGCAGCATCGGGTCGAGGCGGAGTTCGCGGTGCTGCTCGACCGGGTGGTCGCGGCCGACTTCCCCTTCCTCGGCGCCTGCTACGGCATCGGCACCGTGGGCACGTTCCTCGGCGCGACGATCGACCGCCGGTATCCCGAGCCCATCAGCGTTGTGCCCGTGTCGCTGACGGATGCGGGGCTCACCGACCCGCTGCTGTCGGGGATGCCGCCCACGTTCGAGGCGTTCGTCGGGCACAAGGAGGCCATCAGCGAGCTGCCGCCGACCGCCGTTCTGCTCGCGTCGTCGCCGACGTCGCCCGTGCAGATGTTCCGGGTCGGGCAGAACGTCTATGCGACGCCGTTCCACCCCGAGCTCGACGTCGACGGCATCACGACGCGCATCCACGCGTACGCCGACCACGGCTACTTCGCGTCGGACGAGCTGCAGCTCACCCTCGACGCCGTGCGGCGCGCGCCCGTGTCGCACCCCGTCCGCATCCTGCGCACCTTCGTGGAGCGCTACCGCCGCTAGGCCGGGTCGATGTCGGGTCAGCCCTCGACGACGCGGGAGATGGATGCCTCCCCCGCCGCCGGCACGTCCGCGAGCCCGTCACCCAGCCCGAGGTCGACGAGCACGAGCTCTCCCGACAGCTCGGGGCCGCGGCCGACCGTGAGTCCGACCTTGACGGCTCCGAAGGTCACCGTGACGGTCGCGGGCAGAACCGTGTCGTCGGCCGTGCTGCCGTCGTCGGGCTGGAGCCCGCTCGGCAGGTCGACGGCGACGACGCGGGTCGCGGCATCCCGAACCGCCGGAAGAAGGAGCGAGACGGCGTCGCGGGCGGTGCCGCGCAGGGCCGGATCGGCGGCTGTGCCGATGCCCAGGATGCCGTCGAGCACGAGGTCGCAGACCGTGCCGGCGTCGCGGAGGTCGGCGAGCTCGACGAGCTCGGCGACCTGGGCGAGGGCCGTCGCGAGCCCGTGCTCGTGCACCCGCGTGCCGGTCGTGAGCACCTCGACGTCGGCGCGCTGCAGGGCGGCCGCCGCGAGGAGGGCGTCGCCGCCGTTGTCGCCGCTGCCCGCGAGCACGAGGATGCGCGGCTGCTCTTCGGGACGCTCGTCGATGATCTCGTCGACGAGCGCCTGGACGATCTGCGCGAGGGCCGCGGCGGCGCGGTCCATGAGGGGCTGTCCGTCGTAGAGGAGGGGTCGCTCGGCGTCGCGGACCTGTGCGGCCGTATAGGCCGGAACCGTCTCAGGCATGTGCGCCCTCCCGTTCGCGCTCCTCGTCGGCGCGCGCCTTCTCGAGTTCGATCGTCGCGAGCTGCACGGAGTTCTCGGCGCGCCGCACGCGGCGCATGGCGAAGGTGGTGGCGCCGTACTTGGAGCGGACGCGGTCCCTGTCGTCGGCGACGCCCACGATGATCCAGGTCGACGCGATGAGGATCACCTGCGCGGAGAGGTTGAACCACAGCAGCATCGCGATGAGCGACGCGAACGTGGCGAGCAGCGGGTTGGCGCCGGCGCCGCGGACGAACAGGCTCGAGAGCTGCTGCAGCACCGTGAGCCCGACGCCGCCGAGCAGGGCGCCGACCCACAGCGTGCGCGGCCGCGCCTTGACGCCGCTGAGCGAGACGAAGGCGAGGGCGACGATGCCCGCGTCGAGGAGGAAGACGACGACGATCGACATCGTCGCGACGCTGACGTCGCCGAGCACGCCGGAACCCGCGCCCAGCCAGCTCGTGACGGTGTTGATGAACGCGGTGCCCAGCATCGTCGCGGCGGCGGTGACGACGAACGCCCCGCCGATCGCGAGGGCGAGGAGGAGGTTGCGGACGATCACCCAGATCCAGAAGACGTCGTCGTGGAGTTCGTCGGCGAGGGTGCGCAGGGCCGCGCGCAACGAGCCGATCGCGCCGATCGCGGCCCCGAAGAGCCCGACGAGCGCGATGATGCCGGCGATCGTGAGGCCGGCGGGGGCCTGGATCTGCGAGACGTCGATGAGGGCGTCGGGTCCCGTTCCGACGAGGCCCGGGATCGCGGCATCCACCGCGTCGATCAGGGCCTGCCAGGCCTGCGGGTTGTCGCCCAGCCACAGGGCCGCGAACGAGAACCCGAGCAGCACGCCCGCGAACACCGAGAAGAGGGTGCGGTAGGTGATGCTGTCGGCGAGCATGAAGCCTCGCCGCTCGACGTAGTGGAACCACACGCGCGTGGGCTTCAGCGTCAGTGCCCAGGCGGTGACGCGTTCGATGAGGTTGTGTCGACGGGGTGCTGCCGCGGTCTCGGCCATGGCGCCAGGCTATCCGGCCGCGCGGTGGGTTCACGCCGCCTTGACAGGCTGGGGCCGAGCCGATGAGCGACGCCACGGTAAGTTCGTCCTGTGGGCGACGACGAGTTCTGGCATCAGCGCTTTGTGCAGTACGACACTCAGGCCCGAGCTCTCCAGTCAAAGGTGTTCGAATTGATCGCCATCGGGTTGACTGCAGTCGCCGCTTTCGCGGGCGTTGCCGTTTCATACTCTCGTTACGAGATTCTTGCCTTCATCCCTATCATCTGCATCTTGCTGTGGGCTGTCGCGTTGCGCATGCTTCACGAACATCTGCTACTCAGCGCGTACAGGGACTTCTACGAGATGCACGCGACACGGGTCCACGCTGGCACCGCCGTCAGTGAGTTCGACTCATGGCGACAGCTCGGCGGTCGCAAGGCGATGAAAGGCTTGGCGAATTACTACGCCTTCTCCATCCTCGCCATCGTGACGATCGGGCTCGTATGGGGAAGTCTCTGGTTTCTCGCGACCGTGCAGGCTGTGCCCACCGTGCTACTCGTCGCCGAATGGATTTCAGCGACAGTGGCGCTCGTCGTCGGCGTGGTCGTCGTCGTCGCTTCGATCACCGATCACTCGCGCCTGGAGGCCATGTTAGGGGCAGAAATCACCCGCCTTCATCTCTAACCTCGATTGGGCAGTCGCTGCGGCCGAGACCCCAGACGCCAGAGGATCGACGGCACGACCGCGTACCTTTCATTCCCTCCTCGCATATGCTTTTCAGGGGGCTTGGGAACCCCCGCGGGGATTGGGGAGAACCGATGAGGGGACTCGCGCAGACGCTCGTCCTGACGGGGGCCGTTCGCGCCGCGGAGATGTCCGCCGCGCTGGCCGAGGTCGGCGACGGGCCGGAATTGACGCAGCATCTGGTGAACGCGCACCTGGCGACCGAGGCGCAGATCGCCGAGGCCGTCGCGCTCAACACGGGGCATCGCTACATCGAGCTGGCGAATCTGCCGCTCGATCCGAACGTGGTGGCGCTCGTGCCGGGCAACCTGTGCCGCAAATACCAGCTCATCCCCCTCGATCGCCGCGGCGACCGGCTCACTGTGGGCGTGCTCGATCCGACCGACATCCTCGCGCTCGATGACGTCGCGAGCGTGACCGACCTCTTCGTGGAGCCCGTCGTCGTCGCCCGCGATGCGCTGCTTCAGATGTTCGAGAGGTTCCTGCGATCCGACGAAGAGCTCAGCGAGCTCTCGATGGCGATCGAGGAGAACTCCGAGGCGCAGGCGCAGATCTTCACCGAGTCGATCGAGGATCAGGATGCCGACGCTCCGGTGGTGCGCTTCGTCAACCTGCTGATCGCCCAGGCCATCAACGACCGTGCGAGCGACATCCACGTCGAGCCGGGCGAGTTCCAGCTGACGGTGCGGTTCCGCATCGACGGCGTGCTGCACGAGATGCAGAAGGCCGATCGCGCCATCCAGGACGGGATCATCTCGCGCCTCAAGATCATGTCGTCGATCGACATCGCCGAGAAGCGCCGGCCGCAGGACGGTCGCCTGTCGATCAACCACGAGGGCCGGCCCGTCGACCTTCGCGTCGCGACGCTGCCGACGGTGTGGGGCGAGAAGATCGTCATGCGCATCCTCGACAACACGGGTCAGGTCATGACGATGCGCGACCTCCTGTTCTCGGGCGTGAACGAGTCGCGGTTCCGGGATGCCATCACCCGGCCGCACGGCATGATCCTCGCCACCGGACCGACCGGCTCGGGGAAGTCGACGACGCTGTACACCGCGCTGCGGGCGGTGGCGAACCCGCGGATCAACGTCATCACGGTGGAAGACCCGGTGGAGTACCGGATTCCCGGCATCAACCAGGTGCAGGTGAACCAGCGGGCGGGGCTGACGTTCCAGTCGGCGCTGCGGTCGATCCTGCGATCCGACCCCGACGTCGTGCTGGTCGGTGAGATCCGCGACTTCGAGACCGCGAACATCTCGATCGAGGCGGCGCTCACGGGACACCTCGTGCTCTCGACGCTGCACACCAACGACGCTCCCTCCGCGCTCACGCGTCTGACGGAGATCGGGTGCGAGCCGTTCCTGGTTGCGACGGCGCTCAGTGCCGTGGTCGCGCAGCGCCTCGCCCGGCGACTCTGCATGCGCTGCCGGGAGCCCATGACCGAGACGAGCGACGTGCTGACGTCGCTGGGATTCCCGCACGACCCCGCCGACGTGCCGCAGCTGTACGAGGCTGTCGGGTGCAACTCATGCTCGAACACCGGCTACCGCGGACGCGTCGCGCTGCACGAGGTCATGTCGCTGACCGAGGAGCTCGAGCAGCTCGTCGTGACGCGCGCGACGGGGACGGAGATCCGGCAGGTGGCGCTCGAGCAGGGCATGGTGTCGCTGCGCGAGGACGGCTGGTCGAAGGTCGCGCTCGGCTTGACGACGATCGAAGAGGTGCTGCGGGTCTCGCTCTGAGCTCGACTCGCGACCCGGGAGATCGCGGGCTGCGATGAGCGACGCCGACGGCGCGGACGGCTCAGACTCGACGCCTCGACAAGCTCGGCGACCTGAGGTGGCACGTCGGCCACCCGAGATGGCAGCTCGGCGACCGGGGCGTGACCAACCCTCGGGACGGGGTCAGAACGGGGGCTGGCCCTCGGCGGACGTCGCGACGGTGAAGACCGGCACGCGACGCTCAGGCTGCACGACGTAGCGTCGGCCCGCCGGCGAGATCCATTCGAGAGCGCCGCCGCTTCCGTCGATCTGGCGCACCGTCCAACCGCCGTGGTGCTTCACGGTGTGATGCCCCTTGCAGAGCGGGCAGAGGTTGCCGAGCGAAGTGTGACCACCGTGCTCCCAGGCGAGTGAATGATCGATCTCGCATCGTGAGGCCGGGATGCTGCATCCGGGAGCCATGCATCTGTCGGCACGCCACTTGACGAGCCTTCGCAATCCCGGCGGAACCGGATATTGATCCCGCCCCACCGAGAGGACCATGCCCGTCTCGGGTTCGGTCAGGATGCGCATGAGACTCGGAGCCGATCCGCACAGCTCGCGGGCTCGTTCGACCGGAATGGGCCCCACTCCCTCCACGACCGGCGCTTCGCCGGCGTAGGAGGAGGTGTCGTCCTCGAGCAGAGCCAGCACCGGCACCGTCACGTTGACGGAGGCGCGGATGCCCTGCGCCTGCTCAGGGTGAAGATCGGTGCGCCCCTCGAGCATCAGGTCGCAGAAGACGTCCGCGCGGATCTGGTCGAGCGTGCGCGTCTCGTCGGGATCAGCCGCGATGACCTTCGCCATGGCGGTGAGTCGCTGGTGCCCCGCGTGAACTTCGACGGCCGGCGCGTACACGCCCCAGAAGGCCATGCCGTCCTCGGCAGGCTCGACGAACTCCCGACGCTTCGCCACCGCAGCCTCGTGTCGCTCGGCGACAGTCACGAAGCGCGCCTCGTCGATGAGCTTTCGCAGCCTGCGACGGAACGAGCCCACGGCCTCCGTCTCAGCCAGCTCAATTACTTGAGGCAGCACCTCCGCCCTCACGTCGGGTTCGAGCCCATCCATCGCGTCAGCCAGGATGCTCGCGTGACGCTGTGTCATCCGAGCTCGCCCCAACGATTCGAGCGCCTGGGGATAGCGGTGCACGAGCGCATCGGAAAGCCTCATCAGCTCCTGCGCCGCGTACTCGGTGACGCCGAGAGCCGTTGCGAGTTCGAGCCGCACGGACCGTTCGAGCACGTCGTTCAGCTGCCGCCCATGTCGGGCGGCCTCAGCGAAGGCATCCTCACGCACGGAATCGACATGCACGAGCTGCTGCGCCGCGAGGATCGACATCATGTCGGCGACCTCGACGACCTGATCCAGCGCGTCGGGCACATCGGGGACGAAGTCGTCCACGTCGTCGTCGACCAGGTCCCACCTCATGCATCCAGTATAGAACAAAGCTTCGATAGTCACAAGGCCAAAACCGCGAGGCGGTGGCATCCCCACGATGCCACCGCCTCATCCCCCAGAAGTTCGGCTACTGCTTCGCGAGCTCTCCGTAGAGCGTGAAGATCGGCAGGTAGAGCGAGATGACCATTCCGCCGATGACGATGCCGATGATGACGATGAGCAGCGGCTCGATGGTCGCCGACAGCTGCGACGTAGCCGTCTCGACCTCGTCCTCGTAGAAGTCCGCGATGCTCGCCAGCATCTCGACGAGAGTGCCCGACTCCTCGCCCACAGCGACCATCTGCGCCACCATCGCCGGGAAGACCTCGGCTTTCGCGAGCGGTCCCGCGAACGAGCGGCCCTGCCGGATCGATTCCTGGATGTCCCGGACAGCGCCCTCGATCTTCCAGTTGTTCGATGCCTGGCCGACGATGGAGAGCGCCTGGATGATCGGCACACCTGCGTCGAGCATCATCGAGAGGTTGCGCGCGAAGCGGGCGACGGCGATCTTCGTCGCGACCTTGCCGAAGATCGGCAGCTTGAGCTTGAGCGGGTCGACGACACGCCGTACCTGCTCGGTGTGCCGATTGCGCACCCACCAGATCCAGATGATCGCGACGACGATCACCAGGAGCGGCAGGATCCACACCATGTTCTTGGAGATCGTCACCAGGATCTGCGTCGGCAGGGGCAGCTCGCCGCCGATGCCTTGGAACATCTGTTCGAAGATCGGCACGACGAAGGTCACCATGACCAGCACGCCGATGATCGCGATCGACAGCACGATCAGCGGGTAGGTGATCGCCGCGCGGATCTTGTTCTGCAGCTCGGCTTCGCGCTTGTAGTTGTCCGCGATCGAGCTGAGGGCGCGAGCGAGGAATCCACCGCTCTCACCGACACGCACGATGCTGAGCAGCAGCGGCGGGAAGGTCTGCGGATGCCGGGCCAGCGCCGCCGAGAACGACGAGCCGCCCTCGACATCGGCCTGCACCGCGATGAGGGCAGGCTTGAGGCTCTTGTCGTCGGTCTGGTCGATGAGCACGGCGAGGGTCCGCATGAGCGGAAGTCCGGCCGTGAGCAGCCCCGCCATCTGCCTGGCGAACACGGCGAGCGCTTTGGCAGACACATGCTTCGACCCCGAGCCGATGCGGATCTCGCGGTTGAGCCCCGTGTTCGACTTGAGAGCGACATCGAGGGGCGTGAGGCCCTGCGCCTTGAGTTTGCCCGTGACGGCGGCCTCGGTCTGCGCCTCGATCGATCCCTTGACAACGCTGCCGCTGCGGGGATCGACGGCGCGGTAGACGAATTCCTGCAGAACCGCCACGGCTCAGCCCTCCTGCCGGGGCTGCGGAGCGCCGAAGCGCGACCCCATGCCGATGCCCGTGCCGAACGCGGCTCCGACCTCGCCGCCCACGGGAGCGCCGACGGGCGCGCCGACCGGAGCGCCGACGAGCGGCTGGTGCCACTCCCCCGCATGCGCCGACCACGCCTCGGCGTCGAGGTCGCGCGGACGGACGAAAACGCCGTCCAGCGAACGCGGATCGACGGCGAACGACTTCGCGACGTTGTGCGCGACGACCCCCTCCTCCACGAGACGACGCAGGTCCTGGTCGAGGGTGTGCATGCCGACCGAGGCGCCCGCCTGCATGGCGGAGTAGATCTGCGCGACCTGACCCTCGCGGATCATGTTCGCGACCGCGGGGGTGTTGATGAGCACTTCGGTGGCGATCGTGCGGCCGTTCGTCTGCGCGAGCGGCATGAGCGTCTGGCTGATGATGCCCTGCAGCGTGTCGCCGAGCTGGGTGCGGATCTGCGCCTGCTGATCGGCCGGGAACACGTCGATGATGCGGTTCACGCTCTTCGCCGCGCCCTGCGTGTGCAGAGTCGAGAGCACGAGGTGGCCGGTCTCTGCCGCGGACAGCGCCGTGCGGATCGACTCGGGGTCACGGAGCTCGCCGATGAGGATCACGTCGGGGTCCTGGCGGAGCACGCGACGCAGTGCCTCGGAGAAGGAATCCGTGTCGGTGCCGACCTCGCGCTGATGCACGAGAGCCCGCTTGCTCTCGTGGTGGAACTCGATCGGATCCTCGATCGTGATGATGTGCGCCGGTACGAGCTCGTTGATGATGTCGACCATCGCGGTGAGCGTCGTCGACTTGCCCGAGCCGGTCGGGCCCGTCAGGAGCACCAGCCCTCGGGGAAGGAGCGCGAGATCGCGCGCGATCGCCGGCGCGCCGAGCTCCTCGAGCGAGTAGACGCGGTCGGGGATGTACCGGAGCGCGATCGCGATGGCACCGAGCTGGCGGAACACGTTGACGCGGAACCGCCCGATCTCCTCGGACGCGTGAGCGAGGTCGACCTCGCCCTTCTCCATGAACTCGCGGCGCTGTCCCTCGGTCATGAGGTCGAAGGCGGCCTTCTCGACCCACTCGTACGACAGCGGGTCGGGAAAGCCCGGCATGGGCACCAGGTCGCCGTCCACGCGCATGAGCGGCAGCATCCCTGCCGTGATGTGAAGGTCGGATGCCTTGTGCCTCGCACCGCGCGAAAGGAGTGCCTGGAATGTCTGGTCGGCCATGTCTCAGCCCTCCGCGTCCGTGTAGGCCAGGGCTTTCACCTGCACGTCGATGGCGTCTTCGCCCGAGGTCGTCGCGCTGGTCTCGATGTTGCTGAGCAGGCGGGGTCCGCCGCGGAGCGCGTCGAGGAAGGCGGTGACCTGGTCCATCGAGGCAGCCGTGACGCTGATGGCGAAGTCGACCTGCTGTCGGCCTGCCGCCGGCGCGGCGGGCGCAGTCGTTCCGTCGGCAGCCGCTGCATCGGTCGCCGTGGCGTCGATGGTCGCGGCATCCGTGGCGCTCGGCGACGGCGTCGGTGCGGGTGCAGGCGCAGCGCCCTGCGCATCGCTGGTCGCATCGGCTGCCGTCCGGGGCGCGAACGCCACCGTCTCACCCGCCGTGACGCTCACGATCGTGACGCCGGAGGCCGAGGCTGCGTTCGCCACGACCTCGAAGACGTCGTCGAACTGGTCGGCACCCGGGATCTGCTTCTGCAGATCGGCGACGGATGCCTCGATCTCGTCCTGGTGCTTCTGCTGCTCTTGAAGTGTCGCGAGCTGCGTCTCGTAGGTCGCATTGGTCGCCGCGACCGACGCTGTCTGCGCGTCGACGGCGAACGCCTGCGCGACCATGGGCGCGGCGACGGCGGCGGTGCCGAGCGCCACGATTCCGAGCGTGACGACGAGGCCGATGATGGTGATGAGCTGCTTGGGCATCACTTGCCTCCCTCGGGTGCGAACTGGCCGGAGTAGATGGTCTGGTCGAACGCCACCGTGATCTCGTACGCGTAGTGCCCCTCGATCACGTTGCTCGACGTGACCGCCTGGCCGTCCGCCGCGAGCACGCCGTCGACCTGACGAAGCGATCGCACGGTGCTCACGATGTCGATCGGAGTCGGGCTGTCGAGAGTCAGAGTGCCGACGAGGCCCGGTTCGGCCGTCGGCTCCGCGCCCGACGGCGCTCCCCCGGTCTTCACCGAGAATCCCGTGAACACGACGTCGGCGGGCAGGATGCCGTCGACCTTCGCCATCACGGGAGCCCAGGCGAAGTCCGACACCATCGCGTCGGAGCGGAAGGACTCCAGCTCCTGCTGGGTCGCGAGCGAGCTGCTCACCTCGGACAGCGCCGAGAGCTGCACGAGCAGCTCGTTGGTGCGCGCCTGCTCGGCGACGAGCCGCTGATCCGATACCCACTTGAATGCGAATGCGCCGGCGATGATCAGAAGCGTCACCACGATCGCCGCCAGCGCGCCCCACACCCACCCGCGGATCGTCGAGTCGCGCTCGCGTCGGATGAGCTCCGACTTCGGCATCAGGTTGATGCGCGGCATCCCCGCCAGCGCGGGAACCATCGACTTGGCCATCAGCGCACCTCCCCGAGCGCCACACCGACGGTGCTCACGAGATTGAGCGCGAGATCGGGGCTGATCCCGCCGGCCTTGACCGCGACGACCTCCGCCACCGACACGACCCGCACCGGCGTGTCGATGCCCGCCGTCAGCGCCGGGATGACGCCGGGCACGTTCGCCCCCGCGCCGGAGACCAGCACCTCTTCGACGGGAAGCGCGCTCGGGCGGCTCGAGTAGAAGGCAAGCGTGCTGCGCACTCGGGCGACGAGATCAGCCACGACAGGATCGCCGCCGGTCGATGACCGCAGAGCGCCGCGCGTCCGCGGGGCCGACGATGGGACGAGCTCGAGCATCTCCGCCTCGGCGGGAACCGCCGCCTGCCCGAGGCGGGCCTGCACGGCGGCGGTCGGCATATCGACCGGAAGCAGCCGGACGAACTGCGGGATGCCGCCCGTCGAGATGACCACCTGGGTCGTGTGGTCACCGATGTGCACGGCGGCGACGGTGCCCTGACGACCGTGCGCGAGCGCCGACGTGCGCGCGAGCCCGAATGCCGCGAGGTCGACGGCCCGAGCGCGCAGCTTGACCCGATCGAGCGTCGAGATGATCTGCTCGATCGACTCCGAGATCGCTGCGACGAGCAGACCGCTCACCTGGTCGCCCTGGTAGGACAGCGGGTAGAAGTCCAGCACCGCCTGGCTTGCGGGCACCGGCAGCAGATCCTGCACCTGATACGGAAGCGCTTCCTTCAGCAGCTCGGGCTTCATCGCCTGAGTCGTGTACTCGCGCACGAGGATCCGCCGGCTCGCGACGCCGAGGATGACCTCTTTGCCCTTGAAGCCCGCCCCCGTCCACAGCTGACGGAGGGCCACGGCGACGGCTCCGGCATCCTGGATCTCGGAATCGCGCGCGGCGTCAGCCGGAAGCGGTACTTCGCCGTACCCCACCAGCTGCGGTGTGCGCCCGATCGCGATCTGGGCTGCTCTCACGCTCTCTTCCGTGATCTCCAGCCCGACGACTGTTCTCCCCATGTGCGGTGCCTCCCCTAGCTACCGATCAAAAGTCCCGTGTACCACGCGGCGATCGCCTCGCCCGTGAAGATGCCGACCCACGCCCCGAGGATCATCCAGGGGCCGAAGGGGATGGCCGATCGCCGCCCCGCGCGACGCGCGAGGATGAGGGCGATGCCGAAGATGCCGCCGAGCAGGAAGGCCGCGAAGGCGCCGACGGCCAGAGCGCCCCAGCCGATCCAGCCGAGGTACAGGCCGATGACGCCCGCGAGTTTGACGTCTCCGCCGCCCATGCCGTCCGGGCGCACGAGGCGCAGCACGAAGTAGAAGGCGTACAGGATCGCCATGCCGGCCGCGGCCCGGACGATCGCCCCCCAATCGCCGACCAGAGCTGAGGCGAGCGTCAGCAGCACAGCCGCGACGAGGTAGCTCGGCAGCACGATCGCATTCGGCAGGCGGTGCGTGTCGAGGTCGATGAGCGTCAGCACCATGCTGATCGCGGCGAAGTAGAGGTACGCGATGATCGCCGCCGTCAACGCGCCCGGCGTCGCCGACGGACCCGCGGCCTCGAGCATCGCCCACGTGATGATGGCGAAGGATGCCGCTGTCGCGGCCTCGACGGCAGGGTATCGGGCCGAGATCGCTCCTCCGCAGTGCGCGCAGCGTCCGCGCAGCGCGAACCATGACACGACGGGAACGTTCTGCCAGGGAGCGATGGCCTCGCCGCAGTCCGGGCAGCGGCTCTCGCGGTTGAGTGAGATGCCGGCCGGAACGCGGTACGCGACGACGTTGAGGAACGACCCGATCGCGAGTCCGAAGACTCCTGCGATCACGACGAGCAGGATGGAAAGGCCGGACATGTCTACTTCTCTGTCTGGTACACCAGGTCGCCGAGGCGCTGGATGAGCGACCCCTGGGAGATGCTTCCGTCTCCCTTGATCTTGCATCCGAGCTGGTCGAAGGCGGGGCTCCACGACATCGACTGGCAGGTGTATGCGGCGGCGTGCAGGTGCGTGGTGTCGTTGGCGTAGAGCTGACCGGAGAAGGTCGAGGTGGCCGTGCCCGTCATGCCGCAGGGCGTGTAGTACATGAGGCGCACATCGCCGGTGAAGGCGCCGCTCGCGTTGAAGGTGTCGTTCTGGTTGCCGTTGCCGCAGTTCGGCACGGGCTCGCCGTTCGTGTAGGCGCGCGATGAATCGGAGTGGATGAAGAGAAGCTGCTTCGTCCCGGTGCCGCCGGCGATCGTGCCGGTGAGGTTGACCGTCAGCGTCGTCGTCGGCTTCACGATGAAGACGGCGTCGCGAGCGAGGTTGACGTTGCCGAGCGCGATCGTGACCGACTCATTGCCGTTGCCGAGCGAGCACGACGTGAAGTCGAACACGAGCCGGGTTCCCGCCGCCTCGAGGAGGCTGGTGATCGTCGGGCTCGGATTGTTCTTGATCAGGTCGCACACGTTCGTCGCGGTGTACTTCGTGCCCCACCCGGTGTTGTCGAGGTCGATCCACTTCGTCGCGGCCTTGAGCCAGGCGAGCGTCGGATCGAAGACGGGGTCCGTCGTACTGTTCTGCGTGACCGGGCCCGTGACTGTCCAGTTCGACCCGACGGTGACGGAATTGCGGCTCGAGATGGAGCCGCCGACGGTGCCCACGTCGCTGCCCTGATTGCTCAGGGTGACCTGGCCCTTGGCGCTGATGTTCTTGCCGATCTTCGTTCCGCCGTTCGCGGTGAAGCTCGCGAAGCCGTTGGTCGTCACGGAGCCGGTGATGGTGACCTGCTGGCTGTTGTTGGTGACGTTGCCGTTCGACCAGATGTCGCCATTGACCGTGCACTGTTTGCTGAATGACACGTTGCCCGACAGCACATAGAGGTCGCCGTCGAGAATGCCCGAGACGTTGCAGCCCCAGTCGCCGTCGCGAAGCACCAGGTCGCCCGTGTAGTGGGTCACGCCTGCGGTGAATCCGCCGGAGAAGTAGGTGACGACGCCGCCGGGCTGCTGCGAGTAGGTGACCTGCCACGGGTAGACGGAGTCGGTTGTGACAGTCGCTCCGTTCGGGCCGGTGCCCGTCGACTTGATCACGACGTAGCGGCTCGTGGAGGTCGGGCAGCCGACTGCGACGCCGGCGTCGCTCGACGAGGAAGGCTGGTTGCCGGCGGTCGAGTAGATGGTGGTTGAGTAGATCGGGTCGGTGCCGGTGAAGCTCGTGGCCGAGCAGCCGGCGGTGAGAGCGGCGACGGCGACGTCGCGGCCGGATTCCGCGGCGATGAAGGCTTGGGTGCGGCCGCGGTTCGAGTAGTTGTCTTTCACGACGAACATGACGGATGCCGCAACTGAGGCCGCGATGATGAAGCCGACCAGCATGACCACGACGACGGTCACCAGAACCGCACCTGATTCGTCGCGGGTGATGCGTGAGTGGAGCTTGTTCATCACCAGCACCCGTCGCTCGAGCCGCTCGCCACCGACCGCGGTTCCGCGTCCCCGGTGAACCTGACGGCGCTTCCGTTGGTGGAAATGTCGAAGGTGTACACGATTCGTTCGCCCGACTCGGCGAAGAAGCGCGTCGTTCCCTGCTGCTTGATGCCCTGGGTCCAGAGGGTCCAACTCGTCGGGCTGACAGGCAGCGCCGTGGCGGACTGGCTGAATCGAGCCTCGTTCGTGTTCAGGTAGATCCCCTGGCACTTCATAGTTCCGCCAAGAGTTGTGCGCACCTTGATCCACGTGCCATCAGATGCGATCTCGTATGCGACGGCGTTGCGGACCGAGCGCTCGACGATTGCGCCCAGGCTCTGCCCGCGAGAAGTTGCTTGAGTCGTTGAGGTCACGTTGCGCTCTGTAGTGAAGGAGTTGATGAGAATCGCTGCCGTCGTGAGGACCACGATGCTCGAGAGCAGGAAGTAGATGATGAGCTCGATCAGAGTGACGCCTTCGTCACCCATGCGCCCTGTTCGCATGCTCATGGGATATAGATGATCGCAACGGCCGACGCGAGACCCGCTCCGCTGCTGTTGGTGGCGGCCAGACGAAGGGTCACGGTGGCCTTCGATGCGCACGTCGAGTACGAGCCATTTGAGACCAGTGGGCGGCCTCGTCCGTCGGTGAAGGTGGTCGATGCCGCCGCGGCCGCCAACTTCGCGCATGTCGGCGTTTCGCGCACCTCCTCCACTATTGCGTTCAACGCCCGTGTGGCTGTCGCGACTGCAGATTGCTGGACGGAGTAACGGACTCCGGTGTATAGCGCAGGAAGTATCGAGACAGCGAGAAGCGCGAGCAGCACCATGCCGACGACGAGCTCAACGAGGCTGAAGCCGGATTCGTCTGATTCAGGCATGCTTATCACCGCCGACAGTTGGGAATGGATATCCGGGGTCGCTCGATGGAGCGACCCCGGATGAGGTGATGTCAGCAGCCAGGACCTGAGCTGGCGGCTGCCCCGCCATCGAGGCTCTTACCAGAGGTCCCGGTCGCCGTCACGCAGAAGTTGTCGAGCGTCACGGCGCCCGACGCGGGCTTGCTGATGACCACGGTCGCGTCTCCGGCCTTGAAGATTGCTGCATCGATGGCGGCGCTGCCGCCAGCCGTTGTCTTCGGGCTCGAGCCCCCAAGGTCAGCGGCAACAGCAGAAGCGGCGTTGCCGGCGATCGCCTTGAGAGAGTTCGTCTTCGCCTGCGTCTGGATGCCGAGGAAGATAGGGACGGCGATCGCGGCGAGGATGCCGAGGATCACGACGACCACGATGAGCTCGATCAGGGAAAAGCCCTTCTCGTTGTTCTCCTCCCGGCGCGCCTTCGCAGCCTCGAGGTGGTTCTGAATGGTTGCACGCATGCGCGTATCTCCTTGTTCGTGGAAACAAAAGACAGCGCTGTAGAGACCGGCTGAAAACACCAGTCCTCGAAAAAACACCCCAGTAAGCAAAATCCGACAACGGAACGTGCCGGCCCCAAGAATTCCCCAGTTACGCGTCCCAGCCTCTACAGAGCTGGGTTTTGAGATACACGCCTGGCGTGGATCCCCTCCCGCAGACAAGCATGAGAGGTCTCTCATGAAACGTCAAGTGGGAGGACTCACGATCAGGTAACGGCCTACCGCGATACGGAATCTTGTCAGGCATGAGACCCGGTATCGACCACGGGTCCAGTTCGGACTTTCACGTATCATTCCCGGAGCGATGGCGCTCGGGGAGGAACGCGATGTGGGGAAGCCTGTTCCTGGCGTGCGTGGCGTGCGCCGGCGTCCTCTGGATTCCGGGGGCGCTCGTGAGCTTCGGGCTGCGTCTCCGCGGCCTCTGGTTCGCGGCATCCGCTCCGCTGCTCGGCGTGACGACCATTGTCGGCTCGGCGATCATCTCGCCGCTGATCAGCCTGGCGTGGACGCCGTTGCCGGTCCTCGGCGCAGCGATCCTCGCGGGTGGACTACTTAGGCTCACGACCCGCTGGTTGCCGGCCCTCCGGCCCCGCCAAGGCACGGCGACGCGCACTTGGGTGGTTCCGCTCGGCGTGACCTCAGGTGCGACCCTGCTCGCCGTGCAAGTGCTGCGCGCCGTCGGCGCACCTGACAATTTCGCACAGAGCTTCGACAACGTTTTCCATCTCAATGCCGTTCGCTACATCCTCGACACCTCCAACGCGTCCCCCCTCGCGCTCGGTTCGATGACGTCGCAACCAGGGGAGACATTTGCCTATCCGAGCGGGTGGCACGCCGTAGTCTCGCTGGTGGTCCAGACGGCCGGTGTCGAGATACCTGTCGCGTCCAACGCAGCTTTGCTGACCATTTCCTGCGTCGTCTGGCCGCTTGGCGCGATGCTTCTCTCACGGTCTCTTGTCGGGCCAAATGCAAGTGTGACGCTCGCGGCCGGTGTTCTCTCTGCTGCTTTCGCGACGTTCCCCATGTTCGAGATCGTCATCATGGGTACTTATCCACTGGTCTTTTCGATCGCGTTGCTACCGGCCTCGGTGGCAGCACTCGCTCATCTTTTCGGTGTGGCGCGCATCCCGATTGGGCGGGGCGCTGCTGGGCTGACACTCGCGGCAACGCTCCCGGGTATCACCGTCGCGCATCCGTCGAGTGCGATCTGGCTGCTCGTCCTCTCGCTTCCTGTCTTCATCGTCGTCTCGATCGCCAGGTATCAAGGATCGACCGCAGGTCTCAAGCGGCGCCTCTGGCTCATGAGCTCTATCCTCTACACGCTCCTTGTCGTGACCGCGCTTGTGTACTTACAACCCGACAACGACCACGACGCTCTCGCAAAAGGGACACTTGGGCAGGCGATCGGTGAAGCGTTGTCGTCGTCTCTCGGCGGACTTCCAGTTGCCGTAGCCGTTGCCGTACTTGCGCTCATCGGAACCGTCCGGGCCGTTCGGCGTGGCGGTCTCGCGGCGTGGACCGGGGTCGGGCTGTGGGGCACATCCCTTGCGATGTATGTGATCGCCGCAGGCGGGGACGAACTCTGGCGGCTTGCGTTGACTGGCGTTTGGAACTCGGATGCCGATCGGATCGCGGCGTATGCGCCACTCGCCACACTTCCCCTCGCGGCATTGGGCGCAGCGAGCATCTGGGTCTGGGCGGGCGCGGTGCTGCGTCGTCGTAAGGTTGGCCTTCGAGGTGGAACGTGCGCGGGCATTGCCGCTGCTGGCATTGTCCTCCTGGCCGTCGCGACCCAAGGTTCCGCAGTGCGTTCGGTGGTCGACGCCGCACACGTGCTGTTCGAGCCGACCGACAGCGCCGTCACGGTGATGGTCGCGGTGAGCGAGGACGAGCGAGCGATCATACGCGAGGTCGCGAAATTGGTTCCGAAAGCCGACGTCATCGCGGGAAACCCGTGGAGCGGCTCGAGTGTGACCTACGCCCTCACCGGACGACGCGTGCTGCTGCCTCACCTGCTCGATGACCCGGGCGCAGAGACGACGGCGTTCCTCGAGGGCTTCGCCACGGCGACTCCCGGTGACCCCGCATGCCGCGCCGCGCGTGACCTCAACGTGCGGTGGGTTCTGGATTTCCGTTCCACGCAGGGGACGCTTCCCGGCGCGACGAAGTACGCCGGCCTCGAAAACCTCGCCACCTCACCCAACGTCGAGCTCGTTGACCGCAAGGGCGACGCCTACCTCTACAAGATCGTGGGGTGTGGCGTCTAACCGGACAACTCAGCCGTCGAGCACCTCAAGCCCGACCGACACCGGACCTCCGTCGACCAGGCCCTCGGCATCCCGGACCGCCTTCTTCAGCGGCAGCACGTAGGCGCCGTGAGACGAGTCGGGGAAGATCGACGTGCGCCAGGTGGAGCCTCCGACGCGAGCGATGACGCGCACGGAGCCGAAGCCGCGGAAGGGACGAGGGATCTCGCGGATCTGATCGCTCAGGTCGACGGGCAGCGCCGTGAAGAACCAGGAATCGGTGCGGACCTCCCAGCGGAAGATCTCGCCGTCGAACTCCACCTTCATGGGGTCGAGGCTAGCGGGGACGGCGGACGCCAGGTCGGGGGCGACCCCCCGAAAAGCTCGGGGACCGGGGCGGGGACAACCCCTCGACCAGCTCGGTGACCCCCAAGAAGCCAGACGTATTGCGGCGGGCGGGCGCCGGGTATATCCGTTGGCTGAGCGCGTTCGATGGGGTACGCGGAACGGCCGCGAACGGGCGTGCGGAAGGTCGATGGGGACCGAGATGAAGGCATACGCAGTATCCGGGCAGGGCGAGCAGCCGGCGCACATCGACATCGACCCTCCCGAACCGGAGCCGGGCGAAGTGCGCGTTCGAGTCGTCGCCGCATCGGTCAACGGATTCGACCTCGCTGTCGCGGCGGGGTACATGGGCGGGTTCTTCGAGCATCGATATCCGGTCGTGCTCGGACGCGAATTCGCGGGAGTCGTGGATGCCGTCGCCGACGACGTCTCGGGCATCGAAGTCGGCGACCGCGTGCTCGGCGTCGTGTCGAAGCCGTTCCTGCGCGAGGGCGCCTTCGCCGAGTACACCACCGCCTACGCGGACGGCGGACTCATCGTCGCGCCCGACGTGCTGTCCGACGCCGAGGCCGCGTCGCTCGCCCACACCGGCTCAGCGGCGCTCGCCATCCTCAGCGCGATCGACGAGCCCGAGGGCAAGACGATGCTCATCGTGGGCGCGACGGGCGGCGTCGGGACCCTGCTCATCCAGCTCGCGGCCGCGGCCGGTGCGACGGTCATCGCCACGGGACGCACGACACTCGGACGCGAACTCGTCATCGAACTCGGCGCGACGCACGCGGTGGATTACTCCGACCTGACGACGGCGATCCGCGAGATCGCCCCTGACGGCGTCGACGTCGCCGTGCACCTGAGCGGCGACGCATCCACGTTCTCGTCGCTCGTCAAGAACGGCGGGCTGTTCATCTCGCCGATCCTTTACTCCCCCGAGATGTTCGGGGATGCCGAGCGCGTGACATTCGTGCCGATCGCGGGGTATCCGAGCGCGGAGGCGCTCAGCACGCTCGCGAGCCTCGCCGGCTCGGGCGACCTGCGCGTCATCATCGATCGCGAGCGCGCCTTCGACGACATCGGCCAGGCGTTCGGCGAGTTCGGGCACGAGACGCTCGGGAACATCGTCATCAGGATCGGGTGAGGGATGCCGGGGGCGGCTGCCGGGAAGGTGCGGGGTCGACCCCTCGACAAGCTCGGGGACCGGGGCGGGCGCCAGGAAGGTGCGGGGCGACCCCTCGACGAGCGCGGGGAGTGAAGGGGGGCTACTTCTTGAAGGTCACGCTGAAGGAGTGGGTCGTGCCGTCGGAGAGGGTCAGCTCGAAGCGGCCGGACTTCAGCGACCACGCCTTGTTCGTCTTCCAGACGTACGTGTACTGGCCCGTGCGGGCGTCGTAGCTCAGCCCGCTGCCGCCCGCGGCGGTCGTGTCGAGCGGCTCGCCGACGAGCGTCGTCGCCGCACCCTCGAGCACGAACCGGGCCGACGTCACGACCCTGAGGCCCTGATCGCCTCCGAGCGAGAACTTCACGGGAACGGCCTGACCCGGCTTCGCGATGTTCTCGGCATCCATCGACACGGGCGCGAAGAATCCCGAGAAGTCGAACCGCGGCGGATACCCGAGCGCGAACGGCGAGAAGCTCGGCGTCAGCCCGCACACCTGCGTGGCGCTCTGCGTCGTCGTGATGTCGAACCACCGGCTCTGGCTCGTGTCGAAGTGGTAGAGCCGCGGTGGGAAGCCTGATCCGCTCACCGGCGCATAGTTCACGCACACGGTGACGGGCCCGCCCAGGGTCGCCGTCGAGCTGATGTGGTAGTACAGCACGTCGTCGCCGACGAACTCGAAACCGCTGTTCACAGGCCCGGTCGGACTCACCGTCACCGACGTCGTCCCCGCTCCCGTGCCGGCGGGGAAACCGAGCGTCACGGTCGTCGGACCGACGGTCACAGGAACGGTGGATGCTCCGGCCGGCGTCGCCGCAGCGGCTGTCGAGGCGGGAATCGTCACGTGGAAGTCGTCGTACGAGCCGGCTGGCCAGTAGCGCTCCGCACGCACACCGGCGACGAGCTGGTAGTCGCCGATGGACAGGTTCGCGGGCAGCGTGAAGGTCGCCGCGAGCGTGCCGTCGGCGGCCACCGTCCCCTCGCCGACCTTGATGGCGCCCACCGGAAGCCCCCCGCCCAGCACCTGGAAGAGCGCGTAGTTGAGCCCCTCGGCGATCCACAGCTCGAGGGAGTCACCGGGAGTGAGATGGGATGCCTCGACCGTCGCGGTGACACCGGCGAAGAGCTCGGGCGCCCCGGCGGACCCGCTGCTCACGGTCGCGCGCTGCCCGAGCACGGCCGAGAGATTCGTGGTGTTGCCGTTCACGAGGTCGGTGGGGACGAAGCGCCCGGGCGTCGAGACGGACGCGAGGGGCGTGGCAGCCGGCACGGCTCCGTCCAGCGGTGCGGCGTCGAGCTCGAACACGGTGATCGTGTGACCCGACCACGACGGCATGCCGCCGGTCCAGAACCGGCTCTGCTGCTCGGCGTCGTCGAGGGTGCCGCCCGCGGGGATCTCCGCCCAGAACGATTCATAGAGACCGGATGCCTCGATGTCGGCGGTGAAGGAGCCCCACGCCGACGAGGTCCAGAGCTCACCGACCGAACCCTGGGTCGTGAAGTCCGTGCCGAAGCCGACGAACCTGGACTGGGGCGACGCATTCACGATCACCGGGCGGAAGACCGGCATCGGATCGAGCATCTCCTGCCCGCCGAACGGCGAACTGGTGGAGGATGCCGTCTGCCACTCGATCGACAGGCCGTCGACCGAGGTCGTGCTCACCGTCGACCAGACGAGCGGAGGCGGGTCGTCGGCGAACGCCGGTGTCGCGAGACCGACGACGAGGACCGCGACCGCCGAAGCGGCGACGACGAGCGAACGTGAGCGATTGCCGAGCATGACGACTCCCCAGCGATGCCGAGCACCCCAGTCCCGGCCATCGCGCAGCGGCGACACCCCTGTCGCCGGCCGCTTGGGGCACATGGTTCTCGGGTGCGGGACGGGTGTCAAGGGGACCGAGGGCTTGGGGGCTTGGGGTCGACCCCTCGACAAGCTCGGGGACCACACCTCGACAGGCTCGGGGACCGGCCCGGCTGCCGGGGAGGTTTGAGGTCGACCGCTCGACGAGCTCGGGGACCGGGGCGGGTGCCGGAAGGTTGGGGTCGACCCGGGGGGTCAGGCGCCGAACTCGGGGGTGAGGTCGTCGTCGACGGGTGACCACGTCTCGGCGGCAGTGGGAGCGGCATCCACTCCCCTCTTCCACCGGGCGCCCTCGGGCCAGCTCACCGCGAACGTCGGGACCACGCGCCACACTCGACGCCACAGGCTGCGCTGCCTCGTGAGCGGACGCGCCGAGACCGGCATGCGCAGATCGGCGTCGTACCGCACGCCATCCGACGCACGCAGCCGAATCGTCAAGTCGAGGTCGTCGTGGATTCTTGCGTTCGTGCGATCGACCCGATCACGCAGGCGATTCCACACCGCCGTGCGCATCGCGAAGTTGGAGCCGAAGACGAGCGGGATGCCGACGAACTTGCCGATCCAGTAGTGGCCGCCGCCGATGTACCAGTGCTCGCCGAGGTAGTTCACGAGCGGGCTCGCGCCGTAGAACTCGGCTCCCCCCGTGAGCACGCCGAGCCCCGGATCCGAGACGAAAGCCCTGACGAGACGAGCGATCCAGTCGGGATGCGGGCGCGAGTCCGCGTCGAGTCGCGCGATGATGTCGGCCGACCCCCGAGCTTCGTCGTAGCCGCGCGCGGCCGCCGGCCAGATCCCGATCAGCGGCTCCTCGATGACATCGGCGCCGTACCGGCGGCCGACCTCGGCGGAGGCATCCGTGCTGGCGTTGTCGACCACGACCACGCGATCGGCGGGGCGCGTCTGCACCGCGAGCGCGGCGAGGCACGCCTCGAGGAACTGCGCGTCGTCACGGCACGGAATGACGACCGTGACGCGGGGCGAGGGTGACACGCCGCATACCCTACTCCCGGCGCTCCGCGTCCTCGGACGACCGCGCCGCACGGCGCCGCAGCACCACGACGAGCACGACGATCGCGACGACCTGCAGCGCGGCGACGAGACCGATGAGCACGCCGACCGACGCGTACAGCGCTCCCGCCACGACGGCGCCCGCGAGAGCGCCGACGCCCTGGAAGACCGCGAACCAGCCGTACGCGGCTCCACGGCGCCGGCCGGGCACGAGATCGGCGACGAGCGCCTTGACCGTGGAGTCCTGCACGCCCGATGCCGCACCCCACACGACGACGCCGCCGAGCACCGCCGCGAGCGTCGGACCGAGCACGAGACCGGGGACGAAGACCGTCAGCACGGGCACGACGAAGAGCACTGCCGGACCCCACCGGTCGTACGCCCACCCCGTCGCGACGGCGGCGAGCGCAGCCGTCGCCATGCCGAGCGCGTACACGAGCGGCACGGCGCTCGTGGGCACGAGAGCCGCGTCGGCGAGGTGGAAGGCGATGACGCCGTAGCTCAGAAGCCCGAACGTGGTCAGCCCCGCGAAGAGCGAGAACAGCATGAACGTGCGGAACGCGGCGGGCGAGATCGTGTCCGGTGCGGCCGGGGGACGACCATCCGGCTCCGCAGGGAGATCGGGCATGCCCGGCTCGACGGCGTCGCCCGTGTCGGCGGCGGGGGGCGCAGCATCCCTCCCCCTCACCGGCGTGGGAGCGGGAAGCTCGGCGTACAGACTCGGGTCGGGCACCTTCGCGCGCAGCCAGAACAGGATGATCATGGCGATCACGCCCGGCACGATGAGCACGAGGAACGCCGGCCACAGCGCGCCGGTGAGCGCCGCCACGCCGGCGACGATGAGCGGACCGCCGAACGCGCCGATCTGGTCGAGCAGCTTGTGCACGCCGAAGCCCTTGCCGCGCCCCACGGCCCCGGCCGCATCCGCGAGCAGGACGGTCTTGGCGGGAGCGCGGATCGCCTTGCCCGTCCGCTCGACGAGCAGCAGCGTGCTCGCGACGGCGAGACCCGCCGCCCCGATGAAGGGCGTGACGGCGAGGAGCGGCACCGAGACCGCCGTCAGCGCGTAGCCGACGATCGTGAAGGCCCAATAGGCGCCGGTGCGGTCGGCCCACGGACCGGTGACGAGCCGCAGGAGCAGGGCGAGCGCCTCGGCCCCACCCGACACGAGGCCCACGAGCACCGCCGACGCGCCCAGCTGCTGCAGGAGCGCCCCGCTCACGGAGGCCGAGCCATCCGCGACCATGTCGATCGTGAGACTCACGAGCCCGAGGCCCACGACCATCGACCACGGGCGAAGTCCGGGCATTCTCGGGTGGGTCCGCGCTGTCGTCATCTCGTGGCCAGGCTAACGCCGCCGACGGACATTGCGGCATGAGACGGGTGATGACGGACGGTGACGCGCGGGGCGACGAGACGTCACCCGGTGCGGGTGATCAGCGGCGCGCCTGCGTCGACGGCGCCGGAAGGTCACGGGAACATCGAAGCTGAGCGGTTCCTGTGAGAGCCGCCCCTCGCAACCGCGGTACCCCGCGGACCACAACCCCGAGAAAGGGAAAGACGGATATGTCCGACACCAAGCAGTCCGGTTGGGTGGGATGGGCCGTGTTCGGCGGCATCCTCGTCATCATCGCCGGCGTCTTCGACGCGCTCTTCGGCCTGGCCGCCATCATCGGCCCCGACAGCAGCATCTTCCTCAACACCACGACCGGCAGCGCGATCCTCTTCGACGTGCAGGGCTGGGGCTGGTGGCACCTCATCATCGGCCTCGCGCTCGTGCTCGTCGGCGTCTTCGTGCTGCGTGGCGCGACGTGGGCCCGCATCACGGCCGTCATCCTCGTGGCGATCAACGCCGTGGGTCAGTTCGGCACCTTCGGCTACCAGCCGTGGTGGGCGCTGGCGATCATCGCGATCGACATCCTCGTGATCTTCGCGCTCGTCGTGCACGGCAAGGAGCTCGCCGACCGCTGATCCGGTCGCGTCTTCGAGAGGGCGCTCCATCCTTCGGGATGGGGCGCCCTCGGCGTTTGCGGGTCGGGCCGAGTGGAGGCATCCCGAACGTTCCGGAATCGACTCTTGAGAGCGCTCCTATGATTTGGTTACAGTTCAGTAAGTAAATGCGGCACCCCGCCGCACGACCCTCAACGGAGAGGACTGCGCATGATCCCCCGTCCCGAATCCACCCGACGCTCCCGCGGTCGCCGGCGCCTCGTCGCCGCGATCACCGCGGGCGCCGCACTCATCGCCGGAGCGCTCATGTCCGCGCCGGCATATGCCGCACCGCCCCGCGCCGTCGACCCGACCAACCCCGACTTCGGCCCGAACGTCACGATCTTCAGCCCGCAGACGCCCCTCGCCCAGATCCGGTCCACGCTCAAGACACTCTCCGACCAGCAGGTCGACGCCGAGATGTCGTCCGCCCGGCACGCGGTCTACTTCCTCCCCGGTCAGTACGGCACGGCCGAATCGCCGCTGCAGTTCCAGGTCGGGTACTACACCGAGGTCGCCGGCCTCGGCGCGACCCCCGGCGACGTGACGATCCGCGGGGCCGCCGAGGTCTACAACCGCTGCCTCGAGAACAACGGCACCGCGAACTGCCTCGCCCTGGTCAACTTCTGGCGGACGCTCGCCAACCTCACCGTGAACATCGACAAGTCGGGCCAGGACGGCTGCCGCCAGAGCGCCAACTTCTGGGCCGTGTCGCAGGCGGTCTCGCTGCGACGCGTGCAGTTCACGGGCCCCACGCAGCTCTCGCTCATGGACTACTGCACCGCCGGCCCGCAGTATGCGAGCGGCGGCTTCATCGCCGACTCGAAGCTGCCCTTCACCGTCAACGGCTCGCAGCAGCAGTGGCTGACCCGCAACAGCGAGGTCGCCGGCTGGAGCAACGCCGTGTGGAACCAGGTCTTCTCGGGCGTCGTGGGCGCTCCGGACGACGCGGGCTTCCCGAACCCGCCGTACACGACGGTCGCGACGACGCCGATCTCGCGTGAGAAGCCGTTCCTGTACGTGGGCGCCGACGGGAAGTACGCCGTGCGCGTGCCCGCCGCGCAGACCGCCACGAGCGGCACGTCGTGGCAGAGCGACGCGACGTCGGGGCGCAGCATCCCGATCACCGACTTCTTCATCGCGAAGCCGGGCGACTCGGTGCAGGAGATCAACACCAACCTGGCCCGCGGCAAAAACCTGCTGCTCACCCCCGGCGTCTACGACATCGCCGGCACGATCGACATCAAGCGCAACGACACCGTCGTGCTCGGCATGGGTCACGCGACCCTCACCGCCGTCGGCGGGGCCGTGCCGATCCAGGTCGGCGACGTGTCGGGGGCCGTCGTCGCGGGCGTAACGATCGACGCCGGCACGACGCTCTCACCCGCGCTGCTGCGCGTCGGCAAGGCGAACGGCAACGGACACGGCAACAAGGTGGATGCCGCGAACCCGGTGACCCTGAGCGACGTGTACTTCCGCGTCGGCGGACCCCACGTCGGCAAGGTCACGACCGCGCTCGAGGTCAACTCCGACAACGTGCTCATCGACCACACGTGGGTGTGGCGCGCCGACCACGGCGTGGAGGGATTCGCGGGCGGCGACACCGAGCGCTGGAACACGAACACCGGCACGACGGGCGTCATCGTTAATGGTGACAACGTCACCGCGACCGGACTCTTCGTGGAGCACTTCCAGACGTACAACACGCTCTGGAACGGCGAGAACGGGCGCGTCATCCTGTACCAGAACGAGCTGCCCTACGACCCGCCCACCCAGGCGGACTGGACGCAGCCCGACGGCACGCTCGGCTACCCCGGCTACAAGGTGGCCGACGGCGTGAAGAAGCACGAGCTCGACGGCGGCGGGGTGTACGTGTTCAACCAGAACAACCCGCAGATCGTCACGGCGAACGGCTTCACCGTGCCTCAGACGCCGGGCGTGAAGCTGCACCACATCATGACGGTCAACCTCTCGGCCGGCACGATCGAGCACGTCGTCAACGGCGTCGGCGGCACCGCCGACACGTCGGTGATCGGGCAGCCGCGGTACGTCACCGACTACACCGGCTGACGCTTCGACTGATTCGGGATGCCTCGGCCCGGCGGGTTCGCCGGGCCGAGGCATCCTTTGTGGGGGCGCTGAGCTGATCGAAGCGTCGGAGGTCGAGCCGGCGATCATCGCGGGTTCGGGCTCGACCCCTCGACAAGCTCGGGGACCGGGGTGGGACCGGGATCGGATTGGGTCCGGGATGGGGACCGGGATGCATAGGATCGAGCGCATGTCGACGAGTCCTCGCTCCGCCGAACGTGCGCGTGACCTGTCCGTGCCGCTGCCCGCGGCGCTGAGCTGGACGGTGCTGGTCGTCTTCGTCGCGGCCCTCGCGGTGGCGTACGTCGTGCTCGCGCTGCCGTGGTGGCTGCCGGCGGCTTATGCGGTGCTGAGCGTCGTGGCGTTCGCCGCCTACGCCCTCGACAAGCGCGCCGCCCGGCGCGCAGCGCCTCGCACGTCGGAGCAGGCCCTCCTGACGCTCGGCCTGCTCGGCGGCTGGCCGGGAGCGCTCGTCGCGCAGCAGGTGTTCCGCCACAAGACCCGCAAGCGGACGTTCCGCCGGGCGTTCTGGACCACGGTCGTGGTGAACGTGCTCGCTCTCGGCGCGTTGGTCTGGTTCTTCTTCGCGCGCTGACGGCGCTCGCACCCCCGCGACTCGAGATGAGCGCCGGGGTCACCAGAGGGGGTGGATGGCCTCGCGCAGGCGGCGGTCGTACACGTCGTGGATGACGGCATCGAAGGCGGCGAGGTCGAAGCCGCCGTCGAGCAGCGCCGCGGCATCCGGGTTCGACTGCGCCTGGCGCACGTTGCGCGCCCCCGGGATCACCGACGTCACACCGGGGCGCGACGCGATCCAGGCCAGCGTCGCGGCGGGCAGCGGGACGCCCTCCGGCAACGCGCCGGCGAGCTCGGCGACAGCATCCAGGCCCACCTGATAGTCGACGCCCGAGAACGTCTCGCCGCGGTCGAAGGCCTCGCCGTGCCGGTTGTAGCTGCGGTGGTCGTTCTCGGCGAAGGTCGTCGACGACGTGTACTTTCCCGACAGCAGGCCCGACGCGAGCGGTACGCGCGCGAAGATCGCGACGCCGGCCTTCTCGGCCGCGGGAAGCACCGCGTCGAGCGGCTTGAGCCGGAACGGGTTGAAGATGATCTGCACGTTCGTGACGTGAGGCCGCGAGATGGCGGCGAGCGCCTGGTCGGCCGTCTCGACGGAGACGCCGTACGCCGCGATCGCGCCGTCGGCGACGAGCGCGTCGAGGGCCTCGTACGTGGCGTCGTCCTCGATGACCGCCGTGGGCGGGCAGTGCAGCTGCACGAGGTCGAGCGTGTCGATGCCGAGGTTGCGGCGCGAGCGATCGGTCCACGCGCGGAAGTTCTCGGGCGTGTAGTTCTCGGGCGTCTGCTCGAGGCGGCGGCCCATCTTCGTCGCGACGACGATGTCGTGGCCGTCCCGCTCGCGCAGGAAGCCGCCGATGATCGACTCGCTGCGGCCGTCGCCGTAGACGTCGGCGGTGTCGAAGAGGGTCACCCCGTGGGAAGCGGATGCCTCGAGCACGGCGCGAGCATCGGCTTCGCTCACGTCGCCCCAGTCGGCGCCGAGCTGCCAGGTGCCGAGGCCGATGGCCGAGACGGAGCGGCCGGTTCGACCGAGGGGACGCTGCTGCATGATGGCTCCTTCGCACGCCGGGGGGATGCATCCATCCTGCCCCCGCCACGCACCTTTCGTATTACTGAAGCTTTCGTCTACAGTGGAGCACGTGCTCGTCCCCGCCATCATCGTTATCACCCTCGCGCTCGTCTTCTACACGATCGGCGTCTGGGCCGAACGCGTGCAGAAGACCCTGAAGTGGTGGCACGCCGCCTTCTTCGCGCTGGGCCTTGCGTGCGACACGATCGGCACGCTGATGATGACCGGGATCGCCTCGGAGCGCCGCGCGGCGGGTGTCGAGCCCGGGGCGCTCGACGTCCTCATGGCCTGGACGGGGACGGCCGCCATCCTCCTCATGGCCGTGCATCTCGCGTGGGCGATCGTCGTGCTCGTGCGCGATCGCGACGCCGAGAAGCGGAGGTTCCACCGCTTCAGCATCGTCGTGTGGGCGATCTGGCTCGTGCCGTACACGCTGGGCGCCGTCGCCGCGATGGCCGGGCCGAAGTAGCCTCCGGCCGACATCGCAAGCAGTGCGCGCGCGGACGGTGCGATCTCGTCCCGGCCCGAGAGCCGCACACGGGTCCGCTCAGGAGTCGAGGATGCCCGCCGCGCGGGCAGGGCCGGCGTAGGCCTCGGCGAGGGACGCGATCGTGTCGTGGGCGTTCAGCCCGCTCGGGTTGGGCACGATCCACAGCTCCGAGCCGCCGAGCGACTCCGGCTGGCGCCCAGCGGTCGCCTTCGGCCGCGCGAAGCCCTGACGGTACGCCGTCAGCCCGACGACGGCGATGACCCGGGCGCGCCAGTGCGCAGCATCCCGTTCCAATCGCGCCGCCCCCTCGCGCAGCTCGTCGCGCGAGAGCTCGTCGGCCCGCGCGGTGGCCCGGCGCACGAGGTTCGAGATGCCGATGCCCCGATCCGTCAGCAGGCGCCGGTCGTCGTCGCTGAAGCCCTCGGAGAAGGCGGGAACCCGCGGGATGATGCCCGCGGCCGCGAGGGCGGGATAGAAGCGGTTGCCGGGGTGCGCGAACGGGGTGTTGGTCGCGGCGGTCCACAGGCCGGGGTTGATCCCGACGAAGACGAGGAGCGGATGCTCGGGCAGGAGGTCGTCGATGACGGCATCCCGATACGACTCGAGCTCGGCGCGCGTGAACCCCATCAGTCGATTGTGCCCGGGCGCGAGGGACCTCGGACGCCCGCAGTGATCGCGAGGTCGAGCCCGAGGGCGAGCGCGACCGTGACGGCGTACACGACGAGGTCCCGCGCGTCGAAGACGGTGCCGAACACGAGCACGATCGGCGGGAAGATCGCGGCCCACTCCCCCGGCAGTCCCGTGAGCTGGAAGAGCTCGACGCCGACGCACCACGCGAGGGCGATCGCCGCCACGACGACGGCCGGGAGCCGAGGCGCGACGATGACCACGGCGAGGTACACGGCGACGGCGTAGAGGCCGTCGCCGGCGATGTCCGTCGCGTGGGAGTCGGGCAGCACGAGATGCACGACAAGGCCCGCGCCCAGCGTCAGCGCGAGGAGTACTGCCGCCCACACGCGGCGTGCGTGACGCCTCACGCGCGGATGAACACGGGCGTGCCGACCGGGAGCTGGGCGAGCTTCTCGATCGCGTCGGGATCCATGCGCAGGCATCCGTTCGAGATCTGCCCCGAGTGGTCGTCGTGATAGTGGAACGCGGTGACCGCGACGCTGGAGCCGCCGAACCCGTCGAGCGTCGGCGACTGCACCGAGAGGTAGACGATGGGGTGGCCGCGCGTGTACCAGAGGCTCGGGTCAGGGCGCACGAGCATGACGAACGCACGACCCAGAGGGGTCGGAGTCGACTGCGTTCCCCACGCGAAGTCGGTCGCGACGCGCTCGGCGACACCGGCGCGCCAGACGTCGACGGTCCGCGCCGAGATGCTCACCTCGACCATCGTGTCGAGCGGGACGAGCTCGACGTCCTGCATCCGCAGCCATCCGGCCACCTGCGCCGGATTCCCCTGCGACGGGACCGCCTGACGACCGGTCAGGAGCACCTTGACCCAGTCGTCCTGCTGCTCGACGACCGGCACCGTCGTGCCGCCGTAGACGAAGTCGCTCAGGAGCCGCGCGACGGGCTGGCCGAGCGGGTCGGCGAACACCGGGGCGGCCCAGTCGCGCACGTGCGCCGTCATGCCGGTGAACGCGCCGTACGGCTGATCGTCGACGGGCATGGCCGCGTTGACCGCGAAGACGTCGGTGTCGGGAAGCGCCTGCAGGTCGTACAACGCGGTGTTGGCGGGGTAGCCCGTCGGGGTCGGCGTGGGGGTGGGCGTCGGAGTCGGGGTCGGCGTGCGCGTCGCGGCGGGCGAGGGAGAGGGAGCGGATGCGGCGGGCGTCGCGGCGCGGCCGAACATCGCGATCGCGACGCCGAGGATCAGCACCGACGCGCACGCGACGGCGAGCACGACGATCCTTCGGCCCCTCATCACTCCATGGTCTGCGGGGGCGACGGATGCCGCAACCCGGCGTTCCCCGACCGTGTCGCGCCCCGGCGCTAGAGTCGCGATCATGGCTGAGCACCGCGTGACCCCGCCCCCGCCCTCGGACGAGAAGCCCAAGGGGCCGGCCTCGTACTTCCCGAGCATCGAGAAGAACTACGGCCGACCCATCCAGGACTGGCTCGACATCGCCGCCGATCAGCTCGACACCCAGAAGCACATGGAGGTCGTCGAGTACCTCAAGACCGAGTACGGCCTGGGGCACGGCCACGCGCAGGCGATCGTGGGGTACACGAAGGCTCAGCTCGCGGGCTGAGGGGTCTTTGGCGCGCGCCCTGCCGTCGGCTACTCGACCGCGGGGGGAGCAGCAACGACGGGCTGAGGCGCGAGGGCGGGTACGGCGGCGGGCTGCGGCTCGACGTGAGGCGCGGTAGACGCGGCCGCCTTCGGGCCGTCGAGCACAAGGTCTTCGAACCATGCGAGATCGGGCAGCGACATCCCGGTGCCGAACGAGGCGTGGCACGAGACCATCGCGCTGACATACCCGTGCACGAGCAGCTGGATCGTCGTCGTGTCGCCGATGCGTCCCAGCGTGGTGCGCAATCCCGACGAACGAACCGCGATCTTGTCGAGGTATCCCGCGAGCGTGCTTTCGCCGAGCAGCCGTGCCAGCTCTTTCGCCCTCCCTTTGATGAGCTCATTCTGCGATCCGCACAGGGCGCGCGCCGTCGCCCCCGTCGAGAACGCGATGTCGACGATCGCGACGTGGCCGTCATCCGCGCTCGCCTTGAGAGCGGCGAGCCGAGGAGTCACCGTGTTCTCGTACATGACGCCGAAGATGCGCATGAGGCTCTGGAAGAAGCGCATCGGCCACCAGCCGGCGATCTTCACCACCCGGCGCGGCGCCGAGGCGTTGATGATGACCTTGCGAGCGACCGAGGGAACCTCGCCGAAGTCGTGCACGAGGCTGAGCGGACGGGCCGATTCATCGAACCAATCCGTGCCCAGATTGTTCGCGACTCCCCCATCGGCGAGCACGAGGCGCCGAGGACGTTCGGGCTCGTCGCCGCCACGCAGGCCGAGTTCGGCCGTCGACACCCGCAGCGGGGGGAACACCCCCGGGAAGGCTGCCGATGCGTAGATCGCCTCGCTCAGCTTGAGCGTCGCGTCGCAGCTTCCGAAAGCCGGCGAAGAGATCCGGGTCGGGCTCATGTAGAAGGGTCGCCCCGAGACGAGCTCTGTCGCACAGAAGACGTGTCGCACGTTCGAGTCGTGCGCGATCTCACCGAGCGTGAGCTTCTGACACTCGGAGGCTTTGCGAGCGACCTCCTTCGGCTTCGCATCGTCAGCGCTGAGCACCGTCGCGAGGAGTCTGTTGTAAAGACCGATCTGCGTTCCCCGGCGCAGCAGGATGACGGCGCCGAGCTGATAGATCAGCATCAGGACGACGTACAGACCGACGCCGTAGACGACCGCCTGCCACAGCGCATCCCAGATCGGCACGCCCTCCCAGAGCTGCCACAGGAACATCACCACGGGGAAGAGCAGCAGAATCAGCAGCTGCGTGCCCCAGGTCGCGAGTGAGGGGAAGAAGAACGTTCCGGTCTTCGCGATGACCCGAGCCGCTCGGCGGGTCGAAGTGCGGACCTCGCTCTCATCCGCCTGGCTGAAGTCACCGAGCAGCGTGAGCAGCGCGTTGGTGATGGAGCCGCCGGAGACGGACGTGACCAGCCGAACGTGGCGATTCGCACCCGAGTGAACGAGGTAGAGGATTGCCCCGAGCGAGAAGATCGTCGCTCGGAGGCCTCCGCCCGAGATCGCGACCCCGATCGTGGCGGCGTCGTCACCTGCGCCCGCGGGCGCGTCCACAGCATCCCCGTCGGCCTCATCGACGTCGGCACTGTCGTCGCAAGCCTCGACAGGGGCATCCCCATCCCCGGTCATGGCGTCAGGGTAGACCTGCGCATGCCGGGCGGCAACGGGGAAGAACGGTGCTGGTCGACCCCGTTGCGGCCTCCGACACACGTCGCTGAGATCAGGGACGCGACGGGAAGATGCCCTCCAGGGCGATGCACCAGTTGAGCACGAGGAAGGGCGGCATGTTGTCGTGCGGCTGGTTGGAGCCGCCACCGCCGATCATGGCGGGGCTCATGACGAGGTCCGCGGTCGTGCCGTAGGAGGCGCCGGCGGCGGTCACGGACGGCAGCGAGCCCGACGGGTTCTTGGTCGTGGCGGCCGATGCGGCGGCGACCGTGTGGCTGTGCGGCGGAAGCGTCGCGGCGGTGAGGGTCACGGCCTCCTCACCACCCACCTCGCCCTGGGCGCGATTCGTCAGACCCGGTCCCTGTCCGAACGCGATCGGTGCGCGGCCTCGAAGGTCGGGGAGAGCGAAGGTCGTCTGCCCATTGCCTCCGTACGTCGTGCCCAGCAGTGAGAAGAGAGCGGTGTTCTGCGAGATGGCAAGCAGCTGTCCGTTGCACAGCGCCCAGCCCTGCGGGGCGAAGGTGAAGCCGAAAAGGCGCAACTCGCCGATGAATGGATCCATGCGTCCTCCAGAGGTCGGAGCGGATCTCCCCCAGTGTGCGAAGCGGCCCTGATCTGTACAGACGCCCCATCGCAGTCATAGTGTGCCCTCGGGGGAACCGTGTCCGCCAGACCGGTCGCCGATCGAAGCGGACGTCGACAGGGAGTGGCTCACGCATGCCCAGACTCGATTCCGCCCGCAGCGCGGTCGCAGCACCACGATCGCCACGACGCGGCATCGCAGCATCCATCGCCGTCCTCCTCGCCGTGTTCGGCGGCGCGCTCGCGGCGCCCTCTCTGGCACAGGCCGACGGGCCGAGCACGTTCTCCAATCCCGCCACCATCGATGTTCCGCTCCTGAACTCGCCGAATCAGACCGGCGCCGCCAACCCCTATCCGTCGAGCATCACCGTGTCGGGCATGGCGGGAGCTGTCACGAAGGTTCAAGTCGTGCTCAACGGCGTGACGCACGGCGCCCTCAACGACATCGACGCCCTCGTGGTCGCGCCGACGGGCGCGAACCTCGTCGTGCTGTCCGACGTGGGCGACGCACCCCCCGCCACGCTGACGTTCGCGACCAACGCGACACTGACCTTCGACGACGCGGCGGCTGGCGGAGTGCCGACCGGCAACGTGCCCACCGGCACGTACAAGCCGACCAACGTCGGAGGCGGCGACGCCTTCACCGCGCCGGCACCGGCCCCGTCGGGACAGACCACCCTCGCGGGCGCCTTCACCGGGATCAACCCGAACGGCACGTGGCAGCTGTACGTCGTGGACGACAACACCGGCGACGTCGGCAGCATCGCAGGCTGGAGCCTCGTCATCACGACCGAGGTCGCCGCCGTCTCCACCACGACGACGGTCGTCACGTCGGGCTCGCCGTCGGCGACGGGCAGCGCAGTGACGTTCACCGCGTCGGTCACCGGCGCCGGCAACCCGGTCACGACGGGATCGGTGATCTTCACCGAGGGGGCCGCGACTCTCGGCACGGTCGCCCTCAACGCCTCCGGCTCGGCCAGCCTGACGACGAGTGCGCTCGCCGAAGGCACGCACACGATCGTCGCGACCTACTCGGGAAGCCCCGGATTCCTCACGAGCAACGGCACTGTGACGCAGCGGGTCGACAACCCGACAGTCGTCACGGGCAACACGTACTGCAACACCGGCGCACTGACGGTGCCGGATGCCGGAGCCACATCACCCTACCCGTCGAACATCACGGTGTCGGGGCTCACCGCGCCGATCGCGAAGGTCACCGCGACCCTCAAGGGCGTGACCCACACCTCCCCCGTCGACCTCGACGTGATGCTGTCCGGGCCGACGCCCTCGACCAACGTCATGCTGATGAGCGACGTCGGCGGGAACTCTGCGGTCACCGGCGTGAACGTGGTGTTCGACGACGCGGCGGCCGGCGGCGTGCCGCCGACTCTCGCATCGGGAACGTACACGCCGACGGACGACGACTCGGACGTCCCGGATGCCGCGTTCCCCGCGCCGGCTCCCGCGACGAGCTCGGCCACGACGCTCTCGACCTTCGCCGGTTCGAGCGGCAACGGCGTGTGGAGCCTGTGGGTCGTGGACGACGCGAACGGCGACGCCGGCTCGATCAGCGGAGGCTGGTGTCTCACCATCACGACCGTGAGCCCCACGGCCACGTCGCTGACGTCGAGCGTGAACCCGTCGACCGCCGGGCAGAGCGTGACGCTCACCGCAACTGTCACGTCGGGCGCCTCGCCGGTCACGACCGGCACCGTCGCCTTCACGGACAACGGGTCGTCGCTGGGAGCGCCGGTGGCCGTATCGCCGACCGGAACGGCGACACTCACCCTCAACTCGCTCGGTGTGGGAACCCACCCGATCACGGCGACCTTCTCGGGCCCCGTCGAGTTCGCCGGGAGCTCCGATGAACTCGATCAGGTCGTCACGCTGATTCAGACATCGACGGGTGTGACCACCAGCTCGAGCCCGTCTGCCGTCGGGCAGCCCGTCACGTTCACCGCGACGGTCACGGCGAACGGCTCGCCGGTCACGACCGGCACCGTCGCGTTCACCGACAACGGCACTCCGCTCGGGGCCGCCGTCGCGGTCGCCGCCGACGGCACTGCGACCCTGACGACGGCGTCCCTCGCGGCGGGCACGCATCCGATCACAGCGACCTACTCGGGAACCGCTCAGTACGTCGCCAGTTCGGGTGCCGTCTCGCAGCAGGTCGACGTGATCCCGACCTCGACCGCGGTCTCGTCGGCTCCGAACCCCTCGCAGCCCGGACAGGCTGTCACGTTCACGGCGACCATCACGGCGAACGGCTCGCCGGTGACGACCGGCACCGTCACGTTCGCCGACAACGGCTCCCCTCTCGGGGCCGCCGTCCCGCTCGCCGTCGACGGCACCGCGACCCTGACCACGGCGTCCCTCGCTGCGGGCACTCACCCCGTCACCGCGACCTACTCCGGAACCGCCCAGTACGCCACGAGCGTGAGCGCCGTCGACCAGGTCGTCGAGAAGATTCCGACCTCCACCTCGCTCGCCTCGAGCGCCAACCCGTCGATCGCCGGGCACGCGGTCACCTTCACCGCGACCGTGACGGCGGGCGGCGCGGCGGTGGGGGTCTCCTCGGTCGTCTTCGCCGACGGAGGAATTCCGCTCGTGGGTGCTGTCGCCCTGGCAGCCGATGGGACGGCGTCCATCACGACGAGCAGCCTGAGTCCGGGAACCCACGACATCACGGCGACTTTCACGGGAGACGCGGTCTACGCCGGCAGTGACGACGACCTCGCACAGGTCGTCGAGCCCGTCGTCGTCGCGGACGCGGGCGGCCCCTACTCCGTCGCGGAGGGCGAAGACCTCGAGCTGGACGGTTCGGGCTCGAGCCCTGGTGCGACCTACGAATGGGACGTCGACGGCGACGGTGACTTCAGCGACGCGACTGGTGTCTCACCGACCCTCACGTGGGCGCAGCTCGAGGCGCTCGGAATCGACGACGGGGATGCGACGCCCGTCGCGCGCACCGTGAGGGTCCGGGTGACGTCGGGGCAGCAGCAGGTCACCGACACGGCCACCCTCGAGGTGACGAACACGGCTCCCGCCACCGTGGTGACGGGATCGCTGAGGGCCACCGCCGGCCAGCCCTTCACGATCGAGGTCGGCGCCGACGACCCCTCGTCCGCCGACATGGCGGCACTGTTCACCTACACGGTGGACTGGGGCGACGGCACGTCGATGCTCAGCGTCGTCGGGCCCGCCGACCCGCCCGTGACGCACACGTACGCCGCCGCGGGGACGTACTCGGCGACGCTGACCGCGACCGACAGAGACGGCGCCACCGGCGCCGCGCTGTCCATCCAGGTGGTCGTCGTCGCTGCGCCGAGCGCGCCGCCGCCGCCCGCGAGTCCGACGCCGACGCCCGCACCGACGTACGGCACCAACGGTCTGCCGACGACGGGCGCCGATCCGACCGTGCCCCTGGCGCTGGCCGGAACCCTGCTCGCCCTCGGGATCGTCCTCGTGCTGCGCAGGAGACGGCGCAGCTGAGGCGGCGCCCACGATCCGGGCGGTCACGCCCGGCGCGTGCCGCCGATCTGCGCGGCCATGAGCGTCACGAGCTCGTAGAGCACGTGGCTGGCGGCAATGCCGGTGAGCTGGGCGTGGTCGTAGGCGGGCGAGACCTCGACGACGTCGGCGCCCACGATCCGGCTGCCGCTCAGGGCGCGCAGCATCCTGAGCACCTCTCGGCTGGTGAGACCGCCGGCCTCCGGCGTACCGGTACCCGGCGCGTGCGCAGGGTCGAGCACGTCGATGTCGATGGAGACGTACACGGGGCGGTCGCCGAGCCGCTGCAGCATCCGTTCGATCGCCCGCTCGACGCCCTGCTCCTCGACGTCGACGCTCGAGACGATCGAGAAGCCGAGGCGCTCGTCGTCGTCGAGGTCCTGCCGGGAGTACAGCGGGCCGCGCGTGCCGACGTGACAGCTCGCGGTGAGGTCGATGAGCCCCTCCTCGCTCGCGCGGCGGAACGGGGTGCCGTGGGTGACGGGGGCGCCGAAATAGGTGTCCCACGTGTCGAGGTGCGCGTCGAAGTGGAGCACCGCGACGGGGCCGTGCTTCTTCGTGACCGCGCGCAGCAGGGGCAGGGCGATCGTGTGGTCGCCGCCGATCGTGACGATCCGGTCGACGCGCTCGCCGAGCACGGTCGCCGCCCGCTCGATCTCCCCGACGGCCTCGGCGATGTCGAAGGGGTTGGCGGGGATGTCGCCCGCATCGACCACCTGAGCCTCCGCGAACGGCGAGACGTCCTGCGCGGGGTTGTACGGGCGCAGCAGCCGCGACGACTCGCGGACATGCGACGGGCCGAAGCGTGCGCCGGGCCGATAGCTCACGCCGGAGTCGAAGGGGATGCCGACGAGGGCGATGTCCGCGCGCTCGACCTCTTCGATCCGAGGCAGTCGCGCGAACGTCGCGATGCCCGCATAGCGCGGATTGAGGGATGCGTCGACAGGTCCGATGTTGTCGGTCATGAGTCCTCCTTCGAGCTGTCGTCACGGCGCGCAGGCGCCGCGTGGCCGGTGAGTGCCGCCTGCGGGATGTGGATGAGCTGCACGCCGCCTTTCGCGACGGCGCCCCGGATGGCGTCTCCGACATCGTCGAGCGCGTCGACGCGACGGCCGGCACCGCCGAACGCCACCGCCAGCGCGGCCCAGTCGGGCTGCACCAGATCGACCCCGATCGGCTGGATGCCGCGATCCACCTCGTTCTGCCGGATCTCCGCGTAGCCGCCGTTGTCCACGCACACGATGGTGAGGTCGAGGCCCTGCTCTACGGCGGTCGCCAGCTCGTTGATCGAGAACATGAGCGCCCCGTCGCCGAGCACGGCCATGACGGGCCGGTCGGGCCGGGCGACGCGCGCCCCGATCGCGGCGGGCAGGCCGTAGCCGAGCGTCGCGTAGGTGGGCGTGTACAGGAGGGAGTGCGGTTGCGCCTGCCGCACGACGTTGGCGAGCGCGAGATAGACGATCTGCGACGAGTCGCCCGCGACGATCGCGTCCTCGGGGAGCGCCGCGGCGATCCGCTCGGCGAGCGCGACGGTCTCGGGCGCGGCCTCGTGCGTCTCCGCCGCGATCGCCGCACGTGCGGCTGCGAGGTCCGGCTGCGACCGCGGTTCGGAGGGAAGCGCGCCGAGCAGCTCGTCGACGACCGCGGCGCAGTCGCCGACGATGCCGACGGCGGCCTCGAGGTTCTTGTGCAGCTGTGCGGCCGACACGTCGACCCGGACGACGGGGCCACGCGCCTCGAGCGCCGGCGCCCAGAGCTCGGCCGCGCCGAGCTTCGAGCCCAGCACGATGAGCACGTCGGCCGCCTCGGCGACCTCGCGGGCCGCCGCGAGCCGCAGATTGGCGCCGAGGGAGAGGGGATGCCGCTCATCAAGCGTCGCCTTTCCGTTGAGCGTCGTGAGGACGGGCGCCGAGAGCCGCTCGGCCAGCGCCGTGACCTCCCGCGACGCCCGCGTCGCTCCCCCTCCCGCGACGATGACGGGGTTCCGGGCGGCGGCGATGAGGCGCGCCGCGCGCGCCACGGCATCCCGATCGATGCGCTCGCCGCGGGCGGCAGGCCGTGCTGCGCGAGCGCCCGCGGGAAGATCGGCCGGCGCCTCGAGCACGTCGAGCGGGATCTCGATGTGCACCGGACGCGGTCGGCCGGTGCGGAACAGCGCGAACGCGTCGTGCACCGCGTCGACGGCTTCGGCGGCACTCGACACACGGCGCGACCACTCGGCGATCGCGCCGACCATGGCGGAGGCGTCCTTCGTCTCGTGCAGGGTTCCGACGTCGCGGAACTCCTCACCGCGCGGCACACCCGGCGAGACGACGAGGAGCGGCCGCGACTCGCAGAAGGCGGTGCCGATCGCGCTCATGGCGTTCTGAAGGCCCGGACCCGAGGTCGTGATGACGACGCCCGGAAGCCCCGTCTGCTGCGCCCACCCGTCGGCGCCGTAGCCCGAGCCCTGCTCGTGGCGGTTCGTCACGGCGCGGATGCCGAGGTCGGCGAGCGGCCGGTAGAGCTCGAGGTTGTGCGTGCCCGGGATGCCGAAGATCGTCGTGACGCCGTACGCGCGGATCGTCTCCATCACGGCGCGGCCCGCGGTGTCGGCGTACGGTGCGGCGCTCTCGGCCGCCGTCTGCTCGCTGCTCACGATGCTCATCTTCACGCCGCCCGGTGCCGGAGCTCGCCGTCGACCCACGTCTCGAGCACGCGGATGCCCGAGATCTCGTCTGCTGCGACCGCGAGCGGGTCGTCCGACAGCACGGCGAAGTCGGCGTACTTGCCCAGCTCGAGAGAGCCGAGGTCGTCCTCGCGGCCGATCGAGACGGCACCCGCGTACGTGTGGGCGCGGAGTGCCGCGTGCGCCGAGACGCGCAAGTCGTCGGGGCCGAGCCTGTGCCCCCGGCGCGTCACGCGGGTCACGGCGGTCTGGATCGCCTCGAGCGGAATGGGCTCGGCGACGGGAGCATCGGACGAGATCGTGAACGGCACACCCGCCGCCTCGAACTCGCCGAGCGGGTTGAACCGCTCACCCGGCGTGCCGATGGCCTGCTCGACGCCCTCGCCCCAGTTGAAGTAGTGCTGCGTCTGGTTGACGGGTCGGATGCCCGAGCTCGCCATCCGCTGGATCTGTTCCGGCGTCGGCAGCCCGCAGTGCTCGATGCGGTGGCGGGCGTCGGCATCGGGCCGGTCCGCGAGGGCCGCCTCGATGGCCGAGATCACCATCTCGATCGCCGTCGGGGACTGCGCATGCGTCGCGGTCTGCAGACCGGCGCCGTGCGCGCGGCGGATCAGCTCGGCGTACTCGGCAGGCTCGTGATACAGCTGGCCCGTGCGGCAGGGGTCTCCGACGTAGCCGTCGGGGAAGTACGCGGTCCAGCCGCCGAGCGTGCCGTCGGCATACAGCTTGATACCTGCGAAGCTCAGGTAGGCGTTGCCGAACTGGCCGACGAGCCCCATGTCGAGCGCGTCGTCGAGCAGGTGCGACAGCAGGTACATCGAGACACGCAGCTCGAGGCGGCCCGCCTCGGCGAGACGCAGGTACATGTCGAACTCGCGCCGCGACACCTGGGCGTCGCCGATCGTCGTGACGCCTCCGGCGAGGAAGCGCTGCGTCGCGGCATCCAGCTGTCGCAGGTGCTCCTCCGGCTCGTCGGCGAGGTGGAAGTTCGGCCCGTGGTGCCCGATCTTGACGCCGTGCACGCCCGTCAGGATGTTGCACGCCGCGTCGGAGATCTCACCGGTCAGCTCGCCGTCGGCATCGCGGAAGTACTCCCCGCCGTCGGGGTTCGGGGTGTCACGGTCGACGCCGTGCAGCGCGAAGGTGTGCGAGTTGACGACTCCGCCGTGGCCGGACGCGTTCATGAGGTACACCTCGCGGTCCGTCGCGACCTCGTCGAGCTCGAAACGGGTGGGATGCCGCTGCTCGGCGAGGTTGCGGTGCTCGTAGCCGTAGCCCCGCACAGGCCGGCCGGCGGGAAGACCGGCCGCGGCATCCTTCAGGAGGGCGATGATCTCGGGGATGCTCGCCGCCTTCTCCGGCCCGCAGTCCACCCACGTCATCAACTGGCCGAACATGAGCGGGTGCGCGTGGGCGTCGATGAAGCCGGGGACGACGACGGCATCGCCGAGGTCGACCCGCTCGGGCTCGAGGCCCAGGCGCGCGGCGGCCGTCTCGCATTCGGCGAGGGAGCCGAGGGCGAGGATGCGGCCCGCGTCAGTCAGCATCGCAGAGGCGGTGCTGTCGGCGTCGTCGACGGTGTGGATGACGCGTGCCGTGACGAGGCGCGGCGTCGTCTGCACGGGACAGTCGAAGGCGGCGAGCTTTCTCATGACACTCGATTCGTGGTGGTGTCGGTGCGGGGGACGAAGCTGTCGGTGACGGGTGCCTCGTCGGAGTGCTGCGGAGCGAGCTTCGTGCAGATCGCGGCGAGGATCGCCATGCCGGTGAACATCGCGACGACCGACCAGATGCTCCCCGTCCAGGCGATGAGGAGCGTCGCGAACCACGGCGAGAACCCGGCCCAGATCGCCGCCCCGACGCCGTAGGAGAGGGCGATGGACGTGTAGCGCGCCTGCGGGCGGAACATCTGCGCCAGAATCGCCGCGATCGGCGCGTACGTCGCGCTCATCGCGATGCGCACGAGCGACGCGAAGAGGAAGACGAGCGGCTCGATGCGCCCGGGCAGAACGAGCATGAACGGCACGAACGTCAGCACGGAGGTGGCGAGACCGATGTACATGATGTTCTTGCGGCCCCACTTGTCGCCGAGCCACGCGACGGGCAGCGTCACGACGAACTCGATGAATGACGCGATCGTCATGGCGTCGAGGATGAGGGACTCGCTCATGTTGATCGTGTCGCCGGTCGCGTACGCGGTCGCGAACGTGGTCGCCAAGTAGTAGCCGCCGGTCGAGATCGGCAGCAGGCCGATGCCGAGAAGGATCGGCTTCCAGTTGACGCGCAGCGCGTAGGCGAGCGGCATCGACTGCTTGCGCCCCTCGACCTTCGACTCGAAGACCGGCGACTCCTCCACGCGGTACCGCACCCAGAAGCCGACGGCGACGAGCACGATCGACAGGAGGAACGGGATGCGCCATCCGCCGTTCATGATGAAGTCGTCGCCGAACCGCGCCATGATGGCGAAGATCCCGGAGGCCAGGAGTGCTCCGGCGGGGTTGCCCAGCTGCGTGAAGCCGCCGTAGAAGGTCTTCTTGCCCTCCGGCGCGTGCTCGACGCTCATGAGGACGGCACCACCCCACTCGCCGCCGACCGCGAGGCCCTGCAGCGCGCGCAGGAGGATCAGGAGGATGGGCGCCCAGATGCCGATCGCGTCGTATGTCGGGAGGCAGCCGACGAGCACCGTCGCGGCGCCCATGAGAAGCAGGGTGATGACGAGCGACACGCGCCGGCCGAGCTTGTCGCCGATGTGGCCGAACAGGATGCCGCCGAGCGGCCGTACGAGGAACGCGACCGCGAAGGTGGCGAACGCCGCCGCCGTCTCGGCGAGCGGGTCGCCGCTCGGGAAGAAGAGGGGACCGAACACGAGGGCGGCCGCCGTGGCGTAGACGTAGAAGTCGTACCACTCGATCGTGGTGCCGGCGAACGCGGCGAGCCCGGCTCGTCGCGCTCGCTGAGTCGTGGTGCTGGAACTCATGGCCGCTCCTTTGCGGATGATCGGGGATGCGAAGGATGCTACGAGCGTCGGGATGCCTCGGCAACCGCGAAAGTCCAGCAGATTCGGCCTCTCACTGGAGTTCCGTCTCATTGCCAATGCAGGTCTTCGGAAAACGTCACTCGCAAGCGGATCTGTGATCTACTTCTGTCGGGGATCCCGAGCGATCCCGGGAAATTCGACGAATCGAGCGAGCATGGACTTCGACGCCGATCTGATCCGCGCCCTGCAGGAGAACGGGAGGGCCAGCATCCACTCCCTCGGTGAGCGACTGGGCCGCCCGCGTGCCGCCGTCTCCGACCGACTCCGCACGATGCTCGCCGACGGGACCGTGCGCGTCGTCGCCGCCGTCGATCCCGGGTTTCTCGGCCAGCACGTGCTCGCACACGTCTCGATCCGCACGGATGCCACCGTCGAGCCGCTCGCCCAGCGCTTGCGCGGGCTGGCCGAGACGGTGCTCGTTTCGGCCATCGGCGGCGCGCACGACCTCGTCACCGAGGTGCGCGTCGGCTCCATGGCGGCCCTGCACGACCTCCTCGCCGAGATCCGCGCGATGCCAGGCGTCGTCGACATCAACACGCTCATCTACTCGAGCGTCATCAAGGGCTTCTTCGTGTCGGAGTACCGGGGAGACGTCACGATCGATGCGACCGACACCGCGCTCATCGAGCTGCTGCAGCGCGACGGCCGCATGAGCTTTCGGGCGCTCGGCGAGGCGGTGCGCCTCTCGCCCTCGGCCGTCACGACCCGAGTCGAGCGGCTGATCGAGAGCGGCGTCATCAAGATCAGCGCCGTCGAGGCGCGCGGGCTCGCGCACCGCCAGCTCTCGATGGGCGTCGGGCTCAACCTCCTGGCTGACGACGACTCGGTCCTCGACGCGCTGCGCACGTGGCGGGGCGTCGACTTCGCGGCCCGCACCCTCGGCCGTTTCGACGCCGTCATGACGCTCGTCGAGCCGTCGGCCGGGGCCCTCTACGCGAGTCTCGAACGCATCCGCTCACTCCCGGGCGTTGCGCACGTCGAAGCCTGGTTCCACCTCGCGGTGCTCAAGGAGGACTACGCGCGCACGCTCCGACCCGCGGTCTGAGCGTGCGCGCGTCGCCGAGCTAGGCGGTGCGCACCCACACCGTGGCTTCGCCCGGCACCTCCCCGGAGGCATCCTCCGCGGTCGACAGCACGATCTCGCCGGCGCCGAGGGCGTACGGCTCGACGCCGAAGTTCGTCACGACCTCCCAGCCGTTGGGTCGGCGGAAGTGCAGCACGTCGTCACGTCCCGTCTCGATCCACTCGAGCTTCTCCTCGGTCTGCAGCTCGTGCCGCAGCTTCAGCGCGCGACGATACAGCTCGAGCGTGGAGTGAGCGTCGTCCTCCTGCGCGTCGACGGCGTACTGCGCGAACCACGCGGGCTGCGGCAGGTGGGCGCCGTCGGCGCCGAAGCCCAGCGAGCTTCCCTCAGCCGTCCACGGCAGCGGGACGCGGCATCCATCCCGCCCGATCTCCTCGCCCTCCGTGCGGAAGAACGTCGGGTCCTGGCGCTCGCCGGCGGGGATGTCGGCGACCTCGTGCAGGCCCAGCTCCTCGCCCTGATAGAGGTAGGCGGAGCCGGGCAGGCCGAGGAGGAACGCCGACGCGGCCCGCGCACGTCGCAGGCCCCCCTCGCGATCCAGCGCGGACTCCGGTCCGCCCGCGCGCAGCCACGCCGAGCCGTGCTTCTCGGCATCGCGTCCGCGCTCGCCTGGCAGCGGCGGGAGGCCGTACCTCGTCGCGTGGCGCACGACGTCGTGGTTCGACAGCACCCACGTGCTCGACGAGCCGGAGGCCTCGGCAAGCGTCAGGTTGTCGCTCACGACGCGGCGGAACTCGGCCGCGTCGAAATCGGCCTGCAGCAGGTCGAAGTTGAACGCCTGCCCGAGGCTCTCGGGCCGTGCGTAGAGCGGGATGCGCGAGGGTGCGACCCACGCCTCCGCGACCGCCGTGCGGGGCGGGTCGTACTCGTTGAAGACCTTCCGCCACTCGGCGTAGATCTCGTGCACGTCGTCGCGGTCGATGAGGGGGTGCGTGCCGTCGAAGGGCAGGGCGTCGAGCTCGGCGCGCGAGGGCAGCGGCTCGGCGAGGTCCTTCGTGAGCATGTGGGCCACGTCGATGCGGAACCCGTCGACCCCGCGGTCACTCCAGAAGCGGAGCGTGCGCACGAAGTCGGCGCGCACCTCGGGGTTGTCCCAGTTGAGGTCGGGCTGCTCGGTCGCGAAGTTGTGGAAGTACCACTGCCCGTCGGCCACCCGCTCCCACGCCGGCCCGCCGAACACCGACACCCAGTCGGCGGGCGGCTCGGCGCCATCGGGTCCCTTGCCGTCGCGGAAGATGTACCGCTCGCGCGCGGCCGACCCGCGGCCCGCGGCGAGCGCCTCCTGGAACCAGGCGTGCTGATCCGAGGTGTGGTTGGGGACGATGTCGACGACGACACGGATGCCGCGCGCGTGCAGCGCCGCGACCATGTCGTCGAAATCGTCGAGGGTGCCCAGCCGCGGGTCGACGTCGCGGTAGTCGGCGACGTCGTACCCGCCGTCGGCGAGCTCCGACGGATAGAACGGACTGAGCCAGACGGCGTCGATCCCGAGCTCGGCGAGGTAATCGGCGCGCGACGTCACCCCCCGGATGTCGCCCAGTCCGTCGCCGTTGGAGTCGGCGAAGCTGCGCGGGTAGATCTGATACACAGCGGCCTGTCGCCACCAGGGCGGAACCGCGGTGGAGTGTGCGGCATCCGTTCGGGCATCGGCGGTCAGTGTCACGAAGGTTCCTTTCGGGGGTTTCGAGTGGGGTGACTGGCCCGGGGATTCGAGAGACTAAATTGGAATCGCGAATCAACTTGCTCCGTCCATCATGCAGGACGACTCCGAGACGGTCAACACCCATCCGCGTCCATCGGTCGTGACGCGCGGATCGCGGCATCCGTGGGTCATACTGGCGCCGTGACTCCTGAAGAGGTGCGCGCGTACTGCGCAGCGAAGCCGGGCGCCTGGCCGGACCAGCCGTGGGAGGACGACCTCGTGTACAAGGTGGGGCCCGGCGAGCGCGGCAAGATCTTCGCCTTCTGCGGCAACGGCACGACCGTTGGCGTCAAGGCCGCGAGGACGCGCGATGAGGCAGACGAGTGGCTCGTGCGCTACCCCGACGACGCGCGGGTGTCGGCCTACATCGGCCGCTCGGGCTGGAACACCCTGACGACGGGCGGCGGCATCCCTGACGACGAGCTGCGCGAGGCGATCGACACATCGTACGAGCTCGTCGTCGCCGGGCTGCCGAAGAAGCTCCGGCCCGCCGCCGAGTAGGCCTCAGCCGTCCTCCCGCTCGGGATTGTCGAGCCGGAAGAAGTTCGACTGGCTGCCGTCGCTGCGCGTCTCCTGGTAGATGAAGTTGAGTCGGCGGTCGTCGAAGGTCGCGAACCACTCGTCCCAGCCGACGTGACGGAGCCGATCGGTGTCGTCGCCGAAGTCGAAGCGCAGCACGCCCAGGTGGTCGCCGTGCTCGGTGCCCTCGACCGTCGCGGGCGTGCCGCCGCGCTCCTCGGCCCACTGCCGGATGACCTCGTGGTGCGTCGTCGCCAGGCTGCGGCCCGCGCGCTCCGGCTGCTCGTCGGGCGAGGTCACCTCCTGCGAGTACTGCAGGGAACGGGATGCCTCGGGCCCCTGCCGCACGCGGCCGTCATCGGGTCCCGCGCCGAATTCCTCGTCTCCGCCGCCCGCGGCTCCGTCGCCCGAGGCTCCGCCGCCCGAGGCTCCGCCACCCCCCGAGTCGGCGCCACGCCCGCCGCCACGCGACTGCTCGGCGATCGCGTCCACGAGCTCGTCCTTCTTCAGGTTGGACGTGCCGGACACGCCGGCATCCTTCGCCCTCTCGCGAAGCTCGTCGACCTTCAGGTCGCGCAGCTCCGACTCGTTCACGTCGGGCGTGTTCGGCGTCTGGTTTCCGGGCTGGTCAGCCATATCGGACCTCCTCGAATCCTCGGCCGCCAGTGTCGTTCGCCCGTAACGCGGACGCGGAGGGGGTTGAAGGTCGGGCCCGCACGCGCTACCCGCGGCTAGGCTCCTCCCGGAGCGCCCGGATCGCGGCATCCATTCTTCCGACGGCTGGAGTGACATGAGATTTGGGCGGAGGGGGCCGGAAGGCGCCGAGACACCCGTGGTGGTGCGCGAGGACGGCGTGTGGGATCTGACTCCCCTGACGGCGGATATCGACGGCTCGTTCCTCGAGGCCGACCCCGTGGGGCGCGTCGAGGATGCGCTCGCCGGGGGCCGGCTGACGCGGCTCGCCGATGCCGAGGCGCTCCGCATCGGCGCTCCGATCGCGCGGCCCTCCGCCGTCGTCTGCATCGGCATGAACTACGCCGCCCACGCCGCGGAATCCGGAGCGCAGCCGCCGCGCGACCCCGTGATGTTCCTCAAGACGCCCAACACCGTGTCCGGGCCGTACGACGACGTGCCGCTCCCCCGCGGCAGCGAGAAGACCGACTGGGAGGTCGAGCTCGCCGTCGTCATCGGCACGCGCGCGAGCTACCTCGACAGCCCGGCCGATGCCGCCGAGCACATCGCCGGATACACGATCGCGAACGACCTCTCGGAGCGCACCTGGCAGCTCGAGATCTCGGGCGGTCAGTGGAGCAAGGGCAAGTGCGCGCCGCGCTTCTCGCCGCTCGGACCCGAGCTCGTGACTCCCGACGAGATCTCGCCCGCAGACCTGCGCCTGCGCAGCTTCGTGAACGGCGAGGCCCGGCAGGACTCGACCACGGCCGACCTCATCTTCCCGGTCGACGTGATCGTCTGGCACCTGAGCCAGTACCTCACACTCGAACCGGGCGACGTGATCCTCACCGGCACACCCGAGGGCGTGGCCCTGTCGGGCCGGTTCCCCTACCTCGCGCAGGGCGATGTCGTCGAGGTCTCGATCGACGGACTGGGCGCGCAGCGGCAGGTGATCGCATGAGCGCCTCGATGGAGGGTCTCGTCGCCATCGTCACGGGCGGCGGGTCGGGCATCGGCGCGTCGATCACCGACCGGCTCCGCGGCGAGGGCGCGGCCGTCGCGGTCTTCGACGTGCGGCCGCCCGAGGGCGGGTTCGCCGTCGACGTCACCGACGACGAATCGGTCCGGGATGCCGTGGCCGCCGTCGGCGCGCGCTGGGGGCGCATCGACATCCTCGTCAACAACGCGGGCATCGGCGCGCAGGGCACGGTCGCCGACAACTCCGACGAGGAGTGGCACCGCGTGCTCGACGTGAACCTGCTCGGCGCGGTGCGCCTCTCCCGTGCCTGCCTGCCGTGGCTGCGGCAGTCGCCGTCGGCCGCGATCGTCAACATGTCGTCGATCGCCGCGACGGCGGGACTCCCCGCGCGCGCCCTCTACGGCGCGTCGAAGGGGGCGCTGCTCACCCTGACGCTGCAGATGGCGGCCGACCACCTGCGCGAGGGCATCCGCGTCAACGCCGTCAACCCCGGGACCGCCGACACCCCCTGGGTTGCGCGCCTGCTGGACGCGGCCGACAACCCGGTCGCCGAGCGCGCCGCCCTCGAAGCCCGCCAGCCGCACGGCCGGCTCGTCGACCCTCAGGAGGTCGCCGACGCCGTCGCGTACCTCGCGAGCCCGCGCGCCGGCTCGACGACGGGCACGTGGATCGCGGTCGACGGCGGCATGTCGGGGCTGCGGCTGCGACCGGCCTGACCGGCTATTCCGGACTCGCGGTCCCCCGCGACTCGGCACGCTGCGCGGCCGATCGGCGACGCCCGCGCTGCGACATCGCGAAGCCGTCGATCATCGTCCGCAGCTCTCCCGCATCGACGTCGGCGCCGAAGGCGTCGGTGCCGGGTTCGAGCCGCACGCCGTCGGCGAGCGCTCCGGCGACGACCGGGTCGAACCCGAGGTCGTCGACGAGGCGCGAGACGACCTCGACGTCGGCGGGATCGTCACCGGCGACGCCGATCGCCTTCCGCGCCGGCTCGCCGGCCGGCCGGGCCTCGTCGAGGAGGTCGTCGTAGCCCATGTGGTTGAGCGCCTTCACGAGGCGCGTCGTCCGGAGGTGTCGCTGCACGACCTCGCTGCTCGAGGTGAGCGGATCCGTGAAGTCGGCGAGGATGCCGTCGGTCTGCCACCAGTAGTTCATGGCGTCGATCACGAGCTTTCCGGTCAGCGGCCCGGCCGGGATCGTGCGATACCGGCCGATCGGCAGGGCGAGGATCACGATGTCCGCCCGCTCGGCGACCTCGGCCGCCGTCGTGGCCACCACGCCGGCGAGGTCGCGCGGCACCGTGATCCGTCGCGGGTCGCCCGAGCCCGCGACGAGGACGGGGTAGCCGGCGTTCGCGGCGAGGCGCGCCAGCACCATTCCGAGTCGACCGGCACCCAGGATCCCGATCACCGGGCGCGATGTCACGCCCGCAGCCCCACCTTCGGCTTCGCCCACGACCGGCCGCGGGTGTCCTTGAGGATGTCGTACTCCACGTCGACGTGCGGCTCGATGGCGCTGTACTTGTCGTTCGGCGCGCCGATGACGAGCTGGAAGCCGAGGCCGCGCCATGCGCCGATCGCCCGCTTCGTGAAGTGCGCGTCGGCCTTGATGAGCGCCTCGTCCATGAACACGGGCGCGTACCGCGGGCGCTCGGCGCCGGCATCCCCCAGCTGATAGCGCAGGGCCGCGCCGACGATGAACGCGATGAGCTCCTGGGACTCGCCGCCGGACTTCTCGCCGATGTGGTCGTAGAGGGCCACGTGCCTCTTCGTCGCCGCGTCGACGCGCTCGGCGCTGACGCGCACGTGGTTGCGCACATCGATGAGGTCGCCGAAGTCGGGGGCGGTACGTCGCATGTGCCCGATGAGCCGCGACATGCGGCGATAGGCCTGCTCCCGCTCGTCATCCGTCGACGCCGCCTCGATGAGCCCGCGCACCTCGCGCAGCTCGCGGCGGAACCGGCGCCGCGGCTCGGACTGGTTCTCACGCGTCGTGATCTGCAGGCGATGCGCGTCGTCGTAGAAGGGCAGGTCCTGCATGATCTCGTTGATCGGCTCGATGCGGTCGCGGATCTCGCGGATGGAGCGGCTCAGCGTCGAATCCAGGTTCGTCAGGTCGTTGCCGGACAGCTTGAGGAGGCTGTCGCGCCACTCGGCCTCCAGCTCGTGCAGACCGCTCGTTCTGAGCGCCTCGAGGATCCGCTCGAAGTCACCGGCCGACGCGTGTGGATCGGGCAGCAGATTGGGGTTGGGCCAGCGCTCGAGGAAGCCGACCATGATGCGCCGCATCGCGTCGCGCTGCTGTTCGAGCGAGTCGACGGCCGCGCGACGGTCCTCCGCGAGGCGCTGCGCGGCGGTCGTGAGCGCAGCCACGAAGACCGCGAGCGCGTCCGAGGCGCTCGTCCGCGCGGAAGACTCCGCCGCCGTGAACCGGGTGTCGAGGAACGCGGTCTGCTCGGGGGTCAGCACGCGTTCCGCATCCGCCGCGGCGTCGATGATCGTCTGGTCGGAGTCGACATTGTCGATGACGTCCCCCCACTGCGCCTCGATCTGCTCGCGCTCGATCGTGGTGCGCCCGATCTCCTCGCGCAGACGGGCGATGCGCACCTTGATGTCGGCGAGCTTGTCCTGCACCTTCACGATCTCGGGATCGGATGCCGTCACCTCGTCGTGCACCGCGAGCCAGCGGTCGCGCTCCGCGGTGACCGCATCCACGTCGACCTGTTCCCACGTGAGGTCGACGATCTTCCGGTAGACGGCGGTTCCGGCATCCACGGAGTCCAGTGCCCGACTCGCGGCGTTCATCGTCGCGACGGCCTCGGCGAGGCGCCCGCGGGCGTCGTCGAGCTGCTGCCCGAGCTCCGCGAGACGCCGCTGGTTGGAGAAGCCCAGCACGTTCTCGCGCCCGTGACCGCCGTGGGCGCCGCGGCTCCCCTGCGAGACCTGGCCCGTGATGCTCAACGCCATCCGGTGACGCGAGAGCTCGGCGCGCGAGTCGACGCACACGTAGCCGTGGCGGTCCTCGAGGCGCTCCTGCAGCCAGCCGGTGAACGGCGACTTCTGGTAGTCCAGGCGACCGGGGAGGGTCCGCGCGTCGAGCCCGCCGACCGGCTCCAGCCCCGTGTGGACGCCCTCGAAGTGCAGCCGCACCGGCGTGCGGACCGACTCGATGGCCGAGCGGAAGCGGTCGAGATGCGCCGCATCGATCAGCAGCGTCGTGGCGAAGCCGCCCAGCGCGAGGTTGAACGCCTCCCGCCACGGCTCGAACTCGGTGCGCACCTCGATGAGCTCGCCCACGAAGGGGAGGTCGCCCACCTCGAGGCCCGCCGCCTGTGCGAGCAGCTCGCGCGACTCGTGGAGAGGGCGAGGGATGCTGCCCTGGCGAGCCGCCGCTCGCCGCGCCTCGGCCTCGAGCTCGGCGACCTCCCGGCCGACGCTCTTCTCCGCCGAGGCGGCGTCGGCGAACGCGTGCCGTGCACGCGCCTTCGCGTCGGAGTCGGCGAGCTCCGCACGAGCCCGGGTGACGAGCTCGGCGAACTCCTCGCGAGACGTGACGTCGATGCCGAGCGGCTTCAGCTCGGCATCCAGCAGCTCGCGGTTGCGCTGCGTGCTGGACAGGCGGCGCTCGACCTCGCGGATCTCGCGCTGGGCGGTCTCGAGGCGATCGCCGCCCGACAGCCGCAGCACCTCGACGAGGCCGTCGCGCTCCGCCTCGGCCGCATCGGCCAGCGCGCGGTTCTCGCGCAGCGTGATGTCCGCCGCGTTCTTGCGGTCGCGCAGCTCCGTCTCGACCTCGCGGAGCAGCCCTAGGCGCCGTTCCGCGCGCCAGAGGGTCGCGAGCGACGCCGGGTCGGAGAACTCGCCCACCTCGTCGATGAGCTGCACCCGTTCGGCCGCGGCCGCGATCTTCCCGCGCAGCTCGGGGATCGGTTCGAGCGCCGTCACCTGCTGGCGGGCCGTGAGCATGCGCGTGCGCGTGCTCTCGAGGCCGTCGAAGTGGGCGACGACGGCATCGGCCGTGGTCATCGTCTCGGGCTCTTCCAGGACGAGGCGCTTGTAGAGGTCGTCGACCGTCGTGATCTGCTGGCCGGCCTGGATGCGGGCGAGGAGGCTCATCGCCTTCGCCCCCGCGCCGGCGGCGCCGATGCCCAGCACGGCGTGCAGCCGGGCCGAGAACTCGCGGTCGGTGCCGACGGGATCCAGGCCCGCATTCCGGATCGCGAGGTCCGACAGCCGGAGCGCCGCCGCCTGCTCGAGCGAGCTGAGGTCGAACGCGCGGTCGGTCGTCGCGCGGACTCGGACGGTGTCCTCGAGCACGCGGGCGGCGGCCGGGATGTACCAGGCGCGGACCGCCGTGAAGCGCGTCCCGTCGTGGTCGACCCACGTCATCGCGACGGCGGTCCAGGTGTCCTCGCCGTCACCGCGGAGCACGCGGATCTTCGTGCCCTCCTCGGTGCGCGACTCGTCGAGCTTGCCGCGTCCGTACGAGAGGATGTTGCGCTGCTCGTCGCCGCGCGGGCGACCCGTCACTCCCCCGTTCGAGGCCCCGTTGAACGGCGTGGTGTGGGGCATCATGAGCGCGATGTAGGCATCCATCAGCGTCGACTTGCCCGAGCCGGATCCGCCGCACAGCAGCGTCGCCTCGGGCGAGAAGCGCACGCGGTGCGCGCCGTCGTACCCTCCCCAGTTCACGAGCTGCAGGTCCTCGGCGAGCCACTGCTGCCCGCGGGATGCCGCCGGGATGAGCCCGAACAGCGTGTCGAGCATCGTCACAGCGCGAACTCCTCATCGACGTCGTCTTCGGGATCGTCGTCGACGTCGTCGTCGTCGAAGACGTCTCCGGAGGGGATGGATGCCGCGGCCCCCGCGCCCGAGGGATCGGACTGCGCGCGCAGCCAGTCGCGCAGCTCGCGTAGCTTCTCCGCGCTCAGCACGATCTCGACGAGCGGGCTGATGCGGAAGCGACCGGTCGTCTCCTCGTCCACGATGCCGTCGCGCGCGAGCCGGTCCATCGCCTTGCGGATCGAACGCTGGCGGCGGGCGGTGTCGCCGTCGGCGTCCGCGAAGTAGCTCATCACGGTCTGCTCGACGTCCTCGATGTCGACGCGGGCCGCCGGCTCCCCCGCCGCCGACTCCCGCTGGAAGACGGTGCGCAGGTGCACGAGCACGAGGGTCTCCGAGCGCGTGTAGGGGGCGTCGCGCAGCAGGATCGGCATCTCGAGCTCGTCCGAGCGCACCTGCTGCTTGTACGCGACGCCGCGCTCGTGGTCGACGACGAGACGCACGAAGAGGTCGTTGAGCCGCGACTCGATGAGCTGCTGGTTGTCCAGCAGCACCGTCCACTCGTCGCGATTGCGGTCGGCCTGCAGGAACCGCCGCTGCAGCACGTGCACGAACACGCGGCGCACCGCGGGCTCGAGGACTCCGCGGTCGCCGGGGAAGAGCTCGGCGAGGTCGTCCTCCATCGCGGCGGGCTCGATGAAGGCGGCGCTCGCGGCGACGTCTGGGACGACGTCCGCGGGCTCGGCGGCCACGGGATCGGCGGCTCCGGGATCGGCGGCGAGGGTGTCCGCGGCGACGTCGCCGAGGGTCGCGGTCTCAGTCATCGGCGGGCTCCTTCACGGTGCGGGCGATCACGGATCCGAACGCGAAGCGACGCGTCGTCCCGTCGGGGCGGAGGGCTTCGACGATCGACACGTCGTCAGCCTCGCTCATGCCGTTGCGATGCGCGATCTCGAGGAGACCCACGAGGTCGACCGGGCGGCGGGTGTCGTCGGCCGCTCCCTCGAACGCATCGGCGAGATCGAAGTGGTCGCCGAGGCCGGCGACGTACGCCTCGAGCTCGGCGTAGCGCGGACCTCCCCAGGCGCGGGTGTCGGCATCCATGAATTCCGCCTCCTCGTCAGCGCCCGTGAGCGGCGCAGGAGAGCCGGGGGGACGGATGTCGCTCAGCGACTGGCGCAGATGTCCAATGTCGGCCATGGGCAGGCTGCGCAGCGGCTCGACCGCCGCATCGGACGACGAGCTGCGGGTCCAGGCCTGGAGCCCCGACATGACGTCGCGCAGCAGGTCGTCGACCTGCCGATCGCGGATCGGGTCGTGGGTGCGCACCTGACCGGTGATGACACGGGACGCCCGGCGCTGCGCGGTCAGCACCTCTTCCACGCCGAGCTCCACCCGCCTTCCGATCGCGTCGAGCTCCCGCCGCTGCTCCTCGTCGAGGAGCCGCGTGAACGGCTGTGCGAGCAGGGAGTGCAGCTGCTCGGTGAGGCTGTCGATGCGGTCCGGGTCGCCCAGCAGGCGCAGCGCGCCCGCGAAGGCGCGCCCCTCCGCGGTGGACTGCATGACGTGCTGTCCGCGCTGCAGATACTCCCGCAGCACCTCCCCCGTCGGCCGCACGTCGCGGCGCAGATCCGCGACGACGTCGCGCTGCATCGCCTTGATCGACTCCGCCACCCGCGTGAAGTCGGCCGGCAGCTCGCGGGCGAGGTGCAGGACGTTCTCGGCCTCCTCGAGCAGCTGCTCGTCGTCGATTGCCTCCAGCTCCCCCGCCTCGAGGCGCGCGATCTCCGCGGTCAGCGCATCGCGCTCGCGGATCAGTCGCGCCTTCCGCTGCGCGGGGTCGGTCTCGGCGTGGTCGGACAGGCGCTCGACCGATTCGAGCAGAGTCCGCACGCGCGAGTTGCTCACGCGAGTGCGGCCGCCGGCCGTGCGACCCGTGATCTCGAGAGCGCCCACGGCGTGCGCCGTGAGGCGGTACACCTCGACGTCGCCGTCGATCTGGGGCACGAGCCACCCCACGCGCACCCAGTACCGGCAGATCTCGCGCGCCGTGCCGACCGGCAGCGCCCGGTCGCCCTCGTCGTAGCCTGCTGCCCGCAGCTCGTCGAGGATCTCGGCCACTTCCGCGTGGGCGTCGGAGATCTCGACAGCGGGCCGATCGACCGTGAAGACGATCGACAGCGCCGCCACGACGAACGGCGCATACCGTCCGTGGAGAAGATCGAGGGTCGGTGTCCGGAATGCCGCAAGGGCCCGCAGATACGCCGCTTCGGCCCGAGCACTTCCCATCGCTTCAACAGTAACGGGATGCCGCGCCCCGGCTTGCCGGGGCCGAGTGAGCGCGGACGCGGCAGCTTCTCGTTCGAGGCGGTTCGGCGGGGTCGGCTAGGCCCACCCGAGTTCGCGCAGGCGCGCGTCATCCAGCCCGAAATAGTGACCGATCTCGTGCACAAGAGTGATGCGCACCCGCAGCCGAAGGGCGTCGAGATCCGGACTGTGCTCCTGCATGTTGTTCTTGAACAGGGTGATGCGATCGGGGAGTTCTCCGTACCCGTACACGCCGCGGGTCTTCAGCGGCCGTCCGGTGTAGAGGCCGAAGAGCCGCGGCCGTTCCCCCACCGGCTGGTTCGCGATGAGGATGGCCACGTTCTCGAGGCCTCTCACCATCTCCGTGGGCAGAGCGTCGTACTCCTCGCCGACCATCGCCTCGAAGTCCGCGTCGGAGATCTCGACCATGGAACCATTGTGCGCGCGGCTTCTGCCCCGCGGTCGCCTGGGCCGCCGCAGGTTGAGCGCCCTCCGGCATCCCGGCATGTATCAGCATCCCTCCACTGCCGCTCTTCCCTTCCGAACCGCCGACCGCCGAGCCGGCTCAGGGAATGGAGGTTGTCATGTCAGCGATCACGGGAATCCTCGTGCAGGTCATCACCGGAGATGTGGACAGCGCGGGCACCGACGGACGCGTCTATCTGGGCTTGGGCGGGCGGGAGTTCCGGCTGGACAGCAAAGACGACGACTACGAGCGCGGCTCGTGGCGTGAGTACGTACTCGGGCGCGGCCCGAAGGAGCCGGAGCTGCCGAGTCCGCAGGTGCGCGTCGAATGGCCCGAGTTCAACGATCCGCGTGCGGGATTCGCGATCGACACCGTCGACATCGACAAGAGCCCGGTCTATCTGCGGTTCGAGCCCGATGGCGACAGCCCCAACTGGAACCTGAAGACGGTGTTCGCGCTCGTGTACATCGGCGAGAGCACGTTCTTCATGTCCTTCACCACGCCGCCGACGTTCGACAACCTCTGGCTGGGCGACCCGATGGGCAAGATCGTCTACCTCACCGACTCCTGGCGTCCCGAGCGCGGGCGCGAGCTGCCGGACAGCATCCGCTCGCACATGTCCGACGTCACGCGGCTCCTGGGCGAGTGATCCTCACGGGCGAACCGGGTCGGCGAATTCCGGTGGCCACACCACCGAGAATCGCTGGAGCACGATCTCGTCGGTCTCCGACCACGTCGTGCCGAGCGCAGACGTGACGCGCTCCCAGTAGCGGCGGTGGTTGCGCCGCCAGCTCTCCAGCGACCTGTCGTCCTCACCCTCGTCGAAGGCGAACTGCGCATCCACGTCGTCGAAGGCGCTCAGTCGCAGCTCCACCGAGCGGATGATGACGCGCGGCACGCCCCGCCCGTCGCACGCGATCCAGTGGGAGCCGATCCGCGGCACGTCATCGCCCTCTGCGAGGAATTCGGCCACCAGGCCGGCGGTGGCCCGCTTGCGGCCGATCAGCACCAGCTCGAGCAGCTCATCGGCGAGGCCCTCGGAGTCGCCGAAGCGCTCCACCGAGTACTCCGGCGAGAGGGCCACCGCCTCGGGCCGGGCCCGCGCGTACTGCGCCCACATCTCGCGCGCGGCCTCGACATCGACCGGCATCGCAGGCCGGGAACGGGAGCCGTCGGTCACCAGGTCATGATCACACGTCGCGCCGGGTCGCGTCACCCTCCCGGCAGAGGCTCTGGGCGCCGCCGCGGACGCCGTGAAGCTCCGATCGACGAGCGTCCCCACGCAGACCATTGCGCTCATGTCCGCGGGGTGCTATTTCTAACTAAGTAGTTACTTAGCGAAGGATGCCGTCATGCCCGTGCCCGTCCGTCAGCGCGATTCGGCGGCATCCACCGCGCGCCTTCTCACGGCGGCGACGGCCGAGTTCGCCGAGCGGGGCTACGAGGGCGCCCGCGTGGATCGGATCAGCGCGGCATCCGGTTTCAACAAAGCCCTTCTCTTCCAGCGGTTCGGCGACAAAGAGGGTCTCTATCGAGCAGTGCTCGCGCGCGTGGCGCAGGACGCACAGCAGACCCGAGCGCTGATCGCATCGGAGAGAGCAGATCCCCGCGATCGCGACGAGTTCGGAAGGCTGGTGCGAGATCTGGCCGGCGCGACCGCCGACTTCCTGGCGGGGCATGCCGAGGCGGCGCGGATCCTCGCGTGGGAACGAGCCTCAGGGTGGCACTCGTTCAATGCTCTGCGTCCGGAGGCGGAGGACGCCGGCGCACAGCAGCTGACGGCGTGGTTCGCCGACGCCGCCGACCACGGATGGCTGCGGGATGACCCGCCACCGGCGCGGCAGCTGGCCCTCGTCCTCGAGCTGGTCACCGCGCTCCTCGGCGAGAAGCGCGAGTTCATCGAGGACGTCGTGAGCACCGCTCTGCTGCGCGGTGAGGACCCGCGGTGAGCCGCGTGGACCTGCCGCCCGACCTCTCCCCCGTGGAGCGTTCGGCGCTCCTGCCGATTCTGGGACGCGCGCAGGATGCGGAGAGCCGGCGCCCGATACTCGGTGACACCTGGGCTTCGGTGGTGGTGGCCGAGGTGTCGGTCGACTGGGATCATCTCGGCCTGCCTCGGAAAGAGGCATCCACCGTGGCCGCTCGCGCCCGCCTGATCGACGACGCCGCTCGCCGGTTCCTGGAGGCGAACCCCCGCAGCTGTGTGCTCGATCTCGGGTCAGGACTCGACGACCGTGCACAGCGCGTCGATCCGCCGGAGGAGACGATGTGGTTCGACGTCGACCTTCCCGGCATCATGTCCCTGCGCCGGAGACTCGCCACGCGGCCGGTGATCGCCGCAGCTCACCATGAGCTCGAGGTCGACGCGACCTCTGCCGAGTGGGTGGACTCCCTGCCGTCCGACAGACCGCTCGTCATCCTCGCCGACGGCTTCTTCCCCTTCCTCGCGGAGCGTGACGCTGAGCACCTCGTCCACCGGCTCGTGGAGCATGCCCCGCACGGCGAACTGGTGATGAACGGCTACACGACGCTCGCACGCACACTCATGCCACGAGTCAGAGCCATCCGCGATCTGGGCATCGACACGGCGGGCGGCACGGCGTTCGACGATCCGCACGAACCGGAGAAGTGGCACCCGCGACTGCGCCTGGCGGATCGCACGATGCTGAGCCGTTCGCCGTATGTCGACAGGATGCCTCGGGGTCTGCGCGCCGCGATCGCCGTGATGAACGCCTTCCCCGGGCTCGCGGAACGCAGCGACCTCGGGGTGCTGAGGTTCACGTTCTGAGTCCGCGTGAGCCGCCGACCCACCGACCCACCAAACCGGGAAGCACCGAGGAGAGGAGCACAGATGAAGATCGCCGTCGCAGGAGGAACCGGAGTCGTCGGCAGTCAGGTCGTCGAGGCCGCCCGTCGCGCCGGTCACGACGTCACGATCCTGAGCCGCAGTCGCGGAGTCGACTTGTCGACGGGCTCCGGGCTGGATGGGGCGCTGGAGGGAGTGGATGCCGTCATCGACACGGCGAACGTCTCGACGATGAACGCGCGGAAGGCGACCGAGTTCTTCGAGACGACGAGCGGCCACCTGCTGTCCGCAGCCGGTCGCGCGAACGTGTCCCACGTCGTTCTGCTGTCCATCGTCGGCGTCGACTGCAATCCGCCCGACTACTACGCCGGGAAGCTCGCCCAGGAACAGCTCTACATCCGGTCGTCCCTGCCCTGGAGCATCGTTCGCGCCACCCAGTTCCACGAGTTCGCGGCGCAGATGTTCGATCAGGCGCGGCTGGGGCCGCTGCACCTCGCACCCCGCGCTCGTACACAGCCCATCGCCGCCAGTGAGGTCGGCGAGCACCTCGTCACGGCAGCATCCGGGACTCCCCTCCAGAGCGTCAAGGAGATCGCCGGCCCCCGCGAGGAGGAGCTCTCCGAACTGATCAAGCGCTACGCGCGGGCCATCGATCACCGCGGGCCCGTCCTCGCGGTCTCGCTGCCCGGGAAGCAGATGAAGGGAATGCGCGCCGGCCTCAACCTGCCCTCCGACGAGGCGGAGCGCGGCCGGCAGACCTTCGATCAGTGGCTTGCGCAAGTCCGGCCGCAGAACGCGGAGAACCGAGCCACGTGAGGCGGGTCGTCGGCGGGCGGTCGTGAGGCCGAGCGTCAGCCCGCCAGAGCGCGGTGCACGGAGGCCACGGCGCTCGAACCCTCGCCGACGGCGGCGGCCACGCGCTTCATCGACCCGCGACGCACGTCGCCGGCGGCGAAGACGCGCGGGATCGAGGTCTCGAACGGCAGCGGCTCGCGGCCGAGGCGCTGCCAGTGGCCGAGGGTCTGCGTCGTCACGTCGGTGCCGGTGCGGATGAACCCCGATCCGTCTCGATCGACGCCCGGCAGCCAGGCCGCGGCGGGGTCGGCGCCGATGAAGCAGAAGAGCCCCTTGGCGTCGACGTCGCCCGCCGTGTCGATCCGGACCGACTGCAGCGTGCCGTTGCCGTCGAGGCGCACCACGTTCGACTCGGTGTGCAGGCTGATCCGGGGGTCGTCCGTGATGCGGTCCACGAGGTACGCCGACATGCGGGTGCCGAGGTCGGCACCGCGCACGACGAGATGCACCGGTGATCCGTTCGACGACAGGTAGAGCGCCGCCTGCCCGGCGGAATTGGCCCCGCCGACGACGACGACCGGCGACCCCGCGACCTGTTTCAGCTCCAGCGGTGTCGCCGCGTAGAAGATGCCGGAACGCTCGAAGTCCTCCCAGCGGTCCAGATGCAGCGTGCGGTACGCGGCGCCCGAGGTCACGATCGCCGTGCGCGAGCGGATGACGCGCCCGTCCGACAGCGTCACCTCGATGGCGTCATCGACCGGCCGCAGGTCGACCGCCTCGCAGGGCGCGCAGACCCGCACACCGAACTTGATCGCCTGCAGCGTCGCCTGACCGATGAGCCGGTCGCCGCTCACCCCGAAAGGGAATCCGAGGAAGTTCTCGATGCGGGAGGTGGATGCCGCCTGGCCGCCGGGCGCGACGGCTTCCAGCAGCACGGTGCTGAGCCCTTCGGACGCCGCGTAGATCGCTGCGGCGAGCCCCGCGGGGCCGCCGCCGATCACGACGAGGTCGACGACCGACTCGGCGCCGGGCTCGTAGCTGAGACCGAGCTGCTCGGCGACGACTCCCGGAGTCGCGCGCGGGAACGCCTCCCCCTGGACGAACGCGATGGGCAGATCGGCCTCGACGTAACTGTGACCCGGATGCGGTTCGACCTGGTCGACGGCGATCGCGGTGTGGACGAGGTCGAAGCGCTCCGCGAAGCGGCGCAGCGCCAGGAACTCGCGGGACGTTCCCCTGCCCACGAACTTGAGCGTCAGCGCGGCGGGACCGCTGCGCAGCGACTCGCGACGCGCCCACAGCGCGTGCAGGATCAGTTCGCCGAGCTCGTCCTCCTCGGAGATGATGCGGCGCAGGTTCTCCCGAGAGAGGGCGCGCACGCGCGCCGGCCCCTTCGCGCGCGCGGACAGGAAGGCCCGCTGTCCGTTGAGCAGTCCCAGCTCGCCGACCATCGACCGCGGCCCCATGAGCGCGACGACCTCCTCGCCGATCCACCACAGGGCGTCGCGGACGACCTCGACCTCCCCCTCCTCGACGAGGATCATCGGGTAGTCGGCATCCCCCGTGCGGAAGACGTGCTCACCGTCTGCGGCATCCCGCGCCTCAGCCCGTGCGCACAGCTTCTCCCACTGCTCGTCCGTGAGTCTCGGAGCGATGGTCTCGTCGGTCACATAGCCGCCCATGGGGGACAGGGTAGTCCGGGCGGTGGGCCGAAGGCGGGCGAGCCGGCGCCGAAGTGCCTATAGTGCGAAGACGACTCGTTCTCAGGGGGGCACCGTGACCGATCCGCAGATCGACCCGCGCATTCCACCGACCGGGACCGGCTGCGCCGAGTGCGAAGACGTGGGCGGATGGTGGGTGCACCTGCGCCGCTGCGCAGCGTGCGGTCACATCGGATGCTGCGACACCTCGCCCGCGAAGCACGCCACAGCCCACTTCCGCCAGAGCGGCCACCGGTACATCCGCAGCTTCGAGCCCGGCGAGACCTGGTACTGGGACTACCTCGAGGAGGAGACGGTCGAGGGTCCGCCGCTCGCTCCGCCCGAGTCCCGACCCGACGACCAGCCCTCGCCCGGGCCCGCCGGCCGGGTCCCCGAGAACTGGCGCTCCGAGCTCGCGCGCATCAACGCGGCCTGATCCGCTCCGTCGGCCGATCGTGACGGCTGAATGTCCGGGGGGCCCGTTACCGTCGCCTCCGTGGCAGTATCTGATGCGCTCGCCGGGCTGGATCCGGCACAGCTGGAGGCCGTCGAGCACGGGCAGGGACCGCTCGTCGTCGCGGCCGGGGCCGGCACGGGGAAGACGCGCGTGCTCACCGCCCGCGTGGCACGACTGCTGGAGGCCGGGGTCGCCCCGGAACGCATCCTGCTGTTGACGTTCACCCGGCGCGCGGCATCCGCGATGCTCGCTCGCGCTGCGGTGATGTGCGGCGACGCCCAGGCGGCGCAGCGCATCGCCGGGGGCACCTTCCACGCGGTCGCGCACCGGATCGTCGCCGAGCACGCACAGCACCTCGGGCTGGAGGACCTGACCGTCATCGATCCGGACGACGTCATCGACCTGATGGATCTGCTGCGCGCGGAGCACGGGCTCGACGGCACGGAGGTGCGTCTGCCCACGACACGCACCATCGCCGATATCGCGTCGCGGGCGATCAACACGGTGACCCCGGCGCGCAGGGTCATCGAGGAGCAGTTCCCCTGGGCGCTCGAGCACTCCGACGCGATCGCCGGCCTGTTACGCCATTACCGGGAGCGGAAGCGCGAGCGGGGCCTGCTCGACCTGGACGACCTGCTCATCGCCTGGCGCGCGCTGGTCGCTGATCCTGATGTCGGAGCGCGGCTGCGGGCACGGTGGGACTGGGTGCTCGTCGACGAGTACCAGGACGTCAACCAGCTCCAGGTCGACATCGTCCGCGGGCTCAGCCCCGACGGCCGTGGGCTGACCGTCGTCGGCGACGACGCGCAGGCGATCTACGCCTTCCGGGGAGCGAGCGCCGGACAGCTGCTCGACGTCGTCGAGGCCTATCCCGACGCCGCACTCGTCCGTCTCGAACGGAACTTCCGTTCGACGCAGCCGATCCTCGACCTCGCGAACGAGGTGCGGCCGGGCGACCTGAGGTTGCGGCTGGTGGCCGACCGAGCGCAGCCGGGCGGCCGGCCGACGCTCGTCACCTGCCGAAACGCCGACGACGAGGCCCGCACCGTCGCGGACCGCATCCTCGCCGCCCACATCGACGGCGTGTCCCTGCGCTCCCAGGCCGTTCTGATGCGCACCGGATCCCACAGCGCACAGCTGGAGGTCGAGCTCGCCGTGCGCGGCATCCCGTTCCACAAGTTCGGCGGGATCGGGTACCTCGAGACCTCGCACGTGCGCGACCTCCTCGCGAGCTTTCGCGTCGTGCTCAATCCGGCGGACGAGGTGTCGTGGTACCGCCTGCTCACGCGGCACCGCGCGATCGGCAAAGCCAGTGCTCGATCACTCGCCAGGATGCTTGCAGACGGAGGCGTCGATCGCGCGGCCGACGTCGTCGCGGCGGCACCCCCGAAGGCGCGCACCGGTCTTGCGTCCACACTCTCGATGCTGAGCGCGGTCGACGGCGCAACCGCTGTGGCCGAACTGGTCGAGGCGTGTCGAGGCGCGGTGGACCCGCTGCTGCGCGCGCACTATCCGGACTGGCAGCGTCGAGTCACCGAGGTCGACGGCATTGCCCAGGCCGCCGCGCGACACAGCGATCTCCGCACGTTCGTCAGCGAACAGGCGATCGATCCGGTGAACGTCGCCGGCGACTGGGCGAAGCAGCCGCATCTCGACGAGGACTGGCTCACCCTGTCGACGATCCACTCCGCCAAGGGTCTGGAATGGGACGCCGTCCACCTCCTGCGAGCCAACGACGGCGCCATGCCGTCCGACATGGCGCTCAGCTCCGCCGCCGGCCTGGCGGAGGAGCGGCGCCTCTTCTACGTCGCGCTCACCCGCGCACGCGACACGCTCGACGTGTACGTGCCTTCGCAGCTGCCCACGCATCCCACCGCCTTCATGGCCAAGCACGTCGCCGCGAAGCCGAGCAGGTTCCTGACGCACGCCGCGCGCGCTCTGATGGACTCCGTCAGCACCGACGCTGTCCGGCCCGAGCCGGCGATCGAGCGGGCCGCCGCGGGGCCACGCGTGCGTACAGACGCGTTCGACGAGCTCTTCGCATGAGACGATCCGCTTCGTCGAGGAGCCGATCAGACCGGGTCGTTCTTCTTCTCCTCGGCCGCGGCTGTCAGCTCGAGGATGCGCGCCTCGAGTGCCCGCAGGAAGGGCTCGCGTCTGGCCGTCTTGAGCACTTCCGCGATGTAGGACTGCGCGAGTCCCGTCGCGACGAGCCCGGCGTAGGCGCTGTCCTCGATCTCGACCACGAGGTGAGCCACGGCGTCGACGTCGTCGGCGACCATCGCCCGGAGAAGTCGCGCCGCGAGAAGATCTGGTCCGTCCATCAGATCGCTCCTTTCGGTGCGGGATTTTACGAACTCATCGGGCCGTGCTCAAGGCCTCCGTCGCGCTGGTTGCGAGGGGGGAACAGCAGCCCCTCACCTGCGCGGTGCGGTCAGAACTGGGCTGTTCGCCGGAGGCGGCGGGGGCGGGCGTCCGGGTCGAACACGAGGCGGTTGAGCGGGCGGGCCCAGAGGCGCTGCACGCGCGACACGGGCTCGGTGTGATGGTGTCGCACCTGCCCGGACGGGCGCGGCGACCGCCGATCGGTGCTGTGCCAGCGATCGAGAGCGTCGGCGCTGGACTTCCAGAGGGCGAGGCCGTCGGAGGCATCCTGGATCCGGGGATCCTCCGCATCCACACCGAGGTGCTCCGCCCAGAGCTGAAGGCGCAGCGCACGCGCCACCGGGGAGACCGACCCCGCGTCGGATGTGGAGTCGTCGACGACGGCGCAGGTGAGCTCACTGTCCGACGTCCAGGACCGACGATTGAAGTTGTCCGAACCGCACGTCATCCAGATGTCGTCGACGATGCAGACCTTGGCATGGACGTAGATGGGCGTTCCCGCGTCGTTCTCGAGGTCGAACACGGCGACGCGGTCATGGCCGGCGCGTTTCAGCATCGAGATGGCCCGGAGCTGGCCCAATCGGCTCGCAGGCCCAGACAGACGGCCGTCCGAATCGGGGTACCGAGGAAGCACGACGATGACATGCAGCCGAGGATTGTCGGTCAGGGCCTGGGCGATCCCGGCGGTCACTTCCCTCGACCACAGGTACTGGTCCTCGATGTAGATGAACGAGCGCGCACGTGTGAACGCCTTCCCGTACGCGCGCGCGATGCTGCGCTCTCCCGCCGGAGCGAAGGGGAACGGCGGACGCTTACGCCCATAGGTCCGCAGCAGCTGCACGGCATGCGGACCGGCGGGCGGCGGCGGGGTCGCCGTCTCGGGAAGGGGACGCGGATGCCGCGGCATGTCGGCGAGTCGCTGAAGAAGCATCCGGTACGGGGTGCGGTGGTCCAGCGGGGCAGGGTCGTCCCAGCGCTCGGCGAACACCGCCAGCAGATCCGCGACGACGGGACCACGGAGCTCGAGGGCCGCATCGTGCCATGGCGGTCGCCTGCCATAGCGGGAGTCCATGTCCAGCGCCTGCGGGTCGCCTCCGTGATCGGCATCGTCACGGCGGCTGTGGCAGAGATCGATCCCGCCGACGAACGCCACATCGCGCGTCGGGTCGTCCCGGTGGCGGATGACGAAGAACTTCTGATGGTGCGATCCGAACAGGCGGACGCGCTGGTCCAGCAGCACCTCGCCTCCGGCCTCGTTGATGCGACGACCGAGGCGGACATTGGACACGCCGCTGATCGGGGCAGACACGCGCTCACCGTGGGACCGCCACACCAGCCCGCGCACCTCGACGCCCGCGGCCGCCAGCGTGCACAGCAGATCGCCGATCGACGGGCCACCCGGCTGCAGCAGCTCGTCGGCATCCCCCCGCCAGTCGGTGAAGAACACCCGGTCACCGGGACGCAATGCCGACAGTTCGTCATGCAGTCGGGCGAAGTAGGTCGCGCCGTGCACGAGCGGTCGCACCAGATTCCCCTCCGACCACGCGGAGGAACCGGACGGGCCGGCCTGGACGATGCTCGCCGGGTTTCCTCGCTCAGCACGATCGAGGAACCAGTCAGCGGCGGCACCGTCCACGCGAGGAACTCTAACGTCTGACACGGGTGCGCATGTTCGTGGCGAGCGACCGCAGCACGACCGCGGGTGCGGCCAGGGTCCTGGGGTGCGCGTTCATGAAGGCCACCTCGTTGAAGGCCGTTGCGACACGGATGTCGACCACCGCGGCATCCAGGACCTGATCGACGCGGGCGCGCTGGAACCGCACCGGCAGCGGGGGGCTGCTCGTCTCGAGCCGCTGCGCGTCGGCCTGAGTGGACAGATCCCACGCAGCATCCACGACCACCTTCTGGAGCTCGAAGAAGCGCCTCGCCGGGCGGGTGGCATCCGTCGCGGCGCACAGGTACTCCGAAAGACAGGACGCGTGCAGCGCGGCCGATGACATGCCCTGCCCGTAGATCGGGTTGAACGATGCGACGGCATCCCCCACGCTCACGAGGCCACCGGGGAGTCGGTCGAGCCGGTCGTACCGGCGGCGTCGCGCCTCGGCCAGCCGAAAGGTGTGCACCTCCCCGATGGGCTCGTTCCGCGCCACCTCGGCGAACACCGGCGGCAGGTCGGCGCATCGGGCCAGGAATCCCTCCCAGTCCTGCGGCGGCCGATCCTCGCCGTAGGTCATCTGCAGAAGCATCCATCGGCCGTTCTCGACCGCGGTGAGCGCCGCGTGGGTCTTCTTCGGGTAGTCCGGAGAGACGCGTGAGGTCGCCACGGCGACGCGCGGCTCGTTCTCGGGGCGAGCGAAGTAGGCGGTCGCGTAGTTCACATCGATCTGCATGCGCTCGAGCGGCGGCGGCTGCCACCCGTCCGTCTCCAACCAGGCCGACAGTCGGCTGGAGCGTCCCATCGCATCCACGACGAAGTCGGCGGGCAGGATGCTCTCGTCATCCACTCCCGAGACTCGCACGCCGCTGACGCGCCCGTCCCGATACGTCAGCCCGATCGCCGCGACATGCACCGGCCGCATGTTGGGCAGGGCCAGCGTGCGACGGCGCACGAGCGCTTCGATGAAGGTCCGGCTGCCGTTGAGCAGCACGACGTTCGGGGCGCGCACCGCCCGGACGTCGTCGATCCACTGCTCGCTCTGCTCGGCCGCGGAGGCAACCGCACCCTGCTCCGCCGCCTCCTGCCCGAACCCCGGGAACCAGCGCTCGATCTGCGCGCGTCCGCCCGGCAGCAGCGCATGCACCTGAAGCCGCTGCGGAACGCCGCGCCGCTCCTCCCCGGCCGCCTCGCCATCCCGCTCGACAACGAGGACCTCGTGGGCGTGGTCGGCGAGAACCCGCGCGGCCAGGAGACCGGCGACACTGCCGCCCAGCACGACCGCGCGCCGCAATCGCGGGGCGGCGACGTCCGGTCGCTCCCGCGTGCTGAGTCGGGCGAAGACCTTCGCGGGAGATTCCCTCAGCGGTCGCTCCTCTCCGAGGCGATCAGACGAGCGTGTCAGGTGAGGCGCGGGGTCGTCAACGGATCGGAAACCGGAGCGCGCTGCGCCCTGCGCTTCTAGTCTGGAGCGATGTGGATCGAGTGCTTCGAGAAGGACGCGCGCGTCGAGGGCGACGAGATCGACCCGCTCGTCGCGCAGATGGTCGATCACGTCCGCGTGACCCACGGCGCGCCGTACCCGGACGAGGAGGTCGGGATCTGGGCCCGCAACTTCGCGGAAGCCTCCGTCCGCGAAGACGGTCCCACTGAGCGCCTTCCCTCGATCGGAGCGATCGAGGTGCAGCCCGTCACCGAGGAGCGCATCGACGACTGGCTGCGCTTGTTCGACCGCGACGCGTTCCCGGACAATCCGGACTGGGGGTCGTGCTACTGCCTGCATCCGCACACGGGTGACGCACCTGAGCGGCCGTGGCGCGATGTGCGTTCCGACATGATCGAGCGCCTGCGAGCGGGAGCCACGCTCGGCTACCTCGCGTACGTCGACGGCCGCCCCGCCGGCTGGGTCAACGCCTCGCTGCGCTCCACCTACCGGCAGTACGAGGGACTCGACCCGGAAGGGCCGCCGCCCGAGGAGGTCGTGGGCGTCTCCTGCTTCACCATCGCCCCGCCCTACCGCCGCCACGGCGTGTCATCCGCGCTCCTGGATCGCGTCATCGCCGATGCCGAAGCGCGGGGCGCGCGGTACGTCGAAGGCTATCCCCGCCGCGCGGCCACCGAGGAGGATGCGTCTTCGTTCTGCGGGCCGCCGTCGATGTTCCAGGGGCGCGGGTTCGCTCCCGCGGTCGAGCGCGAGAGCTACACGGTCTTCCGGCGGCCTGTTCAGCCCGGTGGACGAGGCTGACGTCGCGAGTCGGGCGAGGAGCCGCCGCACCTCCACGCGATGCCGGCAGAGGACACGCGCATCGCCGCCTCACTCCTGCCCGCTCCCCCGCCGACGGGATCCGAGGTGACGAGACAAGCCCCGAGTCAGAAGGCGGTGCCCAACTCGACGAGATCTGGACGAGTACGGCGGCTGCCGCGCACCCCGCCGGCCGCGGCACCGCCGCCGCCGCAAGAGCCATCGCCGAGACCGGAGAGCGTAGCGTTTCGGGGACTGGTGGTCAAGGGGCGTGCCATCCGCGTGAGTGCAGGTCGACCATCGCGGGATGACTGACCCCATCCCCTCGCGCGCCTTCGATCTTCACGCCGTGGGGAACGACGCGGTGGTGCAGCAAGTGGACGCGATGTATGGCGGCGGAACGTCGTACAGCCCGGGTCCGCGGGCGGAACTCAGGCAGGTCGGCGTTGTCGATGCTCACGCGAGCATCGCCCACGGCAAGATCAGCGCGAAATTCTTCGGCGTGCACGAGGGCTATGCGGACCCTGTGATCATGCGGACGCGTCGTGGCAACCTGCGGATATCCGCACACGGCGATGGTCGCCTCGTGCAGCCTGGGAATCCCACGATCTACCCCGTCGAAGTCGAAATCCCGTTCGCGATCGATCACATCGATCTCGATGTGATCCAGCTGTCCCGGGCGACTCTGAACGACGCAGCGCGTGACCTCGCGCCGGACGCGACCGGCCCTCGCCTGGATCGGATCGCGGGGCTTCGCCAGCCGTATGCCGACGCGTGGTGGGGCGCCCTCGAGCAGGTGCGGCTGGTCTACTCCAACGACGTCCTCTACGACAACGACCTGATCCGCGAGTCCGCCTTGAAACACCTCGGCGCAGTGACGGTTGTCGCATTCGCGCTCGCGGATGCGCCGCGCGATCGGGTCACCCGCACCGCACGCCTGGTGCGCAAAGCCGAGAGGGTCATGGACGAGAACCTCGATCGACCCTTGACCGCTTCGAGTATCGCTCGTTCGTGTGGAGTGAGCATTCGCGCTCTCCAGCTCGCGTTCCGTGCGGAGCTCGGGATCACCCCCACCGATCGCCTGAGAGACAAGCGCCTCCGGCGGACGTGGAACGCGTTGGTCAATGCGGATCCGACGGTGGACACAGTGGGCGCGATCGCCATGGCGTCCGGTTTCACGCACGCCGGCCGGTTCGCTGCTGCGTACGCGGCAGCGTACGGGGAACACCCGAGTCAGACCCTCGCACGCTGAAGGCATGGCGATGGGCAGTCGATGACCTCATCACATCTCAGCAACGAAAAAGTCCCGGAAACCCTTGAGTTTCCGGGACTTTCTGGTCGGGATGACAGGATTTGAACCTGCGACCCCTTGGAGAGTTCGGGCCATTTCCGAACCCCACCGGATGTCTTGAGAACCCTTGCGTTCCCTTGCGTTGACAGGGAACCGGACGGTTCGAGTTCTCCGATTGTATCGGGTCGCCTCGGGTCGCCCCTGGGTGATTGAGGTGGGAAAACGATGGCCTACTCCCCCGCGATGCAGCTCCTTCACTCCTCTGGCTACACGGCCTTCACACCCTCGCACTACCGATCTGGACCACCTCCTGCAAACGCGAGGTTCAGCTCGCATGTTGCCTCGTCGCTCCACGAGCTCGATCGGAGCGGGACCAATAGGAATGGCCCCAATGCGGCTGTCCGGGACCGGTGAGCAGTACGCACCTTCTCCATAGAGAAGGGAGCTCCAAATGAACAGCACCACCACGACGGCGAAGTCCATCGCGACGGAGTCCTCGGGCGCACCACCAGTCGAGCGACGCTGGATGAGCATCGTCTTTCTGCAGGGCGAGGAAGCCGACACCGTGATCGACATGATCGACCGGAATGGACCGGAGGCGGCGATCCATCACCTGTCCCAATGGGACTACGGCGATGAGACCCGGGATGCCGCGCTGGTGAACGGATACGTATACGACGAGATTCCCGAGAGTCCCACTGACCACGTCATCCGCGACGACGGATTCGGATACGTCCTGACTTACAACCATCACTTCGGGTACGTGTCACTCCTGCGCCGCTTCGATCCGGTTCTTGCGGGCACTTCAGATTACGTGGCACCACCGGCGCGTTCCGGGTTTGAGAAACGACGAACTGCGCGCCGCTCGAACGGGCTCCGACTGTGAATCTCACCGACCTCCTTCATCGGGCATCGCGCGTGGCGGGGACCTGTGCGGTCGTTCGTGTCGCCTTTCAGTCAGGGTGTGGTGGCCCGTGCGGGTTGAGGCGGGGGACGAGGCCCACCATCGCGACCATGGCGATGAGCTCGACGAGCGTCTGGGTCACGACGACGAGCGGGGTGATCGCGAATCCAGTCGGGAGGGCGAGGGCAAGCGGAAGCACGACGAGCGAGTTCCGGGTGGCGCCGCTGAAGATGACGGCGCGGCGGCTCGGAACGTCGAGCTTTCCGAGTCGGCCCGCAAACGCGCCGAGCGGTGCCGCGAGGAGCACGAAGGCGATGAAGATCGGCACGACCACAAGCAGTTGCGCGAGCGAACCGATCACGGCGGACATCTGTGAGGCGACGACGACGGCGAGGGTGAGCATCATGAGCGGAACCATCGCGGAGAGCAGCCCGTGCTGAATGCCGCGCGCAGCGCGCGACTGTCGGGCGAGGAGCTGCGTGATGGCAGCGAGGGTGAGCGGCAGAACGATCAGGAGCAGGAAAGCCTCTACGAACGGGCGCACGTCGAACTCCTCCACGACTGCCGGTCCCGCCATGAGCCACAGGTAGAGGGGAAGGAGGAGGATCTGCACGAGCATGAGCAGTGGTGTCGCGGCGAGCAGTCGCTCCTTCGCGCCGCCGGCGAGCCCAGCGAACACGATCACATAGTCGACGCAGGGTGTCAGCAGCACGAATAGTACCCCGACGAGCAGCGCCTGGTTGTCCGCGACGAATCGGCTGAGCGCGAACACGACGATCGGGATCAGGACGAAGTTGAGCAGGAGCACTGCGCCGAGGAATCGAATGTCGCGGAACGCGGTGCCGACTCGCGTCAAAGGCACGCCGAGGAAGGTCGAATACAGCAGCACCCCGAGGACGGGGTTGATGGCGAGTTCGAAGGGGTGGGCGAGCGCAGGGAGAGCGAGCCCGACGCCCGCACCGATAAGGATCGCCCCGATGTAGAGCGCGATCTGATGCCGTTCCCACCAGTCGATCGCGTTCCGCACCCTTTCAGATTGGCCGGACGCAGTACCCCAGTTCAAATCGATCGGCCGGTCAGCACGCACACCCGGCGTCACCGCACCCTGAGGTCACGGTCCGCACTCGACGCGAGCGATACAGCCACCACATTCCGAGCGCGAGCACGGCCAGCGCCGCCGCTGCGGCGATGAGAGCCTGCTGCGCGATGGCCGCACCGGCGCCGGTCAGCACCCCCGCGACGATCAGGTAGGGCAGAGCGCAGCATCCGACGCAGGCGAGCAGCGCCAGCACCCCCGCCACCTTGGTGCGCAGCGGCGCGCCCGCGGGGATCTCGCGACGCGCGCAGGTCGACTTCGTATCCGTCACGACGGGTCTTCGTGTGCGAGCTCGACGAACGGGATGGGACAGTCCGGGCAGGTGCAGCCCTCGATGCTCGTGCACCCCGCCGCCACGACCTGCTCGAGTGCTTCACGAATGGTGACCAGGTCGTCGATCTTGGTTTGCACCTCCACGATCTTCGCCTCGGCGCGCACGCGCAGGTCCGGAGTGATGTGCCCGCGGCGGCGGGTGTCGATCAGCTCCGCGACCTCGTCCAGGGTGAACCCAAGCCGCTGCGCGGCCTTGATCACACCGACGAGTTGAACAGTGTCGTCGGGGTAGGTGCGGTGCCCACCCAAAGTGCGCAGTGGCGGGGCGAGCAGACCGCGGCGTTCGTAGTAGCGCAGAGTCTGCAGGTTCACCCCCGCCCGCGCCGCGACCTCGCCGCTGCGCAGGGTCATCGGGCGCTCCCGGCGAGGCTCGTCAGCGCGGTCAGCACGTCGGCGTACTGCTCCGGCACGCGAATCGTCATCCTGGCGTGGTCATTGGCCGGTTCGACCTCGAAGTCGAAGAACGAGCAGCACGCGGTCTCTCTGGCGGCGAGGTCGCGCGCCGTGTTGAGGAGTGCTCCTGGAAGAGTGACAGTGGCCGAGGTCGGTGACGTGCGGTCAACCTGCCGGACGGAGGTCGCGAACAGCGCGGCGAACGCGCGAACGCGCAATGGACGGTCGGCAGTGGGCAGCGTGCAGGCGCCCGGAGCCTGCGTCAGGAGGTTCTCGAGCTCGGTCATGGACCTACCGTAAACCTGTACCCAAGTACCGGATGCAAGACCGGTGGGAATGTGCGCCGACGACGCATGCACCTGCTTCTTAGACGAGCGCGGCGGGACAATGGAGGCATGAAGATCGAGGTTCTCCACATCGACGACTGCCCGAACTGGAAGCGTGCGGACGACCGAATCCGTCAGGCATTGGATCACCTCCGGGACACCACGACGCTGGTGGAGTGTCGACTCATTCACACCCGGGAGGAAGCCGACGCGCTCCCGTTCGCGGGCTCCCCCACGATAACCCTCGACGACGAGGACCTATTTCCCGGCGAGGGTCGCACGTCGGATCTCGCCTGCCGCGTCTATGTCACACCCGACGGGCTCGCGGGGATGCCGACGGTCGACCAACTGGTGGAGGCGATCGGTTCGCATGGACACTGACCGCGTGAGCTGCTCGTGCTGCGGCCGCGACCTGCCACGAGCGAAGCTTCACGAGCTCGAGGCAGGGGGAGCACGGATCTGCCGCCGCTGCGGCCTGTGGGTCGCGCTCTGGTGGCGAGGCGATAGGGAGCCAGCAAGCTAGCCGCCGCGGATCCCCTTGCGCGTAGTGCCCTGAGCTGGGGCGTTCGCGTGTGACGCGTACCGGCGTCGTCACTGACCAACCGCTTTGTCGTGCGGCTCGGACTTGTCTCCTTCGATCGCACGGGTGGTGGAAGAGTGGTGGGGTGAACGTCGAGTATGACGTGATTGTCGTCGGTGCCGGTCCGAGCGGGCTGATGGCCGCGGTGTGTCTTGCGACTCTGGGGGTGCGCGTGCTCGTCATCGACCACAAAGATGGTCCGACGCGGGAGTCCAGGGCGTTGGCCCTGCAGGCGCGGTCGTTGGAGATCTTCGATCAACTGGACATCGCGTCCAGAGTCCTCGGGGAGGGAAACCCGGCCCCGTCGATCTGTCCCGGGTACGGGAGGCGCGTCTTCGGCTCATTGTCGCTGGCCCGGATGGGAACCGGTGTGACGCCCTACCCCGGGCTGTTCATCCTGGAGCAGAGCAAGACCGAGCGGATCCTCCGCGACGTGTTCCTCGCCCGCGGCGGCGAGATCCGGTGGGGATGTCGGATGCGGGACCTCCGTGTCGTGGATGAGGGCCAGTTGGTCGAGGTGGTGTGCGACGGCCGCGCCGGCGACGAGACGATCCGGGCGCGCTGGTGCATCGGCGCGGACGGAGCGTCGTCTGGTGTTCGCAATGCGCTGGGACTCTCGTTCGAAGGCGTGACGAATGAGCTGTCGTTCTTCGTGGCGGACGCCCGGGATGCCGCCGGACTGGTGCCCGACGCGATCAACATGCGAATCCATGGGGACGACTTCATCCTCGGATTCCCGATGGGGGCGCCCGGGCACTTCCGGATTCTCGGCGTCGCCGACGCCCCCGATGCGCTCCCGGATGCTGATCTCGAGCGACTCATCCAGCGTCGGCTGGAAGAGGGTTTCGGCATCCGATACTCCGAGTCGACGTGGTTCTCCCGCTATCGCGCGCACCATCGGCTTGCGACGCACTTCAGGGTCGGTCCGGTATTCCTCGTCGGCGACGCGGCCCACGTTCACTCGCCCGTGGGCGCCCAGGGCATGAACACGGGCTTGCAGGACGCGCACAATCTCGCGTTCAAGCTTGCCGAGGTCATCCGCGGAACGGCCGGCGTCGCGTCGCTGGCCAGCTACGAAGCTGAGCGTCGACCGGTCGCGGCAATCCTCGTCAAGACGACGGATGCCGCGTTCGTTCGCCTCACCTCTCGCGGCCGCATCGCCGGATTCGTTCGAGACAGAGTCGTGCCGGTAATCGCACCGCTCGCGCTGCCAATCGTGCCGCGCCTCGTCGGCACCGAGCGACTGTACGGTTACCTCTCACAAACACGGATCCGGTACCGGATGCCATCCGTGTCCGCACGCGACAAGGCGGTCGGGCGCCGCCTGCCCTGGACGGGCAGCAACTATGCCGCGGTCCGCCGCACGAATTGGCAGGTGCACAGCTACGGCGCGCCCGGAGCTGATTGCGTCCGAGTCGCTGGCGCGATCGACGCGGACCCGCACAGCTTCAATCGCGATCCGCACCACCGCTTGTCCGATCGGCGACTCTACCTTGTGCGGCCCGACGGGTTCGTGGCGGCTGCTGCCAAACCAGGGCGGGCCAGCGAGGTCTTCCTCGCAGTGAGAGCGTCACTCTCGGCCGTCTAAGACAAGGCGGGCACTGCCGCATCGGGATCCTCAAACGTGCGGCGTGCGGTGAGGGGAGGTCGCACGGGCACGGGGCCCGGCAGCGGGTTCAGCGGCCAGTCGCCGCATCCAGTGCGTCTGTGAGATCCGTCAGCTGACTGAGTTCGAGCTTTTGACCGCTGAGGAAGAACGAAGGTGTGCCGCTGACGCCGAGGTTTTGGCCGTCGTTGAAGTCTTCTTCGACGCGCGCTTGGGTGGCGGGGTCGGCGACGGCTGCGTCGTAGGCGTCCATGTCGAGGCCGAGGTCTTCGGCGAACGTGCGGAAAAGATCCGCGTGTGAGACCTGCTGCTCGCCCCACTGCGTCTGGGTCTCGAACAGTCGGTGGTACATGCCCTCGAACTCGCCTTGCTGAGCTGCTGCTTCTGCGGCGATGGCGGCGTTCATGGAGTTGAAGTGACCGGGAAGCGGGAAGTAGCGGATGACGTAGTTGATCTTGCCCTCGTAGTCGGCGCGGATCTGCTCGACAGTCGGGTAGAGCGAGCCGCACGCCTCGCACTCGAAGTCGAGGAACTCCACCAGGGTGGGCGCATCCTCCCCCGCGTTGTCGACGACGTGCGAGTTCGCGCGCGTGACCGGCGCAGCCCCCGCCGACCCATCCGGGACGGGTGTGGCGGGGCGGTTGAGGATCGTCACGATGATGGCGGCGATCACCAGCACGATGATGAGGGCGAGCGAGATGAGGGTGGCTTTGACGGGGGTCGTCACGAGGAAGGCTCCAGGTCGTAGTCGGGGCGGGTCATCGGGTCGGGGCGGGATGCCGCGGTGCGGTGCAGCTTGTCGTTCAGGTTCGGGCGGGCTCAGGTAGTGGGGCTGACGCGGCGGCGAGCTGACGGAGTGCGGCGGGTCGGCGGGCGGCGCGGACACCGTTGAGGATGACGATCACCTCGGCGACCTCATGGACGAGCACCACCCCGGCCAGTCCCAGGATCCCGAATAGTGCAAGTGGGAACAGCACGACGATGATCGCGAGGGCGAGGGCGATGTTCGCGGTCATGATGCGGCGGCCGCGGCGGGCATGGGCGAGGGCGCCGGGGATGAGCCGCAGGTCGTGGCCGGTGAAGGCGACATCGGCGGACTCGATCGCCGCGGCCGACCCTTTCAGTCCCATCGCGATCCCGACCGTCGCGGTCGCGAGCGCGGGCGCGTCGTTGATGCCGTCGCCGACCATCGCGGTCGGCGACGACTTGACCAGGGCGTCGATGGCAGCCGCTTTGTCGGCCGGCAGCTGCTCGGCGCGAACGTCGTCGATACCGGCTTGAGCGGCGATCGCCCGAGCGGTGCGGTCATTGTCGCCAGTGAGCATGATCGTCTCGATGCCCTGCGCGTGCAGCATCCGCACCGTTTCCGCCGATTCGGGGCGCAGTTCATCGCGCACCCCGATCAGCCCGGCGATCTGCCCATCGGCCTCGACAACGACAACCGTCATTCCCTGCGCGGCCATCGACTCCGCGGCTACCCGCTGCGCGCCGGGGTCGAGCCAGCGGGTGTTGCCGACCCGGATGGTCCGGCCGTCCACGGTTCCGGTGATGCCGTGTCCCGCGTCCTCGACGATGTCGGTCGCGGGGGTGACCAGTTCGCTCGCAGCGGTGATCGCCGATGCGAGCGGGTGGGTGCTCGTAGCCTCCACAGCAGCCGCCCACGCCAGGAGGTCCTCGCGATCGATCCCAGCGGCGGGCTGAACGTCGATCGCTGCGGGCTCGTTGCGGGTGAGGGTGCCGGTCTTGTCGAGCGCGACCGTGCGGATCGTGCCGAGCTGCTCGAACGCTTCACCAGACTTGATCACCACGCCGAACTTCGATGCGGCACCGATCGCGCTGATCACGGTGACGGGTACCGCGATCGCCAGAGCGCAGGGGGATGCTGCGACCAGCACGACGAGGGCGCGTTCGATCCACATTGACGGGTCGCCGACGAGGAAGCCGAACAGTGCGACAAGGGCGGCGGCGATGAGCACAGTGGGGACCAGCGGGCGCGCGATGCGGTCGGCCAGGCGTGCCCGTTCGCCCTTGCGCGCGTGGGCCTGCTCGACGAGCGCGACGATCTGGGTGAGGGAGTTGTCGCGGCCGTCTGCGGTTGCTTCGATACGCAGGGTCACTGACCCGTTTACCGAGCCTGCCGCGACGGGGTCACCGGGACCGACTTCGACAGGGATGGACTCGCCGGTGATTGCCGACGTATCGAGGCTGGATCGGCCGTCGACGACGACTCCGTCGGTGGCGACCCGTTCACCGGCACCGACGACGAGGATGTCCAGCTCGCGCACATCGACGGCGGGGAGTGTGACGTCGCCAGCCAGGCGGGACACGCGGACGGTGTCGGGGATGAGGGACAGCAGCGCGCGGAGCCCTTCCTTGGCGCGATCCATCGCCCGGTCCTCGAGCGCCTCGGCCAGCGAGAACAGGAACGCGAGCGTCGCGGCTTCGCCGACATGGCCGAGCAGGACAGCACCGATCGCGGCGATCGTCATCAGCAGTCCAACACCCAGGCGGCCCCGGAGCAGTCGGCGGATCGCACCAGGAACGAACGTGTACGCGCCGGCCAGCAGCGCAGCCCACTGCAGCACGAGCCCCGGCAGGTGCAGCCCAGACCACTCCAGGCTGTAGCCCACGAGAAGGAACACCCCTGACAGTGCAGACGGGAGGAGCGCAAGGTCGCGCCACCACGGCGGGCGCACCTCGGGTTCTTCGCCCGACTCAGCCGCTTTCGCCGCATCCGGGCCGCAGCACGCATCGCCCTCATCGAGCGGGAAGTCCCGTCCAGCGCCCGTGACGCGGGGCTCGGGCGCGCAGCACGCATCGCCGGCAGGGAACGGACGGGACACCTCGATCCGCCTCACCCTCGGCCTATTGAGCGGCTCGTCAGGGCCGCAGCACTCCTCACTCATCACTCACCGTCCCAGAAACGCTCGAGCGCTGTTCGAGGAAAGTCAGCGTCGCGAGTGCATCATCGCTGCCGGTGACGGTCAGGCTCAGCTCGGAGTGATCGGCATGGATCGACCAGGTCGCGAAGGCGCAGCACGACTGTTCTGTCCGCACGAGATCCGACAGTCGACCGACCGCGCCGCCGACGTTCTCGTAGTGCGCGATCAGTCGGCCCCGGTCGCGGTCGATGCTGGTCAGGTAATCGTCGTTGAAGCGCCGCCACGCGGCCAGCTGCTCCGCACCCGCACCGTCGGTGAGCGTGCAGGCGAGTGGGAGCAGAGCGCGGTCGGTGCTCACTCGCAGCACTCGCACTTCTCGTCCATGCAGGGCACGCCCTCATCCACGGCGACGACCGATTCAAGCAGCTGCTGCATCCCCCGCGTCAGGTGCGGGTCGGCGATCTCATAGCGCGTGCGGCGCCCCTCAGGGGTCGCGACGATCAGCCCACACCCGCGAAGACACGTCAGGTGGTTGGACACGTTCGTCCGCGTCAGGTCGAGATCCCGCGCCAACTCCGCGGGATAACTCGGACCGTCCAGCAACGTCAACAGGATCCGCGAGCGCGTGGGATCAGCCATCGCCCGACCGAGCCGGTTCATCACATCCAGACGCGAAGCAATAGTCAGCACACACTGACTATACATTCCCTGCTGAACAATCGCCAAGGCGGGGACTCAACGAGGATCCGCTTGCGGGCGATGCACGGTGGAGGGGACGTCATCGTTCGTAGAAGGCGTGCTCGGCCCCATAGAGGCGAGGAAGAGCGGGGGTATGACCGCCACGGCAGTGCCACGGGCCAGGTCGTCGTTCAGGGCTCGAGTCCCTCGATCATCCCCGAACGTTCAGCCGGGTCGATGTTGGAGGCAGATTCCTTCGGGCGCGCGTCGATTACCGTGAGACGAAGGTTGGTGCCGGTCTCGCGAGCGACGCGACTGACCACGGACGGCAGCGTTCTCAGACGGATGTCCGAGGGCCTGTTGCTGCGGAACCGAAGCGCCACGAACCAGCCGTGCTTCGAATGGTCGGAACGGAGGTAACTCGGGAGCTGGGCTTCGATACCGTTCCAGAACTTTCCGTTGTGTTCCTTCTTCATCTCGACGAGCAGGCGGGCAGATGCGCCCGACGATGCCTTGAAGTCGACCGGTCCCCGGCCCAGTTCTACCTCGCGGTCCAGCTCGACGCCGAACAATCTGAGGTACGGCTGAGCCATGCCGAGGTAGGCAAGTTGAGCGGCCTCCTCCGGCTTGTACGAGCCGTCGTCGTTGTGAAGCAGTTTCCAGCCCCGCTGCTCCTCGATGAAGTGCCGGAACTGGTCAATGGTCTTACCGACCAGAGTCACAACGTCAGCGACCGTCACCACTTGAGGAAGCTCGATCGGATGCTCGGCGGCCCATCGGGCCGGCTCGCGGTCCCACTGAACGACGCCGATCGGATCGGACTCGAAGTCGTACCCGGCGAGGTCTTCCCTGGACGTCTGCTCTCGCGCCCACGTGCGGACGCGATCCGGGTGGGACCGCGCCCAGCGAACGATGTCGGTTTTCCTGACCGCGGCGCCGACTGTCAGGTTCATCTGCAGCCGCACGTCCTCGTTGAGGTTCGAGTCGAACCAGTCGTCCGCGTTCAGGATCGGGAGCTCGTTGAGCAGCGACTGCGGCACCAGGATGATCGGCTTGCCGGTGGTCGGATTCTTCGGTAGCGCGACAGCCTCGTCCACCCAGCGTCCGGCGTCGAGATTAACGCGCGCGTGTCTGATCTTCTGCTCTTCGAGCGGAACGCGGTGCCTCGCGGCCACCTCCTGCGTGTAGCGGATCAGGCGCGACTTCAAGACGTTCGCGACCGCGTCGGAAATGCGGTCTGCGCCGATGCCCTCGTTGAGGATGCCGATCTCCTCGATGTGCTCCGGATTCTCCAGCCCGGCGCGGATTGCCACGGCGATGCCGTCAGCCATCCTGTTCGCGAATTGCGCGCCCGCCCCGGCACCGGAAGTCCCCTGCGCCGTGTAGCCGAGCCCGATCTCGCTCGGTTCGGGGAACGTCAGGAGGCGACGGGCGGCGATTGCGGACAGCGACTTCGGCCCTGTCGCCTTCGCGACGAGGCCGTAGCAATGGACGAAGTGCGCGATCAGCTCGTCATGCGCGCCGCCCCACTCGCCGTCAAGCTCCAGCAGGAGCAAGGGATCGATGAAAAGTTTGGTGTCGACGGTCAGGTGAGGATCGAACCAGTCGTCCTCGTCCGTCCGCTCAATATCGAAGGCCTCTGAGAAGCGCATGCGTGTGGTCCCCCTGTGTGCCCCTGATTATGACAGCGAGGCCCGCCCCGTCAAGCATGAGCGGGTTCTACTCAGCCCTGGCGTTGACCGGATCCCGCGTCAGCCTCTCGTGCACCTGGGAGGGAAGGATTCCGTGGCTGTTGAGTGTGTTCGCGACCAGCTCCCTAAGCTGCGGTTCAGTGCGACCTGAAGACTTCGCGAGCAGCTCGGCCCAGGCAGAGTCGACATCGTGCGCGATCTCCGCAATGCCCGGCGGCGCGGCGAAGTGCACGTGGCTCTCTGCTCCGGCGATGCCGTCCCCGTGGATCCCGGGCTTGGGCGAGACGACTATCGTCGCGCTCCCGACGGGGGCCGCGTCGAGGCCGACGTCCGCGGCAAGGAGACGGAGCTGGTCGTTCGCCTGGCGAATGTCCTTGTGCGGCACGACGCCCGTCGGCTCATGATCACTCTTCGCCTCGACTGCAAGCCACAATTCGTTTCCCCACGGCCAGACCGAGTCACAGCGTCCTCGCGGTTGCGGCTTGAACGCGGCCGCGCCGAGCATCTTCCCCAGGTCGGTGAGGGCCGGTTCGTACTTGCCGGGCTCTCTTTCGGCGAGGCCCGCATGAATCGCGCCGATCCGGCGGAGGATGGCCGCCTGGTTCACGCCGCTCGCGAGGCGACCGGCGATCTCGGCCACCGCCAATGCGTCTACCGCCGCGAGGGGAGAGTGCTCCGCCGCAGGGAACGGCGCCATCTGCCGTACCCACGAACCCAACCCGAGCACCTGCTCTGCCTGGCGGACAAGCGCGAGCGCGGCCGCGCGTCCGGCCTGATCTCCCGCCTGGTCTGCGGCCTGGTCCGACCAGACGGCTTCGAGGTACAGCCAGAACGCCCGGTAGCCCGCGGTTGCTCGGCCGCCGGCTCCCACGAGACGCGCGGCCTCGTGCGCATGCACCGCGGCATCGGCCCATCCCTCCGCGGTCGCTGCAGCCCATGCCTGGATCTCGTGCGAACTGCACTCCGCGAGCGCCGCGGTGCCGTCCGGCATCTGCTGAGCCATTTCCTTCCGGTAGTCGCTCAGAACCGGTTCGGCGCCCGCCCGCCAGGTGTCGTCGGTTTCCTGCTCGAGGAAGGCACGGACGTTCTCCATGACGTCCCCGACGCCGAACGCCTGCGAGTTCTCACGTCCGAACCGCAGCTCCGCCTGCAGTTCCGGATCGAGTGCCTGCGTGACTTCAGGGCGGGTGAGATAGCGGGAGAGCTCGCCTCCCAGCACCAACACGATCGCTGTGTCCCGCGGGCCGCGCGTGCAGCGACCCGCGCCTTGAATCACGCGCGTTCGCACGCGCGCCGCGAGCGCGACGCTCGCGCGGGCCCGATTCTGAAGGAAGCGCTCCTGGAGGTTGTCCTGGTTCGGGACGCCGTCCAAGGCCACCAGCCGGCAGGTGTCGCCGGGGAGGTCGAGCCCGTCGTACCGCGCGGCCAGCCCGCACACGCCATTCTTGAGTGCCGCAAACGGCCCCATCCCGTCCGCGACGTCATCCACGCCCATGACAGGCCACCCCGGCTGGGCCAGCGCAGCGGCGTCTTCCATAGCGACGTCCTTCTTGGGCGCGAGGACGAGCGCCTTACCTGCCTCGTTCGCGATGTCGCGCCCCAGGTCCGCGGGATCGGACTCCTCGACGAACTCCGGGAACACGAAGAAGCGCCGCCCGTACCGGGGCGGGGTCGTCGGTTGCGCGAGGCGATGGATGCCACTGCGTCCGAACGCCCGCTCAAGCTCCCCACCCTCGCCGAGCGTCGCGGACAGGTAGACGCGCTGCCTCGCCCCGGAGAACAACGCGTTCTGATGCGTCGGGGGAATGTATGGGCGCACCAGGATGCCCGAGTACGCGACGTACACCAGGCACGAGCTGAGGCCGGCCCGGATCATCGCGAACTGGTAGCTCTGAGATTCAGTGCACGTACCGAGCGCTTCCGCGAGGCTCGCGACCATTCCAGGCTGCCGGAGCGGCACGACCATCCGCACGTCGGCACCGATGTTGGGGTCGGGGTCGCCAGCGCGCAGGCGCTCGAGGAAAACGCCGTCGAGCGCAGGCGCGACGGCGTTGAGCACCGCGTGGTACTCGCCTGATTTCGCCCACCTGTTGATGCTGACGCCGTACGCCTCACCGACGTATTGTTCGCCCGCATGTGCGTCGTCGAACAGGATCAGGTCGGCGTCCGCCAGCCGGGGATTCGTGTTGAAGATGCTGCTGTACGTGGTGACCGCGATGGCGGTTGCCGACTCGTACGCGGCTTGCGCGCCGCTTGGCCAATCGCGGCTCCGCCCGATCAAGAGAGCCGTGCGGATGTCCTCCGGTCCCGCGGCCGCCACGACCTGGCGCGCGAGCTGCTTCGTCGGAACCGCATAGATGACTCTGGCCCGACGCTTGCGCCGCGTCCACTCCGCGATGAGCAGTCCGGTGAGCGTCTTCCCGGTTCCCGTGGGCAACTCCAGGGCGACGTCCGGCTTGCCGTCATGCTTGGCAAACGTCTTGAGCATCTCCGACTGGTGAGCCCAGAGGCCCGGCACAGCGCCCGGGCCAGGGTTCAAGTCATCGCGATAGAGATCCGCCGGCGTCGCGGGGACACTCCCGTCAGCAGTCGTTCGGACGAAAGGCATCGTGTATCGGCTCCCCCGGCGTCAACGGTTCGATCGGAATTAAGCAGTAGGAAGCTCGTCCGGCTCCACCGTCTTGAGACGCTCACGCGCCTCCGGGTGGTAACTCTCCGGCGTCACCTCGAGCACCCGCCTCACCATCTTCGTGAAGAAGCTGTTCGGATCGATGTGCCGGGGCATCGCGTCCCACCGGAGCGAGAGCGAGATCGAAGCGAGATCGCCGATCGTCGGCTTCTCGGGGAATGACCTGGGTTTGTCGTACTCCATCAGGATCATGCAGGTGGCGTCGTAGGCGTCGTGCTCCCGCTCGAGCTTGGTCAGCCGGTCGACGACCCCTCTCGCCCCCGACGGCGTCACCGTCAGCACGTCGGAGCGCAGCGCGAAGATGAATCCGAACGCCGCGAGCGGATAGCGCAGCCGCAGGTTCTTCGCGTCGCCGTAGCTTTCCTCGGCGCGGTTCGCCAGGTTCTTCCCGTACGACCCGTCCATGCGCTTCGTGGAGATGAGGATCTCCGGCCCGGTCTCCCAACGGCTCATCCCGGCGTCGACCTGCTTCTCGTAGAGCTTGCCGAGGATCCGGGCCTCGGAGCCCGCGACGCCCTGCACGCTCGACCGCCCGTCGATCCTCTCCCTGAGCGCGTCCTTTGTGGCTTTCAGGATGTCCTTGCTCTCGAGAAGGTTTCCCACGGGGACGGGGAGCACGCGCGGATTGCTCTCGCGCGGCCATACAGCGTTCGGTTCGAAACCTGCGCGCCTCAGCTCGTACGCGGTCCAGACGTCGAGCGCATCAGCCAGCACTCCCGAACGCGTCGGGACGCCCTTGATCGCGAGGGGGACGGAGAGAAGCTTGGTGAGGACCGACTCGTCGATGACGAAGGTCGGGACGCCGTCGACGAGCTGCCACGGGTTCGAATAGCCGCCAGCTGCGGCCTTCGCCTCCGCGATGACCTCGTCGAATAGCGGCCAGGCGATCGACGTAAAGGTGGCTTCCTTTGCCTTCTTGGCTTTCGCCTGTTCCTCCGCGCCGACCTCCAGCCCCGCCTCGTCCAGCTCCTGCTCGTAGTCCAGTTCGAGTTCCAGCTCGAAATCGTCAGCCACGTTTCCCTCTCGTGGTTCGGCGAGATTGCAGCGCGAGATGCGCGGCACGGATCGTCGCCATGTCGGCGTGCGGAAGGGAACGGAACAGCACCCGGTCGACGAGTTCGACGGCGTCTCTCAGCCGCCCGGTCTGCAGGCGTCTCAGGACGGGCGTCTTCAGCGCGCGGAGTACATCCGCGTTGGCCTCGATCAGAGCCCGCGAGGGCATCAGCCAGCGGTCAGCCTCGCGGGGCTCGACTTTCAGGATCCCGCCGCCGTACGAACGGCCGACGAGTTCGGCGGACAGCATCGTTGCGGAGTTGAGCGAGGCGACCGGAAGGAGGTCGCGTCCGAGCGTCCGGTACTCATCGCGGAGGTAGACGCCGTGCACGGAGTTGAGGTGATGCGCGCCGGCTTCGTTCGTAACGATCCGTGCGGCGTCCGCGTTCATGTATGTGAGCAAAAGGTCCGCCGGGCGCTGCAACGGCACCCGCCACCACGGCGAGCGCACTCGGCACTTGTATGCCTCGCTGACACCGGCCGTCTCGCCCGCGGCGACATAAACCTCCGCGGCACGGGACGGCTTCGCCGCGGGTCGGAAGAGGCGGGTGGAGCGGCCATCGCGGCCAAGCCGGGTCATGGCGCTCGGAGTCAGCGCGAGTCCGCGGAGGTGCGCGCTCCCCGGGGGCGAGAGAGGGATGACGTCACTGCGCGAAAGGCCGAGTTCAGAGGCCCTGGCCGGAGACATCGCGAAGTACCGGTTGTTGCCCGTGACCATGCCAAGCGTCGTGTCTCCCCACTCGGCGAGGGGTGTCATGGTCCCGGAGCCGACGGACCCCCGCAGGAGGTCGGCGGCGGCGGAGCCAGACACGGAATTGACCCATTTGCCGGCGGGGTCTTCCGGTGTCCAGCGCACGCCGGGAACGTCCTGGCGGAGATGGTCCGCGTCGAACACCTGGCGGATTACCGCGTGGTCAGTCGGGCCGAGCCCGTAGCCGCTCGCTAGGAGAATGAGCGTATCGGCCTCGGCCTCTTCGAAGACCTGCTTCTCGAAGAGCACAAGCTCGACGTCGCTGAAGCGCTCGAAGAGGAACTTGCGGACGGGCGCGGCGTAGTTGACGCTCAACAGTTCGGCAGGAAGGACGAGCCCGAGCCTCCCACCTTCCCGCAGGAATAGCGCCGACTGAACGGTGAATGACGCCCACGAACTCGCAAGGCCGGTAAGCGCGACTCCGGCGTTGAATGCGGCGCGGCGCGACCGTGCGCGAGCCTGGCCCGTCCAGTCCTGATAGCGCACGTACGGCGGGTTTCCGATTACCGCGTCGTACTCGGGCGACGGGGGTACCAGGAAGAAGTCGGACACCGTTATCCGCGCTTCTCCCCCAGCGGCTTCAGCACGCGCGGCACCGACGGCGGCGGAATGGGGGTGTATCTCGACCCCGTCGACGACGGGGCGGCCGACACCAAGAGACTTTAGCCGCGCGATCGCCTCGACGAGGAACGCGGCGTCACCGGCCGACGGCTCGAGGACCGTGTCTCCGGGCGAGCGCAGCGCCCATTCGGCCATGAACCGCGTTATGGGTTCGGGCGTGAAGAAGGCCCCGCGAGCTTTGCGGGCCTTCGCGCTGTCGCCCACCCCCCACGTTTCGCCTGACACGCATCTATCCTGGCCGACGCGTCGGACATCTGCCGGGAGCGGCACGGCGTATAAGGGCGACCTGTCCGACAGGGCTGCTGGTGCCGACAACCCGATCGCCTGATTGTGAAGGTCTCGACCGCGCCGACGTCCACGCGTCATCGTCCGACTCAGCCAGCGCGTTCGCCCAAAGGACGGCGAGCGCGAGCAGTGCGTCCTCCACAAGCCGAATCCTGCGTCGCGTCGAAATGGAGGCTCTGCCTCGCGAAGCTACGGGAGGCGCGATTGAACCCCTCTGAACCGACGGCCCAGCGCTGCGGGATCGTTGTTGCAGAGGAGAACATCGCGACGAACAAGACGGAAGGCGGTGGGCATTGCGCGCATGACGGTCGTCGCACGTGCGGATGCGACGCGCCTACCGGTTCGCGACTTTCGCCCGGTAACTTGACCCGCAAGACCCGTGCAAACACATGAACTTTGAGCGGGCGACATTCGAACCCGCGACTGCCGGCTGACGTCGTGGCGTCCGCGGTTCGGTCTCAGCCGACCGTCATCGTTTCGTTCGAGGCCACTCCCGCGCCGCGGTAGCGACGCTCGAGCGCCCGCACGCGGACCAGCCGAACGAGGGTGATCGGCCCGTTCACCACGAACTTCAGCGCGTTCCACAAGCACACCAGCACGAGCAGGTTGATCCATCCGGGAGCGCCGCCGGCGACCCACTGCGCGAGGGCGGCGGCGAGCACGACGTAGACGACGGCAAGGAGCATCGCGGGCACGCCCCACTTCAGGCCGCGGCGAGTGTGCGTGGCGCGGATGATCATGTTCGTCGGCATCGTCCGCTGGAAGAACGCGTAGATGCGACTTACGATGGCGATCAGCAGTTGGAACATCGGCCAAGCCTCTCCTTCAGGCATGGGGCTTGCAGTTGCGCTCAGGCTACGCCCGCCGCTCGGACGTCGATAGGACCATCCGCTACAAGCTGTGGACAGCGTGAGCGCGCGCAGGTGGCCGCTGTGGCTGTGTAGGAGCATCCGTCCGCGACAGCCAGATCGCCCGATCCCGCGCCACGGCTGCGGCCGCGGCATCCATTCGCTGGTTTGGCGATGCAGCGGGAGCACCGAGCGCGTCATCCTCGAAAACGCTGTACCGGTCTCGGTAAGCCGCAATGATGCGCGCCTGCTGCCGCCACTCACCCGCTCGCGCCGGACCGACGGGGACGCGCCCGAGCGAAGCGATCCACCCCTCCCCCGACGTCAACGCGGATTCGACTAGCACTGATGCGCGCTCCTCGATGAGGTGTGCCCGTTCGTCGAGGGCACGCCGCATCTCGGCATCCATCTCCCCCATCGCCGCCGGGATGAGGCCGGCGATGAGCCGCCCCCCGCTCCCCCGCGAGCTGCCGCTCAATGGCTGAGCGAGGACTCGCTCGAGGCGCTCGTGGAGCACGGCCGCGGCATCCTGAGCATCTTCGAATCCACGCGCGGCGACGATCCGCGGAAGCAGCGTCCCAACGTTGTAACCGACCGCCTCCGCGCGTCGAAGGCCCGCTGTCAGGGCGCCGAAAGCGTCCGAGGTAGTCGCCGCTTTGGCCAGTTCGGCTGGCAGTCCGCACACCCGAATGAGACTCGTCCACCGTGCCCGCTGGGCGGACGCCGCGATCGTGTCGTACTCGGCCGCGAGCTGCGCGATCGATCCCCAGGTCTCCTGCTCGGCGGCGATCGTCTCGTGTGCCGACAGCTCGGCGCCGACGTGAACGAGCACGCCTGCGAGGATGTCGCGGGCAGTGGCATCCGGACGCTCGCCGGGATGCCGAGCGGAGTGGTTGTCGTCGGGGCGCGACACGACGACGTACGCCGTGTTCGAGGCTCTCCCCCGTGTCATCGCGACGTACAGGTTCTCGCGCGTCGTTCCGGGCTCGATTACGGCGTGCGCGGTGTCGGTAGTGATCCCCTGCGCACGGTAGGCGGTAACCGCGTAGCCGAGATCGACGTTCTCAGCCACGTACTCGGCCGGCAGAGTGAGTGATCGGGCGCCAGGGCGATCGGTGTTCTGCACACGGAGAGAACTGTCGCGGCGCACCGCGACGACCTTCCACCGTGCACCGTTTCGCACCCAGTCATTTCCCGAGCGCAGGCGTCGGTCGTTCTTGCGGGTGATGACGACATCACCGACGGATGCTGCGCACTCATCCCGCAGGGATGCCTCGGCCGCGGCATTCACGACACCAGAGGTGATCAGCTCGGCGCGCGCCCGTCGGTTGAGCGCCGCAACCGCTTCGCCTGTCTCGGAAACGAGAACCGATGACTTGCCCGACGCCACGTCACGGAGCCACGCGCTGAAGGCGGCGTTGGTCATCGCGTCGGCGTCGCCACCGATGATCCGGTCGTGCGTGCCGTACGCGTCGAGGGCTTGCAGGCGCCCGTTGCGCAGATCGAGAGATGCCTCCTTCTCCCACGCATTGCGGAAGCGGTGTACATCGGCGAGCTCAGGAGCATCGGAGCGTGCTTCGACGAGCATCCGGAACGCACCGCCGGCGTCGACCGACTGTAGCTGCGCCCAGTCCCCCACCAGGAGCACTTTCGCGCCTGCCTGCGTCGCCAGCGTGCTGATGCGATCGAGCGTGAGCGTGCCGGCTAGGGATGCCTCGTCAATGATGACGAGCTGGCCAGCGCGCACCGTTGCACGACCCTGGCGATGCTCGTGCAACCACTTGGCGGTGTTCTCGGTGGCGATGGCGAGGTCGTCAGCGAGTTCGCGCGCGGCCGCAGCAGAAGGTGCGAGCCCGATGACGGAGCCACGTCCGTGCCCGTGTTCCCACGCGAGGCGCAACGCGTGCATCGCGGTCGTCTTGCCGGCCCCCGCCGGCCCGATCAGCACGTCCAGCGATCGCGCGGAGGTTGCAATCGAGTGGAGCGCCGCGCGCTGATCCCCTCCGAGGACAATCCCGCGATTGCGGCGTGCACGCTCGGCATGCTCGAGAGTTGCAGCGCTGGCCACCGGCGCTTCGGTCGCGTGCGACGCGGCGAGCAGGCGCTCCTCGGCATCCAGTAGCGCAATCGATGAGTAGCGCGCGGAGTTGCGCGGGCGGAAGACGCTCGTCTCGTCGGCACGCCGGAACTCGGCGGGCGAGACCGTGAGCTCGGGTGGAGTGAGCCGCGTGGAGCGCTGTAGAGCGGCATCCGTGATCATTCCGACGATCACCTCGCGGTCTTCGGTCGCGGCGAAGCGCCAGCTCATCGTCTGCCGTGCAGTCTCGGCGTAGAGGTTCCAGCGCGTCCATGTCGAGCGACGCTCGCTGGCGGCTTCGACGACGCGCGCTGCGATCTGATTCAGGATGCCGGGCGCTACGTCCTCCGCGCGAAGCGGCGTCTGCGCGTCGCGGCGATTCACGGCGTCACGCGCCCACACGGTCGCGTCACGGCCGAGCACACGGCTGGCCCGTGCACGCCAGTCGTGAGTGAGATCGGAGAGGGATCGGAGTTGCTTCTCGGGGCGCGTCGCGAGCGTCGCCTGCTGGCGCAGACGGATGATCGTCACCATCGACGGCGCGCGGCCGTGCTTGGCGGCATACTCGTCGATGAGCCTGTCCTTCTCGATGTCGATGTGGCGCGAGCGAGACGAGAACTCTCCGACGAGCGACTCGGGAACGCTTGCGATCGCCCACACCGGGTTGCGGTCGGCTTCGCGCTCACGCTGCTCCCATTGGACGCCGAGCGAACGCGATAGGTGGTCGGCAAAAAGGGAAGAGTGCAGTTCGGAGAGCGCAACGGTCGCTGCGTACAGCGGACGCCCATCGAGCGAGCGCCACTTGCCATCGAAAGCTGTGCGCACCTTGTTGCTCACCACGACGTGCGTGTGCAGTTGTGGATCGCCCGCCCGCGAGTCGAAGTGGTCGAACCCCGCGGCAACAAGCCCCGTCACTTCGACCTGTGCGACGGCGCCGTCACGCCCCGCTTCGCCGGCTCGGGTCGCGGCGAGTTCGCGCTCCACGAAGGCGAGGACGTCGTCGATCGCTTGGTGGTGCGCGGCGGCGATTGTGGCTTGGGTGTTGGCATCGGCGACCGCCCAGAGGACAGATGCCGACTTCGGAAGGGAGAACGTGAAGTCGTAGCCGGCGACGGCATGTCGGCGGGTCGATGCGGGGCTCGGTGGCGTGGTCGCCCGGTCTGGGCTCGCCTCAGAGGCTGCGTACTCGGGGTACGCGCGGCCGAGTGGCGAACCCGTTCCCGGGTCTCGCCCCATCCCCAGCAGCAGCTCGAGCTGCGCTTCGGAGACTCGAGAACCCGCGCTGATCCTGCCGCCCGCGAGCCCCGGCAGCCCGCTGCCGAGCCAGCGGCCTGGCGGCGTGCCGGCCTCGGCGTAATAGCGGGTCAGCGGACTGGAGAGTGGTCGCTCACCGTCTGCGGCGGCGACGGTGCGGAGGAGGTACTTGTAGCCATCCCCCGCGCTCATCACCCGCATCGACACCGACACTCGGCACCGCCTCTCTTTCGTAAGAAGGTGCGCAGCCGTGCCCGCTTCAGCGGGTACGGCCCTCGATCTGCAAGACGTGTAGCGACTTCTGAGGGGCCGTGGCACTGAGGCAGCAGGAGGCGGAGAAACCGCCGGCCGATTGCGATCCGCAGCGCTGCGTCGGTGCGCCTCGGCCGAGGTCCGCATGACCCGGACTTCCCGCCAGAGCTACCGGCGGACGGCTAACAGGCCGCCCGTGAGGCAGACGGCTGCCATCAAGAGGCCCATCGCTTGGTATGAGCCAAGTGTGGTGGCGACTGTCGCCGCAGTGCCAGGCGCGAGGGCTGTCAGGGCCGCGACGGGTGCGGCCAGAGTCCCGTTGAGGCGCCCGTATCCGGTTGTGCCCCACCGGTCCGAGACAGCTGAAGCCTGCACGAGGGTGAGTGCGCCACGGATCGCGCCGGTGACGATCGCGGTGGCGATGATCCATCCTGGCTGCGCGGCGATCGCGTATCCGGCGAGGAATCCGGCACCTGCGACGCCGACGGCGGTTGCAGCGATCCAGGGCGCGGTGCCGTGTGGAATCGCGAGGTAGACGAGTCGCCCCAGCACTTGTCCAGCGCCGATGAGCCCAAGCACCCAGGATGCAGCTTGCAGATCGAGTCCCTTCTCAGCTGAAGCAGGAACGGCCGACAGGGTGACCGAGTACAGCGAGAACGACAGCAGTGCGAGCGCGAGCGTGAGCAGCCAGAAGCGCATGCTGGTGATGACTGTCGGCGCTGCGGTACTGACATCCGTTTGCGTCTGAACCGAGGCCCAACTGCGTTCGACCGTGAGGGCATAGGCCGGGATGACCACCACCGCCAACGTGCCCGCGAGGACGACAAACGTCACTCGCCAGCCGGTCTCCGAGACGAGCCAGCCGGTGATGGGAGCGAAGAACGTCGACGCGAGGCCACCCGCGAGGGTGATGATCGTCAAGGGTGTACGCCGCGCCTGGCCATGCCGATGCGTGATCACCGTGAAGGCGGCCTGGTACAGGATGGCCGACTGGGCCGCGCCGCCGATGATCCATGCCGTGGCGAAGAGGCCAACGTTGGGGGCTGCCGCGGTGGCAAGGACTGCCACCGTGCCGGTGACCGCGCCGACCAGCATGATTCGGCGCGGGTGATGGTCCAACCAATGCCCGGCGGGCGCAGCGCATGCCGCCGAGGTGAGGAGCGCCGCGGTGACGATGAGGAAGATCGTCTCTTCTCCCCAGCCGGTGTCGGCGGCGATCGCGGGCGCAGCTACCAGGATGGCGTAGTAGAGCACACCCCACGTGACGACCTGTGACACGGCGAGGGCCGCGAGTCCCAGGCGCGGTCGCAGCTGCGTGGCCACTGCACTCAGGCTGTGGCCGGCTCTGGCGCCGGGACCGGGAACAGGGCGCGCACGAGAAGCCACCCCAGGCCTGCGCCGACCAGTTGCGCGGTGATGAACGGCAGCGCGGACGCGGGCGCGATGCCGGCGAAGGTGTCGCTGAACATGCGGCCGATGGTGATCGCCGGGTTCGCGAAGCTCGTCGACGAGGTGAAGAAGTACGCCGCCCCGATGTACGCGCCCACCGCGGGGGCGGCCAGCTGCGAGCGGCCGGTACGGACCAACGCGAAGATCACCAGGATCAGCCCGGCGGTCGCGATGACCTCACTGAGCAGAAGCGGGAAACCGTTGCGATCGGTCGTGCTCCACGACACAGCCGGCGCGCCGAACATCACGTTGGCGAGCACCGCTCCTCCGATGCATCCGAGCACCTGCGCGGGCAGGTAGAAGCAGACGATCGACCACTTCCGGCGGTGCAGAAGGACGTCAGTCAATGTGACGACCGGGTTGAAGTGGGCGCCGGAGACGGACGCGAAAACCATAATCAAGACCGCAAGTCCCAGAGCGGTCGCAAATGCGTTCTCGAAGAGCTGGAGGCCGACATCTTCCGGAGAGAGTCGCTGCGCGGCAATGCCGGAGCCGATCACGACCGCAGCGAGACCCGCGCTGCCGAGAAACTCCCCGGCAACGGAGCGAACCGTCGTGCTCACGAGGCGACGAGAAGCTGCGAGACGCGGTCCAACGCGCCGGGAACGAGCTTGAAGTACGCCCAGGTGCCCCGCTTGCTGCGCTCGAGGAACCCCGCAGCGGTGAGGATCTTCAGGTGATGGGAAACTGTTGGCTGGCTGAGCCCGACCGGCTCGATGAGATCGCACACGCACGCCTCGGAGTTCTCCGAGGCCGCGACGATGGACAGCAGGCGGAGCCGCGCGGGATCGGCAAGAGCCTTCATCGTCGTGGCGAGTTGCTCCGCCTCCGTTGCGGACAACGGCTCTCGCACCAGTGGCGTGCAGCAAGCGCCGGCGGTGATGTCGGTCACCTCGAGCAGTGTGGTCATGCATCGAGACTAGTCGATATTGACAGGTATCGATAGTTGGGTCCAGAATCGAGGTATCGAAGTTCGTCGATATCTTCTGGAGGATGCTGTGACTCTGCTTGATCTGACACCCCGTGTCGCTGTCACCGATCGGCTCTCGACGTTGCCGGTCGCGATCATCGGGGCGGGCCCGATCGGGCTAGCGGCGGCCGCGAACCTCGTCGAACGCGGCATCGACTTCATTCTGTTCGAGTCCGGCGATGAGGTCGCAGCGAGCGTGCGGGCCTGGGGCCACACGCGGCTGTTCTCGCCGTGGAAGCACTTGGTCGATCCGGCATCTCGGCGGCTACTGGAAGAAGCCGGATGGGAGCTGCCCGACCCGGAGCGTGCCCCAACCGGAACGGAGCTGGTTGACAGGTACGTCGCGCCACTGGCTGCCCTGGACGAGATCTCCGGGCGGATCCGCACCGGCGTCGAGGTGATCGGCGTGACTCGCGAGGGCATGGACCGCACCCGGACAAGCCGTCGGGCGGCGACGCCCTTCCTACTGCGGATCCGTACCGCGAACGGCGAGGTCGAAGATGTCGCGGCGCGCGCCGTGATCGACGCGTCGGGCACCTACCTCTCCCCCAACTCCCTCTCCTCCAGCGGCCTCGAGCTGCTGGGCATGGCCGACATCGCCGACCGTGTTACCCCCGCGCTTCCCGATGTGCTCGGCAGGGATCGTGCCGAGTTCGCCGGGCGGCGGGTGACGGTCGTGGGCGCCGGGCATTCCGCCGCGAACACGCTGCTTGCGCTGGTGAAGCTGGCTCGCGAGGAAGTCGGCACCACGGTCACCTGGCTGATCCGCAACGCTAACGCGGTGCGGGTCTCGTCCTCGCCCGACGATGAGCTGATCGGTCGCGCGCACCTCGGCAGCCGTGTCGACCGGGCGGTGGAGCGTGGCGACATCGCCCTGATCGACGGGTTCGAGGTCATCCGTGCGCGCCGAGCAGGCGACGCGGTCGAGTTGGTCGGCCACCGCCATGGAGAGGTGGTCGCCCACGAGACTGACATCGTGGTCAATGCGACGGGGTTCCGGCCGAATCTCGACATCCTCCGTGAGATCCGCCTCGAGTTGGACGAGATCGTTGAAGCGCCCAAGCGTCTGGCTCCGCTGATCGACCCGAACGTGCACTCCTGTGGCACCGTCGAGCCCCATGGTTTCCGCGAGCTGACCCACCCGGAGCAGGGGTTCTTCATCGTCGGAATGAAGTCCTACGGGCGGGCGCCGACATTCCTGCTCGCCACCGGGTACGAGCAGGTGCGCTCGGTGACGGCCTGGCTCGCCGGTGACACCGCATCCGCGTCGAACGTCGAGCTGGTGCTTCCCGCGACCGGCGTCTGCTCGACCGACGCCGGCAATGGCGGTGGATGCTGTTGAGGGCACGTGTGCGCGAGATGACCCCGGCCGACTGGCCGATAGTCGAGAAGATCTACGCGCAGGGCATCGAGGACGGCGAGGCGACGTTCGAGGTCGACACTCCCACCTGGCAGTCGTTCGATGCGGGCAAGCTGCCCTCGCTGCGGTTCGTCGCCGTCGACGCAGGCGACGCCCTCGTCGGCTGGATCGCCGCTTCGCCCGTGTCTTCCCGCCCGGCGTACCGCGGGGTCGTCGAGCACTCGGTTTACATCGACCGCCGTGCTCGGGGACGAGGCATCGGCCGCCGCCTCCTCGACGTGTTCATCGACGCTGCCGAGGACGCGGGGATCTGGACGATCCAGTCGAGCATCTTCCCTGAGAACGGCGCGAGCCTCAGACTCCACGAGGCAGCGGGGTTCCGTGTGGTGGGTCGACGCGAACGCATCGCCCGATCGGGGACCGGCCCGCACGCCGGCTGCTGGCGCGACACCCTCCTCATCGAGCGTCGCAGCGACGCGGTGGAGCGCAACTGAGCATGGACGACGCGACCATCCGGCGATACCTCAGCGAGTCGCGCCTGATCGTGCTCGACATCGTGAACGGCGGTGGAGCTCGCGATAGCGACGATGTCGCGCGGGTGTGGGCTGAGCGTCGGACGGCTCTCACATCCGCTCACGCCCGCCGGTTGCCGCGGATCGCCGGCCAGATTCTCTGGCAACTGGCGAGCCTGCACTGGATCGAGCGCTCGGACGGGGCGTGGGTGGTGACGAGCCTTGGGCTCCGCGCCCGTGATCTGGCGTTCGCGCTCGTGTGACGCCGACCGGAGTCGTCGATAGACTTCCGTCTATGAATCCTGCGGTGAGCATCACCTCATTGGGGGATCAGACCCGTGTGCGCATACTCCGACTGATCCGTGACTCGCAGGATGGGCGGGCCCTCGTCGGGGCACTGGCGAAGTCCCTGGAACTGCGGCAGCCGACGGTCAGTCACCACATGAAGGCGCTGCACGACGACGGCATCGTCGTGCGCGAGCCGGACGGGCGCCGCGTCTGGTACTCGATCGCCCCTGCCCACGCCGATCTTGTCGACTCGATCCTCGGCGGCGCAGAGCCCGCGGACGAGCCCGATCTCGAGCGCATCGCCGATGACCTTTCCGTCCGCTTCCACGGCGTGTTCAGCCGTGAGACCGTCCGCGCGATCGTCCTGGACAGCCACCAGCTCCTGGCGGGTCACTCGCAGTCCCCAATGCTGGCCAGCCGCACGGCGACGTTCGCCGCCTCACGGCTGGAGGCACTCCAACGTGATGACGTGCTCACGCCGACCGTGCCGACTGTGCTCTTCGTCTGCGTGCAGAACGCCGGTCGCTCGCAGATCGCGGCCGGAATCCTCAGGCAGCTCGCCGGTGACCGAGTCGCGGTGCGAACGGCCGGCTCGGAGCCAGTCAGTGATGTGCGCCAGAGCATCGTCACCGCGCTCAATGAGATCGGTGTTTCGCTGGGTGGCGAGTTCCCGAAGCCGCTCACCGATGAAGCCGTCCGCGCGGCCGACGTCGTCGTCACGATGGGCTGCGGCGACGCATGCCCGGTCTACCCCGGCCGCCGCTACCTGGACTGGGAACTCGACGACCCGGTCGGCAAGTCACCTGAGCAAGTTCGTGCGATCAGGGACGACATCGAAGGGCGCGTCCGCAGGCTGCTCGATGAGTTGTTCCCCGAAAGTTCATCTGCCCCGACTCGATAAATAGATAGATCACGGTCTATGCTTTCTGGTGAGAGAAAGCGAGACCGCCATGAGCGACAAGCCCACCGTCCTGTTCGTCTGCGTCCACAACGCCGGCCGTTCGCAGATGGCGGCGGGGTACCTCCGTGCGCTGGGTGGCGACGATGTCGAGGTCATCTCCGCGGGGTCCGCACCCAAGGACGTCATCAACCCGGTGGCCGTCGAGGCGATGGCCGAGGAAGGCATCGACATCGCCGGCAACACCCCGAAGGTGCTGACCGTCGACGCCGTCAAGGAATCCGACGTCGTCATCACGATGGGCTGCGGCGACGCGTGCCCGATCTTCCCCGGCAAGCGCTACGAGGACTGGGAACTCGACGACCCAGCCGGGCAGGGGATCGAAGCCGTCCGTCCCATCCGGGACGAGATCCGCCTGCGCATCGAGGCGCTGCTCGACGACCTGCTTCCGGAGCGGGTGGCGCAGCCATGAACCGCACGGCGCCGCTCGCCGCGGCGACGATCCTCCTCGCGGCACTCGCGTTGAGTGGATGTGCTGGCGAATCGATCGGTGACTCTGGCGAGACCGTGAGCGGGACCGTCGTCAGCGACGGCTCCTCCACGGTCGGCCCCCTCACGAAGGCGGCATCGATCCAGTTCGCGGGCGTCCAGCCGGACGTGGCGGTGACGGTCCAGATCACCGGCACCGGTGGCGGGTTCCGGTCCTTCTGCTCCGGCGAAACAGACATCTCCAACGCCTCCCGGCCGATCGACGACGATGAGGCAGCGAAGTGCGAGGCTGCGGGTGTCGAGTACACGGAGATAGTGATCGCCAACGACGGGATCTCCGTCGTGGTCAATCCCGAGAACGACTGGGTGGACTGCCTCACTGTCGACCAGTTGAAAACGATCTGGGCGGCCGAATCCCAGGGAGCGGTCACCAACTGGAACCAGATCGACCCCTCATACCCGAACGTTCCGCTCACGCTCTTCGGGCCGGGTGCTGATTCGGGCACGTTCGACTACTTCACCGAAGCAATCAACGGTGAAGAGGGAAGCAGTCGCAGCGACTACACGGGCTCCGAGGATGACGACGTCACGGTTCAGGGTGTCAAGGCAGACGAGGGTGCGCTGGGCTACTTCGGCTTCACCTATCTCGAAGAGAACGCGGACGTCGTCAAGGGCCTCGAGGTCGACGGCGGCGACGGCTGCGTCGCCCCGTCCGTCGAGACCGTGCAGGACGGCACGTACGCGCCGCTCGGCCGGCCGCTGTTCATCTACGTCAACAACAACTCCTACGCGGATGAGGCGGCGGTGAAGGCGTTCGTGGACTACTACGTCGACAATGCCGACGCGATCGCTCAGTCCTCGCTGTTCGTCCCGCTCACGGACAAGCAGACCGACACCGCGCAGGACGAACTCGCCAGCCTCGACTGACCGCCCCGCACAATCCGAAGGACTTCAGACATGCATATCGTCGCTATCGGCGGCAGCGACGCGGGGATCTCCGCCGCGCTCCGCGCCCGAGAGCTGGACCCCACTGTCGACGTGACCGTCGTCGTTGCGGACGAGTATCCGAACTATTCGATCTGCGGCATCCCGTATTACTTCTCGGGTGACGTGAAGCCGTGGCAGTCGCTCGCGCACCGCACTCACGCCGATCTCGAGGCGACGGGCATGAGGCTGCGACTGAACACCCTGGCGACCCGAATCGACGCCGAGCAGCGGCGCCTGACGGTCCGCGATGGTAATGGGGAATCCGAGATCTCGTACGACGAGCTCATCGTCGGCACCGGCGCCCTGCCCTCCTTCGCCGGCATCGCGGGGCTGGGCGATCTCGGCCCCGAGGACGGCGTACACGTCATCCACTCGATGGGTGACACCTTCGCGCTGGACGCGCACCTTGCCAGCCGTGCGCCCAACAGCGCGGTGATCATCGGCGCGGGCTATGTCGGCCTGGAGATGGCCGAAGGGTTCCGGGCGCGCGGGATGCGGGTGACCCAGCTGCAGCGTGGCCCCGAGGTGCTCTCCACCCTGGACCCCGAACTCGCGGCGCTCGTGCACGACGAGTTGGTCGAGCACGGCGTCGACGTGCACACGAACACCACCGTGACGGCCGTCGAGAAGGCCGACTCCGGGCTCGTGGTCCACGCCGAGCACCTCGGCGAGCCGGTGTCGCACAGCGCGGATCTGGTTCTCGCGGTCGTCGGTGTTCGCCCCAACACGGCCTTGCTCGAGGACGCCGGAGCGCAGCTCGGCGCGGGCCGGGCGGTGGTCGTCGACGAGCAGATGCGCACCGGTATCCCTCACGTCTTCGCCGCGGGTGACGGCGTCGTGACCCACCATCGCCTGCTCGGCGTCACGTATCTGCCGCTCGGTACCACCGCCCACAAGCAGGGGCGCGTCGCGGGCGAGAACGCGCTGGGTGGCGAGGCGCGGTTCGCCGGATCCGTCGGCACCCAGGTCGTCAAGGTCTTCGACATCGTCGCGGCGCGCACCGGGCTCCGTGAGCACGAGGCAGCGGCCGCCGGCTATGCACCGGCGACCACGCAGGCTGTGGCGGACGACCACAAGCGCTACTACCCAGGTGCGCAGCCGATCAGCTTCTGCATCACCGGCGACCGCGACACCGGGCGGCTTCTCGGCGCGCAGCTGGTCGGGCGTCTCGGCACTGAGACCGCGAAGCGCGTCGACACGTACGCGACCGCGCTGTTCGCCGGCCTCACCATCGACCAGGTCAGTGACCTGGATCTCTCGTACACCCCGCCGCTCGGGTCGCCCTGGGACGCCGTGCAGACGGCGACGCAGGCGTGGTCCCGCGCCCACCTTCCCCTTGGAGTCCCCGCATGACCACCCCGCCCACCGTCCTCTTCATCTGCCAGCACAACGCCGGCCGATCGCAGCTCGGCGCGCACCTGCTCGGTGTCATCGCGCCAGGCGAGTTTCACGCGACCAGCGCGGGTCTCAAGCCCGCAGACGAGATCAACCCGGTCGTCGCACAATCGCTTCAGGAAGTGGGGGCCGACACCTCTGCAGCACGTCCACGGCTGGTGACGGAGACGGATCTGGCGACCGCCGATGTCGTCGTCACAATGAAGCCCGGCTTGCAGCTCCCCGCGCCCATCCGCGGGCGGCACGTCGAATGGGAATTCCCCAACCCTGAGCACTGGGATCTCGATGGTGTGCGCGGAATGCGCGACGCCATCGCGGCTCGTGTCCGCATCCTTGCCGGGGAACTGTCCAGCTGAGTCGACTCGCCCCACAACTGCGTGGATCGGCGGTGCGACCTCAATCGGGCGGGAATGGCCTGTGTCTCCATCCCCGGCTTCCAAGGTCCCGCGAGTGATTCACGATGCGCGGTTCGATGCTCGGCGGCAGCAGGCCAGGGCCATGGCGCGTTTGTGAGAGTCGCGTCAATCGCGCGTCCGCAGGCTCATGATCTCCGGCGCAACCGGGTCCAGCGACATGAGCGCGCTCCCTCAGCTCCACCCTCACGGCGTCTGCGGCTTGCTTGCTTCCGAGCTGTCGAGCCAAGAGGTCAGCGCCGACCTGAAAACTCCCGGGTCGACGTTAGCCTCCCATCCATGCGGAGCTGCCGCTGTCTCCACAAGCGTGATGTCTGGGTGCGCGGCGACGAAGGCGCGCGTGAGCTCGAAGGGGATCTCCTCATCCCCTCTTGAGTGGACCACGGTCATCGGCACATGTGTCGTGAGGTTCTGACTCCAATCGAGCCGGTCGAAGTCGAGCGGTGCGGGCATCCCGAGCAGTCGACCCGCCAGTCGAGAGGCGAGCGCCCCCGTCACGAGGGAGGCAACGAACCTGGGCAGGCCAGCACGGTTCACGGCGTGTCGGATGATGAGCGACCAGTTCGTGGCAGGGGCGATCAGCGCAAGCCGGTCGAAGGCCGCTGGGTCGCGGCGAAGAAGCTCCAGAGCGAGACCCGCGCCCATCGACCACGCCACAACATAGACGGCTGCGGCCCCTCGAGATCGGGCGTATACGATCGCGTCGGCCAGATCGGTCCACTCACGCTGGCCCAGTGTGGAGGCCGATGCCGGCGGTCCGTCCCCCGAGCCTCGGTAGGTGATCACGAGGGAGGTCAGGCCGGAACTCTGTGCCACCTCGACGGAGCGCAGGGTCACGAGTCTCGAGGTACGAACACCCTGCACGTGAATCACCCACGGCGCCTCTGCAGTGCTGCCCTGGAAAAGCCACGCCGGCGCCGAGGTGCCGTCGCGAAGCGGCACCGTCACGTCCTCCCAGTCGGCGTCGATCTCGGCGGGCCCGCTTATGATGTGGCCGGTCCACTGAGCTTCGAAGGGATCCGTGCTCATCGGTGCAGTTTTGTTGAGCACCCGACGAGTGACCTGATCTCCGTCTGTCGACACCACGGGCCCGATCAGCGCGTGGTGTTCAAAACGTTCCCCAAACCAAAGGCCGTAGCTCCCGTTGGCAACCGTGAGGTCGCTCCGCGGCAGCTCGATCGCGTCGCCGACGCGACGCACGGTCACAGTCTTGCGCCGCGGTTCGACGCCAACAACGCGACGTGCCAGCATCCAGATCAGTGCTCCCGCAGCCGCCAAGAGCACCATTGACACCGCGGCCAAAGTGCCGATCAGTTTCAAGGTGCGGTCACCGTCCCCGCGGCACTCGACATCCGGACCACCGCCGGCGCCCTCATCTGTCGGTCGAGCATTTCGGTCGCGGCTCGAAGGAGAACTCGTTCACGCTTCGTCAACTCCTGGCTGTTAGCAATGTCGGTCAGGCGAACGGCAAGTCGGTATGTCTCGTGAACTGGGTCCTCATCAGGAATCGGCTTCACGATCATCCCGCGGTCGAGGCTTGCCTTCGCAAGGAGCCGCCCGAGGGTGGCGTTCATCGATCTCCGGCCCACGCGGGCGATGGCGAACAGGATGATCCCTGCACACACCAGCACGACACCGCCGTAGAACGGAATCGTGAATAGAGCCCCGACTGCTTCGACCGACGGGGTCCGCCCCAGGCCAGCGACGCGGAGGGTGAGGTAGACGATCTCGATGAGGCTCGCTCCGAGGATCGCCCACGCTCCGATGCGGATGAGGATGTACGGCCGCGGCTTGCGTCCGTGAATTCCGCGGAGCATCCGGACCATGATCAGGACGACGCATCCCATGTAGAGCGACGCGTACGCCCACAAGCCGAACTGATCTGCCGACTCCTTGATGAACTCATCCGTCGTCGATCCCCGGTCGGTGATCAGGAGGAAGGGCACGGTGAACGAGAGGAACATCGCGGGCAGCTCCCAGAGGCTGCGTGGATTGAATCTGCTGCCGTCGAGCGTGAGTGCTGCCTGCATGACGAACCAGAATGCTGTGGTTGCGAGGATGTTCTGGATGAGGTTCGCGACGTTTGTTCCCCCGAGCCATCCATCGACGATCGGCAAGGGAACGACAACCCCGACCATGAACACGGCAGCGAGCCCCGTGATCGTGGCGATCCACGTCAGTCGACTCGACGGCTCGCGAATGGCTGACGGCAACCGGATCAGGGTGAGTACCAGCAGCGCGAGGAACGCGACGGACTCGATGCTCAGCGTCATCACCCGAACACCGCCTCGTCGTGGCCGTGGCGGGGTTGAAGGAGCAGCCGCGACAAGAGCTGCGATAGCTTCTCAGCCTCTGCCTCGATCACGAGTTCGGTGTCGGCGAAGTCCAGGTCGAGTTCGAAGTCCGGGGTGACGATTCCTCGCGCGAGCACGGTCTGGCCGGCGCGGACGTGGCGAGATCCGGGATGCTTGACGGGCAGTGTCGCGCATCCTGCGTGCTCGAACACGACGTGCGACAGCTCGTGCAGCACCGTGTGGAACTGGTACCAGCGCGGGTCGGACTTGCGCACCAGGATCTTGGCCGAGTCGGCCGTCAACAGGACCAGGCCGGTGATGTTCTCCCAGTCGCGATCGCCGACGGGCTCCACGTCGATCCTCTTGCCGGTGGCCCGGGCGACTTGACGGACGATGTCTTCCAGTTCGATGTCACCGGGGAGGTCAAGGCGTTCGAGCTGCGCCTCTGCGCGGGCGCGCAACTCTTCATGATCTCGAGAAGCGCGGTAGCTCATGACGCCTGACCTCCGATCACGATCTCGACACAGCGATCGCTCGAATGATCCCCACTGTACGCCGCGGCGCAGACGAGGTCAGGTGAATGCGCTAATGCGCAGAGATCGACCTGAGGGTCTGCGCGATGGCGCGCAGCGCGGCAGGCGAGATCTCGCCGACGGCGCGCGCTGACACCGAGTCGGCGCCGGACGCCTTCAGCGCCTCGCGGAACTCGAAGTTCGCCTCCGCTGCTTCCACTGCGGCAGCGTCCTCGAGGTCGAGCAGGTACGCCGTCGGGACGCCGGCATACGCACCGACGCCTTCGAGCACTCTCACACGAACAGTGCTTGACTCACCCGCGAGCAGGCTTGACCACTCATCGCGGTCCAGCGCGACCCCACGTTCAGCGAGCTCGTTGAGGAGACCGTCGATATCGAACGCGGATCCGTCCAGGCGGGGCGCACGCGATACCGCGGACAACCGCCGCGCCAGTTCCTTCGCGTCCGTGTCGACCATGGGCTCGATCTCTCGAGCGTCGCCGATGGATGCTGCGACACGAGAGATCTCGTGCGGATGGGTCCCCAGAGCCTGAGCGAGCTTCTCGATGTCGTTCGCGTCGAACGGCGCGGCGCCCCTCAGCCGTCCATAGAAGTAGCTCGCCGACATCTCGGAGCGCTCGATCAGCTCCTGATTCGTCATCCCGGCCGCATCACGAAGTGTCGAGATTGCTCGCACGAGGTCCATCGACCACGCGCCAGCCTCACCCTGGGAACGTCTACCCACGTCCACAGGCTATCGCTAGGCACATCGTGTTCGTTTGCTATCTAATTCAGCACATCAAGCGTAGGTTACACCTATGTACGCACACGAGTCTCGCGCGCTCCCCCGTTTGCCGCCGACACGCTGACGACCCCGACGGTGAGTCGAGACGTACCTCTGCTGTTGAGGCCGCCGCACGCGGCTACGAAGAAGGGGACGTACCATGGCTCACCAACGATCCGGCGATGCTGTCACAGCGGCAAAGCTCGAGCGGCTCCACGCTCAGCTCGCTGATGCGGTAGCCGACCTTGTGACGGGCGACGACTGGAACCGCGCTCTCGCGTTTGCGGCCCGGTTCCGCTCTCGGTCGTTCAACAACACCCTGCTCATCTGGATGCAGCACGCAGCAGCGTTCGAGCAGGGCAGGGTCTCCGCCCCGACGCCGACATACGTCGCCGGCTTCCGGCAGTGGCTGACGCTGGGGCGTTCCGTCGATCGCGGACAGCCCGGCTATATGATCTTCGCGCCCGTCGTCCGCCGGTTCGCTTCGCGTACTCCGCAGATCGCCGAGTCGTGGCGTCGGCTCGCGCCCCGCGAGGCGCCTCAGCGAGGCGAGGCAGTGCAGTCGCGCTTGGTCGGCGTGCGTCCGGCATATGTCTGGGATGCCTCGCAGACCAGCGGTGAAGCGATCCCGGAGGAACCTCGGCCGCAGCTGCTGGAGGGTGAGGCGCCGCCGGGGATGTGGGACGGCCTCGCGACGCTCGTGCGCGCAAAGGGCTACTCGTTGCGCCTTGTCGACAGTGATCGGGACCTGGGAGGAGCGAACGGCATGACCGACTACCTCACGCGCAGCGTCGCCGTCCGGGGCGACATCGATCCTGCCGCGCGTGTGAAGACGCTCGCGCACGAACTCGCTCACGTGGAGCTCCACGGTCCTGATCATCCCGAGGCATCCCTGCATCGGGGAATCGGCGAGGTCGAGGCCGAGTCGGTCGCGCTAATGATCGGCGCGGCGCACGGGCTCGACACGTCGAGCTACACAATCCCGTACGTCTCGACGTGGGCTACCTCTGTCGACGGGAAGACGCCGGTCGAGGTCGTCCAGGCGACAGGTGAACGTGTGCGGTCGACTGCGGTCGCGATTCTCTCGCAGCTGCATACGGCTCAGGTGGGCGCAGGTGATCCGCCGGGGCTGTCGAGAGAGTCGACGACAGTGCGTCCCTGGGATCGGGTCGATGACACCAGCCTCAGCGGCTCCGATCGGCGGCACCCCTCCCGCTCCGCGACTGCCCGGCCGGTGCTCTGATGGACACCGCAGCGCTGCTTGCATCCGTGCTCGGTCTTTCACCGAGCGAAGGAGCGGCACGCTTCGCTCAGTCCGGAATCCCGATCTTTCCGTGCAAGGCCGCTGAGAAGCGCCCGCTGACGCAACACGGCTTCCGCGACGCGACCTCAGATATCAAGCAGATCAGACGGTGGTGGGCGCGATGGCCCGACTCGAACATCGGGATGCCGACCGGCTCCCGCTCCGGAATCGAGGTCGTCGACATCGATGTGCACGGTCGGGTGCGCGGATTCGGTCCCTTCGAACTCGCCCGCCGGGAGGGTCTGGTCGACCGCTGGCAGGTTCTGGTGAAGACAGCGTCCGGCGGCATGCATGCCTACTACCCCGCCGACCCGAAGAAACCTCAGCCGTCGTGGCAAGCATCAAGGTGTGGCATCGATTTCCGCGGCGAGGGCGGTTATGTGATCGTCCCACCGTCGCGGGTGGTGTTCGAAGGCAACGGATCGAGCTACGAGCTGATCGGCGTGGGGCGCCCAGGCGCCGTGCCGCTCGACGCGGTCGCCCTTCGGCAGTTTCTCGACCCCCGGCCGGCACCCTCAAGGAGCACCGCCACCACCGCCCATCGGGATGTCGACGTAGACCGGATCGCCGGCTGGCTTGCCACACGGATGGAGGGCGAGCGCAACCGAGCGCTCTACTGGGCGGCGTGCCGCCTGGCGGAGAACGGCCTGCCCGATGACAACGCTCGAGCTGTTCTCGGCCCGGCCGCGGTGCGCGTCGGGCTTCGAGAGGCAGAGATCCTCACAACCATCCGATCCGCGTACCGAACGATGGTGAGGGCGACACCACCCTTTCGCGCCCGCGCAACTAGCCCGTCGATGAAGGGACGCGTGATCTCATGACCTTCGACCCAACGCAGATGCGATCGGGGCGCCTCGCAGTGTGGACGGCGGTGGCAGGCACCGTCTTCATCGCGATCGGTGCCTTCTGGCTGTCTTTCACCGCCCTCGCCGATCTTGCACATCGGTCAGGCATCGCCCGCAATCAAGCCTGGGCATGGCCGCTGATCGTCGACGGGATCATCGTCGTGGGGACGGTCTCTGTCGTCGCGCTCGCAGGTGGCCGGGAGGCCTGGTACCCGTGGATGCTCCTGATCGCGGGCGCCGCGGTCTCCGTCGCCGCGAATGCGATCCACGCCGTCGTCGCCGCCGACGCTGACGTTCCACCGGTGCTCGCTGCATCCGTCGCGGCGGTACCGCCGCTGGTCCTGCTTGCGATCACGCACCTCACCGTCGTGCTCACCCAGAGATTCGGGGTTCCTCACTCCTCCACAGCATCCGCCGTGCGAGGGCCATCCACAGAACTCGTGCAGCTCCACCCGCACCCGGATGTTCCGGAGAAGGGTGCCCGTAGAGACATCGCGGCGCTGATGCGTCAGCGCGGGATGTCGAACAGAGAGATTGCGAGCGCCACGGGAGTCCACCCGTCGACAGTCGGCCGATGGTTCGCGGGGACGCTCGGCACACCTGACCTACAGAAAGGGGCCACGCCATGAATGAGTTCGACCGAGACGAGCATGCAGAGATGAACAACCGCTCGAACGCGTCGTCTGGCCAACCCGATCGCGCTGACCGGGCGACCGGTGACGAGGTGTCCGAGTTCGCGCGGCACGGCGATCCTTCGCTCGAGCGTCAGCCCCTCAGCCTGTCAGGTACCGAGCGAGTGCGCAGCGAGGTCGTCTGGATGCGGCCGACGGAACTCGTGCCGGTGATCACCGGTCGTGTCGCCGGACAGGGCATCGACCTCGAGGCATCCATCGCGCGCCGCGCCCGCGCCGTGCCCAACCAGGGGGTTGCGGCGACACGACGCGCCATTCGCGACCGGGCACTTCACCTGCCACCCGTCACCGCGTTCGGCAGCGGGCGCCATGTGCATGGCGCAGTCCGGCGCTCCGGGATCGGTCGGTAGCGGGGTTGTCATGGCCAGCCAGCGTTCATGGTCAACTGCAGACGCATCCTCACCCGCCGTGGAGGACGGCGATGACCCGATGCTCGAGCGCAATGAGTTCGAGAGCTCGGAGGGGCTTCGCGCGCTTCTGGAACGCCTCGCCGCGAGGGACCACGGCGCGTGGCGCCATGACCGGGAAGCGGCGGCACTCATGGCGCACGTGGTCAAGCGGTACGCGAGGCTGGCACGCAAGCATGGACTCGACCCATGGGATGCCGGGTCCGCCGCATTCGATGCCATGCGCTCGGCTGCGGTCCGGAACGCGGATGACCCGTGGGCGGTCGTGACGCGCGCTGTACAGGTGACGATGATCGCTGAGGAGCGGGCGAACGGTCTGCTGTGCTCGGTCTATCAGGCGCGTCGGCCCGAGTTCTCCACGTTCCATGACCCCGAGCGGTTCAGCGATCGGGAGAACCCGCTCAGTGACTACCACCCGGCGCTGCGTGTGCAGTCCATCGGGGACGATGACGATGCGGAGGATACGCCCGAAGGGACCGGCATCGTCGAGGCCGTCGAGAGTGCGATCGCGTTCCTGACCCTGCTCGGCTGGCCACGCACATGTGCCCGCACCGCGATGGAGTACATCTGCGCGCGCCTCAGCGAGGTGTCTTCCCGCGCGACCGCTTGGGAGTCACTCCGGCGCGATGTCCACGGCAGGACCCTCCTCGACCTGTCCTCGACGTCGTGGAACGGGCTGCTTCGCGCCGTGCTCGGGAACCCCGAGCCCGAGGTCGCCCGCACCACTGCGGGCCGCGGCATCCTGCTCCGGCTCCTCATCGGCGAGCCCCTCCGGTCACTTTTGACGGACGATGACCTCGTCCTCGCCGTCAGTCTCTCCGCCCCTGTCGAGAACGCGAGGCAGTGACTGTGAGCGCGAGGATCGGCCACATCGAGCTCGAACGATCGATCTCATCGATCATCGTCGGGAATCGCCACCGCCGGGAGTACGGCGACATCGACGAACTCGCCGCGTCGATCACGCGCGACGGACTCCTGCAACCCGTCACTGTGACGCCCGAGGGCATCCTGGTCTGCGGCGCGCGCCGACTCGAAGCGCTCAAGCGTCTCGGCGAAAAGACCATCAAGGTCTGGGTGAGGTCCGGGATCTCTGATCGACTCGCCGAGTTGCTCGCCGAGCAGGCGGAGAACGTGCTCCACAAGCCGCTCACCCCCACGGAGGCGACGACGCTCTACACGGAGTTGAAGGAGTACATCACTGAGGATGCGCAGCGGCGACAGACGGCGACACAGTTCAGCCGGCTGGGCGATCCGAGCGAAAACCACGGTGGTGCCACCGTGGCACCACCGCAATTCAAGCCGGGGAAGAGCCGTACACAGGCAGCTTTGATGGTGACGGGCAAGGCTTCCTACACGACACTCGATCGCATCGCAGAACTTCAGCGGCTCGTTGCCAGCCCGGTGACCGACCCCGCGCTGAGGGAGATGGCGGTCGCAGAGTTGCGGCTCATCGATGATGGCGGCAGCGTCGCTGCCGCCCACGCTCGGATCCGGGAGGTCATACGTCCGGCGCCCCGAACGATCGAGGATTTCGAAGCACCCGAAGATTTCGACCCTCCCGACGAACTCGAGCAGCTGGCGAGCGCAGCGCTCGCGAGAGTCAAAGAAGCCAAGCGTGGCCGCAATGTACGCAAGACCCGAACGACGTCAGCGCATGTCTTCCCGGTCCGCGCCTTCGTGCGCGTATGGGAGGACCTCGACCAGTGGTGGACCCACTTCGACGTTGCCGCCGTCGCCACAGAGCTGACCGACGAGCAGCTCGCGCAGTTCGAGGGGACCCTCGCATACACCGTCGAGTTCTTCGCTCAATTGCGCAGCGCACGCACTCAGCTCGGACGGGAGATCGCGTGATGACAATCACACAACGTCCACATCGCCGACGCCTCGTAGTCCTGCTCGCGGTGACCCTCGGCGTGGTCGCTGCAGTGGTCGGAGTCGGACTCTACGGCCTTGTCCTTGCCCCCTCCCCTGACGCCGCCTCCCCCACGATCGACCCGACAACTCCGGTGTCTGCACCCGACGTGCCGACACCGTCACCCTCGGGCAGCACGCTCCGCGCGATTCTCTCCACCGCCGATGGCGAGAGATTCGCACGCGACGCCGCCGACGCACTGATGACCTGGGACACCACCGCGTTCGAGATGACCGACTACGCACAGGTCATCGTTGACGCCGGCGACCCGTCCGGATACGAGACTGCCGCGCTCGCGTCCGACGTGCGCACCTATTACCCGACAGCGGACGCCTGGGCACAGCTGCGCACCTATGGAACGCGCCAGTGGTTGACGATCGACGGCGTGTTCGTCCCGGCATCCTGGGACGACGCGCTCAGTCAGGCCGCCGAGGGCGACCTTCTGGCTGGCACGATCGCATACACGATCTCAGGGACGCGCCATCGGGCGGGTGTCGTCGGGACCGATGCGCAGGAGACGTCCCGACCGATCGCGTTCACGCTCTTCATCGCCTGCGAGCCCAGTTTCGACGAATGCCATCTGCTCCGGCTGTCCGAGGTTGACAACCCGCTGCGATGACGGCGCCGAACATGAAGAAGCTCATCATCTTCCTGGCGCTGGCGCTGCTCGTGCTCCCCTTCGCGGGGATCCTTGCGGTCCCAGTCTTCCTCTCCCCCGCCCTTGCCGCGTGCCAGACATCCGGCCAGCTGGTCGTGTCCGAGGTACCCGAGAAGGTAACGGCAGTCATGAGCGACGGCGCGTCCGTGACCCTTCACCGCGCACAGCTCACCCACGCAGCGACGATCATCACCGTCGGCAGCGGAATCGAGGGCGTTGGGCGGCAGGGCGTGCTCATCGGATTGATGGCGGCACTGACGGAGTCGACCCTGAGAATGCTGGCAAACGCCGTGCATCCCGCATCCCTCGACATGCCCAACGACGGCATCGGGAGCGACCACGACTCCCTCGGCCTCTTCCAGATGCGGCCCACCTCAGGGTGGGGCACCGTAGCGGAGCTCATGGACCCGACGTACCAAGTACGCGCGTTCTTCGGTGGCCCCAAGGGACCCAACTACCCGTCGCCGGCGGGACTCCTCGACATCGCGGGGTGGCAGACAGCAGACCCCGGATCCGCTGCACAGGCCGTCGAACGCTCGGCCTTCCCCGACCGTTATCAGAACTATCAACCTGTCGCAGAAGCCATCATCGCGGCGCTGACCAAGCCTGCGCTGCCCGCAAACCACATTGCTGCGCCGCTCGACAACGTCCCCGAGACGACGAGCGTGGTTCTCCCTCTGCCGACCGGAACCTGGGTCCGAACCAGTGGCTTCGGGTGGCGCGACGACACCATGACCGGACTTCGGGCATTCCACGCGGGCACTGACTTCGCCGCTGCCGATGGGACGCCGATCCTCGCGGTCGCGGACGGTGTGGTGGCGTGGGCAGGACCCTACGGGCTGTACGGGCAGCTGATCGTCATCGAGCACACGGTCAGCGGCGGGCGCGTGGCATCTGCCTACGCGCATATGTGGGAGTCCGGCATCCACGTGTCCGTCGGCGAGCGTGTAACCGCGGGCCAGCACATCGGCGATGTCGGCGCTTCGGGGAAGTCGCAGGGCGCTCATCTGCACTTCGAGATCCGACCGGGTGGGTCGTTCGAGCCACCAGTGGACGCCGAGGCGTGGCTCGCCGAGCATGGCGCCGCGGGATTGGATGCTGCGACCGCTGGCAAGTCCGCCTGCCTCAGCGCGGCGGGGTGACCGGATGGACATCTTCCCGGACTTCGGTGCCGTCGGAGGCGCGGACGACCTTCGTGCGATCGTCGGCGCGCTGCTCACGTACGTGCTGATCTTCGCGGTGCTCGCAATCCTGATCTGCGCGGTCACGTGGGCGATCTCGTCCTCGAGCGGCAACTACCAGTCGGCGATCCGGTCGCGCGCCGGCCTGTTCGTCGCTGTCGGAGCCGCGATCCTCGCCGGCGCAGGCGTGGCGTGGATGAACTTCCTCATCGGGGTCGGTCAGCAGCTGTAGCCACGCCTTCGCGTGCAGCCGCGTTCGCGCCGCCGCTTCGCGGGGATGCCACACGCACCTTGTACGCAGGTTCGTTTCTGCCCAGACAAGGAGCACGACCGTGATTGACATCGCACCCAACGGGTCGGGACTTCCCGGCATCGAACAGCTCCGCGTCATCGTCGGCGCCGTGATGACCGTCGGACTCATCCTCGCCGTACTCGCCCTCATCATCGCCGCCGTCGCATGGGGGTACGGCGCCAACTCGTCGAATCCCCATCTCGCGTCACGCGGCAAGCTCGGCGTGCTCGTCGCATGCGGTGCGGCCGTCATCTGCGGCGCCTCTGTCACGCTCGTGAACTTCTTCTGGGGCGTCGGCCAGTCCGTGTGAGCTGGCCGGTGCATCGAGGGGCGCGCGCGTGGGCGGCGTATGTGACATCCCGGCCATCGCCGACGTCTGCCAGACCGTCGGCTCGGGCGTCGTGTCGCTCGTCGCTGCGCCCTTCGACTGGCTCGCCCACACACTGGGCGCAGCCGCCGCATGGTTCTTCCAAGCGGTCTGGTCGGTCTTCGACACGACGACCCTTGTCGACGTGACCGGTGGCCAGTACGTCCAGGTGTACAACCTCCTCTTCGGCGTCGCCCTCTTCGTCATGCTCGTGTTCTTCTGCCTCCAACTGATCACGGGGCTGGCGCACCGCGATCCGACCGCTCTCTCACGCGCCGCAATCGGTCTGGGAAAGTCCGTCCTAGGGTCGTTCGTCGCGATCACGCTGACGGCGACGCTCCTGGAGATCACCGATCGGCTGGCTATCGGCATCGTTCAGGCGACCGGGAACACGATGGAAGGGATGGGCGACAGGATCGCCCAGATGGCGACGGGCCTCGTGGCGATCAACATCACCAGCCCCGGCGTGGGCGCGATCATGACGATCTTCCTCGCCGGACTCGCGATCGCGGCAGCTGCCACCGTCTGGTTCTCACTCCTCATCCGGAAGGCGCTGCTTCTCGTCGCGATCGTGTTCGCCCCGATCGCGTTGGCGGGATTCTCGTGGGATGCCGCACGGGGCTGGTTCGGCAAGTGGGTGGCGTTCGTCGTCGCACTCGTGTTCTCGAAGCTCGTTCTCGTCGTCCTGTTCCTCGTCGCCGTCAATCAGACGGCCGCGCCGATCGATCTCGACCTCGCCTCAATCAGCGACCCGATCGCCGGAGTCGTCCTCATGCTTGTGGCGGCCTTCGCCCCGTACATGACCTACAAGTTCATCTCGTTCGTAGGCGTCGACATGTACCACGCGATGTCCACGGAACAGGAGGCGAAGGGCGCGATGAACCGTCCGGTTCCTGTGCCGGTGACACCGGCGACCGGGAGGGCGGCGAAGTCGATCCTGGACGGGGCGGGCGCCTCGAAGAGTTCGGGAGCGAGCGCCACGGCCGCCGCACCTGCCGCCGGCGGTGCGGCGGCCAGCGCGAGCACATCGGGCGCCGCCGGTGCGGGAGCTTCCGGGGTCGGAGCCACAGGCGCCGGCGGCGCGGGTGCCGCCGCGGCGGCCGGCCCCGCCGCAGCCGTTGTCATCGGCGGTCAGGTGATCAGCAAGGCTGCGACCGCCGGCCCGAAGCTCGGCGCTGCCGCCGGACACGCCGCATCTGGGCATGCGGAGGGCGCCGTCCCGACTGAGATGCCGACACCGACGGGCGCTCCGGCTGGTGCATCTCCGGCCGCCCCGCAGCCGAAGCCGGCAGCCGCTCCGCCGCGTCCGCTCCCCACTCCGCGCGAAAGGACCCCCGCATGACCACCACGAACACTCATCGCGCGAATCAGCTCCGCCCGGTTCAGTTCTCACGGCTGCCCAAGCGCGGCGTGCTGCTCGGGCTGTCGCTGGCTCAGCTCGTGACACTCACCGTTGGACTCATCGCGTTCACGACGGCGGTGTACATGGGTGGCGGCATCCTATTCGGACTCACCTCACCGATCTGGGCGACCAGCCTGGTGCTCTCGTTCGTCCCCGTCGGCGGACGCAAGATCATCGAATGGGCACCGATCACACTCCACTGGGTGTGGCGAAATATTGGAGGTCAACTCCGGTTCCGAGCCGACGTCGTTCGGCCACGCCCTGCCGGGACGCTCGCCCTCCCCGGAGATGCCGCCGCGCTACGCGAATGGGTGGATCCGGAAACGGGCGCCGCAATGATCCAGGATCCACACGCCCAGACGTTGACCGCCGTCGTCGGCATCACCCATCCCGCATTCGTCCTGCTCGACAGCGGAGAGCAGGAACGGCGAGTGGCGGGCTGGGGTCGAGTGCTCGCAACCGTGTGCCGCTCCGGCCGCATTGCCCGCGTACAAGTTTCCGAGCGCACCGTCCCGAGTTCAGGCAGCGGGCTCGCTGAGTGGTGGGCGCGGCATGGCGTAGACGACGACACCTGGCCGGCGGTGACCTACAAGGAGCTCATCGAACGAGCCGGCCCGGCCGGTGAACGCCACGCGACCACGATCGCCCTCGCTCTGGACCTGCGCGCTGCCGCCCGCCAGATCCGGGCCGCCGGCGGCGGAATGAAGGGAGCTGCAAGCGTCCTCCGGCAAGAGATGACCACCTTCGCGACGGCGCTGCGCGCCGCGGACCTGACACCCACCGAATGGCTCACGCCCGGCGACGTCGCCGTAGCACTCCGCTCCGCGTACGACCCCGCGGCCGCTCCCGCTCTGGAGCGCCACGGCGACATCGGCAGGTCGCTTGCGACAGCCGGGCCAGTCGCCGTCACCGAGTCCTGGGATCGGCTTCGCACCGACTCCGCGCATCATGCCGTCCTGTGGATTTCGGAGTGGCCCCGATCCCAGGTCTTCCCAGGCTTTCTCTCTCCCCTGTTGCTGACCTCCGGCATCCAGCGCACCTTCACACTCATCTGCACCCCGGTCCGCGCCGACGTCGCCGCGCGAGACATCCGCAGGAAGAAAGTGGGACTGCTCTCGGATGCCGCGCAGAGGGCGAAGATCGGTCAGATCGAGGATGCCGCGCGGACAGCCGAATACCACGACGTCATCCAACAGGAATCGGACCTGACCGCGGGGCACGGCGTACTGCGCTACACCGGTCTTGTCGCGGTATCCGCCCCGTCGGTCGACGAACTCGATGCTGCAGTATCCGCGATCGAGCAAGCCGCCGTACAGGCCGCCTGCGAGACACGCCGACTCGTCGGACAGCAGGCACAGTCGTTCGCATCCGCCGCGCTGCCTCTCTGCCGAACGATCTGACCCAAATCGAAGACCGCTGGCGCCGTCCACCCGGGGGACCCCACGCGTACCTGCTCAGAGACTCCGTTGCAAGGGAAGCGAAATGCCTACGTTCCAAGATCCCGTCGTGGATGGCGAGGAAGCGTGCCAGGCGCTCCGCGCACTCGCGCATGCAACCCGATCGTTCGAGCAGCCGGCCGAGACCTACATCGTGGTCAGAGACGTGTTGGGAGGCCTCAGATCGCTGGGGCAGGTGCTTGATCAGCTCGCCTCCGCCCACACGAGCGAGAGCGCACTCCCCCACGCCGAGGACGGCGGTCACGGGGCGGGTATTGAGGAGGCGTACGCGGCCGCGAGCGCGCTGCGCCGAGCGTCTGCGCTTGTCGCCCGGGCGGAGCTGGCCGTGGATCTGGCGTCGCAGCACTCCAGCCGGATCGTCTGGGGCCCCGCGACACCAAGCGCGCTGCTCCCCCTCACGGAGGCGATCGCACCGCGCATCAATGCAGACGACTCCTTCCTCCGCGCCTCCCCCTTCTCCTCCCCGGGCTCGCGATCAACGGGTCGCCGACGTAGCGGGATGTCACTGTGATCGGGCGCGGAGACCAGCGAGTTCACACCACCGTCCTCGTAGACCCCGCAGGCGAGCGGCGAAAGGATCGTCGCGCCAGGCGGACGGCATCCCAGAAGCTCACTGCTGACGCCCGAGCGGCCGCGACCGCAGCTCAGCGCGCCGAGTTCGAGGCGCTGCGCGCCACCCAGCGAGCAACCAGATATCTGCCCGCATCGGGCGAATCGAGGGCCGCGGCGCTGCGCACCCCGGGGCGTCTGCGCCTCCCCCGCCATCAGGACACCAGCGCGACGCTGGCGGGTGCTTACCCGTTCCTCGCCAAGGGCGGGCTCGGCTCCCAAGGAGTATTCGTCGGGCAGGACCTGTACTCGGGGGCGTCGTTCGTCTACGACCCCTGGGTGCTGTACTCCCGCGGGATGATCACTGCACCGAATATCGTGCTCGCGGGGATCGTCGGATCTGGCAAGTCTTCCCTCGTCAAGAGTCTCTACACGAGATCGATCCCCTTCGGCCGGCGCGTCTACGTGCCCGGCGACCCGAAGGGCGAGCACACCGCCGTCGCCGAAGCCGTCGGGGGGCAGGCGATCGTGCTCGGACACGGAATGGCGAATCGACTCAACCCTCTCGACGAAGGGCACCGGCCATCCGGCCTTACCGACGAGAGCTGGGCCGGCCAAGTCGCCGCTCGGCGCCGCGACCTCATCGGAGCACTCACCGAAACCGTGCTCGAGCGACCGCTGAGCCCACTGGAGCACACCGCGATCGACCTGGCGCTCGCCGACGCGGTCCGCTCGTGCGAGACGCCGATCCTCCCGATGGTCGTCGACCGAATCCTCTCGCCCGACGAGTCCCACCACACTGACCATCGCCTCGTCGAAGACGGCCGGGTCGTTGGTCACGCACTCCGCCGACTCGTCGCCGGCGACCTCGCGGGCCTTTTCGACGGGCCGAGCACGGTCACGTTCGATCCGAGCCTCCCGATGATCTCACTCGACCTCTCGAGAGTCGCAGAGAACGCGACGCTCGTCTCCGTCCTCATGACGTGCTCGTCTGCATGGATGGAGTCGGCGCTCCTCGATCCACACGGCGGGCAACGATGGGTCATCTACGACGAAGCCTGGCGCCTCATGTCCCATCCGGCGCTCTTGCGACGGATGGATGCCCAATGGCGCCTCGCTCGCCACTACGGGATCGCCAACCTGCTGGTGTTCCACAAGCTCTCCGACCTCGACAACGTCGGCGATCAGGGCTCCGCGATGCGCGCGATCGCGTCATCGCTGCTCGCGAACGCAGAGACACGCATCATCTACCGACAGGAAGCGGACCAACTCGGAGCGACCGCGAGCGCGCTCGGCCTCACGGGGACTGAGCAGAGTCTGTTGCCCGGTCTCGGGACGGGGCAGGGTCTCTGGAGGATCAAGGACCGCAGCTTCGTAGTCCAGCACCAGTTGCACCCGGCAGAGCTCGCGGCCTTCGACACCACCACCCGGATGACGGAGGGCGTGAAATGAGCAGGACCTATGCAGCACAACCGTCCGCGAAGGCGATTACCGTACCGCCGGTCCTCCCCGTGATCGCGATGAAGATCGCTGCGAACGGCACGATGACTGTCACGGTCGACGGCACACCGCTCGAGCCACAACGATTCGGCCCGCCGTGGGTGCGGTCATCGTTCGCCACGGTCATCGATTCGGTCCTGAAGGAGCGTGGGTCGCCGGTGCGGGTCCTCGTCTACGAAGCGGACGGCACCGTCTTCACAGATCTCGTCACCACTCCGCTGCAAAGGGTGCTTGACCCGTCCGTGGAGCCACCGCGTCGGGACGATGTAGTCGGGACGCCGATCGCCGATGGTCTCATCGATGCAACACCCCTCATTGCGCCGCCGCGGGTTGTGCTCGGCGAGGACGGCTTCATCCCCGGCGAAGAGGTCGCCGTCGCGATCATCGTGCGACACACCAAGGCATCCACGGACGGCTCCGCGCGCGCGCTACTAGAACCAGGAATCTGCCGAGTCAGCGCTGACGGCGAGGTCGTCCTCGTCGGGCGAATCTCCGGCACATGCGTGGTCGCGGGACTGACATGACCGCGAACAACGGCCTCGATGTCTCCGGGCACGACGCACTGACCAACCTCGCCTTGCTCGCCCTGGGCGGGATTGTCGCGATCGCCGGCGTCCTTCGTGTGGCCGGCAACGTTGCCGCGTTCGCGACGGGAGCAGAACAGCCGACCGGTGGTCTCGCCGCAGGAATCGGGGTCTTCGGCTCTCCGGGCGATCCCGGGGCTGCGCTGGGCTCCGTGGGCCTCAACCCCGTCGTCTACTGGGCAGCGGTCACCGTGCTCGTCGCTCTGATCGCGACGGCCGCATGGTGGGTCTGGCGAGTGATCCGCAACCTCAAGCACCACACTGGCTCCGACCCCAACCGCATCGCCGGGATCGCGACATCGGCCGACGTCCGCCGCGCAGCATCTGACCGCGCACTGCTGTCGAGGGCGAAGCACCTTCGGTCATCCGTCACCAAGCCCCAGCCCATCGACGTGGGGTACCTCGTCGGGGCGGCACGCGGTACAAAGGTGTGGACCTCGGTGGAGGACTCCATCCTCGTGATCGGGCCGCCTCGGTCGGGCAAGGGCGCACACATTGTCATCAACTCGATCCTCGATGCACCCGGCGCGGTAGTGACCACCTCGACCCGGCCAGACAACCTCACCGCCACCATTCGCGCGCGGATGCGACGCGGCCCGGTCGCGGTGTTCGACCCACAGCAACTCGCCCCCGGCGTCCCGGCCGGCCTGCGGTGGTCACCGGTTCGGGGGTGCGAGATCCCCCTCACCGCGATGATCCGAGCCGCGGGACTCGCGGCCGGCACCGGCCTGTCAAGCGTCGGAGTCGAGAACGGCGGCTTCTGGGAAGGGAAGACCCGAACCGCGCTCCAGGCGCTCCTACACGCGGCAGCGCTTGACGGCCGTTCGCCGGCCGAGCTCTACCGATGGACCCTCGACCCGGCCGCGGCACAAGATGCGGTGGCGATCCTCACCACGACGCCCGGCGCCGCGACCGGCTGGGCCGAGTCACTCGAGGCGATGATCGACGCGGACCCTCGAACGCGCGACTCGATCTGGCAAGGCGTATCGCTCGCACTCTCGGCTCTCGCCGATCCACGAGTCCTCGAAGCCGTCAGCCCCGACGAAGACGAACACTTCGACCCAGAGGCCTTTCTCCGCCGCCACGGCACTCTCTACCTCCTGGCCACCGGCGCGGGCGCTGGCGCCTCATCGTCGCTCGTCGCTGCGCTCGTCGAAGACCTCGTCGAAACAGCCCGACGCGTCGCCGCACGCGCCCCCGGCGCACGACTCGACCCACCCCTCCTCCTCGCGCTCGATGAGATCGGCAACCTCGCGCCCCTGCCGTCGCTACCCGTCCTGATGGCGGAAGGCGGCGGAACCGGAATCACCACAATGCCGGTGCTCCAGTCACTCGCGCAGGCCCGGCAACGATGGGGCGACAACGCCGCCACAGCGATCTGGGACGCGAGCATCGCGAAGATCGTGCTCGGCGGCGCTTCCGGGTCTAGGGACCTTCAAGACATCTCCACATTGATCGGCGATCGCGACGAGATCACCGACTCGATCACCGTCGGTGAGCGCGGCCTGCGCTCCAACCAGCGCTCGACACGACGCGTCCCGATCATGCCGCCCGACGTGATCCGCACACTCCCGTACGGCACTGCCCTCCTCATGCTGAGGGCTGCTCCTCCGATCGTCACGCAGCTGCGTGAGTGGACCGCGCGCCCCGATGCCGCCAGGTTGCGCGAGGACCGTGCGCGGGTAGAGGAGCAGCTGCGGCGGGGATAGCGAACGCACCTACTTGGTGATGGCCGACCCGCGGCCACCTCGGTAGGAGTATCCGATGACGATCCAGACCCAGCAATCTCTCTCCGGCTTCCTTGCATCGGAGCCCCAACTCGCCTTCAATGCGAAGGGCGAGGCCCGATTCTGGGTGCGCATCGGGCAGGAGCACTTCGAACGCAACGATGACGGCACCTTCACTCAGATGGAGACGACCTACCACGACCTCGTGATGTTCCGCCGCAACGCCGAACGCGCCTACGCGATGTTCAACAAGGGCGACGCCTTCATCGCCGAGGGCTACACCCACACATCGCCACGACAGCGCGATGGCGAGACGGTCGAGGTTGAAGAGTTCGTCGCGAAGCGTCTCGGTCACGATTCCGCTCGGACGAACTACACTCTGCAACGCCGCCGCACCGTGCCACCGCTGGCGCCGGCGACACCGTCGAACCCGAAGCCCGCCGTCCGACCCGTCTCCCTCTGAGGTCCGTCCGATGCCTGCCGACGAGCCCCTCCACATCCGCGGCTACCAGTTCGACCCGCCGCCTGCCGACGCGCCGGAGACCGAGCCGGAAGGCCTCCCCTCGGTCCCACGCCCAGTGAACTGGAACATCCTCACCGCGGACCAAGCCGCGTTCGAGTGGGTCGAACTCGACCGATGGGTTAATTGGCTGCGCCGCAGCTACGGACTCGGTCCGTCGATCGTCCCCCCACTATGGCATCGCCACCCCGAGCTCGTCTGGGAACTCTCCGCCCTGCACCTCCACTGGCTCTGCGCCTACGACGAGCAGCAGAACGGCTCCGCCCCACTCGGATGGCACCAAGACTTCGCCGAGGCCCGCGAGCGCCTGCACGACTGGGTCGCCGCCTGCGGCGCCCGTCTCGACCGCGACCGCGCAACCCGACAGACCTCGTGGCCGGGGGAAGACCCTGCACCCGCGATCGCCGAAGCTCCGATCCGTGATCGCGCCGCTGACTTCCGCACCTTCGTCGTCGAGGACGTCGCCCGCCGCAGGGCCGTCGAGGACGCGTACATCGCCGCGCAGGCACCGCCGAAGCGACCTGGGTAGATCTCCGTGGGACTCATTGTCACCTCGAACGTCCATGCGCTCAGAGGGGTTCAAGGAGACCCTTCTGCCTCCGCCATCCGCGATGAGTTCGCCGCGAAATCCAGCGGCTGCTGGCGATTCCAGCATGCAGGAAGCGGTGTGTTCCGGTCATCACTCCCATGAGAGGTCAGGCACGATGGTCCATGTCAGTAGCCGGGTCTAGGTTCCATGACAACGAGCACGAAGTGGGGAACCATGGCGCTGACGACTTCGCTGGCAGGTCGGGTGCGGAACACAACGTTGCCGAAGACCCATGCGCTCCTCCCGCTCCATGAGGCGGTCGTCAACGGCATTCAGGCAATCGATACCCGTTTCCCCAACGATGTGGCGGGTCGTGGACGTCTCAGCGTACGCATCCATCGGGAGGCCCACGCGTCGCTCGATCTCGGCACCAGCGCCCCCGGGCGCGCACCCCTGAAGATCATCACCGGCTTCAGCGTCGAGGACAACGGCATCGGGTTCACCGCGGAGAACATGACGTCCTTTGAGACACTCGATAGCGACTTCAAGGCAGGGATTGGCTGCCGCGGAGTGGGCCGCCTGCTTTGGCTGGTCGCATTCGACCGCGTCGAGGTGCGCAGCGCTTACTACGACGACGAGACACTCTTCGCGCGCGAATTCACGTTCTCGGTCAGCCAGGACGTCGTACCCGGCGCCTCGCCCGACGGACTGCTCGACGCTGGCACGACCGTGCGCCTCGACGGGTTTAAGAAGGCGTACCAGCAGAGCGCGGCAAAGACTGCCGAGTCAATCGCACGCGAGATCTTCGAGCACTGCATCTGGTACTTCCTCCGTGAAGGTGGAGCACCAGACGTGATCGTGTCCGACGACGACGAGACGTTCTCGCTAAAAGACTTCGTCGACGAACTCGGGCACACCGAGACCGTTGCGTCGTTCGAGATCAGCGGCCACAGGTTTGAGATGCTCAACCTTCGGTTGAAGACCTCGGCTCGGAACGCGACACCACGACTGCACTGGTGCGCCGCGAATCGCGTGGTCAAGGACGAAAGCATCGCCGGAAGGCTCCCTGGGTTGTACGCCCGCATGAAGGATGACACGTTGGCCGAATTCACCTACGTCTGCTACTTGTCCTCGACCTTTCTCGACGCACACGTCAGGGCTGACCGCACGGACTTCGACCTCCCGGAGCGTTTGCCGGGCGACGCTCTACTCGACGAACCGACGCTAGACGACATTCGCACCGGCGTTCTGGAGGAGGTGTCGAAGGCGTTGGCCAAGCCACTCGCGTCAGCGCAGATCGCGAGCAAGGAGCGGATCAACGAGTACGTGAGTACAAAGGGACCGAAGTTCCGTCCGCTCATGAATCGCATCGAGTCAGCGGGGATCGTCGTTGACCCATCGATGAAGGACTCGGACCTTGAACTGGAGCTTCACAAGCACGCCCAGAGGATCGAGACTGCGGTGCTCGCCGAGGGCCAAGCCGTCTTCGCGGCATCGACCGGCACCAAACCCGAAGACTATGACGAGCGGCTCGCCGAGTATCTCGAGACCGTAAAGGAGCTCAACCAGTCGGATCTGGCGAACTACGTCGCAAGGCGACGGACGACACTGGATATCCTCGCGAGACTCATCGAGTCGAATGGCGACGGAAAGTACGCTCGTGAGGAGCGCATCCACGAGTTGCTGTTCCCCATGCGCAGGGACTCCAACGAGGTCGGGGTCGACGCGTCGAACCTTTGGATACTCGACGAGCGGCTGGTATTCCATGACTATCTCGCGTCCGACAAGACCCTGAAGAGCATGCCCATCACCGACGACGGTTCGACGAATCGACCGGACATTCTGGCGACGCGCATACGTGAGGCAGATTCGCCCGTGCTCGCCGCTCCAGGGCAGAAGCTTCCGTTGAAGTCGATCGTCGTCGTCGAACTCAAACGCCCCATGCGGAACGACTCGACTACGGACGACAAGAACCCCATCGCGCAATGCCTAGACTACGTCGCGCGCGTCAGGGAGGGGCGAATCACAACTGCCACGGGGCGGCCGATCCCGTCGAGCGCGCAAGAGCCGCCGGCTTTCTGCTACGTCATCGCCGATTTGACACCGACGATGGAACGCCAGTGCAAGTTGTCGAACCTGACCAAGACCCATGACGGGCTCGGGTACTTCGGCTACGTCGAGCCGTACAAGGCCTACGTCGAAGTCATCAGCTTCGACGGCCTCGTCAATGCGGCGACAGAGCGCAACCGGGCGTTCTTCGACAGGCTGGGATTGCCATCTAGCTAGGCTGGCTTCTCCCGAGCGGTGCCGGAACGCGGATCGATCAGAGTGAGATATCAGGTCCCCGCTGGGCCCGTTCGGTCGTGAGCCAGCGAAAGACGGTCAACGACGACGTCGGGGACGCGACGCTTGCACGGAGGTAGCCGCGGCTCGCGAACTCCAGCGCGTGGCGGCGAGGCTCCGTGTACACGTCGAGGGGAAGCATCCCGCCCCGAAACCGCGCGCGCGATACCTCGGCTACCCGCGCCCGCAACTCGACCTCGTGGTCCGCGAAGTACTCCTCCGCCACCGCGAGGATCTCGCGGACGACTCGACGGTTCTCCGACCGCTCCTGGAGAGCGTGGACCAGCTCTGGAGGTGTCGGCTCGTCCTGATCTCTGATCCGGGCGATGTCCTCACCGGTGCGCTTCTGCGCGAAGAACGCCTCTGCCGCGGCATCGTTGTGGCGTCGTTCCGCCGCGTGGACCCGGTGCAGCTGACTCTCAGGCAGCCCGGCATGGGCGCGACGACGCGCCATGCGCCTCGCTTCGTTCTCGCGCTCACGGTAGGTCGCCCGCTGATCAGGTGTGGGCGACCAGGTCGAATCGCGGCCGGCCTCCCGTGCACGGTCGACCGCGCGGTGACGAGCCTCGTTCGCCTTGTCCGGGTCGGCAGCCTCCCGAGCGCGGCGGCGCTCGGCGATCGCCTCACGGTTCCTGTAGTAGTAGTCACGCTGAGCTTGCTTGTACGCCTCCGGGTGCTTCTGCTTGTAGCGCTCGCGTGCTTGCTGGCGCTCCTCGGGGTGCTCCTTCGCCCACGCTTTGGCGCGATCAATCCCCTTCTGGCGCCTCTCCTTCTCCTCGCGCTCTCGCTGAGCCTGCTCTCGCATGTATTCGCGGTTCTTGCGGCGGATCTCGTCGCGGTTCCGGTCACGGTAGTCGGCGTAGTACGTCGGGTGCGCGTCGTTCCATGCCTTCCGCTGCGCGGCCAGTCTCGCCGCGCGATCGTCGTCGCTCGGCTGCGCGTCACTCATGGTGAACCGGGAGGAGTTCACCATCGAGCTCCGTGAGTGCGGTGAACAGCTCTTCGCGGGTCGCGGTGGGGTCGGTGATCGCTCGTGCGAAGAGCGCGCGCATCCGGGCCCGTTCGGCGTCGGACACATCGCCGAGCCTCGCGACGCACCAGTCGATGTCCGCGGCGAAGCTGTAACTCGGATCGTCCACCTCGATGCCGGGGTAGTAGAGGAATGCGAGCACAGCCACGTGCCCCAGGACGGCGTCAGCGCGCTCACGATCGCTCATGCCAGGAAGGTGCGCGCCGTGCGCCCAGCAGCGTGTGCGTGCGGTGTCGGCAGGCCGATCTACGCTCAGTCGTGTTCGGCCGGAGGGAGGACGCCGATGGTCGAACGGAGCCGATGGCACCCGCTTCTCGCAGCGGAGGAAGGTCCGACGGGCACATGGAGCTTGGTCGACGCGTTCGACCGCACCTACGGCACCATCGAGCTGCGTCGCGTGAGCGCCACCGACCTCCGCTACCGCGTCTGCTTTCGGGGCGAGGTCATCGGTTGGTCAACAACCCTCCGCCTCGCGTGTGAGCGGCTGCACGCCGAGTTCCTGCGCAATCACGGCCCGAACGGCGGACCAATCGCGAGCTGGGGCGCACAGAAGCCACAACAGTGACCTCGACCATCGTTCTCACGTGGGCCGATCCTTGGCGAACGCGCGGTCGAGCATCTCGGCGGTGGCGGGATTCACCATCTCGTTGCGCCGGATGTAGTGCTGCACGGTGATCTTCGGATCGGTATGGCCCAGCAATTCCGCCGCGAGCTCGACGCCGGCCCGTTCATTGATGGCGGTCGCGACCGTGCGACGGAATGCGTGCGGCGTGACGCCGGTGATGCCGGCGATATCCATCACTCGTCGCAGCTGGCGGCGCACGTTGTTGGTCGTCAACGGAGTGCCCTCCCTGCTGCAGAAGAGCAGTGCGTCGAGCGACGGATCGCTCAGACTGGCCAACCGCCGACGAACGGCCTCGGCCGTGAACGTCGGAATCGCCACAGTGCGCCGCGACTTGGCGGTCTTCGGATGGTCCTGCCGTTGTGTGGGCTCGCCCCTGTTGCTGACGATCGTGCCGGCTATGCGAATCGAGGGAACCGCACTCGTGATCTCGATATCCCTGCGTCGAATCGCGAGCACCTCACCGATGCGCGCAGACGTTCCGAGCATGACCTCCACGATTCCGCCCAGCTGCCCGTCCGGCTTGGGCCCGGAGATCGCGCGGCCTCCCTCCCAGACCGCGATCGCCGTGCGGATCGCGGTCACCTCAACCGAGGTCAGCGCATCCGGCGTACTCGATTTCCGGTGCAGTCGAGCGACATGGTCCATCGGATTGCGCGGCAAGACTTCGTGGCGTACGGCGAGGCCGAATGCCAGGCGGAGCACGACGCGGGCATGCTTCGCTCGGCTATAGCTTCGCTTGTTCAGCTGCTTGAGCAGTTGATCGCAACGTGCGACGCCGATCTCACGCAGCGTCAGATTGCCGAGCGCCGGCATGACGAGGGTCCGCATGTTGCGCTCGTACAACTGGCGTGTGGTCGTCGATAGCCGCCCCTCCTGATCCACGTCGTCAAGCCAGTAGTCGACAAGATGCGAGAACAGGCTGTCGGGAGTAAGAACGGAGGTCGAGGGCTGGAACAGGCTCCTCGTCGACAGTTTCACCTTCAGCGCATGCTCGGCGAGCGCGCGCGTTTCTGCGGTGACCTGCACAAGCCTGGTTCGGCCATCCCAATCGCGATACCGCGCCCTGGCGATCACGCGGCCATGCTCAGCCTCGAGGAACCCGATCTCGCCGAACGTGCCGATGGCGAGACGTGCGCGGCTCATCGTGTCACCGCTGATCGGCCGGCGAACGTGCGCCCGACTCGCGGTGCGCATCGACCCACGCGCGCACATCCGACGCCGCGAAGGTCAGGTGCTTGCCATAGCGGTGAGCCTCCGGCGCATCGCCTTTCATCCGCCACTCGTAGATCGTCGATACCGAGACGCGGAGGTATGCCGCGACCTCGTTGATGCTGAGGAGTCGCTCCAGCCCCCAGAGCTCGAGGGTCGCGGTGTCGATGGCGTCCATACCCAGTCGGTGCGTACGACGTCGCCCCACCGTTCGGAAGCAACCGGAATGAAGACGAGCCACCCGAGCGCTTGCGCCGAGATCCGGCGCTGTAGCGGTCAAAAAGATGGCATTGCGATGACGTGGTCAAGTTTCACCAACTAAGAAGTCCCGGGAACCCTTAGGTTCCCGGGACTTTCCGGTCGGGATGACAGGATTTGAACCTGCGACCCCTTGACCCCCAGTCAAGTGCGCTACCAAGCTGCGCCACATCCCGCTGCCCGACGTGCGGACAACTCCCCCATCCTACCCGTTTCGACGACCGGTCGCGAACCGAGGGGGCGACGCGCGTGCCGGTGTCGGAGGCCGCGCGTAGCGTCGCGCGCATGTCGACCATCACGATCGAGCCCGCGACCTCCGACCGCTTCGACGACGTGCAGCACGCGTTCGACGGCGGCGGCGACGGGCGCGGCTGCCAGTGTCAGTGGTTCACATTGACGAACGCGGAGTTCAGCCGCACGAGCCAGCCTGAGCGCAGAGAGCTGTTCGAGAGGGAGATCGCCGCAGGGCCACCGCCCGGATTCGTCGCCTACGTCGACGGCGAAGCCGCGGGCTGGGTGCGCGTCGGACCGCGAACACGTCAGCCTCGCCTGGGTCGTACGCGCATCATCAAGGCGGCGACGCAGGAGCCGCTCGACGACGACTCGGTCTGGGTCGTGAGCTGCTTCGTCGTGCGGCGCGAGCATCGCAGCGCAGGACTCACCGCGAAGCTGCTCGACGTCGCCGTCGACTATGCCAGGCGACAGGGGGCGCGCGCCATCGAGGGCTACCCGGTCGATGTCGCCGCGGGTGCGAAGTCGCCCAACGACCTGTTCCACGGCGTCCTGTCGACGTTCACGGGCGCGGGCTTCCGGGAGATCGCGCGTCCCAAACCCGACCGGCCGATCGTCGCGCTCGAGCTCGCCTGACCGGCTCCGCCTACGCGCCTACGATGGAGGCCGTGTCCTCCCTTCCCCGCGTGCGCTGGTGGGGCTTCGCGCTGTACACCGTCGTCGCGCTGGTCCACATCGCCGCCCTCGCGGTCGGCGCCGATGCCGTCGCCGCACCGTCCAAGCTGCTCCTGATGCCGGCCCTTGTGCTGGCGGTGTTCGTCGCGGGACGCGGCTCCGACTGGGGCCGGCCCTACACGCTTCTGTTCATGGCCCTCGCCTTCTCCTGGCTCGGCGACGACGCCGGCACCCTCTTCCCGTTCGCGCCCGAGCTGCCGATGATGCTGCTCTGCTTCGGCCTCGCGCACCTCTGCTACATCTGGCTCTTCTGGCGGGTCCTGTCGGTGCGGCGGCTCCCCGTCTGGTCGGCGGTGTACGGGCTGTGGTGGATCGTCCTGCTCGCCGTGCTCTGGCCCGCTCTCGGCGCTCTCCTGATCCCGGTCGCGATCTACGGCCTCGTGCTCGGCGGCACAGCGGCCGCGGCATCCCGCTGTCATCCGCTCATCGCGTGGGGCGGCGCCTTCTTCCTCGCGTCCGACACGGTGCTGGCGTTCCTGCTGTTCGTGCCCGACGCCGTGCCGTCGTGGACCGACCCGGTCGTCATGGTGACGTACTGCCTGGGGCAGGGGCTCATCGCGGCCGGCGTCGTGATCGCCGCGCGGCTGGCGTCGGTCACCACACGCTCGGAGGCGGTCCAGGGATGACCGGTACTGCCCGAGTGGATGCCTGGCTGTGGGCGGTCCGGGTCTACAAGACCCGCTCGGCGGCGACGACCGCCTGCCGGGCGGGACACGTCCGCGTGAACGGGGAGCGCGCCAAGGCCGCGCAGCCTGTGAGGCCCGGCGACGAGCTCCGCGTCCGGATCTCGGGATTCGACCGCATCCTCGTCGTGAAGCAGCCCATCACGAAGCGCGTCGGAGCGGCCGTGGCGGCCGAAGCCGTCGAGGACAAGACGCCCCCTCCGCCGCCGCGGGAGCTCACGGCCTTCGTCCCCGTGCGCGATCGCGGCGCGGGGCGCCCGACGAAGCGCGAGCGGCGCGAGATCGATCGCCTGCGCGGGCGCGAGTCCGACGACTGACGCTCAGGGCAGCAGGTCGAGCAGCCAGCGCGTCCCTCGGACGGCGGCTCCGACATCCCGAACCCGCTCGCTCAGCTCGCGATCGCTCGTCACGACCGTCACCGTCCGGCCCGCCGCGATGAGGCGCGACGTCTCGCGGACGATCGCGTCATCGCCCGAGCCGTCGGCGTCGACGACCTCGACGCCGTCCGCAGCGTCGACCCCGCGCGCCTGGCCCTCGACGACCACGACCCACTCCGGAAACCAGGTGTGCGCGGGAAGATCGATGGACGCAGCGGGTATGCCGGTACCGAGCAGCGAGGCGATCCTGTCGATGAGCCGCGCAGCGGCCCCCGCGCGGTCGCGCCACCAGCCGTCGGGCACCGACCCGACGACGTTGGCTGCGTCGACGACGATCGCGGGACGCACGGTGAGCAGCGGCTCCAGTTCGCTCCACGACGACTCGAAGCCGGGGTGGAGCGGCCGGTCATCGACCTCGGCGGGCGCGACCCACGCCAGCTCGTGGCTCTCGGGATCGCTGATCTTCGGATCGAAGGGCGCCACGACGTCTCCGACAAGGGTCGTGTAGCTCCAGTATCCGAGGTCGAGCACGCTGAGCAGGCGCGGCCGGACGGCGGCATCCGGAACCCCCGCCTCTTCCTTCGCTTCGCGAAGGGCTCCGTCGCACGCGGACTCGCCCTCGTGCCGGGCACCCCCGGGGAGCGCCCACGTGTCGCCGAAGTGACTCCACGACACGCGGTGCTGCAGCAGCACGCCCTTGTCGTCGTCGAGCGCGAGCAGGCCCGCGGCGCCGAAACGGCCCCAGTAGCGGCTCCCGTCGGGGGCGACGACCCACGCGTCGCCCGGGTCGCGCGGACCGTGGGGACGGCGCGGCTCACCGGGTGCGGGAGTCTCGATGGTCACCCGTCCAGCCTGTCACACGGGGGCGGCGCCGGCTCTCGCCCGTGACATCGCGTGACGAGAGCCCTCCGGGTCAGCGCTGCTTCTTCTCGCGCACCCGCATGTTGATGACGATCGGCGAGCCCTCGAAGCCGTAGAGCTCGCGCAGGCGGCGCTGGATGAAGCGCCGGTAGCCCGCGTCGAGGAAGCCCGTCGTGAACAGCACGAAAGTCGGCGGACGAGTGGATGCCTGCGTGCCGAACAGGATGCGCGGCTGCTTGCCGCCCCGCACAGGGTGCGGGTGCTCGGCGACGAGCTCGGCCAGGAAGGCGTTGAACTTGCCGGTCGGGATGCGCTGATCCCACGACTCGAGCGCCGTCTCGAGCGCCGGCACGAGCTTGTCGAGGTGACGGCCCGTGCGCGCCGAGATGTTGACGCGCGGGGCCCACGACACGTGCGCGAGATCCTGCTCGATCTCCCGCTCGAGGTAGCGCCGGCGGTCGATGTTCTCCATGTCGTCGTCGTTCAGGCGATCCCACTTGTTGAACGCCAGCACGAGCGCGCGGCCCGACTCGAGGACGAGGTCGATGATGCGGATGTCCTGCTCGCTCAGCGTCTCACTCACATCGAGCACGACGACGGCGACCTCGGCCTTCTCGAGCGCGGCCGACGTGCGCAGCGACGCGTAGAAGTCGGCGCCCTGCGAGAGATGCACGCGACGGCGGATGCCGGCCGTGTCGACGAAGCGCCACAGCTTGCCGCCGAGCTCGACGATCTCGTCGACCGGATCGCGCGTCGTGCCCGCGAGCTCGTTGACGACGACGCGCTCCTCCCCCGCCGCCTTGTTGAGCAGCGACGACTTGCCGACGTTCGGGCGGCCCAGGATGGCGACGCGGCGCGGCCCGCCGATCTCCTGCTTCGCGACGGCCGAGATCTCGGGAAGCACCTTCATGATCTCGTCGAGGAGGTCGGCGACGCCGCGGCCGTGGATCGCCGAGACCGGCCAGGGCTGGTCGAGGCCCAGGTTCCACAGCGCCGCGGCCTCGGGCTCCTGGCGCGCATCGTCGATCTTGTTGGCGACGAGGAACACGGGCTTGCCGCTCTTGCGGAGGAGCTTCACGACGTGCTCGTCGGTCGAGGTCGCGCCGACCATCGCGTCGACCACGAACAGCACGACATCGGAGAGGTCGATCGCGACCTCGGCCTGCGCCGCGACGGAACGATCGATGCCGCGCGCGTCGGGCTCCCAGCCGCCCGTGTCGACGAGCGTGAAGCGGCGGTTCATCCACTCCGCCTTGTACGTCACGCGGTCGCGCGTGACGCCGGGGGTGTCCTCGACGACCGCCTCGCGGCGACCCAGGATGCGGTTGACGAGCGCCGACTTGCCGACGTTGGGCCGGCCCACGATCGCGACGACCGGAAGCGCGGGGAGGAACTCGATCCCGTCCTCGCCGAGCGTCACGCCGGCGAGGAGCGCGGCATCCTCGTCGTCCAGCTCGTAGTCGGTCAGCGACGCGCGCAGGGTCTCGGCGCGCTGCTCGGCGAGCTGCTCGTCGAGGTCGGCGAGCTTCTCGGCCAGCTGGTCGGGCGCACCCTCGTACTCTTCGTCTTCAGCACCCATCAGGCGCTCTCTCCTTCCCGAGGCCCGGAGGCCTCGCCGAGCGCCCCGCGGACGACGTCGAGGACGGCGGCCACGGTCTGGTCGAAGTCGAGGTGGGTCGAGTCGACGACCGTCACCCCGGGCGCGGCCGTCAGGAAATCGACGACCTTCGAATCGGATGCATCACGGCGGTGCAGGGCATCGGCGACCGCCGCCGCGTCGTGCGAGGTGAGCTCGGCGCTGCGACGTGCGGCGCGCACCTCGGGGGCGGCCGTCAGCAGAATGCGCACGGGCGCATCGGGGGCGACGACGGTCGTGATGTCGCGGCCCTCGACGACGACGCCGGGCCGACCCGAGCGGGCGACGAGCGAGCGGAAGAGCGCGTTGACCGACTCCCGCACGGGAGGGACGCGGGCGACGCCGCTCACGGCATCCGTCACCCTCGGCTCGCGGATCGCGTCCGTGACGTCCGTCGCGCCGACGCGCACCCAGTACGCGTCGGGGTCGAGCGAGATGGAGTAGTCGAAGTCGCCCGCCACGTCGAGGACGGCCGCCGCGTCCGACGTGTCGGCCCGGTGTTCGAGGGCGTGCCACGCGAGCGCCCGGTAGGCGGCGCCGGTGTCGAGGTAGCCGTATCCCAGCTCGCGGGCGGTCTGCTTGGCGACGCTCGACTTGCCGCTGCCGGCGGGGCCGTCGATCGCGACGACGACGGGCTGGGCGGGCGCGACGGCGGGCCTCTTGAACACGGTGCCTGAGCTCGTCGAAGTGGTCTGCCCTGAGCTTGTCGAAGTGGCCTGCCCTGAGCTTGTCGAAGGCTCAGTCATTGACACTCGCAATCCTCCAGCCACGGGCCTCGAGCCCTTCGATGGCGCCGCGCACGGCGCTCGGCACGACCGAGATCTCGGCGAGGCCGAACTGCGCGCCGGGCGAATGCTCGAGCCGCAGGTCCTCCACGTTGACGCCCAGCTCGCCCAGCTCGCCGAAGAGGCGGCCGAGCTGTCCGGGCCGGTCGTCGACCATGACGACGAGGCTCTCGAAGCGGCGATCCTGGCCGTGCTTGCCGGGGAGTCGCTCGACGCCGTCGTTGCCGCGGCGGATCGTGTCGGCCACGGCGCGTCGCGCACCGGGAACCTCGGGGTCGCGAAGCGCGTCCGCGACCGACGCGAGGTCGGCGGCCAGCGCGTCGAGCACGTCGACGACGGGTGCCGAGTTCGCGCCGAGGATCTGCACCCACAGCTCGGGAGCGGATGCCGCGATGCGGGTGGTGTCGCGGACGCCCTGGCCGGCGAGGCGCAGCGATCCGTCGGAGGCGTCGACGAAACGTCCGGCGAGCAGGCTCGCGACGAGCTGCGGGACGTGCGACACCAGCGCGACCGAGCGGTCGTGCTCCTCGGGCGTCATCTCGATCGGCGTGGCGCCGAGGTCGAGGGCGAGCCCTTCCACGAGCGCGAGATCGGAGGCGGACGTCTCGCCGTCACGGCAGACGACCCACGGCCGCCCGATGAAGATGTCGGCACGCGCCGCGATGGCGCCCCCGCGCTCGCGCCCCGCGAGCGGGTGCGATCCGATGTACCGGCGCAGGTCGACGCCCCGGTCGCGAAGCGTGCGCAGCGGCTCGAGCTTGACGCTCGCGACGTCGGTCACGACGGCGTGCGGGAAGCGCGCGAGCTCGCGCTCGATGACGTCGGCCGTGACGTCGGGCGGCACCGCCACGACCACGAGCGATGGAGCGTCGTCCTCGCGCGCGGCCCGGCCCGCGCCGTAGTCGATCGCGAGGCGCAGCTGAGCTGGCGACGTGTCGTCGAGCGCGACGTCGACGCCGTTCCCGCTGAGCGCGTGCCCGATGCTCGATCCGAGCAGGCCGGCGCCGACGATGCGCACCGTTCCCTGCACGCGGGCAGAGAGCGCGCCCGTGGAATCGCTCACCGTGTCTCCTGGTCCCCCGGCGACGCGTCGGTCGCCTGGCGCGAGGAATCGTCGACCGCGCCGCTGTCACGGCGCGCGAGAGTCAGCAGCGCGCCGCGTTCCACCTTAGTCAACTCGCGTGCCCGCCCGACTGGGAGGGTTCCCAGGTGCAGCGGGCCGAACTGCCGCCGCACGAGCTCCACGACGGGATGCCCCACCTCGGCCATCATGCGGCGCACGATGCGGTTGCGGCCCGAGTGAAGCGTCAGCTCGACGAGAGACCCGCCACCCTCCGCCGAGCTCGAGAGCAGCCGCGCCTTGTCTGCCGCGATCGGTCCGTCCTCCAGCTCGACCCCCTTCGTGAGGCGCTGGATCGTCTGCGGGGAGACCCGGCCCTCGACCTTCGCGATGTACACCTTCGTCACGCCGAAGGACGGGTGCGCCAGCACGTGCGCGAGCTCGCCGTCGTTCGTGAGCACGAGGAGACCGCTCGTGTCGGCATCCAGGCGTCCGACGTTGTACAGCCGCTCGGGCCAGTCGTCCGTGAACCGACGCAGGTCGGGTCGGCCCCGCTCGTCCTTCATCGAGCTCACGACGCCGCGCGGCTTGTTGAGCATGACGTAGCGCTTCGACTGGTCGAGCTGCACGGCCGTGCCGTCGACGTCGACGAGGTCGTTCTCGGGGTCGATGCGCGAGCCGAGCTCGGTCACGACCTTGCCGTTGACGCGCACGCGTCCCGCGACGATGAGATCTTCCGCCACGCGGCGCGAGGCGACGCCCGCGTTGGCGAGCACCTTCTGCAGGCGGACGCCTTCCGCCGGCTCGGGGACCACGGTCATCGAACACCCTCCTCGAATCCATCGGCGCCGTCGTCGAGCAGCGGCGAGATGTGCGGCAGCTCGTCGAGCGAGTTGATGCCCAGGTTCACGAGGAGCGCGTCGGTCGTGCCGTAGTGGATGGCGCCGGTCTCGGCATCCGCGAACACCTCCGTGATGAGGCCGCGTGCGAGCAACGTCCGGACGACGGAGTCCACGTTGACGGCACGGATGGATGCCACCTGCCCGCGCGTCACCGGCTGCTTGTAGGCGATCACGGCAAGCGTCTCGAGGGCTGCCTGCGAGAGGCGGGACGGCGCCTGCGCGTTCACGAACTCCGACACCAGGTCGTCGTGCTCCTCGCGGACGTACAGCCGCCAGCCGCCGCCGACCTCGCGCAGCTCGAAGCCCCGGCGCGGTCCGCCGGCCAGGCCGTCGTAGTCCTCGACGAGCGATTCGATCGCCTGCCGCACGGCGGGCACGGGCGAGCCGACGGCGGTCGCGAGGCTCACGAGGCTCTGCGGCTCTTCGACGACGAGCAGGATCGCCTCGAGCCGACGTGCCACCGAGGCGGCGGCATCCAGCGGACGGGCCTGCCCTGAGCCTGTCGAACAGTCATCGGTCATAGTCGGCCCCCAGGGTCGCGAGATTCTCGTCGGACCACCGCTCGGCGGTCCAGCGCAGGGTGAGTTCGCCGAGCGGCTCGAGCTGCTCGAACGACAGCGCGGCGTGGCGGTACAGCTCCAGGACGGAGAGGAAGCGGGCCACGACGACCCCCGTCTGCGTGACGCCGGCGACGAGCTCGCGGAAGCTGAGGCTCCCCGCCGAGCGCAGCAGCGTCACGACGACGGCGGCCTGCTCGCGGATGCTCACGAGCGGCGCGTGCAGGTGGTCGAGCCCGACGCTCGGGATCTCCTTCGGTGTGAACGCGAGGATCGCGAGGGCGGCGAAGTCGTCGACGCTGAGGGTCCACACGAGTTCGGGCACCGCCTTGCGGTACTTCGCGTCGAGGCGCACCGAGCGCGTGTGGCGGCGGTCTTCGCGACGGATGCAGCGCTCGAACCACGCCGAGACCTCTTTGAAGGCGCGGTACTGCAGGAGTCGCGCGAAGAGCAGGTCGCGCGCTTCGAGCAGCGCGACGGACTCGGCGTCGACGAGCTCCCCCTGCGGCAGGAGCCCCGCGACCTTCATGTCGAGCAGCGTCGCGGCGACGACGAGGAACTCCGACGCCTCCTCCAGCTCCTCGTCGGGATCGAGCTCGCGCAGGTACGAGATGAACTCGTCGGTCACCTTCGACAGCGAGACCTCGGTGATGTCGAGCTCGTGCTTGGAGATGAGCGTCAGGAGCAGGTCGAACGGCCCGTCGAACACTCCGAGCGAGACCCGGAACCCGCGGTCGTCACCGCTCGCGCTGGGCTCCTCGTCAGGCGACGGCGCCACGGGCGACCAGCTCCCGCGCCAGCCGCAGATAGGCCTGGGCGGCGGCGTGCTCGGGCGCGAAGTCGGTGATCGGCACACCCGAGACCGAGGCATCCGGGAACTTCACCGTGCGCCCGATGACGGTCTCGAGCACGTCGTCGCCGAAGGCCTCGACCACCCGCTCGAGCACTTCGCGCGAGTGCAGCGTGCGCGGGTCGTACATCGTCGCGAGCAGGCCGTCGAGCGTGATGGTCGGGTTGAGGCGGTCGCGCACCTTGTCGATCGTCTCGATGAGCAGCGCGACGCCGCGGAGGGCGAAGAACTCGCACTCGAGCGGGATGATGACGCCGTGGCTCGCCGTGAGCGCGTTGACGGTCAGGAGCCCGAGCGACGGCTGGCAGTCGATCAGGATGACGTCGTACTCGGGTGCCAGCTTGCGCAGCACGCGCGAGAGGATCGTCTCGCGGGCGACCTCGTTGACGAGCTGAACCTCGGCCGCCGACAGGTCGATGTTGGCGGGGATGACGTCGAGGTTCGGCACGTTCGAGTGCACGATCGTGTCGTGCGGATCGCGCTTCGCGTCGATGAGCAGGTCGTACACGGTCGGCACGTCATGGGCCTGGATGCCGAGCCCCGCGGTGAGCGCGCCCTGCGGGTCGAAGTCGACCGCCAGCACCTTGCGGTCGTAACCGGCGAGCGCGGCCGCGAGGTTGATGGTCGTCGTCGTCTTGCCGACGCCGCCCTTCTGGTTGCACAGCGCGATGATGCGGGCCGGCCCGTGACCGGAGAGCTTGGGCGGCGTGGGAAAGCCCTGATAGGGACGCCCGGTGGGGCCGATGGGCGTGTCCTCTGCCGAGGCCTTTGCTGCGCCCGTCCTTGTGCCCGCCACCGAATCTCCTGCTCTCACGGTTATCCGGTCGATTCTATCCACGCGGCCGGGCCCCGCCCGCGAGACTTCACGAATGTCCGCGAATCGCGTGCTCGACGAGACATCGGCTCGAGGTCAGCGCGCGGGAACGGGATGCCGCGCCTCACCGCGCGCGTGGGTGAGAGGTGACGTACACGTCGCGCAGCGCGTCGACCGAGACATGCGTGTAGATCTGCGTCGTCGCGACCGACGCGTGCCCGAGCAGCTCCTGCACGACGCGCACGTCGGCGCCGCCCTGCAGCAGATGCGTCGCGAACGAGTGACGCAGCGTGTGCGGCGACACGTGCGCCGTGAGCTGCGCCCGCTCGGCCGCCTGCTGGATGACGAGCCACGCGCTCTGCCGCGAGAGCGGCGCCCCCCGCGCGCCGAGGAACAGCCGCGGCGTGGCCCTCCCCCTCCGCGACAGCTCGGGCCTCGCGCGGGTGAGGTAGGCGTCGATCGCGGTTCGCGCGTACGAGCCGACGGGAACGATGCGCTCCTTCGACCCCTTGCCGCGCACGCGCAGCACGTCGCCGTGCGACACGTCGTCGACGTCGAGCTGCACGGCCTCCGAGACGCGCGCGCCTGTCGCGTACAGCAGCTCGAGCAGGGCACGATCCCGGATGCCGGTGAGCTCGACGCCGCCGCCACCACCGGCGCCGGAGCCCGTTGAAGGACCGCCGGGCGCCGGGCCCGAGGCATCCAGCAGCCGCTCGACCTGGTCGATCGTGAGCGCCTTCGGAAGCCGCTGCGGCAGCTTCGGCGGGCGCAGCCGCGCCGACGGATCGGCGGTCTCGATACCCTCGCGCGCGAGGAAGCGGTGGAGTCCGCGCACCGACGATTGCAGGCGGGCGAGACTGGATGCCGCGGGCGGGGGCTCCGCCGTCGCGCGGTCGGCGGCGAACTGGGACACGAGTTCCGGGGTCACGGCATCCGAGTCCCCGATGCCTCGCCCGGCGAGCCACTCGACGTAGCCCGCGAGGTCGCGCCGATACGCGTCGACGGTGTTGTCCGACAGGCCGCGCTCGATCGAGATGTGCCGCAGGTAGGCGTCGACCGCGCGCTCGAGCCGCATCGCCTCAGCCTCGCCGGAGCTTCTCCGCTGCCGCGAGCACCCCGGCGGTCAGGATGCCGTTGCGCATGCGCCCCTCGAGGACCGCGGTCACGACGTCCTGAAGCGGCACCCACTCGATGCGGATGTCGGCCTCCTCCGCCTCGCGTGCGTGCGCCTCGGCCAGAGGCGTGAGACCGCGGGCGAGGAAGAGATGCACGACCTCGTCGTTGCCGCCGGGCGTCGTGAAGATGCTCACGAGCTCCTGCCACTCGGCCGCCTCGAGGTCGGCCTCTTCCTTCAGCTCGCGCTTCGCCGTCTCGAGCGGACTCTCCCCCGCGATGTCGAGCAGGCCCGCCGGCACCTCCCAGTCGCGATGGCGCACGGGATGCCGGTACTGCTGGATGAGCAGCACGCGCTCCCGGTCGTCGACGGCGACGATGGCCGCCGCCCCGGGGTGCTCGACGTACTGACGCGTCAGCTCGTCGCCGTTGTAGCGGAAGCGATCGCTGCGCACGTCCCACACGATGCCGTCGAAGACGACGTCGCTCGCCGTGACGTCGACCTCGACCGGCTCGTCGCGGAGGGCGTCGAACGGTGCGGTCACGCGGCCGATCCCTGCGCCGCGAGCGTCGCTTCCTGCTCGTCGTCCTCGACGTCGAACAGCTCGCTCGCGCGGTGCCGCTCGAGCGCGGCGCCGACCAGACCGCGGAACAGCGGGTTCGCGTTCGTCGGGCGCGAGCGCAGCTCGGGGTGCGCCTGCGTCGCGATGTAGTACGGGTGCACGTCGCGCGGCAGCTCGACGTACTCGACGAGGTCGAGGTCCGGGTTGATGCCCGAGAACAGCAGCCCCGCCTCCGCGATCTGGTCGCGGTAGCGGTTGTTCACCTCGTAGCGGTGGCGGTGGCGCTCCGACGCCGTCGTGGCGCCGTAGACCTCGGCCGCGATCGACCCCTCGGCCAGGGCCGCGGGGTACAGGCCGAGGCGCATCGTGCCGCCCATGTCGCCCGCCTCGAGGATGTCGATCTGCTCCTCCATCGTCGCGATGACGGGGTGCGTCGTGTCGGGGTCGAACTCGCTCGACGACGCGCCCTCGATGCCGGCGACGTGGCGCGCGTACTCGATCACGATGCACTGCAAGCCGAGGCAGATGCCGAGCGTCGGGATGCCCTGCTCGCGTGCGAACTTCAGGGCGCCGATCTTGCCCTCGATGCCGCGGATGCCGAAGCCGCCGGGGATCACGATGCCGTCGAGCGGCGCGAGCGCGCGCTCGGCGCCCTCGGGGGTCTCGCACTCGTCCGAGGGGATCCAGCGGATGTTGACGTGCGTCTCCTGCGCGAAGCCGCCGGCCTTGAGCGCCTCGGTGACGCTGAGGTAGGCATCCGGAAGGTCGATGTACTTGCCGACGAGACCGATCGTGACCTCGTGCTTGGGGTTGTGCACGGCGTTGAGCACGCGCTGCCAGCGAGACCAGTCGACGTCGTTCGCCTTGCCGAGACCGAGCGCCCGCACGATGTAGGCGTCGAGGCCCTGCTCGTTGAGCATCGAGGGGATGTCATAGATCGACGGCACGTCGACCGCGTTGACGACGGCGTCCTCGTCGACGTCGCACATGAGCGCGATCTTGCGCTTGTTCGACTCGGTCACAGGGCGGTCGCTGCGGAGCACGAGCGCGTCGGGCTGGATGCCGATCGAGCGCAGGGCCGCGACGGAGTGCTGCGTCGGCTTGGTCTTCTGCTCGCCGGACGCGCCCATGAACGGCACGAGCGAGACGTGCACGAAGAAGACGTTCTGGCGGCCCAGCTCGTGACGGATCTGGCGCGCCGACTCGATGAACGGCTGCGACTCGATGTCGCCGACCGTGCCGCCGATCTCGGTGATGATGACGTCGGGCTTGGGCGTCTCGTCGGCCTGCAGGCGCATGCGCCGCTTGATCTCGTCGGTGATGTGCGGGATGACCTGCACCGTGTCGCCGAGGTACTCGCCGCGGCGCTCGCGCGCGATCACCTGCGAGTAGATCTGGCCGGTCGTGACGTTGGCGGCCTGGCTCAGCTCGATGTCGAGGAACCGCTCGTAGTGCCCGATGTCGAGGTCGGTCTCGGCGCCGTCGTCGGTCACGAAGACCTCGCCGTGCTGGAACGGGTTCATCGTCCCCGGGTCGACGTTGAGGTACGGGTCGAGCTTCTGCATGACGACCCGGAGCCCGCGTGCGGTGAGGAGATTCCCGAGGCTCGCGGCGGTGAGACCCTTGCCCAACGAGGAAACGACACCACCCGTCACGAAGATGTGCTTGGTGGTGTCGTTCGAAGTCGTCGTACCCGCTGCGCCAGAAGTCTGCATCACGGGCTTTTATCCTATCAGCGCGCTGCCGTGCGAAGGCTGAGCAACTCGCGGGCGTGTGTCAGCGCGGCGTCGGAGTCGGGCATCCCCGAGAGCAGACGCGCCATCTCGGCCTCGCGATCGGCGCCGTCGAGGCGTCGCACATCGGACGCCGTGACCGAGCCGTCGTTGGCCTTCACGACCGTGAGGTGGTTGGTCGCGAACGCGGCGACCTGCGCGAGGTGCGTCACGGCGATGACCTGGGATGCCTCGGCCAGCCGCGCGAGCCGCCGCCCGACCTCGATCGCGGCGGCGCCGCCGATGCCGGCATCCACCTCATCGAAGACGAAGGTCGGCACGGGGTCGACGCTCGCGATGACGACCTCGATCGCGAGCATGACGCGGCTGAGCTCCCCGCCCGACGCGCTGCGCGAGACCGGTCGCGGCTCGGAGCCCGGGTGCGGCGCGAGGAGGATCGCGACATCGTCGCGCCCGTGGCTCGACTCCGCGCCCGGCGTGACCGCGACGACCACGCGGGCGTCGGGCATCGCGAGATCCCGCATCTCCGTCGTGACCTGCTCTCCCAGCCGCTCGGCCGCGGCGAGGCGGGCGGCGGTGAGCGCCGCGGCGGTCTCGTCGAGAGCGGATGCCGCGGCATCCCGTTGCGCCGTCAGACGCTCGATGCGGTCGCCGTCGTCGTCGAGCTCGGCGAGGCGCGCCGAGCCCGTCTCGAGCAGCGCGATCGCCGCGTCGAGCGAGCCGTGGGCGCGGACGAGTCCGTTCACGACCGCCCGGCGCTCCTCCACGGCGGCGAGTTCGTGGGGACCCGACTCGTCGAGATCGGCGAGGTACGCCGCGAGCGATGCCGCGAGATCGGCGACGCGGTAGCCGAGCTCGGCCGCCTGGTTCGCGAGGTCTTCGAGCTGAGGATCGGATGCCCGCTCCAGCGCGCGACGCGCCTCGGCGAGCAGTGCGCCGGCGTCGGGCTCGTCGCCCTCGCCCGACAGCGCGTCGTGCGCCGTGGCGGCGGCGATCCGCAGCTCCTCGGCGTTGGCGAGTCGCTCGGCCCGCACGGAGAGATCGGCATCCTCCCCCGCGACGGGTGCGGCCTGCTCGATCTCGGCGATCGCGGCGCGCAGCTCGGCGGCCTCGCGCGCGCGGGCGTCGCGGTCGGTCGTGATCGTCTGCAGCTCGCGGTCGACGTCGCGCCAGTGCTCGTACGCCGTGCGGTAGGCCTCGAGGGCTGTCTGCACGGGTGCGCCGCCGAAGCGGTCGAGCGCGTCGCGCTGAGCCCCGGCCGACCGCAGCCGCAGCTGATCGGACTGGCCGTGCACGACGACGAGCTCGTCCGCGAGATCGGACAGCACGCCCGCCGGAGCGTTGCGGCCCCCGACGGTGGCGCGGCTGCGGCCCTCGCTCGAGATGGTGCGCCCGAGGAACAGCTCCGCCCGCTCGTCGCCCAGCGGCTCGAGGTCTCCACCGGCTTCGCGCACGCGCTCGGCGACAGGGCCGTTCTCGGGGACGAGCCACACCCCGTCGACCGACGCCTGCGGCGCGCCCGCCCGGACGGCGCCGGAGTCGGCGCGCTGACCGAGCAGCAGCCCGAGCCCCGTGACGACCATCGTCTTGCCGGCACCGGTCTCACCCGTGATGGCGGTGAAGCCCGGGCCGATGGGCAGCGTCGCCTCGGCGATGACGCCGAGGTCGCGCAGGCGCATCTCCTCGATCACAGGCCGGACTCCCCCGGCGCGGTGCGCACGGGCGCCGTGAGCGCCGAAGGACCGCGCCAGCCCTCCACGGGGAGGCGGAACTTGCGCACGAGCCGGTCGGTGAAGGCGGCGGGATGCAGTCGCGCCAGACGCACGGGACGATCCGACCGCCGCACGACGACGCGCGCGCCCCGGGGAAGGTCGTGCGAGCGCCGCCCGTCGCACCACAGCACGCCGGTGCCCTGGTTGCGCCGCAGCACCTCGATCGCCACCGTGTGTTCAGGGCCGACGACGAGAGGCTTCGCGAACAGGGCGTGCGCCGACAGCGGCACGACCGAGATCGCCTCGACGGTGGGCCAGATGACAGGCCCTCCCGCCGAGAAGTTGTAGGCGGTGGATCCCGTCGGGGTGGACACGACCATCCCGTCGCAGCCGAACGACGACAGCGGGCGGCCGTCGACCTCGATGACGACCTCGAGCAGCCGCTCGCGGCTCGCCTTCTCGACCGTCGCCTCGTTGAGGGCCCACGTCTCGTAGACGACGTGGTCGGCGTCGTCCTTCACCCGCACGTGCAGCGCCATGCGCTCCTCGACCCGGTAGTCGCGGTCGATGACGCGCCGCACGGCGTCGTCCATGTCGTCGCGCTCGATCTCGGCGAGGAATCCGACGTGGCCCATGTTGATGCCGAGGACGGGGGCCGTCCCTTCGCGCACCAGTTCGGCGGCGCGGAGGATCGTGCCGTCACCGCCGAGCACGATGGCGAGCTCGACCTCCTCGACGGGGACGTCGGCACCGAGCGTCGCCACTTCGCCGAGGTCGGCGATGGACGGCCCGAGCTCGGCGACGTCCTCGGGCGCCAGCACGGCGCGCGCGCCCGCTTCGCGAAGCGCCGCGATGACGCGTCGGGCCGCGTCGACGGTCTCGTCGCGATGGGCGTGCGCCACCACGAGGATGCTGCGCTCTGGGTGGGTCATCGGGCTCCCGCCAGTCGGTTCACGGTGCTCAACCATTCTGTCGGATTGCTTCCGCGGCCCGGCGCGAGATGGGCCACGTACTCGGAGTTCCCGTGCGTTCCGGCGATCGGGGAGGAGACGATGCCGAGCGTGCCGAGCCCGAGGTCCCACGCCGCCCACAGCACGCCCGCGACGGCGTCGGCGCGAAGCGTCGGATCGGTCACGAGCCCGCCCTTGACGGCGGTGCGCCCCACCTCGAACTGCGGCTTGATGAGGAGCACCAGATCGGCGCCGGGCGCCGCGACCTCCGCGGCGGCGGGAAGCACGAGTGGAAGCGAGATGAACGAGAGGTCGCCCGTCACGAGCGACGGCGCCTCGGCGACGCCACTCGCCTCGGCGAGCGACGCCGGCGTCATGTAGCGCACGTTGAAGCCCTCGACCGCTCGCACGCCCCCGTCGGCCGCGATGCTCGGGGCGAGCTGATCGTGACCGACATCGACCGCGATGACCGGCTCGGCCCCGCGCTCACGCAGCACCTGGGTGAATCCCCCGGTCGACGCGCCCATGTCGAGGGCGACCCGTCCACGCGGATCCACGCCGAACGCGTCGAGGCCGGTGATGAGCTTGTGCGCCGCACGGCTCACGTAGTGGTCGGCCCCCGCGACGACGAGGACGGACTCGTCCGTCACGGCAGCCGACGCCTTCACGACGACGCGGCCGTCGACGGTCACGAGTCCTTCGGAGATGAGGGATGCGGCGTGCGTGCGCGATCGCGCGAGCCCGCGCTCCGCGAGGGCGGCGTCGAGGCGTGGGCTCATGCGCGCGCCACGGTGGGCCCCGAGTCGAGCTGCCGCGCGAGCGATTCGTTGAGCGCCTCGTACGCCGCGGCGCGGGTGTGCAGCGGCTGGTCCTCGATGACTTCGAGCGCCGAGACGAGGTCCGCGCGCGCGTCGGACTGCGGGTCGGGGTGATCCATACGACTCAGGATACGGTCCGCCCGCGACAAGGCCCGGAGGCCTACGGCCGATGGAACGGATCCGCGTAGAGCCGCTCAGGCACCCGGAAGCCGTAGATCGCGCGACCGGAGTCCCAGATCGCCTTCGCCCCGGCCCTGAGCAGATCAATGGGGCGATCGCCCTCGGACAGGATCCGGATGTCGGCTCCCTCGATCCGCACGCTCGCGCCTCGGACGGTCACGGCGCCGTCGCGCACACGCGCCTCGGGATACGGCTCGTGCAGCTCGCGCAGGTCGGCGAGCAGATACGTCGGCTGTGAATCGGATGCCGCTGCCAGCACGTGCTTGGGGCGATCGATCCCCGTGAGCACGAGCGCCGAGGGCACGCCGGCCCGGTTGGCACCGATGATGTCGGTGTCGAGCCGGTCGCCGAGGAACAGCGGGCTTTGCGCCCCGAAGCGGGCGACGGCCTCGTCGAAGATCGGCGTCTCCGGCTTTCCCGCGACGGTCGCCAGCCGTCCCACAGCCGTGTGCACGGCCGAGACGAGCGTGCCGTTTCCCGGGGCGATGCCGCGCGCCTGGGGGATGGTCCAGTCGGTGTTGGTGGCGATCCAGGGGATGCCGCCCTCGTCCTCCGGAACCTTCAGCGCGTAGGCCGCCTCGGCCAGCTGCAGCCAGCCGACCTCGGGGGCGAAGCCCTGGACGACGGCCGCCGGCGCGTCGTCGGCGCTGCGCGTCACGACGAACCCGGCCTTCTCGACCTCGCTCACGAGGCCGTCGCCGCCGACGACGAGCACGGTTGAACCGGCCGGCACGAGGGTGACCAGGAGCCGCATCGCGGCCTGCGGGCTCGTGACCACGTCGCTCGGCGCCGTCGGAAGCCCCAGCTCGCTCAGGTGCGCCGCGACCGAGGCATCCGTGCGCGACGCGTTGTTCGTGATGTAGCCGAGTCGTCGGCCGTCACGGGCGCGGTTGAGGCTGTCCACCGCGTGCGGGAGTGCTCCGGCGCCGGCGTACACGACCCCGTCGAGGTCGGCCAGGACGACATCGACGCCCTCGAGCGGTGCGCTCTCCGGCGAGCGGCGGCCGAACAGCGCCATCAGGCGCGGTCCTCGTCGGCGTCCTCGTCGACTCCCGCTTCCTCGAGCAGCTCGCGCACCTCGTCCTCGACCGTCAGCTCGTCGTCCTCCCCGGGGCGCTCGTCGGCGACGTCGGGCTCGGACTCGGCCTCGTGGTCGCGCTCGTCCTCGTGCGCGTCGTCGGGCTCGGAGTCCTCGATCGGAACAGCCACGGAGTCGACGTCTTCCTCCCCGGAATCCTCGAAGACCTCCTCGACGACGATCGTCTCGAGATCGCCGGCACCGGATGCCTCGTCCAGGGCATCCGCCGCGACGACAGCACGCCGGTGCCACTCGTGCGCCTCGTCGTCACGCCCGAGCTCCTCCAGCACCGTCGCCCGGGCGGCGAAGAGCGCGGGGCTCCACTCGAAGGCGCGTGAGGGGTCGAGCTCGGGGATGTCGAGTTCTGCCAGGGCGCGCTCCGGCTCGCCGAGGTCGAGACGCGCGCCGGACATCGCGATCGCGAGCTCGACGCGCACGGCGACGGGCAGCTCGGCACGGTCGACGGCACGCCCGACCTCGAGCGCCTTGTCGGGGCGTCCGACGCCGCGCTCGCTGTCGACCATGAGGGCGATCTGGTCGTCGCTCCCCGAGATGCGGCGGTACGTCCGCAGCTCCCGCAGCGCAAGCGCATAGTCGCCGGTCGCGTAGGCGGTGATCGCGAGGGTCTCGCGGACGACGGCGATGCGCCCGGCACGACGGGATGCCGAGAGCGCATGCTGGTGCGCGAGCTCGGGGTCCTCGTCGATGAGCTGAGAGGCCATCGCGAGGTGACGAGCGACCTGCTCGGCGTTCTCCTTGCTCAGCGTCTTGAGCTCGTTGCGGGCACTCGGGTGGAGATCCTTCGCCGTGATCTCCTCGGGGATGACCGGGTCATCGTGGCGCGGCCGCACCGATCGGTTCTCCTCCGGACGCGTCGAGCGATCGGGTCGGTCCGCCCCGCCGCGCGTCGGCCGAGACGCACCGCCGTACGGCTTCTTGCCACCGTCCTGCCGCACATACGGACGAGACTCGCCGTCGCGCCGGGCGTACGGCTTGGAGTCACCGTCGCGCCTCGCGTACGGCTTGGAGTCTCCGTCGCGCCTCGCGTACGGCTTGGAGTCTCCGTCCCGCCGGGCGTACGGCTTCGCGTCACCATCCCGCTTGGGGTACGGCTTGCGGCCGTCGTCTCGACGCGCGTACGGCTTCGAATCGCCATCTCGCTTCGGGTAAGGCCGTACATCGCCGTCGCGGCGAGCGTAGGGCTTGGAGTCTCCGTCGCGACGGCCATACGGCTTCGAATCGCCATCGCGCTTGGAGTAGGGCTTGGAGTCGCCCTCCCGACGGGGATAGGGCTTCGAATCGCCATCGCGCTTCGGATACGGCTTGGAGTCGCCGTCGCGCTTCGGATACGGCTTGCGGCCGTCGTCTCGACGCGCATACGGCGTGGAATCGCTGTCGCGCTGTCCGTACGGCTTCCGGTCACCCTCGCGCTTCGGGTACGGCTTGGAGCCGTTGTCGCGCTTGCCGTACGGCTTCGAATCGCCGTCGCGCTTCACGTACGGCTTCTTCGGGCCGTCGTGCTTCGCGTAGGACTTCTTGCCCGGAGCAGCGGACGCTCCGCTCGAGGATCGGTGCTCCGCGCGCGGCTTCCGCGCACGCTCGTCGTCAGCTGGCTTCTGATCTGCCATTCTTCGATCCTTCCCCGTGGGCGCCTTGTGGGCAATCCATCGCGTTAACGCGAAATGGCCACCCTGCGTTGGGTGGCCATTTCGGTAATGGAAGTCCGGCGGTGTCCTACTCTCCCACAGGGTCGCCCCTGCAGTACCATCGGCGCTGAGAGGCTTAGCTTCCGGGTTCGGAATGGGACCGGGCGTTTCCCTCTCGCTATGGCCGCCGAAACACTATTGATGTTTCAGTCAGCACCATCAACGAAGAAGTTGGTGGTGCGGTTCTCGACCGTACATCGAGAACCACTCAGTGGACGCAAGCATCGTTCATTCGAACGGAAGTGTTATCAAGTCATCGGCTTATTAGTACCAGTCAGCTGCATGCATTGCTGCACTTCCACATCTGGCCTATCAACCCAGTAGTCTGGCTGGGAGCCTCTCACCCCGTAGGGTATGGAAGTCTCATCTTGAGGCCGGCTTCCCGCTTAGATGCTTTCAGCGGTTATCCATCCCGAACGTAGCTAATCAGCGGTGCTCCTGGCGGAACAACTGACACACCAGAGGTTCGTCCAACCCGGTCCTCTCGTACTAGGGTCAGATCCTCTCAAACTTCCTACGCGCGCAGCGGATAGGGACCGAACTGTCTCACGACGTTCTAAACCCAGCTCGCGTACCGCTTTAATGGGCGAACAGCCCAACCCTTGGGACCTACTCCAGCCCCAGGATGCGACGAGCCGACATCGAGGTGCCAAACCATGCCGTCGATATGGACTCTTGGGCAAGATCAGCCTGTTATCCCCGAGGTACCTTTTATCCGTTGAGCGACAGCGCTTCCACAAGCCACTGCCGGATCACTAGTCCCGACTTTCGTCCCTGCTCGACCTGTCAGTCTCACAGTCAAGCTCCCTTGTGCACTTACACTCGACACCTGATTGCCAACCAGGTTGAGGGAACCTTTGGGCGCCTCCGTTACTTTTTGGGAGGCAACCGCCCCAGTTAAACTACCCACCAGGCACTGTCCCTGAACCGGATTACGGTTCTAAGTTAGACATCCAGAGTGACCAGAGTGGTATTTCAACAATGACTCCACGGTAACTGGCGTCACCGCTTCATAGTCTCCCACCTATCCTACACAAGCCACACCGAACACCAATACCAAGCTGTAGTAAAGGTCACGGGGTCTTTCCGTCCTGCTGCGCGTAACGAGCATCTTTACTCGTAATGCAATTTCGCCGAGTTCGCGGTTGAGACAGTTGGGAAGTCGTTACGCCATTCGTGCAGGTCGGAACTTACCCGACAAGGAATTTCGCTACCTTAGGATGGTTATAGTTACCACCGCCGTTTACTGGGGCTTAAATTCTGAGCTTCGCCTTGCGGCTAACCCGTCCTCTTAACCTTCCAGCACCGGGCAGGCGTCAGTCCGTATACATCGTCTTGCGACTTGGCACGGACCTGTGTTTTTAGTAAACAGTCGCTACCCACTAGTCTCTGCGGCCTCCAAACGCTTTCGGAGCAAGTCCTAATACGCCGAAGGCCCCCCTTCTCCCGAAGTTACGGGGGCATTTTGCCGAGTTCCTTAACCACGATTCTCTCGATCTCCTTGGTATTCTCTACCTGACCACCTGAGTCGGTTTGGGGTACGGGCGGCTGGAACCTCGCGTCGATGCTTTTCTTGGCAGCATAGGATCACCCACTTTTCATCCGCATCGTGTCTCAGCCTGTATGAGCGACGGATTTGCCTATCGCTCGGCCTACGCACTTGCCCCGGGACAACCATCGCCCGGGTTGGGCTACCTTCCTGCGTCACACCTGTTAATACGCTAACCGCACCAGCATGGGGTCGTGCGCTAGCCCTGCAGCTCTCACCCCGAAGGGATCGATACCGCAGGATTCGGGCACTTAGCACCACTGGATTGATTGGGGCGGTTCTTCGCCGGTACGGGAATATCAACCCGTTGTCCATCGACTACGCCTGTCGGCCTCGCCTTAGGTCCCGACTTACCCAGGGAAGATTAGCTTGACCCTGGAACCCTTGGTCTTTCGGAGGACGTGTTTCTCACACGTCTTTCGCTACTCATGCCTGCATTCTCACTCGTGTAGCCTCCACGGCTGGGTCACCCCGCCGCTTCACCGGCCACACGACGCTCTCCTACCCATCAACACGGCTGGACCACGAAGGCCTACCAATAATGTCAATGCCACAACTTCGGTGGCGTGCTTGAGCCCCGTTACATTGTCGGCGCGGAATCACTTGACCAGTGAGCTATTACGCACTCTTTCAAGGGTGGCTGCTTCTAAGCCAACCTCCTGGTTGTCTGAGCAACTCCACATCCTTTCCCACTTAGCACGCGCTTAGGGACCTTAGTTGGTGGTCTGGGTTGTTTCCCTCTCGACTATGAAGCTTATCCCCCACAGTCTCACTGCTGCGCTCTCACTTACCGGCATTCGGAGTTTGGCTGACGTCAGTAACCTGGTGGGGCCCATCGGCCATCCAGTAGCTCTACCTCCGGCAAGAAACACGCAACGCTGCACCTAAATGCATTTCGGAGAGAACCAGCTATCACGAAGTTTGATTGGCCTTTCACCCCTATCCACAGCTCATCCCCTCAGTTTTCAACCTAAGTGGGTTCGGCCCTCCACGACGTCTTACCGTCGCTTCAGCCTGGCCATGGATAGATCACTTCGCTTCGGGTCTAGGACACGCGACTGAATCGCCCTATTCAGACTCGCTTTCGCTACGGCTACCCCACTCGGGTTAACCTCGCCACGTATCGCTAACTCGCAGGCTCATTCTTCAAAAGGCACGCTGTCACCCCTGCTAAGGAGGCTCCAACGGTTTGTAAGCAAACGGTTTCAGGTACTATTTCACTCCCCTCCCGGGGTACTTTTCACCTTTCCCTCACGGTACTTGTCCGCTATCGGTCATCTGGGAGTATTTAGGCTTATCAGGTGGTCCTGACAGATTCACACGGGATTTCTCGGGCCCCGTGCTACTTGGGATACTCTTCACGCCAAGAGAGGCATTTCGACTACGGGGTTGGCACCCTCTCTGACCCGCCTTTCAATGCGGTTCGTCTATACCTTCTTGTAACGCCGGCTGCTCGGCAGAACAACCAGAAAAGTCCCACAACCCCGAATACGCAACTCCTGCCGGATATCACACGTACTCGGTTTAGCCTGTTCCGGTTTCGCTCGCCACTACTAACGGAATCGCGGTTGCTTTCTCTTCCTGTGGGTACTGAGATGTTTCACTTCCCCACGTTCCCTCTACCCGCCCTATATATTCAGGCGGGAGTCACTGGGTCGGCACGCCGCCCAGCGGGGTTTCCCCATTCGGACACCCTCGGATCACAGTGTGCTTATCCACTCCCCGAGGCTTATCGCAGATTGCTACGTCCTTCTTCGGCTCCAGATGCCAAGGCATCCACCGTTTGCTCTTAAAGACTTGAAATCACATGAGTTCGAATCGTCAATCGAAATTGACTAATGATCTTTAAGATCATCTAACCGAACCGATCCGAAGATCAGCTCGAAGATGCTCGCGTCCACTGTGTAGTTCTCAAAGTACGGGCGGTACCCTCCCCGCCACCAGCAACCAAGCCGGCGCAGAAAAGGCCCTGAGAGTCAGCCACGCCCGACCCGAAGGTCAGACGCACCCGGTCCCTCAGGACCCAACAGCGTGCATGCCCCCACCCGACCACCCCAGACCGTTCCACCAGCCGAAGCTGCGTACTAGACCCGAGATACCCCGATGAGAGCCTCGTCAAATGTTCCACCCATGAGCTGACCGGCAGGACACATTCGATCCTGATCCGGCGCCTGGACACCCGAGAGTGCCAGATGCTCCTTAGAAAGGAGGTGATCCAGCCGCACCTTCCGGTACGGCTACCTTGTTACGACTTAGTCCTAATTACCGATCCCACCTTCGACGGCTCCCTCCACAAGGGTTAGGCCACCGGCTTCAGGTGTTACCGACTTTCATGACTTGACGGGCGGTGTGTACAAGACCCGGGAACGTATTCACCGCAGCGTTGCTGATCTGCGATTACTAGCGACTCCGACTTCATGAGGTCGAGTTGCAGACCTCAATCCGAACTGGGACCGGCTTTTTGGGATTCGCTCCACCTCACGGTATTGCAGCCCTTTGTACCGGCCATTGTAGCATGCGTGAAGCCCAAGACATAAGGGGCATGATGATTTGACGTCATCCCCACCTTCCTCCGAGTTGACCCCGGCAGTATCCCATGAGTTCCCACCATTACGTGCTGGCAACATAGAACGAGGGTTGCGCTCGTTGCGGGACTTAACCCAACATCTCACGACACGAGCTGACGACAACCATGCACCACCTGTATAGAGACCTTGCGGGGCGACTGTTTCCAGCCGTTTCCTCTATATGTCAAGCCTTGGTAAGGTTCTTCGCGTTGCATCGAATTAATCCGCATGCTCCGCCGCTTGTGCGGGTCCCCGTCAATTCCTTTGAGTTTTAGCCTTGCGGCCGTACTCCCCAGGCGGGGAACTTAATGCGTTAGCTGCGTCACGGAATCCGTGGAATGGACCCCACAACTAGTTCCCAACGTTTACGGGGTGGACTACCAGGGTATCTAAGCCTGTTTGCTCCCCACCCTTTCGCTCCTCAGCGTCAGTTACGGCCCAGAGATCTGCCTTCGCCATCGGTGTTCCTCCTGATATCTGCGCATTCCACCGCTACACCAGGAATTCCAATCTCCCCTACCGCACTCTAGTCTGCCCGTACCCACTGCAGGCCCGAGGTTGAGCCTCGGGTTTTCACAGCAGACGCGACAAACCGCCTACGAGCTCTTTACGCCCAATAATTCCGGATAACGCTTGCACCCTACGTATTACCGCGGCTGCTGGCACGTAGTTAGCCGGTGCTTTTTCTGCAGGTACCGTCACTTCCGCTTCTTCCCTGCTAAAAGAGGTTTACAACCCGAAGGCCGTCGTCCCTCACGCGGCGTTGCTGCATCAGGCTTCCGCCCATTGTGCAATATTCCCCACTGCTGCCTCCCGTAGGAGTCTGGGCCGTGTCTCAGTCCCAGTGTGGCCGGTCACCCTCTCAGGCCGGCTACCCGTCGACGCCTTGGTGAGCCATTACCTCACCAACAAGCTGATAGGCCGCGAGCTCATCCCTGACCGAAAAATCTTTCCAACTGCTGAAGATGCCTTCGCAGCTCATATCCAGTATTAGACGCCGTTTCCAGCGCTTATCCCAGAGTCAGGGGCAGATTGCTCACGTGTTACTCACCCGTTCGCCACTGATCCAGGAAGCAAGCTCCCCTTCACCGTTCGACTTGCATGTGTTAAGCACGCCGCCAGCGTTCATCCTGAGCCAGGATCAAACTCTCCGTAAAGAAAAATTGCATACCACGGCCGGAAAAAGACCGAAGCAGCGAGTTTGAAACTGACCAAAATGGATGTCAATGCTGACAAATCCAATAATTGATCCAAAGGAATCTCACCCAGCCGAAGCTGGAACGAGGTTATTTGGCATTTGACAAGTGCACGCTGTTGAGTTCTCAAGGATCGGATGCACCTGCCGCTCAGCCTCTCAGCCTCGCCCGCAGGGCAACTTCACTATCTTATCTCTCCCGCCTCGCTTGTCAAACCGAGCGATCCGTGGCCGTTGCCGGCATCCGGACTCAGTCTTCGACGGTGCGAAGCAGTGAGAAACCCCCATCCACAGACGAGAAGCCGAAGGCTTCAAGATGATGTGGAGTGGAGGGTGGTTCTCCGCTTGAGGGAGGTGAGGCTCTCGGCCTCTCCGCTTCCCTGTGGGGCGAACAAGTAATAAGTTACGCGGCCCCGACTGAACGGGCAAATCCAGGCTGCATCCCGGGCGTGTCGTACCCCCGAGCCGCGCATCATGGGGTAGCGAACGCCCACCAGACGAGGAACGCGGCAGCGAGGGCGATGACCCAGCTCACCAGGCTTCCGATCAGGAAGTACTCGGCGCGATTGCCCGCCGCACTGTCGCGCGAGATCTCCGGGAAGCGGACGATCCCCTTCGCCGCGAGGATCGCGGCGAGGAGCGGGTACATCGCCGCCAAGGTCAGCGCGAAGACGAGCATCCGCTCGAGCGGACCGATGAGCCGGCCGCCCTTGAGAGCGGGCGCCGCGGCGAGAGGCGTGATCACCGTCGCCTCATCGTCGACAGCGGATTCGGTCGTCGCGGGCTCGCGTGCCGGGATACCGGCATCCATTCCCCTCGACTCGACGGCTGCCGGCGACGCCTCGACCGGTTCAGGGCCGACCTGGACCTTCTCCTGGACGAGCGCTGCCCGCACGACGACGTTCGACGACTCGAGGAGGAAGAGCGCGGCGCCGAGAGCGAGCACGGCGTGGTCGAACGAGATGTCGCCGACCGGTGTCGGCAGCATCCACGCATCCCCGATGATTCCGGGGGAGGGTCGCGCGGGGAGGGCTGCGACGAGCACGGCGCACAGCGCGCCCACGGCGACCGCGGGCCAGAAGCCCGCGCGCGAGGGTGCGCCGACGGGCGCGAGCCAGACCCACGCTGCGGCGAGTGCGACGGCGAGGAGTCCGGCGAGGACCGCATCGGAGAGAGCGGCGAGCACCAGGATCGCGACAGCACCCGCGGCGAGTCCGATCCATCGGCGACGCGCAGGCAGGAACTCGCGCAGGATGTCCGCCGAGCCGATCGCGAGCAGGATGAGACCCGCGACGATCATGCGCCGACCTCCGCTCGGAGCAGCGCGAAGCCTTCGAGGATCGCGTGGGCCCCGGCGCCGGCCAGCGCCTGCGACACCGCGGGCTGCGTGACGCCCTCGGCTCTCGCCAGGTCCTTCTGGGTGACACCCAGGCAGCGGCCGTAGACGAGCCGGCGCTCGCGCTCGGTCATGGCGCCGACGAGCTGATCGCGCGTCAGCAGGTAGGCGTTGGCCAGAGCGGCGGAACGGTGCACTCCAGCATCCTCTCCGGAGGATGCGACAACCCATGTGCGCGCACTCGGCGCGGCGCGCTGCTGCTTGGCGTGGACGGCGTCGATCGCCTCGCGGGCCGCCCACCATCCGGGGCCGTCGGGGATGTCGCCGCTCGCCGAGGCGATCGTGCCGATGTCGCCGAGCCCGAGCCCGAAGCGGCACTCGAGGCCGTCGGGCAGCGCGAGCTGGAGCAGCAGCAGGCCGGCGAGCGCGGCCTCGAGAGTCGGGTAGACGCCCTGCTGCTCATCTCCGACCGTGGGCCTCAGCGGCTCGAGAGCGAGCGGGAGCGCGGACTCGGCCTCCGCGATGGCGGCGTCGAGGACCTGCTGAGCGTCGCGCCGGTCGGGCAGGAGCCGGGACCCCACCATGTCGGCGATCGTTGCGACCGGCATGGCATAAGCATATCAGTTATTTCGCGATGAAATAAGCAGAACGCTTATCTAATCAGAACATAAGCTCTCAGAGGCCCAGCGCGTGCACCGCGGCCTGCGCACGCGACACGAGTTCGGCACGCTGCTCGGCGACCCGCACCGGGGCCGTGCCGCCGACGCCCGACCGCGACGCGACCGATCCCTCGATCGTGAGGACGTCGCGGACCGCGCGCGAGAGCTGCGGCGACACCGACGCGAGCTGCTCGTCGGTCGCCTCATGCAGCTCGATCCCCTGCTCCTCGCAGAGCCGCACGAGCGCACCCGAGATCTCATGCGCATCGCGGAACGGCACCCCCTGGCGGACGAGCCAATCCGCCACGTCCGTGGCGAGCGAGAAGCCGAGCGGTGCGAGCTGCGCCATCCGCTCCGTGTCGAAGCGGAGCGTCGCGATCATGCCCGCGAATGCCGGCAGCACGACCTCGAGCGTCGTCACGGAGTCGAAGACGGGTTCCTTGTCCTCCTGCAGGTCGCGGTTGTACGCGACGGGCAGGCCCTTGAGCGTCGTAAGGAGGCCGGAGAGATTGCCGACGAGCCGGCCGGCCTTGCCCCGCGCGAGCTCGGCGATATCGGGGTTCTTCTTCTGCGGCATGATGCTCGACCCGGTCGAGTAGCCGTCGTCGAGCGTCACGAAGCCGAACTCCCGCGTGTTCCACAGGATGACGTCCTCGGCGAAACGAGAGAGGTCGATGCCGATCTGCGCCGAGATGTAGGCGAACTCCGCGACGACGTCGCGCGCCGCGGTGCCGTCCAGGGAGTTCTCCGACGGCCGGGCGAGGCCCAGCTCCCGCGCGACGAGGTCGGGATCCAGCCCCAGGCTCGACCCCGCCAGGGCCCCGCCGCCATAGGGTGACACCGACGCCCGCGCCGACCAGTCGCGCAGCCGCTCGAGGTCGCGGACGAGGGGCCACGCGTGCGCTTGCAGGTGGTGAGCGAGCAGGATCGGCTGGGCGTGCTGCAGATGCGTGCGGCCCGGCATGATGGCATCCGGATGCGCCTCCGCCTGCGCCACGATCGCGTCGATCAGCCGCAGGATGTCACGCGCGATCGTGCGCGAGTGATCGAGCAGGTACATCCGCACGAGCGTCGCGATCTGGTCGTTGCGGCTGCGGCCGGCACGCAGCTTGCCGCCGAGCTCGGGCCCCACCTCGCGCAGCAGCGCGGCCTCGAGGGCGCCGTGCACGTCTTCGTCGCCGGGGGCGGCGCGGAGCGTGCCGTCCTGGATGCCGCGCGCCAGCGCGTCGAGCCCCGCGTGCATCGCACGCTCCTCGTCGGCGCTCAGATAGCCGGCGGCGGCGAGGGCCTTCGCGTGCGCGTGCGACCCCGCGATGTCGTAGAGGGCCAGGCTCCAGTCGAAATGCGTCGAGCGGCTGAGCGCCGCCAGCTCGGGCGACGGGCCGGACGCGAAGCGGGCGCCCCACAGCGCGCCCTCGTTGGTGCCTTTGGACTCGCTCACCCGTCCAGCCTATCGACGGGCGCGGCGGCCGTTTCGCGCCGCGGGGGGCCGGGGACGGCGACGCGCGTCACGACGTCGGTGAGCCACTCCAGCGGACCGCGGCCGACGAGCAGGGCCCACGCCGTGCAGCCGACGACGATGCCCAGGGTCAGCGGCGCGAACGGCTCGAAGGCGCGGAACTCGATCAGCGCGGCGGTGTCGCCGATGGCGACCGCGGCCCAGACCGCCCAGACGAGGAGCTGAGCGGTGTAGGCCGTGAGCGGCATGGCGCCGACGGCGCGGAGGGGCAGGACGATCCACCGCACGAGCGTGCGGCAGAGGAGGAGGGATGCCGCGATCACGGCGAGCGCGAACCCGCCGGAGCCGATGACCTCCAGCAGCCCGCTGGAGTGCGGGCGGGCCGTCCAGACCGCCGCCGGGATCGAGAAGGGCTCGAGCATCGGGTCGGGGTCGGCCATCCCGTGCAGGCCGTAGCCGACGACGGCGAGAGCCGTGCCGACGCCGAGCATCCAGAGCTGGACGCCCAGGGAGCGGATGCCGGCCCGCGCGACGCCGAGACCCGCCAGCACGAACGCGATCCACACGGGGAACGGGTAGTGGAAGCCCAGCAGGTCGGATGCCCTGCTCCCCTGCTGCGTCCTCCAGTACGCGCTCGCGTCGAGCCAGGCCTGGAGCCACGGCATGACGAGCGCGAGGGCGCCGGCCGTGACGAGCACCGTCCGTGCGCGCAGGCGGGTGAACGGGATCGCCAGCACGAAGAGCACCGCGTACGCGGGGAGGATGACGTACACGGGCACGCCTGTCGCGATGAGGACTGCACCGATGAGCCATAGCATCGCCGCCCGCACGACGAGCCGCAGCCGCACCGTGCGCATCGCCGCGCCGCGCAGCGGCGTCGGCCCGCCCGTCACAAGCCCGATGGACACTCCGGCGAGGGTCGCGAAGAGGATCGACGAGCGTCCGTCGACGACCCCGAGCCACGTGGAGGGGTCGGCGGGGACGAGCTCGGGCGTGTCGACGAGGTGGGCGGTGAGCATCCCGAGTACCGCGAGTCCCCGCGCGAGGTCCACGCCCGCGATCCGGGCAGGACCGTTGAGCCGCTCCCAGCGGGAGCGGAACCAGGACTGCTCGGCTACTGCTGCCGGAGCAGCCACACGAGGAGCGCCTTCTGCGCGTGCAGCCGGTTCTCGGCCTCGTCCCACACGACGCTCTGCGGGCCGTCGATCACCTCGGCGTCGACCTCGTAGCCGCGATCGGCGGGGAGGCAGTGGATGAAGATCGCATCGGGCTTCGCCAGCCCCATGATCTCCTGCGTGACCTTGTAGCCGCCGAGGTCGCGCAGGCGCGCGAGCTTCTCCTCCTCCTTGCCCATCGACACCCACGTGTCGGTCACGATGACGTCGGCACCGGCCGCCGCCTCGTTGGGGTCGGTGTAGAGCGTGACGGAGCCGCCGGTCTCGGCGGCACGGCGATCGGCATCGGCGATGACGTCGTCGCGGGGTGCGTAGGCCTCGGGCGAGGCGACCCGCACGTGCATCCCGGCCGTGACGCACGCGAGCACGTACGAGTGCGCCATGTTCGACATGCCGTCGCCGAAGAAGGCGAGGGTCAGGCCCTTCAGCTCCCCCTTGTGCTCCTTGATCGTGAGGAGGTCGGCGAGGAGCTGGCACGGGTGGAAGTCGTCGCTCAGGGCGTTGACCACGGGGACGCGTGTGCCGGCGGCCATCTCCTCGAGGCCCGCCTGCGCGTAGGTGCGCCACACGATCGCGGCGACCTGGCGCTCGAGCACCCGCGCGGTGTCGGCCGGGGTCTCCTTGCCGCCGAGCTGGCTGTTGGCCGTCGAGATGATGAGGGGCGACCCGCCGAGGTCGGCGATCCCCACGGCGAACGACACGCGCGTGCGCGTCGAGGACTTGTCGAAGATCACGGCGACCGTCTGCGGGCCCTCGAGGGGCTTCAGCTTCCAGCGATCCTTCTTGAGGGCGACGGCGAGGTCGAGGATCTCGTCCTGCTCGGCCTGGGTCAGGTCGTCGTCGCGCAGGAGGTGACGCGTCATGCCTTCACCCCGCTCTCGGCGCCGTCGAGAACGAGCGCGTCGGACACCGTCGCGAGCGACGCGGCGAAGAGCTCGATGAACTCGTCGATCTCGACGTCGCCGATGTTGAGCGCGGGCGCGATGCGGATCGTGTCGTCGTTCGGCGCGTTGACGATGAGACCGTGCTCCTGCGCGGCCGCGACGACGGCCTTCGCGACGGGATGCGTCAGCGCGATGCCGATGAGGAGGCCCTTGCCGCGGCATCCCGCCACGAGGGACGAGTCGATGCCCTCGATCGCGGCACGCAGCTGCGCGCCCCGCTCCGCGGCGTTGGCGACGAGGTCCGCGCGCTCGATCTCGGCGAGGACCGCGCCCGACACCGCGGTGCCGAGGGCGTTGCCGCCGAACGTCGAGCCGTGCGTGCCGGGGTAGAACAGGTCGCTCGCGGCGTCGAACGTGATGAGCGCACCGATCGGGAAGCCCCCGCCGATGCCCTTCGCGACGGTGATCGCGTCGGGCGTGATGCCCTCGTGCTGGAAGGCGAACCACTCCCCCGTGCGGCCCGCGCCGGTCTGGATCTCGTCGATGATGAGCAGCGCGCCGTGACGCTCGGTCAGCTCGCGCGCCGCGCGGAGGTAGCCCTCGGGCAGCTCCACGACGCCGGCCTCGCCCTTGATGGGCTCGACGAAGAGCGCCGCGACGCGGTCGTCGATGGCGGCTTCGAGCGCCTCGATCGTCGAGTCGATGAACTCGACGCCGCCGATCATCGGCTGGAAGGGCTCCTGCATCCACGGCTTGCCGGTGAGGGCGAGGGTTCCCATCGTGCGCCCGTGGAAGGCGTCCTTGAGCGAGAGGATGCGGGGGCGCTCCGCGCCGCCGTGCAGCCGGGCGAGCTTGAACGCGGCCTCGTTCGCCTCGGCGCCCGAATTGCCGAAGTACACGCGGCCCGTCGGGCCCGTGCCGGCGATGCGCTTGAGCCGCGCCGCGAGCGCGAGCTGCGGCTCGGTCGCGAAGTAGTTCGAGACGTGCGACAGCTTCGCGGCCTGCGTCGAGATCGCCTCGACGAAGACGGGGTGCGCGTGTCCGAGCGAGTTCACCGCGATGCCCGCGAGGAAGTCGAGGTAGCGTCGGCCCGAGCCGTCCCACAAGTAGGCGCCCTCGCCGCGCGTGAACAGCGCCATCCGGTCGCCGAAGCTCCGCACCAGGTCGCGCCCGGCGTCATCCTGCCATGTCGTCGTCGTCATCCGACCACCACCTCCGTTCCGATTCCCTTGCTCGTGAAGATCTCGACCAGCACCGAGTGCGGCACACGGCCGTCGATGATGGCCGCCGTGTCGACTCCCCCTTCGACGGCCTCGAGGCACGCCGACATCTTGGGGATCATCCCCGACTCGAGCGACGGCAGCATCGCGCGGAGCTCGGTCGAGGTCAGGTGCGAGACGAGGGAGTCGCGGTTCGGCCAGTCGGCGTAGAGCCCGGGAACGTCGGTGAGGACGACGAGCTTCGCGGCGCCGAGCGCCACAGCGAGAGCGGATGCCGCGGCATCCGCGTTCACGTTCAGCGAGTGTCCCGGGTTGTCGAGGTCGGGGGCGATGCTCGAGACGACCGGGATGCGGCCCGCCGCGAGCTGGTCGAGCACCGGCTGCGGGTCGACCTGCACGACGTCGCCGACCCGGCCGAGGTCGTGCTCGACGCCCTCGATCGTGACGCCGCGGCGGCGGCCGCCGAAGAGCCCCGCGTCCTCGCCCGAGAGACCGGCGGCGATGGGGCCGTGCGCATTGATCTTCGCGACGAGCTGGGGATTGATCTGGCCGGTCAGCACCATGCGGACGACCGAGATCGCCTCCGTCGACGTGACCCGGTAGCCGCCCTTGAACTCGCTCGGGATCGCGAGACGATCGAGCATCGACGAGATCTGCGGGCCGCCGCCGTGGACGACGACCGGCTTGACGCCGACGTAGCGGAGGTAGGCGATGTCGGAGGCGAAGGCATCCTGCAGCTCCTCCGACACCATGGCGTTGCCGCCGTACTTGATGACGATGATCTGGTCGCTGAAGCGGCGGAGCCAGGGCAGCGATTCGATGAGCATCGCGGCCCTCGCGGACGCTTCGCCCGGATCGGTCTGTTGCAGGTCGCTCATGAGGAGTACGCGCTGTTCTCGTGGACGTAGTCGTGCGTGAGGTCGTTGGTGAGGATCGTCGCCTCGGCCTCGCCGACCTTGAGGTCGATGACGAGGTTCGTCGCCCGGGGCGTGAGGTCGACGGCCTCCCGCGGCTGGTCGGGGCCGCCGGCGGAGCACACGCGCACGTGGTTCATCCACACGTCGACGTCGTACGGGTCGAAGGCGGCGTCGGTCGTGCCGATCGCCGCGAGCACACGGCCCCAGTTCGGGTCGTTGCCGAAGATCGCCGCCTTGAAGAGGTTGTTGCGGGCGACGGAGCGTCCCACCTCGACGGCATCCTCCTCGGTTGCCGCGTGCACGACCTGGATCGTGATGTCGTGGCCCGCGCCCTCGGCGTCGCCCTGGAGCTGTCGCGCGAGGTCGGCGCAGACGTCGGCGAGCGCGGCACGGAACGCGTCGGGATCGGGCGTGACACCGGACGCGCCGCTCACGAGCAGGGTGACCTGGTCGTTCGTCGACATGCAGCCGTCGGAGTCGAGTCGATCGAAGCTCACGCGGGTCGCGGCGCGCAGATGCGCATCGGCCTCTTCCGCGGTCAGGACCGCGTCGGTCGTGAGGACGACGAGCATCGTCGCGAGGCCCGGCGCCAGCATCCCGGCTCCCTTGGCCATGCCGCCGATCGACCAGCCGTCACCCGTGCGGATGCGGCGCTTGGCGCGGGAGTCCGTCGTCATGATGGCCTCGGAGGCCGAGACTCCGCCGTCGGCGCTGAGCGCCGCGATCCCCTTCTCGGTGCCCTCGAGCACCTTCGCGCGGAAGACCTCGTCGCCCGTGCCGATGAGGCCCGTCGAGCACACCAGGATGTCGCCCGCGCTCACGCCGAGCAGCTCGGCGGCCTTCTCGGCCGTCTGGTGGGTGGTCTGGAAGCCGAACGTTCCCGTGAAGCAGTTCGCGCCGCCCGAGTTGAGGACGATCGCCTCGACCGTGCCGTCCTGGATGACCTGCTGCGACCAGATGATCGGGTTGGCCTTCGCGCGGTTGCTCGTGAAGACCGCCGCGCCGACCTTGAGCGGTCCGCGGTTGACGACGACGGCGACATCGGGCTTGCCCGACGACTTGAGCCCGACCGCGACCCCGGCGGCTTCGAATCCCTGCGGTGCGGTGACGCTCACGGGGCGACTCCGTTCACGGTGAGGCCCCGGCCCTCCGGGAGGCCGAGGGCGAGGTTCATGGACTGGACGGCGGCGCCGGCCGTGCCCTTGACGAGGTTGTCGACCGCGGCGACGACCGTCACGCGGTGGGCGTCGCGGTCGATCGCGAGGCCGAGGAGCGCGGTGTTGGCGCCGATCACGTCGGCGGTGCGCGGGAACTGGCCGGCGGGCAGCAGCTGCACGAAGGTCTCGTCGGCGTAGGCCGCCTCCCACGCGCCGCGGATGTCGTCGTCGGTCGCGCCTGGGGCGATCGGCGCGGACGAGGTCGCGAGGATGCCGCGGGCCATCGGCACGAGGACGGGCGTGAAGGAGATGCGGATGCCGGCGTCCGGGCTGGCGTCGTGAACTCCGGACGATTGCGCGAAGTTCGGAGATTCTGCGCCGACGGATCCGAGGTTCGCGTGATTCTCCGAGTTTGCGGCGGCCGCTGCCGCGAGGGCCTGGCGGATCTCGGGGATGTGCCGATGCGAGCCGCCGACGGCGTAGGGATTGGCGGAGCCGAGGAGCTCGCTCGCGAGGAGGTGCGTCTTGAGGCTCTTGCCCGCACCCGACGGGCCGACGGCGAGGACCGTGACGATGTCGGACGTGTCGATGACGCCGGCCGCGACCCCCGGGGCGAGGCTCAGGCTCACGGTCGACGCATTGCAGCCGGGCGCCGCGATGCGCGTCGCACCGACGAGGTTCTGCCGCTGCTTTCCGCCGGCGACCGGGAGCTCGGGCACGCCGTATGCCCACGGCTCGTGGAAGGCGCCGCCGTAGAAGCGATCCCAGTCGGCCGAGGAGGTGAGCCGGTGGTCGGCGCCCGCGTCGATGACGAGGGCGGCATCGGCCAGGGCATCCGTGTACTGACCGGACTGGCCGTGCGGGAGGGCGAGGAACACGATGTCGTGCCCCGCGAGCACCTCGGGCTTCGTCTCCTCGAGCGCGAGGTGCGCAAGCGAGCGGAGGTGGGGCTGATGCTGGATGAGGGGCTGTCCGGCGTTCGAGTGCGCCGTGACGGTGCGGATCTCGACGTCGGGATGTGCGGCGAGGATCCGCAGGATCTCACCGCCCGCATAGCCGGATGCGCCGGAGACGGCGACCGAGTATGTCATGGATTCCACCTTAAGGTCTGGGCGACGGGGCGATGTTCAGCCGAGGCCCGCTGGACGGGCTTCGGGAGAGGCGGCGACACCCACCGGACCCATGACAGGGCCGCGTGCAGGGTCGCCTACAGTCGGCGGCCGCTGCCCTGACGTCGGCGCGCGGGAACGACGCTCGGAACGAGCGTCTGAAGTCCCTGGATCGCCGAAGGCATGCCGCGACGATAGCGGGCCGCTCCCGGCATCCGCAAATCGACGTGACGTGGGATGTCGTCAGTCGGCGACGCGCTCGTCGAGGAACTCGAGCACGCGGGCCCACGCCTCCATCGCGTGCTCGGGGCTGTACCGGCGGCCCGTCTCGTTGAAGAACGCGTGCTGCGCCCCCGGGTACACGATCGCCTCGAAGTCGACGTCCGCATCGGCCATCGCCTGCTTCACCGTGGGGAGCGCTTCGATGAGCGGAGTGTCCTTCTCGCCGTAGAGGGCGAGGACCGGCGCCTGGATCTGCGACATGCGGTCGGGGTCGGGGGCGGTTCCGTAGAACGGGACGGCGGCGCGGATGCGGTCGTCGGAGGCCGCGAGGAGGAACGCGTAGGTGCCGCCGAAGCAGAAGCCCGTGACGGCGATGCGGCCGTCGACGTCGGGCTGGGCGTCGAGCCAGTCGACGGCGGACCGGAGCGCGCCCGTCGCCCACTCGGCGTAGGCCGGCGCGCGCATGCCGGAGAGCGCATCGCGCAGCCGCGGCTGCGCCGCCGTGCGCACCTCTTCGTCGGGATCGTTCAGGAGGGCGAAGAGCTCGGCGCCGAGGTGCGGCTCGACCCCGACCGCGGAGAGGATGTCAGGCGCGGCGACGAGCCACCCCTCGTCGGCGAAGCGGTCGGCCACCTCGCGGATGTGGTCGACGAGGCCCCAGATCTCGTGGATGAGGACGAGTCCGCCGACGGGTTCGCCCGCGGGGCGTGCGACGTAGACCTCGAACGCGCCGCCATCGGGTGCGGTCAGCTGGATCGTCTCGGCCACGGGGCTCCTTCGCTCGGGTCTCCCACGCTACGCCCGTCGGCCGGACCAGGCGCCGTCGAGTACGTATGTTCTCGCCGAGATCACACGTCGTTCGCGCGAACGGCGTGCGGTTTCGGCGAGAACATATGATCTCGACAGGCCGGGGCGGTGCCGGGCGCGGCGGGCTACTCGCGGAGCGTCGCGCCGAATCGCTCCGCGGCAGCGCCCACACCGGCGAGCTTCGCCTCGGTCGCCTCGGCCGCCGTGAGCGTGCGATCGGCGGCGCGGAAGCGCAGCGCGAACGTCAGGCTCTTCGAGCCCTCGGGCACACCCTGACCGCGATAGTCGTCGACGAGGCGCGCCGACTCGAGCAGCTCCCCTCCGCCCTCGACGAGCGCGGCCCGCGCGGCGGCGGCCGGCACGTCGGCCGGGAGCACGAGCGACACGTCCTGCGTCGCGGCGGGGAAGGTCGAGAGCGACGCGGCGACGACCTTCTCGCTCGCCAGGGAGAGGACGAGGTCGAGATCGAGCTCGGCGACATACACACGGCCGGGGAGATCGGATGCCTCGGCGACGGCCGGCAGCACCTCGCCGACGTAGCCGACCTCGGTGCCGTGGACGGAGAGCACGCCGGTGCGTCCCGGGTGCAGCGCCGCCCGCTCGCCCTGGGCGACGTCGATCGAGACGCCGGCCGCGGCCGCGATGACCCGGACGGCGTCGAGCGCGTCGGAGAGGTCGGCGGCGACCGGGGCCTGGCCCGGCTGCTTCGCGATGACTCCGCCCGTCAGCAGCACTGCGACGTGCAGGTGCTGCGGCGGGATCGACGCGTCGAGCTCGGCCAGAGTCGAGGCGTCCGGTCGCACGGCGAGAGACGGCACGAACGAGGTGCCGTACTGCACGCCCGGCTCGGGAAGGAAGACCGTGCCCGACTCGAAGAGCGAGAGGTCGGTGAAGCCGCGCGACAGGTTGCGGTGGGCGACCTGGAGCAGGCCCGGCACGAGGGTGCGCCGCAGGAACGGAGCCTGGCCGTCGAGCGGGTTCGCGAGCTTGATCGACGGCAGGTGCTCCCCCGACGGCGATCCGTGCAGGTCGTTCTGCTCCTCCGTCGTGAAGCCGAAGGAGGGCGTCTCGACGTAGCCGGCGGCGGCGAGCGCGTTCGCGACGCGGCGGCGGCCCTGCTGAGCGGGCGTCAGACCGCGGCCCGACGGCGGCAGCGGCAGCACCGACGGGATGCGGTCGTAGCCCTCGATGCGGGCGACCTCCTCGGCGAGCGTCCACTTGTCGGTGAGGTCAGGTCGCCACGACGGCGGCGTCACGCTCCACGCGTCGACCTCGGAAGACGAGGAGGCGTCGTCGACGCGGCATCCGATCTTCTCGAGCGCCGTGACGATCTCGTCGGCTGTGTAGTCGACACCGATGAGGCCGGCGGTGAACGGCTTCGGGAGCGAGATCGCCTCCTGCGTCACCGTCGCGAAGAGCGCTCCCCCGACCTCGAGATCGAGCGTCCCGCCCGCGAACTCGACCATGAGGTCGGCGACACGGCGGGCTGCGACGAACGGGATGAGCGGGTCGACGCCACGCTCGAAGCGACGGGATGCCTCGCTCGGCAGCTTGTGCCGGCGGGCCGTGCGCGCGATCGACACCGTGTCGAAGGTCGCGGCCTCGATGAGGACATTCCGCGTCGCGTCGCTCATCTCGGTCGTGCCGCCGCCCATGACGCCGGCGAGGCCGATCGGGCCCGAGGCATCCGTGATCAGCAGGTCCTCCGCGTGGAGGGTGCGGACCTTGCCGTCGAGCGTCTCGAGCTTCTCGCCCGCCGCCGCGCGGCGGACGGTGATGCCGCCCTGCAGCTTGTCGAGGTCGTAGCCGTGGATCGGCTGACCGAGCTCGAGCATGACGTAGTTGGTGATGTCGATGAGCACGCCGAGCGAGCGGGTTCCCGCGAGCGTCAGGCGCGCGACCATCCACGCCGGAGTGGGCTTGGTCGGGTCGACGTCGCGCACGACGCGGACGGCGAACTCCGACGCGCCGACCCGGCCGCGGATCGGGTTGGCGTCGTCGACGGTGACGGTGAACCCGGATGCGGGATGCTGCAGCTCGCCCCACTCCCGCAGGCCGGGGTCGCGGAAGTCCGCGCCTGTCGCGTGCGAGTACTCGCGCGCGACGCCGCGCACCGACAGCGCGTAGCCGCGGTCGGGTGTCACGTTGATGTCGACCGCGACATCGTCGAGTCCGAGGAGCGCGATCGCGTCGGTGCCGACGGGCGCGTCGATGCCGAGCTCGACGAGGCGGAGGATGCCGCTGTGCTCGTCGCCGAGGCCCAGCTCCTTCGCCGAGGCGATCATGCCGTCGGAGACATGTCCGTAGGTCTTGCGCGCCGCGATCGGGAACGGGCCGGGAAGGACCGCGCCGGGAAGCGTCACGACGACCTTGTCGCCCGCAAAGAAGTTGCGGGCGCCGCACACGATTCCGTGGACGGCGGGACCGCCGTCGGCCGCGAGCTCGCCATCCGGCGCGACGCGCACCTGGCACCAGCGGATCGTCTTGCCGTTGGACTGCGGCTCCTCGACGAACTCGAGCACCTCGCCGACGACGATCGGGCCCTGGAGGTCGAAGCGGTGCACGTCCTCCTCTTCGAACCCGACGCTGACGAGCGCCTCGAGAACGTCCTCGGGCGAGGCATCCACCGGCACATCGACGTATTCACGCAGCCACGAGAGCGGGACGCGCATCAGACCACCATTCCGAACTGCTCGCTGAAGCGGACATCGCCCTCGGCCATGTCGCGCATGTCCTGCACGTCCGAGCGGAACATGAGGGTCCGCTCGATGCCCATGCCGAAGGCGAAGCCGGAGTACTCCTCAGGGTCGATGCCGGCGGCGCGCAGGACGTTGGGGTTGATCATCCCGCAGCCGCCCCACTCGATCCAGCGCGCGCCGCCCTTGAAGGTCGGGTGCCACAGGTCGAGCTCGGCGGACGGCTCGGTGAAGGGGAAGTAGTTGGCGCGGAAGCGCGTCTTGGCCTCGGGCCCGAACAGCACCTTCGCGGCGTGGTCGAGCGTGCCCTTGAGGTGGGCCATCGTGATGCCCTTGTCGACGACGAGTCCCTCGAACTGCGTGAAGACGGGCAGGTGGGTCGCGTCGAACTCGTCGGTGCGGTACACGCGCCCCGGGCACAGGACGTAGATCGGCAGGTCGCGCTCGAGCATCGAGCGCACCTGCACCGGCGACGTGTGCGTGCGCATCACGAGGTGGCGGTCGACCGGGTCGACGAAGAAGGTGTCCTGCATCTGGCGCGCGGGGTGGTCCTCGTCGAAGTTGAGCGCGTCGAAGTTGAACCACTCGTGCTCGAGCTCCGGCCCCTCCGCGATCTCCCAGCCCATGCCGACGAAGATGTCGGCGATCTCCTCGCGGAGGAGGGAGATGGGATGCCGCGCCCCGACGCGCGCACGCTGTGCGAGCGCCGTGATGTCGACGCGCTCCGCCTCGAGGCGGGCGGCCGTCTCGGCGGCAGCGACCTCGCCCTCGCGGGTTGCGAGCGCCTGGTTCACCCGGCCGCGCGCCTGGCCGATGAGCTTGCCGAACTCGGCCTTCTTCTCGGGGGAGACATCGCGCAGGCGCGCGTTGAGCTTCGCGAGCGGCGAGCCCTCGGCCGTGTGCGCGCTGCGCGCGGCCTTCAGGTCGGCCGTCGTGGCGGCGGCGGCGATCGCTGCGAGAGCCGTCGCGACCGCGTCATCCACCGCCTCGGGCGTGATCTCGAGTACGTCAGACACGAGTGTCGAGTCTACCGGCGGGGCAGACCCCTCCCTGCGCCCGGCTACGAGCCTCCGGCGTCGCGCTCGAGGTCGCGCTCCTGCTGCGCGGCGATGAGCTCCGTGTCGGTCGTGGGCGCGTTGCCGACGCCCGGGCCGAGGCCCGCACCGGCGACCGCGACCGCGCTCGGCGAGCGCCGCAGCCGACGCTCCACGACGTACGCGGCGTAGGACAGGGCGAGGCAGAGCACGACGTAGATCGCGCCGGCCACGAGCGCCGCCGGGATGAGCGGAGAGCCCAGCACGGCGTTCGAGCCAAGGGTGCGGGCGAAGTACAGCAGCTCGGGGTACGTGATGATGAACCCGAGCGCCGTGTCCTTCAGGCACACGACCAGCTGCGAGATGATCACGGGCAGCATCGCGCGGATCGCCTGCGGCAGGAGGATGAGGCGCAGCACGCCTGACTTCCGCAGGCCGATGGCGAAGCCGGCCTCGCGCTGACCGCGCGGCAGCGATTCGACGCCCGCGCGCACGACCTCGGCGAGCACGGAGCCGTTGTACGCCACGAGTGCGATGACGACGGCCCAGTACGACGACATCTTGATGCCGATGACGGGGAGCCCGTAGTACAGCAGGATCATGAACACGAGCACCGGGATGGCGCGGAAGACCTCGGTGACGCCGGTGATCGGCATCCTGACCCAGGCGTGGTCGGAGAGGCGACCGATCGCGAGGAGGAAGCCGAGGACGAGAGACCCGATCGCCGCCACAACGAAGGCGGCGAGCGTCCGCAGCGTTGCGAGACCGAACTGCTCCCAGATGCGGGTGAAGGTGAAGGCGTACCACTTCTCGGCGCTGAACTGGCCGGTGACCCAGAAGCGGTAGAGCACGAATCCGAGGATCGCGAGCACCACGACGATCGTCACGATCCCGAGGATGCGGTTGCGGACGACGGCCTTCGGACCGGGGACGTCGTAGAGGACCGAGGAGCTCATCGCGCGATCCTCCACTTCCGCTCGAGGATCCTCTGCAGCCAGGCGAGGAGGAACACCATCAGGACGAAGGCGAGCATGACCCAGATGATCGTCATGAGCTGGTTCTCGCCCTTCTCACTCATCTCGGCGCGGATGTTGCCGAGGTTGACGACCGCGAAGCCGGCGGCGACCGTCGTGTTCTTCAGGAGCGCGATGAACACGCTCATCATCGGCGGGATGACCGAGCGCGCGGCCTGCGGCAGCACGATGAGCGACATGACCTGGCCGAAGGTGAGCCCGAGGGCACGCGCCGCCTCGGCCTGGCCGACGGAGACCGTGTTGACGCCGGAGCGGATCGTCTCGGCGACGTAGGTCGCCGTGTAGATCCCGAGCGCCCAGATCGCGAGCACGAGGAAGTTCGCGCGGCCGGGCAGGAGCAGCGGGACGCAGAAGGCGAAGAAGAACATCACGAGCGTCAGCGGCGTGTTGCGGATCCAGTTGACGTACACCGTTCCGACGGCGCGTGCCACCGGGATCGGCGAGACGCGCATGGCCCCCACGATGACGCCGAGGATCAGCGCGATCGCGCCGCCGGCGAAGAAGAGCACGAGCGTGCCCCACAGCGCCTCGAGCCACACGTCGGGGTAGTCGGTGAGCTGATTCACCGCGTCCTCCTCGCTTGAGAGAGATGGGGGCGGCGCCGCTTCCGGCGCCGCCCCGCGTGATCAGCTGACGGGGTCGACCGCGGGCTGCTCGCCCGAGACCCCGGCCGAGCCGAGGTTCTTGTCGAAGATCGCCTGCCAGATGTCGCCGCCGTCGGTGAACATGGTGTTGATGAACTCCTGCAGCGCCGTGTCGCCCTTCGCGATGCCGACGCCGTAGCGCTCCTCGCTGAAGACGTCGCCGACGACCTTGAGGGCCTCGGGGTCCTGGGCCGCGTAGCCGATGAGGATCGCCTCATCGGTGGTGACGGCATCCACCTGTCCCGTCTTGAGCTGCTCGACGCACTGCGAGTACGTGTCGAACTCGGTCGTCTTCGCCTCGGGGTAGTCGGTCTTGATCCGCTGGATCGAGGTCGAGCCCGTCGCCGAGCAGACGTTCTTGCCGGCGAGATCCTCGGGCCCCTTGATGTCGTCGTTGTCCGCGGCGACGAGAAGACCCTGACCCGTCACGAAGTACGGTCCGGCGAAGGAGATCTGCTCCTTGCGCTTGTCCGTGATCGAGTAGGTGCCGACGTAGTAGTCGATGTCGCCGTTGACGATCGCCTGCTCGCGGTTCGCCGAGGGGATCGCCTGGAACTCGATCTTGTCCTCGTCGTAGCCGAGGGATGCCGCGATCCAGCGGGCGACGTCGACGTCGAAGCCCGTGCGGTCGCCTGTCGTGGGGTCGAGGTAGCCGAGACCGGGCTGGTCCTCCTTGACGCCGACCTTGACGGAGCCGCGCTCCTTGATGGCGTCGAACGTGGGGCTGCCGTCGATCGAGACGTCCTCCGCGACCGTGAACCACGGTCCGCTCGCCTCGGGGCTCGCCGACGAGCCCCCTCCCTCGGGTGCGCCCGGCGTGCCGCTGTTGCACGCTGTGAGTGCGAGCATTGCTGCGGCGGCGAGACCGAGCCCTGCGATGATCCGTGACCTTCTCATGTGATGTCCTCCTGGTTGCGCATGCGATGTGCTGGTTCCGTGTGACGTTCGGGTCCGTCCGTGATGCATCTGTGTCGTGCGGTGCGTCGTCCTTTCGTGCGAGGGATGCGGCGAGGGTCTGTGGCAGGCGTCAGTGCGTGAGCAGCTTCGACAGGAAGTCCTTCGCGCGGGCGGACTGCGCGTTCGTGAAGAACTGCTCCGGCGTCGACTCCTCGACGATCTGGCCGTCGGCCATGAAGACGACGCGATCGGCGGCCTTGCGCGCGAAGCCCATCTCGTGGGTCACGACGATCATCGTCATGCCCTCCTGGGCGAGGCTCACCATGACGTCGAGCACCTCGTTGATCATCTCGGGGTCGAGCGCGCTCGTCGGCTCGTCGAAGAGCATGACCTTGGGGTTCATCGCGAGCGCGCGGGCGATCGCGACGCGCTGCTGCTGGCCGCCCGAGAGCTGAGCGGGGAGCTTGGATGCCTGCTGGCCGACCCCGACGCGATCGAGGAGCACCTTCGCCTCGCGTTCGGCATCCGCCTTCTTCATCTTGCGCACCTTGATGGGCCCGAGCGTGACGTTGTCGAGGATCGTGAGGTGCGCGAACAGGTTGAACGACTGGAAGACCATGCCGACGTCAGCGCGGAGCTCCGCGAGGGCCCGCCCCTCCTTGGGCAGCTCCTTGCCGTCGATCGTGATCGTGCCGCTCGTGATCGTCTCGAGCCGGTTGATCGTGCGGCAGAGGGTCGACTTGCCCGAGCCGGAGGGCCCGATCACCACGACCACCTCTCCGCGGTTGACCGTCAGGTCGATGTCTTTCAACGCCTGGAAGTCGCCGTAGTGCTTCTGCACGTCGGTGATGACCACGAGCGGGTCACCGCGACGCACGGAGATGTTGGACGTCTTCGGGGCACCGTCGTCGAGTGTCGCCATACCGGCACCCTAGGAGCCTCCTATGACGCTGTGCCAGGGGTTGCCGAGAGCCTTTACCGACCTGTAACAGAAGACGGACGGCTCAGGATGCGTCGCCGGCGCGCTGCGCGAAGGCCGTCTCGTAGAGGCAGACGCTCGCCGCGGTGGCGAGATTGAGGGACTCCGCGGCGCCGTAGATCGGCAGTCGCAGCGACAGATCGGCGTGCGCGAGGGCTTCCTCGTCGAGCCCGCGCGCCTCGTTGCCGAAGAGCCAGGCGGTCGGCTCGGCCAGCACGTCCCGGCGCGCGAGGAAATCGTCTCCCCCGACATCGGCCGCGATGACCCGCAGCCCTGCGGCGTGCGCCTGCTCGACGGTCGCCGGGAGCTCGACATCGACCGCGACCGGCAGGTGGAAGAGCGACCCCGTGGTCGCGCGGACGACCTTGGGGTTGTACGGGTCGACCGTCCGCCCCGTCAGTATGACGGCATCCGCTCCCGCGGCGTCGGCCGCCCGGATGATCGTGCCCAGATTGCCGGGATCGCGCACCTCTTCGCAGATCGCGACGAGACGGGGGGATGCCGCGAACACGTCGCGCATCGACGTCGGCGCCTGCCGCGCCACGGCGACGATCCCCTGCGGCGTGACGGTGTCGGCCATCGCATCGAGCACGGCCTCCGTCGTGAAGACGACCTCGACGCCGGCGTCGCGCGCCGCATCGCGGATATCGCCGTGCCGCTCCATCGCGCTGGGTGTCGCGAAGAGCTCGACGAGCGTGTCGGGACGATACGCGAGGATCTCGCGGGCGGCCTGCGGCCCTTCGGCGAGGAAGAGGCCGGTCTCCTGCCGCGCGCTGCGCTTCACGAGCTTCGCGACGGCGCGCACGCGCGGCGAACGCGGGTTCTCGAGCACGAGATCAGCATAGAGGCGCAGCATCCCGAATCCGTTCCGCGCACGCACGCGAAAGGGCGCCCTCCCCGGGGAGGACGCCCTTTCGGACAGGATGCCTGTGCTTAGGCGGACTTCGGCGCGTTGACGTTCTCGGGGAGAGCGCCCTTGGCCGTCGCGACGAGCGACGCGAAGACGGCGGGCTCGTTCACCGCGAGGTCGGCGAGGATGCGGCGGTCGACCTGCACGCCCGCGAGGCCGAGGCCCTGGATGAAGCGGTTGTACGTGATGCCGTTCTGGCGGGCAGCGGCGTTGATGCGCTGGATCCACAGGCGGCGGAAGTCGCCCTTGCGCTTGCGACGGTCGCGGTACGCGTAGACGAGCGAGTGGGTGACCTGCTCCTTCGCCTTGCGGTACAGACGCGAACGCTGGCCACGGTAACCCGAGGCGCGCTCGAGGATGACGCGACGCTTCTTGTGGGCGTTGACGGCCCGCTTGACTCTAGCCATTTCTTCTACTTCCTAACGTGCGTCGGCGCTCAGATGCCGAGGAGCTTCTTGGCGACCTTGGCGTCACCCGGGGAGAGGATCTTGTCCGCGGAGAGGCGGCGCGTGCGCTTGGTGGGCTTGCCCTCGAAGTTGTGGCGGAGGTTCGCCTGCTGCTTCTTGAGCTTGCCCGTGCCGGTCACCTTGAAACGCTTCTTGGCACCCGAGTGGGTCTTCTGCTTCGGCATCTTTCTTCCTTCGTTGTGTATCCCGACCAGGCGGGAGCTGATGTCCCGCCGGAGCGGGAGTCTGTGGGGGCCTTACTCGGCAGCGGCCTCGTCGGCCGGAGCCGCGTCGGCCGGGGCCGCTTCGGCCGAATCCGCGGTGCCGCCGGTGCGGGCGGAGCGAGCCGCCTCCTTGTTGGCGGCGCGCTGAGCGTTCTGCTCGGTCTTCACCTCGGACTTGTTCTTGTGCGGCGCGACGACCATCGTCATGTTGCGGCCGTCGAGCGTGGGGCTCGACTCGACGGTTCCGAACTCCGCGACGTCCTCCGCGAACTTGCGGAGAAGGCGGACGCCCTGCTCGGGACGCGACTGCTCGCGACCGCGGAACAGGATCATGGCCTTGACCTTGTCACCCGACTGGAGGAAGCCCTCGGCACGCTTGAGCTTGGTCAAGTAGTCGTGCGCCTCGATCTTCAGGCGGAAGCGGACCTCCTTGAGGACCGTGTTGGCCTGATTGCGACGCGCTTCCTTGGCCTTCTGCGCAGCCTCGTACTTGAACTTGCCGTAGTCCATGATCTTGACCACGGGGGGCTTCGAGTTCGGGGCCACCTCGACGAGATCGAGGTCTGCCTCCTGGGCAAGGCGCAGCGCCACCTCGATGCGGACGACGCCGACCTGCTCACCCGCGGGACCGACGAGGCGGACCTCGGGGACGCGGATGCGGTCGTTGGTGCGGGGATCGCTGATGCGGAACTCCTCTTTCGTGCAGGGTGTCGGTCACCGCGACACGGGGCGTGTCGCGGGCGGAAGAGATTCACGCCACCCGCACGACGCCTGAGCGCCGGCTTGCTGCACCCTTCTCCCCGCGACGCTTCGCATCGCGGGCTACCCCGGCCGCAAGCGGACGGGGCGGAGTGCGTGGACCCGGTAGCCTGGAGCGGCAAGCGCGGGTGGGATGTGATCCTCTTTCGTTCCGGAGCAGAGCGCTCCGGAGCCCGCCATAGTCTAGCAGAGAGAGTGGCGTGGAGACGATTCAGGGCGAGCAGGGCATTCCGGACGACGCGGCGGCGGCTGAGCGCCTCGCCCGCTGGGAGGAGGCGGAGCGAGCCGCAGCCTCGGCGACGCGCGACATCGCGGACGTCCCGGCGGTCGAGGTCATCACGACCACCGCGGTCCACCTCATGAGCGCCGCCGCCGTCAAGGTGGGCCTCGCCGACGACCCCGCCAACCAGACCGACCTCGACGAAGCGCGCAAGCTCATCAACGCCCTCGCCGGCCTCATCACGGCGGGCGCCCCCGAGATCAGCGACATGCACGCGCGGTCGCTGCGGGACGGGCTCCGCTCGCTGCAGCTCGCGTTCCGCGAGGCATCCGTCATCCCCGACCCGATCGGCAAGGGGCCCGGCGAGAAGTGGACGGGGCCGGTCAACTAACCCTTCGCGATTCCGAGTGCGTCCACCCCGCGCGCGACGGCGTCGACCGTGCGGCGCACGGCCTCGGCATCCGTCCCGCGATTGCTCACGGCGAAGCGCACGACCGTGCGGTCCCGCCAGCGGGATGACGAGGCCCACACCGTTCCCTCGGCACGCAGCCACTCCCCCAGCGCCGCCGTCTGCTCGTCGGTCGGCGCCGCGAGGCACACCTGCGTGAAGACGACGTCGTTGACCACGGCCAGGCCCGGGATGCCTCGGAAGCCGTCGGCGAGGCCGGCGGCGGCATCCACGAGCCCGTCGACGAGGTCGACGACCCCGCTTCTGCCGAGCGAGCGCAGGGCGGCCCACACCGGCACGCCGCGCGCCCGGCGCGAGAGCTCGGGCACCCGGTCGTAGGGATCGGGGATGCTCTCGACCGACGGCAGATACGCCGCGTGGGCGCCGAGCGCCGCGGCCATCGCGGCCTCGTCGCGCACGATCGCGACGCCGCAGTCGTACGGCACGTTGAGCGTCTTGTGCGCGTCCGTCGCCCAGGAGTCCGCCTGCTCCAGTCCCCCCGTGAGATGCCGGAGACGAGGGGATGCCGCGGCCCACAGCCCGAACGCGCCGTCGACGTGCACCCACGCACCGGCGAGGTGCGCGATCTCGACGGCTGCCGCGAAGTCGTCGAAGGCGCCCGAGTGGACGTCGCCGGCCTGCAGCGCGACGATCGCGGGCGCGTCGCCGTGGTCGTGGAGTGCGCGTTCGAGACCCGCGACGTCGATGCGGCCCTCGGCGTCGGCGCCGACCGTGTGCGGCGCGCCGAGGCCCGACATCCGGCCAGCGAGCACGACCGAGGTGTGCACGGAATCACCCGCGAAGAAGCGCACCGGCGGCGCGTGCTGCAGGCCGAGCGAGGGGTCGACCCCGCGCTCGCGCAGGACGGCATCGCGCGCTGCGATGAGGCACGCGAGATTGGCGCTCGTCGCGCCGGTCGCGAACCCGACTCCGCTGCCGTGCGGGAGGCCCAGGAGGTCGACGACCCAGCGCGCGGCCGTCTCCTCGACCGCCGCGGTCGCCGGGGTCGGCTGGCGCGAGCCGGTGTTCTGATCCCACGCCGACACGAGCCAGTCCGCCGCGAGTGCCGCGGGGTAGGCGCCGCCGATGACGAAGCCGTAGAAGCGCGACGATCCCATCGCCATGAGGCCGGGCTCGGCGGCCGTCGCGAGCTCGTCGACGACCGCGGCGGCATCCCGTCCCTCCTCGGGGAGATCCTGATCGAGACGGGCGAGGATGCCGTCGACGTCGAGCTCGGGGCGGATCGGGCGCTCGTCGAGAGACTCGAGCCACGACATCGCGTGGCGGTGCGCGAGGTGGAGGGGGCGCCGGTACTCGCCGTCGGGCACGCGGTGCTCGGCGTGCGGCTCGGCGTCACGCCACTCGGCGTGGTGCGGCTCGGCGTGGTGCGACTCGGCGTCGTGCCGCGCCCAGTCGTGCGTCGTGTTGTGCTCTCGCGTGTCGTCGCTCATCCGCGCGCCTCCCCGGGCCCCGTCGCCGAGCCGATCATCTGCCCTCGCGCGGGCGGGTCGCAAGGGGCGGCCGTCGTACCGCGGGGCGTTCCATCGCGGCGAAGTGCCGCGGGACAGGCGAATCGCAGCGAGTGAGCGAGTCTCGGGAGCGGCAGATCGCCGCACCTCGGCAGGTGCGCACGCGGATCGCCGCGTCGACTTGCGGTCAGCGGGCGCGGACGAGCTTGACCGTGAGGGAGTCGACGAGCACCGCGATGCGGTCGTCGGCCGCCCAGCGCTTCGCGAGGCGGGCGAGCACGGCGTCGAGCTCGGACTGATCGAGTCCGGGCATGAGCTCGAGGCGGACGACGAGCTCCGGACCGCGCAGCCGGCCCGTCGGGTCGCCGGGCGCGACGCCGAGGTCGAGCACGGCCAGCTCTCCGCCGACGCTCGCCTGCAGGCCCGCGAAGACCTCGGGCGAGGCGAAGCTCGGCTCCCACGGCTGTCCCTGCGCGATCGCCCACACGGCGGGTCGGCGGAGCACGAACTCGGTCTCCGAGCCCGGGTCGACGACGATGAGGTCGGTGTCGTCGTCGGCGGCCGCGAGAGCCGTGCGGACGCCGTCGGCGGGCACGGGCCGGGCCGCGGCATCCCATCTCGATATCGTCTGCACCGACGTGAACACGGGAAGCACCCGCCGGCCGTCGGGAGCGGCGACCGTCACGATCGAGAGCTCCTGCGTCTTGTCGACGACGAGCCCGTGTGCGCCGACGCCGTCCGATCCCTTCTCGGCGACGAGCGGGATCAGCAGCCGGGCCGTCCGATAGGCGTCGACGATCGCGACCTGGTCGCCCGTGCCCTCGCGGAACGCGATGAGCGCCGCATGCAGGCGCGGATCCGCGGAGCCGTCGTCGTTCGAGTGCGCGTTGGCCTCGAATCGACGGCCCTCCCACGGCACACCGGCCGAGTCGGCGCCGTGGTGCGGGTGATCAGCCCCGTGCGACATCCAGCGCCTCGGCGAGCGTGAACGCGCCCGCGTAGAGGGCCTTGCCGACGATCGCGCCCTCGACGCCGAGCGGGACGAGAGTGCGCAGCGCCTCGATGTCGTCGAGGCTCGAGATGCCGCCCGACGCCACGACGGGCTTCGGCGTGCGGGAGGTCACCTCGCGCAGGAGGTCGAGGTTCGGGCCGCGGAGGGTGCCGTCCTTCGTGACGTCGGTCACGACGTAGCGGCTGCAGCCGGCCTCTTCGAGCCGATCGAGGACGGTCCAGAGGTCGCCCCCGTCGCGGGTCCAGCCGCGCGCTGCGAGGGTCGTGCCGCGCACGTCGAGCCCCACGGCGATGACGTCGCCGTAGCGCCCGATCACGTCGGCGGCCCACTCGGGGTTCTCGAGCGCCGCGGTGCCGAGGTTGATGCGCGCAGCGCCGGACTCGAGAGCGGCCTCGAGCGTGGCGTCGTCGCGGATGCCGCCGGAGAGCTCGACCAGCACGCCGCGCACCTGCTTGATGACCTTGCGCAGCACCGGCGCGTTCGTGCCGCGGCCGAAGGCGGCGTCGAGGTCGACCAGGTGGATCCACTCCGCCCCCTGCGACGCCCACTCGACGGCGGCCTCGATGGGATCGCCGTAACTCGTCTCGGAGCCGGCCTCGCCCTGCGTCAGACGCACGGCTTTGCCGTCGGCGACGTCGACAGCGGGGAGAAGGGTGAGTTCAGGACGGGAGGCGAAATCGGTCATGGATCCTCGAAGCGCATCGCGGCCGCGGGACGGCTCCCGCACATAGGCACGAGTTCAGAGGTTAGCCGCGCCCAGCCCGTCGATCCAATTGGAGAGGAGACGGATGCCGGCACTCCCCGACTTCTCGGGGTGGAACTGGGTGGCCGAGAGAGGCCCGTTCTCGACCGCGGCGAGGAAGGGAGACGAGCCGTAGTCGCACCACGTGAGGCTCGGCTGCGGGAACGGCGGCTGCACGTCGAGGTGCCACTTCTGCGCTCCGAAGGAGTGCACGAAGTAGAAGCGCTCGTTCTCGATGCCCGCGAACAGGCGGCTCCCCGCACCTGCCTGCACGGTGTTCCAGCCCATGTGCGGAAGCACGGGCGCGTCGAGCTCGGTCACGGTTCCCGGCCACTCGCCGAGCCCCTCCGTGTCGACGCCGCGCTCCACGCCGCGCTCGAAGAGCACCTGCATGCCGACGCAGATGCCGAGGACGGGGCGCCCGCCCGCGAGGCGGCGGCCGATGAGCTCCTCACCGCGGCTGGCCTTGAGCGCCTCCATGACGGCGCGGAAGGCGCCGACGCCGGGCACGACGAGGCCGTCGGCCTCGAGCACGAGCGAACGATCCGACGTGAGGCGCGCGTCGGCGCCCGCGGCGTCGAGCGCCTTCACGGCGGAGTGGACATTGCCCGACCCGTAGTCGAGCACCGCGACGACGGGTCGCGTCACAGCGCGCCCTTCGTGCTCGGGATGCCGTCGACCAGCGGATCGAGCGACTTCGCCTGGCGGAAGGCGCGCGCGAACGCCTTGAACTCGGCCTCCGCGATGTGGTGGGGGTCGCGGCCCTCGAGCACGCGGACGTGCACGGTGAGGCCCGCGTTGAACGTGATGGCCTCGAACGTGTGACGGACGAGCGACCCCGTGAAGTGGCCGCCGATGAGGTGGAACTCGAAGCCGGCGGGCTCCCCCGTGTGCACGAGGTAGGGCCGGCCCGAGATGTCGACGACGGCCTGCGCGAGCGCTTCGTCGAGCGGGACGAGTGCGTCGCCGTAGCGAGAGATGCCCGACTTGTCACCGAGGGCCTGGCGGATCGCCTGGCCGAGCACGATCGAGACATCCTCGGCCGTGTGATGCGCGTCGATGTCGGTGTCGCCCGACGCGCGCACCGTGAGATCGGTCAGCGAGTGCTTGGCGAAGGCGGTGAGGAGGTGGTCGAAGAACGGGACCGTCGTGTCGATGTGGCTGCGGCCCGTGCCGTCGAGGTCGAGGTCGAGCTCGACAGTGGACTCGCTCGTCGCGCGGCGGAGCGACGCGGTGCGTGCGGTCATGAGCCCGAGTCTATCGAGGCGAGGGCGTCGAGGAACGCGGTCGTCTCGGCCTCCGTGCCGGCGGTGACCCGCAGGTGGTTCGGGATGCCGACGTCGCGGATGAGCACGCCGCGGTCGTAGAGCGCCTGCCAGGTCGCGGCCGGGTCGTCGACGCCGCCGAACAGCACGAAGTTCGTCCACGACTCGTGCGGCTCGTAGTCGAGGGCGTCGAGCGTCGCCGAGATGCGGTCGCGCTGCGCGACGATCTCGTCGACCATGCGCAGCATGGTCGGGGCGTGCCGGAGCGCCGCGGACGCGGCTGCCTGCGTGAGCGCGCTGAGGTGATACGGCAGGCGCACGAGCCGCAGGGCGTCGACGATGGCGGGATCGGCGGCGAGGTAGCCGACTCGCGCCCCAGCGAAGGCGAAGGCCTTGCTCATCGTGCGGGAGATGACGAGTCGCTCGCGGTCCGGCAGGAGCGTCAGAGCCGAGCGCTCCTCGCGCGGGGCGAACTCGAAGTACGCCTCGTCGACGATGACGATGCCGTCGGTCGCGTCGTAGACGGCCTCGATGACGTCGAGGCCCATGGGCGTGCCCGTCGGGTTGTTCGGGGCGCAGAGGAAGACGACGTCGGGGTCGGCATCCGCGACCTGCGCCGCCGCACTCTCCGCGCTGACGCCGAAATCGTGCGCCCGCTCGCCCGCGACCCACGTCGCGCCCGTGGCGCGGGTGAGCAGCGGATACATCGAGTACGTCGGCGCGAATCCGAACGCCGTGCGTCCGGGGCCGGCGAACGCCTGCAGCACGTGCTGCAGGACCTCGTTGGAGCCGTTGGCCGCCCAGATCTGATCGCGCGTGAGCCCGTGGCCGAGGTAAGCGGCGAAACCCTCCCGGAGGTCGGTGAACTCGCGGTCGGGATAGCGGTTGACGTCGCGCAGGGCGTGGGCGATCGAGTCGAGGATGTCGTCGGCGACCTCCTGCGGAACAGGATGCGTGTTCTCGTTGACGTTGAGAGCGACGGGGAGCGGCGCCTGCGGAGCGCCGTAGGGCGTCATTCCGCGGAGGTCGTCGCGAAGCGGGAGCTGATCGAGGCGCACGGTCACCCCTCCCATCGTAGAGCGCCGCGCGGCGAGCGCCTCGTGGACCCTCTCAGCCATCGGGCGCGCCTTCTGCGAGGCGGCGCGGGCCAGCTCGGGCGGGGTACGGGCGGAGGGCGTCGCGTCGTCGGGGATCAGTGGGCGGGGGCGTATTCGGCCGGGATCGCGAGACGCTGCCCCGCCGACACGGTGACGCCGTCGAGGGCGTTGAGGCGCGCGATCGCGTCGACGACGTCGCGCGGGTCGGCGCCGGGCGCGACCTCCTCGGCGATCGACCACAGCGACTCGCCGGCCGCGACGGTGACGGTCGCGAACGATCCCGCGGGCGCACCGGTGTCGCGCGAGGCGAGGGCCGAGGACCCTCCCACGACGAGCGCGACGGCGAGCGCCACGATCGCGGGCAGCGCGGCGAGGAACGCGATCACCCGGCGGCCGCGCGTCGTCAGACGCAGCCGCGTGGCCGAGGCGGCGCTCGGACGAACCGAGCCTCGACGGGCCGTGCTGCGGAAAGCGGTGCTCGAGATGCCGATGGCGGTCATGGCGTCCTCCTGAGGGGAAGAGGTTCGCATCCGCCGCTCGGCCGGGAGTGGCAAATGCGAACCTTCATTCCGAAGTTATCTTCGATACAATCGGGTGTCAAGCGCCGAATCGGACTCCGGACCCTCGAATACGACACGCGGGCACTGGTGCTGCGCATCGCCTCGACGACCGGATACCGTTTCGACAGAGACACCCCACCACGGGCCTCCGACATTCGAAGACGCTCCCCCCGCGGAGCGTGAGACAGGAGCTGCACGATGACCGACGCGAGCGGCCGCGACAAGCCTCAGACCCGGCGGCGCAAGAGCCTCAGCGACAAGCAGCTCGCCATCCTGGAGGTCATCCAGCGCTCTATCGCGCGGCACGGGTATCCGCCGAGCATGCGCGAGATCGGGGACGCAGTCGGCCTCAAGTCGCTCTCGAGCGTCACCCATCAGCTCAACCAGCTCGAGCTGAGCGGCTACCTGCGCCGCGACGCCGGCAAGACGCGTGCGATGGAGGTGCTCATCGATCTTCCGGGCGTCGCCGACGAGAACCCGGCCGACACCGCCCCCGCCGTGGGCGACGCCGCCCTCGTGCCGCTCGTGGGCCGGATCGCGGCGGGAGTGCCGATCACGGCGGACCAGCAGATCGAGGAGATCTTCCCCCTCCCGCGTCAGCTCGTCGGCAAGGGCGACCTCTTCATGCTCAAGATCGTCGGGGAGTCGATGATCGACGCGGCGATCTGCGACGGCGACTGGGTCGTCGTCCGCTCGCAGCACGACGCCCAGAACGGCGACATCGTCGCGGCGATGCTCGACGGCGAGGCGACGGTCAAGGCCTTCCGGCAGCGCGACGGCCACACGTGGCTGCTCCCCCGCAACTCCGCGTTCGAGCCGATCCTGGGCGATGAGGCCGTCGTGCTCGGCAAGGTCGTCGCCGTCCTCCGCGCCGTTTAGCCTCCCCCGCGCGCCGCGCGCGGCATCCCTCCTCTCCTCGGCGCCTCGCCCACGCAGGGCGATGCCGTCGGCGGATCGATGGTGAACGTCGGGGCCGCCGTGCACAATGGCCCCAGGGCGCCGGGGGTGGCGCCGATGAGAGGTGGGGACATGGCCACGTCCGAGATCGATGATCTCCGATCCGAAGTCGATCGCCTGCGCGCCGAGAACGAGACGCTCCGTCTCACGGCGCCGATCCCGCCCGTCGCGGCTCCACCCGCCGAGATTGAGCGCCGGCGCAAGGGGACGTGGCGCGCGTGGGTGTCCGCCCTCGTGATCGTGATCGCGGCGATCCTCGTGCCCGTCTCGATCGTGAGCGCGTGGGCACGCGTGCAGCTCGTGGACGAAGAGGCGTTCGTCAACACGCTCGCGCCGCTCGCCGACGATCCCGCCGTCCAGCAGATGATCGTCGACGAGACGATGGACGCCATCCAGGCGCAGGTCGACTTCAAACAGCTGACCTCGAACGTCTTCGACGGCATCTCCGACCTCGGCCTCGGACCTCGCGCGAAGCAGGCGCTCGATCTCCTCAAGGCGCCCGCCGCCGACGGGCTGGAGAACCTCGTCAACACGACGGTGACGCGCGTCGTGCAGTCCGATGCCTTCGCCGACGTATGGGCCACGACGACGCGCGCCGCGCATCGCGCGCTCACCGCCGCCGCGACGTCGGACGGCAACGGCGTCGTCGTGATGACCGACCAGGGCGTCGGCATCCAGCTCGGAGCCATCGTCGACCGCGTCAAGCAGAACCTCGTGGACCGCGGCGTCGGGGTCGCACAGATGATCCCGGCCATCGACAAGGTCGTCATCATCGGCACGGGATCAGCCCTCGTCACGATCCGCACGTCGTACGCCATCGCGTCGACCCTGGGGTGGTGGCTGCCCGTCATCACGCTCGCGCTCTTCGCGCTCGGCATCCTGATCGCCCGCAGGCGTAGCGTCGCGATCGTCGGCACGGGCATCGGCTTCGCCCTCGGCGGCGGCGCGCTCGCACTCGGCTTCGCCGTCGGCTATCCCTTGATCGGGCAGGCCGGCGCGCAGCTCGACCTGTCGGTCGCGGCGCTCGACGTGATCTACGGCCAGCTCATCGACTCCATGCGCCAGACGGCGGCGATCATCGCGCTCCTCGGCGTCTTCATCGCCGTGCTGGGCTGGTTCATGGGCGGCTCGTCGCCGGCCGTACGCTCGCGCGGCGTGATCCGCGGCGTCAACTCCTCGGCGCGCCGCTGGCTCGCCTCGCGGGGCCTCAACACCGGCGGCTTCGGCCTGTGGCTCGCCCGCTCCCGCGTCCTGATCCGCGTCATCATCGCGATCCTGGCGGTGCTGTGGCTCTACGCCCTGCGGCCCCTGTCGGCGGGCGACGTCTTCCTCGTGATCATCGTCGCATTCGCGGTCGCCTGGCTCCTCGAGCTGCTGCAGAAGCGTCCCGACGAGCTCGTGTCACCGACGCCCGCCGAGGTCGCGACCGGTGCGGCCATCGACGCGGAGGTCGCGGCAGCGGACGCGGAGGCGGCCGCGGCGGACGCGCAGGCCTCGGCGGCCGCACTCTCGGCGTGGACCGACCGGTCCTCCGACGCCGCGACCGAGCCGGGCGCCGCGGCGGCGCCGACGGACACGACCGCCGCTACCGACCCGGGCGCCGCGGCGGCGCCGACGGACACCGACGTCGCCTCGGGCGAGGACGTCACGGCCGAGTACCCCTCGGCCACGCCCCCGGACGCCGGGGGCGACAGCTCCGCGGCCGAGACGGAGGATGCCCCGGCGGCGACCTCCGGAGAAGCCGCGACCGGGGCATCCCCCACCGCGAAGAAGCCGCGCCGTTAGACCGTCACGTCGATGGCGGCGCGCACAAGGCGCGTCGCCTCGACGAGGTTCTGCAGCGAGGCGACCGTCTCGGGGTAGGCGCGGGTCTTGAGGCCGCAATCGGGGTTGACCCAGACCTGGCGCAGCGGAAGCTCGTCGACGGCGCGGCGGAGCAGGTCGGCCACTTCGGCGACCGACGGCACCCGCGGAGAGTGGATGTCGTAGACGCCGGGCCCGACGCCGTGCGAGAAGCCAGACTCCGCGATGTCGCCGATCACCTCGCCGCGGCTGCGCGCGGCCTCGATGGAGGTGACGTCGGCGTCGAGCGCTGCGATGGCGTCGATGACGACGGCGAACTCGGAGTAGCAGAGATGAGTGTGCACCTGCGTCGCCGGTCGCGCCCCCGCCGTCGCGAGACGGAACGAGTCGACAGACCACGCGAGGTACGCGGGCTGGTCCGCGGTCTTGAGGGGCAGCAGTTCGCGCAGGGCCGGCTCGTCGACCTGCACGATGCCGATGCCGGCGGCCTCGAGATCGGCGATCTCGTCGCGGAGGGCGAGTGCGACCTGGTTGGCCGTCTCGGCGAGCGGCTGGTCGTCGCGGACGAAGGACCAGGCGAGGATCGTGACCGGTCCCGTCAGCATGCCCTTGACCGGACGGTCGCTGAGCGACTGTGCGAACTGCGACCACCGCACCGTGATGGGAGCGGGACGCGAGACGTCTCCCCACAGGATCGACGGGCGCGTCGCACGGGAACCGTAGGACTGGACCCAGCCGTTGCGCGTGACCGCGAACCCGTCGAGGTTCTCGGCGAAGTACTGCACCATGTCGTTGCGCTCCGGCTCGCCGTGCACGAGCACGTCGAGTCCGAGCTCCTCCTGCAGCCCGATCACCGAGGCGATCTCCAGCCGTAGCAGATTCTCGTACTCGGCGGTCGAGAGCTCGCCGCGGTCGTGCTGCGCGCGGAACCGGCGGATGTCGCCCGTCTGCGGGAATGACCCGATCGTCGTCGTCGGCAGCACGGGCAGGCCGAGCGCCGCCTCCTGGGCTGCGACCCGGGCCTCGTAGTCGCCCCGATCGAAGTCCGACGTCCCGAGGGCCTCCGCACGCTGCCGCACAGCGCCGTCGCGGACGCCGGGGGCCGAGAGGCGGTCTTCGAGGGCGAGGGATGCCGCTGCCAGATCCGCGGCGATGGCGTCGCGTCCCTCGGCGAGACCCCGCGCGAGGGTGACCACCTGTCCCACCTTCTGGTCGGCGAAGGCGAGCCACGACACGAGCCGCGCGTCGAGCTGCGGATCTTCCGCGACGTCGTGCGGCACGTGCTGCAGCGACGTCGACGTGCCGGCTGCGACGGCGGCTGCACCGAGCGCGCCCAGCTGCTCGAGCGTCGTCCAGGCGCCGGCCTGATCGCCGCGCCACACGTTGCGGCCGTCGACGACACCGCCGACGAGCGTCTTGCCCGCGAGTCCGGCGACCGGGGCAGGCACGGCGCCGCGGACGAGGTCGAGGGCCAGCGCCTCGACCGGGGCCGCCGCGAGCGCGCGCCAGGAGGCCGTCGTCAGCTGGGCGTACGGCGCCGCCACGAGGATCGCGGGGCGGTCCTCGCCGCCGCCGAGCACGTCGTAGGCGCGTGCCGCGGCGGCCGCGAGCAGGTCGGCGCCGACGGGCAGGCTCTCGCTCACGAGCGCGGGCTCGTCGAGCTGCACCCACTCCGCGCCCGCCGCGCGCAGCGCCGCGAGCAGCTCGCCGTAGACGGGCAGCAGATCGTCCAGCCGGTCGAGCGGCGAGAAGCCCGCGGGGGCCACCTCTGACGCCTTCGCGAGGGCGAGGAGCGTGACGGGTCCGACGATCACGGGGCGGGTCGTGACGCCGTCGGCACGGGCCTCCGCGACCTGGCGCGCGAAGCGGTCGGTCGACAGCGCGAACGCGGTCTCGGGCCCGATCTCGGGCACGAGGTAGTGGTAGTTCGTGTCGAACCACTTCGTCAGCTCGAGCGGCGCGAGCTCGGCCTCTCCGCGGGCGGCGGTGAAGTACGCGGAGAGGCCGATGGTGCCGTCCTCGTCGCGCAGATGGGCGAAACGCTCCGGCAGCGCGCCGACCGCTGTCGCGGCATCCAGGACCTGGTCGTAATACGAGAACGACTCGGGGATCGAGGAATCGTCGCGGCCGAGGCCCAGAGCCGCGAGGCGCTCGCGCGTCGCGCGGCGCAGCTCGGCCGTCGACGCCTCGAGCTCGGCCTCGGTGAGCTTTCCCGCCCAGTGCGCCTCGACGGCGCGCTTGAGCTCGCGTCGGCGCCCGATGCGGGGATAGCCGAGGATCGTCCCGGTCGGGAAGGTGGTGTCGGTCATCGTGCGGCCTCCAGTTCGGAAGGGACGAGGGCGCCGGCTTCGCGGAGCACCTCGAGAACGGTCTCGTGATGGTTGAACGCGTACAGATGGATGCCGGGGGCACCGCCCGCGACGACCTCGCGGGCGAGCTCCACGGCGTGGGCGATGCCGACGGCGCGCTGGCCCTCGGCCGTCGGCTCGGCGTCGAGGGCGGCGGCGAGGCCCGTCGGCAGCTGCTCCCCCGTCAGCTCGAGCACGCGGCGAAGACGGGCGGGCGAGACGATCGGCATGATGCCGGGGAGGATGGGGATGACGACCCCCGCGGCGCGCGACTGCTCGACGAAGCCGAGATAGTCGTCGGCGTGGAAGAAGAGCTGCGTGATCGCCGACGTCGCACCGGCCGCCTGCTTCGCGAGCAGCGCGTCGATGTGCTCGTGCGGATGCCGCGACCGGGGGTGCCCGTTGGGGAAGGCGGCGACCGAGATCTCCGCCTTGCGGCGGCGATCGACGCGCGCGGCGCCCGGCACGCCGGGGATGGGGCACTCGGTGTACGGCGAGCGCTCCGCCTGGACACGATGGATGAGCTGCACGAGCTGCGCCGCCGTCTCGAGGTCGCCCAGGAAGGCGTCGTCCTCCGTCGCGCCGAGCGGAGGATCGCCGCGGAGGGCGAGGAAGCTCGTGATGCCGGCGTCGAGGAACTCGCGGATGAGGCGCGCGGCGTCCGCATAGGTCGTGCCGACGCACGTGAGGTGCGCGAGCGGCTCGACGTCGGTCGTCTCGCGGATGTGCCGCACGAGCTCGAGGGAGCGTCCGCCGGTCGACCCACCTGCGCCGTATGTGACGGAGATGAAGCGGGGTCCCGCGTCGGCGAGATGACGGATCGTCTCGTGCAGCGCTGCGGTCGCGGCGTCGGAGCGCGGCGGGTAGATCTCGAACGAGAACGGCACCGCGTCGGCGGTGCGCACAGCTGCAGTCATGACGTGCACTTCGGTAGAGGGACAGGGAGGCCGGTCGGCCGCGGCCCGCGCTCGCCTCACGAGGAGGGGCGGGGTCATCGCGGGCGGGTGCCGGGCTCGGCTGTCGCTCCACGCCCGGGGTCAGCCAGGCGACGATTCGACCACGGTAGACGAGCGGGCACGGCCGGCGCGACCGTGTGACGGTGTGTTTCGAGGTCGATAGCCCAGAAGGCATATGTCGATAGGGATGCCGATTCCGGCGTACGGTGGGGGTCATGAGCCGTGAGCTCCCCTACGGATCCTGGCCTTCCCCCGTCACCGCAGCGGCCGTCTCGGCGGCCTCACCACGCCTCGACGGAGCACGCTTCGTCGGCGACGAGATCTGGTGGGGCGAGAGCGTCCCCGAGGAGGGCGGACGCACGACCGTGCGTCGCCGCCAGCCCGGCGGGCGCGTGGAAGAGCTCCTCCCGCCGCCCTGGAGCGCCCGCTCCCGCGTGCACGAGTACGGCGGCGGCGTGTGGACGGCGTCGGACGACGGCATCCTGTACTTCGTCGAGAAGGCCGATCAGCGCATCTGGGCCGTCACACCCGGCGAGCCGCCGCGACCGCTCACACCGCCGGACGAGGGGGTCCGGTTCGGCGGCCTGACGTGGCAGGAGGGCCGGCTGCTCGCGATCCGCGAATCTCATCACGAGGGCCGGGCGCCGCGACGCGACATCGTCGCGGTCGCGACCTCGGGGCTGTGGCGCGTCGTGTCGCTCACGGCGCAGAGCGACTTCGTCGCGCAGCCCGCGCTCTCGCCGGGCGGCCGCCATCTCGCCTGGGTGGCCTGGAACCATCCCGACATGCCCTGGGACCGCACAGAGCTGCGCGTCGGGCGTCTCGAAGGCGGCATCGTGGCGGAGTGGACCGCGGTCACGTCCGGCACCACCGCGGCGCTTCAGCCGACATGGGTCGACGCGGACGACCTCCTCTACGCCGACGATGCCACCGGGCGCTGGAACATCTGGCGCCTCCGCCTGGACTTCGGCCTCGACCACGAGGACGTCGCTCCCGGCGACGCCGACACCGGCGGACCGCTGTGGGTGCTCGGAACGCGCTGGTTCGCGCCGCTCGACGATGGCCGCATCGTGGCCGTCCGCACGAACGGCGCCGACGAGGTGGTCGTCATCGACCCCGACAGCGGCGAGGTGCGCACGATCGAGGTCGACGTCGTCGCCAACACGTCGATCGAGGACGTCTCCGGCACGCGGGTCCTGGTGTCGGGCTCCGGCGCCTCCTCGCCGCCCGCCGTGTGGCTCGTCGACATCGACTCCGGCGGCGCCGAAAGCGTCGCCGGTTCCGACGCGCCCTGGGCAGAGGAATGGATGCCGCGCCCCCGCGCCGTGACCTTCGACGGCCCGCACGGACCCGTCCACGCCTTCGACTACCCTCCGACGAACCCCACGGCTCACGCACCCGCCGGCGAGCTGCCGCCCTACGTCGTCTTCGTGCACGGCGGACCCACGGCCCACGTCGGGGGTGCGGCATCCGGCAAGATCACCTACTTCACGAGCCGCGGGATCGGCGTGCTCGACGTCAACTACGGCGGCTCGTCCGGCTACGGGCGCGACTACCGGGAGCGCCTGCGGGGCCTGTGGGGCGTGGTCGACGTCGACGACGTCGCGGTCGCGGCTGCGGGCCTTGCGGCGGAGGGGCGAGCGGACGCGGCGCGTCTCGTGATCGAGGGCGGCTCGGCCGGCGGGTGGACGGTGCTGGCGGCGCTGGTGGCAGCCGACGTCTTCGCCGCCGGCATCTCGCGCTACGGCGTGGGCGATGCCCGCATGCTGGCGGAGGAGACGCACGACTTCGAGGCGCACTACCTCGACGGGCTCATCGGCCCGCTCCCCCGGGCGGAGCGGCTGTACGTCGAGCGGTCGCCGCTCAGCCGCCCCGAGCGCTTCCGGGTGCCCGTGCTCCTGCTGCAGGGCTCCGAGGACGAGGTCGTGCCGCCGTCGCAGTCGGAGGCGATCCGCGACGCACTCGCGGCGCGCGGCATCCCGCACTCGTACGTGGTCTACGAGGGCGAGGGCCACGGCTTCCGGAAGGCCGAGACCGTCGTCGACGCGCTCGAGAAGGAGATCGCCTTCCTGGGCGCGGTCTTCGGGTTCGAGACGCCGGATGTTCCGCCGCTCGAGCTGTCGTAGCCCGCGGCGGAATCGGGTCAAGCGCGGGGATCAGGACGGATGCTGCGGCATCCGCCTCATCACGGCGCTTCGACCCGATGCGGTGAGAGGCGTCAGAGGCTGAACGGCGCGAGGTCGGCCGCGAGACGCGGCGACACGTACGCGTGCACCGCCGTCCCTTCCGCCTCGTGCGACTGCGACACGAGGTGTCCCGTCTCGTGGATCGCCGAGACGAGGTCTCCGCGGTCATACGGCACGACGGCGCGCACCTCGACCTCGGGGAGCGGCAGCGCCGCCTCGATCGCGGCACGCAGCTCGTCGATGCCCTCGCCCGTGCGCGACGAGACGAACAGCGCGTCCGGCTCGAGGCCGCGCAGCAGCATTCGCTCGTCGTCCGTCACGAGATCGGCCTTGTTGAAGACCACGAGCTCACGCGTGTCGCGCGCACCGACATCGCCGATGACGTCGCGCACGGTCTTGAGCTGCGCGCCCGGATCGGGGTGGGATGCATCGACGACGTGCAGGATGACGTCGGAGTCGCCGACCTCCTCGAGCGTCGAGCGGAACGCCTCGACGAGCTGATGCGGCAGGTTGCGCACGAAGCCGACCGTGTCGGTCAGCGTGTACACGCGGCCATCCGTCGTCTCGGCGCGTCGCACGGACGTGTCGAGCGTCGCGAACAGCGCGTTCTCGACGAGCACGCCGGCGCGCGTCAGCCGGTTGAGGAGCGACGACTTGCCGGCGTTGGTGTACCCGGCGATCGCGACGGCGGGGATCGTGTTGCGCTTGCGCTCGGCGCGCTTGGCGTCGCGCGCGGGGGCGAAGTCGCGGATCTGGCGGCGCAGCTGCGCCATCTTCGTGCGGATGCGGCGGCGGTCGAGCTCGATCTTCGTCTCACCGGGACCGCGCGAGCCCATTCCCGCGCCGCCCGCGCCGACCTGGCCACCGGCCTGGCGGCTCATCGAGTCACCCCAGCCGCGCAGACGCGGAAGGAGGTACTCGAGCTGTGCGAGCTCGACCTGCGCCTTGCCCTCGCGGCTCTTGGCGTGCTGGCTGAAGATGTCGAGGATGACGGTCGTGCGGTCGATGACCTTGACCTTCACAACGTCCTCCAGCGCACGACGCTGGCTGGGGGCGAGCTCCGTGTCGGCGATCACCGTGTCGGCGCCGACGGCGGCGACGATGTCGCGCAGCTCCTCGGCCTTGCCCCGGCCGACATAGGTGGCGGGATCGGGATGCGGACGGCGCTGCAGCACGCCGTCGAGCACGACGGCGCCCGCGGTCTCGGAGAGGGCGGCGAGCTCGCGCAGCGAGTTCTCGGCGTCCTCCTGCTCACCCTGCGGGTGCACGCCCACGAGCACGACGTTCTCGAGTCGCAGCTGCCGGTACTCGACTTCGGTGACGTCCTCGAGCTCCGTGGACAGGCCGGGAACGCGACGCAGCGCGGCGCGCTCCTCGCGGTCCCACTGCTCGCCGTCGGTGTCGGCGCGCGAGATCGTCGTCTCGTCCTGAAGCGCCTGCGCCGCGCCGAACACCCGCACGCCCGAGCGTGCGTCCGCACGCGAAAGCACCCGATCCACCGGGTCGACGGGGTCGACGGGCGTGGATTCGGTGCTCTGAGGGGTGGTGGTGTCTGTCATGTGTTCCTTCCGGGATGCCTGATGTCCGGCCCCCACGGTGAGTGGGTTGCCAGGCCCCAGGGCAATCCGTAAACTCTACGCTTTTCCGTCGCGGGGAGGCCTCCGCCCCTCCCGCGGACCGAAGCCTCTCCGCTACGCTCGTGAGCGATGAGCGGCGACCATTACTTCAGCGCGTCGCCCTCCAGTTCCGAGAATCTCCGTCGCATCCGCGTGCAGCTCGCCGGTCGCGACCTGGAGGTCACGACGGCGGGGGGCGTCTTCAGCCCCGACCACGTGGACGCGGGGGCGGCGGTGCTCCTGGCGAACACTCCCCCGCCGCCGCACGGCGGACATCTGCTGGATCTGGGCTGCGGCTGGGGTCCGATCGCGCTGAGCGTCGCGCTCGACGCGCCGCACGCCACGGTGTGGGCGGTCGACGTCAACGAGCGAGCGCTCGACCTCGTTCGCCGCAACGCCGAGGCGCTCGGCCTCCACAATGTCAACGCCGCGCTGCCCGACGATGTTCCCGACGACGTCACCTTCCGGACCATCCGCTCCAATCCGCCGATCCGAGTCGGCAAGAACGAGCTGCACGGCCTGCTCGAACGCTGGATCCCCCGCCTCGACGAGCGCTCCGATGCGTGGCTCGTCGTGCAGCGGAACCTCGGGTCGGACTCGCTGCAGCGCTGGCTCGCCGCGACCTTCGACGACGGCTACAGCGTGCATCGCGCCGCGACGGGTCGCGGCTTCCGCGTGCTCAAGGTGCGCCGGCACGGCACGCCGCGCACGGAGCCGGTGCGGCTGCCCTGACGCCGCGCCTCCTGGGCCGATGGGTCGGGATGCCGGCATCCCGAGTCTGCGGCTGCCGGGTCAGGCGAGCGCGACCTCGCCCGTGAACACGAGTGTCGCGGGGCCCGAGAGGAACACGTGGGGCTCGCCCGCGACGTCGGCGACGCGCACGCCGAGGCGTCCGCCCGGAACATCGACGGTCCAGCGATCGGGCGCGGCGGGCCCTGCCCAGTGCCGCACGGCGAGCGCCGAGGCCGCCACGCCGGTGCCGCAGCTGAGCGTCTCGCCCACTCCGCGCTCGAAGACCCGCATGCGGATCGCGCCGACGCCGTCTCGCACGAGAGGGTCGGCCGGCACCACGAACTCGACGTTCGCCCCGCGCGGCGGCTCGGGCTGCAGCAGCGGCTTCGCGGTCAGGTCGAGTCCGTCCAGCTCCTCGTCGGCGGGAAGCGCGACGACGACGTGCGGATTGCCGACGTCGATGCCGAGGCCCGGCCGGGGCACCGAGAGGCCGCGGGCGCGGACGAGCGTCTCGTCCTCCTCCACGCGGAAGCGACCGAGGTCGACCTCGAAGCCGAGGTCGCTGCGCGTGAGCGGAAGGACGCCGTTCCGGGTGCTGATCGGCAGCGGGTCGCCGCCGTCGAGCGACGCGAGCCCCGTCTCGAGCAGGTACCGCGTGAAGACGCGGATGCCGTTGCCGCACATCTCCGCCTTCGAGCCGTCGGCGTTGCGGTAGTCCATGAACCACTCGGCGGCCTCGTCGCCCTCGTCGACCGCGGCCGAGCGCACCACCCGGAGCACACCGTCGCCGCCGATGCCGAAGCGGCGATCGCACAGCGCGGCGATCTGATCGTCGCTCAGGTTGAGGACCCCGTCGGGGTCGGGCACGATCACGAAGTCGTTGCCCGTGCCGTGACCTTTCGTGAACGGGATGGTCTGCGGCATCCTCCGATTCTAGGGTGGCCCGGGAAGCGCGAGCCGTGCCTCTCAGGCGTCGGGAATGAGCCGCTTGCCCGTCGCCCACGTCTCGAAGGGCTCGTACCCGAGGGCGTTGTAGAGGCCGCGGGCGCCCGCGTTGTCGGGGCGGACCATGAGCTGCGCCTTGGGGCATCCCATGGCGAGGAGCCGCTCCTCCGCCTCGACGACGAGCCGCCGCGCGATGCCCTCGCCGCGGCGCTCGGGAGCCGTCGCGAGGTAGTAGAGCCAGCCGCGATGTCCGTCGTAGCCGGCCATGACGGTCCCCACGAGGTCGTCATCGTCGACGGCGACGAGGAAGAGCTCGGGCTGCACGGCGAGCTTCCGCTCGATGTCGCGGTGCGGGTCATTCCACGGTCGCGTCAGCCCCGCCGCATGCCACAGCGCGACGACGGCGTCGGTTTCGCCCACCTCGAACGGCCTCACCGTGATCATGCGTCCTCCTCCACGAGTCGGGCGGCGGGGTGCCCCGGCTCCACCCAGGTGACGCCGGCGTAGCGGCGGAACCACGACACCTGGCGGCGCGCATACCGACGGGTCAGCTGCTGTGTCTGCGCGATCGCCTCGGGCTCGCCCAGCTCCCCCGCGAGCTCGGCCAGCGCCTGCGCGTACCCGATCGCGCGACGCGCCGTGACGCCCTGTTCGAGGCCCTGCTCGCGCAGCGCCGCGACCTCGTCGAGCAGCCCCTCGCGCCACATGCCCTCGACACGGTCGTCGAGTCGCACGACGAGCTCGTCGCGAGGCACTCCGACGCCGACGATCCGGGTGTCGGGATGCCAGGGCACGGGCTCGTCGGGGAGCGCCGCGCCGTGCGTCTGCGAGCCCTGTGCGATGACCTCGAGGGCGCGCACGATGCGACGGCCGTTGCGCGGGTCCATGCGCTCGGCGGCAGCCGGGTCGGCGTGACGCAGCCGCTCGAACAGCACGCCGGGGCCGAGCTCGTCGAGCTCCGCTTCGAGGCGCGCGCGCACCTCGGGGTCGCGCGGCGGGAAGCGGAAGTCGAAGAGCACGCTCGACACGTAGAGGCCCGAGCCGCCCACGAGCACGGCGTCGGCGCCCCGCGCGTGGATGCCGCGGATCGCGTCGCGAGCGGCATCCTGATACCAGGCGACCGCGGCATCTTCGGTGACCGCGAGCACGTCGAAGAGGTGGTGCGGGATGCCGCGCCGCTCGCTCTCGGGGAGCTTGGCCGTGCCGATGTCCATCCCGCGGTAGAGCTGCATGGCGTCGGCATTGACGATCTCGGCCGGTCGGCCACGCGCCGCGAGGGCTTCTGCGAGGTCGAGCGACAGCGCCGTCTTGCCGGTGCCCGTCGCTCCGACGACGGCCCAGACCGCGGGACTCGCCGCCACCGCGGTCAGACGCCGACGCGGAGCGTGGGCAGCCCGAGCGACACGCTGCGCTTCTGTCCCGCCGAGGACCCGTCGCCTGAGGGTGCCGGGACGGCGCAGGACTCGGCGAGGGAGCGCTCGTACGCATCGCCTGCGCGGGTGCGGCGGATGCGCAGCGGCTCACCGTCGGTCGCATCGGCGAGGAGGTGGAACGGCGCCGCGTGGGTGACGGTGACGCTCACCACGTCACCGGGACGCGGCACGACGGAGCCGGCCGGCACCTCGAAGTGCACGAGCCGGTTGTCCTCGGCGCGGCCGGTGAGGCGGTGCGTCTCGGCGTCCTTCTTGCCCTCGCCCATCGAGACGAGCACCTGCGCCTCACGTCCGAGCTGCTTCTGGTTTTCTTCGAGCGAGATGCGCTCCTGAAGCGCGATGAGTCGCTCGTAGCGCTCCTGCACCACGGCCTTCGGCACCTGGTCCGGCATCGTGGCGGCGGGCGTGCCCTCACGGATCGAGTACTGGAAGGTGAAGGCGCTCGAGAAGCGGGATGCCTCGACGACCCGCATCGTCTCTTCGAAGTCCTCGTCGGTCTCGCCGGGGAAGCCGACGATGATGTCGGTCGTGATCGCGGCGTCGGGCATCTTCTCGCGCACGCGATCGAGGATGCCGAGGAACCGCTCGCTGCGGTAGGAGCGACGCATCGCCTTGAGGATGCGGTCGCTCCCCGACTGCAGCGGCATGTGCAGCTGGGGCATGACGGCGGGCGTCTCGGCCATCGCCTCGATGACGTCGTCGGTGAACGCGGCCGGGTGCGGGCTCGTGAATCGGATGCGCTCGAGTCCCTCGATCTCGCCGGCCGCGCGAAGGAGCTTGCCGAACGCCTGACGGTCGCCGAACTCGACGCCGTACGAGTTGACGTTCTGGCCGAGCAGCGTGACCTCGATCGCGCCGTCGTCGACGAGCAGGCGGATCTCGTTCAGGATGTCGCCGGGTCGGCGGTCCTTCTCCTTGCCGCGGAGGCTCGGCACGATGCAGAAGGTGCAGGTGTTGTTGCAGCCGACCGAGATGGACACCCAGCCGCTGTAAACGGAGTCGCGCTTGGTGGGGAGCGTCGACGGGAAGACCTCGAGCGACTCGAGGATCTCGAGCTCCGCCTCGCCGTTGTGACGCGCACGCTCGAGCAGGCTCGGCAGCGATCCCATGTTGTGGGTGCCGAAGACGACGTCGACCCAGGGCGCCTTCTGCTGCACGGCGTCCTTGTCCATCTGGGCGAGGCAGCCACCGACCGCGATCTGCATACCCTCGTGGTGGTCCTTGCGCGACTTGAGGTGACCGAGCGTGCCGTAGAGCTTGCCCGCGGCGTTGTCACGGACCGCGCAGGTGTTGATGACGACCACATCGGCCTCGGCGCCGAGCTCGGCCCGCACGTAACCCGCGCTCTCGAGCGAGCCCGAGAGTCGCTCGGAGTCGTGCACGTTCATCTGGCAGCCGAATGTGCGCACCTCGTACGTGCGCACCCGCCCGTCCACGCCGGTCGCGGCAGGCGACGGCGCGATGAGCGTCGGGGAGGAGGAGGGGGAAGTCATGATGGTGACATTCTACGAGCCGCGACATGCGCGGGTTCTGTGGGCGCCGCCGCTCGCGACGGGACAGGCGAACCGCCGATAAGGTCGGCCGAAGCGAACCTCGCAGACGGCCCCGACCCGTTCGCCGCGCGCCGCGAAACGGATCAGCGGAAACGGACGCCGCTCGAGGGAGCAGACCGCTCATCGAGCGCGATGCGCGCCGCCGTCATCGCGAGCGACCCGCCGTAGCCGCGCCGAGCCAGCTGCCCGCTCAGCCGTCGCAGGGCGGTGTCGCGGTCGACGCTCGTCAGTGACCGCACCTTGCCGCGGGCGAACTCGAGAGCACGCTCGAGGTCGTCGTCGGGGAGCGCCGCCAGCGCGGCGTCGGCCACGTCGCGAGGGATGCCGCGCTTGGCGAGCGTCTGAGCGATCGCCTGGCGCCCCTGCCCCTTGCGGTCGACTCCCGCGTGGATCAGCTGCTCGGCGAGCGCGGCGTCGTCGAGGTAGCCGTACTCCTCGAGCGACGCCAGCACGCTCTCCACGGCGACCTCGTCGAGGTCGTGCTCCCGGAGCACGCCCCGCGCCTCCGACAGCGACAGCGATCGCGTCCGCAGCTTCTTCAGCAGCGCCTTCTCCGCCAGCTCGACACCCGGAGAGTCGACCGCGTCCTCGGCGGCGCCGGGACGGTCGGCTGCCCAGGTCGGGTGCCACGATCCCTCGCCCGACGATGGGTCGGACGAGGCCGATTCCTCCACGCCGGAGCCGCCGTCAGGCACGACGTGATCCGACACGCCCTCCGGATGCTCGGGCACTGCTCCACCGAAGAGGGGGATGACGGGGGCGAGCGATTCGTGCTCGCCCCCGCTACGCATGGCTCACCCCGGTTGTTGAGCGACGTCGAAACACGGTTGTTGAGCGACGTCGAAACACGGTTGTCGAGCGACGTCGAAACATCACGCCGGGCGGCGCTTGGCCAGCTCGTCTTCGGCGGGCGTCTCGGCTCCGCGCGGAACGCCGATGCCGAGCTTCGACTTGATCTTCGACTCGATCTCGGCCGCGACGTCTTCGTTCTTGATGAGGAAGTTGCGGGCGTTCTCCTTGCCCTGGCCGAGCTGCTCGCCGTCGTACGTGTACCAGGCGCCGGACTTCTTGACGATGGCGTGCTCGACGCCGAAGTCGATGAGGCTGCCCTCGCGCGAGATGCCCACGCCGTACAGGATGTCGAACTCGGCCTGCTTGAACGGCGGAGCCATCTTGTTCTTGACGACCTTGACGCGCGTGCGGTTTCCGACGGCGTCAGCGCCGTCCTTCAGCGTCTCGATGCGACGGATGTCGAGGCGGACCGACGCGTAGAACTTGAGCGCCTTTCCACCGGCCGTCGTCTCGGGCGAGCCGAAGAAGACGCCGATCTTCTCGCGCAGCTGGTTGATGAAGATCATCGTCGTGTTGGTCTGGTTGAGGCCACCCGTGAGCTTGCGCAGCGCCTGCGACATGAGGCGCGCCTGCAGGCCGACGTGCGAGTCGCCCATCTCCCCCTCGATCTCGGCCTTGGGCACGAGCGCCGCGACGGAGTCGATGACGACGAGGTCGATGGCGCCGGAGCGCACGAGCATGTCGGCGATCTCGAGCGCCTGCTCACCGGTGTCGGGCTGCGAGACGAGGAGCTGGTCGATGTCGACGCCGAGCTTCTGCGCGTAGTCGGGGTCGAGGGCGTGCTCGGCGTCGACGAACGCGGCGATGCCGCCGGCGCGCTGGACATTGGCGATCGCGTGCAGCGTCAGCGTCGTCTTACCCGACGACTCCGGCCCGTAGATCTCGATGATGCGGCCGCGCGGCAGACCGCCGATGCCGAGGGCGACATCGAGCGCGATGGAGCCCGTGGGGATCACCTCGACCGGAGCGCGCTCGTCGCTGCCCAGTCGCATGACGGAGCCCTTTCCGAACTGCCGGTCGATCTGGGCGAGGGCCGATTCGAGGGCCTTCTCGCGGTCAACTGCTGAGGGCATGGCGTGCTCCTAATGCTCGCGTTCCGTCGCCTGTAGGCTGTCGCGCTCCGGCCCGGTGGGATGGATGCTGCGACAAGGCGTAGGTGTCGTTCGACGTGGTCCACGCTAGGGAGGGGCTCCGACATTCGTCGTCGCATCGACCGTCGCGGTGGACAACCGCAGTTCGACACCTGCTGTGCAGGAGACTACGCCTGTATCGAACTTTCCTTCGATACCTCGCGGCGTGTCGCCTCAGCCGCGTGCCGCCTCAGCGGCGTTTCGGATCGAGTCGTCCCGCGCCGTACCGGCGGTCGAGCGGCACGTCGGTCTCCTCGCACAGTGCGAGCCAGATCTCGCGCGGCGGGATGCCGGCATCCAGCGCCTCCCTCGCCGTGCGATCGCCCAGCGTGGGGAGGACCAGATCCGACATCAGCGCGCTTGCGCGAGGACCGAATTCGGCCGCGACGGCACGCTCGAACTCACTGCGGCGCATCGGTACGGAGAGCGGAGGAGATCAGCGGAGCGAGAGCTCGGGCTGGAAGTCGGAGTCGAGACCAGCGAGGTCGTCGGGGACGACGTCGGGGAACGTCTGCAGGCCCTCGAGCACGGAGATGCGGTCGCCGACTTCGCGCATGATGGTCGAGATGGGAACGTCGAGCGCATCGGCCACCGAGGCGAGGATCTCGCTCGAGGCCTCCTTCTGGCCGCGCTCCACCTCGCTGAGGTAGCCGAGGGCCACGCTCGCGCGGCTGGCGACCTGGCGAAGCGTGCGACCCTTCTGCAGACGGAGGTCGCGCAGCACTTCGCCGATCTCGTGACGAACCAGGATCATTGCGGGCCCCCCTCTGCTTTTCCGCCGTCATCCGGGTGGACAACAGTACAACACCGAATACGGCCAATCTAATCCCGCGCGCTGGGTAACGGGTGGGAATCGCGGAATGTAACCGAGTGGAAACCTCCCGCATTCCCTCGTCATGCCGCCGACACAGAACAGCCGTCTCCCGGCTACAGAGCGTCCAGGGCTGTGCGGACAGCCCGCCGCACCGTCTCCGCGCGGATCTCGTCGCGCGTTCCACTGAGCTCGAGCGAGTCGACCCGCGTGCCGAGGGGCGTCGCGACGCCGATGTGCACCGTGCCGACAGGCTGGCCGTCGGGCGAGTCCGGCCCGGCGATGCCGGTCGTCGAGATCCCCACGTCGCAGGGCTCGTCGTCCTGGCCGAGGCGAAGGCGCACTCCCTCCGCCATCTGCCGCGCGACGCGCGGGTGGACCGGCCCGTGGGCGTCGAGGAGTGTCGGATCCACTCCGAGCAGCGTGTGCTTGAGCTCGGTCGCGTACGCGACGATGCCTCCCCGAACGACGGCGGATGCTCCGGGGACGCCGACGAGCGTCGAGACGACGAGGCCGCCGGTCAGCGACTCGGCCACGCCGATGGTCCAGCCGAGCTCGCGCAGGCGATCCAGGAGCCGCTCGACGTCCGTGCGCCGATCGCGCTGGAGGGTGACCTCGGCGTCGTCGGGAAGACCGGCCGCGGTGGATCGGAGCGTCACGCGGCGCGTCCTTCCTTCTTGGCGCGGGCCGCGCGCACCTCGCTCACGACGACATCGATGCCGCTGGTGATCGTGAGGACGACCGCGATCGTCATCGTGACGCCGTTGACCCACCAGATCCAGTCGCCCACGAGCGTCCACAGGGGCAGCAGCGCGAGCGAGAGCGCCACGCCCTGCGCGAGGGTCTTGAGCTTGCCCATCCACGCGGCGGCGAGCACGTGGTCGCTCACGACCATGAAGCGGTAGACGGTGATGCCGATCTCCCGGATGAGGACGATGGCCGTGACCCACCACGGAAGCTCGCCGAGGATCGACAGGCCGATGAAGGCGAAGCCGGTGAGCACCTTGTCCGCGATCGGGTCGAGCAGCTTCCCGAGGTTCGTGACGATGTCGTTGCGGCGGGCGATCCAGCCGTCGATCCCGTCGGTCGCGATCGCGACGATGAACAGCACCGCGGCCCACCACCGCAGGGGGCCGTCGGCTCCCCCGTCGGCGAGCAGCATCCAGAGGAAGATCGGCGCGCAGAGGATGCGGACGATCGTGATGGTGTTCGGCAGCTGGCGCGGAATCGCCATGATCAGTCCCGTCCGGTCAGACCCCAGGCATCCTCGTCGCCATCGCTCTCGACCACGGGATACCCCTCGTACTGCGACTCTACGGGGTCGGCCCCGTAGTCCAGAGTCCCGGGATCGCTCGCGGGCGCGGCGGGCGCGGCATCCGGCACATCCTCGCCGCGCAGCCGCGCGAGCACCTGCGGCAGCTGCTCGGGCGTCACGAGGACGTCGCGAGCCTTCGACCCCTCCGAGGGGCCGACGATCTCGCGGGACTCGAGGAGGTCCATGAGACGTCCCGCCTTCGCGAAGCCGACGCGCAGCTTGCGCTGGAGCATCGAGGTCGAGCCGAACTGCGTCGAGATGATCTGCTCGGCCGCGGCGAGGAGCAGCTCGAGGTCGTCGCCGATGTCGGCGTCGATCTGCTTCTTCTCGGCTGCGGCCTCGACGTCGTCGCGGTACTCGGGCCGCGCCTGCTGAGTGACGTGCGCGACGACCTTCTCGATCTCCTGCTCGCTGACCCACGCCCCCTGCACACGCAGCGCCTTGGAGGCGCCCATCGGCAGGAAGAGCCCGTCGCCCTGACCGATCAGGCGGTCGGCGCCCGACTGGTCGAGGATGACGCGCGAGTCGGTGACGCTCGTGACCGCGAACGCGAGACGCGACGGGACGTTGGCCTTGATGAGGCCCGTCACGACATCGACGGACGGGCGCTGGGTCGCGAGGACCAGATGGATGCCGCTCGCCCGCGCGAGCTGCGTGATGCGCACGATCGAGTCCTCGACGTCGCGCGGCGCCACCATCATGAGGTCGGCGAGCTCGTCGACGACGACGAGGAGATACGGGTACGGCTTGAGGACGCGCTGGCTGCCCGGCGGCACGGTGACCTCGCCCGCGACGACCGCGCGGTTGAAGTCGTCGATGTGCCGGAAGCCGAACGACGCGAGGTCGTCGTACCGCATGTCCATCTCTTTGACCACCCACTGGAGGGCCTCCGCGGCCTTCTTGGGGTTCGTGATGATGGGCGTGATGAGGTGCGGAACGCCGGCGTACGAGGTCAGCTCGACGCGCTTCGGGTCGATGAGCACCATGCGCACGTCGGCGGGCTTCGCCCGCATGAGCAGGCTCGTGATCATCGAGTTGACGAAGCTCGACTTGCCGGAGCCCGTCGAGCCGGCGACCAGGAGGTGGGGCATCTTGGCGAGGTTCGCCACGACGTAGCCGCCGCCGACATCCTTCCCGACGCCGATCGTCATCGGATGCGTGGACTGCTGCGCCGCGGGCGAGCGCAGGATGTCGCCGAGCGTCACGATCTCGCGGTCGGCGTTGGGGATCTCGACGCCGATCGCGCTCTTGCCGGGGATCGGCGCGAGGATGCGCACCTCGTTGGAGGCGACGGCGTAGGCGATGTTGTTCTGCAGCGCCGTGATGCGCTCGACCTTGACGCCGGGGCCGACCTCGATCTCGTACTGGGTGACTGTCGGGCCGCGTGAGAAGCCCGTCACGCGGGCGTCGACCTGGAACTGGTCGAGGACGCTCGTGATCGCGCGCACGACCTCGTCGTTGGCGGCCGAACGCGCCTTGTGCGGGCTGCCGGCGGCGAGGGCGTTGACCGACGGCAGCCGGTAAGGAGCCGTCGGGGACGTGTGCGGCGAGTCGGTGCCGATGCCGGAGAGCCCGGGCAGCTCGTCGTCGGCGGAGGCGTCGTCGTCGCGGAGCGCCGTGTCGGCCTTGCGGCCCTTGGGGACCGGGGGCGTCAGCGCCGCGACGTCGAAGATCTCGGTGACGGCGTCGGGCGTCGTCGGCGCCGGCGTCGTGACGGCCTTGTCGAACCCGCCCTGCGACGCACCGGGGGGCAGGAGCTCGGTGAGGTCCTGCGACCCGATGCCGCCCTCGGGGTCCTGCTCGCGCCCGGTCTTGTTGCGGCGCCACCACGGCACGGAGGCCTCGGCCTCGTCGGCATCGGGAGCGGCTGCGGCGGCCTCCGACCGCTCCGACCGCTCGGGACGCTCGTCGCCGAACATCCAGGCGTAGAGGTCGCCGAGGCGGCGGCCGATGCGGTTCGGGGGCGTCTTGGTGAGGATCAGGATGCTGAGCACGGCCACGAGGCCCAGCACGATGCACGCCCCGACCTCGGTGAGCAGCATCGCGAGCGGCTCGCCGATCATCCAGCCGAGCACGCCCCCCGCCTCGCTCAGGGCCGGGAGCCCCTCCTTGGGCTGCGGCCGTCCGCCGAGCACGTGGCAGAAGCCCGCGATCGTCAGGACGAAGAGGCCGAAGCCGATGCCGATTCGCCCGTTGTCATGGACGGACGAGGGATGCCGGAAGAGCCATCCCGCGAGGAGCATGAGCAGCACCGGGAGCACGAACGAGACGCGGCCCACGAGGGCGCCGGCCGAATAGGCGCTGATGGTCTTGGCGACGTCGGAGCCGATGAAGAACCACTCCACGACGGCGCCGGCGATCGCGAGCAGCACCAGGAGGAACGGGAAGCCGTCGCGGCGCTGGTCCTTCTCGAGCGTCTCGGGGCCGAACGCGCGGAAGAGTCCGCCCGTCGCGTGCGCGAGTCCGAGCCACGCCCGCGCGAGGACGGGGGGCTTGTCCTGCTCGCCGACGTAACGCTTGGGTGCCGGTTCGGGCTTGCGGGCGCGCGACGACGAGCTCTTCGAGGGCGCGCGACCGTTCGCGGTCGGGCTGCTGGAGCTCCTGGCCATGTCTCCACGCTAAGGCGAACCGCGGACTTTCGCCCGGAGCGACTCGGGGGCTCAGCGCAGGCGCTTGACCATGGTGTCGCGCCCGAAGCCGCTCTGCGTCACGGCGAACCCCTCGCTGCGGTACAGCGTCGCAGCGAAGTTGTCCCGCTCGACGCTGAGGCTGATGCGGCCGTACCCCTGCGCGCGAGCCTGCTCGCACAGGCGCTGGAGCAGCATCCTGCCCACCCCGTGAGCACGCCAGATCGGACGAACGCCGATGATCAGCTCGGGCACTCCGGTTCCGACGTAGCCGAATCCCGGATCGCTGCGCGGCAGCATCCGGTACCACGCGGCCCCGACCGGCTGGCCGTGCGGATCGAGCGCGACGAAGCCGCTGTCGCCCGGACGCATCCATCCCGCGACGTACCGGCTGTGCTCGGGACTCGTCAGCACCTGGTGCCGCGGACGCGCTCCCCCGCTCCGCCAGTTCGCCGCCTCGACGACCATGTCGCCGAGGAAGGCGCCGTCCGCCTGGCGAGCCGGGCGGATCTCGAACGAGGGGGGCATGTACGGATTTTACCGGCGGCGCAGGAAGCGTGGTATCGGGGCTGTTACGCCTCGATGACGAGTGGCACGATCATCGGGCGGCGGCGCAGCGACTGGTTCACCCAGCGGCCGATCGTGCGGCGCACGACCTGCGAGAGGGCGTGCTGGTCGCGCACCCCCGACTGCGCGGCTTCGGAGAGGGCTGCGGCGATCTTCGGCTTGACGCTCTCGAACACGGCGTCGTCCTCGGCGAATCCGCGGGCGTGGATCTCCGGGCCCGAGATGATCTTTCCCGTCGCCGCGTCGACCACGACGATCACGGAGATGAAGCCCTCCTCGCCGAGGATCCGGCGGTCCTTCAGGTCGGCCTCCGTGATCTCTCCGACGGTCGACCCGTCGACGTACACGAAGCCGAGATCGAGCTGCCCCACGGCGCGGGCGACGCCGTCCTTGAGGTCGATGACCGTGCCGTTCTCGCCGATGATGGTGCGGTCCTCGTCGATGCCGGTGTCCTGTGCGAGGCGCGCGTTGGCGATGAGGTGGCGGTACTCGCCGTGCACGGGCAGCACGTTGCGCGGCTTGAGGATGTTGTAGCAGTAGAGCAGCTCGCCCGCCGCCGCGTGGCCCGAGACGTGCACCTTAGCGTTGCCCTTGTGCACGACGTTCGCCCCGAGCTTGGTCAGTCCGTCGATGACGCGGTAGACGGCGTTCTCGTTGCCCGGGATGAGGCTCGAGGCGAGGATGACGGTGTCGCCGGGACCGACCTCGATCTCGTGGTCGAGGTTGGCCATGCGGCTGAGCACCGCCATGGGCTCGCCCTGCGACCCCGTGGACATGTAGACGAGCTGGTCCTCGGGGATGTCGCGCGCCTTCTTGTAGTCGACGAGCACGCCCTCGGGAACGTGCAGGTAGCCCAGCTCCTCGGCGATCGTCATGTTGCGCACCATGCTGCGGCCGAGGAGCGCGACACGACGGCCGTGGGCGGCCGCGGCATCCAGCACCTGCTGCACCCGGTGCACGTGACTGGAGAAGCTCGCGACGATGACCCGGCGGGGCGCCTTGCCGATCACCTGGTCGAGGACGGGCCCGATCGAGCGCTCGAGCGCCGTGAAGCCCGGCACGTCGGCGTTCGTCGAGTCCACGAGGAACAGGTCGACGCCCTCCTCGCCGAGCCGTGCGAACGCGCGCAGATCGGTGAGGCGCCCGTCGAGGGGAAGCTGATCCATCTTGAAGTCGCCGGTCGCGAGCACGAGACCGGCGGGCGTGCGGATCGCGACCGCGAGCGCGTCGGGGATCGAGTGGTTGACCGCGACGAACTCGAGGTCGAACGGGTTGAGCTGCTCGCGCTGCCCCTCCGCGACCGTGAGCGTGTACGGCTTGATGCGGTGCTCCTTGAGCTTCGCCTCCACGAGCGCGAGCGTGAGCCCCGAGCCGATGAGCGGGATGTCGGGCTTGAGCCGCAGGAGATACGGGACAGCCCCGATGTGGTCCTCGTGGCCGTGGGTCAGCACGACCCCCACGACGTCGCCGAGGCGATTCTTGATGGGCTCGAAGTCGGGCAGGATCAGGTCGACGCCCGGCTGATGCTCCTCGGGGAAGAGAACGCCGCAGTCGACGATCAGGAGCTTGCCCTCGTACTCGAAGACCGTCATGTTTCGGCCGACCTCGCCGAGGCCGCCGAGGGGGGTCACGCGCAGCGTGCCGGGCTCGAGGGCGGGCGGGTCGTAGGGGGTGCTGGGCATGTCTGCCATCCTCCGGATGCCGCGCACGCGCGCAGCGGTCGTGCTCGCCGCGGCGCTACCCGGCCGCGGCGCGCCTCATCTCGTGGTTCCCGAGACCTTGGGCAGCGCGCCGCCGGCGGCGGCGTTGCGGTCGGGGCGGAAGTTGGAGAAGTCCGCCCCCGGGACGTCCTTCACGAGCGCGAGCTCGTCCTCGATCTTCGCGGCCTCCCACTCCTCCGGGCCGACGAGCGGCAGCCGCACACGCGGGCTGCCGATGCGGCCGAGGCCGTGGAGGATGTACTTCGCCGACACCGTGCCGGGCACGTGGGTCATGACGGCGCGGACGAGCGGCTCGAGCTGCTGGTGGGCGGCCGTCGCGGTCCTGAGGTCGCCGGCGTTGACCGCATCCACGATCTGCCGGTAGGGCTGCGCGGCGATGTTGGCCGTCACGCCGATGAGCCCGGTCGCGCCGATCGCGAGGTGCGGCAGCACGTTGGCGTCGTCGCCCGAGAAGTACATCAGGTCGGTCTGGTTGAGCACGCGGCTGACCTCGCTGAAGTCGCCCTTGGCGTCCTTGATGGCGAGGATGTTGGGGTGCTTCGCGAGGCGGAGGATCGTCTCGTAGCGGATCGGCACGCCGGTGCGGCCGGGGATGTCGTAGAGGATGACCGGCAGATCCGTCGCATCCGCGACGAGCCGGAAGTGGGTCAGGATGCCCGCCTGGGTGGGCTTGTTGTAGTACGGCGTGACGATCATGATGCCGTCGGCGCCGACCTTCTCGCTGGCCTTGTAGAGCTCGATCGCGTGGGCGGTCTCGTTCGAGCCGCCGCCCGTGATGATGGCGGCACGGCCCGCGGCGACGTCCTTGCCGACCTCGACGAGCCGGATCTTCTCGGCGTCGGTGAGCGTCGAGGTCTCGCCGGTGGTGCCGGTCACGACGATGCCGTCGGCGCCCGCCGTGATGACGTCGTCGATGTGCTTCTCCACGGCGGGCCAGTCGACCTCGCCGTCGGCCGTCATCGGGGTGACGAGCGCGACGAGCACCTGTCCGAAGGGGTTGCCCGTGTGCGTCATGCTCTCAGGCTATCGGTCGGGCGGCCCCCGCTCCTCCCCGTGTCGCTACGCTGACGACACACCCCCTGCCCGGAGGAGGTCGAGCGTGCTCGCACTGGAAGCCATCGTTGCGATCGGCGCAGCGCTCGTCGTCGCCGCCGTGCTCGCGCCGCGACTGCGCATCCCGCTCGCGCTGGTCCAGGTCGTCATCGGAGTGCTGCTCGGCTTCATCCCCGCACTCCGTCACGTCGAGCTGCCGTCCGAGGCGGTTCTGCTGCTGTTCCTGCCGGCGATCCTGTTCTGGGAGAGCATCACGACGTCGCTGCGCGAGACGCGCCGCTACATCCGGGTGATCGTCCTGAACGGCACGGTCCTGGTCGTCGTGACGGCGTTCGCCGTCGCGGGCGTCGGCGTGTGGTTCGGGATGCCGTGGGTCGTGGCGCTCGTCATGGGAGCGGCCCTCGCCCCGACCGACGCAACCGCCGTCGGGAGCCTCGCCGCCGGCCTGCCGCTGCGGAACCGCACGATCCTCCGCGCCGAGAGTCTCATCAACGACGGGACGGCGCTCGTCATCTTCGGCCTGGCGGTGAGCGTCGCGGCGGGCGAGGCCCAGTTCACGCCCTGGACGGTGACGTGGGCCCTCGCCGTCTCCTACATCGGAGGCATCGCGATCGGATTCGCCGTGGGGATGCTGGGGTCGTATCTGCGGCGTCTTCCGCAGACGACCGCGAGCAACGTCGCGATGGTCACGACGCCGTTCCTCGCGTTCCTGGCGGCGGAGCTCATCCACGCGTCGGGGGTGCTCGCGGTGGTGGTCTGCGGCCTCGTCATCGCACAGCGTGGAGCCCGGATCGCCCGGCCCGACGCGCGCGACCAGGCGCGCTCGTTCTGGACTCTCACGACCTACATCCTCAACGGCGCGCTCTTCGTCCTCATCGGGCTCGAGCTCCAGGTCGTCGTGCGCGCCCTGCCGTCCAGCGACCTCGGCTTCGGCATCCTGCTCGGGGTCATGGTCTGGATCGCGCTCATCGCCGTGCGCCTGGCGTTCACCTTCACCGCGACGTTCATCATCCGCACGGTGGACCGGCGGCCGTACCAGCGGACGCTGCGCGCGCCGACGCGCGCTCTCGTCATGAACGCCTTCACCGGCTACCGCGGCGCCGTCTCGCTCGCCGCGGCCCTCGCCATTCCGCTGACGGTCGAGGACGGGGCGGCGTTCCCCATGCGCAACCTCATCGTGTTCGTCACGGCGGTCGTGATCGTCCTGACCCTCGCCGTGCAGGGACCGCTGTTCCCCGTGATCGTGCGGTGGGCGCATCTCCCGGACGACACCACGGGCGAGGAGGAACGGCGCCTCGCGCTCATCGAGTCGTCCCGCGCGGCGCTGGAGGCCCTGCCCTCTCTCGCGGCGTCGCTCGGCATCGACGATGACGTGCGGGACAAGATCATCCGCGAGACCGAGCGACGCCTGGCGTCGCTCGAGGTCGACGGCGAGAGCGAGGACGGCGTCGAGACGGCTCGCGCGAAGGAGCAGTACACCCGCCTCCGGCTGGCGTGCATGCACGTCAAGCGCGAGACGGTGCTGCGCCTGCGAGACGAGCGTCGCATCGACGACACGGTGGTCCGCGAACTCGGATCGCAGCTCGACCTGGAGGAGCTGCGCCTCACGGGGCGCGAGGTCGAGTAGCGACGCCCCGAGCCGCGGCGGGCCGCCCCCGTTCGTCAGCGGCCGCGACGCCCCAGCCGGGCGGAGACGGAGTCGGGAAGAACCCGCACGAGCCGCGTCAGCGCCTTGTACCTCGCCGACGGGATCGAGACGCCCTTCCCCCGGGCGGCGTCGCGCAGCGACTCCGTGACGACATCGGACGCCTCCAGCCACAGGACGTCGGCGATCCCTTCGCTGCCGGGCTTCAGGCCCATCCGCTCGTGGAAGTTCGTGTGCGTGAAGCCGGGGCAGACCGCCGTGACCGAGACTCCCCGCGGCCCGTACTCCGTGTTCGCCCAGCGACTGAAGTCGACGATCCACCGCTTGCACGCGCCGTAGGTCGAGCGCGGCATGAACGCCGCGACGGAGGCGACGTTCAGGATGCGTCCGCTCCCCCGCGCCAGCATGGGCTGCAGCGCGGCGTGCGTGAGGCGCATCGTCACCTCGACGTGCAACGCGAGATGCCGTGCCTCCGCCTCGATGTCGTTGCCGGCGAAGTCCAGCGGGAGCCCGAACCCGGCGTTGTTGACGAGCACCTCGACCGGACGGCCGGGCTCGGTGAGCCGCCGCTCGACCTTCTCGCGCTGCCGAGGCTTCAGGAGGTCGGCCTCGAGCACCTCGACGCCGACGCCGTATCGGGACCGCAGCTCGGTCGCCCCCTTCTGCAGCGCGGGCGCGTCCCGCGCCACCAGCACGAGGTCGGCGCCGCGCGCGGCGAGCTGGCGCGCGTACTCGGCGCCGAGACCCGAGCTGGCGCCCGTGACGAGAGCGGTCTTCGGCACGGTCAGGGCGCGACGCGGCCGTTGGCGTTGAAGGCGGCGTGGGTGAGCGGCATCCGCTCCCTCCAGAACGTCTCCATCTTCTCGGCGCACATCTCGATCTCCCGCTGCGGGAAGGACGGGAAGTGCGTCCCCTCGACCTTCGTGCGCAGGGAGAGGAAGTTCATGAGCGAGCGCGCGTTCAGTGTGACGTACATGGACGAGTAGATGTTGAGCGGCAGTACGATGCGCGCGACCTCGCGGGCGACCCCGGCGGCGAGCATCCGCTGGTAGGCCTCGAAGGCGTGGATGGATGCGGCGCGCGTCGTCTCGTCGACGAGCTGCGACTGCTCGTCCGTGCCGGGGAGGAACTCGTAGGCGCCGGGCTTGCCGACCTGGACGAGGTTGCGCTCGCGTCCGGGGACGTAGAAGACCGGTCGCAGCTCGCGATAGCGGCCGGACTCCTCGTTGTAGGACGCGATGCGGTGTCGCATGAACTCGCGGAAGACGAAGATCGGCGCCTGCACGTAGAAGGTCATCGAGTTGTGCTCGAAGGGCGAGCCGTGGCGGTCGCGCATGAGGTAGTTGATGAGCCCGCGATCCTTGGCGCTCGCCTCGGTTCCCGACGCGGCGGCATCCAGGGTCTGCTCGCCCTGCGTCGAGACGCGGGCCGCGAACAGCACGTCCGAGTCGGAAGCGCTGGCGCGCACCAGCTCGACGGTCACATCGCTTCGGAATTCGATCTCGGGGGTGTCTGCGGCGTCGCTCACGCCTGCCACCCTACCGATCGTTTGTTACGCGCCCGACGTCACACGAGGCGCGCGCGGGATCCATTCAGGTGGAAGGGGTTACTCTGTTCAGTTGTGAATCTGGTAGGGGCTCTGATCGTGCTCGCCGTCCTCCTGACGGCGACGATCGCGCTCGGCGCCTTCCTCCGCTGGCGGCAGAATCGCCCGCAGCGTCACATCGCGCACGAGGTGGTCCAGCCCGAGCGACTCGGTGCCGACGGGCTCGGCGAGGTCGCCACGCTCCTGCAGTTCAGCACCGAGCTGTGCGCGCGGTGTCCCGGTGTCCACCGCCGGCTCTCGGCCCTCGCCGACGAGCACCCCGGCGTGCGGCACCTCGACGTCGACCTCACGCACCGGCCCGACATCGCGAAGCACTTCCACGTCCTCCAGACGCCCACGACGCTCATCCTCGACGGCGACGGCGTCGTGCAGACCCGGTTCGGCGGCGTGCCCAACCGGCATGTGCTCGAGCTCGAGCTCAACCGACTCACAGAAGAGGCCGCCAATGTCTAGCAGCTCCGGTCCGAAGGGCATCGACCCGCGCGGACCGCGCTTCGCCGCCGGCATCACGGCGCTCCTGCTCCTCGTCGACGTGCTGCTCGGCCTCACGGGCCTCTCGACCCAGCAGGATGCCGACGGCACGTGGGCGCTCGCCCAGGCGTCGGTGGCGGAGCGCTTCCTCGACCCGGCCTTCCTCCTGCTGCTCGTCACGGCGCTCCTCTTCCTGTGGGGCGTCCTCTCGCCGCGGACGGCACCGTGGGGCGCGCTGTTCCGCGCCGTGGTGCAGCCGCGCCTCGCGCCTCCGAGCGAGCTGGAAGACCCGCGCCCGCCGCGCTTCGCGCAGGGCGTCGGCCTCGTCGTCGTCGGGATCGGGCTCGTGCTCCAGCTGGCCGGAGTGCCGTGGGCGCTGCCGATCGCCGCCGGGCTGGCGTTCGTCGCGGCCTTCCTGAACGCCGCTTTCGGTCTGTGCCTCGGGTGCCAGATGTATCTCCTGCTGCAGCGCGCCGGCGTCGTCGGCCGCCAGCGTCCCGTCGCCGTCTGAGCGTCGCCCGACGAGGGCCGTCAAGCCGTTCCCTCGTGTCGGACCGGCCGTTAGGCTGACCGCGGAGGCCGTCCGAGAGCCTCCGCCGACACGGAGGAAACGATGAGCGTAACGAGCGAAGCCAGCACCTCGTGGAAGGGGAGCCTCACGGAGGGATCCGGAGAGGTCGCCCTCGAGAGCTCGAACCAGGGCCCCTTCCCGGTCAACTGGAAGGCCCGCAGCGAAGGCTCGACGTCGGTCACGACGCCCGAGGAGCTGATCGCGGCGGCCCACTCCTCGTGCTTCTCGATGGCCCTGTCGAACGCTCTCGCCCAGAACGGCACGCCGCCGGAGAGCATCGAGACGACCGCATCCGTCACGTTCATCCCCGGCAAGGGCATCGCCGGCAGCCACCTCAACGTCGAGGCCGTCGTGCCGGGCCTCAGCCCCGAGGACTTCGCGACGCTCGCCGAAGAGGCGAAGAAGGGATGCCCCGTGTCGCAGGCGCTCGCGGGCATCGAGATCACGCTCGAGGCGTCGCTTGCCTGACCCCTCCGGGGAGAGGATGCCGCGCCGCGTCGTCATCGCGGGAGCGTCGGGCTTCATCGGCTCGGCGCTCGCCGACAGCCTGCGCGCCGACGGCGTCGCGGTGACGACGCTCGTGCGGCGAGCGGCCCGCAGCGCCGACGAGGTCGAGTGGCTGACGGAGGGCGAGCCGCTCGACCCGGCGGTCCTCGAGGGCGCTGACGCGCTCGTGGGGCTCAACGGCGCGAGCATCGGCCGGTTCCCGTGGACGTCGTCGTACAAGCACACCCTCGTGTGGTCGCGCATCACGCCGACGCAGGTGCTGGCGCGAGCCGTCCGCGAGCTCGGAGCGGACGCGCCGGCCTTCGTCTCGGCGTCGGCCGTCGGCTACTACGGGGCGACGCCGCGCGGCGTGCAGACCGAGCGCTCGCCACGCGGCGAGTCGTTCCTCGCCGACCTCTGCGGCGAGTGGGAGGGCGCGGCCCGCGCGGCCGGCTCGTCGGCGCGGGTCGTGCTGCTGCGCACCGCGCCGATAGTGCACCCCGAGGGAGTGCTCAAGCCGCTCATCGTGCTGACGAAGCTCGGCGCGAGCGGACCGATCGGCCCGGGAACCCAGATCTGGCCGTGGATCTCACTCGACGACGAGATCGCCGCGATCCGGCATGTCATCGAGACGGAGGTCGAGGGTCCCGTGAACCTCACGGGACCGACGCGCGCCCACGCGAACGACCTGGGCTTCGCTCTCGCGCGACGCCTGAACCGCCCGTACCTTCTGCGCGCGCCGGAGTGGGGGCTGCGCCTCGCCCTCGGAGCCGATGCGACGGAGGCCCTGCTCACGACGGACGCCGACGTGCGCCCGACGGTGCTCGAGGCATCCGGATTCTCCTTCCGGCATACGACGGTGGAGGATGCCGTGGCAGCGTCTGTGCCGGCGGCAGAGCCGCACTCGCTCGTGATCGGGCGGTAGGCCGCTCCGGCGGTAGTCCGCTCGGGCGGTAGGCCGATCAGGACGGCGGGCTGCTCCGGTGGCAGGCTGCTCCGGCGTCGCCCCGCGCCGGCGGCAGGCAGGCCGCGGCGCCGTGCCCGCGCCCCCCGCTCAGGCCGAGCGGCGCTCCGCCGTCTCGAGAGCGATGGCCTTGCGCACCGCGCCCCGCGCTCGGCGACGGTCGCCGGCCGCGTCGTACGCGAGGCCGAGCCGGTACCAGGCGCGCCAGTCCTCCGGGTGCGCGTCGACCTCGGCGGCGAACGCCGGGAAGACGGCATCCCCGTCTTCTCGGATGACACGCCCGCTGGGCCGCACCGAGACCTCCTGGTCGGGCAGCGCGTGCTCCGCCTCGAGCCGGCGACCGAGCTGCTCGGCGCGCACACCGAACCACAGCTCGCGCCCCAGCGCCCACACCGCGATGACCGGCAGCACGAAGAGGGCCACCCCCATCGCGACGCCGATCGGCTCGCCGCTCGTGACGAGGAGCCAGCCGCGCTGCCCGACGAGCACGATGTACAGCACCAGCAGCACCGCCATGACGGCGACGCCGATGCGCGCGCTCACGCGCTCGTGGCCCGCGCCACCTGGCCGGGCACACCCGACTCCTCGACGGGGGTGTCGTCGCCCGTGCCGGGCGACCGCACGCCCAGCTCGATGAAGCTGTCGAGCCCCACGACGACGCCCTGCGCATCACGCGCCGCCGCGAGCGCGAGGCGGATCCCGGGTCCGTAGGCGAGGGCCGGCTCGATCGTGTCGTGGACGATCGTGATCGACTCCCCCGGCCCGGAGAGGATGGTCTCCTGGCGCGCGATGACGCCGGGACGCCGGAGGGAGTGGATGGGGACGCTCGCGACCTGCTGTCCACGCGCCCGCTGATCCACGTGCGGCGACTCGACCGGGCCTACCGAGGCACGTGCGGCTCCGATGAGCTCGGCCGTGCGCACGGCGGTGCCGCTCGGCGAGTCGATCTTGGTCTCGCGGTGCGCCTCGATGATCTCGATCGACGGGAAGAAGGGCGCCGCGGCGGCCGCGAGCGCGGAGCCGATGACGGAGCCGAGCGAGAAGTTGGGGATGAAGACGGCGCCGGTCCCGGCGGCCTTCGCGAGCGGCCGGACCAGGGCGATCCGCTCCGCCGACCAGCCCGAGGTGCCCACGAGCACGTTCTGGCCCCGCTCGATGGCCGCCCGCACGACGTCGATCGAGATTGCAGGCGTCGAGGCATCCACGACGAGATCCGCTCCGTCGAGGTCGCTCAGCGGCGACTTCGACGACAGGATCGCGACGAGCTCGAAGCCCGGCTCGGCCTCGACCACTTCGCGGATGATCCCGCCCAGCTTGCCGGTGCCGCCCACGAGGGCCACGCGCGTCGTCATGCGTCAAGCCTAGACGCGCGCCCTCGCGCGGGTGCCCGCGGATAGGCTCGACGGCATGGTCGAACTGCGTGCCGTGCCCGTCGACGACCGCGTCGCCCGAGGTCTCCTCACCGAGTACTTCGCGCTGCGCGCCCAGACGTTCCCGGGCAACGCCTACACGACGGTGTTCCCGTCGGTCGAGACGTTCACGCCGCCCGACGGCGTCTTCCTCGTGCTGTTCGACGACGGCGATCTGGCCGTCGGGTGCGGCGGCATCCGCCGCGTCGCCGACGGCCCGTACGGCGCACGCTACGAAGTGAAGCACCTGTATCTGCGGCCCGAGACGCGCGGCCGCGGGTGGGGGCGCCTGCTGCTCGACGACCTCGAGCGGCGCGCCCGCGCGTGGGGCGCCCAGGAGCTCGTGCTCGACACCCACCACACCCTCGAGGCCGCGGGCGGCCTGTACGCGAGCGCGGGGTTCACCGAGATCAAGCCCTACAACGACAACCCGAACGCGACGCGCTGGTACGGCCTGCGGCTCAGTTTCGAGGGCGACGAGCAGCTCTAGCGGTCCGGGTCACGGGATGAGCGCGACCTTCCCGCCCGGGTGACCGCTGCGCACGTACTCCAGGGCCGTGACGGCCTCGTCGAGCGGATACGTCCGGGCCATCGGCACGACGAGCGCTCCCTCACCCGCGAGGCGCACGAGGTCTGCGCGCACCTCGTCGCGGAACCGCTTGCTGTCCGGCATGGCGCCGCCGATGATCCGGAAGCCGTCCGACTGCGCACGCTGCCCGGCCACGATCGTGACGATGCGCGACCGGTCGGCGACGAGCTCGAGCGAGACGTCGACCGCCTCGTCGGTGCCGACGCAGTCGAGGGCGGCGTCGATGCCCGCGGGCGCGGCATCCCGAACCCGATCTGCGAGCCCGCCGCCGTACTCGACCGGGATGCCGCCGAACTGCTCGACGACCTCGAAGCTGCTGCGGCTCGCCGTGCCGATCGCACGCGCCCCGATCCGTCGCGCCTGCTGGAGGACGCTGACACCGACGGCCCCGGACGCGCCGTGCACGAGGATCGTCTCGCCGGCCGCCACGCCGGTGACGTGCAGCATCTCCGCCGCCGTCGCCCCCGCGAGGAGCAGGTTGGCCGCTTCGGGGAACGGCAGGGCGGCGGGCTTCGTGAAGACGTCGCGCGCGGGGACCGTGAGCTCGCTCGCATAGCCTCCCGCTACGCGGAAGGCGATGACCTCGTCGCCGACGGCGACATCGCCGGACCCGATCCGGGTCGTGCCCTCACCGTCGTCTGCGGAGCCCAGGGCGGTCACGACGCCCGCGACCTCGTACCCGATCGGGATGGGGAGCTCCTCCGCACCCGGCGCGCGGGCGCTGCGGATGTGCTTGTAGTCGGCGGGGTTGACACCGGCGGCGCGCACGGCGATCGTCACCTCGCCCGGGCCTGGAGCCGGTGCGTCGTAGTCGACGAGCCGCAGCACGTCGAGGTCGCCGAAATCCGTCGCGATCCAGTGTCTGGCCATGCCTCCATCCTGGACCCGCACAGCCGCGCGAGGGCGGGCCGGAGCTAGAAGAACGGATACTGCTCGGGCAGGCCCGTGCGAAGCTCGACCGGCAGGTGCGCGAGGTCGTTGTGGGCGAGCAGGGTCCAGGGCCGGCCCTGCTTCTGGGCGAGCACCGTGAGGCCGCAGTGCGCCTGATTCAGCGTCATCCAGCGCCAGTCCGGGGCCTGCAGCACCTCGCGCACGAACCAGGCGATGACGAAGTTGTGCGTGATGAGCAGCTCGTGCACCTCGCCGGGCTTGCGCACGAGGAACTCTCCGACCGCGTCGGCCATCTGCGCGCGTCCGGCGTCGATCTCGGCCTCCGTGATGGCACCGAAGAAGGGCTCGAAGACGGCCGGGGTCTCGGGAGTCATGCCCGTGGGGACGCAGTCGAACAGCAGCGCCGTCGGCTCGGGTGACACCGACGGCAGCCGGTCGGCGACGGCGCGCGCCGTCTGGGCAGCCCGCTCGAGCGGGGAGTGCCAGACGGCGTCGAGCGGCACTCCGGAGAGCCGGTCGGCGATGAGGGATGCCTGGCGGCGACCCCGCGGCGACAGCTTCCCGTCGACGAGGCCGTGCTCGGCATCCTGATGCTCACCGTGCCGCACGAGGTAGATGTAGTGCGTCACGCACGCTCGCTTCGTCGGGGGTCGGAGTGTCCGGTGGGCACCTCTCCACCCTACGACAGGGCGGTGCGGCGACCCGCTCTACTCGGACGCGCGGGCGATGTCGGAGAGCTGACCGCGGCTCAGCCGAACGCCCACGCCCTGAACGAGCTCCTCGACGTGCGCGGGTGCGTACGCGTTGACGATCGGGGCCGTCACGAGCTTCTGGGCGAGCAGCCAGGCCACCGCGACCGCGGCATCCGGAACCCCGAGCTCACTGCCGACGGCGTCGAGCGCGCGCAGCGTGCGGGTGCCGCGGCGGTTGAGGCTCGCGGCGAGCTGTGCGCCGCGCACCGAGAGGCTGCCGCGCGTGCGGGTGCGGTGCCGGCCCGACAGGAAGCCGTGCTCGAGCGCGTGCGACGGCGTGAACCCCATGCCCTGCGCGCCGGCGACGAGTCGCAGGTCGGAGTCGAACTCGTGGCGGCGGAGGATGTTGAAGGGCACGTCGAGCACCGTGATGCGGGGGTAGCCCGCCGACGCGAAGATGCGGGCCTCGACGAGCTGGGCCGCCGTGTAGCCCATCGCCCCGAGCGCGCGGGCCTTGCCGGCCTCGATGAGCCACTCGGCCGTCGCGAGCGTGTCTTCGAGAGCCGTCGCGCCGTCGGCGACGGCGTCGAGGTACAGCACGTCGATGCGATCCGTGCCCAGGCGGGTGAGGGATGCCTCGACCGCGCGCACGAGGTTGACGGGGCCGAGCCCCGGGTTATCGGGGTGGCCGCCGACGCGGACGCCGAGCACGACCTCGTCGCGCACCCCGCGCGAGCTCAGCCACTGCCCGATGATGTGCTCGCTGCGGCCGCCCGAGAAGCTGTCGGCCGTGTGGACCGCGTTGCCGCCGAGCTCTGCGTAGGCGTCGAGGATGTCGTGGCTCGACTCGAGGTCGACGTTCCACCCGAATTCGGCGGCACCGAGGATGAGGGGGAAGATGCGCGGACCGCCCTCGCCGAGCGGGACGCGAAGGCTGCTGCCGAGCGGCGCGCCGAGGACGGGGATGGGGGCAGACGGGTGCTGCACGGGCGCGGGTGTGGGACTCGTGTCGGTGCTCGCCGATGAAACGGCCGAGCCAACGCCGAAGAGAGACATGTGCCACCCCCTCACGAGGATTCCCGATGGAACCTGCGTGATCGCTTCTTCCGCACCCCCCGGCACGGTACTTAGAGGGTAGGCCAGGCAGCGGACAGTTCCCGCCAATCAGGCGTCGCCACGGCGAACATTGCATAACGCTTTCATCACGAACGACCGCGGGAACGCTCCCAGTCCCCTTTTCGGAGGACAGATCGTCGTCGGACGACGGATGCCCGCCCCCGCGTCATGCGGGAACGGGCATCCGGACAGTGCTGTTGGACCGAGTCCGAGAAGGTCAGCCTTCCGCGGGGGCCTCGGGGCCCTCGCTGGCGGCGGCGGAGCCCTCCTGATCGGCGGCCTCCTCGAGCACGGGCTCGAGCGAGAGCTTGCCGCGGTCGTCGATCTTCGTGATGCGCACGAGGAGCTTCTGACCGACCGAGAGCACGTCGTCGACGTTCTCGACGCGCTTGCCGCCGGCGAGCTTGCGGACCTCGCTGACGTGCAGCAGTCCGTCCTTGCCGGGCAGGAGCGAGATGAACGCGCCGAACGTCGCGATCTTGACGACGGTTCCGAGGAACTGCTCGCCGACCTCCGGGTTGGTGGGGTTGGCGATCGCGTTGACCTGGGCACGGGCGGCCTCGGCCGAGGGGCCGTCGACAGCGCCGATGTAGACGGTGCCGTCCTCCTCGATGGAGATGTCGGCGCCTGTCTCGTCCTGGATCGCGTTGATCGTCTTGCCCTTGGGGCCGATCAGCTCGCCGATCTTGTCGACCGGGATCTGCACGCTGATGACGCGCGGAGCCGTCGGAGCCATCTCGTCCGGACCGTCGATCGCGGCGTTGAGCACGCCGAGGATCGTGATGCGGGCGTCGTGGGCCTGCTGCAGCGCGGCCGAGAGCACCGACGACGGAATGCCGTCGAGCTTCGTGTCGAGCTGGATGGCGGTGACGAACTCGCTCGTGCCGGCGACCTTGAAGTCCATGTCGCCGAGGGCGTCCTCGGCACCGAGGATGTCGGTCAGCGCGGCGTAGCGCGTCTGGCCGTCGACCTCGTCGGACACGAGACCCATCGCGATGCCCGCGACCGGCGCGCGCAGCGGCACACCGGCGTTGAGGAGCGAGAGGGTCGAGGCGCACACCGAGCCCATCGACGTCGAGCCGTTCGAGCCGAGAGCCTCGGACACCTGGCGGATCGCGTAGGGGAACTCCTCGCGGCTCGGCAGCACCGGCACGAGCGCGCGCTCGGCGAGGAAGCCGTGCCCGATCTCGCGACGCTTGGGGCTGCCGACACGGCCGGTCTCACCGGTCGAGTAGGGCGGGAAGTTGTAGTGGTGCATGTAGCGCTTGTGCGTGACGGGCGACAGCGAGTCGATCTGCTGCTCCATCTTGAGCATGTTCAGCGTCGTGACGCCCAGGATCTGGGTCTCGCCGCGCTGGAAGATCGCCGAGCCGTGGACGCGCGGGATGACCTGCACCTCGGCGTCGAGCGGACGGATGTCGGCGAGGCCGCGTCCGTCGATGCGGACGCCCTCTGCGAGGATGCGACCGCGCACGATCGTCTTCGTCACCGACTTGTACGCGGCCGAGAACTCGATCGTCGCGACGGCGGGGAGCTCCCCCGCCTCGACGGCGGCGACGAGCTCACCCTTGACACGGTCCTTGATCGCGTCGTCGGCGTTCTGACGCTCCTGCTTGTCGGCGATCTGGTAGACGCCGACGAGCTCGTCGTACGCGCGCCCGGCGACGAAGTCGTAGGTCTGCTGGCTGTAGGGCAGGAAGACGGGGTACGACTGCACCTCCTTGGCGGCGGTCGTCGCGACCTCGTTCTGCGCGCGGACGAGCTCCTTGATGAAGGGCTTGGCGGCCTCGAGGCCCTGCGCGACGACCTCTTCGCTCGGCTTGGTGGCGCCGGCCTTGATGAGGTTCCAGCTGCCCTCGGTGGCCTCCGCCTCGACCATCATGATCGCGACGTCGCCGTCCTCGAGCACGCGGCCCGCGACGATGAGGTCGAAGACGGCCTCCTCGAGCTGCTTGGCCGTCGGGAACGCGATCCACTGGTCGGCGTGCTCGCCGTGACCCGGGATGAGCGCGAGGCGCACACCGGCGATCGGCCCCGAGAAGGGCAGGCCCGAGATCTGCGTCGAGAGCGACGCGGCGTTGATGGCGAGGGCGTCGTAGAACTCGCCCGGCGCGATCGAGAGCACCGTGACGACGATCTGCACCTCGTTGCGCAGGCCGTCGACGAACGACGGGCGCAGCGGGCGGTCGATGAGACGGCAGACGAGGATGGCCTCGGTCGAGGGGCGGCCCTCGCGACGGAAGAACGAGCCGGGGATCTTGCCAGCGGCGTACGAGCGCTCCTCGACGTCGACCGTCAGCGGGAAGAAGTCGAAGCCCTCGCGGGGCTGCTTGCTCGCGCTCGTCGCCGAGAGGAGCATCGTCTCCTCGTCGAGGTAGGCGGCGACAGCGCCCTGCGCCTGCTGGGCGAGGCGTCCGGTCTCGAACCGGACCGTGCGGGTGCCGAAGCGTCCGTTGTCGAGGACGGCTTCGGCGGCGGTGATTTCAGGACCTTCCAAGAGGTCTCTCCTTCTTTGTTTAGCCTCGCCCGGCCGTATGCCGGACGAGGGTCAATCGAAGGAGCAGGAACAGGCAGATATGGGCGCGCGCGAAGGAGATCGCGAGGTCCGCCTGCGCTGGCCACCAGTCGAAGGTCACCATCTCGACGCGATTCGCGGGGATGGGAACCCACCACAGGGGACCAGCTTCCTGCCGGGCCTGCTCCATGAGCTCAGATATGAAATTGAGCGGATGCCGCAAGGCAACCTTGTAGAGCCTAGCAGGGCACTCCGACTCGACCCTGGTCAGTGTCCGTGCCCGCCTCTAGGGTGGGGACATGAGCACCGACGACAAGCCGGCGAGTGCGACCTCCGATGAGATGAAGCGGAAGTTCCGGGAAGCCCTCGACAAGAAGAACTCCCAGCACCGCGACGGCGAGGCGCACCTCGACAAAGACTCGGCGATCCACGGAACGCATGGAGCCATCACCAAGCGAGAATTCCGCCGCAAGAGCGGATGAGGAAGGAGTCGACATGTTCGGCCGCCACCACAAGGACGAGCCCGCCAAGCACGAGCAGACCGTCCCTGCAACCGACGCCGTAGAAGAGAACGAAGACCTCGCCAAGTGGGAGGAGATCGAGATCCAGCGTCGCCTGCAGCTCGAGGTCCAGTCGTTCGAGAACGGCATCGAGGGCTGAGGAGCCGCACGCCGGCCCGCTGAATCTGCATCCGGGCGAACCGCCCCGCGACACGTTCCCGGGTCACCCTTCGAGGGATGACCCGGGAACGACCGCGCGGTGAGGAGGCTCAGCGCGAGAGGGCTCCTTCGCGCTGCTTCGCCCGCTCCTCCTTGGCCGCCGCCTCGCTGACGGCGGCTTCTTCCAGGCCCTGCGTGCCGACGGCATCCTTCGACGCCGACATGCCGTCGTGGTCGTCGCCCTGCATCGTGGTCTCGTCGAACGGGATGTCCCCGCGAAGCACCGCCTTGGCGCGAGCGCTGTCGATCTCCTTGACCCAGGTGCCGATGAGGATCGTCGCGACGGCGTTGCCCGTGAAGTTGGTGAGCGCACGGCCCTCCGACATGAAGCGGTCGATGCCGACGATGACGCCCACGCCGTTGACGAGGTCGGGGCGGTAGGCCTGAAGTCCGCCGGCGAGGGTCGCCAGGCCCGCGCCGGTCACCCCCGCGGCGCCCTTGGACGCGATGATCATGAAGACGAGCAGCCCGATCTGCTCGGGGATCGACATCGGCGCTCCCATGCCCGAGGCGATGAACAGCGAGGCCATCGTCAGGTAGATCGCCGTGCCGTCGAGGTTGAAGGAGTAGCCGGTCGGCACCGTGATCCCCACGACCGCACGCTGGACCCCGAGGTGCTCCATCTTGGCGATGAGCCGGGGCAGGGCCGACTCGCTCGAGGACGTGCCGACGATGAGGAGGTACTCGCGGGCGAGGTACTTCATCAGGCTGAAGATGTTGATCCGCGCGACGGCGTAGAGGAGCGTGCCGAGGATGCCCACGATGAACAGGACGCACGTGATGTAGAAGGCGACCATGAGCACTCCGAGGCTCCAGATCGCGGCGACCCCCGTCGACCCCACAACGGCCGCGATCGCGCCGAAGGCGCCGATGGGCGCGAGCCACAGGATCATGCCGAGGATGCGGAAGACGAGCGCCTGCAGATACTTGACCGCCGTCATGATCGGGGCGCCCTTCTCCCCCATCCCCTGCAGCGCGAAGCCCACGAGGAGCGCGATGAAGAGCACCTGCAGGACGCTCTCACCGGTGAAGGCCGAGAAGAACGTCAGGGGGATGATGCCGAGGAGGAAGTCCTGCGTCGTCTTCGCTTCGACGGTGGTCGCGTCGTAGGTCGAGTTCGCCATGTTCAAGCCCTCACCCGGGTGGATGATGTTCCCCACGACGAGGCCGATCGCGAGCGCGAACGTCGACATGATCATGAAGTACAGGAGGGCGAGGCCGCCGATCTTGCCCACCGTGGCGGCCTTGGCGATCGAGCCGACCCCCACGACGATCGTGCAGAAGATGATGGGGGCGATCATCATCTTGATCAGGGCGACGAAGGCCGTGCCGAGGGGCTTGAGCGCGACCCCGACCTCGGGCCAGACGAGTCCCACGACGGCGCCCAGCACCACCGCCAGGATGACCGACACGTACAGCCACGTGTGCTTGTCCCATGCGTGCTTGCCCCCGCGCCAGTTGTAGCCGGGAAGTCGGAACGAGTTCGTCCGAGTCGAAAGAGCCATCGTCGCCTCCGTGGAGAGATCCGCCGTCGGATGCCGCCACCGTGGCGGTGATGACAGCGTGCGCGCCTTCTTCCGCGCCGCCGAGTTGTGGTCGTATTGGTCGTGACGAGTCCGGCCCAGGGTGAGCCGGGGTGTGGTCCTATGGACCCACGACGGGCTCGGAAGGAGCGACGCGATGGCGGGTCGAGGACGCACGACGAGCGCGGCGACGCGCGTCTTCCTCGTGCTTCTGGGAGCCGTCGTCGTGGTGGGCGCCGTGGTGGCGCTGCTGCTCGTCTTCGAGGCGCAGCGCGCCGTGCGGGCGGAGGCCGAGCGGGTGACCCGTGCGGTCGCCGAGACGATCGCGACGACCGACGCCGTCGGTGCGGACCTCTCGGCACCGGATGCCGCGACGCGGCTTCAGCCGTTCGCGGAGCGGGCCATGGCGGAGGCGGGCGTCGACTTCATCACGATCATGACGCCGGACGGGATCCGTGTGACCCATCGCGATCCGGAGCAGATCGGCAGGCACTATCTCGGGACGATCCCGGCGAGCGCGCGTCCGCTCACCGAGGAGTTCGCCGGCACCCTCGGTCCCTCGGTGCGGACGATCGCTCCCGTCGTAGCGGGCGGGCAGCTCGTGGGGTGGGTGTCGGTGGGAGTCACCGTGGGCTCGATCTCGTCGGCGCTCCTGCCCCGGCTGCCCTTCGCGATCCTCATCGCGCTCGCCGTCGTCGCGGCAGGCTGCATCGGCGCCCTCGCCGCAGGGCGGATCACCAAGCGCGTCACGGGCGACCTTCCGGCCGGCAGCGTCCGCGACGCGGTCTCGTCGTACGAGTCGGTGCGCACCCTCGGCGAGGCGCTGCGCGCCCAGACGCACGAGCACGGCAACCGCATGCACGCGGCGGTGGCCCTCCTGGAGCTCGGCCGCACCGATGAGGCGATCGAGATCCTCACCGAGACCTCGCGGCAGAGCCAGGCGCTCGTCGACCAGGTCACGGCACGGCGCGACGGCGACCCCACCGTCGGGGCTCTCCTGCTCGGGAAGGCGGCGCAGGCGCGCGAACGCGGGGTCGACTGGGAGGCGGCGATCGACCCGCGCGCCCCGCGCAGCGCGCTGAGCCCCGTCGACGCCGTCTCGGTCGTGGGGAACCTCATCGACAACGCCCTCGACGCCGCAGCGGCAGGCCCCGAGCCCCGCTGGGTGCACGTCGAGCTGTCGCCCGCGCCGGGCGACGCTCTCGCGATCGTCGTGTCCGACAGCGGGGACGGCATCGCCCCGGAGATCGCGGATCGGGTGTGGGAGCACGGCTTCTCGACCAAGCCCGCCGACGCGACGGGCCGCGGAGTCGGCCTCGCCCTCGTGCGGTCGATCGTCGAGGAGGCGGGCGGATCGGTCGCGGTCGACGCATCCCCCACGGCGTTCCGCGTCGTCCTGCCGCGGAGGTCCGAATGATCTCCGTCCTGCTGGTCGACGACGACGCGCTCACTCTCGAGCTGCATCGGTCCTACCTGTCGCGGATGGAGGGCTTCGAGGTCGTCGCGGAGTGCACAGGTGCGAGAGCAGCCCTGACCGCGATCCTGGACCACCCGCCGCCCGGCGGAATCGACCTCGTGCTGCTCGACATGACGATGCCCGACGGAACCGGGCTCGACGTGCTGCGCCGCGTGCGGGCGCGGTCCGCCGACGTGGACGTGATCGCCGTCACAGGAGTGCGCGACGCGGAGGTCGTGCGGCAGATGGCGTCGGAGTGGCCCAGTACCTCGTCAAGCCGTTCGCGTTCGGCGTCTTCCGCGAGCGGCTCGAGCAGTACCGCGCGTTCCGGGAGCGCGCTCGGGATGCCGCGGGCGAAGCCACCCAGGCCGAGATCGACGCCCTGCTGGGCTCGATGCGGGTGGCCGCGGCCGTGCCGCTGCCGAAGGGACTGTCGGCGGAGAGCCTGCAGCGGGTGAGCGAGGACGTGCGGACGAGAGGACCGGTCACGGCCACCGAGACGGCGGAGCGGCTGGGGATGTCCCGCGTCGCGGCGCGCCGCTACCTCGAGCACCTCGTCGAGGCGGGACGCCTCGAGCGCTCGGCCCGCTACGGCACGCCGGGGAGGCCACGCTCCGAGTACCGCTGGCGCGGCTGAGCCCTCACCGCGACGGCGCGGGCTCCTTCGTGCGCCGTCCGGGCAGCTCGATATAAGTCTCGTGCTTGGGCCGGCGCCCGTCCCCGGCCGTTCGGCCGCGCACCCGCCGCCAAACCCACGGCAGCGCGTCGCGGCGCAGCCAGGACGACGACGGCTGCTCGTCGTCGTCGGCATGGAGTGCGGCATCCAGACCGCCCAGGGCCTCGGCATCCCGCACGCCCAGGGCCTCCGCGGCGCGGTAGGCGAGGAAGCGGTGCCCGCGCGAGCGCAGGTGCACCTTGTCGGCCGCCCACATCCCCAGCTCGCCGATCGCCGGCTGCGCCTCGAGATCCAGGAGGATCGCACCGGTCTCCTGCGCGATGCGGCGAAGCTCGGAGTTGAAGACCGCGAAGCGCCGAGCGAAGAGCATCGCCGCGCGGCGGCGGGGCAGGAAGGGCGTCACGAGCAGCACCTCAGCCCCCGCATCCCGCAACGCGCGGACGGTGTGTTCGAGCTCTGCGGCGAGCGCGACGGGCGCCGCGCGCCGTGAGACGAGGTCGTTCGATCCCATGAGGATCGACACGAGGTCGGGCCGCAGCGCGAGCGCCTGGGGCAGCTGCTCCGTCGTGAGGTGCCGGACCTTGCGGCTGCGGACAGCGAGATTCGCGTACCGGAACGTCGTCGCACCGCCGGCGGCGAGCAGCTCGGCCAGGCGATCGGCCCAGCCGCGGAACTGGCCTGGGGGCATGCGAGACGTGTCGCAGAGGCCCTCCGTGAGGGAGTCGCCGAGGGCGACGAACCGCGCGCAGCGGCGGTGCGGCGCGGCCTCGGCGAGCGGCGGCGCGGACGGCCGCGTCGCGCCGCGGGCGAACAGCGCGTCGTCGATGGGGCGCAGCATCCGCGCTTCCGCGTAGTGCCCCACGAGCTGGCGCGAGACCGCCTCCCACGTCCGTTCGCGCACCGACTCGCGTGCCGCCCGCCCGAAGGCGCGCCGCTTGGCCTCGTCGCCGACGAGGTCTTCGACGCGGGCGCGCAGGTCGGCGAGGTCCCCGGGGCGGTACAGCCAGCCGTCGATGCTCGAGCGCACGAGATCGACGGGCCCGCCGGCTCCCGTCGCGACGACGGGGACGCCGCTCGCGAGCGCCTCCTGGATCGTCTGCCCGAACGTCTCGCTCTCGCCCGGATGCACGAAGACGTCGAAGCCGGCGAGGGCCTCGGCGAGCGCCGCGCCTGCCAGGTGGCCCGTGAAGACCGCGTGCGGGAGCATCCGCTCGAGTGCCTCCCGCGACGGTCCGTCGCCCACGACGACGAGGCGGACGCCCGGGATGCCGGTGAGGGCGCGCAGATCCTCGACCTGCTTCTCGGGCGCGAGGCGGCCGACGTAGCCGACGATCAGGTCGTCGCCGCCCACCGCGCGCCGCCATCGCTCGCTGCGCCGCTCGGGGGCGAACCGCTCGGCGTCGACGCCTCTCCCCCACCGGCGCACCCGGTCGACGCCGAGACCGTCGAGCTGCGCGGCCGACGCCGACGACGGCACCAGAGTCAGGGTGGCGCGCCGGTGCAGGCGCGTCACGTGCGAGGCGACGAGGGCGGTCGCCCGCGGCATCCCGTACTTCTCGGCGTAGGCGATGACGTCCGTCTGGTACACCGCGACGGAGGGGATGCGGAGGGCGTCGGCAGCGGCGATCCCCTGCCAGCCGAGCACGAAGGGCGAGGCGAGGTGCACGACGTCGGGGCGGAACTCGCGCAGGATCGCCGCCAGCCGGGCAGCGCGCGCGACGACGACGCGCACGGCGGGATACGACGGCAGCGGCACCGAGCGCAGGAGCTCCGCGCGGGCCCCGTGAAGTTCGCCCGACGCGTCGCCGGAGCGCGGCGCGATGACGAGGGTCTCGTGACCCTCGTCCGCGAAGTGCCGCAGGATCTGGAGGACCGACCCGGTGACACCGTTCATGTGCGGGAGGAAGGACTCTGCGAGGATCGCGACTCTCACGCCTCCAGGGTGGCGGTCCGGGAGGCGAGGGATGCCGCGCAGCGGCCGTCGTCGCGGAGAGTTCACCCGATGCACGGCCCCGCGTCACCTGTGATCCGCCGTTCCGTCGCCGTTCACCGGCGGATGCTACCCAGGGCGGGTGACCGACGAATGGCTGAGCGCCCTCGCGGCCGGTCCGCTCGCGCTGCCGCTCCTGTTCGCGCTCGTGCTCGGCGACGCGTTCCTCGTCGTCGTGCCGGGCGAAGCGGCCGTGACGGCGTTCGGCGCCCTCGCCGTGTCGACGGGGTCGCCGCCGCTGGCCTCGGTCATCCTCGTCGCGGCCGTGGCCGCTGCGCTCGGCGACGCCTGCTGCTACCTCATCGGGCGCCTCGTCGGCCTTCACCGCTGGCGCTGGATGCGCGCGCCCCGCACGCAGGCGGCCTTCGGCTGGGCGCGCTCGCGGCTCGACGAGCGCACGGCCCTCGTGCTCTTCACGGCGCGGTTCATCCCGTTCGCCCGGCTCGCCGTCAACCTCGTCGCCGGGGCGTCCCGCCTTCCGGCTCCGCGCTACCTCGCGGTCGCCTCGTGCGCCGCCCTGGCGTGGGCCGCGTACCAGGCGCTGCTCGGCGCGGCCGTCGCCGCGATCCTGCCCGGCGGCTCCGCGGCGGCGGTGGTCGTCTCCATCGTCGTCGCGGTCGGGACGGGGCTCGCCCTCGACGCCGTGCTGGCGCGAGCTCGACGGCGCAATCCCCGGTGACCCGGGAAGCGGGTCGCCGCCGCGGGCTCAGGTGAGCGCGAGCGTGCGGCGCGCCGCGTCCGCGAGCGCCTCGCCGTACGACGGGCCATGCCCGACGGCGTGCACCGCGAGCGGATGCAGCTGGTGCACGGGCACACGGTCGCGCCACCCCGGCCGAAGCGGGTGCGCAGCGTCGTACGACCGCAGGATCTCCTCGAGGAAGGGGCAGCCGAAGAGGGCGAGCATCGCGAGGTCCGTCTCGCGGTGCCCGCCGTGCGCGGCCGGGTCGATGAGGACAGCGCCGTCGGGCGACCAGAGGACGTTGCCGTTCCACAGGTCGCCGTGGAGGCGCGCCGGCGGATCGTCGTCGTCGAAGGCGCCGTCGGCGATGAGGGCGCAGGCATCCCGCACCGACTCGGCGCCGCGCTCGGACAGGTTCCCCGCGGCGACGGCCGGGGCGAGGAACGGCAGCACGCGGTCGCGCGCGTAGAAGGCGCCCCACGTCTGCTCGTGCGCCACCGGCTGCAGGAGGCGGCCGATGAAGAGCGGACCGTCCCAGCCCTCGGGCGATGCGCCGAACGCGGAGGCGCCCGCGTCGTGGGTCGCCGCGAGCGCACGGCCGAACGCCGCGGCCGACGCCGCGTCGGGGCGCCCGGGCGCGATCCGCTCGAGCGAGATGCGGCCGGGAGCGACGTCGAGCACCCGGCAGACGCGGGCGCCTCCGGATGCCTCGGCCTCCGCGAGCCACGCGAGCCCGGCGGCCTCGGCCTCGAAGAACCACGCGGGGGCTCCGGGCTTCGTCTTGACGACGGGATCGACGCTCACGGTTCCAGTCTGGCGTTCACCGGAGTGTCATCGGCCCGGGCCAGGATGGAGGAATGGCGGAGCAAAGCGACCACGGGGACGGCTACGACGCGGAGTTCCTCGGCATCCCGGTGCCGCTTCCGACGACCCTCGGCGACGAGGAGGTGCGCGTGCTCACCTATCCGCGCTTCAGCGTCACCCTCGAGCCGGTGCGCCGATTCGCCGTCGTGACGGGCGTCAACATCGACGGATCCACGCTGCACGATCTCGAGCGCCGCGGTCGGTGGGAGCTCGACGACCGCGTCCCCGCGAGCGAGCAGGCCGGACCGGCCGTCTACGTCGACAACGACCTCGACCGCGGTCACCTCGTGCGACGACGCGATCCGGGCTGGGGCACCGTCGCCCAGGCGAGCGCCGCGACGGCGGCGACCTTCGTCTACACGAACGCCGCACCGCAGGCGGCCGACTTCAACCAGTCGAAGGAGCTGTGGCTCGGACTCGAGGACCACGTGCTCGAGTACGCCGACGTGACCGATCAGCGTCTCTCGGTGTTCACGGCGCCCGTGCTCGCACCGGACGATCCGCCGTACCGCCGCATCCAGATCCCTCGGCGCTTCTGGAAGGTCGCCGCGTGGGTGCCCGCTGCCGACGGACCCCTCGCCGCCGCCGGGTTCGTGCTCGACCAGAGCGACCTCATCGACACGTCGCGGGCGCGCGCGATCGCGCCGCTCACCGGCTTCCGCACCTTCCAGGTGCCGATCGCCGACATCGAGCGGCTCGCCGGCGTCGACCTCGGGCTGCTCGTCGACGCGGACGTGCTCACCACGCACGAGACGGCGCGCCCCGCGGCGTGGAAGCCGCTGGACGCGCCGTCTCAGATCGTGCTGGGCTGAGGCCTACTCGCCCGCGAGGCCGCCGAGCAGGTGGCCGAACGAGCGACCCTCGCCCAGGTAGCTCGAGGGATCGAAGGGATCGATCGAGGTCTCCGGCTCGCGTCGCGCGATGGCGTCGGCCAGCTCGCCGGCCCCGCGCGCGATGCGCTCGGCGAGCGGGGCGACCTGGTCTCCCGACCCGCCCCAGTCCGCCGACGCCGCGAAGACACCCGTCGACACCGGCTCGGCGTGCAGGTAGGCGAACAGCGGGCGGATGGCGTAGTCGATCGCGAGCGAGTGCCGCGGCGTGCCCGCGTTCGCGCCGATCAGGACGGGCTTGCCCGTGAGCGCGTCGGGGTCGATCACGTCGATGAACGACTTGAAGAGGCCCGAGTAGCTCGTCGAGAAGATCGGCGTCACGGCGATGAGGGCGTCGGCCGAGACGACCGCGTTGACCGCGGACTCGAGCGCCGGCGGCGCGAACCCGGTGAGCAGGTTGTTCGTGATGTCGTGCGCGTAGTCGCGCAGCTCGAACACGTCGACCTCGGCCTCGATGCCCTTCGCGGCGAGCGCCGCGACGGTCGCGGCCGACAGGCGGTCGGCGAGCATGCGGGTCGACGAGGGGTTGGACAGTCCCGCTGAGACGACGGCGATACGGCGTGCAGAGGTCATCTCACGCCTCCTTCCGGCTGAGTCCGAATGACGCGCCGGCGGGGGCCGGCGTGTCCTGGTACGGCGATCCGACGGTCAGGTTGTCACCGCGGTTCGCGTTGGGGCGGGCCTCACGCGGCGCCTCGCCGTTGTAGGCCTTGGCCACGAGGTTGGCGTGGGTCGGAGCATCCGGAACCTCCGCGGGACGGTTCTTCGCGAGCTCCTTGCGGAGCACCGGCACGACCTCGCCGCCGAGGATGTCGAGCTGCTCGAGAACCGTCTTGAGCGGCAGCCCGGCGTGATCGACGAGGAAGAGCTGACGCTGGTAGTCGCCGTAGTAGTCGCGCATCGACGCGTAGCGGTCGATGACCTGCTGGGGCGAACCGACGGTCAGCGGGGTCATCTCGCTGAAGTCCTCGAGGCTCGGACCGTGGCCGTACACCGGAGCGTTGTCGAAGTACGGGCGGAACTGCGTGACGGCATCCTGCGACTTCGCCGCCATGAACACCTGCCCGCCGAGGCCGACGATCGCCTGCTCGGGGGTGCCGTGGCCGTAGTGCGCGTAGCGCTGGCGGTACAGCGAGATGAGCCGCTGGTAGTGCTCCTTGGGCCAGAAGATGTTGTTCGCGAAGAAGCCGTCGCCGTAGTACGCGGCCTGCTCGGCGATCTCGGGCGTGCGGATCGAGCCGTGCCACACGAAGGGCGCGACGCCGTCGAGGGGACGCGGGGTCGAGGTGAAGCCCTGCAGCGGCGTGCGGAACTTGCCCTCCCAGTCCACGACGTCCTCGCGCCACAGGCGGTGCAGCAGGTTGTAGTTCTCGATCGCGAGCGGCAGGCCCTGGCGGATGTCCTGCCCGAACCAGGGGTACACCGGGCCGGTGTTGCCGCGGCCGATCATGAGGTCGGCGCGGCCGCCCGAGAGGTGCTGCAGCATCGCGAAGTCCTCGGCGATCTTCACCGGGTCGTTCGTCGTGATGAGGGTCGTCGCGGTCGAGAGGAGGAGACGCTCGGTCTGCGCCGCGATGTAGGCGAGCGTCGTCGTGGGGGACGACGACCAGAACGGCGGGTTGTGGTGCTCGCCGACGGCGTAGACGTCGAGGCCGACCTCCTCCGCGTGCGTGGCGATGGTCACCGCCGCGCGGATCTTCTCCGCCTCACTCGGGGTGTGCCCGTTGGTCGGGTCCTCGGTGATGTCGCTCACCGAGAAGATGCCGAACTGCATTCCGGGCCACGTTGTGGTCTCGCTCACGATCTCTTCCCGCTTCCCGGATGCCTTCGGCATCCGTTTCTATGCAATTGAATGTATCTCGTAGAACGCATGCCGCGCCAGGTTATTCCCGCCGTCTGCACGCGGACTGGATGCGGCGCCGGCATGGGGGCTCAGGCCGAGGCGAACAGCGCCAGCATGTCGCGCACGAGCTGATGCGGCGCGGTCTCGCACGGGGCGTGGCCCGTCGGATACACGGCGAGCCGCGCGCCGATGCGCTCGGCGTACTCCGCATGCTGGGCCGTCGGCCAGAGATCCTGCTCGCCCACGGCGATGAGCTTCGGGATGCCGATCCCGGCCACCTGCGCCGCGATGTCGGGCATCGCCATCATGAGCGCCACGACATCGTCGATCGCCGCACGCCGCGTCGACGCCATCCGCTCGCGCACGAACGCGATGCGGCGCGGAGGTGTGCGGTTGAGGTTGTACCGGATGCCCCACAGGATGAGGCCGGCCGCCCGATGCGGCGGCATGTCGGAGATCGGCCCGATGTGCTTGACCCCCCGGAACACCTGGCCGGTCGCGGGCGGCGCCGACATGAGCGTGAGGCTCGCGAAGAGGTCGGGCCGCTCGACGAGGGCGAGCTCCGCGAGGAGCCCCGCGAAGCTGTAGCCGAGGACGTGCGCGGGGGTCGGGCCGTCCTCGAGGATCGCGATGAGATCGTCGAGGAAGAGGCGGTAGTCGTAGTGCTCGCGCGGGGGCGAGAGATTCTCGGGCCCCGCGTCGATCGACTCGTAGTGCCCCGCGAGGTCGAACGACTCGACGCGGAAGCCGGCGGAGGCGAAGAGGGGGAAGATCCGGATGAAGTCCTCCTTCGACCCAGCCACCCCCGAGACCAGCACGACGCGCGGGCCTGCCGCATCCCCCATCCGGACGCGGGCGAGACCACCGCTCGGCGCGTCGAAGTCGTCCCGCACTGTCCCCTCGGGGAAGACGGTCCAGTCGATGTCGGGGATCGCCCGATCACGCGCGAGGGCCTCGTCGATCGTCGTCATGGCGGCACGACATTACCGCGTCGGCAGGCCCCTCAGCTCGTCGGCCCGCGGCGCGTACTCCAGGTGCGCACCGTGCCCGTCGAACACCTGCACGGGATGCTTCGAGGTCCACGCCTCCCACCCCGGATCGCCGTCGACGACGAAGCGCACCCACGAGGCGTGCATGAGGTCGGCGAGATCCTGCGGGGCGTCGGTGCCGCCGAAGGCGACCGCGTCGGGCGTGCCGAGCCGGTCGAAGACGAAGCCGAGCTCCATGGCGTGCGCGGCGCCCAGCTGGTCGACGGGGCTGCGCCAGCGGAACTCGTACATCCATGTGGGCGTGAGGTGATGGAGCCGGCTGTCGGCGAACCGCGTGTGCGTGCCGCGCAGGATCATGTCGGACACGATCTCGCCCAGGATCTCGCCCGGAAGAGCCTGCGGGCGGCGGCGCCTGTGCGCGGCGACGATGCGCCTCGGCACCCGGGCGGACGCCCGCGCGACCTCGAGCGTGGCCCGCTTCACCGTCGTGAGCACGCCGGACGGGACGAACCAGAGTCGGTACTCCTCACTCGTCGTCCCGATGAGGACCGGGATGCCGCGACCCGCGCCCGCGAGGAGGGCGTGGAGAGGATCGACGGGCACCGCCTCGCCGCCGATCGCGAGCGAGACCGTCGGCCCGGAGCCGAGGGGCGAGCCTCCGGCCCCGACAGCCGTCTGCGCCGCGACGAGCCGCGCCGGCTCGACCGAGGAGAAGCCGGCCTTCGACGCCTTCACGCGCAGCCGGTTCGCCACCTGCCGTGACATGCGGCCCGCCTTGCGCGGTGGCTGCGCCGTCATCGGACCGCTCTGCAGGATCACGCGGTCGAACAGCTCCCCCGCGTTCAGCCGCGCGAGGAGCGCCGTGAGTGTCGCAGCGCCCGCCGAGTGACCCATCGCCGTCACGCGCGTCCGGTCGCCGCCGAACGCGGCGATCTCGCGTCGCACCCAGCGCAGCGCGGCCTCCTGGTCGAGCACGCCGAGGTCGAACGGCACGTCGTCGACGACGGCGAAGCCTTCCTGGCCGATGCGGTACTGGACCGAGACGTACACGATGCCGTGCCGCGCGAACGACGCGCCGTCGTACGCGTCGAGCGCGGCGGAGCCTCTCGCGAGCGCACCGCCGTGCACGAAGACGAGGACGGGGAGCGGGGCATCCGAGGTGCGGCCGGCCGGCGCCCACACATTCACCGTGAGGATGTCGTCGCCCGGGATGTCGACGGTCGGCAGATACTTCCCGAGCCCGCCGCCGTAGGGCGCCTGCGGCGCCGTCGGGCCGAAGGCCGCGGCATCCCGAACCCCTTCCCACGCCTCCGGCGGCTGCGGCGGGAGGAATCGCCGACCGCCGAACGGAGGAGCCGCATACGGGATGCCGAGGTACCGGTCGATCTCGCCCTCGCGCACTCCTCGCACCGCGCCGGACGAGACGGACACGACCGGCGCGTCGGGCATGGGCGCTCTCCTTCGAGTCCGGGCCCGTCGCTGCGGCGAGGCCGGGAACCCCAGGATAGGGTGGCAGGCGCCCGCCATGACTGATTCCGCGACCCCCGCCCCGCCGCCCGCCGCCGCCGGCGTGCGCGCCAAGCGGCGCGTGCCGTTCTGGGACAACGCGCGCTTCGCCTGCATCGTGCTCGTCGTGCTGGGCCACGCGACGCAGCGGCTCACGTACGACTCGGACGTCGCGCTCAGCCTGTACCTGCTCGTCTACGCGTTCCACATGCCGGCGTTCGCGATCATCTCGGGGTACTTCTCGAAGTCCGGCGCCCCCACCCGCCGCCAGATGGCGCGCGTGCTGACGGACATCCTCCTCCCGTACGTCATCTTCGAGAGCCTCTGGACGCTCCTGAAGTTCATCGTCGAGGGCAGCGCCACCCCGAACCTCACGAAGCCCTCGTGGACGCTGTGGTTCCTCCTCGCCCTCGGCATCTTCCGGCTCGTCCTCCCCTACCTCGCGCTGCTGCGCTGGCCGCTGCTGTGGACGATCGTCATCTCGATCGGCGCCGGCTACTTCTCCAACATCGACTCGACCCTGTCGCTCTCTCGCACGCTGGGCCTCCTGCCGTTCTTCACGCTCGGCTGGTGGCTCAAGGAGCACGGGATCGTCGACCGCTTCCAGCTCCTCGCCCGCCGTGCGTGGTGGGTGTTCCCGGCGGCGATCGCGACGTTCGCCGTCGCCGGCTGGGCGGCCTGGTTCTTCGTCGACGACTGGCGAGCCATGAATCTCGACGACTGGCTCTTCTACGACGACAACTACTCCGCGCTGGGCGGGACCGAGTGGTGGGCGGGCGGCGTGCGCCTCGCGCTGATGCTCGTGGCGGTCGTGCTGTCGACGGCGTTCTTCGCCCTCGTGCCGCGCGGCACGCACTGGTGGACGCACTTCGGCCAGTACACGATGTACGTCTACCTGCTGCACTCCTTCGTGCTCTACCCGTTCCGCGAATCGGGAGCGCTGCGGGGGCTCGACCCCACCTGGCTGTGGCTGCCGATCATCGTCGTCGCCTCCGTGCTGATCGCGCTCGGCCTCGCGACCCGGCCGGTGCGCCGCGTGTTCCGCCCGCTCGTCGAGCCGCGCCCCGCGTGGCTCTTCGCCGACCCGTCGCTCGCGGGGCGGGAGGGGCATCGGTCCGACCCGACGGGGTCGCGGCGCCCACGCGAGACCGCCGCTCCGCGGCATCCCGATCCCCGTCAGAACGGCTGACCCGGCGCCGCTCGGTAACGGTCGGCAACAAAGGCGAGTGGATGCCGCGCCCCGGCCTAGCCTCAGGACATGAGCGAGCTGAACCTCCCCATCCTCGACCTGTCGCTGCTCGACCAGGGCCCCGAGTCGGCCGCGCGCTTCCGCGACGAGCTGCGCGCCGCGACCCACGACGTCGGGTTCTTCTACCTCACCGGAACCGGCGTCACGCCCGAGCTCGAGGCTCGGCTGCACCAGGCGGCGCGGGACTTCTTCGCCCTCCCCGAGGAGGACAAGCTCGCGATCGAGAACGTCACGAGCCCGCACTTCCGCGGGTACACGCGCGTCGGCGGCGAGCGCACGCAGGGCAAGGTCGACTGGCGCGAGCAGATCGACATCGGCCCGGAGCGCGACGCGATCGACGATCCCGAGGCGCCCGACTTCGCACGCCTCATCGGGCCGAACCTGTGGCCCGAGGCGCAGCCCGAGCTGCGTCTCGTCGTGGCGGAGTGGCACGCCCAGCTCGTCGTCGTCGCCCGCAAGCTCCTGCGCGCGTGGGCGCTGTCGCTCGGCGCCGACGAGTCGTACTTCGACGACCACTTCGGCGAGCCCTCGACGCTCATCAAGATCGTGCGCTACCCCGGCAAGGACGACCCGACCCCGCAGCAGGGCGTCGGCGCACACAAGGACTCGGGCGTCCTCACGCTCCTGTGGATCGAGCCCGGCAAGGGCGGGCTGCAGGTGCAGCGCGACGGCGAGTGGGTGGATGCCCCGCCCGTGCCCGGCGCGTTCGTCGTCAACATCGGCGAGCTGCTCGAGTACGCGACGCAGGGCTACCTCATCGCGACGAACCACCGCGTCATCTCGCCGCGCTACCCCGACGACCGCATCTCGGTGCCGTTCTTCTTCAATCCCGCGCTCGACACGCAGCTGCCGATCATCGAGCTGCCCGACGAGCTCGCCGCGCAGGCGCGCGGCGTCACCCAGGACCCGACCAACCCGATCCACTCGCTCTACGGCCAGAACGCCCTGAAGTCCCGCCTGCGCGCGCACCCCGACGTCGCCGAGCGGTGGCACGGCGACCTGCTCGCGGCGCGGGCCGCGGCATCTGTCTGACCCGTCCCCGGCCCGCGAGACAGGGGATTCCGGCGACACAAGGGGCCACGCCACCCTGTCTCGGCGAGATCCCCTGTCTCGGCGGATGAAGGGCTGGGAACAGCGGCGTCCGGGAACAGCGGCGTCCGGGAACAGCGGCGCCTGGGAACGACGAAGGCCTCCCCACACCGTGGGGAGGCCTTCTCAAGAATGTTTCGCGCGATTGAACGCTCAGTCGATGATGCTCAGCGACGGAGACCGAGGCGCTCGATGAGCGAGCGGTAACGGTTGATGTCGATGTCCTGGAGGTAGCCCAGGAGACGGCGGCGCTGACCGACGAGCAGGAACAGCCCACGACGCGAGTGGTGGTCGTGCTTGTGCTCCTTGAGGTGCTCGGTGAGGTCCTTGATGCGCTGCGTCAGCATCGCGACCTGCACCTCGGGGGATCCGGTGTCACCGGGGTGCGTCGCGTACTCTTCGATGATCGCCTTCTTGACGTCTGCATCCAGTGCCATAGGTGATCCCCTCTCTCTTCGTTGCGCGGCGCCCGACGCCTGATGCGTGGGCTCTCTTTATCCGCGGCCGATCGAACGGCAACCTCAAGAGTCTACCAGCCCTTCGACACGCTCAGCGACCGGCTGAGGCACGACGAACCGCGCCGGCCGACCCGGCGGTAGCCTCGACAGAGTGCTCCGCGAGAACCCGTCATGACGGCTGAGAAGCCCCGCAGGATGCCGCGGCTGCGGCGCGAGCACTTCATCGACCTCCGCCCGTTCCGGGCGAGCCCCGCCTTCACGCGGATGTGGGTCGGCTCCACCCTCTCGGGCCTCGGCGGCCAGCTGACCCTGGTCGCGGTCATGCTGCAGATGTACGACCTGACGCGCTCGACGTTCGCGGTGTCGATGATCGCGGTCGTCGGACTCGTCCCGATGGTGGTGGCGGGTCTCTACGGCGGGATGCTCGCGGACGCCTTCGACCGTCGGCGGGTCGCCCTCATCGCGGCATCCATCACCTTCCTCGCGACTCTTCTGCTCGCGGTGCTCGCGTGGGGCGGGCTCGAGACGGAGTGGTGGCTGTATCTCCTCAGCATCGTCATCTCGTCGGCGAACTCGATCGTCATGGCCGCGCGTGAGGCGATCGTCCCGCGCCTGCTCCCCCGCGACCTGCTCCCGGCCGCTGCCGCGCTGCACGGCATCACCGTCGGCATCATGGTCATGGCCGGCCCGGCACTCGCGGGCGTGCTCGTGGCGTTCTCGGGCTACGCGTGGACGTACACGCTCGACGTGCTGCTCATGACGTCGCTCTTCCTCGGACTCTGGACGCTGCCGGCGGTGCGCCCCGAGGGGCAGATCGTCCCCCCGGGCCTGGAGTCGCTCCGCGACGGCGCGCGATTCCTCCGCCGTGCCTCGAACATCCGCCTGCAGTTCATCCTCGACATCGTCGCGATGACCTTCGGCCAGCCGCTCGCCCTCTTCCCCGCGATCGGCGCCGTGCTGCTCGGCGGCGGGGCCATCACGACGGGCATCCTCACGGCGGCCGTCGCTGCGGGCGCCTTCCTGTCGAGCCTCTTCTCCGGACCCATCGGCCGCGTGCGCCGGCAGGGCCTCGGGATCGAGCGCGCGATCCAGGTGTACGGCCTGTCGATCGCGGCCTTCGGCGCCGTGCTCGTGCTCGCGGCGCTCGGCGTCTTCGCGCCGGACGTCGTCGACACACAGTCGCCGAACGTCGCCCTCATCGCCCTCGCCGTCGTCTGCCTCGCCGTGTCGGGAGCCTCGGACAACGTCAGCGCGATCTATCGCGGCACGATGATCCAGGCCGCGGTGCCCGATGCGATCCGCGGACGCCTGCAGGGCATCTTCATCGTCGTCGTGACGGGCGGGCCGCGCCTCGGCGCGCTCTACGCCGGCACGCTCGCGACGTTCACGGCCCTGTGGTTCCCGCCGCTCCTCGGCGGCTTCATCATCGTCGGGCTCGTCGCGCTGCTGGTGCGCCTCAGCCCGACGTTCCGCGGCTACGACGCCGAGCATCCCGTTCCCTGACCTTCGCCGCGTTCGCGGCGCCGCACCGACGCACAACCGACGAGAAGCGGCGGATTTCGGACGTCGCATCCCCGCGCGCGCGTGCACAGCCGCGTGCGCGCGTAGCGTGACGCCATGACCTCGACCTCCACGGCCCCGACGGCGACACGTGCACGGACGCCCTCGCCGAGGTGGATCACCGTCCAGTTCGTGCTGGCCGGCATCGTATGGGGGTCGAGCTTCCTCTTCATGAAGGTGGCGCTGACCGGCATCTCACCCGCCCAGGTCGCCTGGACCCGCATCCTGCTGGGCACGCTGACGCTCGGCGCGCTCGTGCTCCTGCGACGCGAGCGGCTGTCGCGCAGCCTTCGCGTGTGGGGGCACCTGCTCGTGCTCGGGATGACCTTCTGCGTCATCCCGTTCCTGCTGTTCTCGTGGGCGCAGCAGCACGTCAGCTCGGGCGTCGCGAGCATCTTCAACGCCACGACGCCGATCATGACGGCGATCATGGCGTGGCTGGTGTTCCGGGTCGAGCGCCTGAAGATGCTGCAGATCGCCGGCATCGGGGTCGGCATCGTCGGCGTCGTCGTCATCATCGCGCCGTGGCAGGGGGTCTCGCTCGACGGCAGCCTCGTCGCTGAACTGGCGATCCTCGGGGCCACCGCCAGCTACGGCTTCAGCTTCGCCTACATGCGGCGGTTCGCATCGAACACCGGCATGTCGGCCCTCGCGTTCACCTTCGGCTACATCGCGATGGCGGGCGCGGTGATGACGGTGCTCACGCCGTTCCTCGTGCTCACCCCCGTGCACCTGGACGTGCCGATCGTCACGAGTCTCGTGCTGCTCGGATGCCTCGGCACCGGCGTCGCATACGTGTGGAACCAGAACACCGTGCGCGCGTGGGGCCCGACGCGCGCGTCGACCGTCACCTACATCACGCCCGTCGTCGGGGTGGTCCTCGGCGTCGTCGTGCTCGGCGAGAGCCTCTCCTGGAACGAGCCGGTGGGCGCGCTCATCGTCTTCCTCGGCATCCTGCTCGCTCAGGATCGGCTGCGCAGGCGCGCATGAGAAGAGGGATGGATGCCGCGGCATCCATCCCTCTTCCGCGTCAGCGCGTCAGTCCTGCTGGAACGAGCCCTGGAGGTCGAGCGTGATCGTGACGTCCTTGCCCACGAGCACGCCGCCGGTCTCGAGCGCGGCGTTCCAGGTGAGGCCGAAGTCCTCGCGGTTGATGACCGTCTTGGCCGTCGCGCCCGCCTTGTAGTTGCCCCACGGGTCGGAGCCGAAGCCGCCGAAGTCGAAGTCGAACGTCACGGGCTTGGTGACGCCGCGGATCGTGAGGTCGCCGTCGACGAGGAAGTCGCCGTCCTCGATGCGCACGCCGGTCGAGACGAAGTCGATCGTGGGGTGGTTCTCGACGTCGAAGAAGTCGGCCGAGCGGAGGTGGCCGTCGCGGCCCTCGTCCTTGGTGTCGAGCGACGTCGCGTCGACGTGAGCCACGACGGTGGCCTCGAGCGGGTTCTCGGGCGCGACGAGCGTCGCGCTCTTGACGCCGAAGGCGCCGCGCACCTTGGAGATCATCATGTGGCGGACGCTGAAGCCGACCTCGCTGTGTGCGGGGTCGAGCACCCAGGTGCCGCTCTTGTAGCCGGGGATGTCGATCGTGGTGTCGCTCATGTCGTCTCTTCTCGCTCAGGTCGGCGCTCTGCCGGGTCTGAAGGGGGATAACGACCAGCCTAGGGGAATCTATTCCCGTGAATGGAAACTCGCGATGTCACACCCCGGCGGGATCATCGGAGCATGGCGACGACGACCTGGCCGATCACCGGCCCGTACGACCTCGCGGAGGTCGCGCACATGCGCTCCGGATTCAACGAGCAGCGGTCCTTCGACGGCGTGCTGCGCTTCGCCTTCTGTCTCGACGGAACCCTCGAGGACCCCGTGGCCGTCGCCGTGACCCAGGAGGGCGACACGGTGCGGATCGAGTACACCACCCGGCCGGGGGCGAGCGTCGACCCGGACGCCGTCGCACGGCAGGTGGCGCGCATCGTCTCGGCAGACCATGACGGCGACGCCTGGGCGCGCGTGTGCGCGGGCGACCCCGTGCTCGCGCGGCTGCGTGAGGCGGCTCCCGGCTTCCGGCCCTGGGTGTTCCACTCCCCCTACGAGGCGGCCGTCTGGTGCACGCTGTCCGCGCGTCGCGCCCGAGCGCAGGGCATCACGCTGTGGCGTCGGCTGTGCGACGCGCACGGCACGACGCTCGAGGTCGACGGTGCGACCCGCTCCGCACTGCCGACACCGTCGCAGCTGCGGCAGGTGGAGGCGCTGCCGGGGCTCCCGGCCGACCGCATCCCCCGGCTGCACGCGATCGCGGATGCCGCGGCGGCGGGCGACCTCGACGTCGGTCGGCTCGCGGCGATGGATCCGGGCGAGGCGATGCTCGAGCTGCAGCGGCTGCCGGGGATCGGGCCGTTCTACAGCGCGCTGATCGTCGTGCGCGCCTGCGGCCACGCCGATGTGCTGTCCCTCGACGAGCCGATGACCCGCGGCGTCGTGCGCGAGCTGTACGGCCTGGACGCCGAGCCGGACGATGCGGCGCTCGAGGCCCTCGCCGAGGCGTGGCGGCCGTTCCGCACGTGGGCGTGCGTCGCCCTGCGGGCGGTGTCGCCCCGGCTCGCCGAGAGATGACGAAGGGGTGGATGCCTCGGCATCCACCCCTCGTCTTCGGGTCTGCGGTCTAGCTCAGGCTTCGACAGGCTCAGGCTTCGACAGGCTCAGCCGACCGCGATGAGGTCGATGACGAAGATGAGCGTCTTGCCGCCGAGGAAGTGTCCGCCGGCCGGACCGTAGGCGAGGTGCGGCGGGATGACGAGCTCGCGACGACCGCCGACCTTCATGCCCGGGATGCCGTCCTGCCAGCCCTGGATGAGGCCGCGCAGCGGGAACTGGATGCTCTCGCCGCGGTTCCACGACGAGTCGAACTCCTCGCCGGTCTCGTACTCGACGCCGACGTAGTGCACGGTGACGGTGTCGCCGGGCTTGGCCTCGGCGCCCTCGCCGACGATCACGTCGCGGATGACGAGCTCCTCGGGAGCCGGGCCCTGGGGAGCGTCGATGTCGGGCTTGGTGCGGTCATCAGTCATGGCATCCATCCAACCCGACGGGATTGAGGGGGTCAAACGGGGCCTACGCAAAACTCAGCGCTCGGTGCCGCGGCGATGCCTGCGTGTCTACCGAGCGCTGAGCTGGTCGTGAGACCAGCGTGCCCGACCGTGCGCATGAGCGTCAAGACCCGACACGCGCCTCAGGGCGAATCCGTCGGCTACACCGAGAGAAGCGCGGCGCGAGCCGCGGCCATCCGCGTGAGGAGCGCGCGCTCGTCGTTCACGGCGTTCGGGTCGCGGCCCGTCACGGTGCGCTGCCTCGCCATCGCGAGGGCCGTCGCGTCCGAGATGAAGCTCTTCATGATCGGCGTGCGGTCGCCGCGGAGCGTGCGCGCCCAGGCCAGTCCGGCCTTCCGCCCGGCCGGCGTCGCGAGCATGTCCACCTCCTGCGGGGTGAACCAGCCCGCCGCCGCGTACTCGCCGAGACGCTTCCGGGTGAGTCGCGTCTCCTCTCGACGGAGCGCCAGGACGCCGATGATGAAGAGCACGAACAGCGGCACCTGCAGCACGAGGTACACCGAGAAGAAGTCGGTGAACACGGCCGTGGCGTTCCAGAACGAGTGCAGGGCGATCGCCCCGACGAGGCCGAGCAGCCAGGGTCCGATCGCCTGCCGTGTCGTCGCACCGCGGCGCGCGGCGAGCCCGACGGCGAAGCCCGTGACGCTCGTGAACATGACGTGCGCGAACGGCGACATGATGCCCCGCACGAAGAACGTGACCGACGCCTGGCCGACCCCGCCCTCGATGTAGCTGATCGCGAAGTACTGGATGTTCTCGGTGAAGGCGAAGCCCGCGCCGATCAGCGCGCCGTACACGATGCCGTCCACAGGGCCGTCGAACGCCCGCCGAGCCGTCGCATAGAGGATCAGGATGCCGAGCCCCTTCGCGAACTCCTCGACGATCGGCGCCTGGACGACCGTCTGCAGGATCTCGGCGGCCTCGGTGTCGCGGGGGCCGAGCACGAGCGAGAGCAGCAGGTCGACGCCGAGCGCGATGGCGACGGCGCCGATCGCGCCCCACGCGATCGCGAACGCGACGAGGCCGCGAGGCTCCGGCTCCCACTTGTCGACGATCCGGATCGCGAAGAGCACCCCGGCGAGCGGGATGAGCGCGAGGATCGCCCCCAGCAGGGACGCACCCGTGCCGATGAACGTGAGGAAGTAGCCGACGAGCGCGATGAGCAGCAGGACGAGGATGCCGCCGATCCAGAGCGGACCGCTGCGCCCCGAGCGCGCGGGCGCCTTCGCCTGCAGCGGCGCCGGGGCGGACGGCGGCATGTGGATCGGCGCCGGGGGCGTGAGGCTCGGCTGTGCGAGGGGGGACGGGAAGGGGGCGGGTGTGCGATCTCGGTCTGGTGAGTCGAACCCTGACTGCGACATGCGGACAGCCTACGGATTCCGAGGCCCCTGTAGCGTTGAGGGATGCGCTTCGCCCACGTGACCTCCTCCGGGGCGGCCGCTCCCCGGCTCGCGGTGATCCGCGACGGAGAGGCCCTTGTCGTTGAGGATCTGCTGCCCGGCGGTCCCCGCTATCTCGAAGAGCTCATCGCGGGCGGTGACGAGCTGCTCGACCGGGTGCGCGAGGCCGCGGAGAACGCCGGGCCGGGGCATCCCGTCTCCGACCTGCGATTCGCGTCCGCCCTGCTCACGCCGCCCGTGATCCTCGCGATCGGCCTCAACTACGCCGCGCACTCGAGCGAGCTCGGTCTCAAGACCGATTCGACGCCGACCGTCTTCGTGCTGTGGCCCAACTCGCTGACGGGTCACGAGGCGACGACGAGCTGGCCGCGGTCGCTCAGCGAGTCGATCGACTACGAGGCCGAGCTCGGCGTCATCATCGGCCGCCCCGGCAAGGACATCCCCGCCGAGACGGCGCTCGACCACGTGTGGGGCTACACCGTCGTCAACGACATCACGGCGCGCGACATCCAGTACTCCGAGGCGCAGTGGTCGCGGTGCAAGTCGTTCGACGGGTTCACCCCGACGGGGCCGTACGTCGTCACGGCCGACGAGATCCCCGACCCGCAGGCGCTGCACATCTGGACGGTGCTCGACGGCCACACGCTGCAGGATGCCACGACCGCGCAGATGGTCCGCCCGGTCGCGACGCTGATCTCGCACCTGTCGCGATCTGTGACGCTGCTGCCCGGAACGCTCATCTCGACCGGGAGCCCGGGTGGGGCGGGCTACTCGCGCGATCCGCAGGTGTTCCTGCGGGACCGCTCGACCGTCACCGTCGGCATCGACGGCATCGGCGAGCTGACGACGCACTGCCGCATCATCGACTGAGCGCCCGCCCCTCGTGCGCTGCTAGCGCGACACTGTCGAACAGTCGATCGGGATGCCGTGCACCTCGACCGTGCCCGAGAAATCGACCGCCTGACACGCCTGCAGGGTGTCCACCGAGAGGCTGATGAGCGGCACCACGACCGCGAACGCGATGATGATGCCGAGCACCATCAGCACGACGCTGATGATGATGGCGGCGAGCGCGAAGCCGTTCTTCTGTCCGGCCTTGCGGCTCTGCACGAGGGCGATGATGCCGAGGATCAGCGCGATGAGCTGGACGAAGAACGACAGGATGAACGCGACGATGCCCATCGTGCGTCCCGGGTTCGCGGGCGGCGGGGCGCCGTACTGCGGCGTCGGGGGCGGGGCGGCCGAGTAGGCCGGGTAGCCGGGCGCTGCCGGATAGCCCTGTGCGGGCGGCGGGTAGCCCTGCGCCGGCGGCGGCGGGTTGTAGGCCGGCTGCTGCGAGCCGTCCGGGGGCGGAGTGGACATGATGCCTCCTCGGTCGGGGACGTGGTGCCTCGACCGTAGCGCGTCCGCTCCGCCCTGCGCAGGGATCAGATGCGGTCGGCGGTCTCCGGCGCCCGCGAGGCGTCGCCGATGGCGGCGGCGGTGTCGGGATCCACGATCGGGATGGCCGCCGTCACCGTCTCGAGGCCCGACAGGCGGGCGGGCGACAGCTGCTTCGTCACCTCGTCGCGCGACATGAGGCCCGCCTCGACGACGAGGTCGGCGACGTTGCGGCCCGTCAGGAGGGCGGTCTTGGCGAGGGCCGCCGCGGCGGCGTAGCCGATGAACGGCGTGAGCGCCGTGATGACCCCGACCGACGAGCCGACCATCGCGCCGAGCCGCTCGCGGTTCGCCGTGATCCCGTCGACGCAGTTGATGCGGAGCGTGCGCATGGCACGCCGCATCCACGTGATCGACTGGAACAGCGAGTGCGCGATGACGGGCTCGAACGCGTTGAGCTGCAGCTGACCGCCCTCGACGGCCATCGTGACCGTGAGGTCGGAGCCGGCGACGGCGAACGCGACCTGGTTCACGACCTCGGGGATGACGGGGTTGACCTTGCCGGGCATGATGCTCGACCCGGCCTGACGCGCCGGGAGGTTGATCTCGCCGAAGCCCGCCTGCGGGCCCGACGACAGCAGCCGGAGGTCGTTGCAGATCTTCGAGAGCTTGATGGCATTGCGCTTGAGCGAGGCCGAGAACGACATGAACGAGCCGGTGTCGCTCGTGGACTCGACGAGGTCGTCGGCTGTCGCGAGGTCGAGGCCCGTGATCTCGCGGAGGTGCCGCAGGACGGCGCTCGCGTAGTCGTGGTGCGTCGTGATGCCCGTGCCGATCGCCGTCGCGCCCATGTTGACCTCGTAGAGGAGGTAGGCATTCTCGGTGAGGCGCTGGTGGTCGTAGCCGAGGGTCGTGGCGAACCCGTGGAACTCCTGCCCGAGCGTCATGGGGACGGCATCCTGAAGCTGCGTGCGGCCGATCTTTAGCACGTCGTGGAACTCGACAGCCTTGGCGAGGAACGACTTGCGAAGCAGGTCGAGCTCTTCGAGGAGCGTCTTCAGGTCGAGGCTCAGGCCGATCTTGATCGCGGTCGGATAGACGTCGTTGGTCGACTGGCTGCGGTTGGTGTGGTCGATCGGCGACAGGAAGCCGTAGTCGCCCTTCGGGCGTCCTGCGAGCTCGAGCGCGACGTTGGTGATGACCTCGTTCGCGTTCATGTTGGTCGACGTGCCGGCGCCGCCCTGCACGACGCCCACGATGAACTGGTCGTGGAACTGCCCGTCGATGACGAGCTGCGACGCCCGGTCGATCAGGTCGGCGCGCTCGTCGTCGAGGACGCCGATCTCGTGATTGGCGCGGGCCGAGGCCTGCTTGACCATCGCGAGGCCCTTGACGAGGTCTCGATAGACCGAGATGGGGCGGTTCGAGATGGGGAAGTTCTCGAGCGCGCGGGCGGTGTGGATGCCCCAGTACGCGTCGGCGGGGATCTCCATGGATCCCAGCGAATCGGTCTCGGTGCGGGTTCGCGTCGGTGCGTCAGGAGCCATGGTGCGCAGTCCTCGTGGGTCGGTCACAGCGGTGTGAGGGATGCCACGAGCCTACGCTCGACCCTCCCCGAGGTCGCCGTACGCGGCGGACAACGGGATCGCCGCGGCTGTACACCGCGGCGATCCCTGTGACGAGCGGCCGTCAGCGGTTGACGGAGCTCATGTCGGCGTACCGGTCGCCGGCCGCGGCGTCCAGGCTCCCGAGGGTCGCGAGCTGGTCCGCCGACAGCACCACGGCGTCCGCGCCCACGTTCTCCTCCAGGCGCTCGATGCGGCGGGTCCCGGGGATCGGCGCGATGTCGTCGCCCTGCGCGAGCAGCCACGCGAGCGCGACCTGCGCCGGCGTCGCGCCCACCTCGTCCGCGACCGCCGTGACCTGGTCGACGAGGGTGAGGTTGGCGTCGAGGTTGCCGTCCGCGAAGCGCGGGTTGTGCTTGCGGAAGTCGCTGTCGTCCAGCTGGTCGAGCGACCGGATGGCGCCCGTCAGGAACCCGCGACCGAGCGGCGAGTAGGGCACGAAGCCGATGCCGAGCTCGCGCACCGTGGGCAGGATCTCCGCCTCGGGGTCGCGGGTCCACAGCGAGTACTCGGTCTGGATCGCCGTCACGGGATGCACCGCGTGCGCGCGACGGATCGTCTCGGGAGCCGCCTCCGAGAGCCCGTAGCCGCGGATCTTCCCCTCGGCGATCAGCTCGGCGAGCGCGCCGACGGTGTCTTCGACCGGCGTGTCGGGATCCATGCGGTGCTGGTAGTAGAGGTCGATGTGGTCGGTGCCGAGCCGTTTCAGCGACCCCTCGACGGAGAGGCGCACGTTCTCGGGGCTGCCGTCCATGCCGGGCTGGTCGCCCTGCGTGTGGCGGATCGTGCCGAACTTCGTCGCGATCACGACCTCGTCGCGACGGCCCGCGATCGCACGCCCGAGGAGCTCCTCGTTCGCGTACGGACCGTACATCTCGGCCGTGTCGAGGAAGTTCACGCCCAGCTCGAGGGCGCGGTGGATCGTGCGGATGCCGCCCTCGTCGTCCTGCTTGGCGCCGGTGTAGAAGGCGCTGATGCCCATGAGGCCCAGGCCGATGCGGCCGATGACGGGTCCGTCGGTGCCGAGAGTGATGTTCTTCATGCGGATGCTGCTTCCTTGTCGTTCCGGTGGAGCTGTTCGTAGAGGGCGATCTTGATGTCGATCGCGGCGAGGCTCGCCGTGATGTCGTCGAGCTGAGCGAGCACGGTCGTGCGGTGGCGCACGAGCAGCTCGCGGCGCTCAGCGACAGTGGCGTCGCCACGGCGCACGAGAGCCGTGTACTCGCGGATCGTGGCGATCGGCATGCCGGTCGAGCGCAGGCGGGTCAGGAACTGCACCCAGCCGATGTCGGCCTCGCTGTAGCGGCGGTGCGTCGACGATGCCCGATCGACCGGATCGAGCATGAGCCCTTCGCGCTCGTAGTAGCGCAGGGTGTGGGTCGACAGTCCCGTCGCAGCGGCCGCCTCGGAGATGGAGGCGCCTTCGTGGATGAGGGTCATGCCCTCACGGTAGAACTTGGAGTGCACTCCAAGTCAAGCGGGTCGCTGCGGTCTCAGCGCCCCGGCTTGCGCGAGAAGGCCTCGAGTCGCTCCTCGGGAGTCAGGCGCGCCATCTGCGCGACCCATTCGGCGGAGAAGTAGTCCCCCGTCGGCGCCTCGACGACCGGAACGACAGAATGCGTGATCGTGTCGTCGTAAACGTGCACGAGGTGGAACGACTGCCCGGCATCCATCCCGTTCACCTCCACCGCGGGGAGCGTGAGGTTCATCGTGTAGCAGGTCGCCGCCGAGACGCTCACCGGGATGCCCGCGAACGTGCCGCTCGTCGAGTAGTGCAGATGACCGGCGAGGATGCCGCGCACGTCGCTTCCGCGGAGCGCGTCGGCGAGCCGCGGCTGGTCGCGCAGTTCGAGGATGTCGAAGAACGGGATGTGGCTCGGAAGGGGCGGGTGGTGCATCGCGAGGATCGTCCCGAGGGGCGCGGGGGTCTCCAGGATGCCGGCGAGCCACGTCAGCTGCGCCTCGTCGAGGTCACCGTGGTGCCAGCCGGGAACCGACGTGTCGAGGGCGATGAGGCGGAGGCCGCCGAGATCCCAGACGCCCGTGACGGGCTCCTCCGTCGCATCGAGCCCGAGCAGGTCGCGGCGCAGCGCGGGCCGCTCGTCGTGATTGCCGGCGACCCATACGACGGGCGCGCCGAGCCGGGTGGCGAATGGCTCCACCGTCTCCTTCAGCGCGACATACGCCTCGGACTCGCCGAGATCGGTCAGGTCGCCCGTGAAGACGATCGCGTCGGGATGGATGCCGGTGCGCTCGACCGCCTCGAGCGTGCGGGCGAGATTGGCCGCCGTGTCGTACCGCCCGCCGAGCGGCCGGTTGCCGGCGAGCAGGTGCGTGTCGCTCAGGTGGAGGATGACGCGGCGCGCGGGCGGGTGCTGGCCGAATCGGACGGATGCCGCCGAGCCCGCGGCGCCGGCGTCTGAAGGGGGCGTGGCCATGGGCTCAGCCTACGGCGGGGGTCCGACCCTTCGCGGCGGCGGCTCAGTGGTTGAAGAGGATCAGCAGGAGGCCGCCGAGGACGGCGAGCGCGCACACCGCGAACGAGGCGTACGCGGCCACGAGCGCGAGGCGCTTCTGGCCGTCGCTGAGCGGACTCTTCCTGGCGGCCTTGGCGGCGGCCTTCGCCGCGCGGGCGCGGTCCTTCTCGCTGATCACCGTGATGGCGTCGGTGAACTCGGCGGGCGCGACCACCGGGGTGCGACCCGCCCGCACGAGCATCCGCAGGCCCAGCGCGTAGAAGCTCACGATGAGGACCGACGAGATCATCGCCACGACGAAGACCTGGACGAAGGCGAGCCAGTTGACGGTGATGTTCACTTCTTCGCCTCCCGGTCGCGACGCTGCTGCCGCTCGAGTGCTCGCTGCCGCCGAGTGGGGGGCGGATTGCGCTTGACCTTCACCGCGGTGCCGGACTCCGCGACCTCGCTCATCGCGTTGGCGGCGGTGACGGCGTTGCGACGCGAGCGGAGGAAGAGCCCGACGATGACGACGACGGCGAGAACGGCGTCGATCGCGATGCCCCAGCCGCCGAGCCACACGACGAAGAGGGCGGCGACCGCGCCGACGGCCCCCGAGGCGGGGAGCGTGAGCAGCCAGCCCACGACGATGCGGCCGACCGTGCGCCAGCGCACCTTGGACCCCCGGCGACCGAGCCCCGAGCCGATGACCGAGCCCGACGCGACCTGCGTCGTCGACAGCGCGAAGCCGAGGGCGCTCGACGACAGGATCGTCGCGGCGGTCGAGGCCTCGGCCGAGAAGCCCTGCGCGGGCTTGACCTCGGTGAGCCCCTTGCCGAGCGTGCGGATGATGCGCCAGCCGCCGACGTACGTGCCGAGAGCGATCGTGAAGGCGCAGGCGAAGCGCACCCAGTCCTCGGGCTCGGTGCTCGTCTGCCAGCCGACCGAGATGAGCAGCAGCGTGATGACGCCCATCGTCTTCTGCGCATCGTTCGTGCCGTGGGCCAGCGCGACGAGCGACGACGTGAAGATCTGACCGACCCGGTAGCCGCCGCGGCCGTCCGGCTTGCCGTCGTAGCGGCGCGTGATGACGTAGGCGAGCTTCGTGGCCGTGAACGCGATGATCCCCGCCGTCACCGGGGCGATGACGGCCGGGAGCACGACCTTCGACACGACGACGCTGAAGTCGATCGCGCTCGCCCCGACGCCCACGAGCGTCGCGCCGATGAGGCCGCCGAAGAGGGCGTGCGACGAGCTGGAGGGCAGTCCCAGCAGCCACGTCAGCATGTTCCACGTGATCGCGCCGATGAGGCCGGCGAAGATGATCGCCGGGAACAGCGACGACGAGATCTGATCCTCGTAGATGATGCCGCCCGAGATCGTCTTGGCGACCTCCGTCGAGAGGAAGGCTCCGCCGAGGTTCAGCAGGGCGGCGAGGAGGACGGCGACCTTCGGCTTCAGAGCACCCGTCGCGATGGGCGTGGCCATCGCGTTCGCGGTGTCGTGGAAGCCGTTGGTGAAGTCGAAGAAGAGTGCCAGTGCGATGACCAGCACCACGAGCAGGGCTGCGGTTTCCACCGTTCGCTTTCCGTAATGTGACGTCAGGGGGTGCCGATGGAATCGGCGGTGCGAACGAACAGTTCAGCGAGGTTTCATGCTCTGTTTACCGAGCCTCCCGGGTATCCTCGCACATCCCCCGCAGATCGGTTAGCCCGGATCCCGACCTGTGCAGACCGGCCTCGGATAGCGTGAGGAGGTGACTGCTCAGGACGCGCCGGGCGCGGCATCCACTCTTCCTCCCATCGCCTCTCGCAACCCCGCCTCACGCACTCATCACGGCGACACGTTCGACGACCCGTACGAGTGGTTCCGGGCGAAGGAGGACGAGGCGGTCATCGCCCATCTCGAGGCCGAGAACGCCTACACCGAGCAGCGCACGGCGCACCTCGCGGGCCTTCGCGAGCGGATCTTCGACGAGATCAAGGGCCGGACGCTCGAGACCGACCTCTCGGTGCCGTCGCGGCACGGCGACTGGTGGTACTACGGTCGCACGATCGAGGGCAAGCAGTACGGCATCCAGTGCCGCGCTCCCCTCGCCTCGCCGGACGACTGGACTCCCCCCGAGCTCTCCCCCGACGTGGAGGTGCCCGGCGAGCAGGTGCTGCTCGACGGGAACGTCGAAGCCGACGGACACGAGTTCTTCTCGCTCGGGAGCTTCGAGGTGTCCAACGACGGCCGACTCATGCTGTGGGGCGTCGACGTCGCCGGCGATGAGCGGTACACGGTGCGGGTGCGCGACCTCACGACGGGCGAGGACCTGCCCGACGTCATCGAGGGGACCTTCGCGGGCGCGGGCTTCTCCCCCGACGGACGATTCATCGTCTACTCGACCGTCGACGACGCGTGGCGTCCCGACACCGTCTGGCTGCACGAGCTCGGCACCCCCGTCGCCGACGATGCAAAGCTGTTCCACGAGCCCGACGAGCGCTACTGGGTGGGCGCCGGCTTCACGCGCAGCGACCGCTACCTCGTGATCGGGCTCGGCTCCTCCATCACGAGCGAGGAATGGCTCGTGGATGCCGACGACCTGCGCGGCGAGCCGCGCGTCGTCTGGCCCCGCACCGAGGGCGTCGAGTACGAGTCGCACCACGCCGTCGTCGACGGCGAGGACGTGCTGTACATCGTCCACAACGACGGCGCCCTCGATTTCGAGATGGTCCGGGTTTCGGCATCCGACCCCTCCGGCCCTCGCACGGTCGTCGTCGCTCACGAGCCGGGCCGCCGGCTGCTCGGCATGTCGACGTTCCAGGACTGGGGGGTCGTCGCGTACCGCCGGGGCGGGCTCCCCCGGCTCGGGCTGCTGTCGTACTCGTCGGGTGCGGTCTCGGAGCTCGAGTTCGACGAGCCGCTCTACTCCGTCGGCACGGGCGGCAACCCGGAGTGGGCTCCCCCGCTGCTGCGCCTCGGCTACGGCTCGTTCACGACGCCGGGAACCGTGTACGACTACGACATCGCGACGGGAGAGCTGCTGCTGCGCAAACGGCAGCCCGTGCTGGGCGGGTACGAGCCCTCCGACTATGCGCAGGAGCGCGTGTGGGCGACGGCGCAGGACGGGACGCAGATCCCGATCTCGCTCGTCTGGAAGCGTTCGTTCGGCGACGCGGGCGCCGCGCCCCGGCCCGTGCACCTCTACGGCTACGGCTCGTACGAGCACTCGATCGAGCCGGGCTTCTCGGTGGCACGCCTCTCGGCGCTCGACCGCGGCGTCGTGTTCGCCGTCGCCCATGTGCGCGGCGGAGGCGAGATGGGCCGCCAGTGGTACGAGGACGGCAAGCTCCTGCAGAAGCGCAACACCTTCACCGACTTCGTGGACTGCGCCCTGCACCTCGTCGACAACGGGTACACGACGCCCGGTCAGCTGGTCGCGGAGGGTGGATCGGCGGGCGGACTGCTGATGGGGGCCGTCGCGAACCTCGCGCCGGAGCTCTTCGCCGGCATCCTCGCCGACGTGCCGTTCGTCGACGCGCTGACGACGATCCTCGACCCCTCGCTGCCGCTCACCGTCATCGAGTGGGACGAGTGGGGCGACCCGCTGCACGACCCCGACGTGTACGCCTACATGAAGTCGTACTCGCCGTACGAGAACGTCCGCTCCGGGGTGACCTACCCGCGCATCCTCGCCGTGACGTCGCTCAACGACACGCGTGTGCTGTACGTCGAGCCGGCCAAGTGGGTCGCGCGCCTGCGCGAGGTCGGCGCCGACGCGCTGCTCAAGTGCGAGATGGTGGCCGGCCACGGCGGCGTCTCGGGCCGCTACAACGCGTGGCGCGAGCGCGCGTTCGAGCTGGCGTGGCTGCTCGACGTCCTCGGCGTCGCGGACGCCTGACCGGCGCGCGCCCGCCGCGCGCCGTCCCGCGGCATCCCCCGTTCCCGCCTGTGCATGTCCCACTTTCCACGCTTCATGTCCCGATTTCGGGGCCCTAGAGCGTGCTATGTGAACGAAAGTGGGACATGCCGGCCGTCGCCGGGGCGCCAGCCGGCGCAGATCAGGGCGGAACGCACCTTCGCGATGGCGGGTTCGCCGCCGTTGCGCATGTGGTGGTTAAGCACGCGGACGTGATCCCAGCCGAGGGCTCGTATGAGGTCCCATCGATCGGCGTCCTTCGCGAACTGCGTCGCGTCGTGCGCGTGCACCCGTCCGTCGTACTCCGGAGCCACCCTCCACCGCGGGTAGGCCAGATCGAGCTCCGCCACCACCACGCCTCGGTGGTCGCGGAGAGGCCAATTGATCTCGGGCTCGGGGAGCCCTGCTCGAAGCAGGAGCAGCCGAAGACGCGTCTCGCGAGGCGAACGGACAGCGCCCCTCACCTGAGCGAGGGCGCGGCGGAGAACACCGCCTCTCACGTCGCCGAGGGCATCCACTTCTGCGGCCAGCTCGTCTACCGACGCGATCGGAGACCGACCGCGGTCGGAGACCAGGAACTCGGCTGTGGCGATGAGATCGTCGATCGCCCACAGGGTCCCTGTCTGCCGCCACGCCCGCACGGGGTGCTCGATCGGCAGCCCGTTCGGCAGGATGAGCGTCGCCCGCTCCCGACGCTGAAGCCGATGACCCACGACTCCTGCCGTCCTCGGCTCACGCGCCGGCCGGTGAGCGGACACATGGACGGCGGGGCGATACGGCCACTCGGGCGTCGGAGCGCCGATGAGAGCGAACACCGTTTCATGACTGAAGAACTGCCATGGCGATAACCGCGGTGCGTAGTCGAGGCATCTCTCCACCAGCGACGTGTCGGATTCCGTCTTCGAACTGCGCACGCCTCGAAACGGGCGACGGAAGTCGGGATGCCCGACCCTCGAGGGCGAGACGCCGAGTGCGACGGCCTGCGCGACGCTGAATCGGTCCGGCAGTTCCGGCGGAAGAGGCGCGCGGCGAGGCATCCACCGACTATCGCCCTTCACCGGCGGCGCAGACGTGTTCTTCGCTGCACCTGGGCACAGCGGCCCACCAGCCGCGCCTGGGGAGGAGAGATCGACATCTCCCGTGCATGTCCCGATTCGGGTTGTTCCGCGGCGCCTGGAGAGGACATATCGGGACGCGAGCCCGAGAAATCGGGACATGCAGGGTAGGACGGTGGGGCGGGGGGGACGACGGATGCCCCGGCCCGGCGCAGCGCGCGGGTGCGGGGCCGCGCGGGGCGGTGGGCGGGGACGACGGATGCCCCGGCCCGGCGCAGCGCGGGGCCCGGCATCCGAGCAGAAGGGTCAGCCGAAGAGGGCGGCGGCCTCGTCGTAGCGGTACTGCGGCACCGTGTTGAGCTCGCCGAGGGCGTCGGCGAAGGGCACGCGGACGATGTCGGTGCCGCGGAGGGCGACCATCTGGCCCCACGCCTCCGCCATGACGGCGTCGGCCGCGTGCAGGCCGAGACGCGTGGCGAGCACTCGGTCGAAGCCCGACGGCGAGCCGCCGCGCTGGATGTGGCCCAGCACGGTCGCCCGGGTCTCGATGCCGGTGATGCGCTCGATCTCGGGAGCGAGCACCTCGCCGATGCCCCCGAGGCGGGGGCGGTTGAAGGCGTCGAGACCCTTGTCGCTGAAGGCCTCGTCCATGCCGGTCAGCGTGAAGCCCTCGGACACGACGACGAGCGGCGCGCGGCCGCGGTCGTGCGCTTTGGAGACCTGGTCGGCGATCTGCGTGATGGACAGCGGCACCTCGGGGATGCAGATGACGTGGGCGCCCGCGGCGATGCCGGCGTGGAGCGCGATCCATCCGACGTGGCGGCCCATGACCTCGGCGACCATGCAGCGCTGGTGCGAGTCGCCCGTCGTGCGAAGGCGGTCCATCGCGTCGGTGGCGATGTTGACAGCCGTGTCGAAGCCGAACGAGTAGTCGGTCGCGCGCAGGTCGTTGTCGATCGTCTTCGGCACTCCGATGACGTTGATGCCGTCGTTGGCGAGTCGGTTGGCCGCTGCGAGGGTCCCCTCGCCGCCGATCGCGATGATGCCGTCGAGACGGTGACCGTACAGCGTCTTGGAGATGTTCTCGGCACCGCCGCGCGGGCCCTCGTACGGGTTGGTGCGCGAGGTCCCGAGGATCGTGCCGCCGACCTTGGAGAGGCCCTTCACCTCATGCCGGGTGAGGGGGAAGAAGTCGCCGTCGACGACGCCTCGCCATCCGTCGCGGATGCCGACGAACTCGAGGTCGTAGGTCGTCGTCCCCTTCAGCACGACGCCGCGGATGACCGCATTGAGCCCCGGGCAGTCGCCGCCGCTGGTGAGGATGCCGATCTTCATGTGTGGTCCTTAGGTCGGGTGACGAGCCGGCGCCGTTGCCGCCTCCGACACTATCGTCGGATGGCGCGGCGGTGCCACACGACGCGACCGACGGGAAGGGACCGGCTGCGCGACGCGTCAGACTCGGGAAGACCGGCTACACGGTGTCGGCGTCGCCCTTGGTGCCCTCGCGGGCGGCCTGTTCGTCGGCCTTCGAACTGTCGACCTCGTCGGCGTCGAGATCCTCGTCGACCGGCTCGTCGTCACGCCCGCCGGGGATGATGTCCTCCACCACGTCCGCAAGCGTCTCGTGGTGGTCGTCGTCCTGAGTGGGCTGCGTGGGATCGGACATGACTCCTCCTCGTATCGGTGGGCTCGACGCTACGAGCCGCGCACGCCGGGACGCGAGGGGTTGACGGGGCCCCGGAACCGGGGCTACTCCCCGCCGAGCGCCCGGCGCAGCAGGTGCATGAGCGCCGACAGCTGGACGGAGTCGCTCGACTGCGGGTCGACGGCCTCGCCGTCGAGCGCGCGGGCGGCGAGACCCTGCTTGGAATCGATGAGCTCGGCGATCTTGGTGTCGATCGTGTGCGCCGCGATGATGCGCCACGCCGTCACGGGCTCGTCCTGGCCGATCCGGTGCACGCGGTCGATCGCCTGCGTCTGCTCGGCGGCCGTCCACGAGAGCTCCGCGAGCACGACGTTCGACGACGCCTGCATGTTCACGCCGACGCCCGCCGCGGTGAGCGAGCACACGGCGATGCCGACGGCCGGGTCGTTGTTGAACGCGTCGATGGCGGCCTGCCGGGCGATCGTCGCCTGGTCGCCGCGCAGCGACACCGTCTTGAGCCCCGCCGCGGCGAAGTGCGCCTCGGCCTGGTCCATGACGTCGATGTGCTTCGCGAAGAAGACGACCTTGCCGACCGATCGCTGGAGCTGCACGGCGTAGTCCGCGGCCAGCTGCGCCTTGGCCTGGCCGATCCTGCGGACCATCGTGAAGACGTTCTCGGCCCCCGACCCGGCGGCCTTGGACTCCTCGAGCTCGTTGTGTGCGACGAGCCGCACGATGTCGGAGTCGATCTCACCGGGCGCGAGTCCGCGGTCGCCGCGCGCCTCGATGATGCGACGGTACTTCGCGGCGAGACGCTCGCCGAGCTCGCGCTCCGCGGCGCGGATGGAGCGGCCGAACTCGTCGTCCAGCTCGACCGGGAGGTCGGCGATGAGCTTGTCGGGGAGATCCGCGGCGACGTCCTTCTTCTTCCGCCGCACGATGCCCATCGAGATGACCGCTTCGCGGGCCTCCGGGTAGAACGCCTTGTCGGCGGGCGTTAGGCCGGTCTCGTCGAGCTTCTCCATCAGCACGGGGCCGGGCTTCTCGCCGTTCGTCCAGCCGAGGAAGCGCCAGATCGCGTCGAAGTCCTCGACGTCGTTGATGAGCGGGGTGCCGGTCAGCGCGAGCAGCAGCGGGTTGCGCACCTGCTCGCGGATGCGGGTCGCGAGCGCCAGCACGTTCTGCGAGCGCTGCGACGTGAGGTTCTTGATGAAGTGGGCCTCGTCGACGACCATGCCTTTGAGGCCGATCGTGGAGAGCCACGACAGGTGCCGGTCGAGGATCTCGTAGTTGACGATGAAGACGTCGGCGAAGGCGTCGATGGACTCGCCGTCGCCCTGGATGACCGTCGCGCGACGCTGCGGCGTCCAGCGCTCGACCTCGCGGGCCCAGTTCATCTTGACGACGTTGGGAACGACGGCGAGGAGCGGGTAGGCATCGGCGACGGATGCCGCGAGCACCGACTCCGCCGTCTTGCCGAGGCCCGGCTCGTCGGCGAGGAGGAACGTGCGGTGGCCTTCGCGCACCGACTCGAGGAAGCGCGACTGGTGCGGCATGACCTCGAGGCCCTTGGGCGAGAGGCGGTCGAACTCGGGGACGCCCGGGAGGTCCATCGTGGCGCTTCCGCCGCCGGCGCCCGTCTCGAAGGCCTTGTAGAGGGGGCCCATGAGCTCCCAGCCGTCGAGGCGTCGGCGCGGGGTCTCCTTCGGCGCGCGCAGCGACAGGTCGGGGGCCAGGAACGGGTTGGCGTCGCGGCGCGACTCGACCTGAGGGGGCACGACCTGACGCTCGGCGAGCGCGGCCGGCACGACAGTCGTGGCCGCGGGGGCCGTGTCGGTGATGATGAGCTCGTCGGGCGGCAGCTCGGCGCCCGACTCGAGCAGCCAGTCGCGGCGCATGCGGCGCGCGACGGGCGATGTCGCCTGGTCGACCTCGAGCAGCTGGATGAGGCTCGTGTCGCGCGCAGCGGTCTTCGCGAGGATCGTCGCGACGCCGTCGAGGCGCTTGAGCAGCTCGGCGCGCGTGCCATCGGCGATCTCGGTGTCGGACTTGACCCGCGCGCGCTCCTCGCGGACGAGGAAGGCGATCACCTGGAACTTGACGCGGTTCGTCGGCCCGAGCTTGCCGCGCTGGGCCTTGGCCTCGACCTCGCGGACCTTGCGGGCGAGGATCGGGATGATGGGGGCCTCGTCGTCACGACGTGAGGACGAGGGCTTCCTGCGCCGCTGAGCCGCAGTGGCGGTCTTCGCGGCGGGTGCCGTGGTCGGCATGCTCCTCCTGAGCGTAGGGTGCCGGATGCTCCGGCGACGACCGGTCGAGGGGCGACCGGCTGTGGTCTGCACAGCTCCCGCGGGCGGCGCGCGCGCCGTCACAGACACGGGACGGGATGGCTCAGCCCCCGGCCGCTGGCACTCGCTTCAGCGAGCCGCGGCGTCGGGTTTTCGCCGATCCCCACGCCAGTCTAGCGCGACGGCGGGCCCGTCATCCCCAGAGCGTCGCGATGATGTCCTCCGTGTACCCCGCGGGCGTGAAGTTGATCCACGCCGTCGAGACCCACGCATTGCCGCGCAGGAAGTGCGTCTCGCCGAAGTGCACCTCGTTGTCGTCGAGGTCGACCGTCCGCTGCTCGATGCGGCAGATCGTGCCGCCCGACTGCGCGACGCACCCGAAGCCCGCTCCCTGGAGCGCCGACGAGACGGTCGCCGCCTGCGCGGCATCCACGATCGAGACGTTCGTCGCGAGTCCGAACTCGCTGGGGGCACCCCACGAGCAGCGGATCGTCGGGATGCCGGAGTGCAGCACCTCGAGCAGCTCGGCGTTCTGCGTCGAGAGCATCGTGACGCCGGGGTCGTTGAGCGGCGGAGCCTGCGCCGTGAGCGACGCGAGCATCGCCGGCGAGTAGATCTGCTCGCAGGCGGCGGGCAGCGCGATCGCGTCTCCCGACGTCGCTGAGGGTGAGGGGGTCGGCGTCGCGCTCCCGGAGGAAGAGGGGGAAGGAGAGGTGGATGCCGTCGCACTGCGCGTCGGCGATGCGGTCGGTCCTTCGGGCTCAGGCGCGCACGCGGCGAGGAGCAGGGCGCAGGCGGCGAGCGCGGTGCTCGCAAGGGAGAGGGTGCGCAGACGGCTCACGGACACCTTCCGGTCGGCGGACGCCTCGACCCTACCCGCCGGCGCGCGCGATCGTGCCCTGCCACTCCATGAGCCGCGCGGGTTCGTCGGTCACGATGCCGTCGACTCCCGCCGCCGTGGTCTCCTGCCATTGGACGTCGGAGTTGAGCGTGTAGACGAGGACGCGGAGCCCTGCGTCGTGCAGCTCCTCGACGATCTCGGGGCGTTTCGCGATGGCCCGCCAGTCGACGAGGATGCCGCGCGCATCTGCGCCCTTCACCGCCTGCTCGATGTCTGCGGGGAGTCGCCGCACAATGAGCAGCCGGTACACGAGGTCGGACGCTCCGCTCGTCGCGAGGAGCGACCGCGGGTTGAAGCTCACGATCGCGACGCGTCGTTCCAGGTCGTGCGCGCGCAGCGTCGCGATGAGGGCCGCGCCGGCCTCGGCATCCCACACGCCCTTGAGCTCGACGAGCGCACGGCGCCCCGACCCGGAGAGCACCGCGAGGAACTCCTCCAGCGTCGGCACGCGCGTCCCTGCGTAGGAGGGCGCGAACCAGGAGCCGGCGTCGAGCTGCTTGACCTGGGCGAGCGTCAGCGTCGCGAGCGCGCCGTGGCCGTCGGTCGTGCGGTCGACGGTGCGGTCGTGCATGAGCACCGGCACGCGGTCGGCCGTGAGCGCGACGTCGATCTCGACGTACTCGAAGCCCGCGTCGATCGCGGCCTCGACGGCGGGCAGGGTGTTCTCGGGCGCGAGTGCTCCTCCGCCGCGGTGGCTGACGACGAACGCGGCGTCCTCGGGGGCGCGGGCGTCGCCGAGGAGCTCGGTCGCGCTGACGCGCGCGGGTGACGCTCCGAGGAACGCGATCACGATGCTCGCCAGGGCGAGCACGCAGACGGTCACGAGGGCGGGCATCCGATTCTGCGAGCGGTCGGATGCCGGTGAGGCGGGCATCGGGCATGTCCTCCGGCGAGAGTCACGTCATCGTCGACGTGACGGCCACTCTACATGCGCCGTTACCTTTCCGTTATCAACTGTCCACAGAAGATCCGGGATGCCTCTCCCGCCGCCTCAGACGAGGCTCTTCGTGTGCCACACCGTCTTCGTCTCGGTGAACGCCGTGATGCGCTGCAGGCTCGGGGCCGCGGCATCCGCTCCCCGCTCGGGAGGCAGGACGCGTGTGAGCGTCTCGGCCGCTGCGACCTGGAGATCGATCCAGTCGAGGTCGCCCGCGCCGACGAGATCGAGGCCGTGCACGTCGGGGTGCGATGCGAGCCACGGCGCGATCTCGGCCGGCGAGCCCGTGAGGACATTGACGACGCCGGCGGGCACGTCCGAGGTCGCGAGCACCTCGGCGAGGCTGATCGCCGAGAGCGGGAAGCGCTGCGACGCGACGACGACCACCGAGTTGCCCGACACGAGCGCGGGCGCGATGGCCGACGTGATGCCGACGAGCGCGGTGTCCTGCGGCGCGATGACGCCGACGACGCCCGTCGGCTCGGGCACCGAGATGTTGAAGTACGGGCCGGCGACGGGGTTGCCGTTGCCCGCGACCTGGCCGAACTTGTCGCACCAGCCCGCGTACCAGACCCAGCGGTCGATCGCCTCGTCGACCTCGGCCTCGGCCGCTCCGCGCGACACGCCCGTCTGCCCGACGATCTCGTCGGCGAACTGCGCGCGGCGGCCCTCGAGGATCTCCGCGACGCGATACAGCACCTGGCCGCGGTTGTAGGCGGTCGCGCCCGACCAGCCCTTCACGGCGCCACGCGCCGCGACGACGGCATCCCGGGCGTCCTTGCGACTCGCGAGAGCCGCGTTCGCGAGGAACCCGCCCTTGGGCGTGGCGACCTCGTACGTGCGACCCGACTCGCTGCGCGGGAAGGCGCCGCCGATGTAGAGCTTGTACGTCTTGGGAACGGTCAGCCGCTTGCTCACGCGCGGCCCCCCTTCAGGTAGGCGAGGAGGCCGTGCCGGCCGCCCTCGCGGCCGTAGCCGGACTCCTTGTAGCCGCCGAAAGGCGACGACGGGTCGAAGCGGTTGAAGGTGTTCGCCCACACGACGCCCGCGCGGAGGCGGTCTGCGACGGCGAGGATGCGCGAGCCCTTGTCGGACCAGATGCCCGCGGACAGCCCGTAGGGCGTGTTGTTGGCCTTCTCGATGGCCTCGGCCGGCGTGCGGAAGGTCAGCACCGAGAGGACGGGTCCGAAGATCTCGTCCCGCGCGATGCGGTGGGATGCCTGCACGTTCGTGAAGATCGTGGGGGCGAACCAGAAGCCGTTCTCGGGGATGACGCAGTCGGCGCTCCAGCGCTCCGCCCCCTCCTCCTCGCCGATGCGGCTGAGCTCGCGGATGCGGTCGAGCTGCTCGCGGGAGTTGATCGCGCCGATGTCGGTGTTCTTGTCGAGCGGGTCGCCGAGGCGCAGCGTCGAGAGGCGGGTCTTCAGGCGGTCGACGACCTCGTCGTGGATCGACTCCTGCACGAGCAGGCGGCTGCCGGCGCAGCACACGTGCCCCTGGTTGAAGAAGATGCCGTTGACGATGCCCTCGATCGCCTGGTCGATCGGCGCGTCCTCGAAGACGATGTTCGCGGCCTTGCCGCCGAGCTCGAGCGTGAGCTTCTTGTCGGTGCCGGCGACCGCCTTGGCGATCTCGCGCCCCACCGCGGTCGAGCCCGTGAAGGCGACCTTGTTCACATCGGGATGCCGCACCACGGCCGCGCCCGTCGCGCCCGCGCCCGTCACGATGTTGACGACGCCGGGGGGAAGGTCGGCCTGCTGCAGGATCTCCGCGAAGATCAGGGCCGACAGCGGCGTCGTCTCGGCGGGCTTGAGCACGACGGTGTTGCCCGCCGCGAGCGCGGGGGCGACCTTCCACGCGAGCATGAGCAGCGGGAAGTTCCACGGGATGACCTGGCCCGCGACACCGAGCGCCTTCGGGTCGGCGCCGAGGCCGGCGTAGTCGAGCTTGTCGGCCCAGCCGGCGTAGTAGAAGAACCAGGCCGCGACGAGCGGCACGTCGACGTCGCGGCTCTCCTTGATCGGCTTGCCGTTGTCGAGGCTCTCGGCGACGGCAAGTTCCCGGGCGCGCTCCTGCACGAGACGCGCGATGCGGAAGAGGTACTTGCCGCGGTCGCGGCCGCTCATCTTCGACCACGTCCTGTCGTAGGCGCGGCGCGCGGCGGCGACCGCGGCGTCGACATCCGCCTCACTGCCGGCGGCGATGGTCGCGATGGGCTGCTCGTCGGCGGGCGAGATCGTCGTGAACGACTCCCCCGTGCCGGGGCGGAAGTCGCCGTCGATGAAGAGGCCGTACTCGGGCTTGAGCGAGAGGATCGACCGCGATTCGGGGGCAGGGGCGTATTCCAGGAAACTCATCTCGGTCCTCAGTCGATCGTCACGTAGTCGCCGCCGGAGTAGTGGCCGCTCTTCAGCTTCTGCCGCTGCAGCAGCACGTCGTTGAGCAGGCTGGATGCCCCGTACCGGAACAGGTGCGGCTGCAGCCACTCCTCGCCCACCGTCTCGGCGACGGTCACGAGGTACTTGATGGCGTCCTTCGAGGTGCGGATGCCGCCGGCGGGCTTGACGCCGATCTTCTCCCCCGTCGCGCGGTGCCAGTCGCGCACGACCTCGAGCATCAGGAGGGTCGTCGGCAGCGTCGCGGCCGGCTGCACCTTGCCGGTCGAGGTCTTGATGAAGTCACCGCCCGCGAGGATCGCGAGCCAGGAGGCGCGCTTGACGTTGTCGTACGTGTTCAGCTCGCCCGTCTCGAGGATGACCTTGAGCGAGGCGTACGTGCCGTCGGCGCGGCGGCACGCCTGCTTGACGCGGGCGATCTGGTCGAACACGAGTCCGTAGCGACCGGCGAGGAACGCGCCGCGATCGATGACCATGTCGATCTCGTCAGCTCCGTCCGCGACCGCCGCGGCGGTGTCGGCGAGCTTGATGTCGAGGGACGCGCGCCCGCTCGGGAAGGCCGTCGCGACCGCCGCCACCGACACGAGGCCCTCGTCCGGGTCGCCGTGCGCGCCGCCCAGCGCCTCGACGGCGTAGGCCACCATGTCGCCGTACACGCAGACCGCGGCCACCCGCGGACAGCTCGGATCGGAGGCATCCGGATTCAGCGCCTTGGCGACGAGGGAGCGCACCTTGCCGGGCGTGTCGGCGCCCTCCAGGGTCGTCAGGTCGATCAGCTCGATGATCTTGTCGAGGGCCCACGCCTTCGACGTCGTCTTGATCGAGCGCGTGCCGAGGCCCGCGGCGCGCTGCTCGAGGCCCACGGCGTCGACGCCGGGAAGGCCGTGCAGGTAGCGGCGGAGCGTCGTGTCGTCGGGCTCTCCGCCGAGCAGCTCGACGGCGCGCTCGGGGAGCGTCTGCAGATCGGTCCGGCTCATGTTCTCCTCTTCCTCGGTTCGCATCGGGCGCTCATCCGCCGCGCGCACCCGTGACCCGCGCATGCCTCACGAGCACGATCAGGCCGATCGCGATGACGACCACGAACGCGATCGTGAGCGACGTGAAGGCGAACCAGTTCTCGTCGAGAGCGAGGACGATCGCCGCTGCAATGACGGCGATCGCGGCGGCCGCGATCTTCGATGCGAACTTCAAGCCTACCGCCGGCGTGAGCCGGCCGGCCGGGGAGTCCGCCCGCGCGAGGATCCAGTCGGCGAAGGCGTCGAGGGTCGCGAGGAGCGACGCGGAGTACGCCACGGCGCAGCCCAGGGCTCCCCACAGGTTGACGGAGGGAGCCGCCGACGCGTCCGCGGCGGCGAGGAGGGCTGCGGCATCCACGCTGTCGATCGTAGAGCCGCCCCCGTGCGCGGTCTATGTCCGCCGACGACCGCGGGTTATCTAGCGTCCGGCTCCCCTCACGCGAGGAGCTCTCGCACCCGCTCGACGTCGTCCGTCATCTGCTCGATGAGCGCGTCCACGCCCTCGAAGGCGACCATGCCGCGCACGCGCGAGGTGAACTGCACCTCGACGACGCGCCCATACAGATCGAGGTCGGTTTCGCCGAGCACGTAGGCCTCGACCTGTCGCTCGATGACGTCGTCGAACGTGGGGTTGGAGCCGACGCTGATGGCCGCCGGGTAGCGGGTCGTGCGCAGGGGTCCGCCACCGGCGTCGGCACCGGCATCCACCAGCCAGCCTGCGTACACGCCGTCGGCGGGGATGAAGCCCTCGAGATCGGGCGACAGGTTCGCCGTCGGGAAGCCCAGCTCGCGTCCGCGCTTCGCCCCGTGCACGACCTCGCCCCACACGGCGTGCGGGCGCCCGAGCAGCTTCGCGGCGGTCTCGACGTCGCCCGCCGCGAGGAGCTCGCGGATCCAGGTCGACGAGACGCGCCGGTCGCTGTCGATCGAGCGCACGTCGTCGACGACGTCGACCCGGAACCCGAACTCCCTGCCGAGCTCGGTCAGCACATCGGGGTTGCCGGCACCGCCGCGGCCGAACCGGAAGTCCAGGCCGACGAGCACCGTGCGGGCGCCGAGCGCGTCGACGAGGATGCGCTGGACGAACTCGCGCGGCTCGAGCGAGGCGAGCTCGGCGTCGAAGCGCAGGATCAGGGTCGCATCGATGCCCGTGCCGGCGAGCAGCTGCTGCTTCTGCGTCACGCCGATGAGGTCCTCAGGGCAGACGTCGGGCCGGAGCAGGCTGAGCGGATTGCGGTCGAACGTGACCGCGACGACCTTCGCGCCGCCCGTCGCATCCACCTTCGCGCGCTCGAGCACGGCGCGGTGACCGGCGTGCACGCCGTCGAACTTGCCGATCGCCACCACCGACGGGCCGAAGCCCGCCGGCACCTCGGCCGGGTCGTGGAAGACGATCATCGCGTCACCGCTGCGGGTGAGGCATCCACTCGCTCCGTCTGCTGTGCGGGCGGATGCTTCACGAGCCACCACAGGCCGAAGAACGGGAGGACGAGCGGGATGAACAGGTAGCCCATGCCGTACACCGACCAGACCGTCGGATGCTGGAACAGCTCGGGCAGCACGAGGCTCAGCGTGCCGATCACGAGCACGCCGACGAGCTCGAAGACGATCGCGACCCACGCGACGATGTACCAGCCGCGCCGGCCGGCGAACACGAGGCCGAGCGTCGCGACGATGTAGACGACGGCCGACAGCGCGGACAGCGTGTAGGCGACGGGCGCCTGATCGAACTTCTCGACGATCTGCACGAAGGAGCGTCCGGTCGCGCCCAGCGCCATGATCGCGTAGACGATCACGAGGACGCGGCCGACGCCCGTCATGCGACGGGTGCGCGTGGTGGGGGAAGACATCGCCGTCGATTCTATTCCGGGCGGACTCCACCCGGCCCGCGGTCCGTCGCGGGCGCGACGGGGTCACGGCGCGGGACGGACGCGCGAAGGCAGTAGATAGCCGCGCGGTTAAGTGCCAGCATTCACAGCAACGGAACCCGACCGCACCGTCCCTGTCCGCCCCTCTCACCGAACGGACCACAATGCGATCGATCCGAAACGCGCTGCTCGGCGCGGTCATCGCCACACTCCTCGCACTCGGCGCTGCGACGCCGGCCGCCGCGGCGGCTTCGAGCCCAGCGGCGCCGCCCGTCGCGGCGACGACGCCGCCCGGCCCGAGTCCGACCACGACTCCCGGCACCACCGCGACTCCGAGCCCAGCGGCGCCGCCCACCACCGCGACTCCGACGCCGGCGCCTGCTGTCACACCCGGCCCGACGAGCACACCCGCCCCCACGCCGACCGTCACTCCGGACACGACGCCGACCCCAACCCCCGCCCCGACGCCCGCCCTGACGCCCGCGCCGGCCCCGGTCGCCCCGGCGGCGCCCCCCGTCGGATCCACGGCCACCACGCAGGCCGCTGCGACGGCCACGGCCACGAATTTCGTTCTCCCGGTCGCCGCGAAGACCTACTATCTGACGTCGTTCTTCGGGCCGCGCTGCATCCCGGTCCAGGGCGCGTCGACCTACCACTACGGCGTCGATCTCTCCACGAACGCGGGCGCTCCGATCTACAGCATCGCGGCAGGCGTCGTGACGGCCACGGTGAGCGGGACGAGCTCGCAAGCCGGGTACATCGCCGTGCGCCACCTCATCGACGGGGTCGAGTACACGTCGATCTACATGCACATCTGGTCGGCGACGACGCAGGTCACGGTCGGCCAGAGCGTCGCGGCGGGGCAGCGGATCAGCGAGGTCGGCAGCAGCGGCGTCTCCTCCGGCAATCACCTCCACCTCGAGCTGTGGAAGGCCGGGTCGAGCGGGTCCGAGGCGCAGAACGCCGCCACCTTCCTCCAGCCTCGTGGCGTCGACCTGTACGCGTCGGCGATCGCCGTCACCGCGACTCCCGCACCGCCGACGTGCACGTACTACGCCGCGGTCGCCCTCAACTTCCGCACCGGGCCGTCGACCACGGCCACGATCATCCGGGTGCTCGCGCAGGGCACGGCCATGACGCATGTGCCGGGCACCGTCTCGGGCGGCTTCCTGCCCGTCACGGTCGGCACCCAGTCAGGCTGGGTGTCGGCGGCATATGTCACGCCGACGAAACCGCAGCCGCCCGCGACCTACGTCACGACCGCACCGCTCCGGCTGAGAACGGCGCCCTCCACCACCGCGTCGATCATCCTGGTCATCCCCCAGGGCGCGAACGTCGGTCCGATCCTCGCGACGAGCGGCGACTGGCGTCAGGTGTCGTACGCGGGCCGGACGGGGTGGGTGCACTCGGCCTACCTCGTCAGGAGCTGAACGTCAGGCGACCTGCACGGTCCAGATGACGTTCATGCGCCACACCATGACGGCGATCGCGAGGGCCGCGACGCCCATGATGACCGTGCTCCAACGGCTGCGCTCGAGAAGCGCCCAGCCCACGGCGAGAGGCGGCAGCAGCACCGCCGAGACGAGGTAGACCCAGAACTCCAGGAGCGAACCGGTCGGCGGGTTGCCCGCGAGCGGTGCGACGATCGCGATGACGACCTGCACGATGAGCAGGAGCTCGACCAGCGCGAGCGATCCCACGGTCAGGTCGCTCGGGCGCCTGCCCGCGAGGCCGAGGACGAGGCACAGGATGCCGGACAGCACCGCGACGGCCACCTCGACGTAGGTGAACCACAGGATCATCGGGACTGCTCCTCGGGCATGTTCATGGCGCTCTTGAGGTCGGCGCCGCGCCGCTCGACGATGCCGACGAGCGATCCGTCGGGCGCGACCGCGGCGGCGCGCGGGCCGTCGATCCGGGATGCCGCACCGGCGAGCCGCTTGCCGTGGCGGAGGTCGCGGGCCTCGTCGTCGTCGACGTCGAGACGGCCGAGGACGGCCGCGCCGACATCCGCGGGGCTCAGCGCCGGGGCCTCGGCGAGTGCGTCGAGCGGGGCCGCGTCGACGACGTCGAAGGGCCCGATGCGGGTGCGCCGGAGCGCCGTCAGGTGCCCGCCGACGCCGAGAGCGGCGCCCAGATCGCGGGCGAGGGCGCGGATGTACGTGCCGCTCGAGCAGTCGACGACGACGTCGAGGTCGATCCAGGCATCCGTCCCTGAGCCCGTCGAAGGGCGTCGCTCAGCGAGCACGTCGAATCGGCTCACGGTCACGTCGCGGGCCTTCAGCTCGACCTCGATCCCCTGGCGCGCGAGGTCGTACGCGCGCCTTCCGTCGACCTTGATCGCCGACACGCGGGTGGGCACCTGTGAGATGTGGCCCCTGAGCGGCTCGATCGCCGCGAGGATGTCGGCGGAGGCGAGGGACGAGGCATCCCTCGACTTCGTCACCTCACCGTCGGCGTCGTCGGTGTCGGTCGCGACACCGAGGCGGATCGTCGCGTCGTAGGTCTTGTCGAGCCCCACGACGAAGGTGAGCAGACGCGTCGCACCCTCGACGCCGAGCACGAGGAGCCCCGTCGCCATGGGGTCGAGCGTGCCGGCATGCCCGATCTTGCGCGTGCCGAAGGCGCGGCGGGCGCGGGCGACGACGTCGTGGCTGGTCATGCCCCCGGGCTTGTCGACGAGGACGACTCCGGCGGCCGGGCGATCTGCGGGCATCAGCAGAAGTCCCGGAACGTGCGATGCGGATGCTGGACGTCGGTGTTGTCGACGATCGCCGACGCCGCGGCTCGCGGATCGTCGTCGCGGAGGTAGAGGTCGACGCCGTCGCGATACCGGGCGTTCGAGGGAGCGAGGAAGTCGGGGTCGGTGCCGTCGCGCTGGGCCATCCGCTCGAAGGCCACGTCGACGGGCACGTCCAGCCAGACGGACCAGTCCCAGATGCCGCGCAGCTCGGGACGGTTGAGGAAGATGCCGTCGACGATCAGCACAGCGTCGCGCGGAGCCGTCACCCACGCGGTCTCGACCGGCGCATCGCGCCGGACGTCGAAGGCGGAGAGCTGGAAGCCCGTCGCCGTCGTCTGCCGCCCCGCGCGGAAGGGGTCGATCAGCACGCGGCGGAACGTGGCGTAGTCGTACGAGTCCCGGTAGAAGCCCTCCGGCGAGGTACGGCCCCGGGCGTACCGTTCGGCGCGGGGGCGGTGGAAGTCGTCGATGCTCGCACGGTAGACGGCCGAGCCGTCCTCCGCGAAGGCCGCCGCAAGGCCGTCCGCGAACACCGTCTTGCCCGCGCCGTCGCGGCCGTCAACCGCGACGATGACCCGGCCCGCCCGATAATGCTGGCGCACTTCGTCGCGCAGCTCGCGCCACACTGTCGTGACGGGCGTGGTGGGAAGGCGCATGCCTCCAGCCTACGGGCGGCCGGTGTGCGCCCGATCAGCCGCACGCCTCGTACGGCGGCTCGGGGAGCAGGGTGGAAGTCACCGCCCACACGACGTCCTGACCTGCCGTATAGGTGAAGAAGAGGGCTGCGTCGCCGACGGCGAGCGCCTTCAGGTAGCGGCGATCGCCGGTCGAGGCGATGTCCTCGACGTTCGTGTAGGCCGCCCTCACGTCGGCGACGGTCGATCCGATGCCGATGCCCTCGGTCGTCGTCGGTCCCACGGTCGTCACCTGGTCGGCGGGCACCGACGCGGACACCAGCACGACCGGCGAGGCGTCATCGCCCGGCTCCTCGCGCTGCACCGTCATGGTGTAGCCGCCCGCCGTGGCGGTGCCGACCCAGGCGCAGCCGGCCGCCGGCGTCGCACCGATCGCGGCGAGCGCGGACTGGAACGGCATCGCGAGCTCGACCGGCTCGATGCCGCCCGGCGACACCGCGCCGAGCGGCGCGTCCCTGGCGGGCGGGGGCGCCTTGGACGGCGAGCCGGTCGGCACGGAGCCGGTCGGCACGGCACCCGGCGACACGGCGCCCGGCGACACGGCCGTGGGCGGCGACGCCTGCTTCGGTGTCGTGAGTCGGGACGGGGTCGGGTCGCCGGTGGCCGGGGCGCAGGCGGTGAGTGCCGCCAGCGCGAGGAGCGCGACGGCCGCGGCGAGGGGTCGGGCACGGGAAGTCATGGCGCCTCCAGGTGACGTCGTCCTGACTCGACGCTAACCCTCGTCGCGTTCGAGCGTGCCGAACTCAGGCTCGTCGGGGCGGGTGGGGCCGTGCGGCGGCGTGTCGCACCCCACGCGCCCCGATCAGCCGGAGTCGGGAACGGGACGCGCGCCCGCGGAGCGGCGCCCGCGTGCTTAGGGTGGAGGACATGCCCGATCTCGCGACTCCGCTCATCGGGTGGTATCGGCAGAACGCCCGGGATCTGCCCTGGCGCCGGCCGGGGTTCGACGCGTGGGGCGTGCTCGTGAGCGAGTTCATGCTGCAGCAGACGCCGGTGAGCCGCGTGATCCCCCGGCTCGAGGCGTGGCTGGAGCGCTGGCCGACGCCCGCGGCTCTCGCCGCTGCCTCCCCCGCCGACGCCGTGCGGCAGTGGGACAACCTCGGCTACCCGCGACGGGCCGTGTGGCTGCACCGCGCGGCCGTCGAGATCCGCGACCGGCACGGAGGCATCGTGCCGAGCGACGTCGACGATCTCCTCGCCCTCACGGGCGTCGGCGACTACACCGCACGCGCCGTGTCGGTGTTCGCGTACGGGATGCGGCATCCCGTCGTCGACACGAACACCCGGCGCGTGCTCGCGCGCGCCGTCGAGGGGCGGTCGCAGCCCGGGTCACCCGCCCGCCGCGACCTCGAGGCCATGGACGCGATCCTCCCCCGAGACGACGCCGAGGCTGCCGTCGTCAACGCCGCCGCAATGGAGCTCGGCGCGACGGTCTGCACGGCCCGCTCGCCCCGCTGCGACGCTTGCCCCCTCGCCCGCCTCTGCGCCTGGCGCGCGGCGGGGTGCCCCGATACGGGTGACGGGCGCCGCAAGCAGGCGCGCTACGAGGGCAGCGATCGCCAGGCGCGCGGGGCGGTTCTGAAAGCGCTTCGGGATGCCGTCGCCCACGCCGTGCCGATCGACGACGTCGCCGCGGACTGGCCGGACCCCCGGCAGCGCGACCGGGCGATCGACTCGCTCATCGCCGACGGACTCGCGGAGGCGGCGGACGGGATGCTGCGGCTGCCCGTCTGACGCCGGCGCCCGCGATGCCGAGCCACAGCGTCGGAGAAAGCCGCAGCGCCGGAGGCGGGAGAGGCTTCCGGTCCGGCGCTGCGGTGATCGCCGACGCGGTGTCGGCGGAGGTCTCACTCCTCGTCGTCGAGCTCGCGGGGCTTGACGTACGGGTCGGCCTCGCCGGCGTAGTTCGCCGACGCGGCGATGCCGGCGACCGCGGCATCCCGTTCGCGTGCCTCACGGAGGAGGTCTTCGATGTGTCCCGCGTTCTCGGGGATCGCGTCGAGGATGAACTCGAGCGAGGGCGTGAGGCGGACGTTGAGGTGCTTGCCCACCTCGGAGCGCAGCATCCCGGTCGCCGACTTCAGGGCCTCGGCGGATCCCGCGCGCTCCTCCTCGGAGCCCAGCACGGTGTAGAAGACCGACGCGTGCTGCAGGTCGCCCGTGACACGCACGTCGGTGATCGTGACGAACCCGAGGCGCGGGTCGCGGAGACCCTTCTCGAGACGCTCCGCGAGGATCACGCGGATGCGGTCCCCGAGGCGTGCCTGACGTTCACTGGCCATATCTTCTCTACTTCCTCGCCATGCGCGGCGGATGCAGTGGCGGCGGAGGTGATGGATGCCGCTCAGACAGTCGGGGTCTTGGGGGTCCTGTTGTCTGAGCGGCATCCATCGCCGGAGCCGTGCCGGGTCGAGATCAGCCGCGAGGCTTCTCCACCATCTCGGTGGTCTCGATCTCGTCGCCGATCTGGATGTCGTTGTACTTGCCGAGGCCGATACCCGCTTCGAAGTCCGTGCGGACCTCGGTGACGTCGTCCTTGAACCGACGCAGCGACTCGATGGCCAGGCCGTCCGCGATGACGACGCCGTCGCGGATGACGCGCGCCTTCGCGTTGCGGGTGATGGTGCCCGAACGGACGATGACACCCGCGATGTTGCCGAACTTCGAGGAGCGGAACACCTCGCGGATCTCGGCCACACCCGACTGGACCTCTTCGAACTCCGGCTTGAGCAGGCCCTTGAGCGACTGCTCGACGTCGTCGATCGCGTTGTAGATGACCGAGTAGAACCGGACATCCACACCCTCACGGGCGGCGCGCTCGCGCGCCTTCGTGTCGGGACGGACGTTGAAGCCGATGACGATCGCGTTGTCGATCGTCGCGAGGTTGATGTCGGACTCCGTGATGGCGCCGACGCCGCGGTGGATGATGCGCAGCTGCACCGACTCGTCGACCTCGATCTTGAGGAGCGACTCCTCGAGCGCCTCGACGGCACCCGACACGTCGCCCTTGATGATGAGGTTGAGCGACTCGACCTTGCCCTCTTCGAGAGCGCGGGTGAAGTCCTCGAGCGAGATGCGCTTGCGGGCCTTGGCCAGCTGGGCGTTGCGCTCGGCGGCCTCGCGCTTCTCGGCGATCTGGCGGGCCGTGCGGTCCTCCTCGGTCACGATGAACGTGTCGCCGGCGCGCGGGACCGAGTTGAGCCCCTGCACCTGGACCGGACGCGAGGGGTAGGCCTCCTCGACCGCATCGCCGTTCTCGTCGATCATCGCGCGGACGCGACCGTAGGCCGTGCCTGCCACGATCGCGTCGCCGACGCGGAGCGTTCCGGACTGGATGAGCACCGTGGCGACCGAGCCGCGACCCTTGTCGAGCTTGGCTTCGATCGCGACACCGCGGGCGTCCTTGTTCGGGTTCGCCGTGAGGTCGAGACCCGCGTCGGCGGTCAGCAGGACCGCGTCGAGGAGCTCCTGGATGCCGGTGTTCTGGCGCGCCGAGACGTCGACGAACATGACGTCGCCGCCGTACTCCTCGGCGACCAGGCCGTACTCGGTGAGCTGCTGGCGCACCTTGGCCGGGTTGGCGTCGGGCTTGTCGACCTTGTTGACCGCGACCACGATCGGCACTTCGGCCGCCTGGGCGTGGTTCAGGGCCTCCACCGTCTGCGGCATGATGCCGTCGTCGGCGGCGACCACGAGGATCGCGATATCCGTCACCTGCGCACCACGAGCACGCATGGCGGTGAACGCCTCGTGACCCGGGGTGTCGATGAAGGTGATCGCACGCTCGATGCCGTCGTGCTCGGTCCAGACCTGGTACGCACCGATGTGCTGCGTGATGCCGCCGGCCTCGCCCGCCACGACGTTGGTCTGGCGGATGGCGTCGAGCAGTCGCGTCTTACCGTGGTCGACGTGGCCCATCACGGTCACGACCGGAGGCCGGATCTCGAGGTCTTCCTCGTTCTCCGCCTCCAGCTCGGCCTCGAGGTCGAGACCGAAGCCCTCGAGGAGCTCCTTGTCCTCGTCCTCGGGCGAGACCATCTGGATCTTGTAGCCGAGCTCGGCGCCGAGCACCTCGAACGTCGCCTCGTCGAGCGACTCGGTGGCCGTGGCCATCTCGCCCAGGTTGAAGAGGATCGTCACGAGCGTGCCGGGCTGCACGGTGTAGCCGCGCAGGGCCTCGAGCTTGTCGGCGAAGTCGGCGATCGACGCGCCGCGGCGCAGGCGGATGATCTCGCCGTTGCCCTTCTGGACGTTGACGCCGCCGACGACCGGCGCCGACCGCATCTCGAATTCCTGCCGCTTCGCGCGACGCGACTTGCGCTGCTTCGACTTGCCGCCGCCCTTGCCGAAGGCGCCCGCGGTGCCGCCGCCGGGGCCACGGCCGCGGCCGCCACCACCTGCGGGACGGCCCGCGAAGCCGCCGGGCGCACCCGCGCCGGGCGCGCCGCCGGGGCGCTGGAAGCCGCCGCCGGCACCGCCGGGACGACCGGGGCCGCCGGGACGCTGCTGGAAGGGCGCGCCGGGACGACCGCCGCCGCCGGGACGACCCGCACCGCCCGGACGCGGAGCGCCGGGACGCGGCGAGCCGGGGCGAGGAGCCTGCGGACGCGGGATGTTGCCGGGTGTGGGCCGCTGGCCCATGCCCTGCGCGGAAGCGAAGGGGTTGTTGCCCGGACGCGGGCCGGCGGGACGCTGGCCCATGCCCTGCGACGACGCGAAGGGGTTGTTGCCCGGACGCGGAGCGCCGCCGGGGCGCGGCGGCTGCGGCGTCGCGCCGCCGGGCTTGGGTGCGCCACCGGGCTTGGGGGCACCGGGCGCGGCCGGAGCGGGCGTCGAGGCGGCCGGCGCCTCCGGCGCCTTGGGGGCGGCGGGGGCCGGAGGCGGCGCAGCAGCGGCGGCGGGAGCAGGCGCGGCGGCGGCGGGCGCCGGAGCGGCCGGTGCCGCAGCGGCGGCCGGCTTCGCAGGCGCAGCCGGGGCGGGCGCCGGAGCCGGAGCGGGCGCCGACGGACGCGGGCCCGACGTGGACGGTGCCGCGGGGGCGGCGGGGCGCACGGGGCCGGGACGACCGGCCGGGCGCGCCGAATGCGCCGGCTTCTGCTCGGCGGCAGCAGGCGCTGCAGCCCCGTCCGCCTCGAGGGCGGCGCGGAGCTTGCGAGCCACGGGGGGCTCGATGGTCGACGAGGGGCTCTTGACGAACTCTCCGAGCTCCTTCAGCTTGGCCAGAGCGACCTTGCTGTCGACGCCGAGTTCCGAAGCGATCTCGTGTACGCGTGGTTTGGCGTTTGCCACAATTCTCCTGTCTGGGGTCTACCCAGGCAGGGCAGACCGTCTAGCGGACGGGTCTCATTTCGAGCCGTTCACTTTGTTTCCATAGCCGTTCAGCCGTTTCTCGATGGTCTGCGTGTCAAGCGGGCCTGACACACGGAGTGCCCGTACGAAGGCGCGGCGCCGAAGGGCGGCATCCATGCACTCGCTCGTCTCGTGCACCCACGCGCCCCTCCCCGGCATGACCGCGCGCTCGTCTGCGACGAGGACGGAATCGATGGCGACCACCCTGAGCAGAGCGGAGCGGGAAGCACGCGTGCGGCATCCGACGCACGTTCGTACAGGTTCCATTCTACACCCGCGTTTCCGCTCGCTCGACGACCGGGAGCGCGCTGGACCGTATCCGGTCAGGCGTCTTCCAGGATCGAATCCGGCTGGATGTCGATCTTGGCGCCGGTGAGCTTCGCGGCGAGGCGGGCATTCTGGCCCTCCTTGCCGATCGCGAGCGAAAGCTGGTAGTCCGGGACGAGCGCGCGCACGGCCTTGCTGCCGGCATCCAGCACGAAGCTCGACGTCACCTTCGCGGGCGACAGCGCGTTCGCGACGAACTTCGCGAGCTCGGGGTCGTAGTCGACGATGTCGATCTTCTCTCCGCCGAGCTCCTCCGTCACCGCGCGGACGCGACGGCCGAGCTCGCCGATGCAGGCGCCCTTGGCATTGATGGTCGGGTCGTTCGCCTTGACGGCGATCTTCGTGCGGTGGCCGGCCTCGCGGGCGAGGGACACGATCTCGACGAGTCCCGACGCGATCTCGGGCACCTCGAGCGCGAAGAGCTTGCGCACGAGGCCCGGGTGGGTGCGGGAGACGGTGATCGCGGGGCCCTTCGTGCCCTTCGCGACCGACGTCACGTAGACACGCAGGCGCGCGCCGTGCGCGTAGTCCTCGCTCGGCACCTGCTCCTCGGGGGGCAGGATCGCCTCGACGGAGCCCAGGTCGACGTGCACCATGCGCGGGTTCGGGCCCTGCTGCACGACGCCGGCGACGATGTCGCCCTCCTTGCCGCGGAACTCGCCGAGCACGGCGTCGTCGGCGATGTCGCGCAGGCGCTGGCTGATGACCTGCTTCGCGGCGAACGCGGCGATGCGGCCGAAGTCGTCGGGAGTGGTCTCCTCCTCGCCGATCACGGCGCCCTCGTCGTCGGTGAGGGGGACGAAGATCGCGACGTGACCGGTCTTGCGGTCGAGCTGCGCGCGAGCGCCCTCGGGGAGTTCGCCTGTGGGCGAGCTGTGCTTGGCGTAGGCGGTCAGGATCGCCTGCTCGATGATGCGGACGAGCTCGTCGAAGGGGATCTCCTTCTCACGCTCGATCGTCCTCAGCAGTCCCAGATCGATGTCCACGATCAACCTCCCTATTCAGCTCTCACCGGCACGTCTCGCCCGCCGGCATCCCCCATACGTTACCGGATGCCCGGTCCGCCGGGCTGGGAGGGCGCTGGTCGGCGCATGGTGGCCGGAACGGACCCTCGCCATACTGGGGATGCAGCTGAGCGGCGCCGGCTCCACGGCCGGCACGAACCGAAGGGGCATCGGGACATGACCGACGGCACGACGAACATCGCCATCACGGATGCCATCCGCGTGCCGCATCGCGGCGGGCTGCGCGTCGCCGACCCGGGCCTCATCGGGCTCCTCGGGTTCGTCCTCGCGACGCTCACGGCGCAGCTCGCGCACCTGGGGCTTCAGGACGACGCGCCGGTGTTCTGGGTGGGCGCCGTCTTCGGCGGCGTCGTGCAGGTGACGGCGGGCATGCTGTCGTACTTCGCGGGCGACAACTTCCACTTCATCGTCTACAACGCGTTCGGGTGGTACTGGATCGTCGTCCCGGGCTTCCTGCTCGGCGAGGAGCTGGGATTCTTCGAGGTGACGGCACAGGCCCGGGGCCTGTTCTCGCTGACCTTCGCCCTCCTCGCGCTCCTGTTCGCCCCGGCGGGCGCGGTGCACAACACGGTGCTGCCGGTGACTCTCCTCTGCGTCTCCGCGGGGCTCGGCCTGCAGTCGATCGCGGCCTTCACCGACGCGGAGGGCACGGCGAGCATGGGGTCGGTCATCCTCCTCATCGCCGCGGCCCTCGCGGCGTACATGCTCGTCGAGAAGTTCTACTGGCGGACGATGGGCCGGCGCGTCGTGCCGCTCGGGCCGCCGTGGATCACGGGAGACCCGAACCCGGAATCCTGAGGTCTCGCGAACCGGCGTCGTCCGAGTCGGGTGGATGCCGGCCCGTCAACCCCTCTCCCGCTCCGGGCCGCGCTTCCTAGGCTGACGCCCGTGAAGGGCGAGGCGAAGGCGGAGGCGAAGCACGTCGCACGCGAGACCGAGTCGAACGGCGGCGTGCGCGTGCTCGCGCGGGCGGGCTACTTCGCGAACGGCGTCGTGCACGCGCTCGTGGGCATCATCGTGCTCGTGCTCGCGTTCGGCGGCCGCGGCGAGAGCGACCAGGCCGGTGCGTTCAAGGCGATCGCCGCCGCGCCCGTCGGCTTTGCGGCGCTCTGGGTGCTCGCCGTGACGCTGTGGGCGCTCGGCGTCTATCACGCGGCGGAGGGACTGCTCGCCCGGCGTGACGGCGAGAAGCACGCGCCCGGCGACGACGGGCCGCGGCGCGGCGACGACCGGCCGCGGCGCGGCGACGACCAGCCGAGGCGCGGCAGCGATCCCGAGCGGCGCGGCAGCGACCAGCCCGAGCGCGCCACCCGTCGCAAGATCGCGACCAAGTGGGGACGCCGCGTCGCCGAATGGGGGCAGGCGCTCGTCTTCCTCGCGCTCGGCGGGATCGCGGCATCCGTCGCCCTGGGCGCGAGGCCGAACGGCGAGGCGGCTGCGGAGGGCGCGAGCCGCGGCATCCTGTCGATTCCCGGCGGCCCGCTGCTGCTGGGAGTCTTCGGCGTCGCCGTCGGGGGCGCGGGCCTCGCGTTCGTCGTGATGGGGGTGCGCCGCAGCTTCCGCGACAAGCTCGAGCTGCCCGACGGCGCGCTCGGCATCACCGTGGCCGTGCTGGGCGTCTTCGGGTTCGTCGCGAAGGGGGTCGCCCTCGTGATCGTGGGCGCGATCTTCCTGATCGCGGCGGTGCGCATCGATCCGAAGGCGGCAGGCGGACTCGACGGCGCCGTCGACGCGATGAAGTCCCTCCCCGCCGGCTCGTGGCTGGCCGCCGCGGTGGGCGTCGGCTTCATCGCGTATGGGGTGTTCTGCGGCTTCCGCGGTCGCTACGCCAAGCTGTGAGGAGCCGGCGCAACGGTCAGCGCCCGCAGTCGTCGAGCGGGTACTCCGCACCCGTGAACCGGGCACCCGTCCATCCCACGAGCGTGGGAAGGAAGCCCGACCCGGGCAGCAGGACGCCGAGATGGTCGTACCCCTGCATCTCGACCCAGCGCACCGAGACGCCCTTCGTGCAGAGATCGCCGATGAAGCTCTGCTGCAGCTCGGGGGGAATGACCTCGTCCGCAGTCCCCCAGCCGACGAGGACCGGCTGATCGAACGCCGGCGGGACGGCGTTCTGGCTGAGCCGGCGGCCGAGCGCGCCCGTCGTGAGGTCGGCGGTGTAGAGCGGGCGGTCCTCCGAGACGCCGAGCGCCGAGACGACCGAGACGATGACGCCCGGCTCGGACAGGCAGCGCTGCGTCATCTCGCGCACGATCGCCCGCGCTCCCGGAGCGATGTAGTCGCCCAGCTCGACCTCGGGGTAGGTGTCCGCGTACGGCACGAGCAACCACGAGATGAGGACCGAGAGCAGCGCGTTCGCATCGCCCCCGCGCAGCTCGCGCGCGAGCGCGATGGGGTCGGTCACGGGCGCGAGAACGGCCGTGCCTTTGACGCGCAGCAGCGGCGCGTAGTCGGGCGCGAGCCGGGTCGTCCACAGCGCCGCGTGGCCGCCCTGCGAGTGCCCCCACACGACGACGTCCCGGGAGAGCCAGAGGCCCTGCAGCTGCCGGGCGGCGAGGATCGCGTCGAGCGACGACTTCGCCTCGCCCTTGCCGATGAGGTAGGGGAACACCCCGGGCGCGCCCTGCCCCGAGTAATCGGAGGCGACGACGACCCAGCCCCGGTCGAGCGCGTCCTCGAGCGCCGGGATGGCCCACTTCGTCGCCGCGTCGGAGCGCAGGCTCGGCGCGCAGGCGCGCGCGACGCCCGTCGTCCCGTGGTTCCACGACACGACGGGCCGAGGTCCCGGGTTGGCCTTCGACGGGACGATGACGAGCGCACTGCCGACCGCCGGCCGTCCGGTCGCATCTCGCGTCGTGTAGAGGATGCGCATGACATCGCCCCCGGCGGGCTGCCGCCCGCCGTAGTCCTCCGACCGGATGAGCTGCCCGTGGTCGGCCGGCACCTCGGCCGGTGGATCGTAGAAGGCGTCGACGACGGGGGCGCCGCGCGCGAACCAGTCGTCGACCGCCCATCCCGCCGCCGTGACGCCGACGAGAACGACGGCGAGCGCCCATCGTCCCGCATCGGCCCAGCGCCGGGCGCGCCGCTCGGCGCGCTCGGAACGGTCCGGCGGCGGCCCGAGGATCGCGCGCAGGCCCCGCACGAAGAGCACGGCGCCGAAGACCAGCATCCACACTCCGAAGACCAGCGCCGCGACGAGCACCGTCACATCCAGGTAGGTGACCGACAGGATGCCGAACACGAGCTGGGTCACGCCCCAGGTGGCGGCGAGCACGCGCTCACTGAGCCGGCCGCCGAAGAGGGCGTGGCCGATCGACGCGAGGCCGCCCAGCACGAGGAGGAGCGACAGCGCGAGGGGCAGCAGGTCCAGGCTCCGCCCGAGCCACACCAGGACGACGATTCCGAAGACGATCCAGGCGACCGCGATGGCGCGCGTCCACCACCCTCCGCGCGGCGTCCGCAGCTCGATCAGGCCCGACACGACCGCGCTCGCGCCGACGTAGACGCCGAGGACGAGCAGCGACGTGAGAGGGCGCGCGACGAGCACCATCGCGAGCGCGACCATCGCCACTCCCACGACGAGCAGCAGCCGCGGCGGCGCCGTCGCGACGAGTCGCGGCAGCACGCTCCAGCCGCGCCAGCGCCGATCGCCCACCGACTCGCTCATCGGGTCATGGTACGAGAGTCGCCGCTCAGGCGGACGCGAGGAGGCATTGTCAAGGGCTGTCGCGGAAGCCGTGGAAGGGGAAGCGTCGAAACATGACCGAGATCACGGGAACCGAAGCGACCGACCGCATCCGCGAGCTCGTCGAAGACATCGACTTCACGATGCTGACGACGCTGGATCCAGCAGGCAACCTGCACGGCAGGCCGATGAGCACGCGCCAGATGGATGCCAACGGCGACATCTGGTTCTTCACCGCCGACGACACGCGCAAAGTCGAGGAGGTCGAGGCGGACCACGACGTCGGCCTGTCCTACATCGACGCGAAGGGCATGCGGTTCGTCTCCGTGGCGGGGACCGCACGCGTCATCCACGATCGGGCGAAGATGGAGGAGCTGTACAGCCCCTCGCTCGACGTCTGGTTCGAAGACGGTCTCGATACGCCCGGCATCGCACTGCTGCGGGTCACGCCCGTCGAGGCGGAGTTCTGGGAGCCCGCGAAGGGCAAGATCGCAATGGCGGCGTCGATGGCGAAGGCCCTCGTGACCCGCGATACGCCCGACGAGGACACGATGGCGCACGGCTACGTGACTCCCTGACGCGCGGCGGTGCGCCGCTCGGACGGCGCACCGCCGCGATCACCCTCGAGTCGTGAGGCATCCGCCGCACGGCGGACCGGTGCTGAACAATGGTGCCGCGGTCGCCCGTCCGGCGACCCTCGAGCACGAGGAGGCCGACGATGGCCAGGTCACGCGCCAGGAAAGCACGTTCCGAGCTGAAGAACATCCCCTACGAGATCTTCATCGGGGCACTGTCGGTGCTGTCGATCGTCAATCTCGTGCTGCTCTACGTGATGCACAGCAGCGAGGCGATCCAGCTCATCCTCTACGCCTTGAACGCGCTGTTCAGCGCCATCTTCCTCGGCGACTTCGTCTACCGGATGGTCACCGCACCGTCGGCGTCGCACTACTTCTTCCGCGGTTTCGGATGGGCCGACCTGCTTGCGAGCCTGTGGTTCCCGCAGTTGAAGGTGCTTCGCGTGTTCCGCCTCTGGCGGGTCGCGCGCCTCATGCGAGAGGTCGGACCCCGCACGCTGTGGCGCACGCTGATCCACGACCGAGCGAACAGCGCCCTGATGACCCTGCTCCTGCTGGGCATCCTCGTGCTGGAGTTCGGGAGCATGTGGATCCTCTTCGTCGAGGAGGACGCCGAGGGCGCGAACATCACCTCCGCCTCGGACGCGCTGTGGTACACCGTCGTCACGATCTCGACCGTCGGCTACGGCGATCAGTACCCCGTGACGAACGCGGGGCGCATCATCGGCACGATCATCATCGTGGTCGGGGTCGGCATCTTCGGCACCTTCACCGGCTACCTCGCGAACCTGTTCCTCGGTCCCGGCACGAAGACCTCGGACGACGCCGATGCCTCGGCCTCGGCTTCTCCGGCCCCTTCCGACTCGGCGTCGACGTCGCTGCCACCCGTGACGACCGAGCACACGGCCACGGGCGTCGCGGCGGGCGGAACGGTGGGAGCGGTGACCGCGGGCGCAGCCGGCGCCACCGCACCGGCCCGCGTTGCCACGCCCGCCGACGTCGCGGCGCCCGCCGACGGAACCTCGCCCGCACCGCTGTCCACCGAGCAGCTCCTCGAGCTCCTCGAGCGATACGAGCGGGCCACGGCAGAGTTGCGCGAGCTCGTCGGTGCGGCTCAGCGCACCGCGGGCGGGGCCGCCGCCGACGGCTGACGTCCTACGCGGTGAGCCGCGCGACAGCCTCGCCAACGGGGAGCACCTCGCGATCGCCGCTGCGGCGGTCCCAGAGCTCGACCTGTCCGTCGGCCGCGCCGCGGCCGACGATGACGATCCGCGGGACGCCGACGAGCTCCGCATCGGCGAACTTCACACCGGGAGACACCTTCGGCCGGTCGTCGTAGAGGACGTCGAGACCGGATGCCTCGAGCTCGGCCGACACCGACGCGGCGAGGTCGAAGGCCACGGAGTCCTTGCCCGTCGCGACGACGTGCACGTCGAACGGCGCGACGGGCGCCGGCCACACGAGGCCCTTGTCGTCGTTGTTGAGCTCGGCGATGATCGCGAGGATGCGCGTGACGCCGATGCCGTACGAGCCCATCGTGACCGTCACGAGCTTGCCGTTCTCGTCGAGCACCTGAAGCCCGAGCGTCTCGGCGAAGAAGCGGCCGAGCTGGAAGACGTGGCCGATCTCCATGCCGCGGGCGAGGTGCACCGGGCCGGAGCCGTCGGGTGCGAGATCGCCGTCGCGGACCGTTGCGACCTCGACGAATCCGTCGCCGGTGAAATCGCGGCCCGCCACGAGGGAGTGCACGTGCTTCTGGTCGATGTTCGCGCCCGTCACCCAGGCCGTCCCGTCGACGACGCGGGGGTCCAGGAGGAAGCGGATGCCGGTCGCCGACTCTTCGCCGAGGATCGGCCCGGTCTCGGACCAGGGTCCGATGTAGCCCTTGACGAGGAGCGGGTTGTCCTCGAAGTCCTGCTCCGTCGCCGGCTCGACGGCCGCCGGTGCGAAGGCGACCTCGACGCGCTTGTCGTCGACGTCACGGTCGCCGGGAACGCCGACGATGACGAGCTCTCGCGTGCCGTCGAGGTGCGTGAGCGCGAGGACGACGTTCTTGAGCGTGTGCGCGGCAGTCCACTCCGTGACCCCGTCGGTATCCGGCCCCGCGATGCCGGGGGCGGGCGCCTCGAGGTGGGCGTTCGAGTGGTCGACCAGCGTCTGGATCGTCGGGGTGTTCGGCGAGTCGAAGATGACCGGCGCGGGGAGGCCCTCGAACGGGATGGGCGCGGGCGCCGTCGTGACGAAGGCCTCGACGTTGGCGGCGTATCCGCCGTCCGAGCGGACGAACGTGTCTTCGCCGACAGGCGTCGGGTGGAGGAACTCCTCGCTGCGCGCACCGCCCATGAGGCCGTTGTCCGCGGCGACGATGACGTACTCGAGGCCCAGACGCTGGAAGATGCGCTCGTAGGCGTCGCGCTGCGACTGGTACGAGGCATCCTGACCCTCGTCGGTGTAGTCGAAGGAGTACGCGTCCTTCATCGTGAACTCGCGTCCGCGGAGCAGGCCGGCGCGCGGACGCGCCTCGTCGCGGTACTTGTCCTGGATCTGGTAGATCGTGAGCGGCAGGTCCTTGTACGACGAGTAGAGGTCCTTCACGAGAAGGGTGAACATCTCCTCGTGCGTCGGCGCCAGCAGGTAGTCGGCGCCCTTGCGGTCCTGGAGGCGGAAGATGCCGTCGCCGTAGGAGGTCCAGCGACCCGACGCCTCATAGGGCTCGCGGGGAAGCAGGGCGGGGAAGTGCACCTCGAAGGCCCCCGCCTTGGTCATCTCGTCGCGGATGACCGCCTCGATCTTCGCCTTGACCCTCAGCCCCAGCGGCAGCCACGTGAAGACGCCGGGCGCGGCGCGGCGGATGTAGCCGGCCCGCACGAGCAGCCTGTGGCTCGTGACCTCGGCGTCGGCGGGGTCTTCACGGAGCGTGCGGAGGAAGAAGTTCGACAGACGGGTGACCACGAGGGACAAGTCTAGGTGGGGGCCGGGAATGTTCCCGGCCGTCGTGCGCTTGTACGCCGCATCGCACTCGCCGCACGGATCGAAGGACGCCGACCATGACCGACACCGCCGCCACTCCGGTCATCCGCCCGACGCATCCGGCGCCGTCCCAGCACGTGCGCGCCCTGCTGACGTGGCTCGCGATCTTCCCGCTCGTCACGATCGGCTCGCTGCTCCTCGCGCCGATCTCGGGCTCGTGGCATCCCGTGCTGCGCACGGCGGTGCTCACGGCCGTCGTCGTCCCCGTCGCCTTCTACCTCGTCGTGCCGCAGCTCGTCCGGCTCTACGGCGCCATCGCGCATCGCGTCGGCCGGCGCCGGGGCTGACGAGCGGCTCAGACCTCGTCGAGGCTCAGCGCGGGGAGGCCGTCCAGACTTTCGAGGTTCTTCTGAGTGCGGTAGCGCACGAGACCCTGAGGGCCCTTCTTCTCGGCCCACGGGCCCATGATCCCGCGCTCGCCGTCGTCGACGAGCTGCATGCGGGGAACCCCCCAGCCGCACGAGTCGGCGATGCGGTCGACGTCGACGACGATGACCGCGCGCGGTCCGATGAGCGAGGGATGCCGCGCCACGACGTCGTCGAACACCTCGCCGGCCGTCTCGACACGACCGCGGCCGTGGACACGGAGGATGCGCGGCTGCGGACCGAACGACGAGAACATGACGCAGATGCGGCCGTTCTCGCGCAGGTGCGCGATCGTCTCGGCCCCTGAGCCGGTGAGGTCGACCCAGGCGACGGTGCTGCCGTCGAGCACGCTGAAGCAGTCGAGGCCGCGCGGCGACACGTTGACGTGCCCATCGGCCGCCAGCGGCGCCGTTGCGACGAAGAACATCGGCTGCCGCGCGATCCAGCGCGCCAGCGAGTCGTCGATGGCCTCGAAGATCGCGCTCATGCCGCGCCTCAGGCCGTGACGACCTGGGCGGTGCCGACCGGGGCGTCAGGGCCGAGCTCGTCGGCGATGCGGTTCGCCTCTTCGATGAGCGTCGCGACGATCTCGGACTCGGGCACCGTCTTGATGACCTGGCCCTTGACGAAGATCTGTCCCTTGCCGTTGCCCGACGCGACGCCGAGATCGGCCTCGCGCGCCTCGCCGGGGCCGTTGACGACGCAGCCCATGACGGCGACGCGCAGCGGCACGGTCATGTCCTTGAGGCCCTCGGTGACCGAATCGGCGAGCGAGTACACGTCGACCTGCGCGCGTCCGCACGACGGGCACGAGACGATCTCGAGCTTGCGCTCGCGCAGGTTGAGCGACTGGAGGATCTGGTGACCGACCTTGACCTCTTCGGCGGGCGGGGCCGACAGCGAGACACGGATCGTGTCGCCGATGCCCTCGCCGAGCAGGATGCCGAACGCGGTCGCCGATTTGATCGTGCCCTGGAAGGCGGGGCCGGCCTCCGTGACGCCGAGGTGCAGCGGCCAGTCCCCCATCGCCGCGAGCAGGCGGTAGGCCTTCACCATGACGACCGGGTCGTTGTGCTTGACGGAGATCTTGAAGTCGTGGAAGTCGTGCTCCTCGAAGAGGGATGCCTCCCACCGGGCGCTCTCGGCGAGCGCCTCGGGTGTCGCCTTGCCGTACTTCTCGAGGAGGCGCGGGTCGAGCGAGCCCGCGTTGACGCCGATGCGGAGCGAGACGCCCGCCGCCTTCGCCGCGTTGGCGATCGCGCCCACCTGGTCGTCGAACTTGCGGATGTTCCCGGGGTTGACGCGCACGGCGGCACAGCCGGCGTCGATCGCCTGGAAGACGTACTTCGGCTGGAAGTGGATGTCGGCGATGACCGGGATCTGGCTCTTGGCGGCGATGATGTGCAGCACGTCGGCGTCGTCCTGCGACGGCACCGCGACGCGCACGATCTCGCAGCCGGACGCCGTCAGCTCGGCGATCTGCTGCAGGGTCGCGTTGATGTTCGTCGTCGGCGTCGTCGTCATGGACTGGACGCTGACGGGGGCGTCGCCCCCGACGAGCACCTTGCCGACCTTGATCTGGCGGCTCTTGCGGCGGGGGGCGAGGACGTCGGGGACCTTCGGCATCCCGAGATTCACTGCAGGCACGCCTGCCAGCCTACGCCGACCCGATGACGCGAGGCTGGGAGCCCCGGCGGTGACGGGACGTCGCGCCGCGCTGGTATCTTGCCCCGCATGAGCCTCAGCCATCGCCTCGGACGAATGACGGGGCGCGATCCGCACGAGGCGCACCGGGCGTCGACCCCCCTCGAGCTGCTCTTCGACCTCACCTTCGTCGTCGCGTTCAGCCAGATCTCGTCGGAGGCCGCGCACTACCTCGAGGTGGGCGATCTGTCGACGGCGCTCGCGGGCTTCCTCTTCTGCACGTTCGCCGTGACGTGGGCCTGGATCAACTACTCCTGGCTCGCCTCGGCGTACGACAACGACGACATCTTCTTCCGCCTCGCCACGATGGTCGAGATGATCGGCGTGCTGATCGTGGCGCTCGGCGTGCCGCCGGTCTTCGAATCGCTCGCCGAGGGCGAGCACCTCGACAACGGCGTGCTCGTCTCGGGCTACGTCATCATGCGCGTGGCCGCCGTCGCGCTGTGGCTGCGCGCGGCCAAGAACGACCCGGCCCACCGCAAGACCGCCCTCGCCTACGCCGTCAACATCTCGATCGCGCAGGTCTTCTGGGTCGCCCTGATCTTCCTGAACCTGCCGGTCGCACCGACCTTCGCGATCGTCATCGTGCTGATCCTCTTCGAGCTCGCGGGCCCGCTCTTCGCAGAGCTGAAGTACGGCCGGACGCCCTGGCACGGGCACCACATCGCAGAGCGCTACGGCCTGCTGACGATCATCACGCTCGGCGAGATCGTGCTCGGAACGATCCTCGCGATCTCGGCGGTCGTGCAGCAGCAGGGCTGGTCGCTCGAGGCGGGAGTGGTCGCCTTCGCCGGGACGGCGCTCGTCTTCGGCCTGTGGTGGGTGTACTTCATGATGCCGTCAGGTCGCATCCTCCACCGCCACCGGGGGCGCGGCTTCGTGTGGGGGTACGGGCACATCTTCGTGTTCGCCTCGCTGATCGGCGTCGGGACGGGCCTGCATGTCGCGGCTCAGGTGATCTCCCACCACGCCGAGGTGGATGCATCCTTCGCCCTTCTGACGGTCGCGATCCCCGTGCTGGCCTTCGAGGTGTTCGTCTTCTCGCTGTACTCGTACCTGCTCCGCACGTTCGACCCGTTCCACGTCTGGCTCTTCCTCGGCGGAGTGGCCGTGCTCGTGCTCAGCGTCGTCGCCGCAGCGGCCGGCGCGTCGATCGGCACGGCGCTGCTCCTGGTCGCGGCATCCCCTTTCGTCATCGTCGTCGGCTACGAGACGATCGGCTTCCGGCATCAGGAGGCGGCGCTCGAGCGCAACGGCGTCTGACCGTCTGCTATCGTGACCGCATGTCCGCGAATCTCACCGTCTGGTGGCCCGCCCGCTGACGGCGGTGTGTTCGCGTTCCCCGAAGATCACAGACCGCCCGAGGGCGGTCTTTGTTTTTGCAGCGACCGCCTGACCCGATGAAAGGCCGGCGATGACACCGAGCCCCTCCTCTCTTCCCGACGCGCTCGCGGCGGCCGAGTCGTTCGCGCTCATCGCGCGCGACGGCGCGACGGTCGAACTGCTCACCGGCGACGTCGTCGACGTCGAGCGCCTCGGCGACATTCCGCTGGCGGATGCCTCGGGCCCGCGCGAAGTCCTCGCGCTCGTGCCCTTCCGGCAGGTCGTCGAGCGCGGCTTCGAGTGCCACGACGACCGCGCTCCACTGCGCTGCATCGTCGTCTCGGACCACGTCGCCTTCGCCCGGGAGGAAGCGCTCGCGTCGCTGCCGTCGGCCCCGATCGCGCTTCAGGATGCCGGCTTCGACGTCGCCGACGAGGACTACGCCGACATCGTCCGACGCGTGATCGCCGACGAGATCGGGCGCGGCGAGGGCGCCAACTTCGTCATCCGCCGCGACTTCACGGCGGGGGTCGACGCGGATGCCCGCACCGCCGCCCTCACGTGGTTCCGGGCGCTCCTCGAGTACGAGCGCGGCGCCTACTGGACCTTCGCGATCGTGACGCCCGGGCACATCGCGGTCGGCGCGAGCCCCGAGGCGCATGTCAGCGCGCAGGACGGCGTCGTGACGATGAACCCGATCTCCGGCACGTTCCGCCACCCCGCGGGCGGCGCGACACCCGAGACCCTCAGCGAGTTCCTCGAGTCGACGAAGGAGACCGAGGAGCTCTTCATGGTCGTCGACGAGGAGCTCAAGATGATGAGCGCCGTCTGCTCCGACGGCGGCCGCATCACGGGTCCGCACCTCAAGGAGATGTCGCGCCTGACGCACACCGAGTACGTCCTGCGCGGTCGCAGCAGGCTCGACCCGCGCGACATCCTGCGCGAGACGATGTTCGCCCCGACGGTGACCGGGTCGCCGATGCAGAACGCGTGCACCGTCATCACCCGGCACGAGGCGACGGCGCGCGGCTACTACTCGGGCGTCGCCGCCCTGTTCACTCCGCGGACGGATGCGGTCGCCGACGGCGAGGCGACGCACGACCTCGACGCGCCGATCCTCATCCGCACGGCCTATCTCGTCGACGGGCGGCTGCGCGTGCCCGTCGGCGCGACGCTCGTGCGCCATTCGGACCCCTACGGCGAGGTCAGCGAGACGCACGGCAAGGCGGCGGGCGTGCTCGGCGCCATCGGCGCGATCCCCCGCGACGCCCCGGTTCCCGCGATCGATGAGGACGCTCCCGCGGTCGAGCCGGTTCGCCTCGCGGACGACCCGTCGATCGCGGCGCTGCTCGAGTCGCGCAACGCGCGCCTCGCGGCGTTCTGGCTGAACCCTCAGGATGCCGGCGGCTCGGGCCCCATCGCGGGACGCTCCGCCATCGTGGTCGATGTCGAGGACCGCTTCACGACGATGCTCGCGCACCAGCTGCGCCACCTCGGCCTCGACGTCGAGATCGTGCCGTGGAGCAGGGTCACCGACGATCAGATCGACGCCGCTGAGCTCGTCGTGTGCGGCCCCGGTCCGGGCGACCCTCGCGACCCGTCCAGCGCCCGCATCACGCGCATGCGCGACGTGGTGGCGCGGCGCCGCGCGTCGGGAAGGCCGCTCCTGACGGTGTGCCTCAGCCACCAGATCCTCGCCGACTCGCTCGGCATCGACCTCGCGCCGCTCGCCCGCCCCCACCAGGGGCTGCAGAAGACGGTGGACTTGTTCGGGATGCCGGCATCCATCGGCTTCTACAACACCTTCACGGCGCGCGTGGCGCCGGGCACGACCGAGGTCGGCGAGGCCGAGGTCTCGGCCGACCCCGCGACCGGGGACGTGTACGCACTGCGCGGCCCGGGCTTCGCGTCGGTGCAGGGCCACCTCGAGTCGATCCTGTCGCGCGACGGCATGACGACGCTCGAGCGGCTCGTCTCGCACGCGCTCACTCCGGTCGGCGCCTGACCTCGACCCGTCAGCGCGCCAGCCGCGCGGAGATGAGCCGGCGCTCGGCCTCGTTCGCGGTGAGCTCGAGCGCGCGGAGGTCGGCTTCGGTCGCCTCGCCGTCTCGACCGAGGCGGCGGAGCAGGTGTCCGCGCACGGCGTGCCACAGGTGGTAGCCCGGCAGGTCGAGGGCGTCGACCTCGGCGAGCGCGAGCGCCGGACCCTCGACCTCGGCGAGCGCGACAGCGCGGTTGAGCCGCACGAGCGGCGACCGGTCGTACGCGAGCAGCATGTCGTACAGCGTCAGCAGCTGCAGCCAGTCGGTGTCCGCGGAGGTGACCGCATCCGAATGGCAGGCCGCGATCGCGGCGTGCAGCTGCCAGCGCCCGGGGCGGCGGAGCCGAGCCGCGCGCTCCAGCGAGCGATGCGCCTCGGCCAGGAGCGCAGCATCCCATCTCGACCTGTCCTGATCGCCCAGCAGCACCAGCTCGCCGTCGACGGCCCGCGCGTTCTCGCGCGCACGGTGGAACAGCAACAGTGACCGCAGCCCGTGCGCCTCGGCCTCGCGCGGCAGCGCCGTGGCGACGACGCCCGCGAGCCAGAGCGCGTCGTCGGCGAGGTCGCGATCGGCCGACGCGTCGCCCCCGGCGACGAGATGCGCCTCGCTGTACATGACGGACACGACGGTCAGGACCACGTCGAGCCGCTCCGCGCGGTCGGCCCCCGAAGGGATGCGGATCAGGATGCCCGCGGCCCCGATCTTGCGCTTGGCCCGGACGATCCGCTGACTGACCGACGCCTGCGCCGACAGCGTCGCCCGCGCGATCTGCGCCGTCGTGAGGCCGCACACCGCCCGCAGGGTCAGCGCGAGCTGCGCGTCGGGCGACAGCGCTGGGTGGCAGCAGCCGAACAGCAAGGGCAGTCGCTCGTCGGGCTCGGCATCCATCGACGCGGCCGGCGTCTCGGCGAGGAGCGCGATCTTCTCGCGGTATCGCTTGTCGCGACGCAGCCGATCGAGGGCGTTGTGCCGGGCGGCCTGCGTGAGCCACGCGCCGGGATTGGGCGGGATGCCTCTCTCCCGCCACTCCCGCAGCGCCTCCTCGACGGCCTCGGCGACCGACTCCTCCGCGAGGTCGAGGTTGCCGAGCGACGCCGTGAGCGCAGCGACGATGCGGCCCGACTCCTCGCGGACGACCCGCGCGAGGGCGAGATCGGAGGATGCCGCGCCCCGGGCGGGGTCGCCCGGGGACGCGGCATCCCAGGTTGTCACTGCTCGAACTGGCTGTAGTCGGTGACCATCGGGCGGATCTCGACCGAGTTGCCCGGGAGGTCGAGCATGGGCCAGGTGCGCACGATCGCGATCGCCTCGTCGAGGTCCGCGACATCGAGGACGCTGAATCCGCCCACGACCTCCTTCGCCTCTGAGAACGGGCCGTCGGCGACGACGGGACCTTCGCCGCCGTGCGTCACCGTCGTCGCGGTCGTGACGGGCTGGAGCTCGGCCCCGCCGTCGGCGATCTTGGCGTCGTGCTGCTGGAACCACTCCCAGACGCGGGTGTAGACCTCCTGGGCGCGTTCCGGCGGGACTGCCGCGTCGAGCTCGGGCGTCGAGGTGAACATGATGACGTACTTCACGGTCGGGGTCCTTTCCTCAGGGGAACCGTTTCACCTCATCAGCGAACGGACAACCCCGATTTCGACACCCTCCGCAAAGTCGCTACCGGATGATCGACACCGGGTTGAAGATGTCGGCCAGGATCAGCACTGCGCCCATCACGACGAGCGCGATCACGACGACGAACGTCACCGGCACGAGCTTCGTCGCGTCGACCGGCTTCGGCGCGGGCAGCTTGAACAGCTTCGCCCACGCGCGCTTGAGACCGTCCCACAGGGCAACGACGACGTGCCCGCCGTCGAGCGGCAGGAGCGGGATGAGGTTGAAGACGAACAGCGCGATGTTGAGCGAGGCGAGCAGGCCCAGGATCGCCGAGACGCGGTTGACGATCGGCGCATCGACCGCGGCGACCTCGCCCGCGATGATGCCCGCGCCGACGACGCTGAGCGGCCCGTTCGGGTCGCGCTCCTGGCCCGTCACGAGGTCGACGGCGGTCTGATAGACCTTGACCGGGAGCTGCCAGATGATCGAGGCGACCTGGCCCACGTTCTCGACCGCGGTCTGCGCTCCGGTCCAGATGGGCTGTCTGACGTACTCGACCTTCGGACTGATGCCGACGAAGCCGACCTCGGTCGTCGCGCTCTCGTCCGACGGGCTCGTCGCCTGGATCGTGGCGGGGGTGACGGTGATCGTCTGCTCCGCGCCGTCGCGCTCGACGACGATGGGGATCGACTGCCCGGGCGACTTCCGGATGATGGCGGATGCCTCGGCGAACGTCGAGACCGGAGTGCCGTCGACGGACACGATGACGTCGCCCGGCTGGATGCCCGCGGCTTCGGCCGGCGCCGGCGGGTCACCGGCCGTGCACTCGGCCGAGACGGCGGCCGGCACGCAATCCGACAGGCTCGCGACGGTCGTCGTCGCCGTCTGCACGCCGATGCCGCTGAAGACGATGGTGAACAGGACGACGGCGAGGAGCAGGTTCATGACCGGCCCGCCGAGCATCACGACGACGCGCTTCCACACCGGGAGCTTGTAGAAGACGCGGTCGTCGTCCCGACCGTGGAGCGTCTCGTCGTTCGCCGTGCGGGCGTCCTGCACCATCGTGGCGAAGAAGCCGCCGCCGGCGCGTCCCGGCTTGCCCGCCGCCTCGCTCGGCGAGGGCGGGTACATGCCCGCCATCGAGATGTAGCCGCCGAGGGGGATCGCCTTGAAGCCGTACTCGGTCTCGCCCTTGCGGCGCGACCAGAGGGTCGGACCGAAACCGATCATGTACTGACCGACGCGCACGCCGAAGCGCTTGGCGGGCAGCAGGTGCCCCAGTTCATGAAGCGCGATCGACACGGCGAGCCCGACGACGAGCACGACGACGCCGATGACGAAGGCGATGGCGGTCACACGGCAACGGTACTCGCGCAAGCCTTTGAGTTCGCCGTCAAGCTGCACCCAGCCGGGAGGGCGGGTTGCCGAGGCGGGTGAGAGGATGAATCCACCATGCCGACCTCCGCCGCCCCTGCATCGCGCCGGGCGGCTCGGCAGGTCCGCGCGCTGCGCGGCGCCGCTGCGGCATCCGTCGCCACCATCGTCGCCGCGACGGCGCACACCCTCGCGGGCGGCGGCGCGCCTCCCCCGCTGCTCGTGCTCGCTGTCGCGCTGCTCGCGTCACCCATCGCCGTGCTGCTCGCGGGACGTCGCCTCGCGCTGTGGCGTCTCGCGCTGACGGTTGTCGCGAGCCAGGTGCTCTTCCACGCCTCGTTCGCGGTCGCCTCCGGCGCGACGGGCACGACGATCGCCCACGCGCATCACGCCGACCTCCTGCAGCTGACCCCCGCGGCGGTCGCGACGTGGCCGCCCGACCCCCTCATGCTCCTCGGCCACGCCGTCGCGGCGGCCGTGACGGTCGCCGCGCTCTACCGGGGGGAGCGGATGCTGCGCGCCCTCGCGCGCGGCATCCTGCGACTCGTCCGCCTGCGCCTCGAAGCCCCGCGCCCGTGGCTCCCGCGCTCGCTCGCGCCGGCGCGGGTCATCGTCGCGGCGGCGCGCACGGCGTCCTTCTCATCGGAGATCTCGCGGAGGGGCCCGCCCGCGCGGGCCTTCGCGGCGGCCTGAGCCGCCGCATCCCGACACCCTCCGGCGGCTCCGCCGCCGCTCCTTCTCGCGCCGCGATCGGCGGACGCCGTCGCGCGCACCGATGCAGAAAGACGCATTCGCATGACCACTTCCCGCACCCCCCGCCGCCACACCCCTCGCCGCCGCACCGTCCTCACCCTCGCCGGAGTCGCCGCGGGCGCCGCGCTCGCCCTCGCGGCACCGCTCGCGGCATCCGCCCACGTCCACGTCGACCCCGCCACCGCGCCCGCCGGTGCGAACGAGACGCTCACGTTCTCGTTCGCACACGGGTGCGACGGCTCGCCGACGACGGCGCTCGTCATCGACATCCCCGACGGAGTAGCGACGACGGCTCCCGTCGTCGAGGGCGGATGGACGATCCAGCGCGACCTCGGCGCCGACGACCAGCCCACGCGCGTCACCTTCACGAGCGACCAGCCGATCGAGTCCGGCCTGCAGGCCTCCGTGAGCCTCGTCGTGGCCTTCTCCGAGGAGGCCCCGAACACGACCGCCGTCTTCCCGATCACGCAGGAATGCGTCGACGGCTCCACCGCGTGGACGCAGGTCGCGGCCGCCGGGGAGGATCCCGAATCGCTCGACTCACCCGCGCCGACGGTAGCCGTGGGCGACGCCGTCGCGACCGAGGATGACGGCGATCCCGTCGCGGCGGCCGACGCAGCCGCCGCCTCGGACGCGTCGAGCGCCGCATCCTCCGGGGCAGCAGACTCCGTCGCACGGCTCCTGGCCGGCGGCGCACTGGCCGTCGCCGTCGCGACGCTCGTCGTCGTGCTCGCGCGCGGGCGCCGGAAGGCCTGACCCACTCCCCCTGCGTTCGTCTCCGTCGGATGACCCGGATGGCGCCACCCGGCGCGCATCCGACGGAGACGAACGGGAGGGAGGCCGTCCACATCGGGGAGGCGGAGCGGCCCCTCGATGAGAGGATGGAAGCGCCATGCCGACTGACGCTCCCTCGAATCTGCCTCCCGTCCTCCGCCCCGAGAATCCGCCCGCCCGGCCGCTCGCCGACCTCGCCGACCGGTTCGCGAGCGAGGTGCGCGGTGACGTCGCGGGGGTCGAGGTGAGCGGCATCACCCTCGCGACCGCCGATCTGCGCCCCGGCGAGGCGTTCGTGGCGATCCGCGGCGTCAACCGCCACGGTGCCGAGTTCGCGGCGACGGCGGCCGAGAAGGGCGCCGTCGCGATCGTGACGGATGCCGCGGGAGCCGACATCGCCGAGGCATCCGGGCTCCCCGTGCTCGTGGTGGACGACCCGCGCGCGCTCCTCGGCGACCTGTCGGCGTGGGTGTACGGCACCGGCCCCGACGACGACCTGCCGCTCCTGTTCGGCACGACCGGCACCAACGGCAAGACGAGCGTGTCGCACCTGCTCGAGGGCATCCTCGGCCAGCTCGGCGTCGTGACGGGACTCTCGTCGACGGCGGAGCGGCACATCGCGGGCGAGGTCATCGTCTCGCGGCTCACGACGCCCGAGGCATCCGAGTTCCACGCGCTCCTCGCACTCATGCGCGAGCGGGGCGTCCAGGCCGTCGCCGTCGAGGTGAGCGCGCAGGCGCTCAGCCGGCATCGCGTCGACGGGCTGCTCTTCGACGTCGCCGGCTTCACCAACCTCAGCCACGACCACCTCGACGACTACGCCGACATGCGCGAGTACTTCGAGGCGAAGCTCCCCCTCTTCCGGGCCGACCGGTCGCGTCGCGCCGTCATCTCCCTCGACTCCACTCCCGGCCTCGAGGTCGTCGAGCGAGCGGAGGTGCCGTACGTCACGGTCGGCACGCCCGCGATCGCGGCCGATCCGGAGGCCGCGGCCGCCGCCGACTGGACCGTGGAGATCCTCGACGAGCGCCCGGCCGGAACGCGCTTCCGCCTCGAGGCAAAGGACGGCCGCTCGCTCACGACGGTCGTCCCCGTCATCGGCCGGCACATGGCCGCCAACGCGGGACTCGCGATTGTCATGATCCTCGAGGGCGGCTACGAGTGGAGCGCCCTCGTCGACGCCCTCGACGGCGGGCGCATCGAGGCGTACCTGCCCGGACGCACGCAGCTCGTCTCGGGCGACCGCGGCCCCGCCGTCTACGTCGACTTCGGCCATTCCCCCGATGCGTTCGAGAAGACGCTCGCCGCGGTGCGCCGCGTCACCCCCGGCAAGGTGCTCATGCTCTTCGGCGCCGACGGCGACCGCGACGCGACGAAGCGCCACGACATGGGCCGCACGGCCGTCGAGGGCAGCGACATCCTCGTCATCACCGACCACCACCCGCGCTTCGAAGACCCCGACTCCATCCGCGCGACGCTGATCGAGGGCGCGCGGATCGCCCGGCCCGACGCCGAGATCCTCGAGTTCTCACCGCCCGAGCGGGCCATCATCGAGGCCGTGCGACTCGTCGGCGACGGCGACGCGATCCTCTGGGCCGGCCCCGGGCATCAGGACTACCGCGACGTGCGGGGCGTCCGCACGCCCTACTCGGCCCGCGAGCTCGCGCGCCGCGCCCTCGCCGCCGAGGGCTGGCCCGTGCCCGAGCCGCACTGGCCCGTGCCGTACCCGGAGGACGAGACACCGCTCTCCGACCCGACGCGCCCGCTCTTCTGAGCGCGGCCGCGGGTGCGGCCGGCCCTCAGGTGCGGCCCGCCCGCCCTCCCGCGCGCCCGTCCGGGAGGAGATGGCAACTCGGGAGGATGCCGGGCGCCGGCGCGATCCTCCGCCGCCGCCATCTCCTCCTGAAGCGCCAGGTCAGCGGCGCGCGGCGATGGCGCGGTCCGCGGCATCCCTCGCCCACGACTCCGCCGCGGCGAGCGACTCGCGCGTGAGCTGAGCGGGGGCTTCGTGCGCGTCGACGACACGCTCGATGGTCTCGACGATGCCCGGGAACGACAGGGCGCCCTCGTGGAACGCGTCGACGGCCTGCTCGTTCGCCGCGTTGAAGACGGCGGGGTACGTGCCGCCGGCACGGCCGACATGCTTCGCGAGCCGCACGGACGGGAAAGCGTGCTCGTCGAGGGGCTCGAAGGTCCACGACGATGCGGTCGACCAGTCGAGCGGGCGGCCGACGCCCGCGACCCTGCGGGGCCAGTCGAGGCCGAGCGAGATGGGCAGGCGCATGTCGGGCGGCGAGGCCTGCGCGATCGTCGATCCGTCGGTGAACTCGACCATCGAGTGCACGATCGACTGCGGATGCACCACGACGTCGATGCGGTCGAACGACACGTCGAAGAGGAGGTGCGCCTCGATGACCTCGAGGCCCTTGTTGACGAGCGTCGCGGAGTTGGTGGTGACGACGCGGCCCATGTCCCATGTCGGGTGGGCGAGGGCTTCGATCGGGGTCACCTCCGCGAGCGACTCGCGGCTGCGTCCCCGGAAGGGGCCGCCGGATGCCGTGAGGACGAGCCGTCGCACCTCTTCGGGCGCGCCCGCCCGCAGCGCCTGCGCGATGGCGGAGTGCTCGGAGTCGACCGGCACGATCTGCCCGGGCTTCGCCCGCTCGGTGACGAGGTGACCGCCCACGATGAGCGACTCCTTGTTGGCGAGCGCCAGCGTCCGCCCGCACTCCAGCGCCGCGAGCGTCGGACCGAGCCCGACCGATCCCGTGATGCCGTTGAGGACGACGTCGGTCTCGACGTCCCGCACCAGCTGCTCGGCCGCGACGGCGCCGATCGCCGTGTCGTCGACGTCGAACTCGTCTGCCTGCGCCGCCAGGAGCTCGCGGTTCGAGCCCGCGGCGAGGCCCACGACCTCGAATCGCCCGGGATTGGCCCGGATGACGTCGAGCGCCTGGGTGCCGATCGATCCGGTGGAGCCGAGGATGAGGACGCGCCGCACCCCGACAGACTACCCGCGGGCATGCGAAGAGCCCGCCACCGAGCGGTGACGGGCTCTGACGCGAGACGGCGCTACTGCGCCGCGGGCTTCGAGGCCGCGAGGATGTCGACGACGAACACGAGGGTCTGCCCCGCGAGCTGGCTCGTGTTGGACTCGCTCTTCTCGCCGTAGGCGACGGAGGGCGGGAGCACCGCGATGACCTGCGAGCCGACGGTCTCACCGGTCACGGCGTCGGAGAAGCCCTGCACGACGCCGCTGCCGACGGTGAAGGTGAACGGCTGCTTGCCCCACGACTCGTCGAAGACGTCGCCGGTGTCCCACGAGACGCCGTGGTACTGCACGAGCACCGAGTCGCCGGCCTCGACGACGGCGCCGTCGCCCTTCTTGAGCGTCGACTTCTTGAACTCGGTGGGGATGTCGCCCTTGGGCAGCGTCACCGTGGGCGAGCCGTCCTTGTCGAGCTCGACGGTGGGCATGCCGTCGACGGGCGCCTGCGGCTCCCCCCACGCGGCGTCGGGGACGGTGCCCTTGACGTCGATGATGTAGACCTGGGCCGACGTGCCCTGGTCCTCGGCGGCGGGGAAGGTCACGGCGTAGCGCGAACCGGGCTTGGCGCAGCCGACGACCTGGCCGAGCGCCGAGTCCGGGGAGATCTGCTGCGGCAGGAGGTCGTTGTTGTAGCCCTGCGCGCCGAGCTTCTCGCCGCTCGTCGCGTCGAAGGCGGAGAGCGCGAACTGCACGATGTCGCCCGCCTGGAGCTTGTCACCGGAGCCCTCGTCGAGCTGCGTCGACTGGAGCTCGGTCACCTCGAGAGGCGCCGTGAACGTCGCGGTCGACTCGGTGCCGGCCTTTCCGTCCACCGTGACCGCGTCGGAGGCGGCGCCCGGAGCGACCTTGGCGCTGCAGAGGTCGGCGGATGCGCTCGCGGAGGGCGAGGCCTCCGGGGCTGCCGGAGAACCCGAGCAGCCGGCGAGGATCAGCGCCGACAGGGCAGCGGCAGAAAGGAGAGCGAGACGTCGAGTGCGCACAGAAGAGACCTCTGAATAGGGAAGGGGACAGTCCATCTTGCCCTGACTTTCCTAAGTCTGCGCTGGGAACTGCCATGCCACCGGGGGAATAGGTCCCCGAGTACCCTCTTACGGTGACATCTGCGAAGACCCCCGATCTCTCCTCGGTCCCCGAGGACGCCTCCCCCGGAGGCATCGGGTTCACCTACGCCGTCGGGCGCATGGTCCTCGCCCCGCTCGGTCGTCTCATCTACCGTCCCCACGTCGAGGGCAGGGCCAATGTCCCGAAGTCGGGCGCGGTCATCTTCGCGAGCAACCACCTCTCCTTCCTCGACTCGATCGCGATCCCGGTCGCCTCGCCGCGTCCCGTGCACTTCCTCGCGAAGGAGAGCTACTTCGACGGCAAGGGCTTCTCGGGCTGGCTGTCGCGCGAGTTCTTCACGGCGATCGGCGCGATCCCCGTCAAGCGCGGCGCCGGCCAGGCGGCGCTCGACGCCCTCGACCAGCAGCGTCAGCTCCTCGATGAGGGCCGCGCCGTCGCGCTGTACCCCGAGGGCACGCGCTCGCTCGACGGGCGCCTGTACAAGGGCCGGACCGGCGTCGCCTTCCTCGCTCTGCAGACCGGGGCGCCCGTCGTGCCGGTGGGGCTCACCGGCACCGACCGCGTCATGCCCGTCGGCGCCAAGATGCCGTCCCTGTCGGAGAAGGTCGGGGTGCGCTTCGGCGAGCCCCTCGACCTCTCGCACCATGGCACCGCCGACTCGGGCAAGGCCCGTCGCCTCGCGACCGACGAGATCATGGCCGCGATCCACGCGCTCTCCGGGCAGGAGCTCGCGAACGCCTACAACGAGGCGCCGGCGCACGGGATCGACCGCATCAAGCAGGTGCTCCCGCACGAGCGCCGCTGAGCTCCCGTCAGCGCGCCGCGACCTCGATCGTGGGCTCGTGCAGGACGGGGAAGTTCACGGAATTGGCGATGAAGCACCAGGCGTGAGCCTGCTCGTGGGCGGCGGTCGCGGCATCCCTCATCGACTCGTGGGCGATCGTCACGTGCGGCCTGAGCACGACCTGCGTCATGCGGCCGCCGCCGCGCCCGTCCTCGACGAGCAGGCCGGATGCGTCGTCCCGATAGCCGACCACGACGACCCCCGCCTCGACGCAGGCGTGCAGGTACGACAGCAGGTGGCACTGGCTGAGCGCAGCGACGAGCATGTCCTCGGGATTCCACCGGGCGGGGTCGCCCCGGAAGGGCTTGTCGCTGGACGCGTGGAGCACGGGCTTGCCGGGGATCTCGATCGTCGTGGAGCGGTCGTACTCGCGGTAGCCGCTCGTTCCCGAGCCGCGGTTGCCGGTCCAGGTCGTGTGCAGACGGTACCGGTGCTCGCCGAACATGCGGACAGTCTGTCACGGGATGCCTCCCCTCCCCGACGGTAGGCTGGCTGGGTGCCGCAGACCTTCGCCGCAGCTGACGCCGTCGAGCTTGCCGTCGTCGAACGCAGCGGCTTCGTCGAGTCCCGCCACTCCGGTTCCGCCCTCGTCCTGTCCCCCGACGGGCTCGTGATCGAGCAGCTCGGCGACGTGTCGGCGCCGATCCTCCCCCGCTCGAGCCTCAAGCCGCTGCAGGCGCTCGCGTGCCTGACGGCGGGCGCTCCCCTCGAGAACGAGATGCTCGGACTCGCGACGGCGAGCCACAGCGGAACCGATCGGCACGTCTCGGTCGTGCGCGACATCCTGCAGGCCGCGGGCCTCGGCGAAGAGGACCTGGGCTGCCCCGCGGCCTGGCCTCTCGACCAGGCGACGCGCGACGAGATGGTGCGCGAGCACTACGAGCCGGCCCGCATCCGCATGAACTGCTCCGGCAAGCACGCCGCGATGCTCCTGACCTGCACGGCGAACGGCTGGGATCCCCGCGGCTACCTCGACCCCGAGCATCCCCTGCAGGTCCACATCCGCGACGTCGTGGAGCGCCTCATCGGCGAGAAGGCGCGCGCCACGGCGGTGGATGGATGCGGCGCCCCCGTGTACGCCATGAGTCTGGGCGGCCTCGCGAAGGCGATCCACCGCGTCGGCACGGCGTCGCAGACGTCGCCGTTCGCGCTCCACCGCCAGGCCGGGACGCTCGTCCGAGCGGTCCGCGAGCACCCCTGGACCATCGACGGCCCGGGCCGCCCCGACACCGTCGCGATCGAGCGTCTGGGAGTCTTCGCGAAGACGGGCGCGGAGGGCGTCGTCGTGGTCGTCGCGCCGAACGGCACGACCGTCGCACTCAAGATGCTCGACGGAAGCGGTCGCGCCGCGATGGCCGTCGCGCTCCGGCTGCTCGAGCGCTCCGGCGCTCTCACGTCGGCCGCTGTCGCCGACACCATGACGAGACTTCCGCTGTCGGTGTCCGGCGGCGGCCGCGATGTCGGGGCGATCCGCCCCGTCGTCTAGCACCGCTCCCACAAGGAGCCGAAAGGAGCGATCGATGAGGATCTGCGTACCCACCGAAATCAAGAACAACGAGTATCGCGTCGCGCTGACCCCCGCGGGCGTCCACGATCTCGTCGCCTCGGGGCACGAGGTGTTCGTGCAGCGGGGGGCGGGCCTGGGGTCGTCGATGCCGGATTCGGAATACGAGGCTGCCGGGGCGACGCTCCTCGACGACGCGGCCGACGTGTGGGCCCGTGCCGAGCTCCTCCTCAAGGTCAAGGAGCCGATCGCGAGCGAGTACGGCTACTTCCGCGACGACCTCGTGCTCTTCACCTACCTCCACCTCGCCGCCGACCGGCCGCTCACGGAGCGCCTCGTCGCCGACGGCGTCACCGCGATCGCCTACGAGACGGTGCAGCTGGCAGGCGGTGGACTGCCGCTCCTCGCCCCCATGAGCGAGGTCGCGGGGCGGCTCGCGCCGACCGTCGGCGCCGCGACCCTCCTGCGCTCGGCCGGGGGTCTGGGCCTTCTGATGTCGGGGGTCCCCGGCACGCGCTCCGCGCGGGTCACCGTGATCGGCGGCGGGGTCGCGGGCGCCAACGCCGCGGTCATCGCCGTGGGCCTGGGCGCCGACGTCACGGTCTTCGACACCAACGTCCAGCGGCTGCGCTACCTCGACGACCACTTCCAGGGTCGCGTCAAGACCGCGGCATCCAACCCTCTCGACCTCGACCGGGCGGTCACCGACTCGGATCTCGTGATCGGGTCGGTGCTCATTCCCGGCGCCAAGGCGCCCAAGCTCGTGACGAACGACATGGTGCGGCGCATGCGCCCGGGCAGCGTGCTCGTCGACATCGCGGTCGACCAGGGCGGATGCTTCGAGGACACCCACCCCACGACGCACGCCGACCCGACGTTCCCCGTGCACGGGAGCATCTTCTACTGCGTCGCGAACATGCCCGGCGCGGTGCCGAACACCTCCACGTCGGCACTCACGAACGCGACGCTCCCCTACATCCGCCAGATCGTCCGCTCGGGCTGGAAGGACGCGCTGCGCGCCGATGCCGCGCTCGCGGCGGGGCTCAACACGGTGGGCGGCACGATCGTCAATCCGGGCGTCGCCACGGCGCACGGGCTCGAGCTCGCGCCGCTGGCCGACGCCCTGTCCTGACGCTCCCCTCGCACGAACGACGCGGCCCCCGCTCCATCGGAGCGGGGGCCGCGGCCTGTGAGACGTGTCAGACGAGTCCGCCGTCGATGGATCGGCTGAACTCGGCGGGGTCCTCGGGCACGAGCACGGGCGTCTCCTCGTTGAGGCTCTCACCGCGGAAGAACGGCTTCGCCCGCGGGAAGAAGTACCAGAGGAACATCAGGAGCACGCCGACGAGGAGCGCTCCGATACCCAGGACGAAGGCGCCCCCGACGCCGAAGAGCACGGTGTAGCCGTAGTCCGGATCCCACATGTCGATCGCGGACTGCACGAATGCGTATGTCAGCATGAGCCCGCCCAGCAGCGGGAAGAGGAACCGGTAGAAGAAGTTCCGTGCCGACGTGAACAGGGTGCGCCGGTAGTACCAGATGCAGGCGAAGCCGGTGATGGCGTAGTAGAACGCGATCGCGAGGCCGAGCGAGAGGATCGAGTCCTGCAGGATGTTGTCGCTGATGAGCGACATGCCGACGTAGTAGATGATCGCCACGACGCCCATCACGAGCGTCGAGAACGACGGCGTCTTGTATTCGGGGTGCACGTCGGCGAACCGCTTGGGGAGCGCCTTGTAGGCCGCCATCGCGAGCGTCCCGCGAGCCGTGGGGAGGATCGTCGTCTGCGTCGACGAGATCGCCGAGATCATGACGGCGACGACGAGCACCCAGCCGACCGGGCCGAGCAGGCCGTCCTTGATCGCGAGGAAGAAGTCGTCGGCGTTCGCCTCGTTGCCGAGGCCCGTGCCCTCCGAGCCGAGACCCGCGTACATCATCGCCGCCACCGTCACGGTCACGTAGGTGACGAGCAGGATGACCGTCGTCAGCAGCGCCGCGCGACCCGGGATCCGCTTGGGATCCTTCGTCTCCTCGTTGAGCGCGAGACACGTGTCCCACCCCCAGTAGATGAAGAGCGCGAGGAGGATCGCCTCGATGAAGGCGCTCCAGTCGGTGAAGGCGAACGGGTTGAACCACGACCACTGGAACGGGGTCGGGTCAGGCGCCGTGCCGGCGAAGAACTGCCACAGCGCGGCGATCACGAAGATCGCGAGGGCGAGGTACTGGATGCCGAGCAGGATGTTCTGGATGCGCTCGCCGATCTCGACCCCGCGCCAGCTGACCCACGTCATCGCGGCGATGAAGACGACACCGGTCAGCGTGACGAGGAAGTAGTTCTCGGAGAGCGAGCCGTCGCCGAACAGCGACCAGAAGTAGATCGCGGCGATCTGGGCGAGGTTCGCGAGCACGACCATGCCTGCGACCGCCACGCCCCAGCCGCCCATCCAGCCGATCCACGGTCCGAACGCCTTCGTCCCCCACGTGAAGGTCGTGCCGCAGTCGGGCACTTCGTTGTTGAGCTCCCGGTACGCGAAGGCGATGAAGAGCATCGGGATGAAGGCGATGACGAAGGCGATGGGCGCCTGCCCACCGACCGCGAGCACGACGAAGCCGAGGGTGGCGACGAGCGAATAGACGGGAGCCGTCGAGGCGAGACCGATGACGGTCGAGCCCCAGAGGCCGAGTGCGCCCGCTTTGAGTCCCTTGCCGTCGGGCCGGTCCAGGTTTATCGGGGTTGTTGACACATGGTGAAACGTACGGGTCGGCCTCGTGAACGGTCAAGGGCGAGCGGCCACGGCGGTGCGAGGTGTCGCGGGAGCGGCACTCCCCCGGACGATCCGTCGCGACCGTCATGTCACACGGCTGCCTGCGGCAGCGCGATCCGCTCGGCGGGGAGGGCATCGCGGCACAGCCACGCACGGCCGCGGCCCGCCGCGCAGTACGGCGGCAGCACGCGATCTGCACTGAGCGCGCGGAAGTCGGCCGCGACCGACGTGTCGATGACGAGGGAATGGCCCGCTCGGACGGCGGTCAGCGTCTGCCACTGGCGCTGCCAGTCCTCCGCGTCGCCCACCAGCACGAGGCGCTCGGCCCCGCCGCCGTCGAGGTCGCTCACGTCGCCGACGCGCGCGATGCGCACGCCGTCCGCCTCCCAGGCGGCGAGCGCCGCCCTGGCGGCGGGAGACCTGCGGGCGACGAAGCCCGTGACGGCGTCCACCGGAGACCACGGGACGACGACGCGTTCCGGCGCGACGGGAAGCGCCGGCCCGACCGCGACCTGCACGGCGCGCCCGCCGAGGCGTCCGCGACCGGGCGGCTGGTCGGGCGCGAAGTGAGCCGCGTCCCCGCCCAGGGCGAGATACTCCGAGCGGGTGGACGCGCCGAGCAGCAGGCGCCGCGGCAGCAGCTCGGCGATCCGCCCCGCGGCACCCGTCAGCCGCTGGGCCGACGCGACGACCAGCACGCCGTGGTCGCCCGCTGTCCGCACGAGGCGCTCCACCCGCTCGTGCAGCTCGGCGGCGTACTCGTGCGGATACCGCGACGCGAGCGCGTCGAGGTCGTCGAGGACGACGAGCGTGCCTCGGCCCGGCGGCTCGTCCGAGAGGCGGGCGACGGCGTCCCAGGCCTCCTCCGGGTCTGCCGGCACGACGATCCGCGCGTCGTGCTGCGCGGCGAGCGTGCGCAGCGCCGTCGATCTGCCGGTGCCGGCCGCCCCGACGACGAGGAGGCCGCGGTCGCCCTCGGTCACCGTGACGGGCACCTGCCGCTGCCTGTCCGGCTCGTCGGCGAGCCCGAGCACGAGTTCGCCGAACCCGGCGGGCGGGAGGTCGGCGAGGTCGATCCGGGTCGGAAGGTCGGGCAGCCAGGGCCGCCGTGGCCGGTGTCCGTCGGACACGGCGATGACCTTCGCGACGTCACCGGGCGAGGACAGAGCCACGCGCACTCGCCGCGCGGCGGCATCCCCCGCGCGGCGGACGAGCGCGATGCCGCGACCCGCCTCGCCGCCGGGGAGCGCCGCCGCCTCGTCGGAGCCGATGACGGCGCGGCTGTCGGCGGCGTCCGCGACGCGCAGGCTGACCCGGAGCGGGCAGTTGGCGAGGAGCGCCTCCCGCACGACGCCCGAGACGCGCTGTGTGCCGAGGACGAGGTGCACGCCGAGAGCGCGGCCCCGCGCGGCGATGTCGGTGAACACGGCGTGCAGCTCGGGGTGGTCGCCGAGCAGCGCGGCGAACTCGTCGACCACGACGACGAGCCGGGGCAGCTCTACGCGCGGATCGAGGATGTCACGCGCGCCGACGCCGGCGAGCTCGCCCTCACGCCACCGGACCTCGGCCCGCAGGCTCTCGAGGGCCCGACGCGCGCCCGCGCCGTCGAGGTCGGTGATGACGCCGGTCACGTGCGGCAGCTCGGCGAGCGCGTCGAAGGCCGTGCCGCCCTTGAAGTCGGCGAGGAGGAAGCTCACCTCGCGCGGCGAGCGCGTCGCGCACAGCGACAGCACCCAGGTGATGAGGAGCTCGCTCTTGCCCGTGCCCGTCATGCCGGCCACGACCGCGTGCGGGCCGTCGGCGACGAGGTCCACGACGGTCGGCGCGCCGTGCTCGACTCCGATGACGGCAGCAAGTCCCGTGGAGGGCGCGCCGGGAAGCAGGTCCGCGAGAGCGACGGACGGCGCCGCGGACGTCGTCCCGAGGGTGCTCGCCGCCCGTTCCTCCAGCTGCTCCGCGATGAGCATCGCCTGCGCGACGGAGACGCCTTCGACGGCGACGTCGCACGTCTCGCCGCCGGCATCGAGCCGCCCGCGCCTCGGCGAGGCGACCGTCAGGACGGCCGAGCACCTCGGGGGTGGCGGAGCGGCGGGGTCCGCCCGCACGATCGCGACCTCGGCTTCGGGCGGAACCGCCTCGCCGACCGCGACGACGGCGAGCGCCGTCCCCGTTGCCGCGCGCCGGTGCGGGAGCCGCTCGGCCCACGCGTCATCGGGGTGCAGCGGCCCCACGATGCGCAGCTCGCCCGGCGGTGCCGTGAGACACGCCTGCAGGACGAGGGCGCGCGACACGGCGCCCGCGAGCGCGGGGCCCGCCACGACGGCGACGCCTCCCGTGGCGGGCACCGCGACCGGGGCATCGGGAACCGTCCTCGCGCGACGGCGGAGGGCGATACTTCGCTCGTCTGCTCCCCCGCCCGTGATCTGCAGTCCGCTCGGAACGGGCCCGGAGCCGACGACGAGCACCTCGGCCCGACCCGGGCTCGGCCGCCAGACTTCGGCATCCTGCCCGAGGAACCCCCGGACATCGGGGTGTCTCGCCCGCCGCCGGTCGCGCTCCCGCTCGTGGCGCGCGTCGATCGCCGCAGCGACGCGGTCGAGCGCGGCCTCCGTCTCCGCCGACGCCTTGCGGCGGTCGCGGCGTCCCGCGCGCACGCCGTCGAGCAGCGTCGCGCCCGCGATGAGAGGGCCGAGCAGCGCGAGCCACAGGGAGAGCATCGACCCCGTCACGAGCCACAGGACGACCGCTCCCGCGAGAGGGACGATCATGGCGAGGATCGGCACGGGGGCGCGGCTGGGCGGCGTGCGCTCCGGGGGAAGGGCGAGCGGCTCCTCGAGCACATCGGCGAAGGCGAGGGGCTCCCCCACGACGGAAGCGGGAGCGGAAGACGGGGCGGGCAGCGGCATCCCGTCAGTCAAACGGCCCCGGCCGCGGCGACAACCCGGAGGACCGCCGACTGTGGAGAGCGGGGGTCAGCGCGGCTCTGTGGAGGAGACGGCGACGTCGAGCACGATGATCGTGATGTTGTCGCGGCCGCCGTTCTCGAGCGCGGCGTCGAGCATCGACGACACGGCGTCGGCCGGGTCGGCGTTCTCGTCGAGGAAGTGCTGGATGCCGTAGTCGGTCAGCTCTTTCGTCAGCCCGTCGGAGCAGATGACGAACCGGTCGCCATCGGCGACATCGAGGCGCACGTAGTCGGGGGTGACGCTGTCGCTCGGGCCCACGGCACGCGTGATGACGTTGCCGTAGGGATGGTTCTCGGCCTCCTCGGGGCTCAACCGCCCCGCGGCGATGAGCTCCTGGACGACGGAGTGGTCGGTCGTCACCTGCGCGAGGGAGCCGTCCCGGAGGAGGTACACCCGCGAATCGCCGATGTTGAGGGTGACCCAGTGCGGAGGCTTCTCGGACACGTCGAGGTACACGCCCGTCAGGGTCGTGCCGGTGCCGTCGTCGGTCGCATCGGGGTGCGACGCGATGTCCTTGACGGCGCGCGCGAGCCCCTTCTCGATCGCCTTCGGCGTGACGGATCCGCCGTCGACGACTCCCTGGAGCCGCTCGACCGTCGACGAGCTCGCGATCTCGCCGCCGAGGTGACCGCCCATGCCGTCGGCGACGATGTACAGCGGGAACGCCGTCAGCAGGGCGTCCTGATTGACCTCGCGACGACGACCCGTGTGGGTCGCACCCGCCCACGTGAGCTCGATCGTGCCGTCCGAGGCACCCCCGAGGTGCACGGAGCGATGCTGGGTGGATACTTCGGACACGCCGCTATCCTCCCATGAGCCGGACGCGGACCGACCGGCCCGCGGATGTGCTCACATACTAGTGGAACCGGTCTCGCCCACCTCGACGCCCTCGTCGGCGATGAGCTCGCCGACGGTGGGGATCGGAGGCGCGCCCACGAGCACCGGCGCCTGTGCCTCGTCGTCGTCGATGGCAGCCTCGAACTGCGCGTTGTAGAGACGCCAGTACGCGCCGCGGGCACGCAGCAGCTCATCGTGCGAGCCCTGCTCCACGATCGACCCGTTCTCCATCACGAGGATGAGGTCGGCATCCCGGATCGTCGACAGCCGGTGCGCGATGACGAACGCCGTCCGATCCGCGCGCAGGCGCGACATCGCCCGCTGGATGAGGAGCTCGGTGCGGGTGTCGACGGACGACGTCGCCTCGTCGAGGATCAGGATGCGGGGATCGGCGAGGAACGCGCGCGCGATCGTCACGAGCTGACGCTCGCCGACGCTCAGGTTGGTGGCCTCGTCGTCGAGCATCGTCTCGTAGCCCTCGGGGAGCGCGTGCACGAACCGGTCCACGTACGCGGCCTTCGCTGCGGCGACGATCTCCTCGTCCGAGGCGTCCGGCCGCCCGTATGCGATGTTCTCGCGGATCGTCCCTGCGAACAGCCACGTGTCCTGCAGCACCATGCCCGTGCGGGCCCGGAGGTCGTCGCGCGACATCGTGCGGGTGTCGACCCCGTCGAGCGTGATCCGGCCGGCATCCACGTCGTAGAACCGCATGATGAGGTTCACGAGCGTCGTCTTGCCCGCCCCCGTCGGGCCGACGATCGCGACAGTGCTGCCCGGGTGCGCCTCGAGCGCGAGGCCGTCGATGAGCGGCTTGTCGGCGGCGTAGCGGAACGACACGTCCTCGAACGCGAGGTGGCTCGCCGACTCCGGCGCCGTGTCGGCGGGATCCGGGTCGAGCGACTCCTCGTCCTCGTCGAGCAGCTCGAACACGCGCTCGGCGCTCGCGACGCCCGACTGCAGCAGGTTGGCCATGGAGCCCAGCTGGCTGAGCGGCTGCGTGAACTGCCGCGAATACTGGATGAAGGCCTGCACGTCGCCGATCGACATGAGGCCGGCGGCGACCTGGAGGCCGCCGACGACGGCGATCGCGACGTAGACGAGGTTCCCGATGAACATCATGGCGGGCATGATGATGCCGGAGATGAACTGGGCGCCGAAGCTCGCCTTGTAGACCTCTTCGTTCTCGTCGCGGAACGACGCCTCGACCTCCTTCTGGTGGCCGAAGACCTTGACGATGGAGTGGCCCGAGAAGGTCTCCTCGACGCGTGCGTTGAGCTTGCCGGTCGCCGCCCACTGCGCGACGAAGAGCTTCTGCGAGCGCTTGGCGACGAGCACCGTCACGACGAGCGTCAGCGGGATCGTCACGAGGGCGATGACGGCCAGCAGCGGCGAGATCAGGAACATCATGATCAGCACGCCGATGACGGTCAGCAGCGAGATCACGACCTGCGAGAGGGTCTGCTGCATCGTCTGGCCGATGTTGTCGACGTCGTTCGTCACGCGGCTGAGGAGCTCGCCGCGCTGCACCTTGTCGAAGTAGGACAGCGGCAGGCGGTGCACCTTCGCCTCGACCTGGAGGCGCAGCCGGTTCATCGCGCGCTGCACCACGCCGTTCAGGATGCGGGCCTGCAGCCACGAGAAGATGCTCGCGAAGATGTAGACGAGGAGCACGGCCATGACGATCATGGCGAGCTCCTGGAAGTCGATGCCGGCGCCGGGGACGAAGGTCATCGTCGAGAGCATGTCGGCCTGCTGCTGATCGCCCTGCGCGATGAGCCCGTCGATCACCTGCTGCTGCGTCATGCCCGCAGGCGTCTGCAGCGACACGAAGCCCGCGAAGACGACATTGGTCGCGTTGCCGAGGAGCTTCGGGCCGATCACCGAGAGGGTGACGCTCAGGATGCCGAGCACGAGCACGACGATGAGCTGCGGCATGTCGCTGCGCAGCGTGCCGAGGAGGCGCTTCGCGCTCGGGCCGAAGTTCTGCGCCTTCTCGCCGGGGGCGACCTGGCCGAACGGTCCGCGGCCCGCGGGCATGCGGCGCGGCGGTGTCTGGGTCGGCGTCGACTCGGTGGAGCCGCCGCCGCGATTCGTCTGCGAGCCGCTCATGCCGCCGCCTCCGCCGCGAGCTGCGAATCGACGATCTCGCGGTAGGTCTCGTTCGACTCGACGAGCTCGTCGTGGGTTCCGACGCCGACCATGCGCCCGTGGTCGAGCACGATGATCTGGTCGGCGTGCTGGATCGTCGAGACGCGCTGCGCGACGACGATGCGGGTCGCCTCCGGCAGGTGGGTGTCGAGGGCACGCCGGAGCTCGGCATCCGTCCGCAGGTCGAGCGCCGAGAACGAGTCGTCGAAGATGTAGATGCCCGGGCGCTTGGTCAGTGCCCGCGCGATCGCGAGGCGCTGCCGCTGGCCGCCCGAGACGTTCGTGCCGCCTTGAGCAATCGGTGCGGCCAGTCCCTCGGGCATCGCCTCGACGAAGTCCTTCGCCTGCGCGAGCTCGAGCGCACGCCACAGCTCGTCGTCGGTCGCCTCCTCGTCGCCGTAGCGGAGGTTGGAGGCGATCGTGCCCGAGAAGAGGAAGGCGCGCTGCGGAATGAGGCCGATGCGCTTCCACAGCAGGTCGGGGTCGTAGTCCCGCACGTCGACGCCGTCGACGCGCACGACTCCGGCCGTGACGTCGAAGAGCCGCGGCACGAGGCCGACGAGCGTCGTCTTGCCGGCGCCCGTCGAGCCGATGATGGCCGTCGTCGTGCCGGGTTCGACGGTGAAGGTGAGGTCGTGGAGCACGGCGTCGTCGGCGCCCGGGTAGGCGAAGTCGACGTGGTCGAACTGGACCCGTCCGATCTCCGCGGGCGGCGCGTGCGGGTCGACCGGCAGCGCGACCGACGGCTCCGTGTCGAGCACCTCGCCGATGCGGTTCGCGCAGACGGCGGCGCGCGGGATCATGACGAACATGAAGGTGGCCATCATGACGCCCATGAGGATCTGCATGAGGTAGCTGAGGAACGCGATGAGGGTGCCGATCTGCACGCCGTTGTCCTGCACCTGGAACGCGCCGAACCAGATGACCGCGACGCTCGAGACGTTCATGACGAGCATGACGGCGGGGAACATGATGGCCATGAGGTTTCCGGCCTTGAGGCCGCTCGCCATGACGTCCTCGCTCGCCGTCGCGAAGCGCGCACGCTCCTCGCGCTCGCGGACGAAGGCGCGGATGACCCGGATGCCGGTGAGCTGCTCCCGCATGATCTGGTTGACGCGGTCGATCTTCTTCTGCATCTGCGTGAAGGCGGGCACCATGCGCCACACGATCAGCCCGACGATGATGAGGAGGATCGGGATGGCCACGGCCATGAGCCACGACAGGCCCGCATCCTGGCGGACCGCCATGATGACGCCGCCGATCGCCAGCATCGGCGCCGACACCATGAGGGTCGCCGAGACCTGCACGAGCATCTGCACCTGCTGCACGTCGTTGGTGTTGCGGGTGATGAGCGACGGCGCGCCGAACTGGCCGACCTCGCGCTGCGAGAACGCGACGACGCGGTGGAAGAGGTCGCCGCGCAGCTCGCGGCCCATGCCCATCGCGAGGCGCGAGCCGAAGTAGACGGCGACGATCGCGCACACGACCTGCACGAGGCTCACGAGCAGCATGACGCCGCCCGTCCGCCAGATGTAGTCGATGTCACCCGTGACGACGCCGTTGTCGATGATGTCGGCGTTGAGCGTCGGCAGCATGAGCGACGCGATCGATTGCGCCAGTTGGAACACGATGACGGCGATGATGAGCAGCCAGGCGGGGCTCAGGTATCGCGCGAGGAGCTTGCCGAGCACGGGGGTCCTTTCGAACACGGCGAAGTCCGCCCCCAAGGCGGCGTCGCACGTCGAACGACGCTACGCCTGTCGCCCGCCGGGATTCAAACGCGTCGCGTGCGCTGACAGCGAAACAGGCGATGGATGCCGCGAGCCGGCGCCGCTCGCCGCGTGCGGGCCGCTACATGTCGGCGGCGGGCGCGGGCGGGAAGAACCCGTCGATCGCGGCGAGGTCGTCCGCGCCGGGCGTCCAGGCGGTCGCGGCGGCGGCGTTCGCGCGCACCTGCTCGGGGCTCGTCGCACCCGCGATGACGCTCGAGACGACGGGCTTGGCGAGGAACCAGGCCATCGTCGCCTCGAGCATCGTGATCCCGCGCTCGTCGCAGAACGCCTGGTAGGCCTCGAGGGCATCCCACGGCGCGTTCTCGTAGAGGTGGGGTCGCTGCCGCATGATCCGCGAGTCGGCGGGCGCGGCATTCCTCGTGAACTTGCCCGTGAGCAGCCCGTTCTGCAGGGGGAAGAACGGGAAGAAGCCCAGTCCGTAGCGCTCGACGGCGCGGAGGATGTTCCGCTCGGCCCCGCGCGCGAGCAGGCTGTACTGGTTCTGCGACGAGACGAACGGCACGGCGTGCCGCTCGCGCGCGACGAAGTGCGCCTCGGCGATCTGCCAGCCCGACAGGTTCGAGTGTCCGATGTAGCGCACCTTGCCCTCCCGCACGAGGTCGCCGAGCACGTCGAGGGTCTCCTCGATGGGCGTCTCGGGATCGGGGGTGTGCAGCTGGTAGAGGTCGATCCAGTCCGTCCGCAGTCGAGTGAGGGATGCCTCGACCGCCCGGCGCACGTGGGTGCGGGATGCCTTCGACCCGCCCAGCACGGCGGGTGCGAAGTCGGCGTGACCGAACTTCGTCGCGAGCACGAAGCGGTCGCGGCGCCCGGTGAGGGCGGCGCCCATGAGGCTCTCCGAGAGCCCGGGCTCCTTGCCGTAGATGTCGGCCGTGTCGAGGAACGTCACCCCCGCGTCGAGGGCGGCGTCCAGTACCTCGCGCGTGCCCTCGAGGCTCTCGGTGCGGGTGCCGCTGCGCCCGAAGTTGTTGCAGCCGAGGCCGATCGCCGAGACGAGGAGGCCCGACGCGCCGACGCGCCGCAGGGGGACGGATTCCGTGGTCATGACTCCACGCTAGCCGCGTGCCCGTCCGACCCGGCGCCCGGGGCGCGAACGCGTGAACCCCCGTCCGGGAGGACGGGGGTTCACGGGATGGATGCTAGGCCTTCGGCGCCGCGGGCGCTTCCGGCTCGTCGGGTCCGAACGACACCGAGGGCTCGGACGCTGCGCCGGGCTCCGACGTCACGGGGGGCTCCGGCGCCACCGGGGGCGCGGGCTCCGGCGTGACCGGCGGGGCCGGCTCGACGGGAGGCTCGGGGAGGACGGGCGGCTCGGGCGAGACCGGGGTCTCGGGCGCCGACGGCGGCTCGGGCGCTGCCGGGGCGCCGGGGGCCGCGGGCGGCTCAGGGGCGGCAGGGGGCTCGGGTGCCGATGCGGCGGCGGCCGCCGGCGCGGCCGTGTAGCCCGCGGACGCCTCAGGGGCGGCGGGCGGAGGCGAGTAGCCCGCGGGCGGCTCGGCGGCGGGAGGCTCGGACGCGACGGGCGGGGCGGCGTAGCCGGCCGGCGGCTGCGTGTAGCCCGCCGGCGGCTGGGTGTACCCGGCCGGCGGCTGCGTGTAGCCCGCGGGCGGCTCGGCGTATCCCGCGGGCGGGGCTGCGTAGCCGGCGGGCGGGGGGTACGCGCCGGGCGCGGCGTAGCCGGCCTGCCCCGCGTATCCGACGGCCGGCGTCTGGGCGGGGATCCCCGACCAGTTCGTGCGGTCGCCGAAGAAGCCGTTGTTGGCCCAGGGAGCCGCGGGCACGGCGGTGTTCCAGCGCGAGCGGTCGAAGCCGAGTATGCCGAGCCACACGATCCAGAGGAAGAAGGCGAGGATCAGCCACACCGCCTCCTTCTGCAGCTTCAGACCCACGCGCCACGCCGCGAGCAGCAGCACGACGGCGGGCAGCAGGCTGACGATCCAGCCGATGAGCGGGATCCAGGCGAGCACCGCCGCGGCACCCCAGGCGATGAGGATGAGCCACGGGTTCAGGTCGCCGAGCTTGGTGAAGACCATCGTGTTGTACACGGGGATCCACGCGCGCCAGCGCCCCTGCACGCCCGCCTTGTCGAAGATCTTCATGAGGAACCACGAACTGAGGATGTAGAACGCGATGCCGAAGACGAAGAAGACGGGGACCAGCAGGAGGTAGAACGCGATCAAGCCCCCAGAGCCATAATCGTTGTAGTCCATGGAACGAGCTCCTAGAGAGTCGAAGACGGACGCATCGCCTTCGCGTCCAGGAGGCCCTCGGCCTCGCCGAGTCACATCGTAGCGATGCCGATGCACGCGTGTCAGTCATGCCGTGCACGGCTCGCCGCGCACTAGCCTGACGATGACCGCACCCGCACCGCGGAAGGACATCCCATGAGCGACTCGACCTCCCCCACCCCGCCTCCCCTGCCCGACCAGCCCGCATCGGAGGCCGCGGCGACGCGCGCCTTCGACCCGGCGGGCGACCCCGACGACACGGGGGTCCCGCGCGTCGTCGGCGAGGCGTCCGATGTCGGGCGAGGGTTCCTGCGGGCGCTCTTCGACGTCTCGTTCCGCACCTTCATCACCCGACGCCTCGCGAGCGTCTTCTACGTCGTCGGGCTGATCGCGATCGCGATCGGCTTCCTCGTGTACTTCGTCCGCGGCATCGTGACGGCGATCAACCTGATCTCGTACAACGTCGGCGGCGGCGTCTCGCTCCTCGTCGCGACGCTCATCCTCGTGCCTCTCGTGACGTTCATCGCGATCGTGCTGCTCCGCCTCCTCATCGAGGCGGTCGTGGCCCTCATCGCGATCGCCGAGAACACTCAGCAGACCGCCGACAACACCGAGCGCTGATCGCGGCCGTCAGGCGAAGAGCTCGAGCTCGCCGGGCGCGCCGTCCCGCACGCGCAGGCCGGCGGCGTCGGCCCAGCGCACGAATCCGGCGAGCGAGCCGATGCGCGGCCGGTCCGTCGCTAGGCGGCGCACGAGGACACCCTTGGCGTGCTTGTTGAAGTGGTTGAGCGCGCGCACGGCACCGCCCTCGCCCTCCGACACGACGCGCACGTAGACGGCGGGGACGGATGCCGGCACCGGCCCGAGCGCCGCGTACGCCTCCGAGCGCAGGTCGAGGACGAAGCCGGGCGAGGCCGCAGCGAAAGCCTCGGCGACGGCGGCTGCCCATACCCGGCGGAGCGGCGGGATGCCGGGCAGCGACGTTCCGGCGCCGAGCCGGTAGGTGGGGATGCGGTCGAGCGCTCCGACCGGCCCGAGCGGGGCCGAGTGGATGACGACGTTGCGGCCGAGCCACCCGCGGGCCGAGGAGTCGAGGGATGCCGCATCCAGCGCGTCGTACAGGACGCCCGTGTAGCGGTCGACGGCCGGCATCGTCGGGGCCGAGCGCACGCGGGCGTTGTCATCCACCTCGCCGAGCTGCGTCGCACCGAGCTTGAGCACGCGAGCCGCGGTCGCAGCATCCGTCGACAGCTCTTCGAGCGCCGCGAGGACCTGCTCGCGCTGCGGGGCCAGCTCGGGGAACGCGAGCGTGGCGAGATCGAGCGGGCGTCGAGAGCCTCCCGCCCGCTTGGTCTCGGACGGTGGCAGGAGGATCAGCATGCGTGCTCCGGAAAACGACGCGCGCCGCCCGGACGGATCCGAGCGGCGCGCGTTACGACTGGCGTCAGGAGATGAGGGCGGCGTTGCCGGCCACGATCGAGACCTCGTCGCCGTCCATCGACAGGAAGCCGTCCTGCGCGTTGGCGACGATCTTCGTCCCGTCGGGCTGGGTGATGCGCACCTCGCCCTCGGCGAGGACCGCGAGCACGGGCTCGTGCCCCGGCATGAAGCCGATCTCACCGAGGACGGTCTTGGCGACGACGAGCGACGCCTCCCCCGACCAGACCTCGTTCTCAGCTGAGACGAGGCTCACGCTGAGCGGCATGTCAGCCGTTCTCCTTCTGGATCTGCGCCCACTTCTCCTCGACGTCGGAGATGCCGCCGACGTTGAAGAACGCCTGCTCGGCGACGTGGTCGAAGTCGCCCTTGACGATCGCATCGAAGGACTCGATCGTCTCCTTGATCGGGACCGTGGAGCCCTCGACGCCGGTGAACTTCTTCGCCATGTAGGTGTTCTGCGAGAGGAACTGCTGGATGCGGCGCGCGCGGGCGACGACGATCTTGTCCTCTTCGGAGAGCTCGTCGACACCGAGGATCGCGATGATCTCCTGCAGCTCCTTGTTCTTCTGGAGGATCTGCTTGACGGCCGTGGCCACGCGGTAGTGGTCGGCGCCGATGTAGCGGGGGTCCAGGATGCGGCTCGTCGACGTCAGCGGGTCGATGGCCGGGTAAAGGCCCTTCGACGCGATCTCACGCGACAGCTCGGTCGTCGCGTCGAGGTGCGCGAACGTCGTCGCCGGCGCCGGGTCGGTGTAGTCGTCGGCGGGCACGTAGATCGCCTGCAGCGACGTGATCGAGTGACCGCGCGTCGAGGTGATGCGCTCCTGGAGGATGCCCATCTCGTCGGCCAGGTTCGGCTGGTAGCCCACGGCGGAGGGCATGCGGCCGAGCAGCGTCGACACCTCGGAGCCGGCCTGCGTGAAGCGGAAGATGTTGTCGATGAAGAGGAGCACGTCCTGCTTCTGGACGTCGCGGAAGTACTCCGCCATCGTCAGCGCCGACAGGGCGACGCGCAGACGCGTCCCCGGCGGCTCGTCCATCTGGCCGAAGACGAGCGCGGTCTTGTCGAAGACGCCCGCCTCCTCCATCTCACCGATGAGGTCGTTGCCCTCACGGGTGCGCTCGCCGACACCGGCGAACACCGACACACCGCCGTGGTCCTGCGCGACGCGCTGGATCATCTCCTGGATGAGGACCGTCTTGCCGACGCCCGCACCGCCGAAGAGGCCGATCTTGCCGCCCTGCACGTACGGGGTGAGCAGGTCGATGCTCTTGATGCCGGTCTCGAACATCTCGGTCTTCGACTCGAGCTGGTCGAACGAGGGCGCCTGGCGGTGGATGCCCCACCGCTCGGTGATCTCGATCTTCTCGTCGGGCTCGGCGTTGAGGATCTCGCCGGTCACGTTGAAGACGCGACCCTTGGTGACGTCGCCGACGGGCACCGAGATGGGGCCGCCGGTGTCGCGCACCTCCTGACCGCGGACGACGCCGTCGGTCGGCTTGAGGGCGATCGCGCGCACGAGGTCGTCGCCGAGGTGCTGTGCGACCTCGAGGGTGAACTCGGTGGTCACACCCTCGACGGTGACCGTCGTCGTGAGCGCGTTGTAGATGTCGGGGATCGAGTCGTGCGGGAACTCGATGTCGACGACGGGGCCCGTGACACGGGCGACGCGCCCGATGACGGGGGCTGCCGTCTTCTCAGCGGTGAGGCTCATGGCTTCTTCTCTTTCGTATGTCTACTTGCCCGACGCCAGAGCGTCGGCGCCGCCGACGATCTCGGCGATCTGCTGCGTGATCTCGGCCTGACGCGCGTTGTTGCGCAGGCGGGTGTAGTCGGTGATGAGCTTGTCGGCGTTGTCGCTCGCGGACTTCATCGCCTTCTGCGTCGCGGCGTGCTTGGCCGCCGACGACTGCAGGAGGGCGTTGAAGACGCGGCTCTGGATGTACACCGGCAGGAGGGCATCCAGCACGACGTCGGCCTCGGGCTCGAACTCGTACAGGGGGTACACCTGCGCGCTCGTCGCCTCCGCCTCCACGACCTCCAGCGGGAGGAGGCGGACCGTCTCGGGCGTCTGCGTCATCATGCTGACGAAGCGGTTGTAGACGAGGTTGATCTCGTCCACGCCGCCCTCATTCCCGCCGCGGTCGTAGGCATCCAGCAGGACGCCGGCGATCTCCTCGGCCGTGTGGAAGTGGGGCGTGTCGGTGTCGCCCGTCCACTCGGCCGCGCTCGGGATCCGGCGGAACTGGAAGTACCCCACGGCCTTGCGACCGACGAGGTAGAACACCGGCTCCTTGCCCTGCGAGCGCAGCAGCTCGGCGAGCTGCACGCCCTCACGGAGGATCTGCGAGTTGAACGCGCCGGCGAGGCCGCGGTCCGAGGCGAAGATCACGACCGCGGAGCGGCGGATCGTCTCGCGCTCGGTCGTCAACGGGTGGTCGACATTGGAGTGCGTCGCCACGGCGGAGACGGCCCGCGTCACGGCACGCGCGAAAGGCGCCGACGCGCGCACGCGCGCCATGGCCTTCTGAATGCGCGAAGCCGCGATGAGCTCCATCGCCTTCGTGATCTTCTTGGTCGTCTGAGCAGAAGCGATCTTCTGCTTGTAGACCCTGAGTTGTGCGCCCATGGTTCCTGTCCAGGCGTGCCGCTTAGCGGCGGCCCTTGACGATCTGCTCCTGGTTCACGTCGTCGGCCGCAGCCGCCGCGATCTCCTCGTGGCCGGGCTTGGCGATCGGCTGACCGCCCTTGCCCGACTGGAACTCCAGGATGAACGTGTCGGTGACCTTGGCGAGCTCGGCCGCGGTGCCGTCGTCGAGCACGTTGGTGTCACGCAGCGTGTCGAGGATCGTCGTGTTGCGGCGCAGGTAGTCGAGCAGCTCGCGCTCGAAGCGCAGCACGTCCTCCACCTCGATCGAGTCGAGCTTGCCGTTGGTGCCGGCCCAGATCGAGACGACCTGCTCCTCGACGGGGTACGGCGAGTACTGCGGCTGCTTGAGCAGCTCGGTCAGGCGCGCACCGCGGGCGAGCTGGCGACGGGATGCCGCATCCAGGTCGGACGCGAACATCGCGAACGCCTCGAGCGAGCGGTACTGCGCGAGCTCGAGCTTGAGCGTGCCGGAGACCTTCTTGATCGACTTCACCTGGGCGTCACCGCCGACGCGCGACACCGAGATGCCCACGTCGACCGCGGGACGCTGGTTGGCGTTGAAGAGGTCGGACTGCAGGAAGATCTGGCCGTCCGTGATCGAGATGACGTTCGTCGGGATGTACGCCGAGACGTCGTTGGCCTTCGTCTCGATGATCGGCAGACCCGTCATCGACCCCGCTCCGAGCTCGTCCGACAGCTTCGCGCAGCGCTCGAGCAGACGGGAGTGCAGGTAGAAGACGTCGCCGGGGTACGCCTCGCGGCCCGGCGGGCGGCGGAGCAGGAGCGACACGGCGCGGTAGGCCTCGGCCTGCTTCGACAGGTCGTCGAAGATGATCAGGACGTGCTTGCCGTCGTACATCCAGTGCTGGCCGATGGCCGAGCCGGTGTACGGGGCGAGGTACTTGAAGCCCGCGGGGTCGGACGCGGGAGCCGCGACGATCGTCGTGTACTCGAGCGCGCCGGCGTCTTCGAGGGCGCCCTTGACGGACGCGATCGTCGAGCCCTTCTGGCCGATGGCGACATAGATGCAGCGGACCTGCTTGTTCGGGTCGCCCGACTCCCAGTTGGCGCGCTGGTTGATGATCGTGTCGATCGCGATCGCGGTCTTGCCGGTCTGGCGGTCGCCGATGATGAGCTGGCGCTGGCCGCGGCCCACCGGGATCATCGCGTCGATCGCCTTGATGCCGGTCTGCATCGGCTCGTGGACGCTCTTGCGCTGCATGACGCCGGGCGCCTGCAGCTCGAGGGCGCGGCGGCCCTGCAGGGGCGTGATCTGGCCGAGGCCGTCGATCGGGTTGCCGAGCGGGTCGACGACGCGGCCGAGGTAGCCGTCGCCGACGGGGACCGAGAGGACCTCGCCGGTGCGGGTGACCTGCTGGCCGGCCTCGATGCCGGAGAAGTCGCCGAGGACGACGACGCCGATCTCGTGCTCGTCCAGGTTGAGGGCGAGGCCCTGCGTGCCGTCTGCGAACACGACGAGCTCGTTCGCCATGACGCCGGGCAGGCCCTCGACGTGTGCGATGCCGTCGGCGGCGTCCACGACGGTGCCGACCTCGGTGGCCGCCGCCCCCGTGGGCTCGTACGCGGCGACGAAGTCCTTCAGCGCGTCACGGATGACGTCGGGGCTGATAGAGAGTTCTGCCATTGTCTTCCTTCGTTCAGTGAGGCCGTCCGTGAGTCGGGCCCCGAAGCCTCCGCCCGGGTCGGGGCGGGAAGTCTTGGGTTATCCGGCGATCCGCTGCCGGAGTTCGGCGAGGCGTGACGAGACGCTCGCGTCGATGACGTCGTCCGCGATCTGCACGCGCACGCCCCCGACGACCGTCGGGTCGACGACGGCGTTGAGGGAGACGGTTCCGCCGTAGCGCTTCGACAGAGCCGCTGAGAGGCGGTCGGTCTGAGCCGGGCTCAGCGGGACGGCCGAGACGACCGTCGCGACCGTGCGGCCGCGCTGATCGGCGACGAGGTCCATCGCGCGGTTGAGCAGCTGGCGCACGCGACGCTCCCGGGGCTGCTGCACGAGCGACGACACGATGAGCGTCGTGGCGTCGCTGGCGCGGCCCTGCAGGAGAGTGCGGACGAGCTCGCCCTTCGCGGAGTCGTCGCCGAGGCGGCTGCCGAGCGCGAGCTCGAGCTCGGAGTTCGCCGCGACGGTGCGCGAGAAGCGGAAGAGCTCCCCTTCGACGTCGGCGCCCGCCGCGCTGCGCGCAGCGGCGCGGACGGCGAGCTCCTCGATGGCCTCGATGAGATCATCGGACGACGACCAGCGCTGCTCGACGGCGGTCGTGACGAGCGCGACCGTCGCCGGCTGGAGGGCGCGACCGAAGACGTCGGCGACCACCTTGGCGCGGGCCGCGGTCGAGGCCGCCGAATCGGCGAGTGCGCCGGCGAGCTGCGACGATCCGCCGAGAGCCCGTGCCACGGCGAAGAGCTCGCCGGCGACCGCCAGGTCGACGCCGGCGGCGCCGTCGAGCGCCGCCGTCGTCGTGGCGAGCGCCTGAGTGGTCGCGCTTCCCATTACGCCCTCTGTCCGTCAGCCGAGCCGGCCGCAGCCGTCTCGGACGCCTCGAGCTCCGCGAGGAAGCGGTCGACGACGCCCTGGGCCTTCTTGTCGTCGGTGAGCGACTCGCCGATGACGCCGCCGGCCAGGTCGATCGCGAGCGAGCCGACCTCGCTGCGGAGCGACACGAGCGCCGACTGGCGCTCCGCCTCGATCTGCGAGTGGGCGGACGCCGTGATGCGCGCGGCTTCGGCGGATGCGGTGTCCTTCGCCTCGGCGATGATCTTCTTGCCGTCCTCACGGGCGGCATCGCGGATCTCACCGGCCTCCTTGCGGGCACCGGCGAGCTGGGCCGTGTACTCCTCGAGGGCGGCCTCGGCGCGACGCTGGGCGTCGTCCGCCTTGGCGATGTTGCCCTCGATGGCGGTGGCTCGCTCGTCCAGCAGCTTCTTCAGGCGCGGCAGCGCGACCTTCCAGAAGATGAAGAGGATGACGATGAAGCACACCGACGACCAGATGATGTCGTACCACGCCGGGAGGAGCGGATTCGGGGTCTCACCCTCTTCAGCGGCGAGTGTGACAAGAGCGCTGAGCATCCTGTCTCCTTACGTCGGGAAGATCGATCAGTAGCCGAAGATGAAGGCGGTCGCGATGCCGATGAACGCCAGCGCCTCGGTGAAGGCGATACCGATCCACATCAGGACCTGGAGGCGACCGGCGAGCTCGGGCTGACGAGCCACGCCCTCGATGGTCTTGCCCACGACGATGCCCACGCCGATGGCGGGGCCGATGGCCGCGAGGCCGTAGCCGACGGTGGCGATGGAGCCGGAGACATCGGCGAGAACCGTAGTTGCGTCCACGGGGGTGTTTCCTTTCGGTTATGGGCGGCGCTGGGCCGACCCGCTCAGTGCTCTTCCGCGACCGCGAGCTGGATGTAGACCGCGGTGAGGAGGGCGAAGACGTAGGCCTGGAGGACGGCCACCAGGATCTCGAAGAGGGTGAAGGCGAAGCCGAACGCGAGGGAGCCGGCCGCGAGGATCGACCACCATCCGCCCATCGTCAGGAGGAAGAACGACGTCGCCGAGAAGAACAGGACCAGCAGCAGGTGGCCGACCATCATGTTCATGAGGAGTCGGAGCGTCAGCGTGATGGGCCGGATGATGAAGGTCGAGATGAACTCGATCGGCGTCACGATGAAGTAGATCGGCCACGGCACGCCCGCGGGGAAGAGCGAGTTCTTGAAGAAGTTGCCCGGGCTCTTCTTGATGCCGGCGTAGATGAACGTCACGTAGCTCACGACGGCGAGCGTCAGCGGCACGGCGATGATCGCGGTTCCGGCGATGTTCAGGAACGGGATGACGCCCGTGATGTTCATGAACAGGATCATGAAGAACATCGTCGTGAGGATCGGCAGGAACCGCTCGCCGTCCTTCTTGCCGAGCAGGTCGTACGCGATGTTGGTGCGGACGAACCCGAGGCCCATCTCGACGAGGCTCTGGAAGCGCCCCGGGACGACGCGCATCTTGCGCGTGCCGAGCCAGAAGACGAGCACGACGGCGATCGTCGCGAGGATCTGGATGATGTGGATTCGCGTGATCGGAACCCCGAAGACGGTCGTGACGACGTCCGGGAAGAACTCATTGATCGACGGGGCGTGGAATTCGCCGCCGTCTTCAGCGGTCTTGGCGATCAGGGTCGCAGCGTGAGTAAACAGCGCGGGCTCCAGCTTCGGGGCATCGGCGTGAACCGTTGCGACGATGGTCGGTGAGCGTCACTCCGCACAGGCTCGCAGGGCGAGCGGGCGGGCGCAGAACCACCCTACCAAACTCGGGAGGCTCCTGAATCCGCCCTGAGCGTCAGCCGAGCGTGTGGTCTGACTTCTCCCCCGCGTCGGGGTCGGTCGGCAGCTCGACGTCGCTCGCGTACGGGACACGCAGGCGCAGCAGCACGACGACGTCGACGACGAGCGACGCCAGGACGCTGACGACGACGGAGACGAAGAAGACGGTGGGATCGATCCAGGGCTGGCCGCGCAGCAGCAGCAGCGCGACGATGAAGACGACGAACTTGAGGATCCACCCGCCGAGCACGATCCCGAAGAAGATCGGCACGTACAGGTCGTCGCCGAACCATCGGTTGGCGATCAGGATGCTGGCGCCCGTGATCGCGAGGAAGACCGCGGCGATGAGGACGCCGGCCAGAGCGCTCCACAGACCGGTCGTGCCGGCGACGAGGAACCCGATCACCGCCGCGAGGACGGCGAGCACGCCGGTCACGATGCCGGACCACTTCAGGGTCGTCCGCAGGATCGGGGTGCTGGAGATCTGGCTGGGGCTCATGCGACGGGCTCCAAGACGGGTCTGGGCGCCACACGGCGCGAGGGAAGCAGAGTGACGACGAGGCACGCGGCCGCGCCGAGGAGGCCGTAGCAGAGGCCGATGAGGTAGTCCCCCGGCCAGCCGGCCGTCGTGCCGATGTACATGAGGAGGACGCTGAGTCCGATGATCGCCGTCCACGCGTAGAAGATGAGCACGGCATCGCGATCACTGTGGCCCATGTCGAGCATGCGGTGGTGCAGATGCTTGCGGTCGGGCGAGAAGGGCGACTTGCCCGCCCCCATGCGCCGGATGACGGCCATCGCGAAGTCGAGGAGCGGCAGCAGCACCACGACGACGGGGATCAGGATCGGGATGAAGGCTCCGAGCAGCTGCGAGCGCCCGAAGTCCTCGGGGTCGAGCATCGTGGGGTCGAGCTGGCCCGTGATGGCGATGGCCGAGCAGGCCATGAGGAGGCCCAGCATGAGCGCGCCCGCGTCGCCCATGAACAGCTTCGCGGGGCTCCAGTTGATCGGCAGGAACCCGAGGCACGCGCCGATCAGGACCGCGGCGAGGAACGTCGCGAAGGAGAAGTTGCTGGCCGTGTTGTCGCGCAGGAGCAGGTACGAGTAGGCGAAGAAGATGCCGTTCGTGATGAGGCAGACGCCTGCCACGAGGCCGTCGAGACCGTCGATGAAGTTCACGGCGTTCATCACGACGACGATCGCGAAGACCGTCAGCGTGAAGCTCACCCAGCCCGAGCCCACCGTGAGGCCGCCGATCGGCAGGGAGTAGATCTGGAGCTCGCCGAACCACGCGATGATGCCCGCGGCGAGGAACTGCGCGCCGAGCTTGATGAACCAGTCGAGGTCCCACAGGTCGTCGGCGATGCCGACGAGGACGATGATGACCGTCGCGGCGAGGATCGCGTAGACCTGCTGGGGCGAGGTCCAGAAGATGGCGAAGAACTCGTTCGCGGCCGAGACCCCGATCGCGGCGACGACGCCGAAGAACATCGCGATGCCGCCGAGACGCGGCGTCGGCGTCTTGTGCACGTCGCGCTCGCGGATGCCCGGGTACAGCTTGTACTTCATGCTGAGGCGCCACACGGCCCACGACAGCGCGAACGTCACGATGGCCGTGAAGAGGATCGTGAAGAGGTACTGCTTCACTCGGTGCCGCCGCCGCCCTCGGCCGACGCCTCGGCGGGCGCTGCCGCGGCATCCGGGATCTCGTCCTCCAGGAGGTCGCCCAGCACCTCGCGGAGCCGTTCACGGCTGATCGCGCCCTCGCGCAGGATGCGCACGCGCGGCTCGGCGCCGCCCACGAGCGTCGTCGCGTCGACGATCGTCGAGGCGATGCCCGTGTCGGACGACCCGTCGTCGAGATACACCTCGATGCTGTCGCCAAGCATGTCGCGGGCGTCCTCGACGCGGACCGCGGCCGGCTTGCCGGTGAGGTTGGCGCTGGACACGGCGAGGGGGCCGGTCTCTTCGAGCAGCTCGAGCGCGATGCGGTGAGCGGGCATGCGCACCGCGACCGTGCCGTGCGTGTCGCCGAGGTCCCACGAGAGCGAGGGCTGAGACGGCAGCACGATCGTCAGTCCACCGGGCCAGAAGGCCTCGACGAGACGCTCCACGGCCTCGGGCACCTCGGCGACGAGCGCGCGGAGAGTCGTGGCACCCGCGACCAGCACGGGCGGCGGCGATTGGCGGCCGCGCCCCTTGGCATCGAGCAGGCGCTGCACGGCGCGTGCGCTGAACGCGTCGGCGGCGACGCCGTAGACGGTGTCGGTGGGGAGGACGACGAGCTCGCCGCGGCCGATCGCCTGGCGGGCCTGGCGCATGCCGGGGAGGAGCTGCGCCTCGTCGCGGCAGTCGAAGACGGAGGACATGACGCCGTCCAGTGTACCCAGCGCGACCTGAGCGCCTTACGGGCGCACCGCCGTCGTGGCGCGGTCGCGGAGCGTCAGGTCGGGGTGCGTCGCGGCGCTCCGCCAGCCGTCCGCCGCGAGGAGGCCGCGGATGGGCTCTCCCTGCCATTCGCCGTGCTCGATGACGAGCATGCCGCCGGGGTGCAGCAGGCGCAGACCCACACGGCTCAGGGTGCGCACGACGTCGAGGCCGTCCTCGCCGCCGTACAGCGCGGCGGGCGGGTCGAAGAAGCGCACCTCGGGATCGCGCGGGATCGCGGCATCCGGAACATACGGCGGGTTCGACACGAGCACCGACACGGTGCCGTCGAGCTCGGGGAAGGCATGCTCGAGGTCGACGAAGGCGAGCCGGGCGTTCGGAGCGCCGACCTCCCGGAAGTTCTCCTCGGTCCACAGGAAGGCGTCGACGGAGTTCTCGGCCGCGTGCACCTGCGCGTGCGGCACCTCGGTCGCAAGGGCGAGGGCGATCGCGCCGCTGCCGGTTCCGAGGTCCACCGCGACGGGAGAAGGGGATGCCGCGGCCCGGAGCGCGTCGATCGCCAGCTGCGCGACGATCTCGGTCTCGGGGCGCGGCACGAAGACGCCGGGGCCGACCCGCAGGTCGAGATGCCGGAAGGGGGCCCGGCCGGTGAGGTGCTGCAGCGGCTCGCGGGTCGCACGGCGCGTGACGAGGGCATCCATTCGCGCGGCATCCGCCTCGCTGATCGTGTCGCCGCGCAGCGCGCGGGCCTGCAGCTCACCGCGGCCTTCGCCGAGCACGTGGGCGGCGAGGAGCTCCGCGTCGACGACGGGGTCGGGCACGCCGGCGCGAGCCAGCCGTTCGGCAGCGGCTCGGAGGAAGGCGGACAGCGGGATCGGGGGGATGCTGACGGGCGACATGGGCGCACTCAGCCTACGTGCACGTCGAGGCGGACGTGACGTGCCGGGTGCCGGTGCGTCGAGGCCCGCGGGAGCGCCCACCCGGGGCCGCGCGACCTCGGGCGTCACATGCCGTAATCCTCAGAAGCCGCTCGCCTAGGCTGAGCACCGATCCGGCGCGACGACGCGCGCAGATTCGACCCGACCCGAAAGGCCACGCCCAATGCCCGGCATCCACTCCGACATCACGAGCGCGTTCGGCAACACCCCGCTCGTCCGCCTCAACCGCGTGAGCGAAGGGCTTCCCGGCACGGTGCTCGCGAAGCTCGAGTTCTACAACCCGGCGTCGAGCGTCAAGGACCGCCTCGGCATCGCGATCGTGGACGCCGCGGAGGCGTCGGGAGAGCTGAAGCCCGGCGGCACGATCGTGGAGGCCACGAGCGGCAACACGGGCATCGCGCTCGCGATGGTCGGCGCCGCGCGCGGCTACAAGGTCATCCTCGCGATGCCGTCCTCGATGTCGATCGAGCGTCGCCTGCTCCTGGCCGCCTACGGCGCCGAGCTCGTGCTCACCGACCCGGCCGGCGGCATGAAGGGCGCCGTCGCCAAGGCGCAGGAGATCGTCGCCGAGACCCCCGGAGCGGTGCTCGCGCGCCAGTTCGAGAACGAGGCCAACCCCGCGATCCACCGCAAGACGACCGCCGAGGAGATCATCCGCGACACCGACGGCGAGATCGGCTACTTCGTCGCCGGCATCGGCACCGGCGGCACCATCACCGGCGTCGGCCAGGTGCTCAAGGAGCGCGTGCCCGACGCGAAGGTCGTCGCCGTCGAGCCGGCCGACTCCCCCCTGCTCACGAAGGGCACCCCGGGACCGCACAAGATCCAGGGCATCGGACCCAACTTCATCCCCGAGATCCTCGACCAGGGCGTCATCGACGAGGTCGTCGACGTCGAGCTCGACGACGCGCTGCGCGTCGCGCGCGAGGTCGGCACCAAGGAGGGCATCCTCGTCGGCATCTCCAGCGGTGCCGCGATCTGGGCCGCTCTCCAGGTCGCTGCGCGCCCCGAGGCGGCGGGCAAGAATATCGTTGTCGTGGTCCCCTCCTTCGGCGAGCGCTACCTCTCCACCGTGCTCTACGAAGACCTGCGCCAGGACTGAACCGCCCCGCACACCGAAAGCAGCCTCGTGCCCCGCATCCATTCCGACATCACGACGGCATTCGGCGACACCCCTCTGGTGCGCCTGAACCGACTGACGGAGGGGCTCGGCGCTGACGTCCTCGTCAAACTCGAGTTCTACAACCCGGGCTCCAGCGTCAAGGACCGCCTCGGCGTCGCGCTCGTCGCGGCGGCCGAGGCGTCCGGCGAGCTGAAGCCCGGCGGCACGATCGTCGAGTCCACGAGCGGCAACACCGGGATCGCGCTCGCGCTCATCGGCGCGGCCCGCGGCTACAAGGTCATCCTCACGATGCCCGCCTCGATGTCGAAGGAGCGTCGGACGCTCCTCAAGGCCTACGGCGCCGAGCTCGTGCTGACCGACCCCTACAAGGGCATGACGGAGGCCGTCGACACCGCCAAGCGCATCGTCGCCGAGACCCCCGGCGCGGTCCTGGCACGGCAGTTCGAGCACTCCGCCAACGCCGAGATCCACCGCCGCACGACGGCGGAGGAGATCTGGCGCGACACCGACGGCCGCGTCGACTGGTTCGTCGCCGGCTCGGGCACGGGCGGCACGATCACGGGCGTGGGCCAGGTGCTCAAGGAGCGCAACCCCGACGTGAGGATCGCGCTCGTCGAGCCGAAGGACTCCCCCGTGCTCACCGAGGGGCGTGCCGGCGGTCACCGCATCCAGGGCATCGGCCCCAACTTCGTGCCCGACGTCCTCGACCGCAGCGTCGTCGACGAGATCTTCGACGTCGAGTTCGACGACGCCATCCGCGTCGCGCGCGCCCTGGCGACCGACGAGGGGATCCTCGCCGGGATGTCCGCCGGCGCCGCGGTGTGGGCCGCGCTGGAGATCGCCGCGCGGCCCGAGGCCGATGGGAAGCGCATCGTCGTCATCATCCCCGACGCCGGCGAGCGCTACCTCTCCACCGCCCTGTACGAGCACCTCCGCGAGGACGCGTCGTGATCGGCTCGTCGGCGATCGGCCGCGTGCGCGAAGACCTCGCGGCCGCGAAGCTCCGCGACCCCGCCGCCCGCAGCGGCCTCGAGATCGCGCTCCTCTACCCCGGCCTGCACGCCATCTGGGCGCACCGTGTGGACCACTGGCTGTGGCAGCGCGGCTACCGCTTCATCGCGCGCGCGGGATCGCAGATCGTGCGCTGGCTCACGGGCATCGAGATCCACCCCGGCGCGACCATCGGGCGCCGCTTCTTCATCGACCACGGCATGGGCGTCGTGATCGGCGAGACCGCCGAGGTCGGCGATGACGTCATGCTGTACCACGGCGTCACGCTCGGCGGCCGCACGCGCGACAGCGGCAAGCGCCACCCCACGATCGGCGACGGCGTCGCCGTCGGAGCGGGCGCGAAGGTGCTGGGTCCTATCACGATCGGCGACGGGTCCGTCATCGGCGCGAACGCGGTCGTCACGAAGGACGCCCCGGCCGACAGCATCCTGGTCGGCATCCCGGCGAAGCCGCGAGCCCGTCGCGTCGGAGAGGACACGCGTGCCTTGCTGACGGTCCCCGAGTACTTCATCTGATCCGGGATGCCGCGGGCGCGGCATCCCTCATTCGGAGCGGCGCGCGTCGACCTTCTTCTTTATGAAGAGGGGCGGGAGGAGCCACGTCGCCAGGGCCGTCACGAGCCAGACGACGAAGGTGCCGATGATCCACGCGACGGGACCGTCGATCCCGATACCGGCGGCGGGGATCAGCACCGCGATGAGCAGCGCGACGAAGGTCGACACGATGCCGATGCCGCCGATGAGCGCGTGCGCGTGGCGGCGGACGATCCGCAGGAGCCACGGCGCGAGGATGCTCTGCAGCACCGCGAAGATCACGACGGCGACGAGGATGCCCCACCAGTCGTCCCAGTGCAGGTAAAAGCCGTCGAGCAGGAGGTCGGCCGCGACGAGGCCGACGAACGCGGAGGCGAGGAAGATCACCGCGCGGATCAGGAAGTTGATCACGCGCTCACCCTAGCGCCCGCCGCGGGGGCGCTCGCGCCGCCGCGCAGACGCCGAGACATGGCTTCTCGCCGAGGCAGGGTGACACGATCCCCTGGCTCGGCGAGACCCCCGGTCTCGGCGAGGTCGGGGTCCGACGGGGTCGGTCGGGCGAGGGGTCGGGCGAGGGGTCGAGTCAGGCGTCGGAGCCGAGGGCGGCGAGGCGCGCCTCTTCGTCGGCGTGGATGGCCGACTCCACGATGGGGCCGAGCGCGCCGTCCATCACCTGGTCGAGGTTGTACGCCTTGTAGCCGGTGCGGTGGTCGGCGATGCGGTTCTCGGGGAAGTTGTAGGTGCGGATGCGCTCGGAGCGGTCCATGCCGCGGATCTGCGACCTGCGGGCGTCGGAGGCCGCGGCATCCCGCTCCTCCTGCTGCTTCGCGAGGAGCCGGGCGCGCAGCACGCGCATGCCCGCCTCGCGGTTCTGCAGCTGCGACTTCTCGTTCTGCATCGACACGACGATGCCGGTCGGGACGTGCGTGATGCGCACCGCGGAGTCCGTCGTGTTGACCGACTGGCCGCCCGGGCCGGACGAGCGGAAGACGTCGATCTTCAGGTCGTTCGGGTCGATCTGGATCTCTTCGGGCTCGTCGACCTCGGGGAAGACGAGCACGCCGGTCGTCGACGTGTGGATGCGGCCCTGCGACTCGGTCGCCGGGACCCGCTGCACACGGTGCACGCCGCCCTCATACTTGAGGTGAGCCCAGACGCCCTGCGCGGGGTCGGAGGACGAGCCCTTGATCGCGACCTGGACGTCCTTATAGCCGCCGAGGTCGGACTCGTTGCGCTCGAGGAGCTCGGCCTTCCAGCCCTTCGACGCGGCGTACTGCAGGTACATCCGCAGGAGGTCGGCCGCGAACAGCGCCGACTCGGCGCCGCCCTCGCCCTGCTTGATCTCCATGATCACGTCGCGGGCGTCGTCGGGGTCGCGCGGGATCAGGAGGCGCCGCAGCTTCTCCTGCGCCTGCGCGAGCTGCTCCTCGAGCGCCGGGACCTCATCGGCGAAGGCGTCGTCCTCTTTCGCGAGCTCGCGCGCCGCGTCGAGGTCGTCCGACGCCGCGACCCACGCGTCGTGGGCCGCGACGATCTTCGACAGCTCGGCGTAGCGCCGGTTGACGCGCTTCGCGCGGGCCGCGTCGGCGTGCACGGCGGGGTCGGAGAGCTCCTCCTGGACCGCCTTGTGCTCGTCGATCAGGCCCTGGACGGACTCGAACACGTGAGGTCGCGCTTCGACGGGCTCAGCGGATGCTGTTGTCGTGGTCGTGGCTGCGGCCGCCGCCGTGCGCGGGAGTCGGGATCGACTTCTGCATCTGCACGAGGAACTCGACGTTCGACTGCGTCTCCTTGAGCTTTCCGAGCACGACCTCGAGGGCCTGCTGCGGGTCGAGGCCCGCGAGCGCGCGACGGAGCTTCCAGGTGATCTTGACCTCGTCGGGCGAGAGCAGCATCTCCTCGCGGCGGGTGCTCGACGCATTGACGTCGACCGCCGGGAAGATGCGCTTGTCGGCGAGCTGACGGCTGAGGCGCAGCTCGCTGTTGCCCGTGCCCTTGAACTCCTCGAAGATGACGTCGTCCATCTTGGAGCCCGTCTCGACGAGCGCGGTCGCGAGGATCGTGAGCGATCCGCCGTTCTCGATGTTGCGCGCAGCGCCGAAGAAGCGCTTGGGCGGGTACAGCGCCGAGGCGTCCACACCGCCGGTCAGGACGCGACCCGACGTCGGTGCAGAGATGTTGTAGGCGCGGCCCAGGCGTGTGATCGAGTCGAGAAGCACGACGACGTCGCGGCCGAGCTCGACGAGGCGCTTCGCGCGCTCGATGGCGAGCTCGGCGACCGTCGTGTGGTCCTCCGCGGGACGGTCGAAGGTGGAGGCGATGACCTCACCCTTGACCGTGCGCTGCATGTCGGTGACCTCTTCGGGCCGCTCGTCGACCAGCACGACCATGAGGTGGACCTCGGGGTTGTTGATCGCGATGGCGTTGGCGATCTGCTGCAGGACGATCGTCTTGCCGGCCTTCGGAGGCGCGACGATGAGACCGCGCTGGCCCTTGCCGATCGGCGCGACGAGGTCGATGATGCGCTGCGTCAGCTTCTCGGGGGCCGTCTCGAGGCGCAGGCGCTCCTGCGGGTAGAGCGGCGTCAGCTTGCCGAACTCGACGCGCGTCGCGGCGTCGTCGACCGAGAGGCCGTTGACGGCGTCGACCTTGACGAGCGCGTTGTACTTCTGACGGCTCGACTGCTCGCCCTCGCGCGGCTGCTTGATCGCACCCACGACGGCGTCGCCCTTGCGCAGGTTGTACTTCTTCACCTGGCCGAGCGAGACGTAGACGTCACTCGGGCCGGGAAGGTAGCCGGTCGTGCGGACGAAGGCGTAGTTGTCGAGCACGTCGAGGATGCCCGCGATCGGGATCAGGACGTCGTCCTCGCCGATCTCGGTCTCGAACTCGTCGCCCGTCGTCTGACCGCGGCGCTTGTTGCGCTGGCGGTTGCGGCTGTTCGCGGCACCGCCCTCGTCGTCCTGCTCGGCGGCGGGCTGGCTCGCCTGCGGCGCGTTCTGCTGCTGACCGCCCTGCTGCGGGGCGTTCTGGCCGTTCTGACCGTTGGCGCCGCGGTTGCGGTTGCGGCTGCGCGAACGGCTGCGCGAGCGCGACGGGGTCTCGTCGCCCGTGGATTCGGTGGATGCCTCGGCCTCGGCGGCGGGCTCGCCCTCGGCCTGCTGCCCCCCGGGCTGCTCGCCCTCGGCGGGCTGCTCGGCGTCGGTGACCGCGGGCGCGGTCGCCTCGGCAGGCGCCTCTTCGGTCGCGACCTCGGCGGCCGGCGCGGCCTCGGCGGGCTGCTCGGCGGCGGCTTCGGGCTGCGCCTCGACGTCGGCCGGGGCGGCGGCGGCCTCGGGCTCTGCGCCCTGGGCGCCGGTGCTCTTGGCGCGGCGCGGGGCGCGCTTGCGCGGTGCGCGGGCAGGAGCCGCAGGGGCCTCCTCGGCGGCGGGCTCGGGCTGCGCCTCAGCGGCAGGCTGCTCGGCGACCTCGGGCTGCGCCTCGGCGGCCTCGGGCTGAGCGTCGGCGACGGGGGCGGCGTCAGCGACGGGCTCCGCCTCGGCGGCGGGCTGCTCGCCCTCGACGGCCTCGACCGGTGCGGCCTCGGCGGGCTGCTCCTCGGCGGCGGGCTCCTCGGCGTCGGGCTCCGCCGGGGCCTCCTCGGCCGGCGCCTCAGGCTCGGCCGGCGCCTCTTCGGCAGGCGCCTGGGCGGCAGATGTGTCTGCGGCCTCGGCGGACGCCTCGGCTGCGTTCTCGGCGGCGATGTCGCCGTCGAGGACCGTCTCGCCGCCCTCGAGCGCTTCCGTGCGCTCGTCGGCGGGCGTGTCGGTGTGGATCTCGGAGATGGACTCCACGAGTTCTCCCTTGTGAAACGAACGGAAAGTGCACGAACGCACAGTCACCGCGCGTGGCAGGATGCTGCCCGCGCGACCCCTTCGAACGGCTCAGATGCCGTGTGGCCGCTCAGCGTTCGGACGGGGCGGGGGATGTGCCAGGGTTTCGCAGAATTGCGACGGAGGCCAGATTCACGTGCTTACGTGGAACCCTCCGCGTACTCCCTCACTGTACCACCCTTGAAGTCGACGGCGAGCATGAGCGCCTCCCACGGGGTGTCGCTCGCGGTGCGGGCGACCTCCGCCGCCTCGAGGCGCTGTCCGGGGCCGTCGGCCAGCACGAGCACGCTCGGTCCGGCGCCCGAGACGACCGCGGCGAAGCCGTGCTCGCGCAGCGTGCGGACGAGCCGGTCGGTGTCGGGCATCGCCGACGCGCGGTAGTTCTGGTGCAGCTTGTCCTCGGTCGCGGCGAGCAGCAGCTCGGGGCTCTGGGTGAGGGCCGCGATGAGGAGGGCGGAGCGCGACACGTTGAAGACGGCGTCCTCGCGCGGCACCTGCGTGGGCTGCAGGCTGCGTGCGAGCTTCGTCGACATCGTGAAGCCCGGCACGAAGACCAGCGGAGCGACACCGCGGTGCACGAGGAGCTTCTTGTGCTGCGGACCCGTCTCGTCCATCCACGCGATCGTCAGGCCGCCGAAGAGCGCCGGCGCGACGTTGTCGGGGTGCCCCTCGAGCTCGGTGGCGAGGGAGAGGAGCGTCTCGTCGCCGAGCGTCACGTCGCCTTCGAGCAGGCCCTTCGCCGCGAGCAGTCCCGACACGACGGCGGCGCCGGAGGAGCCCATGCCGCGGCCGTGCGGGATGACGTTCTTCGCCTCGAGCCGCAGGCCCGGCAGGCGCCGGCCGACCGCCTCGAACGCGTACGCGATCGAGCGCACGACGAGGTTCGAGGCATCCCGGGGCACATCCTCGGCACCTTCCCCCGAGACCTCGAATTCGAGGCCGTCGTACGGCAGCGCCGTCACGACGAGCTCGTCGTACACGCTCAGCGCGAGGCCGAGCGTGTCGAACCCTGGACCCAGGTTGGCGCTCGTCGCGGGGACGCGGACCACGACGCTCCGCCCGGGGGCGACGGCCGCGGCTGCGTTCACGCGGTCGCCTCGCCGGCGAGACCGAGGACGGATGCCACCTCCGACGTCGCGGCGTCGACGACGGTCGGCTCGACCTTCGAGCCGTCGGCGTTGCGCAGGGCCCACTGCGGGTCCTTGAGGCCGTGGCCCGTGACCGTCAGCACGACGCGCGCGCCCTGCGGCACGACACCGGCCTCGACGCGGTCGAGGAGGCCCGCGACGCTGATCGCGGAAGCGGGCTCGACGAAGATGCCGACCTCGCCCGCGAGGAGCTTCTGCGCCGCGAGGATGCGGTCGTCGTCGATGGCTCCGAACCAGCCGTCGGTCGCCTCGCGGGCGTCGAGGGCGAGGTGCCACGACGCGGGGTTGCCGATGCGGATGGCGCTCGCGACCGTCTCGGGGTTCTTCACGACCGAGCCCGTCACGAGCGGCGCCGAGCCCTCGGCCTGGAAGCCGAACATCCGGGGCACCCGGGTCGAGACGCCGGCCTCGGCCTCCTCGGTGTAGCCGCGCGTGTAGGCGGTGTAGTTGCCCGCGTTGCCGACCGGGATGAAGTGGAAGTCGGGCGCGTCGCCGAGCTGCTCGACGATCTCGTACGCCGCCGTCTTCTGACCGTCGATGCGATCGGGGTTGACGGAGTTGACGAGATGCACCGGGTAGTGGTCGGCGAGCTCGCGCGCGATCTCGAGGCAGTCGTCGAAGTTGCCGCGGATCTGGATGAGGCGGCCGTTGTGCGCGACGGCCTGGCTGAGCTTGCCCATCGCGATCTTGCCCTCGGGCACGAGCACGGCGGCCGTGATGCCCGCGTGCGCCGCGTAGGCGGCGGCCGAGGCCGACGTGTTGCCGGTCGAGGCGCAGATGACCGCCTTCGCGCCGTGCTCGATCGCGCGCGAGACCGCGACGGTCATGCCGCGGTCCTTGAACGAGCCGGTCGGGTTCATGCCCTCGAACTTCACCCACACGTCGGTTCCGGTGCGGCGCGACAGCGCGGGGGCGGGCAGGAGCGGCGTGCCGCCCTCGCCGAGCGTCACGACGGTCGAGGCGTCCGTGACGCCGAGGCGATCTGCGTACTCGCGGAGGACTCCGCGCCAGACGTGTGCCATGTCAGTCTCCTTCTACACGCAGGACCGAGACGACGCGCTCCACGACGCCGCTCGCCGCGAGCCGATCGACGGTCTCGCTCAGGTCCTGCTCCAGGGCTTTGTGGGTTCCGATGACGAGCCGGGCGACTCCACCGAGGTTGTCGTCGCGGAGCGACGACTCTGTCCCCGAGCTCGTCGAGGGGTCGTGGATCACGGTCTGCTCGAGCGTCGCGATCGACACGCGGCCCTCGCTCAGGATGCCGGCGATCTTGGCCAGCACGCCGGGCTCGTCGTCGACCTCGAGGGTGATCTGGTAGCTCGTCGTCACGCGGCCGATCTCGACGATCGGGAGGTTGGCGCGCGTGGACTCCCCCACGCCGACGCCGCCCGCGATGTGCCGGCGCGCGGCCGAGACGACGTCGCCGAGCACGGCCGACGCGGTCTGCACCCCGCCGGCGCCCGCGCCGTAGAACATGAGGTTGCCGGCCGCCTCCGCCTGAACGAAGACGGCGTTGTTCGCGCCGTGCACGCTCGCTAGGGGGTGTGCGCGGCTGACGAGGGCCGGGTAGACGCGCACCGAGATCGACTCCGCGCCGTCGGCCCCGGTCAGGCGCTCGCAGACCGCGAGGAGCTTGATGACGTAGCCGGCGTGGCGCGCGGCATCCATCATCGCCTTGTCGATGCCCGTGATGCCCTCGCGGTGCACGGCCTCGAGGGGAACCGTGGTGTGGAAGGCGAGGCTCGCGAGGATCGCCGCCTTCTGCGCGGCGTCATAGCCCTCGACATCGGCGGTGGGGTCGGCCTCCGCGTAGCCGAGTGCCTGCGCGTCGGCGAGGACGTCGGTGAACTCGGCGCCCTCGGTGTCCATGCGGTCGAGGATGTAGTTGGTCGTGCCGTTGACGATGCCCATGATGCGCTGCACGCGGTCGCCCGCGAGCGAGTCGCGCAGGGGACGGATGATCGGGATGGCGCCCGCCGCGGCGGCCTCGTAGTAGACCTGCGCACCCACCTGGTCGGCGGCGTCGAAGATCTCGGAGCCGTGGGTCGCGAGGAGGGCCTTGTTCGCCGTCACGACGTCGGCGCCCGAGTTGATCGCCTGGAGGAGGTGCGCTCGCGCCGGCTCGATGCCGCCCATGAGCTCGATGACGATGTCGGAGCCGACGATGAGGGGCTCGGCGTCGGTCGTGAACAGCTCGCGGGGCAGCTCGACATCGCGCTGGGCGTCGACGTCGCGCACGGCGATCCCGACGAGCTCGAGCGTCGCGCCCGCACGGTCGGCGAGCTCGGACCCGTGGCGCAGCAGCAGATCGGCGACCTGCGAGCCGACGGCTCCGGCTCCGAGCAGCGCGACGCGCAGGCGGCGGTAGTCGGTCATCAGTTCCCTTCCTGGGCCGGCGGAGTGAGGCCCGCGTCGCGGGCGAGCAGGTCGTCGACCGTCTCGCCGCGCACGATGACGCGCGCCTCTCCCCCGCGCAGCGCCACGACGGGCGGGCGGGGGACGTAGTTGTAGTTGCTGGACAGTGAGAAGCAGTAGGCCCCCGTGGCGGGCACGGCGAGCAGGTCGCCGGGCGCGACGTCGCCGGGCAGGTGCTCGGCATCCACGACGATGTCGCCCGACTCGCAGTGCTTGCCGACGACGCGCACGAGGGCGGGTGCGGCATCGCTCGTGCGCGACGCGAGGCGCGCGGTGTACTGCGCGCCGTACAGGGCCGGGCGGGCGTTGTCGCTCATGCCGCCGTCGACGCTCACGTAGAGGCGCGTGAGCGATTCGTCCACCTGCACCGACTTGGTCGTGCCGACCTCGTAGAGGGTCACGCCGGCCTGGCCGACGATCGCACGCCCCGGCTCGAAGGCGAGATTCGGGATCGGGATGCCGCGCACGGCGCACTCCTGCGCCACAGCATCCGCGATCCCGCTCGCGAGCTCTTCGATCGGGGTCGGGTCGTCTTCCGGGCGATACGCGATGCCGAAGCCGCCCCCGAGGTTGAGCACGGGGATGTCGCCGCCCTCGAGGAGCTCGGCGTGCAGCTCGACGACGCGGGCCGCCGACTCGCGGAAGCCCGCCGTGCCGAAGATCTGCGAGCCGATGTGGCAGTGCAGGCCGACGAAGAAGAGCCCGTCGAGCTCGCGGATGCGGGCGACGGCGGCCGCGGCATCCTGAAGCGTGAAGCCGAACTTCTGGTCTTCGTGGGCCGTCGCGAGGAAGTCGTGCGTCTCGGCGTGCACGCCGCTGTTGACCCGGACGAGCACGGCCTGCTCGGTGTCGCGCCGCTCGACGATCGCCGCGAGCCGCTCGAGCTCGATCCAGCTGTCGATGACGATCGAGCCGATGCCCACCTCGACGGCGCGCTCGAGCTCCGCGACGCTCTTGTTGTTGCCGTGGAAGCCCAGGCGCGAGGGGTCGGCTCCGGCGGCCAGCGCGATCGCGAGCTCTCCCCCGGTGCAGACGTCGACCGCGAGGCCCTCTTCCGTCACCCAGCGCACGACCTCGGTGGAGAGGAAGGCCTTGCCCGCGTAGTACACGCGGGCCTGCACGCCGTGCTCGTCGCTGGCGGCGCGGAACGCCGCGAGCGTGCGGCGCGCGTGCGCGCGGACGTCGTCCTCGTCGAGCACGTACAGCGGCGTGCCGAAGCGGTCGCGCAGATCGGTGACGTCGATGCCGCCCAGGCGGAGGACGCCGTGCTCGTTCCGATCGGCGCCATCCGGCCACACCTTCGGGTCGAGGGCGTTGACGTCGTCCGGAACCGCAGGATGGTCTGCGGCTCGGCTCTGCGGGGCGGCGGACACGGGTGGGACCAATCGGTGAGGGCTTCGGCGCGACGTCGTCGGCCGGGCCGGATCGACGGATGCCGCGGCCGGATGACTCACGCGCCGGGCAGTCCTTGCAGTCTAGGGCACGGCGTATGCCGGTTTCGGCGTGCGCCGGAGGGCGCCGCGGTCAGGCGTCGCACGTGCCGTTCTGCTGGAGAGCGGGATCGCTCGCGATGCGGCCGTCGATGTCGACGTCGGCCACGACGTGGTCCCCCTCGACGGCGATCCCGGTCAGAGTGACGCCGGCGGGGATGTACTGCGCGACGCACACCGTGTAGTCCTTCAGCACGGCGTCGGCGATGCTGCCGAAGCGGCTGCGCAGGTCGTCGGCCGAGACGTCGGCCCCCGCGAGCTGCAGCTGCGCCGGGGTCAGGACGAGCGCCCCGTCGGCGACCGACGGGGTGAGCGAGACCCCGACCGGCACCGAGAGGCCGAGGAAGGTGAGGCTCGTCGACATCGTGACGTCGGGCTGGGCGAGGCCGAGCGAGTCGACCGGGAAGCCCTGGACGCCGCTGAGGAGCTTCTTGACCTCCGTCTCGTCGAGCCGGACGGTCGCCGTCGCGGCGTCGGCCGTGGCATCCCCTCTGATGGCGATGCCCTCCGCGTGCACCGTGACGTCACCCGTGACCTCACCCACCGTCACCCCGTCGGACGACACCGTCACGTCGTCGAGCGTGCCCGCGATGAGCTGAGGGATGACGGCGCCTTCGACCGTGACGTCGACCTGCTGGTCGGCGGGCAGCGCGAGGTTCGTGATGACCTGATCGCGGATCGTCCGCTCGACGAGGCCCTTCGCCATCCACTCCGCGACGAACCACGCCACGACGGCGAGACCGACGACGATGATCGCCGCGATGATCCACGGCCACGGGCTGCGCCGCTTCCGCGGCTCCGGCGGCGCGCCGGCCCAGTCCGGGAGCGGCTGGGTGGGGTACGTGTCGCCGGTGGTCATGTCGTCACATCCGTTCCGGCGCCTGAACGCCCAGGAGGTCGAGTCCGTTGCGGAGAACCTGTCCCGTCGCGTCGTTGAGCCAGCGGCGCGTGCGGTGCACGGGCTCGACCGGCTCGTCGCCGAGCGGGATGACGCGGCAGTTGTCGTACCAGCGGTGATACAGCCCGGCCAGCTCCTCGAGGTAGCGAGCGACCCGGTGCGGCTCGCGAAGCTCGGCCGCGAAGGCCACGATGCGCGGGAACTCCTGCAGCGCGCCGAGGAGCGCCGACTCGGTCTCGTGGTCGAGCAGCTCGGGGGCGAACGCGTCGCGCGTGACTCCCGACGCCTCGGCGTTGCGCGCGACGTTGTGGGTGCGGGCGTGCGCGTACTGCACGTAGAAGACCGGGTTGTCGTTCGTGCGCTTGCGCAGCAGCTCGGGGTCGAGGGTCAGCGGCGAGTCGGCGGGGTACCGGGCGAGCGAGTACCGCAGCGCGTCGGTGCCGAGCCACTCGCGCAGGTCGTCCATCTCGATGATGTTGCCCGCGCGCTTCGACAGCCGCGCGCCGTTGACCGAGACGAGCTGCCCGATGAGCACCTCGATGTCCTTGTCGGGGTCGTCGCCCGCCGCGCCCGCGAGCGCCTTGAGGCGGTGCACGTAGCCGTGGTGGTCGGCGCCCAGGAGGTAGATCTTGTGCGCGAAGCCGCGGTCGCCCTTGTTGAGGTAGTACGCGGCGTCGGCAGCGAAGTACGTGTACTCGCCGTTCGAGCGGCGGATGACGCGGTCCTTGTCGTCGCCGAAGTCGGTCGTGCGCACCCACACGGCGCCCTCGTCGTCGAAGACGTGACCCTGCGCGCGCAGCCGATCGACCGCCTCGTCGACGAGGCTCGGCTCGCCGTCCCGCCCCTCGGCGTGCAGCACCCGCTCGGAGAACCACACGTCGAAGTGCACGTTGAACTGCTCCAGGGAGGACTGCAGCTCGCCGAGCTGGAACTCGTAGGCGAGGTCGCGCGCCGTCGTCAGCTGCGCCTCGGGGTCGAGGCTCAGGAGGTCGGGGCGCTTGGCGAGGACCCGGCGCGCGAGCTCCGCGATGTAATCGCCCGCGTACCCGTCCTCCGGCGTCGGCTCCCCCTTCGCGGCGGCGAGCACGGAGCGGCCGAACCGCTCCATCTGCGCACCCGCGTCGTTGATGTAGAACTCGCGCGCGACCGTCGCACCGCTCGCGAGCAGCAGGCGCGCGATCGAGTCGCCGAGGGCCGCCCAGCGCGTGTGGCCGATGTGCAGCGGCCCGGTCGGGTTGGCGCTCACGAACTCGACGTTGATCGTGTTGCCCCGCTGGCTCTCGTTCGTGCCGAATGCGGCACCCGCCTCGACGATGGTCTTCGCGAGCGCGCCGGCCGCGGCGGCGTCCAGCCGGATGTTGATGAAGCCGGGCCCGGCGACCTCGACGCTCGCGACGCCCGGCGTCGCAGCCAGCGCAGCGGCGATCTCGCCCGCGAACTCGCGAGGGTTGGCGCCGACGACCTTGGCGAGCTTGAGCGCCGCGTTGGACGCCCAGTCGCCGTGCTCGCGGTTCTTGGGACGCTCGAGCGGCAGATCGGCCGCGCTGATCCCCTCGCTCGAGCCGGGGCGTCGCGTCTCGGCGAGGGGGACGATGACGGCGGCGAGGGCGGCGGAGAGGGCGTCAGGAGTCATAGCCGGACCAGTCTACGATTCGGCGGCTATGAGCCCGATGCGCGTCAGGCGAGCTGGACGAGAGCGGCGGGGTCGTCGGCGGCGGGATCGGATGCCTCCGTCCACGAGAGTCCGCCGTCGAGGGCCTCGGGCGATGCGTCGTCGGGCATGACCCACGCGTCCACGCGCATGCGGGCGAGGCCGACGTGGCCGCCGTGGTAGCTGAGGAACGCGCAGTCGGCGGCATCCCGACCCGTCGCGATGCGCACGAGCGCGCTCCGGTTCGCGAGCCGTGTCGCATCGATGACGTACCAGGCGCCGTCGTAGTAGGCCTCGGCGACGGCGTGGAAGTCCATCGGACGCAGGCCCGGCGCGAAGCACGCGGCGTAGCGGGCGGGCATGTCCATCGCGCGGAGCAGCGCGATCACGACGTGCGCGTAGTCGCGGCACACGCCCTGCCCGGTCATGAGGGTCGTCACGGCGCTGTCGGTGCCCTGGCTGAGGCCCGGGGTATAGGTCGTGCTCGTGGCGACGAAGTCGCTCACGGCCGCGATGAGGTCGTAGCCGTGCAGGCCCTTGAACTGGCGGCGCGCCTGCGAGAAGACCTCGTCGGACTGGCAGTATCGGCTGGGCCGCAGATACGTGATCGCCTCGAGGTCGCTCGTGCGGCTCGCCGACATCTGCCCCTCGACGGTCGCCTCGTAGCGCACCTCGAGGCGTCCGGCCTCGCCCGTGAGGCGGTGCAGCCGGCTGCCGGACTGGTCGACGATCTCGGTCGGCGTGTAGACGCGCTCGCCCTGGGTGAACGTCAGTTCCTCGCGCACGACAGGCACCTGCTGGGCCGCCGTGATCTGGAAGATGAGGTCGACGGAGGATCCCAGATCGAGGTCGAGTTCGGCGGTCACGAGGCGTTGCACCGAAGTATCCTCGCACGCCCGATCGCCTGCTCTCTGCGCGGATGTGGAAGGGATGCCGAGAGCCCGCCGAGAGCGGTTCCAGCGGGCGTCGTCGACCGGCCGGATCGCGGCGCCCAGATCGGGGATTTCCTGCGTATCCAGGGCCCGTTTTCCCGCGTATCGACGCGGATGCGGCGATCGCGGATTCTTGACGTACACTCGCGGCGTGAACCCGCACGGACGCTCCCGCGCGCGACGTCCCCGGTGGCTCCTCGCAGCCTCCCTCCTCGCCGTCGCGATCGTGTGCGCCGTCGCGGTGTGGCGGGCGTGGGCGGCACCCGCCGAGGAGGTGGTCGCACCCGTCGCGCAGGCCGAGTCCGTCGCCGTCGCACCGGCGCCCCTCGCGCTCCCCGAGCACCCCACGGCGCTGATCTTCGGCGACTCCTGGACGTACGGCTCCGCCGCGACCGTCCCGACGCTCGGCTACGCCTACGTCCTCGGCGAGAAGCTCGGCTGGACGACGACCGTCGACGGCGTCCGCGGCAGCGGGTACCTCAAGCCCGGCATCGACGGACCCGCCTACGGCGAGCGCATCGCGGCCCTCGACCCGTCGCTCGACCCCGATCTCGTCATCGTCGAGGGGTCGATCAACGACCGGCACCTCTACCCCACGGGCTACACGGCCGCCGTCACGGCGGCCTGGGATGCGCTGGCGAAGCTCTACCCGCACGCACGCTTCGTGATCCTCGGACCCGCACCTCAGGTGCTGCCCGTCGAGAAGCCGACAGCCGAGATCGACGGCGAGCTCTCGCGCCTCGCGGCCGCGCGCGGGTGGTGGTACGTCTCCCCCATCGCCGAGAACTGGATCACGCCGGAGAACTACGACTGGGTGATCGACACGAGCGACATCGGCCGCGACCACCCGACGACCGAGGGCCACGCCTACCTCGCGCAGCGTCTCGCCGAGGCGATCGAGCGGATGTCGCGCGGCAACGGCGTGACGGCCGACGCGGGCTGAGGCATCCAATCCCCCACGCGTCAGGGAGGGGGATGCCGCGGTGATACCCTCGATCGGTACGCCTCCGTAGCTCAGGGGATAGAGCGTTGGTTTCCGGTACCAAAGGTCGCAGGTTCGATTCCTGTCGGGGGCACAAACGCTGAAGGCCGTCCCGGAGGGGCGGCCTTCAGCCGTTTCGGTCCGCGGCGGCGGGCGGCGGGCTATCCGTCGGAAGCGTCGTAGTCGTCGAGCACCGGGGCGCCCTCGGCGGAGGGGTAGGCGATGGGGCGGAGCTTGCGTGTGAGACGCTCGAGGCGGTCGACGATCTCCTGGTCGACGAGCTCATCCCCGTGCGTGTCGACGTCGCTCGTGACGATCTGGCTCGAGGGGCCGACGAGGAACGTCGCACGCTCGCGCACTCCGTGTGCGTCGACGATCGGGATCTCGATGTGCGAGGCAGACCCCGCCTCGGCGAGCGCCTCGCTGTAGTCGAGCAGCGCGTCGGCGATGGCATCCCCCGTCAGATACTCGCCCCCGGCGTACACGATCCGCTTCACCTCTTATTCGTACCTCGGGAGACACCACCGCTCTCCGGGGTTGCCATCGGGGGAAGCGGACGCTATACACCGCCGAAGCACTTTCGCATCCTGGATGCCGGCCTCCCGCTTCGTCATACGGCCGATAGCTGCCGCACGAACGCCTGGCAAGGGGATAGGGGCGCGATCGGCCCCGCCCGAGGATGGCGGCATGAGCCACGAGAAGGATGTCAGGGGCAAGACGATCGTCATCACGGGGGCCTCGAGCGGCTTCGGCCGGGGTGCCGCCGAACGGCTCGGCGAACGGGGCGCCAACGTCGTCGCGGCCGCGCGCCGGGGCGATGTGCTGGACGACGTGGTCGCCTCGATCGCTGCGAAGGGCGGAACAGCTGTCGCGGTCGCGGGCGACGTGAGCGATCCGACCGCGATCGCCCGAATCGCCGCCACGGCGATCGATCGCTTCGGCGCGGTCGACGTCTGGGTCAACGACGTCGGCGTCGGGGCGCTCGGCCTCTTCTGGGAGGTGCCGGTCGAAGACCACGCACGCGTGCTCGACGTCAATCTCACCGGTCTCCTGTACGGATCCCACGCCGCGATGAGGCTCTTCGTCGCGCAGGGGCACGGCGTGCTCGTCAACGTCGGCTCCCTCGAGAGCGACGTCCCTCTCGCGTACCAGGCCTCCTATGCCGCGTCGAAGGCGGGAGTCCTGAGTCTCGGACGCACGATCAACGAGGAGCTGCGGCTCGCCGCCTCGACGAGACGATCAAGGTCGGCACGGTGATGCCGTGGGCCGTCGACACGCCGTGGTGGATCCACGCCGCGAACTACACGGGCCACGCTCCGCGGATGGCCGCGATGGACGATCCCTCGATCGTCGTCGACGCGATCGTCGAGGCCTGCGTGGCCCCGAAGGAGGAGCAGCCGGTCGGCCCCAAGGCGCGGGGATCGAAGCTCTCCCACCACCTCTTCCCCGACCTCACGAAGCGACTGTCCGCAGACCTCGCCGACTGCGAGCGCGAGAAAGGATCGGCCGTCGCCCACACCACCGGCGCGATCTACGAGCCGATGAAGGCCGGCACGACCGTGAGCGGCGGCGTGCGAGAGCGCATGGAGCGGGAGGACGCCGGGCCCACGGCCGGGCACTGACCTCGCCGCGTCCTATCGTGGTCCTCACGGGCTCCGACAGCGGGGCGGTGAGGGGGCGGCGTGACGGACCGAGCAGCGTCGACGGAGGCCACGAGGCCGGAGGAGACGGATGCCGCGCAGCGGCGGGTCGTGCCGGTCTGGGCGTGCATCCTCATCGGCGTCGGAGCCGCCCTCGTGGGCCTGGCGCCCTGGGTCATCACCGGGATGCGGCTGCCGCTTCAGAACCTCTGGGCGTACAGCACGATGCCCGACGAGATGCCGGTCGTGCTGCTCCCGTTCAGCCAGTACGCCATCGTCCTGCTCGTCGGCATCCTCGTCACGGGCGCAGGAGCCGGCGGAATCGCCGCTCGGGCCCTCCGCGCCCGCCTCCCCCGCCGCGGCGCTCTCGCGATCGCACTCGCCCTGTTCGGGACGCAGATCATCGCCGTCGCACAGACAGCGGTCGTCGTGCAGGCGGGCCTGCAGCAGCGCACCGAGACCGTCCTCTACCTCGGCGCGCTCGTCGGCGTCTGCGTGCTCTCGCTCGCCACGGGCGTCGTCGCCTTTCTGCTCATCGCCCGAGCGCCACGGGCCGGCGCCGTCGTGGGACTCAGCATCGCCGCACTCGCCGCCGGTCCGTGGCTGAGCGGTGTGCTCGTCCCCTTCGGGTCGATCACGTCCGACGCGACGCTGCCTCTGCTCGACCTCGTGCGCTGGGTGCCGGCCGTGCTCGTCGGCGTCGCGATCGCGTGGGGCGGACTGCGCACCGTCGGACAGGTCGTCGCAGCGCTGTTCGGCGTCGCCCTCGTCTGGATCGTCCCCGCTCTCATCACGGGCATCACGAGCGCCGCGGGGATGCGCGTGCTCGCGCGCTATCCCGGCGAGATGATCGACTACGGCGTGGGCGTGTTCGTCATGGCGCTGACCACTCCCGACGTCGCCCTGAAGCCCGTCGTCGTGACGATCGTCGTCGCTTTCGCCGCGATCGTCGTGCGCGCCGTGATCCTGCGGCGCCGGGCTGCCAACGCGACGCGACGACTGACGACATAGCCGGGCAGCCGGGTAGCCGGACGGCATCCGGGCACACATGAAGATCGCCTCGGGGCCGAAGCCTCGGGGCGATCTTCAATGCAGATTTTGGTTTCTGTGTCTGATCCTCGTGTGAGGTTCTCGTCTCTGATTTCCGTCTACAAGAGTGAAGATACTCCGGCTTCCGCCGTCGTCAAGAGGTCGTCTCGAACTCATCTCACCGTCAGCATGAAGGTGAGGGATGCCGCACGCGCGATGCCTGACGCGCTGCGGCATCCCTCCCCCGTTCAGACCAGGAAGAGACGGTCGAGCACTCCGGGATTGTGGGCGTGCACGATCACGAGGAAGACGATCGCGTCGAACAGCAGATGCACCGTCACGACGTAGGCGAGGGAGCGCGTCACGACGAAGATGAACCCCTGCAGCAGCGCGAACGGGATGGTGAGGAGCGGACCCCACGCCTGATAGCCGAGCTCCCACAGGAACGACACGAACACGATCGCCTGCAGGATGTTCGACTGCCAGTCGGGGAAGTGGCGTCGCAGCAGCGCGAACACCGTGCAGATGAAGAAGAGCTCGTCCCAGATGCCGACGCTGCCGACGCCCAGGAAGAGCCGGGCGATGAGGTCGGGCGTGTCCACGACGGGCCAGTTCGTGTAGACCCCCGACGTGATGAAGTAGAACGGCAGGATCAGCCAGCCGAGCGCGAGCACGACGACGAGCCACGTCCATTGGAAGCGGGTCCACCGACCGCCGCCGCGCCACGGGAACCGGATCGCCCGATCGCTGTAGACGAAGCGCGACACCGCGTACGGCACGGCGACGGCCCCGCCCAGGCCCACGGTGAAGCGCAGGATCGCGAGGTCGTCGAGTTCCGCCTTCAGCGGGATGGCACTCACGATCAGGAGCCCTGCGGCGACGAGCGACAGGTCGCGCACGAGGCTCGGCGGTCGGTGGGATGCCTCGGGCCCGCGCTCGATCGCGCCCGTCCGCCGCTCGAGGATGAACGCCGCGACGAGCGCCAGGGCGAGGAGCAGCCATCCGAGCCACGCCACCCGCAGCACGAAGAAGGCGGGCGCGGCGAGGCACGCGAGGAGCGCCGGCGCGAGCCCCCACGACCAGGCGGGACGCACGAGGGGCGCGGCCGCGGGATGAGCGGGCATCAGTCCCCCAGCGGGTGGGCGAGCTCGTCGCGGGGCATGCGCGCGATCCAGATGACGAGGAACGACAGCGCGAACGGCACGATGCCCGCCGCGAGGAAGATCACGGGGATCGGCACGACCTCGGCGAGCGGACCCGCGAGCGCCATCGACACCGGCATGAGGGCGAGCGAGACGAAGAAGTCGAGACTCGAGATGCGTCCGAGCATGTGGGTCGGCACGCGACGCTGCAGGAGCGTGCCCCAGATGACGTTTCCGTAGCTGAAGCCGAAGCCGACGAGGAACACCGAGATCACCATGAGCGCATACACGTCGGTGAAGCCCACGACGATGAAGGGCAGCGTGCTGCAGCCCCACACCGCGATCATGACGGTGAGGTAGCGGCGCGGCAGCCGGAACGACGACACGACGATCGATCCCAGGACGCCGCCGAGTCCGTACGCCGCGAGCAGGAATCCGAACCAGCGGGGGTCGTCGCCGATGCGCTCGCGGGTGAGGAAGGGCAGGAGGACCTCCTCGGGACCCATCCACACCAGCACCCAGATGGTCGCGTAGAGGAGCGTCCACAGCAGCCAGGGCGTGCGCAGCGTGAACGAGACGGCCTCGCGCAGATCGTGGAAGACCCCGCGGCCCGTGGATGCCTCGCCCGCCGGCGTCTCGCGGGCGACGGGCTCCGGTCGCACGAACATGAGGAGGAGCAGCGCGAGCGCGTGCGCCGCCGCGATGACCCAGGCGGCGTGGGCGGGCGCGACGACCGCCGCCACGACGACGCCGGCCACCGCGGGCCCGGCCGCCTGTTGCAGCGCGGGGCGGATGGCACCCTCGAGGCCGTTGGCGGCGAGCAGCTGCGCGGGCGGGAGGATGCGCGGCAGGATCGCGCTGTACGCGGGGAAGAAGAACCCCGCCCCCGCGCCGAGGGCGAAGGCGACGATCGCGAGGTGCGGCACCGTCACGGCGCCGAACATGCCGGCGATCGCGATCGAGGTGACAGCCGTCACATTCACGAGCTCGACCACGCGGAGGATCAGGCGCCGCGAGACGCGGTCGGCGACGATCCCGCCCGGAATGGCGCACGCGAGAAGACCGACGGCATTGCACGCGGCGACGAGGGACAGGTCGACGGGGCCGCCACCCGCGTCGATGACGGTGTAGACCATGACGACGGCCCACATCCCGGCGCCGAAGATCGACAGCACGACGGCCGCGAACAGCATCCGGAAGTCGCGATGCGCGAGCGGACGCACGAAGCGCCAGCGGTCGCGGGGGGACGCATCGACGAGCGCCTCGTCGGGGGCGGGCTCGGGCCCCCGGCCGAACGGCTCGTCGGGCGTGGTCACGTGCGCGCCCGGCGCCGATACGTCAGATCGCGGATCGAGCGTCCGGCACGAGCGCCCTTTCGTTCGAAGGCCGTCAGCACGCGGCCCTCGAAGCGATCCGCCCACTCCCCCTCGAATGCCGGCTCCCAGTCGTCGGCGGCGGAGAGCACGTCCCGCATCTGCAGGGCGTAGTCCTCCCAGTCCGTCGCGAGGCGCAGGGTGCCGCCGTCGCGCAGAGCCCCGGCGGCCGTGCGGGCGAACTCGGGCGTCACGAGCCGCCGCTTCGTGTGCTTCTTCTTGTGCCAGGGATCGGGGAAGAAGACCCAGAGCTCGTCGACGGATGCCGTCGGCAGCAGGTGCTGCAGCACCTCGGGCGCGTTCGCCTCGACGAGCCGCAGATTGCGGGCTCCCGCCTTGTCGGCGTCGAGCATCGTGCGGGCGAGACCGGCCTTGAAGACCTCGATCGCGAGGAAGTCGCGCTCCGGCGCCGACGCCGCCGCGTGGACGATGGCGTGCCCCTGGCCCGAGCCGATCTCCACGACGAGGGGCGCGCTGCGTCCCCATACGGCGACGGGGTCGACGGTGTCGCCCGGGCGCACGCTCGTGGCCGCGGCATCCCGCTCCACGGTCAGGATGTAGTGCGGCGCGAGCTCGCTCCAGGCACGCTCCTGCGCCTCGGACATGCGGCCGCTTCTCCGCACGAACGACACGGGCCGATCGCGGAACGTGCGGGCAGGGCTCTCGGCGGGGTCGGACACCCCTCCAGGCTACCGAGGGCGCCTCGGGGAGTCGGTTGGCGGACCGGGAAGGTTCGCCGAGACGGGGGATGCCGCGGTCAGGCCGTCACGTAGTCGATGAGCTCCTCGACCCGGCCGAGGAACGAGGGCTCGAGGTCGCGGTACGTCTTCACCGACGCGAGGATGCGCTGCCACGCGCGGGCGAGGTCGGCCTGATCGCGCGCGGGCCAGCCGAGCGCCCGGCACACGCCCACCTTGAACTCGATGCCGCGCGGCACCTCGGGCCACGCCGCGATCCCGACCGCCCGCGGGGTGACGCACTGCCACACGTCGATGTAGGGGTGCCCGACGATGCGCACGTGCGCGCCGTGCCGGCCCCGGGCGATCGCCTCGGCGATGCGCGACTCCTTCGAGCCGGGCACGAGGTGGTCGACGAGCACGCCGTAGCGGCGGTCGGCCGACGGCGGCTCCTCGTCGAGCGCGGCCCCGAGGAGGTCGACGCCCTGCAGGAACTCGACCACGACGCCCTCGACGCGCAGGTCGTCGCCCCAGACCTTCTCGACGAGCTCGGCATCGTGCTTGCCCTCGACGAGGATGCGGCTCGGCCGGGCGACGCGGGCTCTCGCGTCGGCGACGGCGAACGAGCCGGACGCCGTCCGTGCGGGAGCACCGGGCGCCCGGGGCGCCGGCGGGACGAGTACGACGTCCTCGCCGTCGACGAGGAAGCCGGCGCCGAGCGGGAAGACGCGTCGGCGACCGAGACGGTCCTCGAGCTCGACGGTGCCCGAGCGGACGCCGGTCACGGCGCCGCAGAATCCGTCCTCCGCGAGCTCGACGACGAGGTCCCGCTCGGCGGGCACCCGTCGTAGCTCGCGCTGGAACTGCTTCTTCCACCCTGCGGCGAGCACATCCGTGCCGTATCGATCGTCCATCCGCCCTCCCGGAGCCGCCAGCGTACCCGCGGCGACCGGCGCGCGAGGGCAGCGACCCGCCTCCCGTCAAGGCCTCGCCCGTGCCTACCGATGCATGCCGGGGCCTGAATAGACTCGGCGGAGGGGGCGGCTCCACGGCTCCCCGAGGAGGGGGAAGGATGCGCGCGCGACCCGCACTCGCGCTCACGGCGGCTCTCTCGCTGGCGCTGCTCGGCGGTGCCGCGGCTGCGTCGGCGACCGCACCGGTCGAGCTCGGATCGAGCCACGTCGTCGATCAGGCAGGTGTGCTCTCGAGCTCCGACGAGGCGACCGCCGAGGCGCGCCTGCAGCAGCTCTCCGACGAGACGACGGCCGACCTCTGGGTCGTCTTCGTGGACGACTTCACCGATCCCGCGTCTGCCGCGGACTGGGCGAACCAGACCGCCGACGACAACGGGCTCGGGTCGAACCAGCTCCTCCTGGCCGTCGCGGTGGACGGACGCCAGTACTACCTCTCCGCCGACCCGTCCGGCCCCATCACGACCGAGCAGGCCGCGACGATCGCCCAGCAGCAGGTGCAGCCCGAGCTCGCCGCGGAGGACTGGCTCGGCGCCGTCGATGCGGCGGCCGACGGGATCACCACGACGCTCGGCGGCGGCACGAGCGGGACGAGCGGGACGAGCGGCACGGCGTCCGGCCGGGGCGGCGGGTTCACCGGCATCCTGATCCTCGTCCTCCTCGCCGCGATCGTCGGTGTCATCATCTGGCTGCTCGTCCGCCGCCGTCGGCGCCGGCAGGCGCCCGCGGGGCGGCCGGGGCAGCCGCCCGTCGAGCAGGTGAGCACCGAGGAGCTCGCACGCCAGGCATCCGCGGCCCTCGTCGACACCGATGACGCCGTCAAGACCAGCGAGCAGGAGCTCGGCTTCGCCAAGGCGCAGTTCGGGGATGCCGCGACAGTCGAGTTCGAGCAGGCGCTGCAGACCGCCAAGGACAGCCTCAACAAGGCGTTCATGCTCAAGCAGCAGCTCGACGACGCCACCCCCGACACCGAGGAGCAGGTGCGGGCGTGGAATACGCAGATCCTCCAGCTGCTCGACACCGCCAACCGCGGTCTCGACGAGAAGGCGGAGGCGTTCGACGAGCTGCGCAAGCTCGAACAGAACGCGCCCGAGGCGTTCGCGCGGGTGCAGGACGAGCGCGCGAAGGCCGCCGCCGCCATCGATCCCGCCGCGGCACGGCTCGCCGACCTGTCGCAGTCGTACGCCGCCGAGGCGCTCTCGACCGTCCACGACAACCCGGAGCAGGCGCGCGACCGCATCGCGTTCGCCGACACCCAGCTCGCTGCCGCGCAGACCGCGATCGGGGCCGGCGACGGGGGCGAGGCCGCCGTCAGCATCCGGGCCGCCGAGGAGGCCGTCGGCCAGGCGACGCTGCTCGCGCAGGCGATCGACAAGCTCGCGAGCGACCTCGCCGAGGGCGAGCAGAAGGGCCAGGCGCTCGTCGCCGAGCTCGAACAGGACATCGCCGCAGCATCCGCTCTTCCCGACCCCGACGGCCACGTCGCCGCGACCGTCACGGCGACCAGGCAGCAGCTCGACGCGGCGCGCACCCAGCTCACGGGGACCCAGAAGCGGCCGCTCGCCGCCCTGAAGGCGCTCGAAGCCGCGAACCAGCAGATCGACGCGGTGATCGCGGGGGTCCGGGATGCCGCGGCCAAGGCGCAGCACGCCCAGCAGGTGCTCGGACAGGTCATGCTGCAGGCGCGCGCACAGGTGTCGGCCGCCGAGGACTACATCACCGCCCGCCGCGGGGCCGTGGGCGCCGAAGCGCGCACGCGGCTCGCCGAGGCCGGCGCCTCGCTCGTGCAGGCCCAGCAGCTGCAGAGCGTCGACCCCGCCCGCGCGCTGCAGTACGCGCAGCGCGCCGACCAGCTCGCCGGGCAGGCGATCGAGTACGCGCAGAACGACGTCGGCTCGTTCGGCGGCGGCATGTTCGCACCCGGCGGGGGCGGCGGGATGTTCGGCCAGAGCGGCGGTTCCGGCGGCGGAGGCGGGATGCTCGGCGCCGTGCTCGGCGGCATCGTGCTCAACTCCGTCCTCAGCGGCGGCAGCCGCGGAGGCGGCGGCCTCGGCGGCATGCTGGGCGGAGGCGGCGGCTTCCCCGGCATGCCGGGCGGTGGCGGAGGCTTCAACCCGGGCAGCTTCGGCGGCGGCGCGACCCGCGGTCGTCGCGGAGGCGGAGGCGGTCGCTTCTGACAGGTCCGACACAGCGCCGCGCCGCGGCATCCCTCACCCCTTGACTTCTTCGAAAGGAAGGAACACCCGATGGCAAAGCAGTCCATCTTCGGTCGCATCTCCACGCTCGTCCGAGCGAACATCAACGCGCTTCTGGACTCCGCGGAGGACCCCCAGAAGATGCTCGACCAGCTCGTGCGCGACTACACGAACTCGATCGCCGACGCCGAGGCCGCGATCGCCGAGACGATCGGCAACCTGCGCCTGCTCGAGCGCGACCACCAGGAGGACGTGCAGGCCGCGTCCGAGTGGGGCAACAAGGCGCTCGCCGCCTCGCGCAAGGCCGACCAGCTGCGCGGCCAGGGCAACACGGCCGACGCCGACAAGTTCGACAACCTCGCCAAGATCGCGCTGCAGCGCCAGATCAGCGAGGAGAACCAGGCGAAGGCCGTCGAGCCCACGATCGCAGCGCAGACCGAGGTCGTCGACAAGCTCAAGGACGGCCTCAACGGCATGAAGCAGAAGCTGGAGCAGCTGAAGTCGAAGCGCTCCGAGCTGCTCGCCCGCGCCAAGACCGCCGAGGCCCAGAACAAGGTCGCAGACGCCGTCAAGTCGATCGACGTGCTCGACCCCACGAGCGAGCTCGGGCGCTTCGAGGACAAGATCCGCCGCCAGGAGGCTCTCGCGCAGGGCAAGCAGGAGCTGGCCGCGTCGAGCATCGACGCGCAGTTCAACCAGCTCGAGGACGTCGGCGAGCTGACCGAGGTCGAGGCGCGCCTCGCGGCGCTCAAGGGCGGCCAGCAGCCCGCCCAGGCCGCGATCGACGCGCCGAGCGCACCGTACACGCCGTAATCGCATCGGCACGATGGAGCGCCGTGGCCTTCGGGTCGCGGCGCTCCGTCGTTCCGGCGGGCCGTCGGCGGCGGCGCAGCGGCACTTGGCCGTTCGGGTCGACCCCTCGGGCGGCTCCCCGACCCGCGCGGCACGTTCGCGGGGAGCGGATGCCGCACCCCGGCGCCTGGGGAATGATGGGCTCATGGCGCGTTTCGTGATCGTCCCCCAATGGCAGGGCTCGCCCTCGGCGCGCGCGATGCAGCTCATCGACGGCGCACAGGCGATCGCGGGCGACCTGCCCCGCACCGCCTGCACGACGATCGAGGTGCCGCTCGAGGCGGGCGAGGCGCTCGACACCGGCGTGCACCGCTTCAGCTCGCTCACCCGCACGCGCGATGCGCTCGAGGACGAGCTCGCCCGCACCGACGCACCCGTCATCGTCGTGGGCGGCGACTGCGGAGTCAGCGTCGCGGCGATCGGCGCGGCGGCCGAGCGCGAGTCGTCACTCGCGGTCGTCTGGTTCGACGCGCACCCCGACCTGCACACCCCCGAGTCGTCGGAATCCGGCGCGTTCGGCGGCATGGCGCTGAGCGCGGTCCTGGGAGAAGGCGCCTCGGGGCTCACCCTCGCGCCCGGCACGATCGGCGCGGAGCGCGTCGTGCTTGCCGGCGCCCGCGACTACGAGACCGACGAGGAGTCGCGGGTCGCCGACCTCGGCATCGTCGCGATCGACGCCGCCGACCTCGCGGATCCCGAGGCGCTCGCCACCGCCGTCGCGGCGACCGGCGCCGCGGGGATCTACGTCCACGTCGACCTCGACGTGCTCGACCCGGCGGCGCTCACGGGTGTCACGGCCGCGGTGCCGTTCGGCCTCACGGTCGCGCAGCTCGTCGCCGCGATCGGCGCGCTTCGGGCCACCGCTCCCCTCGTGGGCGCGACCATCGCGGGCTTCGCGCCTCCGACCCCGGCCGCCGCCGTGGACGACCTCGGGGCGATCCTCCGGGTCGTCGGAGCGCTCGCGTGAGCCCCATCCCCACGCCGCCCGCGGGGTGGGAGGACGCCGCCGAGCGCGCCGTCGCACGCGGCCGGCGGTTCGACCGCTTCATCCCGGGATTCCTGCTCGACTCCCCCATCAGCCGCGTCGGCTACTGGTACGGCACGACCGTCGGCTTCGTGTGGGGCGGCCTGTGGAGCAGGGGCCGCGTCGAGCAGCGCAACGGCCTGTGGGTGTTCCGCGGGATGCCCGGCTGGGCGTTCGCGCGGGGAGGCGTGTGCGTCGGCGGATGCTTCCTCACGGGCGACGGCACGGTGTCGGCGCGACTGCTCGAGCATGAGGCGGTGCACGCGCAGCAGTGGCGGCGCTACGGCTTCCTCATGCCGCTGCTGTACCTCGTGGCGGGGCGCGACCCGCTGCGCAACCGCTTCGAGATCGAGGCGGGCCTGGAGGCGGGCAACTACGTCCCGAGGGGCTCCTCGACGCGCTGACGCGCGGTGCAGCCTCGGGTCAGCGAGCGGTGGACAGGCCGTAGTGCGCGGGTGTGTGGATCGCGGCGCGGTCGATCCCGAGGCGCTCGGTCAGGTGATCGACGATGTCGGCGGTGCCGAGGTAGCCGCCGAGCAGCTGGATCTGCGTGTGGTCGTCGTCGGCGCAGAGCATCTCGTTCGCCCAGGCCGTGACGGCGCGCGTGAGCGCCTGGCCCGGGGCGCACGCGCGGCCCGTGCCGGGGTCGCCCGTGCGGAGCGACCGGTCGAGCCACGTCACGACCATGCGGGCGGGAGCGACGAGCTCTCCGTGCCACGAGGCATCCGGGATCTCGATGAAGACCCGGCCCGTCGAGCAGATCGGCAGCGTCGCGAGCACAGCCTCGAGCTCGGCGAGCGAGGTCTCGTCGGCCGTGATGAGGTGCTGGACGCGCGTGTGCCGCGACGAGCGGCAGGCGCTGGCGTTGTGCTCGGTGGTGTGGGCCATGACGGCTCCACTATACCCCGAAGATAGGGTTGCCTTACCTGAGTAGGACCTCAGTCGCGGGCGATCAGGATGCCGCGCAGCTCGGCGAGCTCGTCGTCGCTCACGTCGTGCGCGCGCAGGTAGTCCGCCACCGAGCCGTAGCGCTCGCGCAGGTCCGCGAGCAGACCCGCCATGACGGGAGCCGGCGAGCGCGTCGCGAGGTCCTCCAGATGGACGGCATCCGGATGCAGCTTCCTCAGCCGCTTCACGACGCGGCGATTGCGCCACTGCGGGAGCAGCCCCTCGGTGCGCGCGTAGTCCGCGACGACGGCATCCTCATCGACCCCCGCCGCGGCGAGGGTGAGCGCCACGGTGACCCCCGTGCGGTCCTTCCCCACCGTGCAGTGCACGAGCACGGGCTGATCGGCGATGATGCCGCGGACGACCTCGACGACGCGCTCGGACGAGTCGTCGACGATGCGGCGGTACATCTCGTCGAGCGGGATGTCGTCCTCGAAGAACGATGCGACCGACCCCAGGAAGAGCGGCGCGCGCTGCGTCGTGATCGCGAGGTCGCCGAGGCGGCTCGGCGCGTGCGCGACCTCCTCGTCGTCGCGGAGATCGATGATGCGGCGCAGGCGCAGCTCGCCCAGCGCGGCGACGCCCGGGGCCTCGAGGTGGGCCAGGTTGCCGGACCGGTAGAGCACGCGCTCGCGTGTGAGCCCCCCGTCGGCCGGGAGGCCGCCGACATCGCGGAGGTTGACGGCGCCCGGGACGAGCGCGTCGCTCACGCGCGGTCCGGGTGGCGAGGAGGTACCGGGTAGCGCCCGGCGATGGCGATGCGGTTGAACGCGTTGATCGACACGAGGATCCAGCTGAGCGCCACGTACTCGTCCTCGCTCAGGATGCCGCCGACGTGGTCGTAGACCTCGTCGGGCACGCCCCCGTCGTGGATGAACGTGAACGCCTCGGTCAGCTCGAGCGCCGCGCGCTCGCGGTCGGTGAAGACCCCCGACTCGCGCCACGTCGGCAGCTGGGCGATCAGGTCGGCATCCAGTCCCGCCGTGACCGCCCGGTCGACGTGCACGCGCACGCAGAAGGCGCAGCCGTTGAGCTGCGACGCGTGGATCTGCACGAGCTCCTTCAGCCGGTCGTCGATTCCGGCGTCGCCGGCGATCCGGCCGACCGTCTTGGAGAAGGCATCGAGCGTCTTGTACGCGTCGGGCGCGGACCGCGAGAGGTGGACGCGTCGTTCTTCGCTCATGTCCTTCACCCTATGACGGGGGTGGATGCCCGAGCCTCGGCGCCGGGGCAGAATGGCCGGGTGAGCGACCCCACCGACGAGTTCTCCTTCCTCCCCGAGCAGGCCGCCGACGCGGGCATCGACGGTCCCGTCCCCCGCGCCGAGCGCGTCTTCCTCACGCTGCCCGACGGGCGGACGCTGAGCGCGCTGAGGTACGGCGACGGCTCGCCCGAGGTCACGTTCCTGCACGGCGCCGGCCTCAATGCGCACACGTGGGACACGACGATCCTCGCGCTCGGCCTTCCCGCGCTCGCGGTCGACCTCCCCGGCCACGGCGACTCGTCCTGGCGCGACGACGTCGCCTACACGGGCGGCACGCTCGCCCCCGACGTCGCCGCTGGAATCGAGGCGTGGACCGACCGGCCGCAGGTGCTCGTGGGGCAGTCGCTCGGCGGGCTGACGGCGGCGGCGGTCGCGGCATCCCGTCCCGATCTCGTCCGCGAGGTCGTGGTCGTCGACATCACACCCGGCATCGACCCGGATGGCGGACCGTCGCAGCTGCGCGACTTCTTCGCGGGGCCGACCGACTGGGCGAGCCGCGACGAGCTCGTCGAGCGCGCGCTGTCGTTCGGACTCGGCGGGTCGCCCACCGCCGCGGCGCGCGGCGTCTACCACAACAGCCGCATCCGCCCGGACGGCCGGGTCGAGTGGAAGCACCACTTCGCGCACCTCGCGAACGCGATGTCGCAGTCGCCCGAGCTGGCCGAGGCGGCGGCGGCGCAGCAGGACGCGCTCGGCTCCGTGCTGTCCGAGTCCGGGTGGTCCGACCTCGCGGGCATCGAGGCGCCGCTGACGCTCGTCCGCGGGACGCGCGGATACGTGACCGAGCAGGATGCCGCAGCCTTCCGCGAGCGCGTGCCCACGGCATCCATCGTGGAGGTCGACTCCGGGCACAACGTGCAGGAGGAGCTCCCGAGAGACCTCGGACGTCTCGTCGCCGAGCTCGCCGGGAAGGGTTAACGCTTCTGTTTCGTTGTGGGTAGCCATGGCCGCGGGCTCCTCGCGCGTTCCCTAGGCTGGGTTACCGCACACGACAGCCTTGCCGACACCCCCTCGGCCTGCGCCGTCCATCCGACCCCGGATGCCCCTCGGAAAGGACAGTCATGCTCCGCCGCACCGCTCTCGCCGCCTCGGCGCTCCTCGCCGCGAGCGCCCTCCTGCTCGCCGCCTGCACCACCGGCGGCGGGTCCTCCGCGTCGACGAGCACGGGCGCACCCGACGCTGACGCGTCGGCGGTGATCCGGCTCGTCCTCGAGCCGAGCAACCTCGACATCCGCGAGACGGCGGGCGCGGCGCTCGACCAGATCCTGGTCGACAACGTCTACCAGGGCCTCGTCTCGCGCACCCCGGAGCAGGAGATCGTGCCCGCGCTCGCGAGCGACTACGAGGTCTCCGACGACGGCCTGACGTACACCTTCACCCTCCGCGAGGGCGTGACGTTCCACGACGGGCAGGAGCTCACTCCGCAGGACGTCGTGTGGTCGCTGACGACCCGCAAGAACACGCCGGAGTGGAGCGACTCGGGACGCCTCGCGAACGTCGAGACGATCACGGCCGACGGGCAGACGATCACCCTCACCCTGAGCGCGCCGGACTCGACGCTGCTGTGGAACCTGAGCGGCCGGGCGGGCCTCATCCTCAAGGAGGGCGACACCGTCGACTACAAGACGAAGACGAACGGCACGGGTCCGTTCATCCTCGACCAGTGGAAGCAGGGCGACAGCATCACGTTCACGCGCAACGACGCCTACTGGGGAGACAAGCCCAAGGTCGCCGAGGTCGTCTTCGACTACATCCCCGACAACCAGGCGGCGCTCAACGCGGCCCTCGCCGGCGAGGTCGACGTCGTGACGGGCTTCGACGCGACCCTCAAGGACCAGATCGAGGCGAACGGCGACTTCCAGCTCGTGCTCGGCAAGTCGACCGACAAGGGCACGCTCGCCTTCAACCAGACCTCGGGTCCGCTCGCCGACAAGCGCGTGCGCCAGGCCATCCGCCAGGCGATCGACCACGAGGCGATCATCGAGGCGCTGGCCTCGGGTGAGACCCTGTACGGTCCGATCCCCTCGCTCGACCCCGGCTACGAGGACCTCTCCAAGGTCGCCCCCTACGACCCGGAGGCCGCGAAGGCCCTCCTGAAGGAGGCCGGGTACGAGGACCTCACGCTGACCCTCACGATCCCGAGCTTCTACTCCACGACCATCCCGCAGATCCTCGTGTCGGACCTCAACGAGGTGGGCATCACGCTCGAGGTGAACTCGGTCGACTTCCCGACGTGGCTCAACGACGTGTACACGAACAAGGACTACGAGCTCAGCTTCGTGCTGCACACCGAGGCGCGCGACTTCGAGAACTGGGCCAACCCCGACTACTACTTCACCTACGACAACCCGCAGGTGCAGGAGCTCTACAAGGAGTCGGTCGCCGCGACCGACCCCGACAAGGCCGCAGACCTGCTGAAGCAGGCCGCCAAGATCGTGTCGCAGGATGCCGCGGCCGACTGGCTCTACAACGGCGCGTCGGTCGTCGCGGTCGGAACTAACATCTCGGGTATGCCGACGACGAACACCAACGCGAGGATCAACCTCGCAGAGCTCACCAAGAGCGACGGGTGATCCGATACACGCTGACGCGCCTGGCCCTGCTCCTGCTCGGGCTCCTCGTCGCCAGCGTGCTGATCTTCCTGACGCTCCGGGTGCTCCCGGGCGATGTCGCCCAGCTCGTCGCGGGCACCAACAGCACGCCGGAGCAGGTGGCGGCCATCCGCGAGCGCCTGGGTCTCGGCGAGCCGCTCGTCACGCAGTACCTCGCCTGGATCGGCGGAGTGCTGCGCGGCGACCTCGGAACATCCCTGCTCACCGGGTCGAGCGTCGTCGACGAACTCGTCGAGAAGGCGCAGGTCACGGTGCCGCTGGGCATCTTCGCCCTCACGATCGCGCTGGTGTTCAGCCTGCCGCTCGGCGTCGTCTCCGCGATGCGCCGGGCACGCGCGTCGGGCACGGCGCTCAACGTGGGCTCGCAGGCGCTCGCGGCGGTGCCCGTCGTCTGGGCGGGCATGATGCTCGTCGTCGTCTTCGCGGTGTGGCTGGGCTGGCTGCCGGCGCAGGGCTTCCCGCGCTCGGGCTGGGCGGATCCGGCCGCGGCGATCCGCTCGCTCGTGCTCCCCGCGCTCACGATCGGCATCGTCGAGGGGGCCATGCTGCTGCGGTTCGTGCGCAGTGCCACCCTGCAGGCGGTCGGGCAGGACTACGTGCGCACGGCCGCCGCGAAGGGCCTGACCCGCAACGCCGCCCTCGTCCGGCACGGGCTTCCCAACGTGGGCCTCTCGGTCATCACGGTGCTCGGCCTCCAGGTGGCGGGGATCATCGTCGGCGCCGTCGTCATCGAGCAGCTCTTCACCCTGCCCGGCATCGGCCGCATGCTCGTCGCCGACGTGAGCGCGCGGGACCTGCCGAAGGTGCAGGGCGAGCTCCTCGTTCTGACGGGCTTCGTGCTCATCGTCGGCTTCGTCGTCGACCTCGCGCACCGCGCCCTCGACCCCCGGCAGCGGGAGGCGGCATGAGCGACCCGGCTCCCGAGACCCGCGCCTCGAGGAAGGCGGATGCTGCGGCCCGCACCGCGGCGGAGGTTGATGCGTCTGCCGCCGGGGCGCGCGCGGACAGCGCGACGGCCGCGGCGAGGGCGGCTGCCTCGACCGCGGCGGGGGCGGATGCCTCGACCGCGGCCGGAGCGGATGCCTCGACCGCGGCGGAGGCGGATGCCTCGGCCGCCTCCTCCCGGCGCCCCTCGCGATGGGCGTGGCTCGGCCGGCTGTGGGCGCTGTCGACCGGCCGGTTCGGTCTCATCGTCGTGGCGGTCGTGCTCCTGACGGCCGTCGTCGCCTCGTTCTGGACGCCGTTCGACCCTCAGCAGGTCGACATCCGCAACCGGTGGGCCCCTCCCGGCTGGCCGCACCTGCTCGGCACCGACGCGACCGGTCGCGACATCCTGAGCCTCCTCATGGCCGGCGCGCGCACGACCGTGATCGTCGCCGTGGGCGCCGGAATCGTCGCGACGATCATCGGCATCGGGCTCGCCGCGCTCGGCGCGCTCACGACGCGGTGGCTGCGCGAATCGGTCGCCGTGTTCGTCGACATCCTCATCGCGTTCCCCGTGCTGATCATCGCGATGATGATCGCGGCGGTGTGGGGCGGGTCGCTGTGGGTCGTCATCTGGGCGGTCGGCATCGGGTTCGGCGTCAACATCGCCCGGGTGACCCGGCCCGAGCTGCGGCGGGTGCTGCACAGCGACTTCGTCCTGGCGGGACGGATGGCGGGGCTCACCCCGTCGCAGAACCTGGTGCGGCACCTCCTCCCCAACGTCGCACCGGTCTTCATCGTGCAGCTGTCGTGGGGCATGGCCGTCGCCGTTCTGGCTGAAGCGGGCCTGTCGTACCTCGGCTTCGGGGCGCCCGTGACGGAGCCCTCGTGGGGTCTCCTCCTCGCGCAGCTGCAGCAGTTCATCACGGTGCACCCGCTCTCGGTCGTGTGGCCGGGCCTCGCCATCACGTTCACCGTGCTGGGGCTGAACCTGCTCGGCGACGGCCTGCGCGAGGCGACCGACCCCACGCTCACCCGCCGCGGGGGCTCGGCCCGCACCGCGCGCACGCACGTGCCGGAGGTCGTGTCGTGACTCTCGCCGTGCAGGACCTCACGATCGACATCTCCGGCCGCCGCGTCGTCGACGGCGTCTCGTTCGAGGTGCCCGACGGGTCGCGCGTGGGTCTCATCGGCGAGTCGGGCTCGGGCAAGTCGCTCACGGCCCTCGCGATCCTCGGTCTCCTCCCCGACGGCGCCGTCGCGGGCGGCTCCATCCGCTGGAACGGGCGCGAGCTCCTCGGCCTGCCGGATCGCGAGCTCGCGCAGCTCCGCGGCGACGACATCGGCATCGTGTTCCAGGAGCCGCGCACCGCGCTCAACCCGATCCGCACCGTCGGCCGCCAGATCGCCGAATCGGTCCGCATCCATCAGCGCGTCAGCCGGGCCGAGGCGAAGGCGCGCGCCGTCGAGGAAGCCCGGCGCGTCGCCCTCCCCGACCCCGAGCGGATCGTGGCCCGCTACCCGCATCAGCTCTCCGGCGGACAGCGTCAGCGCGTCGCGATCGCGACGGCGCTCGCGTGCCGTCCGCGCCTGCTCATCGCCGACGAGCCGACGACGGCGCTCGACGTCACGATCCAGGCCGAGATCCTCGACCTCCTCGTCGAGCTCGTCGAGCACGACGGGATGTCGCTCGTCTTCATCACGCACGACCTGGCGGTGCTGTCGCGCATCGCGACGCACGGGATCGTGCTCGATGAAGGCCGCATCGTCGAGGAGGGGCCCATCGCGGCGCTGCTCTCCGCCCCGGCATCCCCCGTCACGCAAGGCCTCCTGCGCGACGCGACGGCGACCCTCTGGCGGCCGGGAGGCGTCTCATGACCGACGAGCGCATCCTGCTGCGGGCGCGGGGCCTCACCCGCCGGTACCCGGTGCCGAAGGAGACGCTCTTCGAGCGCGCCACGACCTCCACGGCGCTCGAGGACGCAGACCTCGACGTGCGCGCGGGCTCGTCGGTCGGCATCATCGGCGAGTCCGGCTCGGGCAAGTCGACGCTCGTGCGCCTCCTCCTCGCACTCGACACGCCCACCGCCGGCACGATCGAATTCGACGGCAGAGAAGTGGATGCCGCTGCCGGCGCCCGCGCGCTGCACTGGCTGCGCCGCGACACGGGCATGGTGTTCCAGGACCCCTACGCCTCGCTCGACCCGCGCATGAGCGTGGGACGGATCGTCGGCGAGCCGCTGTGGGCTCTCGGCCTCGGCGGCGACGGGGAGCCCGGCAGCGCCGGGCGGCGCGAGCGCGTCCGCGAGGTGCTCGTCGACGTCGGCCTCGAGGCCGACATGGCCGACCGCTACCCGCACGAGTTCTCCGGCGGTCAGCGGCAGCGCATCGCCATCGCCCGGGCGATCGTGCACCGCCCGCGCCTGCTCGTCGGCGACGAGCCGATGTCGGCGCTCGACGTGACGGTGCGCGCCCAGATCCTCGACGTGCTCGCCGAGCTCCGCCACCGGGACGGCCTCACGCTCCTCCTCGTGTCGCACGACATCGGCGTCGTCCAGAACCTCTGCGACCAGGTCGTCGTGATGAAGGACGGCCGCGTCGTCGAGGAGGGCCCGACGGAGAAGGTGCTGCTGCAGCCCCAGGCGGCGTACACGCGGCGCCTGCTCGCCTCGATCCCCGTCATCGACCCCGGCGCCGCCGCATCCTGAACCGGACCCCCGCGACGGGCGGGACGAACCTCGGAGAATCCGGCGAACGTCGGTGGATTCGACGGCAGAAGTCCGAGGTACGCGCGAATCTCCGACGCGCGGACCGCGCCGCCGGGATGTCGTGGGGCGCCGATAGCCTCGGAGGATGAGGCACGCGATCGTCCCCCCGTATCTCCTGGCCCGCATCGCCGCGACGACGGAGCCGCATCTCGCGGGTGCCGCCGAGGCGGCCCGGGCGACCCTGGCGGCCGATCGCGACTACCGTCCCACGCGCTCGCGGCTGCGCCTGTCGATCGACGAGGCGGGGAGCCTCATCGCCGAGACGGGCCCCGCCCCCGACCGCACGATCTCCGACGCGCACGGCGCCGAGACCCTCCCGGGCGTCAAGGTGCGCGGCGAGGACGACCCGCCGACGGGCGATGAGGCGGCCGACGAGGCGTTCGACGGCCTCGGCGCGACGTTCGACTTCTACTGGGACGCCTACGGCCGCAACGGCATCGACGACGCAGGAGGGCAGCTCCTGGCGACCGTGCACTACGGCGAGAAGTACGACAACGCGTTCTGGAACGGCGAGCGCATGGTGTTCGGAGACGGTGACGGCGACATCTTCACGGGCTTCACGAACTCCCTCACCGTCATCGCGCACGAGCTGACGCACGGCGTGACCGAGGTGTCGGGCGGCCTGGAGTACCAGGGGCAGTCGGGCGCGCTCAACGAGTCCATCTCCGACGTCTTCGGCGCGCTCACCGAGCAGCACCAGCTGGGTCAGACCGCCGATCAGGCGAGCTGGCTGATCGGCGAGGGCATCTTCACCCCGTCGGTGCAGGGCAAGGCCCTGCGTTCGATGCTCCACCCCGGCACGGCGTACGACGACGACGTGCTCGGAAAAGACCCGCAGCCCGCGCACATGCGCGACTACGTCGTGACGACGGGCGACAACGGCGGTGTGCACATCAACTCCGGCATCCCGAACCGCGCCTTCGCGCTCGCGGCGACCGAGCTCGGGGGCCGCGCCTGGGAGCGAGCGGGGCTCATCTGGTACAAGACGGTGACGTCCGGCACCCTCTCCCCGACGACCGACTTCGCCGAGTTCGCGGCGGCCACGATCGCGACGGCAGAAGCGGAGTACGGTGTGAAGTCGGAGGAGGTCGCCGCCGTCCGGGCCGCTTGGAAGGGCGTCGGCGTCATCGACGATGAAAGAGACCCGAAGTCCTGAACGCTCCACCGAGCCGTCGCCGACGCTCGTCGTCGCCGTGACGCGCACCGGCGGATTCGCGGGACTCACGAAGCAGTGGAGGGCCGAACCGCGCGAGGACGAGGCATCCGTCTGGATCTCTCTCATCTCACGCTGTCCGTGGGACGACCCGGCCGAGCGCGACATGCGCGGAGCCGACCGCTTCCAGTGGAACATCCGCGCGCAGTGCGGGGATGAGGACGACCGTGAGGCCGAGCTCGCCGACAGCGCCGTCACCGGACCCTGGCGCGAGCTCGTCGACGCCGTGCGCGACTGGAACGACGGAGCGAAGGCGCCGTAGCCGTCAGCGCGCGAAGATGCCCTTCTTCTTCACCGGCTTGAGGCTCTTCTGCAGGTAGATCGTGCCGAGCCAGCGGCCGAACTTGAAACCGACCCGGCCCATGCGGCCGACCTCGACGAAGCCCAGCTTCTCGTGGAGGGCGATGGATGCCTCGGCCCCCTTGTCGCTGATCACCGCGACCATCTCGCGGATCCCGGCCTCTTCGGACGCCCGGATGAGGGCCTCCAGCAGCGCGCGCCCGAGACCTTTGCCCGTCGCGGCCTGGCCGAGGTAGATCGAGTTCTCGACCGAGAAGCGGTAGGCGCTCTTCGTCGAGAGCGGCTGCACGAGGGCGTAGCCGAGGATCTGGCCCGTCGGCGCCTCGGCGACGATGAACGGCATCTTGAGCTTGCGCAGGTGCTCGAGCTTGGAGCGCCACTGCGCGATCGACCACTTCTTCTCGTCGAACGTCACGACCGAGTTGGTCACGTAGTAGTTGTAGATCTCGCGGATGTCGGGGATGTCGCGATCCTCGACGGGACGGATCGTGAAGGAGAAGGGGCGCTCCGGCTCGGGCGGCCTCTGAAGGTGCTGCGGGAGCCGCCGGCGGGCCTTCTCGTATTCCTCCTCGAGCATGCCGACCAGCCTACGCGGGCAGGGCCCAGTCGACCGGCCTCGCGCCCTGCTGCTCGAGGAGGGCGTTGGCTCGGGAGAAGGGGCGCGAGCCGAAGAACCCGCGACTCGCGGACAGCGGCGACGGATGCGGCGACTCCACGATCGGCACCGCGCCGAGCAGCGGGCGCAGGTTCGCGGCATCCCTCCCCCACAGGATCGCGACGAGCGGCTCGTCGCGGGCGACGAGCGTCCGGATCGCATGCTCGGTCACCTTCTCCCAGCCCCACCCGCGGTGCGAGGCCGGTGCGCCGGGCGCGACCGTCAGCACCCGGTTGAGCAGCATGACGCCCTGATCGCTCCAGCCCGACAGGTCGCCGTGGGCGGCGGGCGGGATGCCGAGGTCGGCGTCGAGCTCGCGGTAGATGTTCGAGAGGCTGCGCGGCAGCGGGCGCACGGCGCGATCGACCGCGAACGACAGCCCGATCGGGTGTCCGGGCGTGGGGTACGGGTCCTGCCCGACGATGAGCACCCGCACGTCTGCGAGGGGACGCTGGAACGCGCGCAGCACGCGGTCGCCGGCGGGGAGGTAGTGGCGGCCGGCAGCGACCTCGGCGCGCAGTCGGTCGCCCAGCGCCGCGATGTCGGGGGCGACGGGCGCGAGGGCCGTCGCCCAGCCCTCGTCGATGAGGCCCGCCGCGGAGAGCTCGGGCAGCGTCAGCGCCACCGGTCAGGCCGACCGCTCGGCGGCGTTCGCGTCCTCCTGCGCGACCGAACCCTTGAACGACCACGGGAAGTCGATCCAGAGCCCGGTCGCCTTCCACGAGTAGTCGGGCTCGATGATCGTCGTCGGCTTGGTGTAGATGACGGCGGAGCGCACGTCGGCGCCCTGGTCGGAGAGCAGTCGCACGGCGAGGTCGAGCGTGCGGCCGCTGTCGGCGACGTCGTCGACGAGCAGCACGCGGCGTCCGTCGAGGTAGCTCATATCGAGCTCGGGCGGGAGCACTTCGGGCGCGTCGAGCACCGTGCCGATGCCGGTGTAGAACTCGACGTTGATCGCGCCGCAGTTCTTCGTGCCGAGGCCGTACGCGATGGCGCCGGCGGGAAGCAGACCGCCCCGCGCGATCGCGACGACGACCTCGGGTTCGAACCCGTCGGCGAGGATCGCTCGCGCCAGATCGCGGGATGCCTCGCCGAAGCCGTCCCAGGTCAGTCGTTCACGCTCAGCGAGTGCATCCGTCACGCTGTCCAGACTAGGCCGTGGGATATCCTCCCCCTCGTGTCAACGTCGCCCACCGAGCGCCTGCGCGGCTCGGCCCTCGGCATCACCGCCGGCCTGATCGGATGGTTCATCCTCGTCGAGCTGACGAGCGGCATCCTGCAGGGCTACTACGTGCCGCTCTTCAGCGACATCGTGCGGCAGCTCGGCATCCACGATTCCGACGTCAATTGGTTCGAGGCGGCGCAGCTGCTGCTGTCGGCGCTCGTGCTCCCGGTGCTCGCCAAGCTCGGCGACATGTACGGGCACAAGAAGATCCTCCTGATCGCGGCGATCCTCACGGCGGGCGCATCGTGGTGGCTCGTCTTCGCGGGTACGTTCTGGACGTTCCTCATCGCGTGGGCGCTGCAGGGCTTCTACGTCGTCTGGCTGCCGCTCGAGATCGCGCTCATCTTCGAGCGCGGCCGCAGGCAGAACCACGGAGTGTCGACGACGCGACGCGCGGCCGGCCTGCTCGTCGTCGGGCTCGAGGCCGGCGCCATCGTCGGCGCCCTCGCCGCCGGGCGGATCTTCGCCGCGACGGGCGGCGACCTCACTGTCACCCTGATGGTGCCGGCGATCGCGGTGACGCTCATCGCCCTGGTCATCTGGCTGGGTGTGCCGGAGTCCGAGCCGCTCCCCGGCCGAAGGCTCGACACGGGCGGCTTCGTCATCCTCGCGTGGGGGCTCCTCCTCGTGACCGGCGCGCTCGTGTACATGCGCATGATCGGCGAGCTCGGCCTCGGGGCATCCGCGTGGTGGTGGGTAGTCGGACTCCTCCTCGCGGGCGTCGCGGTGTTCTGGTGGTTCGTGCGCTACGAGCTGCGCCAGGACGACCCGGCGATCGACATCCGGGTCCTCCGTCGGCCGGAGATGTGGCCCGTGCAGGCGACGGCGTTCCTCGTCGGGATCAGCCTGCTCGGTGCGCAGGGACCCCTTTCGACCTACGCGGGCACCGACTCGTCGCTCGGATACGGATTGGGATTGGATGCCACGTCCCGATCGAACGTCATCGGCGTCTACCTCGTGTCGCTCATCGTCGGCGCGGTGATCTTCGCGGTGACCTCGCGGCGGGCGATTCCCCGGGTGATCCTGATCGTCGCGAGCGCCCTCGTCGGCATCGGCTACACGCTCTTCCTGCCGTTCCACCTCGAGCTGTGGCAGGTGCTCCTCAACCTCTCCATCGCCGGCATCGGGTCTGGCGCGCTCGTCGCCGCGCTCCCCGCCGCCGCGGCGGCGGCCGCGCCGCGCGGGCAGACGGGCATCGCGTCCGCGCTCACCAACACGACGAAGACGATCGGCGGCACCTTCGCGTCGGCCGTCTTCGGCGTCGTCCTCGCGGCAGGCGCCGGGGCGGTCGCGAGCCAGACCGCGGCGTCGCTCGGCGGCTACATGGCGGTGTGGGCGATCTGCGCAGGCGGCGGGTTCCTCGCCGCCGTGCTGCTGTTCTTCGTGCCGAAGGTCGCGTTCGCCGACGCCGAAGGCGCGGAAGCGGCGGCCGAGTCGCAGATCGTCTGAGCCCGACGCCCAATCGCTCGCTGAGCTTGTCGAAGCGTCGAAGCCCGAACCGACCAGAAGGCCGCGCCTGCAGTCGACCCCTCGACAAGCTCGGGGACCGGAACGGCGCTCGGGGACCGGAAGCTCGGGGGCCGGGTGCGAAGGCTAGGCGCGGACGGCGGTCGTCGTCATGACGAGCTCGAGCCCGCCCTCGACGGATTCGACCGCGAGCGCGACCGTCGCCGACCGGAGCTCGCGGAGCGACGAGACGTGCGTGCCTCCGCACGGGATGCGCGCCTCGGCGCCCGGGAGCGCGCAGACCCACGACCGGCGCGCCGCGAGGGTCTCGCCCGGCGCCTCGACGCGCACGGGCGCCTCCGTCGCGATCCACTCCGCGAGAAGCGCGTCGGCGCGGGCGGCCACGGCGGCGGGATCGTCGAGCGCGCCAGGGTCGAAGCCCTTGCGACGCAGGGACTTGCCGATGCGGTAGACGTCACGCGACCCGTCGGGCACGATGCGCGAGGACTGGATGGCGAGCGAGTCGAACGCGGGCGCACCGAGCGCGTCGGTGGGGACCGGCTTGCTCCAGGCGTCCGCGAGCGCCGCGTCGAGTGCCAGTGAGGCGAGATGGCAGGCCGTGTGCCCCGCGGACAGCGCGGCGCGGTGCTCGGCATCCACTTCCACGCTCACCTCGTCGCCGACGGCGAACGGCGTGCCGTCGACGAGGTGCGCGACAACGAAGGTCCATCCCTCCGTGCCCGTGCGGACCGGGACGTCGGGCCCGAGGAGCAGCCCGTCGCCCTGGGTGGCGGCCACGACGGCGTCGACGACCTCGACGGAGGTCGCGCCGGCGCGCAGCACTCCGCGGTCGGCCGGCTGATCGGGCCACGCCGTGTCGACGGGGTGGAAGGCGGTCGTGTCGAGCACGACGGCGGACCGCCCGCCACCGGCATCCATCACCTGGACGACCGTGCCGGAGGACGACGTCGCTCCCGCCGGATACGTGACGACGGTGCCTTTCAGGCTCACTCTGCGCTCCGCGGACGCAGCGGACCGCGCGCGAGCAGGTGCTGTGCGGACTGCGCGACCGGGCGCATCGTGATGAGGTCGAGGTTGACGTGACCGGGCGCGTTGAGGGCGTAGGCGATGACGTCGGCGACGTCGCCCGCCGTGAGGGGAGCCTCGACGTCCTGGTAGACCTTCTCCGCGGCGTTGCGATCGCCGCGCAGTCGGTTGAGGGTGAACTCCTCCGTGTAGACCATTCCCGGCGCGACCTCGACGACGCGGATCGGCTCGCCGTTGAGCTCGAGGCGCAGCGCGTGCACGAGCATCGACTGCGCGGCCTTCGCCGCGTTGTAGCCGGCGCCGCCCGGGTACGCCGTCTGGGCGGCCGTCGAGGTGACGAACACCGTGTCGGCGTGTCCGCCGCCCGTGGCCGCACGGCGCAGCAGCGGCAGGAGCGCCGCGACGAGACGCTGCGAGCTCAGCACGTTGACGTCGAACATCCACTGCCAGTCCTCGAGGTCGCCGTCCTCGACGCGGTCCGTGCCGCGCGCGCCGCCCGCGACCTGCACGAAGGCGTGGAGGGGTCCGGTCTCCTCGAGCCAGGCGGTCAGCGCCTCGATGTCGGCGGTGCTCGTCAGGTCGGCCGCGAATGCGACAGCACCCGTCTCGGACTCCAGCGCCTCGAGCCGGTCGGCGCGCCGCGCGACGGCGACGACATCCCATCCCGAGGCGCGCAGCGCCCGCGCCGTCGCCTCGCCGATCCCCGAGCTCGCTCCCGTCACCAGTGCACGTCGTGTCATGGCATCCACGCTAGTCGCGCGCGCCGTCGCGGCGAGCCGCTCGAAGGCCTCCCGGGTTACGTAACATTTCCCGGCCGTTGTCCGCCAGGATGCCCCGACCTACTCTCGGACGAGGCCGCGGTGCCCGCCGCAGCCCCCTCTACCCGCAGGAGCAGTCATGTCCGCAGCCGAGAACTGGCGTTTCGAGACCAAGCAGATCCACTCCGGCGCCCAGCCCGATCCGGTCACGAAGGCCCGCGCCACCCCGATCTATCAGACGACCTCGTACGTCTTCGACAACGCCGACCATGCGGCGAACCTCTTCGCGCTCGCCGAGTTCGGCAACATCTACACGCGCATCCAGAACCCGACGCAGGCCGTCGTGGAGGAACGCCTCGCCGCGCTCGAGGGAGGCACCGGCGCCCTCCTCGTCGCGAGCGGCCAGGCGGCCGAGACCTTCGCGGTGCTCAACATCGCGCAGGCCGGCGACCACATCGTCTCGTCGTCGTCGATCTACGGCGGCACCTACAACCTCTTCAAGTACACCCTCGCGAAGCTGGGCATCGAGACGACGTTCGTCGAGAACCAGGACGACCCCGAGGAGTGGCGCGCCGCCGTGCGCCCGAACACGAAGCTCTTCTTCGCCGAGACGATCGGCAACCCGAAGATCAACGTGCTCGACATCCGCACGGTCGCCGACGTCGCGCACCAGAGCGGCGTGCCGCTCATCGTCGACAACACGATCGCGACGCCGTACCTCATCAAGCCCTTCGAGCACGGCGCAGACATCGTCATCCACTCGGCGACGAAGTTCCTCGGCGGCCACGGCACCACGATCGGCGGCGTCATCGTGGACGGCGGCACCTTCGAGTGGTCGAAGAACGTCGACAAGTTCCCCGGGCTCACCGTTCCGGACCCCTCGTACCACGGCGCCTCGTACACGGCGGCCGTCGGCGACGGGCTTGCCTACATCATCAAGGCGCGCGTTCAGCTGCTCCGCGACCTCGGCGCCGCGATCGCGCCGCAGAGCGCGTGGCTGCTCATCCAGGGCATCGAGACGCTCTCGCTCCGCGTCGAGCGCCACGTGCAGAACGCGCAGGAGATCGCCGAGTGGCTCGAGAACCACCCCGACGTCGCGTCGGTCAACTACTCCGGCCTCCCGACGTCGCCGTGGTACGCGGCCGCCAACCACTACGCCCCGAAGGGCGTCGGCGCCGTCCTGTCGTTCGAGCTCAAGGGCGGCGTGGACTCCGGGCGTGAGTTCGTCAACAGCCTGAAGCTCTTCAGCCACCTCGCCAACATCGGCGACGTGCGCTCGCTCGTCATCCACCCGGCGTCGACGACGCACTCGCAGCTGACCCCCGAGCAGCAGCTCACGAGCGGCGTCACGCCGGGCCTCGTGCGCCTCTCGGTCGGTCTGGAGAACATCGACGACCTCAAGGCCGACCTCGAGCAGGCCCTCGCCGCCGCGCGCCGCGTGTCGGAGGCCGCCCGCGCCTGAACCGCACCGTGATCGGCTGTCCGCCGATCTGACGATGGATGCCCCGGACCCGCGTGGTCCGGGCCATCCGCCGTTCTTCGGGGTCGATCAGCTGTCGCCGGCACCCTCGCCGAGCTCCGCGGCGAGCTCGGCGGGCGTGAGGTGCGCGCCCGCCACGGGGCGACGGAAGGGCGGCGGCGGACTGTCCGGATGCACGGCGTCACCGTCCGGCGCAGCTTTGCCGGCATCGTCGAGGAAGACGTCCACGTCCTGGTCGATGTCGCGATCGGTGTCGGGCCTCGGCGCGGGCGGCTCGTGGGCGGGCATGAATGGCTCGGCGCTGGACATGCGGGAATGATGCCACACGGGCATGACCCGCGGGCGGCCCGGTCCGTAACACGACGCCCCCGCGGACGACGACCGAGGACAATGGACCGATGGACTGGCAGACCTCCGAAGACACGGTGCCCTCGGCGCCCGTGACGGAGGCCGATGCCCGGCTCCTGCTCGGGCGTCCGCCCGCGACGGGGGCCTGGCGCGACGGCGACCCCGTCGGCGACCGGCACTTCGCGGCCTTCGGCGCCTTCCGCACCGAGGGCGGCCGCGAGCTCCCCGGGTACCGCCTCGCCTACGAGACGTGGGGCGAGCTCAACGCGGCCCGCGACAACGCCGTGCTCGTGCTGCACGCCCTCACGGGCGACAGCCACGTGCGCGGACCCGCGGGGCCGGGGCATCCCACCGCCGGCTGGTGGGGCGACATCGTCGGACCGGGCGCTCCGATCGACACCGATGAGTGGTTCGTCATCGCGCCGAACATGCTGGGTGGATGCCAGGGGTCGACCGGTCCCGCAAGCATCGCGCCGGACGGCTACGAGTGGGCCTCGCGCTTCCCGTACCTCACGACGCGCGACCAGGTGAACGCGCAGGTGCGGCTCGCCGACGCCCTCGGCATCGACCGCTGGGCCGCCGTCGTCGGCGGATCGATGGGCGGCATGCACGCGCTCGAGTGGGCAATCTCGTACCCCGAGCGCGTCGCGCGCCTCGGCGTCCTGTCGGCGCCGCCGGTCAACACCGCCGACCAGATCGCGCTCAACTCTGTGCAGCTCGAGGCGATCTCGATCGACCCGCGCTTCCAGAACGGCGAGTACTACGACGCGGATGCCGGCGACGGCCCGCACCGCGGGCTCGCCCTCGCGCGGCGCATGGCTCTGCTCAACTACCGCAGCCCCACCGAACTCAACCAGCGCTTCCAGCGCTCGTGGCAGTCGGGTGTATCGCCGCTCGGGCACGGCGGGCGCTTCGCGGTGGAGTCGTACCTCGACTTCCACGGCAATCGCTTCACACGCCGCTTCGATGCGAACACGTACATCACGCTCGTCGAGGCGATGAACTCGCACGACGTCGGACGCGACCGCGGCGGCGTCGAGGATGCCCTCGCCCGCGTGACGGCGACGGCGCTCGTGCTCGGCATCGACAGCGACCGCCTCTTCCCCATCGACGGGCAGCACCGCATCGCCCGCGGCATCCCGAACGCGCTCGACGGAGACCGAGCCGTCGTGCTCACGAGCGACTTCGGCCACGACGGCTTCCTCATCGAGACGCACGCCGTCGGCACGCACCTCCGCCGCCTGCTCGACGCGTAGTCAGTCGCGACGCGTGTAGACCCAGGGCAGCGCGCCCACCTCGAGACGGTGACGGGATGCCGCGCCCTCGTCCTCGCCGCCGTACTCGCCGTCGTCCTGCCAGAGGAGCATCGTGCCCGACTCCGCGCGCCGCGCGATCGTCTCGAACCGGCGGAACCCCGCGAGGCGCAGCGCGCCGAGGAGCGTGTCGACGTCGCGCTGTCCGGCGAGGGTGTGCAGCGTCACCCACGTCGGCGGGTAGAGCGTGACCTCGCCGCGGGCGTGGCGCTCGAGCAGGGCGCCGGGCTCGACCCAGTCCGCCGCGACCGCCTCGCCGGGTGAGAGGACGAGCTCGCCCTCGCCCGCCCGCACCGCGAAGAACCACGTGCGGATCCGCAGCGGCAGGCCCGGCGGCGGGTCCCAGCACGACACGGCGAGCAGGTCCCCGGGATCGATGACCAGCCCGGTCTCCTCCCACGTCTCGCGCGCGCCCGCGCGACGCGCAGCATCCTCCTCGGCATCCGCGGGCCCATCGGCGTCGTCGAGCTTGCCGCCGGGGAACACCCACGCCCCCGCGAATGAGCCGCGGTCGGGCCGCTCGATCATCAGCACCTCGGGACCGCGCTCGCCGTCGCGCAGCAGCAGGACGGTCGCGGCGACCGGCACATCGGGGTCGGCGAGATCGTCCGGAGTGCGCCGCCGGGCCTCGCCCGCGGCGTCCGCGAGGGCGCGCAGCGCGCGCTCGGCCGAAGAGGTCCGCTCTGACACCCGCTCAGCCTACGTCGCGACGCGGTGCGCCGATGCCGGACCATCGGGTTTGCGGCATCCCGAACCCGCGAAGCCCGGACCGCCGCGGGTCGAGGCCCTGCCTCGGCCGGGCGCGGCATCCCTGTCCTCTGCTCGTCCGCCGCTCCGGTTGAGGAGCGGACATCCGAGGAGGGGAGGACGGATGCCGCACTCCCGGCATCCCTCGGTCGAATCTCCTCCCCCCGCTCAGAGGAGCGGAGGAACCGGGCTCAGCGGAGCGGAGGAACCGGCGAGAGGAGCGGACGACGCCAGGCTCAGGCCAGCACGGGCTCGCGCCGCCGGGCGACCGAGAAGCTCACGACCGCGAGCACGAAGCCCGCCGCGGCGAGAGCGACGCCGACCCAGGCGGGAGCGACGAATCCCCAGCCGAGGGCGATGACCGTGCCGCCCAGGAACGCGCCGAGGCTGTTGCCCATGTTGAGGGCCGAGTGGTTGAGGGCGGCGGCGATGGACTGGTTGTCCTCCGCGACATCCATCAGGCGGGTCTGGATGGCGGGGCTCAGGCACGACGAGATGAAGCCCGTCGCGAAGATGAACACCGCGAGCGCCCAGATGCCCTGCGCCGACAGCGCGAGGGCCGACTGCACGGCGGCGAGCGCGACGAATCCGCCGAGCATCGTGCGCTTGAGGTTGCGGTCGGCCACGACACCACCGACGAGGTTGCCGACCGTCATGCCGATGCCCATCACGACGAGCACGATCGGGACGGTCCACGCGGGCGACCCGGCAACCTCCGTGACCATCGGTGCGACGTAGCTGTAGACGGCGAAGAATCCGCCGAACCCGATCGCGCCGACGGCGAGCGTGAGCCACACCTGCCCGATCGTGAAGACCCGCAGCTCGGCGCGGAACGTGCGCGCCTTGTCGCCCTCGTGCTCCGGCACGAAGAAGGCGATGCACACCGTCGCGAGCGCGAAGATCGCCGCGACGACGATGAACGCCGCACGCCAGCCGACCTGCTGGCCGAGGTACGTGCCGAGCGGCACACCCACGACATTGGCGATCGTGAGGCCGGTCAGCACGAACGCGACGCCCTTGGCGCGCTTGCCCGGTCCGAGCACGTCGGCCGCGACGAGCGCGCCGATACCGAAGTACGCGCCGTGCGGAAGGCCCGCGAGGAACCGGGATGCCGCCACCAGGCCGAAGCTCGGCAGCAGGAAGGTCAGGGCGTTGAACACCGTGAGGGCGAGCGCGAGGGCGATCATGACCTTGTGCCGCGGGTACTTCGCCACGGCGCCCGCGATGGTCGGGGCGCCGACGACGACGCCCAGCGCGTACAGCGAGATGAGCCAGCCGGCCTGCGCGATGGCGTCTTCCTGGTTCGCCGCCCACTGCACCGGAAGGAGGTCCTGCGCGATGTTCGGGAGGAGGCCCATCACGACGAACTCGGTCATGCCGATTCCGAAGCTGCCGACGGCGAGAGAGAGGAGCGCCCACGTCGCCGCACCCCTCGAGAGAGTCGAGGAGGTCACCCGGTCATGCTACCGGCGACCCAGGCATCCTGTCGAATCGATTCGAGAAATCCGTCGAGTGGATGCCGGCCCCGCGGTCGACAGGCGGCTCAGCCCTCCTCGAGCGAGGACCCCTGCTCGGCGAGGGCGTCCTCGAGGCGATCGATCTTCGCGTCGAGCTCGCCCGTGAAGCCGGGCCGGATGTCGGCCTTGAGCACGAGCGAGACGCGCGAGCCGTAGGGCTGGACCGCCTCGGTCGCACGCTTCACGACGTCGAAGACCTCGTCCCACTCCCCCTCGATCTCGGTGAACATCGAGGTGGTGCGCGACGGGAGCCCGCTCTCACGGACGACCCGCACGGCCGCCGCGACGGCGTCGTGCACGGAGCCGTCGGCACGGCCGGTGCCGCTCGGGGCGACGGAGAAGGCGACGAGCATGATTCCTCCCAGGGATCAGGCGAGGGCGTGGGCGCGACGCGCGGCGTGCACGTGCGGATGGATCTGGACGCGCACGAGCCGCGAGACCATCCACGCGAACAGCATGACGAGCAGCGCGTTGCGGATCGTGAGCAGGGTCGCGGGGAACGGCCACGCGAGCAGCAGGGAGTAGTACGCGAGGGGATACACCCCGAGGGTGAAGACGGCGATGACGAGGCCGAGCGTCGCGGGCCTCCACCAGCGATGCCGGTCGATGACGAGCCCAACCGTCAGGGGCGCGGCGATCCACGTCATGTACTGCGGCGAGCCGACCTTGTTGAAGACGATGAAGGCGAGCACGAGCCCCAGCGAGAGCGCCGGGAACAGCGCCGCGAAGCTCGCCCCGCGCCACGCCTTGTAGACGCCCATGGCGGCGACCGAACCGACCGCGATCACCAGCAGCGGCGTCATGATCGCGATGAGCGTGTCGACACCGGGCCCCGTCACCTGGAAGGTGAGGAGGTCCTGGTCGTAATAGATGAAGGAGCCCTGCACGCCCCCGACGGCCTGCCAGAGGTAGAACGAGCTGATCGGCGCCTCGAGCTGCAGGCCGCGGTCGGTCTGGTCGCCCACGAACCCGAAGAGGTTCGCCCCGCCGCCCGCCGCGAGCACGACGACCACGACACCGGCCGAGACGGCCAGAGCACCGCCGAGCACCGCGAGCCGCCGGCGCACAGCGATGACGGCAGCCGCGAGGATCGCGGCGGGCCACACCTTGATCCACACGGCGACGGCGAGAAGCGCCGAACCGAGCCACGGACGGCCGACGAGCCACAGCGACCCCGCGAGCGCGAGCGGCACGGTGATGCCGTCGAGGCGGTACATGCCGACGGGACCCAGCATCGCGATGAACGCGAGCCAGAACCACGCGCCGACCCACCGTCCGGTCGAGCGGCCGCGCCCGACGAGCATCGCGAACGCGAGGGCGTCGCACAGCGTGACGAGGATGGCCCACCCGACTTCGTAGCCCGCGATCCACTCGAAGGCGTGCGCGAGCAGCATCGGCACGAGAGCGAGCTGGGGGTAGACCCACGACTCGGTGATGCCGACGACACCGCGCCCCGCGAGCGCCTGCAGCGACCACGGCTCATAGACCCGGTAGACGTCGCCCATCGGCTCGTTCGGGAGGAGGAACCCGAGCACCGCGATTCCCACGTGCACGATGACGAACGCGATCCACAGCACCGCCCGCCTCGACACCCACCCATCCTAGGGTGACGCCCTCGGCGCCCCCGCGCCTTGCGCCCCGCGCCTTGCGCCCCGCGCCGTGCGCCTTGCACCCCGCACCCCGCGCCCCGCGCCGGAGGAGGATGCGGGACCGCGGCCTTGTCACGCGCGCGCCAGGACCTCCGCGACGGCGCGGGGAAGCGCGTCGGCGACGTCGAGCGCCGTGATGGGCCCACCGCCGTGCCCGGCAGCCGCGGCGGCGAGCCTCGCAGCGTGCCCGTGCAGCCACGCGCCGGAGGCGGCGAGCGGGCCGAGGGCCTCGGCATCCACCTCTCCGCCGGCCGCGGCACCCGCGACGAGTGCGCCGATGACGCCGCCCAGCACATCGCCGGTCCCGGCCGTCGCGAGCCAGGGCGTCCCGGCGTCGACCGTCGTCGACCAGCCGGACGGCGTCGCGACGATCGTCTCGCTGCCCTTCAGCAGCACGGCTCCGCCGAGGGTCGCAGCCGTCTCGGCGGACCCGGCCGCGCGGTCGTGAGCCTCCGGCAGGCCGAGGGCCTCTCGCAGCCGGGCGTGCTCGCGCGCGTGCGGCGTCACGAGGACGGGCGCCGTCGCCGCGACGACGAGATCGAGCGCACCCGCGTCGACCACGACCGGCACGTCGCCGGCCAGGATGCCGCGGAGGGCATGCGTCTCGTCGCCGCGCCTGGCCGAGGCATCCGTTCCCGACCCGATGAGCCACGCCTGCACGCGCCCGTCCTGCGTCACCGTCTCCGGGCGGCGCTGCAGCACGAGATCGCGGGCCGCTCCGACGTAGCGCACCATGCCGAGTCCCGTGCGCCACGCGGCCTCCACGCCGAGCACCGCCGCGCCCGGATACTCGGCCGACCCCGTCCGGATGCCGAGCACGCCCCGGGAATACTTGTCGTCGGCGGCCGTTGGCCTCCGAAGGACCCCGGCCACATCCGAGGCCGTCCACGATCCCACCATGGCCACACCCTATCCGCGCAGGAGCGCCCTATGACCTCCCTCCTCTTCTCGCCCCTCACGATCCGCGGACTCGAGGTCCGCAACCGGCTCTGGGTGGCGCCGATGTGCCAGTACAGCGCCGTCGAGGGGGTCCCGCAGGAGTGGCACCACACGCACCTCGCGCAGTTCGCGTCCGGCGGCGCCGGCATCGTCATGGCCGAGGCCACCGCCGTCTCCCCCGAGGGACGCATCTCGCCGGAGGACACGGGCATCTGGAACGACGAGCAGCGCGACGCGTGGGCGCCGATCGTGGCGGCCATCACGACCCGCGGCGCCGTGGCCGCGCTGCAGCTGGCGCACGCCGGACGCAAGGCGTCGACGTGGTCGCCCTTCTCGGGGCATCACGGCTCGGTGCCGGTCGACCAGGGCGGCTGGCCGACAGTCGGCCCGTCGGCGATCGCCTTCGAGGGCTACGCGGAGCCGGCCACCCTCGACCTGGCCGGCATCGACGAGGTCGTCGCGGACTTCGCCTCGGCTGCCCGCCGCGCTGTCGACGCGGGCTTCCAGCTGCTCGAGATCCACGCGGCGCACGGCTATCTCGTGCACCAGTTCCTCTCACCGCTGTCGAACCTCCGCACCGACGAGTACGGCGGCTCGCTCCACAACCGCGCGCGCCTGCTGCTGCGCATCATCGATGCGGTTCGGGATGCCGCTCCCGACCTGCCGCTCTTCGTGCGCTTCTCGGCGACCGACTGGGCCGAGGGCGGCTGGAACGTCGACGAGACCGCCGCCGTGGCGGGCTGGGCCGCGGAGCGGGGTGTGGACTTCTTCGACATCTCCAGCGGCGGCAACGTCGCCCACCAGCGCATCGTGCCGGGCCCCGGCTACCAGGTGCACCTCGCCGACCACGTGCGCCGGACGGCCGGCGTGCCGGTGAGCGCCGTGGGCCTGATCGACGACGGGCGTCAGGCGGAGGACATCCTGCAGCGCGGCGAGGCCGACGCCATCATGTCGGCGCGCGAGTGGCTGCGCGATCCGCACTTCGCCCTCCGCGCGGCGAGCGAGCTGGGCGCCGACATCGGCTACTGGCCGCCGCAGTACGTGCGCGCCCGCCCGCGCCGCTGAAACCGGCCACGGCGCCCGGAAGATCTCCGGGCGCCGTGCCGGACAGCGTCAGCGCCCGCGGCGGCGCGTCGCGTCCTGGATCTCGCCGATCAGCTCCTCGATGATGTCCTCGAGGAAGAGGACGGCGGTCGTGCGACCGGTCGTGTCGCGCACCTGCGCCAGGTGCCGGCCCGCTCGACGCATGAGCGCGAGGGCGTCCTCGAGGTCCGTCGTCTCGAGCACGGGCACCATGTGGTGGATGCGCTTGGCCGGCAGCGGTCGCACGACGTCGGTCTCGGCATCCGGTCCCTCCGCCGCCCGGAGGACGTCCTTGAGGTGCACGTACCCGAGCGGCGCGCCGGCGCCGTCGACGATCACGTAGCGCGAGTAGCCGTGCTTCGCGACGGCGCGCTCGATCTCGTCGGCGGTCGTCTTGTCGGGAAGCGTCACGAGGTCGGCGAGGGGCACCGCGATATCCATCGCCTTCTTGTCGGTGAACTCCACCGCGGCCGCCACCGTGCCGGTCGCATCGTCGAGCACGCCCTCGATCCGGGACTGGTTGACGATCGTCGCGACCTCGTCGAGGGTGAAGGTCGAGCTCGCCTCGTCCTTCGGCTCGACGCGGAACAGCCGCAGCACGCTGTTGGCGAGCCAGTTCAGCGACACGATCACCGGGTGGAACACCTTCGAGAACCACACCAGCGGCGTGGCGAGCATCAGCACGGCACGGTCCGGCACCGAGAACGCCATGTTCTTCGGCACCATCTCGCCGAACACGACGTGCAGGTACGAGACGACCACGAGGGCCACGACGAACGCGATGACGTCGACGGCAGCCTCACCGAGGCCCGTGAGCCCCAGCGGCACCGCGAGCAGATGGTGGATCGCCGGCTCGGAGACGTTCAGGATCAGCAGCGAGCAGATCGTGATGCCGAGCTGCGACGTCGCGAGCATGAGCGTCGCGTGCTCCATCGCGAAGAGCGCCGTCTTGGCCGACCGCGATCCCTTCTCGGCGAGCGGCTCGATCTGCGAGCGCCGCGCGGAGATGACGGCGAACTCGGCGCCGACGAAGAAGGCGTTCGCGACGAGCAGCACGAACAGCCAGGCCAGTCCCGCCCAATCGCTCATCGCTCGCCCCCTTCCTCGGTGGCCGGTTCAGGCAGGGGCGTCGGCGTGAAGCGGACACGGTCGACGCGGCGGCCGTCCATGCGCTGCACGAAGAGGGTGCCGTCCTCGACCTCGACGGCGTCGCCGACGACCGGGATGCGCTCGAGCTCGCTCATGAGGTAGCCGCCGACGGTGTCGTACACCTCGCCCTCGGGGACGCGGATGCCGGTGCGGTCGAGGAGCTCATCGGGTCGGAGCTCACCGGGGAAGACGACGCCGCCGTCGCCCCGCACGATTCCGGCACGCCGGCGGTCGTGCTCGTCGAGCACTTCCCCCACGATCTCCTCGACGAGATCCTCCAGCGTCACGACGCCCGCCGTGCCGCCGTACTCGTCGACGACGATCGCCATCTGGTAACCGCGGGCGCGCAGCTCCGACACGAGGGCGTCCAGGTGCACCGCCTCCGGCACGCGCAGCGGCTCGCTCGCGAGCGCGGCGACGGGCACGTCGCCGCGGCGCTCACGCGGCACGCCGACGGCCGCCTTCAGGTGCACGATGCCGACGATGTCGTCGAGCGAGTCGTCGTACACGGGGAAGCGGCTGTGGCCGGTGCGGCGGGCGAGCTGGATCGCCTCCTCCGCCGAGTCGCCGGCCTGGAGGGCGTGCAGGCTCGGTCGCGGGGTCATCACGTCGGCGGCCGTCAGGCGGGCGAACGTGAGGCTGCGGTCGAGGAGCGTCGCGGTGTCCTCCTCCAGCACGCCCGCGCTCGCGGAGCGGCGGACGAGGCTGGAGAGCTCCTCGGCCGTGCGAGCGCCCGACAGCTCCTCCTTGGGCTCGACGCCGATGGCGCGGAGCACGCCGTTGGCGCTGCCGTTGAGCACGACGATGGCGGGACGGAAGACCGTCGTGAAGCCCACCTGGAACGGCATGACGACCTTCGCCGTCTGCCGCGGAAGTGCCAGGGCGAAGTTCTTGGGCACGAGCTCGCCGAGGATCATCGACAGGACGGTGGCGACCGTGATGCCGATGAAGACCGACACCGGCCCCACGAGTCCGGACGGCAGTCCCCACGCCGCGAAGACCGGCGCGAGCAGGCTCGAGATCGCCGGCTCCATCGTGTAACCGGTGAGGAGCGTCGTCAGGGTGATGCCCAGCTGCGCGCTGGACAGGTGCGTCGAGGTGATCTTCAGCGCGCTGATCGTGAGCGACAGGCGGGATTCGCCGCGCTCGCGGCGTGCTTCGAGATCAGCACGATCCAGGTTGACGAGGGCGAACTCGCTGGCGACGAAGAGTCCGGTTCCCACGGTGAGCAGAAGCCCCACGCCCAGCATGACGTATTCCATCAGGCATCACCTCCAGACAGGGCGGAGGCGGGTCGGTGGGGCGATTGTCTGCAACTAGGAGGGTCGTCCATCGTGCGCTTCAGTCTACGGCAGGGCCGTCTCGCCAGATCTGACCGGGGATGGATGCCGGGGCGCGGCATCCATCCCCCGTTCCGGATCTCCTTGAGGCGTGTCAAGCCCCTCAGGCCGGTCCTCGCCCACCCGCATCATGGAAGTCAGGCACCTCTCCCTCGCCAGCGGACCGACACTCGGAGAGATGATGAGCGCAACCGACCAGAAGAACGCGACGGACGACCGGCGGAACGCCCGGGAGGGGGAGGCTCCGGATCCGGAGAACCCGGCGAAGCCCGACAGCATCAGGGACATCGACAAGCGCTCGTGGAAGTACGTCTTCCGCAACACCATCCGCGAGTTCTCCGACGACCAGTGCACCGACATCGCGGCCGCGCTCACCTACTACTCGGTGCTGTCGTTCTTCCCGGCGCTCATCGCGATCTTCTCCGTGCTGGGCGTGCTCGGGCAGGGGAAGGACGCGGCGGCCCAGATCCTGGGCATCGTCCAGAGCGTCGCGCCCGATGCGGCGAAGACGCTGGAGGGTCCGATCACCGACATCGCGGGATCGAACGCGGCGGGGTTCGCGCTCATCATCGGCATCGTCCTGGCGATCTGGGCCGCCTCCGGCTACGTCGGCGCCTTCAGCCGAGCCATGAACCGCATCTACGAGATCGAGGAGGGTCGCCCCTTCTGGAAGCTCAAGCCCGCCCAGCTGCTCGTGACCGTCATCGGCATCGCCCTCATCGTCATCGCGATGATCATCCTGGTCGTCTCCGGTCCCGTCGCGCAGGCGGTCGGGGATGCGATCGGCCTCGGCGATGTCGCGACCACCGTGTGGGAGATCGTCAAGTGGCCCGTGCTCGCGTTCATCGTCGTGCTGATGATCGCGATCCTCTACTACGCGACGCCCAACGCGAAGCAGCCCAAGTTCCGCTGGATCAGCATGGGGGCGCTCCTCGCGATCCTGGTGCTCACCGTGGCGACGGTGGCGTTCGGCATCTACGTGACGAACTTCTCGAACTACAACCGCACCTACGGGTCGCTCGCGGGCGTCGTCATCTTCCTGCTCTGGCTCTACATCGCCAACCTGGCGCTGCTCTTCGGCGCCGAGTTCGACGCGGAGCTCGAGCGCGGGCGTCAGCTGCAGGGCGGCATCGCCGCCGAGGAGAACATCCAGCTTCCCCTGCGCGACGACAAGAAGGTCAAGAAGACCGAGAAGAAGGAGCGGGAATCGATCGAGGAGGGTCGTCGCATCCGCGAGGAGCACGACGACGACCCGACGAACGACCCGGCGAACGACCCGGCGGGCGACGCCGAGCGGGGTCGCCGGTCTACCAGCTGACGGGCAGCGCCTTGCCCTCCTCGTACCCGGCGGCCGACTGCAGGCCCACGCGGGCACGCTCGTGGAACTCCGCGACCGTGGCGGCGCCGGCGTACGTGAACGACGACCGCACGCCCGACGTGATCATGTCGAGCAGGTCCTCGAGGCCGGGGCGCAGGGGGTCGAGGTAGATCTTCGACGACGAGATGCCCTCCGCGAACAGCTCCTTGCGGGCGAGCTCGTAGGGGTCGAGACGGCCGAACCGCTCGTGCACGGCCTTCGTCGACGCCATGCCCCACGACTCCTTGTACGCTCGCCCGGCGTCGTCGAGCTGCAGCTCGCCGGGCGACTCGATGGTGCCCGCGAACCACGAGCCGATCATGACGGATGCCGCGCCCGCCGCGAGCGCGAGCGCGACGTCGCGCGGGTAGCGCACTCCGCCGTCCGCCCAGACGTGCGCGCCCATGATGCGCGCCGCCTCGGCCGTCTCGAGGACGGCCGAGAACTGCGGCCGGCCGACGGCCGTCATCATGCGCGTCGTGCACATCGCGCCGGGTCCGACGCCGACCTTGAGGATGTCGGCTCCGGCCGCCACGAGATCGTGCACACCCTCCGCGCTCACGATGTTGCCGGCGGCGATCGGGATGCCGAGCCCGAGCTCTGACACCGTGCGGAGGGCGGCGAGCATGCCCTCCTGGTGGCCGTGCGCCGTGTCGACGACGAGCACGTCGACGCCGGCCGCCACGAGGGCCTTCGCCTTGGACCCGACGTCGCCGTTGATGCCCACGGCGGCGGCGACGATGAGCCGGCCGTCCGCGTCGACGGCGGGGCGGTAGATGTTGGAGCGCAGCGCGCTGCGGCGCGAGAGGGTGCCGACGAGGTACCCGTGGTGCAGGACGCATACGGTCTCGGCATCCGCTCCCACGATCAGGTCGAACGCGTGGCGGGGCGTCTCGACGTCGTCGGCGTCGATCGAGGCGACGCGCGCACGCGCGAGGTCGCCGAGCCGGGCGTCCGGGAGGGCGGTGCCGAGGCGCGTCGCGGGGACGACGCCGAGGATCTCATCGACGTGGAGTCCTTCTTCGGGGTGTGCGGGCGACCCCGCCACGACGATGCCGTGGCCCTCCGTCGGCGGCAGCAGGCGCGCCGCGTCGGCGACCGTCGCATCGGGCGGCAGCACGAGGGGCGTGTCCCAGACGACCGGCTGCGCCTTCACCCAGCGGATGGCGGCATCCAGCTCCTGGAGCGGCATGTCCTGCGGAAGGACGCCGAGTCCGCCACGGCGCGCCAGAGTGGCCGCGAGGCGGGCGCCCGTCACCGAGTTCATGTTCGCCGACACCAGGGGGATCGTCGCGGCCGTGCCGTCGCCCGGGGCGAGATCGACATCCAGCCGGCTCGTGACCGCAGATCTGCGCGGCACGAGGAAGACATCCGAATAGGTCAGGTCGACGTCGGGCTGCTCTCCGTAGAACTCCACGCTCATAAAGGGTAGTGATTCTTGCCTGTACGGATAATGATGACGATTCCTGCGCCGTCGACCTTCTGCGCCCCGGGAACGGCCGGGCAGACTGGGTTAGGCTTAACAGTCGTGCGTGTGGGCAGTACTCAGCCCCGCACGTTCAGCAATCTTCACCGATGAAAGCAGGCGATCTAGCGTGTCTAGCCAGGTGACGGGCGTCGGGGTTTCGAACGAAGGCGAGTTCGGAGCGAACGAATGGCTCGTCGACGAGCTGTACGAGCAATTCAAGATCGACAGGAACTCCGTCGACAAGGCGTGGTGGCCGATCCTCGAGGCCTACCACCCGGTCGACGAGTCGGCCCCCGCGGTCCCCGCCGCTCCGACGGCGCCGGCCACCGAGGCGGCACCGCCCTCGCCGCAGGCTCCCGCCGTGTCCGAGCCCCGGCCCGTCACGGCCCCGATCCCGGTCATCGGCGCCCAGCCGGTCGCTCGCACGACCGCGAAGCCGGCCGCGAGCCAGCCCATCCCCGCGCAGGCGCCGAGCGTCGTGCCCTCGACGGGCGAGGCATCCTCCGAAGAGGACCAGGTCACGGTCCTCCGCGGCATGACGAAGACCCTCGCGGCGAACATGGACGAGTCGCTGACCGTCCCGACCGCGACGAGCGTGCGCACCGTGCCCGCGAAGCTCATGATCGACAACCGGATCGTGATCAACAACCACATGGCCCGCACGCGCGGCGGCAAGGTGAGCTTCACGCACCTCATTGGGTGGGCGATCATCCGGGCGCTCAAGGAGTTCCCGAGCCAGAACGTGTTCTACGCCGAGATCGACGGCAAGCCGTCGGTCGTAGCCCCCGCGCACGTCAACCTCGGCATCGCGATCGACCTGCCCAAGCCCGACGGCACGCGGTCGCTGCTCGTCCCGAGCATCAAGCGCGCCGACACGCTCACCTTCGGCGAGTACCTCGCCTCGTATGAGGACCTCATCAGCCGCGCGCGCAACAACAAGCTCACGGCTGCCGACTTCCAGGGCACGACGATCTCGCTCACCAACCCGGGCGGCATCGGCACGGTGCACTCGGTCCCCCGCCTGATGAAGGGGCAGGGATGCATCGTGGGCGCGGGCGCCCTCGAGTACCCGGCCGAGTTCCAGGGCGCGAGCGACAAGACGCTCGTCGAGCTCGGCATCGGCAAGACCATCACGCTCACGAGCACGTACGACCACCGCGTCATCCAGGGCGCCGGGTCGGGCGAGTTCCTCAAGAAGGTGCACGAGCTGCTGATCGGGCAGCGCAACTTCTACGAGGACATCTTCGCGGCGCTGCGCATCCCGTACGCCCCCATCCACTGGGCGAGCGACATCAGCGTCGACATCGCCGAGCGCGTCGACAAGACGGCCCGCGTGCAGGAGCTCATCAACTCCTTCCGCGTGCGCGGCCACCTCATGGCCGACATCGACCCGCTCGAGTACGTGCAGCGCACGCACCCCGACCTCGAGATCGAGAACCACGGCCTCACCTTCTGGGACCTCGACCGCGAGTTCGTCACGGGCGGCTTCGGCGGCAAGCGCCTCATGAAGCTCCGCGACATCCTGGGCGTCCTGCGCGACTCGTACTGCCGCACGATCGGCATCGAGTACATGCACATCCAGGACCCGGGCCAGCGCGCCTGGTTCCAGGAGCACGTCGAGGTCAAGTACCAGAAGCCCGGCCACGACGAGCAGCTCCGCATCCTGTCGAAGCTCAACCAGGCCGAGGCCTTCGAGACGTTCCTGCAGACGAAGTACGTCGGCCAGAAGCGCTTCAGCCTCGAGGGCGGCGAGTCGCTCATCCCCCTCCTCGACGAGATCCTGCAGGGCGCCGCCCAGGTGGGCCTCGACGGCGCCGCGATCGGCATGGCGCACCGCGGCCGCCTCAACGTGCTGACGAACATCGCCGGCAAGACGTACGGCCAGGTGTTCCGCGAGTTCGAGGGCGCCGTCGCCGTCGGCAGCAAGAGCGGCTCGGGCGACGTCAAGTACCACCTCGGCACCGAGGGCACCTTCGTCGCCGACCGCGGCGAGGAGCTCCCCGTGCTGCTCGCGGCCAACCCGTCGCACCTCGAGACCGTCGACGGCGTGCTCGAGGGCATCGCCCGCGCCAAGCAGGACCGCAAGCCCATCGGCACGTTCTCGTGGCTGCCGATCCTGGTGCACGGCGATGCCGCGTTCGCGGGCCAGGGCGTCGTCGTCGAGACGCTGCAGATGTCGCAGCTGCGCGGCTACCGCACGGGCGGCACCATCCACGTCGTCGTGAACAACCAGGTGGGCTTCACCACCGTCCCCGCCGACGCTCGCACCTCGATCTACGCGACCGACGTCGCCAAGACGATCCAGGCGCCGATCTTCCACGTGAACGGCGACGACCCCGAGGCCGTCGTCCGCGTCGCGCAGCTCGCCTTCGCGTACCGCGAGGAGTTCCACCGCGATGTCGTGATCGACCTCGTCTGCTACCGCCGACGCGGGCACAACGAGGGCGACGACCCGTCGATGACACAGCCCCTCATGACGAACCTCATCGAGGCGAAGCGCTCCGTGCGGCGCCTGTACACGGAGTCGCTCGTCGGCCGCGGCGACATCACCGAGGAGGAGTACGAGAAGGCGAAGCTCGACTTCCAGAACGGGCTCGAGATCGCCTTCGCGGAGACGCACGCCGCCCAGACCGGCACCAACCCGGTCGTCGCGGCGACCGCGGCGCCCATCGACACCGCCTCGGGGACCCCGGAGACCACGGGCGTGCCTGCGGAGATCGTGCGGCTCATCGGCGACGCGTTCGTCAACAAGCCCGACGGCTTCACGGTCCACCCCAAGCTGCAGCAGCTGCTCGACAAGCGCCTCGACATGAGCCGCAACGGCGGCATCGACTGGGGCTTCGGCGAGCTGCTCGCCTTCGGCTCGCTGCTGATCGAGGGCACCAACGTGCGCCTCGCCGGACAGGACGCGCGCCGCGGCACGTTCGTCCAGCGCCACGCGGTGCTGCACGACCGGGCGAACGGCCAGGAGTGGATCCCGCTCACCAACCTCTCCGACAGCCAGGCGCGCTTCTGGGTGTACGACTCGCTGCTGAGCGAGTACGCCGCGATGGGCTTCGAGTACGGCTACTCCGTCGAGCGCCCCGACTCGCTCGTGCTCTGGGAGGCGCAGTTCGGCGACTTCGCCAACGGCGCGCAGTCCGTCATCGACGAGTACATCTCGGCCGCCGACCAGAAGTGGGGTCAGCAGTCGAGTGTCGTGCTGCTGCTCCCCCACGGCTACGAGGGCCAGGGACCCGACCACTCGTCGGCGCGCATCGAGCGGTACCTGCAGATGTGCGCACAGGACAACATGACGGTGGCGCGTCCGTCGACGCCCGCGTCGTACTTCCACCTGCTGCGCCGGCAGGCGTACGCGCGCCCGCGCCGCCCGCTCATCGTGTTCACGCCGAAGGCGATGCTCCGCCTCCGCGGCGCGACGAGCCCCGTCGAGGACTTCGTCGACGGCACCTTCCAGCCGGTCCTCGACGACAGCCGGGCGATCGACAAGGGCGCCGTCAAGCGGGTGCTGCTGCACGCCGGCAAGATCCACTGGGACCTCCGCGCCGAGCTCGAGAAGAAGCCGAACCCCGAGATCGCCCTCGTGCGTCTCGAGCAGTTCTACCCGGCTCCCGTCGCCGAGCTCAACGCCGTCATCGACAGCTACCCGAACGCCGAGCTCGTCTGGGTGCAGGACGAGCCCGAGAACCAGGGCGCCTGGCCGTTCATCGCGCTCGAGGTCGTCAAGCACCTGCACGGCCGCACGATCCGCCGCGTGTCGCGCTCGGCGGCCGCGTCGCCCGCGACCGGTTCGCCCAAGGTGCACGCGGTCGAGCACGCTCAGATCATGCAGAAGGCGCTGACGCTCTGACGTCCGCCTGCCCGTCCTGATCGACGTGGGGCCGCAGCCGGTTCGCCGGCTGCGGCCCTCCTCGTTCCGGCTCCGCCCCCCGGCGGACCGCTCGCCGCGCACGGGCACGCCGTACGGCGGTGACGAGGACGGCGGCGACGGCGAGGAGGGCGGCGGGAAGCAGCGAGCCGAGCGCGAGCACCAGCATCCCCCCGCACAGGACCGCCGCGATGACGGCGAGCCACCAGCCGAGCGACCAGCGCTCCAGCAGCCGCACGGCGGCCACCATGCCGAGCGCGTAGATCGACACCATGCTGCTCGTGTGCACGAGGATGAACGGCGTCAGCTCAAGGCCCGACCACACCATGAGCGCGAAGTAGACGGTCACGACGCCCGCGGTCAGGGCGAGCGCGCGGCGAGGCACGGCGCCGGATTCGAGACCCTTCGAGAACCAGCGCGGGAGGTCGCCATTGGAGGCGAGGGATGCCCCGAGCTTGGCGAACGCCGCGAGATACGCGTTCATGACCCCCAGCGCGACGATCGCCGCGATGACGCCGACCGCGATCGTGCCGACGCCCGGCGAGCCGAGCCGCGCGAGATCGAGGAGCGGGACCTGCCCCTCACCTGCGGCGCCGCCCAGGGCGCCGACCGTGATGACCTGCAGCACGAGGTAGCACGCGCCCGTGACGACGAGCGCGATGCCGGTGGCGATCGGGATCGCGCGGCGCGGATCGCGGAACTCGCCGGAGATGTGGGTTCCGACCTCCCACCCCGCGAAGGCCCACACGAAGAGGCTGATCGCGGTGCCGACGCCCGCCCAGCCGTGGGGCAGGAAGGGCTGGAAGTTCTGCGGCTCGACCGCCGGTGCCGCGAGCGCCACGACGGTCACGACGACGGCGAGGAGGAGCGCCGTCAGGACGAACTGCACCCAGCCCGCCACCCGCACGCCGAAGGCATTGGCGACGAACGGCGGCGCGAAGATCGCCGCCGCGATGACGGGGACCATCGCGCGGTCGATGCCGGCGATCGCTGCGACGTACTCGGCCCCCAGCACGCCCACGACGGGAGCACCCGCGCACACGCCGAACAGGAACCAGTACCCCGCCGCCCGCGCGGCCGTGCCGCCCAGGGCGCGGCGCACGTAGCTCGCGACGCCGCCCGGGTCGGGGTACCGCGAGGCGAGCACCGCGAACGTGCCGGCGAGGGGGACCGAGAGCAGCAGCACGGCGAGCACCGAGACGATGCTGGCAGGACCCGCGACGTCGGCGGCGAGTCCGGGCAGCACGAGGAGACCCGTGCCGAGGACGGATGCGATGTAGAGCGCCGTGCCCTGCACGACGCCGAGATGACCGTGAGACGGTGGAGCGAGGGTGGATCCCACCGGATCAGTCTGGCGCCGACCTCCGACATCACGCGCCTGGCGGGCAGACGCCGGAAGGCGGATTACTGCCAAAGGTGCGCGCGTCAGAGGGCGTCGACCCCGGCGCGCGCGAAGGCGTCGGCCGCGGCATCCATCGACTCCCGGCGGTCGGCCTCGACGAGGCCGAGCCTCGTGCGACGGTCGAGCAGATCGTCGATCGTGAGGGCCCCTTCGACCGAGACGCCCCACTCCAGCTCCTGCGCCGTCACCCCGCGCGCCGCGGCGAGTCCGTCGGGCAGGCCCGCCGCATAGGGGGCCTCGGCGCCGAACCGGCGCACGAGCCTCGGCGCTGCGGCGATCTCGCCGAGCCGCGCCCGCGGCCATGCGCCGACCAGGGGGATCCCGCGTGTCACCGACGGCCGCGCGGTCGCGAGGATCCGACGGCGCACGGCGTCGTCGATGCCGTCCTCGGCCATGCGGCGGTAGGTCGTGAGCTTGCCGCCCACGACGCTCAGCACGCCGTCGGCCGACTCGAGGATCGCGTGGCGGCGGGAGAGGTCGCTCGTCTCGTCGTCGTCGTGGGCCGACGTGAGGAGCGGGCGCAGGCCCGCATAGGTGCCGACGACGTCCGACCGGGTGAGCGGCACATCGAGCGCCGTGCCCACGACGGCGAGCAGCATCCCGATCTCGTCCTCGGTCGCCTCGGGCACGTCGGGGATCGGTCCGTCGGCCGGCACGTCGGTCAGCCCGATGTACGTGCGGCCGTGCTGCGCGGGCAGCGTGAAGACGAACCGGCTGCGCGACCCGGGCACGAGCACCGTGAGCGACACGTCCGAGCCGCCGAGCCGCTCCGTCTCGACGACGAGGTGCGTGCCGCGGCTCGGCCGCAGGCGCACGCTCGGGTCGAGCGAACCCGCCCACACCCCCGTCGCGTTGACGACGGCGCGCGCCCGCACGTCGAGCACCTCGCCCGTGAGCGTGTCGCGCAGCAGGGCGCCATCTCCCGTGGCGGCGACCGCCTCGACGCGCGTGAAAATGGAGGCCCCGTAGCCCGCCGCCGTCCGGGCGACGGCCACGACGAGACGCGCATCGTCGATGAGCTGCCCGTCCCATCCGCGCAGCGCTCCGCGCAGGGCGTCGGTGCGCACGGCGGGCGCGAGACGCAGCGTCTCGGCGACGCCGATCGGACCCGGCGAGCGCAGCACGGCGTCGGGCGTGCCGACGAACCGGCGGAGCACGTCGCCCATGCCGTAGCCGGCGCCGAGGAGCGCCCCCTGGGTCATGTGGCCAGGAGCGAAGAGGGGCAGCACCTGCGCGAGCGGACGCGTGAGGTGCGGCGCGAGCCGCGTCATGAGCAGATGCCGCTCGGCGGCGCTCTCGTGCGCGATGCCGAGCTGGCCCGACGCCAGGTAGCGCAGGCCGCCGTGGACGAGCTTGGAGCTCCAGCGGCTCGTGCCCGAGGCGAGGTCGTGGCGCTCGACGAGGACGGTCCGCAGGCCCCTGCTCGCGGCGTCGAGCGCGAGCCCGGCGCCCGTGATGCCGCCGCCGATCACGAGCACGTCGACGTCGGGCGCGTCGCCCAGGCGCGTCAGCTCGGCGCTCCGGCGTGCGGCGTTGAGCGCTGTCGGGAAGGGAGTGCGTCCGACGATCCGGGTCACGACGCTCCTCCGAGGTAGCCCGCAAGCGCGGCACGCAGCTCGGTGGTCCAGCTCTCCGCCGGCAGCCACTCCGCGACGAGCGGCCCGGACTGCACGGCCGACTGCACGACGAGCAGCACCATCGCCGCGAGCTGTGCGGGGTCGCCCGCCCGCACGAAGCCCTGCGACTGTCCACGCGCGAGGCGTGCCGCGAGGTCCGCGTGGATGGCGCGCTGGCTCGACCCGAGACGCGTGAAGACGTAGCGGCCGAACAGCTCGGGGTCGGTGTCGCGGAGGCGGCCGAGGAGCGGCATCCGCCTGATCCGGTCCGCCGTCTCGACGAGGAGCGCGACGAGCTCGTCGAGGCTCGGCGGCTCCGGGGTGCGCGGCGGAAGCGCCCGGACGAGCTCGCGCGTCACGAGCGCCGCGAAGACGGCCTGCGCGTCGGGCCAGTAGCGGTACAGCGTCTGTCGCGAGACGCCGGCACGGCGGGCGAGATCGGATGCCGTCGTGCGGCGGATGCCGTGGGCGAGAAGCTCGGCGAGCGCGGCGTCGAGGATCGCCTCCTCGGTCTCGGGGCTGCGGGCGGGCGATGCCCGTCCAGCGGCGGTGGGCCGCGTCGAACCCGGTGCCGCGATCCTCGGCGTCGATGCCATGTGACAACCATACAGAATGTGTCATACTGTCGCGCATGTCATCGTCGACCGCGCCCCTCGCGGTGCCCTCCCCAGCCGGCCGCTCCGACTGGGACGCGTGGGGCGACGAGCCGGCGCACCTGCCGCCCGGCGCGCGCGCGATCGTCGCGGCCCTGCTTCCGGGTAAGGCCCACCCCGTCCCGCGGCGCGCTCGCCCGACGCTCACCGCCTCGCGCCTCCGCGACGCCGAGCTCGAGGCCCTCGCCGCCGTGGTCGGCGCCGCGAACGCGACGCGCGACGACGCCGTGCGCGCGCTGCACCTCGGCGGCAAGAGCACGCCCGACCTCCTCGCACGCCGGCTCGATGATCCCCAGGCCGCGCCCGACGCCGTCGTCTCGCCCGCGACCCACGCGGAGGTCGCAGACGTGCTCGCTGTCTGCGTCGCGCGGAGCATCGCGGTCGTCCCGTTCGGCGGCGGGACGAGCGTCGTCGGAGGCGTCGACCCCGTCACGGGCGCCCACCGCACCGTCGTGGCCCTCGACCTCGCCCGCACGGCGGCCCTCCTCGACCTCGACAAGACGTCGCTCCTCGCCACGTTCGGCGCCGGCACGACCGGCCCGCAGGCCGAGGAGCTGCTCGCGGAGCGCGGCTTCACGCTCGGCCACTTCCCGCAGAGCTTCCGGTACGCCTCGATCGGCGGCTTCGCCGCGACCCGCTCGAGCGGCCAGGCCTCGCGCGGCTATGGCCGCTTCGACGACCTCGTGCACGCGCTGCGCATCGCGACGCCCTCGGGCGAGCTCCGGCTGGGCCGGGCGCCCGCGAGCGCGGCCGGCCCCGACCTGCGTCAGCTCTTCCTGGGCTCCGAGGGCGCGTTCGGCGTGCTCACCGAGATCACGGTGCGCATCAGGCCCCTGCCGGCGGCCACGGCGTACGGGGCGTGGACCTTCCCCGACTTCGCCTCCGGGGCCGATGCCTTCCGCGAGGCGACGCAGCGCGGCATCCGCCCCACCGTCCTCCGCCTGAGCGACGAGTCCGAGACCCGCGTCAATGCGACGCTCGGCGGACACCTCACGCGCCTGCGCGGCGCCCTCGCCGTCGCGACGTGCGAAGGGGCGACGCAGGCCGAGGCCCAGGCGACCCTCGCGGCCCTCGACGGCGTGCTCCGTGCGCACGGCGGCAAGCCGCGCGGCGAAGACCCCGCGCGGTCGTGGGAGCGCGGCCGCTTCGCCTCCCCCGCCCTCCGCGACACGCTGCTCGACATCGGCGTGCTCGCCGAGACGCTCGAGACGGCGACGACCTGGGCGCGGCTGCCCGCGCTCAAGCGGGCCGTCACCGACGCGCTCGTCTCGACCCTCTCGGCCGAGGGCGCCAAGCCCATCGTCATGTGCCACATCTCGCACGTCTACCCGGCGGGCGCGTCGCTCTACTTCACGGTGGTCGCCGCGCTCACGGCCGATCCCGGCACGCAGTGGAAGAGGGGGAAGGATGCCGCATCCCGCGCCATCGGCGAGGCGGGGGGCACGATCACACATCACCATGCCGTCGGCCGCGACCACCTGCCCTACCTCGAGGACGAGATCGGCCCGCTCGGCATGGCGGTGCTCGGCGCCGTCAAGGCGACGCTCGATCCGACGGGCATTATGAACCCCGGTGTGCTGGTGCCGGCGGCGGCCGGCGCCTCGTGAACGTCACGCTCCTGGCCAATCCGGCCGCGAGGTCCGGCGCGCACACCGGCGCCGCGAGGCGTGCCGCCGAGCGGCTGCGCGAGCACGGGGTGCAGACGACGATCGTGAGCGGCGGCAGCGCCGCGGAGTCGAGCAGGCTGCTGCGCACCGCGCTCGACCTCGGCACGGAGGCCGTCGTGGTCGCCGGCGGCGACGGCACCGTGAGCCTCGCGGTGCAGGAGCTCGCGGGCACCGGCGTGCCGCTCGGCATCGTGCCGTCCGGCACGGGCAACGACTTCGCGGGGGCGCTGGGCCTGCGCGAGCTCGCCGTCGACGACGCCGCCGACCTCGTCGCCGCGGGCGTCACGCGGGCGATCGATCTCGCGTGCGTCACGCGCGGCGACAGCTCGACGCAGCACTTCGCCTCCGTGCTCGCGAGCGGCTTCGACTCGCGCGTCAACGACCGGGCGAACGCGATGACGTGGCCGCGCGGCGGATCGCGGTACACCCTCGCGATCCTCATCGAGTTCCTGACCCTCCGCGGCCTTCCGTTCCAGGTCGAACTGACGCTCGCCGACGGCTCGGTCGAACGGGTCGACGGAGACCTCGTCATGGCGACGGTCGGCAACACGAGCATGTACGGGGGCGGCATCCCGATCTGTCCCGATGCCGACCCGTCCGACGGTCTCCTCGACGTGACGCTCATCCGCCCCGCCGGACGCCTCTCCCTGCTGCGCCTCATGCTGCGCGCCTACAAGGGCACCCACACGACGGCGGCCGAGGTCACGACGCGTCGGGTCACGGCGGTGCGCCTGAACTCCCCCGGGGTCACCGCCTACGCCGACGGCGATCCGATCGGCGCGCTGCCGCTCGCGATCGAGGCGGTCCCGCAGGCTCTCACGGTCTTCGCACCGGCGCCCTGACCCCGGCGGGCCCCACGACGTTCACGTCCGGGTGCGGCCGAGGCCACCAGCGTGGCCCGTCAGGGTGCTCGCGCCAGCGCCGAGGGCCCCGGATCCCCGGGTGCGAGTCCCAGCGGCGCCGCGAGCGCGGCGACACCCAGCGCGAGCCCGCGGCTCAGCGCAGGCCCGACGTGCGACGCGCCGGGCACGATGTCCAGGACCGTCGTGAACCCCGCCGCCCGCGCGGCGGCGGCGTTCGCCCGCTGCCCCGGTCCGTACCGGGTGTCGAGGGCGCCCGCCGTGAAGACGGCGGTGTGGCCGGCGTAGTCGCCCGCGTGCGCGGCCATGACGGCCGCGGGCTTCGCGGCCGCGAACGCCGCGGCGTCGCCGGCGAAGACCTTCGCGATGGTCTGCGCGTCGCTGCCGTCGCCGGGGTACTGATTGCCCGAGACATCCAGGATGCTGCCCCAGATCTCGGGATGCCGGCTCCCGAACAGCAGGGCGCAGGAGCCCCCGTTGGAGTAGCCGCCGATCGCCCAGTACGTGGGATCGACGAGGACGTTGAGGTGGGCGCGCGCGTACGCGGGGATGCTCACGTTGAAGTAGCTGGACACCGCACCGTACGCGGCGGAGTCCTGGCACGCCGGGTCGAGCTCGGGCGCCGTGAGCTGGTCGGCGACGATCGCGATGGGCGCGAGTCCCCGGTGCGACGCGGCGAAGGCGTCGAGTGCGTTCGCGAGCGCGGTGGGATCGGGCGAGCCCGGCTGTCCCATCATGAAGACGAGGAGCGGCAGCCGCGGCGGATGGGCCACGAGCGCGGCGGGAGGCAGATAGATCGCGGCATCCCGCGGCGAATAGCCGGGAGACGGGATGCGTCTATCCCCCGAGAGCGCGCCGACCTCGCCCTTCGCCGGCATGCCCGCCGGCGGCGTCCACGTGGAGGAGATCGGGCTCTGGTCGGTCGACGCGGGCGTCCGCGCCGGCAGTGCCACAGCCGGCAGCGCCTGCACGCCGAGGATCGTGGCGAGGGTGTGCGTGATCCCGAACTCGCGGTTGACGCCCAGTCCGCCCAGCACGAGGGAGGTCAGCACGAGCAGAGCGGCGAGCGAACGTCCGCCCCAGCCCGCCTGCGTGATCGCCGCGACGCCGAGGCCCGCCGTCGCGAGGCCGACCGCGACCCACGCCGCCGTCGGGCCGGGAAGCGCGACGTCGAACGCGCCCGAGACGTCGGAGAGCACCACGAGCACGACCCCGACGACGGCGCCCACCGCGGCTCCCACCGCGAGCCGCCGCGTCCGGCCGCGGCGCGCCACGACGACCAGCACGACGAGCGCCGTCGTCAGCAGGCCCCAGAACGGGATGATCCCGCCGTCGATCAGCTCGAGCCCCAGGAGCCAGCTCATCGCGCTCTTCCCTCTCCCGGTCCGCCCGCCGACCCGGCGAGGATGCCGCGCACCGCCGCGAGGAACTCGCGGGGCGAGGCATCCGGCAGATACGCCCGCATGACGGCCGAGCCGACGGCCGGAAGAGTCACGGGGTCGGCGTAGGCGAGGTACAGCGCACGGTACTCGGGGTGGAACTTGCTCTTGAACCGGAAGAGCGACGCGAACCCGTAGACGGGCTCCATCACGGCGGCGAGCCAGCCGAGGAACCGCGACAAGCCGGTGGACTCCTCCGATCCGGCGCGGGGACGAGCCGCGAGGGGAGCGCCGGAGAGACTCAGCGCGGCCGCCCCGCGCGCCTTCATCGACAGGGCGGCCTTCGCGATCAGGAACTCCATGACGCCGTTCGGGGCATCCTCGCGGCGCCGCATGAAGTCGAGCGTCCAGCCCGCGATCGCGCCCTGCTCCCACCACGGCATCCAGCTCGTCACGGCCTGCAGACGGCCGTCGTGATCGACGGCGAGCAGCAGCTCGACGTCCGGGTCCGCGAGCTCTTCCAGCCCGCCGATCGTGAACCCCATCTCGGGCAGCCCCCGGTCGGCGACCCACTGCTCGCTGATCTCGACGATCTGCGAGGCCATCGCGGGCGGCAGGTCGTGCCATCGCGTCCACTGGGCCGTCATCCCCTCCCGTTCCGCGCGCTGCAGCGGCTGGCGCACCTTCTGCCACTGGCGGCCCGTCAGCTCGAGGTCGGAGAGCGGCATCACCGTCTCCTCGCCGACCGACACCGTGTGCCACCCCATGGCGCGAAGAGCGGGCAGATGGTCCTCGTGGATGCTGTAGAAGACCGGCGTCCACCCGCACCCGATCGCGAAGTCCGCGAACTCCCGCAGCGTCGCCTCGGCACGCGCGGGGGTGCAGACCGGGTCGGCGACGCCGAGGGCGACGCCGTTGACGACGCGGTAGGCGACGGATGCCTGCAGGTCGGCGCTGATCCAGTGCGCGTTGCCGGGCCACGTGCCGAGGAAGGAGAGGGTTCCGCCGCCCCGCCGGAGGAGGGATCGGTACAGCGCTGCCGCGTGCGGCTCCGCGTCGCCGGGGCTCGACGCGGCGCGGTACACCCGCAGCGTCGCGACGATCACGACGACCCAGAAGGCCACCCCGACCCACTGGTACACGACCAGTCCCGCACCGACGCGGGGGTAGGGCGGCTCACCGGCGCCCTGCAGGAACGCGGGCGGCACGAACCTGCGCACCGCCTCGACGAGCAGCACCATCGGCGTCGGCCGCACCCGGAACGCGCGCGGGAAGAGCGACTCCACCAGGAGGAAGACGGCGACGCAGGTCGCGAAGGTCGCCGCCACGACGCCGATCAGCGCCCGCACCGCGCGCGGAGGCGCACTCACGACGAACCGCCGACGTGTGACGACGAGGAGCACGATCACCCCGGCCGGGACGCCGATCGAGGACACCGCCCACAGCGCCCACTCGAACGAGGCGCCGTTGTCGGGGTCGACGAAGACGACGTCGCCGAACATGATCGACAGGACGGCGAGTCCCGCGATCGCGGCATTCACGACGAGCCCGATGACCCACGCCACGCGCCGGCCGGACCTGAGCCCCCACGCCGTGAGGAGCAGCAGCGCGAGCGGCACCACCGCGAGGATCGCGGGACCCGCGCCCCGCGTCACGAGCAGGGCGACCTGGTGATCGCACAGCCGCGTGTAGTCGGTGCTGCAGCGGTCGACGAGCTGCTGATCGAACTGCGCGAACGACATGGCCGCCATCGAGAGCGGACCTCGCCCCCCGCCGGCGATGAGCGCGGCGATGGGGCCGGCGGCCGTCACGGCCACGATCACCGCGACGAGCGAGCGGGTCTCCCTCGTCGAGCTGCGATGCCACGGACGATGCGCGGCGCCCCGGGCGAACAGCATCCCGATGCCGAGGCCGCACAGAGCCCCGATGAGCCGGTACCAGGAGTCCACGTCGCCGGCGTAGAGGGCGAACATCCCGAGCACCGCGAACGCGACGACCCGGATGCGGCGTCGCCAGAGAGCCGACGCGAGGGCGGATGCCGCCAGCACGGCGCCCGAGATCGCGATCGCCGGATCCAGCACGGTCTCCTGGGTCGCGGCCTCGCTGACGGCGGGCAATCCGGCCAGCACGCTCTGCACGGCGGCGCCGAGCACGAGGGCGGCCACGCCGGCGCCGGCCATCGACACCAGCGTGCGGGCCGCCCCGAGGATGCGCTCGGCCGCCACGAGCACCGTCAGGGCGAGAGCGACCGACAGGAGTGCATCGACCGCCGAGTCGGGCGCCGTGAGCGACGTGAGCACCGCCCACCATCGCGTCGGCGTCTGGAGCGGGACCGGCCCCCAGCCGAGGACGTCGGGCACCTCGGCACTGCGGATCGCACCCGTCGCGATCGCGGTTGCGAGGACGACGAACGCGAACCCGAACGCGACCGGCGTCCGCCGGATCGTGGCGAGCACCGCTCGGGTCCGGGGCGCGCCGACCTGTGCGATCCGTCGCGGGTTCAGCCCGCTCTCGCTGCCGACAGTCGCCACACGCACCGGCCCCTCGTTCCTCGAAACGAGGCGACGCTACGAACGGCGCTCTCAGATGCGGCTAAGAATCCGCCACGCGAGAGCGCGGTGCGTCAGTGGGTGGCCTGCACCTCGCGCAGGCGCGCCAGCACCTGGTCGCGCAGCTCCTCGGGAGCCGACTCCTTGCACGCGCGCGCAACCACGTCGGTCAGCGTGCGGGCGACGAGGGCCTCGTCGCGGCATCCCTCGCAGTGCTCGAGATGCTCCGCGATATCGGAGTGCTGGGTCTTGCAGACCTCGTTGCGCAGGTACTCCTCCAGGTCGCGCCGCGCCTTCTCACAGCCGCAGTCGGTCATCTCGTGCTCCTCGATGCGGCAGTCCTGGTGCCGCGCTCCTTGGCGGGCGCGGTGTCGATGCCGCGCTCCTTCGCGTAATCGGCCAGCAGTTCACGAAGCATCCGCCTGCCACGATGCAGACGGCTCATGACCGTGCCGATGGGGGTTTTCATGATGTCGGCGATCTCCTGGTAGGCGAATCCCTCGACGTCTGCGAGGTACACCGCCAGCCGGAAGTCCTCCGGGATCGACTGCAGCGCGTCCTTCACGACGGATGCCGGCATCCGGTCGATCGCCTCCGCCTCAGCCGACCGGGTGCTCGTCGCGGTCGTGGACTCGGCACCGCCGAGCTGCCAGTCCTCGAGCTCGTCGATCGTGCCCTGATACGGCTCGCGCTGCTTCTTGCGATAGGTGTTGATGTACGCGTTCGTGAGAATGCGGTACAGCCACGCCTTGAGGTTGGTCCCCTGCGTGAAGGTCCGCCACGAGGCGAACGCCTTCACGAAGGTCTCCTGCACGAGGTCGGCGGCGTCGGCCGGGTTGCGGGTCATCCGCATGGCCGCCGCATAGAGCTGGTCCATGTAGGGCAGCGCCTGCTCTTCGAACTGCGCGCGGGCGTCGATCTCAGCCGGGGCCTGGTCGTTCATCACGCGCCAGTCTACGTCGAGGGCGTCCCAGGCCTTCTGGACGTCCACGACCTCACGATCGAGCGTTGCGATCATGGTCTCCTCTGCGGGGTTTGGAACAAGCCGTTCGTTAGGGTAGGAACCGATGACAGCCGACGGGTATTCCCCTTCTCCTCCGCGCGGTGCGCGCGGTCCCTGGCGTGCGCCGGTGGCCCGCGGTCCGCTGGCCGCCACCGTGACCGTCCCCGGGTCGAAGTCGCTCACCAACCGCGAGCTCATCCTGGCGTCCCTCGCGGACGCCCCGAGCCGTCTGATGGCGCCGCTGCACTCCGACGACTCCGCGCGCATGATCGACGCCCTGCGCCTGCTCGGCGTCTCGATCGAGACCGAGCCGGGCACCGGCGCGTTCGGCCCCGACCTCATCGTGGAGCCGGTCTGGCCGCTCCGCGACGGCGCCGTCATCGACTGCGGGCAGGCCGGCACCGTCATGCGCTTCGTCGCGGCGCTCGCCGGCTTCGCGCGGGGCGAAGTGACGCTCACGGCGCACGAGACCGCCCTGCACCGCCCGATGGGCGCCATGATCAAGGCGCTCCGCGACGTCGGGGTCGACATCGACGACGGCGGGCACTGGGCCCTCCCCTTCTCCGTGCGAGGTCACGGCCACGTCCGCGGCGGCGAGGTCGTCATCGACGCGAGCGCCTCGAGCCAGTTCGTCTCGGGCCTGCTGCTCGCCGCGCCGCGCTTCGACGTCGGCCTGCACCTCGTGCATCACGGCGAGCGGCTGCCGAGCCTCCCCCACATCGACATGACGGTCGAGTCGCTCGCGCACCGCGGCGTGCACGTCGAGCGCCCCGCCGTCGGCGAGTGGGTCGTGCCGGCCGGACCCATCCGGGGCAAGGACATCGCGATCGAGCCCGACCTCTCCAACGCGGCGCCGTTCCTCGCCGCGGCGATGATCGCCGGCGGCTCCGTGTCGGTCACGGGCTGGCCCGCGCACTCGACGCAGCCGGGCCACATGCTCGGCGACATCCTGTCGCTCATGGGCGCGCGCGTCGTCCGGCGCGGCGGCTCGCTCACGGTCACCGCCGGCGCGAACGGCATCCAGGGTGTCGACCTCGACCTGTCTGCGGCGGGCGAGCTCACGCCGACGATCGTGGGCCTCGCGGCCTTCGCCGACAGCCCCACGACGCTGTACGGCATCGGGCACATCCGCGGCCACGAGACCGACCGCATCGCGGCGCTCGTCGGCGAGCTGCGCGCCCTCGGCGGGGAGGCGGAGGAGCTGCCCGACGGCATCCGCATCGTGCCGCGTCCGCTCCAGGGCGGCCGCTGGCGCGCGCACCACGATCACCGCCTCGCCACGACCGGCGCCATGGTCGGCCTCGCCGTCGACGGCGTGGAGGTCGACGACATCGGCACGACCGCCAAGACGATGCCCGAGTTCCCCGAGCTGTGGCAGCGCATGCTCGAGGGCGGCTCCGACGACGCGGCCCCGCGCCCGGAGGCGCTTCAGGCATCGTGAGCTGGCTGGACGACTCCGACGACGACGAACCCGAGTTCGACGAAGCCGACGTCCGGGTCCGTCCCAACCCGAAGGCGAACCGCCCCCGCACCAAGCGCCGACCCGCGCACAGCGACGCCCAGATCGCGCGCGTCCTCGGCGTCGACCGCGGCCGATACGCCGTGCTCGTCGACGAGGACGACGACGACGAGCACGAGGCCGTCGCCATGCGCGCACGCGAGCTGCGCAAGCAGCCCATCGTGACGGGCGATCTCGCCCGGGTCGTCGGCGACACGACCGGCGACGAGGGAACGCTCGGGCGCATCGTCGGCATCGAGCCGCGCACGTCGCTGCTGCGCCGCAGCGCCGACGACACCGACCAGGTCGAGCGCATCATCGTCGCCAACGCCGACCAGATGCTCGTGGTCGTGGCCGCCGCCGATCCCGAACCGCGGCCGAGGCTCGTCGACCGCTACCTCGTGGCGGCGCTGGATGCCGGCATCCGCCCCCTCCTCGTCGTCACCAAGACCGACCTGGCCGACCCCGCCGCCTTCCTCGCGCACTTCGACGGGCTCGATCTCGAGGTCTTCACGAGCGCGCGCGGCGAGATGCCCCTCGAGCGGATCGGCGCGGCGCTCGTCGGCCACTCCACCGTGTTCGTCGGCCACTCCGGCGTAGGGAAGTCCACGCTGGTCAACGCGCTCGTGCCGTCGGCGCAGCGCGCGACGGGGCACGTGAACGTCGTGACGGGCCGCGGCCGGCACACGTCGAGCTCGACCGTGTCGCTGCGCTACCGCGGTGCGGGAGGCAGCGGCTGGGTCATCGACACGCCCGGCGTCCGCTCGTTCGGGCTCGGCCACGTCGATCCGGCCAACATCCTCCGGGCGTTCACCGACCTCGACGAGATCGCCGAGGAGTGCCCGCGCGGCTGCACCCACCTGCCCGACGCACCCGACTGCGCCATCGTCGAGGCCGTCGAGGGGGGCAGACTCGGACCGCGCGGCGCCGCGCGCCTCGACTCGCTGCAGCGACTCCTCGAGACCTTCGCCGACAAGCCGTGACGTCCGTCTCCGCCTAACCTGGAGGCATGACCGCCCGCCTCGAACCCGGCCGCCTCGCCCCCGCCTTCACCCTCGTCGATCAGGACGAGAACGCGGTCACGCTGAAAGACCTCCGCGGCGGGCGGGTGATCCTGTTCTTCTATCCCGAGGCGATGACGCCGGGATGCACCACGGAGGCCTGCGACTTCCGCGACAGCCTCGCCCCCCTGCAGGCGGCCGGCTACACGATCCTCGGCATCTCGCGCGACGAGCCCGAGAAGCTGCGGCGCTTCCGTGAGCGGGATGGGCTCACGTACGACCTGCTGAGCGACCCCGACCACAAGGTGCACGCGAAGTACGGCGTGTGGGGCGAGAAGATGAACTACGGCAAGGTCATCGAGGGCGTCATCCGGTCGACGTTCGTCCTCAACGAGAAGGGCCGCATCGAGCACGCCCTCTACAACGTGCGCGCGACGGGGCACGTGGCACGGCTGCGGACGCTCCTCGGCGTCGGGTAGCGCTGACCGGGGGGATTTCCCGGCCGCGCCGGCGCTCCTCCTCGTCGCTGCGTGGCGAGCGATCGTGCTCGTCGGTGCGTGCCGCTCCCGGCGCTCGTGCTCGTTGGTGCTCGGCGCGCCGGCTACTCGGCGTCCTTCTCGCGCGCGCCGCGTCGCGCGGCGATGATGAGCAGCACGAGCACGACGACCGCGGGCGCCGCGAGCGCGAGGCCCGTGAGCGGATGCGCGAACGCGCCGGTGACGGCGCCGAGCGCGACGGCGAGGATGAGCACCTGCGCGACGATGCCGCCCGAGCGCCCCCAGGACTGGCCCCGCCACACCGCGACGCCGAACGCGGCGAGCGCGATCGCGCCGACCGCCGTCAGGACGATGAGCGCGATCGAACTGTCGAGCGCCGCCGCATCCCCGCCCGCGAGCGCAGCGATCTGCCACGCCACGACGACGAAGAGGCCGGCCGCTTCGAGCGCGAGCAACACGCCCGCTGCCCGCGCGACGGGGTTTGTGTGCATCGCCCGTGTTCTCCTCGCTCCGGCCCTGGCCGCTTGTGCGATCTCTCTATGCCGTTGAGGGAACACTCAGGCACTTCTACAGAAAGCGACTCTTCAACCCTTGATCTGCGCCTAGGCGTCATGGAATCATAGTCGGAGCCGTGTGCTCCCACAGCGACGTGGGGCGAGCGATCGCTCGCATCTCCCACAGGGTATCGGACCCGAATCCGGGCTCTGGACCACATCCGACCTCATACGTCATCAAGGAGCACCACCATGGATTGGCGCGACAAAGCCGCCTGCCTGACCGTCGACCCCGAGCTGTTCTTCCCCGTGGGGAACACCGGGCCCGCCGTCGACCAGATCGAGAAGGCCAAGGCCGTCTGCGCCCGCTGCACCGTCACCGAGATCTGCCTCCAGTACGCCCTCGAGACCGGCCAGGACTCGGGCGTGTGGGGCGGCCTCTCCGAGGACGAGCGCCGCGCCCTCAAGCGCCGCGCCGCTCGCGCCCGCCGCGCTTCCTGACGCGCCGCGCCGCGGCATCCCTCGTCACCGCTGACCCCCCCGCGTCTCTCACTTCCCGTCCATAGCCCGTGCTCTCGCCGAGAGCACCCGCTGCGACCGGTGCGGAGCACGGGCTTTCGGTGACAGCACGGGCTCTGGCCGACCTGCCGGATCGGGAGGGTGGATGCCTCGGCACGAGGCATCCCGGATCGTCAGCCGGCAGCGCGCTCGATGTAGCGCAGCGGGATCTCGATCGTGACCTCGGTGCCGCTGCCCATGATCGTGTGCCAGTCGATCGTGCCGCCGAGCTCGCCCTGGATGAGCGTGCGGACGATCTGCGTGCCGAGCCCGCGGCCCACCTGACCCTCGGGGAGGCCGGAGCCCGTGTCGCGGACGCGCACCTCGAGGCTGTCGCCGTCGCGCTCCGCGACGATCTCGACGTCGCCCTCCTGGCCCGCGAGCCCGTGCTCGACGGCGTTCGTGACGAGCTCCGTGAGGGCGAGGGCGAGCGGCGTCGCGAACTCGCTCGGCAGTGTGCCGAACCGGCCCGTCGTGCGGGTGCGCGCGCGGGTGTTCGGCGCTGCCGCCACCTCGGCGACGAGCTTCAGCACGCGGGCGAAGACGTCGTCGAAGTCGACGTTCTGCGCGAGGCCCTCCGACAGGGTGTCGTGCACGACGGCGATCGCCGAGACGCGCCGCATCGCCTGCGTCAGCGCCTCGCGCGCCTCATCGGTGTGCGAGCGGCGCGCCTGGATGCGCAGCAGCGACGCCACGGTCTGCAGGTTGTTCTTGACGCGGTGGTGGATCTCGCGGATCGTCGCATCCTTGGTGATGAGCTCCTGCTCCTGATGCCTGATCTCGGTCACGTCGCGGCACAGCACGATGGCGCCGATGCGCGTGCCGTGATCGCGGAGCGGGATGGTGCGGAGGCTCACCGTCACGCCGCGCGCCTCGAGGTCGGCGCGCCAGGGAGCGCGTCCGGTCACGACGACGGGGAGAGACTCGTCGAACTGGCGCTTCGTGGGCAGGATGCTCGTCACGACCTGAACGAGGGATTCGCCCTCCAGCTCGTCGTCGAACCCGAGCCGGTTGAACGCCGACAGCGCGTTGGGGCTCGCGAACGTCGTGATGCCGTCGACGTCGAGGCGGACGAGCCCGTCCGAGGCGCGCGGAGCGCCGCGGCGCGGTGACGTCGGAGCGGAGAGGTCGGGGAACTCCCCCGACGCGACCATGCCGAACAGCTCGTCGGCGCAATCGTTGAACGTGATCTGCTGGCGCGACGGCGTGCGCGTCTCGCCGAGGTTCGTGTGACGGGTGAGCACGCCGATGGCCTGCGGCTCGGCTCCGGGCTTGGCGGCGCGGACGATCGGCACGGCGCGCACGCGCGTCGGCGTCTCCTCGAACCAGTCCGGCGACGCGGAGTCGATGATGCGCTTCGTCTGGAACGCGTCGCGCACCTGGGTGCGCCACTGCGGGCGCACGAGATCCGACACGATGTCGCGGTAGAAGAGCGTCGCCGCACCGCTCGGACGCGTGTGCGCGACCGCGATGAACGAGTCGTCGGCGGTCGGCACCCAGATCACGATGTCGGCGAAGGCGAGGTCGGCGAGCAGCTGCCCGTCGCCGGCCAGGCGATGCAGCCACTCGACGTCGGCCTCGCTGGACCGTCCTTGCGCGTACACGAGATCGCTGAGGGTCGACACGTCCTTCAGCCTACGGCCCGCGCCGCGTGCGCCCGGCAGCGCCGACCGTCTGCTACGAGCCAGGCGGCATGAGCGCGAGCGCGACAGGCGGCGCGAGCGCGAGCGCGCGTCAGGCGGCGTGAGCGCGAGCGCGCGTCAGGCGGCGCGACGCGAGGAGCGCCGGATGCCGCTTCGCGGCGCCCCCTGCGCGGGCGGCGTCGGCGCCGGCGCGACAGCCTCGCCGACGAAGCGCCGCACCGCGAGGGTGAGCGGCGAGCGCGGAGCGACCCCGGCGATCGGCTGAGACGCGAGGATGGCGGCGTCGGCCGACCGCGGGTCGGTGGGGAGGAACCAGAGGTCCCGGATGCCGCCGAACCGGTCGAGCGTGCGCCGCACCTGACCGCGCGCATCGACGCCGAGCGTGCCGGGGCGCAGGCGGTTGGCGACGACCGCGACGGGCGTCGCGCCGATCGTCGCCCTCAGCTCGGCATGGGCGCGGAGGAATCGCGAGACGCCGACGGGGTCGGCACCCGCCACCGCGACGACGAGATCGGCGGCGCGCAGCGCCGCGAGGGTCGCCGCATTTCGCCGTGGTCCGTCGAGATCGGAGACGATCTCCTCGTCCCGCTCGAGGGGTGCGGCGACGTCGACGACGGTGTAGTCCGCCCAGCTGCGGCAGGTCTCGAGCGCGGCCGTGACGCGCCCGTCGGACAGCTCGGGCCAGCGGGACGGCCGGTTGAGGCCCGTGAGCACGTCGACGCCTGTGCGACCGAGGGGCGTCGCGATGCGCTGGAGCTCGCGCACGTCGAGGCCGCCCAGCTCCGCCTGGCGGCAGGCTGCGGGGAATCCGGGGCCCTCGTCGGCCAGCCCGAGCTGCATGGCGAGCGAGGGTGCGTGCGTGTCGGCATCCACCAGCGCGACGTGGCGGCCTCCGCGCGCGAGCTCGACGGCGAGTTCGATCGCGACGGTCGTCCGGCCGGGCGCGCCGGCAGGACCCCAGACGGCGACGACGCGCGGATGCTTCGGTGCCGGCGGCGCCGAAGCGGCGGGCGCCGGGACGGCGGCCAGGGCGTCTGCGAGGCGCCACGGCTCGATGTCGAGCGGCAGGGCCTCGCCGAGTCCGAACGGCTCGACGACGCGGCGCTCCGCGTCGTCGGCGACGAGCGGGACGATGCGGATCCCGCGACGGTCGCAGAGCGCCACGACCGCTGCTGTCAGCGACGCGCGGTCGGCCTGCAGCACGAGGGTGTCGGCCTCGGCCAGGGCAGCACCGACGTGCGGGGACTCGATCCCACGCACGTCGTCGACCGCGAAGGCCGCGAGGGCGGTGGCGGAGAGCACCGCGGTGACGCGCAGCCCTTCACGCTCGAGGCCGGCGCCGAGGGCGCTCCCCCACGGCTCGTCCGCCGCGATGAGGAGGGTCATTTCGCACCCGTCGTCGGAACGACCGACAGCGCCGATTCGTCCGCCATCGCGGCGAGCACGGCCGCGACGTCGGCACGCGGGATGACGACCTCGAGTGCTGCGGCGCCACCCCCCATCATCGAGTCGTCGCGCGTCACCGACACGACGGTCGCATCGGCGACGAGGATGCGCGGCACGTCGTACGACCCGCGCTCGATGAGGGGCGCCTCCCACACCTCGACGACCGACCCGGCGTCCACGGAGGCGGGCACATCCACGGTGCTGCGAAGCACGACGGTCGTCGTCGCCGCAGCGGCGGCTGCGTCGACGGCGGTCGCCGGGACCAGCTCGCCCTCCTCGACGGTCCTCGTCGCGATGAGGCCGTCCTCGACCGAGTCGGACGTGAGGTAGGCGTCCCCGAGCTGGCCGAGTGCAACGTCGACGAGACGCAGATCGTCCTTCGAGACCGCTTCTCCGGGCACGATCGTGCGCGTCGCGGCGAAGACCGGAACGGTCTGTCGCGACGCCGACACGACGAACCAGACGCCCGCGACGGAGGCGGCGACCAGCAGGATGCCGAGGAAGAACCGGGCGTCGCCCCAGAAGGCGCGAGGACGCGGGCGCGCAGAGTCGAGTGCCGTCATGCCGACCATCGTCGCTCAGCCCCGGAAACCGGCTCCTCCTTTATCCACAGAGCGGGACTCGCCTGGGCCCGCGCGACGGGGCGCCGCCATAATTGGGGCATGCCCGATAACCCGACATCGGACGCGCGGATGCTTGCACCGGCCGAGGCGGCCGAGGTGCTCGGCGTGTCCGTCGACGAGGTGATGGAGCTCGTCCAGTCGGCGCAGCTCCGGGGCATCCGCGTCGGGTCGCCCGCTCGGTGGCGCATCGAGCAGGACAGCATCGCGCGGTACATCGACGACCGCGCCGAAGAGGCCCGCCGCATGGCCCTGTGGCGTCAGTCGAACGAGGCCAGCTTCCCCGAGCTCTGGGGCACCGGCATCATCCGAAACGGCGACTGACCCGCGCCGCATCGCCGCGCCGCACTGAGCGGCGCTCGCGCGGCTGTGGGCTACCGGGGCAGCGCCGCCCCCTCGAGCCGGATCCACGCGATCGCCTCGAACGGCACCAGGCGGTGGCCGCTCACCGCGTCCGCTCGCCGCGGCGCACCGGGCTCGTGCACCGCGAGATCGAGGTGGTCGGCGCCGGCGCGGTCGATGGTCCCCGAGAGGCTGCGCCCGTGCACGAGGTGCAGCGTCACCCCCACACGCCGGCGCACGAGGTCGCGCAGGGCGAAGCCCAGAGTCATCCGCTCGGCGAGCGACGACGTCGCGGCGACCGGCCGCGCGCTGCGGAGGAGATCGGGATGCGGCATCCCGATGCTCATGATCGCCGAGAGCGGCGCGATGATCGCGCCGGTGCGCGCCGGGCTCGGCTGGAGAGCCGCCCAGTCGGCGCCGACGCCGCTCACCTCGGCGGCGACGACGGTGCCGTCGCGGAACTCGAAGGAGGGTGCGGCCGTCGACTCATCGCGGTCGAGCAGGGCGGTCAGGCGGTCGCGCAGCGGCACGCGGGAAAGGCGCAGACGCTCGGCCTCGCTGTCGAGAGCGGCGCGTTCCGCCTCCCACTCCGAGGCGAGCTGATCCTCGAGATCGTCGAAGACTCAAACCCATAAAATGGACATATGAGCAATTCCGAACCGATAGCGCCCTTACCGCGGCGCCTCCGCGTGTGCATCTACGCCCGCATCTCGAGTGACAAGAAGGGCGCCGGGCTCGGCGTCGAGCGTCAGATTGCCGACTGCCGCGAGCTTGCCGAACGCCTCGGCTGGGAGGTCGTGGCGGTGTTCGTGGACAACGACATCTCAGCCGCCTCGGGGAAGCCGCGACCTGGCTACCGCGACATGCTGACGGCCGTTCGAGGGGGCCGGGTTGACGCGATCATCGCGTGGCACACCGACCGGCTGCACCGTCGCCCCACCGAGCTCGAAGAGTTCATCACGCTGGTCGAAGCCACCGGCGTGAAGATCCAGACCGTGAAGGCCGGGGAGCTTGACCTGTCCACCCCGTCGGGTCGGATGGTCGCCCGGATGCTCGGATCGGCCGCCCGGTACGAGGTCGACCAGACCCGCGACCGCATCCGACGCGCGAAGCAGGAGGCCGCCAAGAAGGGCGAGTATCGCGGCGGCAAGCGCCCGTTCGGATATGAGCCGGGCGGGATGGTCGTGCGCGAGAGCGAGGCCGCGATGGTCCGCGAGGCGACGAAGGCGATCATCGCGGGGCGGTCGCTGCGCGGGATCGCGGTCGAGTGGAACGAACAGGGCCGCTTGGCGCGCCGCGAGCAGATCGTGAAGGACGAGCACGGCCAGGTGGTCCGCGATGCCGAGGGCAACCGACAGGTCGAGATCGTGCGCAAGGAGTGGAGCGCGCTCACCGTCCGCGAGATGGTGCTCAGGCCGCGGAACGCGGGCATCCTGGCCCACGGCGTGCCGGGTCGGAAGACGACGCTCTCGGGCGCGCACCGCTACGAGTTCGAGGAGATCGGCCCTGCCGCGTGGCCCGCGCTCGTCAGTGAAGACGAGTGGCGGGCGGTCGTGAAGGTGCTCACCAACCCCGCTCGCCGGGACTTCGAGGGCACCCGCGAGCGCAAGCATCTGGGGTCATCGCTCTACTACTGCGGAGGCCTCACCGGCGAGGTCGACGCACAGGGCGAGCCCATCGAGTGCGGGACGCTGATGCGCTCGGGCACGCACGGCGGCGGCGTCAGGCACTACCGCTGCCGACTCGGCGGCAAGGGCCACGTCATGACGCTGGCGGCACCGGCCGATAAGTTCGTGCGCGAGACCGTCGCGGCGTACCTGTCCGACCCGCGCATGATCGCGGCGCTCACCCCGGCCGCTCCCGACGTCAGCGCCGACCGCGAGCGCCGCGCCGCACTCGTCGCCCGCCTCGCTACGTTCGAGGCCGACTATGCCCTCGGGGTGATCGACGGCAGGCAGCTGCAGAGCGCGACCAACGCCGTCGAGGCCGAGATCGCGGCGATCGACGCGAAGATCGCGAAGGCGGTGCGCTCGGCCACGTCGTCCGAGGTGATGAGCGCGGCCGATCCGGCAGCGGCATTTCTCGCGGCGACGCTCGACGTGCAGCGCGCCACCGTCGCCGGAACCGTGCGCGTGACCGTGGTTCCCAACTACCGGCGCGGCGCGGCGTGGTCCTCGGACCGGCTGCGCATCGAGCCCGCGACGGCCTGAGCCGTGGCACTCCCGACGCCGTGGTCCGGTGCTTCGCGACCCGCTGAGCCGTCGAAAAATCGCGAATGCGTACTAGGGCATCGTGCCCGTATTCGGGCCTCTGTCGCCCTCAGAATGCGGGCAGGATGCCCTAGTAGGCATTCGCGCACTCCGATAAAATTGGAGCAGCCGAAAGCACCGCCCACCGGGGCGGGCTGGAGGCTCTCACACACGAGCAAGCGAGCCCGTCGCCACGTAGCGCGGCGGGACGGTAAGACCCCGGCGCAGACCTGACCCAAGGGCAGGCTACGACCGGCAGGTGCCGTAACGAGTCCACATCGGGCGTGTGTCCTTTCAATCGAAGGGCACGCTTGTGTTCGTCATCCGCGACCGCATTCCGGTCTACATCAACCCCATCACCGACCCCGACGTGTCGGGCTCGAACCGCGCTGAACGCCGCGCTGCCGCGCGCTATCGCAGGCTCGGCGAGACGGCGAAGCACTTCGCCGTCAGCGAGAGAACCGTCGAGAACTGGCACGAACGCGGGTACATCACCGCGTTCCGTGGCGCAGACAATCGGCTCTACTACTCGATCGAAGAGATCGAGCTGGCCCTGGCCGCTCGCCCTCGCTCCGAGATGCGCGACGGCCGGCGCCGGGGCAAGCACGGCCGCATCGTCCCGCTTCCGGTCGAGGCCGCCCAGTGAGCGCCCCGCGCACGCCGCAGGAGGTCGCCGCCTCACTCCCTCCCCTCACCAACACCCAGATCAGCCGCATTGCGGCCCTTCTCGGTCCGGTGACCGTTCCTCCCCCTCCCCCCACCATCGCCGCCGTGAGGACGTGCGAGCGCTGCGGCGCTCCGGTCCCTCGGGACAACAAGCGGTTCTGCTCGGATGCCTGCTACTGCGGCGTGCGGCGGCGCAGCCTGCCGCTGAGCCCCGAGGAAGTCGCCCTGAGAGCCGGGATGACCGAGGCCCAGGTGATGCGGCGCGCGCACGCGGAGCTTGAGGCGTGGATCGCGGCGCACCCCGAGCGGACGGAGGCGAGCGCATGACGACGACGGAGCGCCGCGGGCTCTGGATCGAGTACGAGAGCCAGTGGATCGACCCCTCGGAGTGGGAGTACCGCGAGGACATGAGCGCCGACCAGCTCGTCGTGGCCGATCGCATCGTCACCGAGGGCTCGTTCCACCTCAACGGCCAGCCGATGGCTGAGCGTCAGGCGCGATGGATGCGCTCGATGCTGCTCGACAAGGGCGCCGGGACGATGCGCGTCCCCGAAGGGCTGCGGCATCTCAGCGGGTCGGAGGGGCGTCGGTTCCTGATCGAGGATCTGTGGCCGTGGGGCACGTACCCGATGATCGGCGGTGCATACAAGGCGGGGAAGACGACACTCGTCGCTGATCTCGTGGCCTCGCTACTGGTCCCGGAGCGTCCGTTTCTGGGTCGGTTCGGGGTGACGCTCACCGAGGAGGAGCGGCAGCGCGGGATCGTCGTCATCAACGCGGAGACACCGGCTGAGGACTTCGAGAATGCGCTGCTCGCGGCGGGGATCGACCCGCACGAGATGTTCCTGAACGTCTATCACCTGGACGAGCTCGGCGGGCCGGGGCAGTTCGACCTCACGAACCCCGCGAACTTCGATGAGTGGGAACGCGAGTTCGTCCAGTGCAACGACTGCTGGGGCGAGGACTTCTGGACGCCCGCGGTCGTCATCGTGGACGGCGTGACCGCGATCCTCGGCGGGCCCGACCGCTACGGCGAGTGGTACGGAGCATTCAAGCGGCTGATGAAGTCCGCCGACATCCCCAACGCGATCGCCACCGGGCACAACGCCGCGGGGACGCGCCATCTGTTCAACGCCACCGCCGCGATGGCGGGGCCGGATGGGGTCTGGTCATACACGACGGCGCGCCCCGACGATCCGAAGTCGAGGCGGGACCTGTCGGTGCTCGCCCGCGTCGGCGGCGTCGCGATGCCGGAAACGCGGGTGCGCGTGGACGACGAGGGACGCCTGACGATCGCCAAGCCGACGGCGACGATCAAGCCCGAGGCGACCGCGCACGATCACGTCGAGGACGCCGCCGTGCGGATGCTGGCGAAGCTCACCGAGGCGACAACCGAGTGGGTGGGTCAGACAGACCTCACCGGCAAGGGCAGGCACGGTCAGTTCAACAGGCTGGCTCTGGAGAGGCTGCGCGAGACGGGCCGCGCAGAGGTTCGCGTCGAGGGCATGCGTCGCTGGTGGCGTGCTGCGACGTCATCCGCACCCGACTCCATCGTCATCGACCTCAGCGACCACGACTCCGGTGGCACCGGCTCGTAGGTGTCCACGTGTCACGGTGTGCCTATAGGGGTGTCCGGTGTCCAAGGGACACCGATCCCTATAGGACACCGGACACCGGACACCGCGCCGGGGCCGGTCGTGTCCAGTGTCCGAGAGCGAAAGGACACCGCGGGACACTGGACACCGCTCAGGCGAGGCGAACGGGGCAGGCGCGTCGGGACGGAGCGACGAACTCGGCGAAGTGCTGCGCGAGGGCGGCGCGGTACTCATCGGAGCGGCCCTGTTCGCGGAGTCGTTCGGCGGCGCGGAGCGAGCGCGTCGCGAGCGCCGAGCGCGAGGGACCGCCTGCGGCTGTGAGAGCGGTCGTCGGTCGCTCGGGGGTGGTTGTCGTCATGGCTTCTCCTTCGCCGTGTGCCCAAAGAATACCCCTGGGGGGCATACGTACTACGCTTTGCACCAAGGAAGCGCGACGAGTGCTGGCGCCCCGTGTTGCGAGCGGGGCATCGAAGGGCCGGACGTCCACGAGCGAGAGACGCCGCCTGCCATGAGCAAGCGCCCGCTGACCGACGCCGACAGAGCGCGCATCCCCGATGACGCCGCCCGCCTCCTTGCATGGCTCGACGCCAACGCCCGCCCCGGCATCACCGGCCGAACCCTCGTGCGCTCGCGGGCGCGTGCCGCCGAGGCGGTCGGGCTGACGCCGCGCCAGTTCGCCCGCGCCGAGCAGGCGCTGATGCAAGCGCACACGATCCACGCCCAGCGACTCATGCCGATGAGCGAGCGTGCTGCCGCCGACCCGCCATTCCGCTGGGTGCTGCCGTACCCGACCCCGAGGGAGACACCATGATCGACAGCGACCTCGCTGCGCGCGCCGAAGCTGTGCGCAGCGCCCAGGCCGAGCAGAAGGCCCGGGAGATGCTGACCGCCCGCCTGCACCGCGAGAGCGTGCTGGAGCGCGCCCTGACGATTCCCTGCCCCGCAGGACACGCCCCGGCCGGGGAGTACTGCACCAATCCGGCAGGCCTCCGCGCGTGCTGCGGCAGGAGGGTCGCGGCAGCGAAGTTGCTGCCCCACCCCGAGCCCGACCCCGAGCCCGCGAGCCCTCCACGACGACGGAGGTACGCGGGAGCGGGGCACACGTCATGAGCGGCGGCGGCGGCGCGCTGCGGCCCCTCGGGCTGACGTCGCTCAAGCCCGGCGAATATGCGTGCGAGCGGTGCGGCGTGGCGGTCCCGACCCCGATCGACGCCGCCCGCGAGTACCAGGTGATCGCGAAGATCGGCGGCGGGTTTCCGGGCGGGAACGCCCCGCGCCCCTCGGGGGCGATGTACGTCGTGCGGATGGGTCTGTGCGAGGTCTGCACGGCGCGCGACGAGAGCGCCCGGGAAGTCCTCAAGGCCCACCCTCGGATTCAGCGGTTGAGCGGCGCGGAGAGCACCGGCCTGCACCGCATCGCCCAGGTGCTCGACGCGCTCGCTGTGCTCGGACGCACTGCCGACCTGACCCCCGCGCTGAGCGATCAGGCCGTGCTCGCCGCGATCAATCTGCTCATGGCCGAGGGCTCGGCGGTGCGCTGGATGGCGCGGTTCGCGCCGGTGATCGAGGCGGGCGCTCAGGAGGGCAGCTGTGCCGTCGAGCCCTGGCTGCACGTCGACACGACGGCGCGGCTCGGGCTGCGCGAGGCCTACGGCCGGTGGATGCTCGCGCGGGCGGGCCTGCGTCCTCGCATTCCCTGCCCTGACCCCTCGGGCGGGTGCATGTTCTGCGGCGTCTCGTGGATCGACGGCGGCGAGTGGCGCGCGGCCTCGGTGCGCCCGTCCTCGGTCGGCGGGTTCGGTCCCGAGCCGCTGCGCGGGCATCTGTGCACCCTCTGCGCGGAGGCCGTCGACTCGGCGGGAGCCCTCGGGAGGACCGCACTCGAGTTCTCTCTGGTGGCCGCGCTCGGTGTCCCCGGCGTCAAGTTCACGGGCGGCGGCGACGACCTCGGCGGCCTGATCCAGCTGCACGGACTGCGCGCGTGGGCGGCGGTGAACGCGCAGCCCGGGCACCGTCGCGTGAAGCCGTGCGCCGAGCCGTGGGGCTTCATCGCGGACTCGACCCGCGACGCGCTGCGCGAGCAGCTGATGGGCCGCGAGGGCCTGACGGCCGACGTCTGAGCCCCGGCCGGTCGGCGCTTCTCGGCGGTCGCGTCGGCCGGTCGGCCGCCCATTTCGAGGCGTGCCAGACCGCCCGAGACGCCTAGGATCGGAATCCGCGAAAAATCGCTGCTTTAAATATGTCCGAATTATGGGTTTGAGGAACCGGTCCCACCGCACCAGGCGAGGCTAGGGCACCCCTCGGACAACCGGACAGAGTTATCCACACCCTCCTGGCTGGGATTTTCCTGTGAGGGCGGAATGTGTTGTAATTTCCGGCAGATCGTTCCCCCCGACGAGATAAGGCCTTACATGGCGATGATGCCTGCGGTCCACCCCCGCCACCCCGACGTCTACGAGCTGTCCGACTTCTTCGCGCCACAGCGCACGTCGGCGACTCAGCTTCCCGACCCCGAGCCCTTCCTGCAGAACCTCACGCGTGGAGTGCTCGAAGTCTTCTCCGGCGTCCGCGAAGTCGAGCAGCTGGCCCGCTGGGTCACGGAGGACGCGTTCCGCAAGCTCGTCGTCCGCTCCAACCTCGCGGCGCGCGCCCGCAGCGCCCGGGGCGTGCCCGCGAAGCGGCCCGTGCATTCGATCCTCTCCGTGCGCCATTCGGCACCGGCGGACGGGGTCGTCGAGGCCGTCATCGTCGTCGCGAGCCCCGCGCGCACGCGGGCGGTCGCGGTGCGACTCGAAGGCATGGACGGGCGCTGGCGCGCGACCTCGCTCGCCCTCCTCTAGACCCCCGGATCGGCGGGTCGGCTCCAGCGTCGTGGCCGGCTCGCTCAGTTCTCGTCGACGTCGCTGACGTCGCTCAGTCCTCGTCGGCGTCGATCAGGTCGAGAAGCTTCTTCAGCGCGTCTCGGATCTCGCTGTGGTCGTACTGCCCCGCCCGGCTCTCGCCGGCGATCACGCCGCCGCGGTGCACCCTGCGGAAGTCGCCGAACGGGAACGAGTAGGCGCCCTTCGTCTCGCGGTTCTCGCTCTTGTCGATGCCGAGGTGCCAGTGCGAGTACTCGGTCCAGCCCTCGCGCTCGATGAAGGCGTTCTCCTCGTCGGCCGTCGGCGCCGCCTCCGACCAGTCGTCGCGCTCATCGCGCACGACTCTGCCGTCGCGCACCAGCTTGCGCGCGTTCTCCAGTGCGGGTCTGTTCAGCTCGATGGACATGCCCACAGGCTAGGCCGCACCACCGCTCGGTACGAGGGGTTGACGAGTTCGGGCCGTCGGCACCGCCGGGTCGCCGTCACACGCCTCCCGGCGCGTGAGCCCGGCTCCTCCCCCGCGTCACTGCTTGTACGACGAGAGGAAGTTGCCCAGTCGCTCGACGGCCTCGGTGAGCACGCGCGCCTCGGGCAGCGTCACGATGCGCAGGTGATCCGGTGTGGCCCAGTTGAAGCCCGTCCCGGGAACCAGCAGCACGTGCTCCGCCATGAGGAAGTCGAGCACGAGCTTCTGGTCGTCGCGGATGTCGTACACCTCCGGGTCGAGCCGGGGGAACGCGTACAGAGCTCCCTGCGGCCGCACGCACGAGACGCCCGGAATCTGCTCGAGGCCCTCCCACGCGGCATCCCGCTGCTCGTGAAGCCGCCCGCTGGGGGCGATCAGCGCGTCGATCGACTGCACCCCCGACAGCGCCGCCTGCACTGCGTGCTGCGCCGGCACGTTGGGGCACAGGCGAGTGGATGCGAGGAGCGTGATGCCCTCGAGGAACCCGGAGGCGTGCGCCTTCGGACCCGTGATGACGAGCCAGCCCGACCGGTAGCCCGCGACGCGGTAGGTCTTGGACAGCCCGTTGAAGGTCAGGCACAGGAGGTCGGGCGCGATCGTCGCCATCGGGATGTGCTGCGCACCGTCGAAGAGGATGCGGTCGTAGATCTCGTCGGAGAGGATCAGCAGCGAGTGCTCTCGGGCGATGTCGGCGATGCCCTCGAGCACCTCACGGGTGTAGACCGCGCCCGTGGGGTTGTTCGGGTTGATGACGACGATGGCCTTCGTGCGAGACGTCACCTTCGAGCGGATGTCCTCGAGGTCGGGCTGCCACTCGTTCGCCTCGTCGCAGATGTAGTGCACGGGCGTGCCGCCCCCGAGGCTCGTCATCGCGGTCCACAGCGGGTAGTCGGGCGCGGGGATGAGCACTTCGTCGCCCTCGTCGAGGAGCGCCTGCATCGTCATCGTGATGAGCTCGGAGACGCCGTTGCCGAGGTACACGTCGTCCGGATGCACCTTCGGGAAGCCGGCGACCTGCTCGTAGCGGTAGACGACCGCGCGGCGGGCGGAGGCGATGCCGCGGCTCTCGCTGTAGCCGTGCGCCTGCGGGATCGCCTCGATCATGTCGCGCACGATCTGGAAGGGCGCCTCGAAGCCGAACGCGGCGGGGTTCCCCGTGTTGAGCTTGAGGATCGTGTGGCCCTCGGACTCGAGCCGATCCGCCTCGACGAGTGCCTGGCCGCGGATCTCGTAGAGGACGTTCTTCAGCTTGCTCGACTGGTCGAGCGTTCTCAGGGGCGCGGTCGTGCTCATCGGATCAGGATAGCCGTGGCTGCTCCAGGCCACCCGACGACGGGTGGCCTTGGGCCCGGCCAACGAGAACCCGGGCCGACGCCTCAGCGTCGGCCCGGTTCGCGTCACTTCTTCTGCTGCTGACGGCGCTGCGCGCGGTTGAGCGGAGCCTGTCCGGCGGGCGCGCCGTCGGTGCGCTGGCCGAACGAGCCGCGCGGGGCCTCCGCCGTGCGCGTCGCGATGGGCGCCGCAGCCGCGGGAGCCTCGGCGGGCTGAGAGGATGCCGCGGCCGCCGCAGCGGCCTGGCGCAGGCGGTTCGTCGCGGACTGCTGCACCTGGCCGCGGTCGTTGCGCACCTCGACCTCGCCGGCGTCGTTCGCGGCGGAGTACTCCAGGCGCTGACCCTCGATGGGGGTGGCGCCCAGGCCCTTCGCGTCGACCTCGGTCTCGCCCTCGGCGCGGCGCACCTCGACCTCGAGGTTGTAGAGGTAGCCGACCGACTCCTCCTTGATCTGCCCCATCATCGCCTGGAACATCTGGTAGCCCTCGCGCTGGTACTCGATGAGCGGGTCGCGCTGGGCCATGGCACGCAGGCCGATGCCGTCCTTGAGGTAGTCCATCTCGTAGAGGTGGTCGCGCCAGCGGCGGTCGAGCACCTGGAGCACGACGCGGCGCTCGAGCTCGCGCGTCGCCGCCTCGCCGAGCGTCTCCTGACGCTTGTCGTAGGCGATGCGGGCGTCGGAGAGCAGCTCGCGCTTGAGCCCGTCGGGGGTGATGCGGCCCTTGGTGCCGGCCTCGGCGACGACCTCGTCGATCGTGACGGAGACGGGGTACAGCGTCTTGAGCTCGGTCCAGAGCGCGTCGAAGTCCCAGCTCTCGGTGTGGCCGGTCGACGTGTGGTCGTCGATGACGGCCTCGATCGCGTCCTCGATGAAGTGCTGCACCCGGTCGGCGATGTCGTCGCCCTGCAGGATGTGGCGACGGTCGGAGTAGATCGCCTCGCGCTGACGGTTGAGGACGTCGTCGTACTTGAGGACGTTCTTGCGGATCTCGGCGTTGCGCGCCTCCACCTGCGACTGGGCGCTCTTGATGGCGCGCGAGACCATCGACGACTCGATCGCGACGTCGTCGGGGAAGTTCGTGCGCGCGAGGATCGCCTCGGCGGCGCCGGACTGGAACAGGCGCATGAGGTCGTCGGTGAGCGACAGGTAGAAGCGGCTCTCGCCGGGGTCGCCCTGACGGCCGGAGCGACCGCGCAGCTGGTTGTCGATGCGGCGCGACTCGTGGCGCTCGGTGCCGAGCACGTACAGGCCGCCGGCCTCGACGACGGTGGCCGCCTCCTCGGCGACGCGGTTGCGCATCGCCTCGTAGACGCCGTCCCACTCGGCCTCGTACTCCTCGGGCGTCTCGACGGTGTCGAGGCCCTTCGCCTTCATCTCCTGCACGGCGAGGAACTCGGCGTTGCCGCCGAGCATGATGTCGGTGCCGCGGCCGGCCATGTTGGTGGCGACCGTGACGGCTCCGAGTCGGCCGGCGCGGGCGACGATCTCGGCCTCGCGCGCGTGGTTCTTCGCATTGAGGACCTCGTGCTTGATGCCCTTCTTCGCGAGCAGGCGCGAGAGGTACTCGCTCTTCTCGACGCTGACGGTGCCGACGAGGACGGGCTGGCCGGAGGCGTGGCGCTCGGCGATGTCCTCCACGACCTGCGCGAACTTCGCCTGCTCGTTCTTGTAGACGAGGTCGGGCTGGTCCTTGCGGATCATCGGCTTGTTCGTGGGGATCGGCACGACGCCGAGCTTGTAGGTCGACATGAACTCGGCCGCCTCGGTCTCGGCGGTACCGGTCATGCCGGCGAGCTTGTCGTACAGGCGGAAGTAGTTCTGCAGCGTGACGGTCGCCAGGGTCTGGTTCTCGGCCTTGACCGGAACGGCCTCCTTGGCCTCGATGGCCTGGTGGATGCCCTCGTTGTAGCGGCGTCCGACGAGGATGCGGCCGGTGTGCTCGTCGACGATCATGACCTCGTCGTTCATGACGACGTAGTCCGTGTCGCGCTTGAACAGCGCGAGCGCCTTGATCGAGTTGTTGAGGAACGAGATGAGCGGAGTGTTGGCCGACTCGTAGAGGTTGTCGATGCCGAGGTAGTCCTCGACCTTCTCGATGCCCGGCTCCAGCACGCCGATCGTGCGCTTCTTCTCGTCGACCTCGTAGTCGACGCCCACCTCGAGGGTCTTGGCGATCTTGGCGAACTCGACGAACCAGCGGTTCGCCTCACCCGACGACGGACCCGAGATGATGAGCGGCGTGCGGGCCTCGTCGATGAGGATGGAGTCGACCTCGTCGACGATGGCGTAGAAGTGGCCGCGCTGCACGAGGTCTTCCTTGCGCCACGCCATGTTGTCGCGCAGGTAGTCGAAGCCGAACTCGTTGTTCGTGCCGTAGGTGATGTCGGCGTTGTACTGCTCGCGGCGGACGGCCGGGGTCTGCCCCGCGACGATCGTGCCGGTCGTCATGCCGAGCGCGCGATAGATGCGGCCCATGAGGTCGGCCTGGTAGCTCGCGAGGAAGTCGTTGACGGTGATGACGTGCACGCCTTCGCCGGCGATCGCGTTGAGGTAGGCGGGGAGCGTCGCGACGAGGGTCTTGCCCTCACCGGTGCGCATCTCGGCGATGTTGCCGAGGTGCAGCGCCGCGCCGCCCATGATCTGCACGTCGTAGTGGCGCTGGCCGACCGTGCGCTTGGCCGCCTCGCGGACGGCGGCGAACGCCTCGGGCATGAGCTGGTCGAGCGTCGCCCCGGCCTGGTAGCGGGCGCGCAGTTCGGCGGTCTCGCCGCGCAGCTCCTCGTCGGTGAGGTGCGAGTAGTCCTCTTCGAGGGCGTTCACGGCCTTCACGACCTGCTGCAGCCGTCGGAGGATGCGGCCCTCGCCGGCACGAAGCAGTTTCTCGAGAGGGTTGGCCACGGAAGTGTCTCCATCTGTCGGGTCGACGCCCTGGGCGCCGCTGCCGCCGGGGACGCACTGCCCCCAGGCATACCTGCCCATGTTATCCGCCCGTGACCTTGAGAGTGCTGTGGATGCCGCGACCTGGGGAGGGCCGCCGGCCCGGCGAGGCATCCCTCTCTCTCCCCCTCCGCTCCCTAGGCTCGAACTGCATACCCGGTATGCAGAGGGAGCTGCCATGTCGGTGCGTCAGAGTCTGCTCGCGATCCTGGATCAGGGACCGTGCTACGGCTACCAGCTGCGCGCGGAGTTCGACCGGCGCACCGGCGCCCTGCGGCCGCTCAACGTCGGCCAGATCTACAACACCCTCGACCGGCTCGAGCGCGACGGACTCGCCCGCAACAGCGGATCCGACGATCAGGGGCATGTCTACTGGGAGATCACGGATGCCGGCAGGGCCGACGTGCGCCGCTGGCTCGACTCGCCCGTGGCGCGGACCACGACGGGGCGCGACGAGCTCGCGATGAAGATCGCTGTCGCGGCGACGCTCCCCGGCGTGGAGGTGGCCGAGGTCATCCGCACCCAGCGCGCGGCCTCGCTGGCCCTCCTCGAGGAGGCCGCCGACGAGATCGTGCCGGGGCGGGCGACCGATGCGGAAGAGCTCGCGCGCGCCGTCGTCGCCGACGCCCGGGTCTTCGCCGTGGAGGCCGAGCTGCGCTGGCTCGACCGCGTGGAGGAGCGGCTGGCGCAGCATCCCGAGCATGCCCTCGCTCTGGAGCTGTCGACCGAGCGGCCCAAGCGGGGCCGCCCGGCGCGTGACGCGGCCGTCGCCGCCGGCTGATCAGGACGAGGGCGCGGGCTTCTCCGTCGCCGAGTCGCCGAAAGCGGCGACCGCTGTGTCGAGATCGTCGAAGACGTGGTCGGGCGTGATGCGGTCCATCAGGTCGTACTTCTCGAGGATCTCGAGGAGATCCGCCTCGGGCCGGGCGAGGATCAGGTGGATGCCGCGCTTGTGCAGGTAATCGGTGACGTCCGCGAGGCTCTGGCCCGCGGAGTAGTCGACATCGGAGATCCCCGAGCAGTCGAGGATGAACCACCTGACAGGCGAGGGGGCGGCCGCGACGACGGCCTCGACCCGGTCGGTGAACCCGCTCGCGTTGGCGAAGAAGAGGTCGGCGTCGAAGCGGAACACGATGAGCCCGGGAGCGCTCTGCGCACCCGCCGCGGCCGCGCCGTACTCGTAGCCCCCGTCGGGCTTGGGCTCGAGCACGAGCGCACGCGCCTTGTACTGGCGCTCGATCACGTCGAGGAGCGACAGGACGAGCGCCAGGACGATGCCGGCGCCGACGCCGACGATGACGACCGTCGCGGCCGTGATGATCGCAATGACGAGCTCGCGCGGGCGCCGGCGCGACACGCGCGCGAGCCCCTTGATGTCGATGAGCTCGATGCCGATGACGAAGACGACACCCGCGAGCACCGCCTTCGGCAGGTCGGTGAGCAGGCCCGTGAGGAACAGCAGGACGATGAGCGTCACCGCGACCACGACGAGGTTCGCGACCTGCGTGCGGCCCTTCACGCCGTCGAGGATCTGGGTCTTCGTCGGCGAGCCGTTGACGACGAACGTGCCGCTCAGGCCCGCGGCGAGGTTCGCGGCGGATAGACCCACGATGTCGCGGTTCACGTCGGCGCGGTCGCCGTGCTTGAGTGCGAAGCTGCGCGAGGTCGCCGCGCTCTGCGCGATGACGATGAAGAAGCACGCGAAGGCCGTCGGGACGAGCGCGCCCACATCGCTCCACTCGAGCCCCTGCGGGAGTCCGATCGGCGGGAGGCCGCCCTTGATCGCGCCGATGACGGCCACGCCGTAGGAGGAGGCGTCCGTCAAGGTCGCGACCGTCAGGAGACCGACCACGGCGACGATGGCGCCGGGGATCTTCGGGATGAAGAGCTTGAAGATGAAGATGATCGCGATCGTGCCGAGGCCGTAGGCGAGCGTCGGCCACGAGACCTGCCCGAGCGAGGTGATCCACGACCACTGCTGCTCGAACCAGCCGCCGGTGCCCTTGGGGACGCCCAGGATGTCGGGGATCTGCCCCGTCGCCACCTGGATGCCGACACCGGTGAGGAAGCCGATGAGGACGGATGCCGAGAGGAAGTCGCCCAGGAACCCGAGCCGCAGCAGCCGGGCGATGAGGAGGATGACTCCCGTCATGAGCGCCGTGAGCCCGCAGAGCGCGACCCACTGCGGCGACTCCGGCTGCAGCCCCGCGATGCCCGCTCCCGCCAGGCCCGCCGCGAGGATCGCCGCCGTGGCGGAGTCGCCGCCGACGACGAGCAGCTTCGACGAGCCGAGCAGGGCGAACGCGAGGAGCGGCAGGAGGATCGTGTAGAGACCTGTCACGACGGGCGTCTGCGCGATCGAGGTGTACCCCATCACCTCGGGGATCGCGACCGCGGCGAGCGTGACGCCCGCGAGCAGATCGCGACCGAGCCATGCGCGCTGGTAGTCGCGGAGGGCGACGGGGACGAGGGCTTTCGGGAATGGCATCAGAGCGCCTCCGATTCGGCGAGGGGCGGTGCGAGCGCCCGGCGAGGTCCTCGTGACGAGGATCGAGCGATCCGGCGCGCGCGGACGAGCGGCGGATGACTCTGGGCCACATTCTTTTCCACGACGGCGCCCGCGCGCCAGGGGTGACACGCGCATATCACCCGTCGCGGGTGTGGCCGGACTCCCGGCATCCCCTCGGTCAGGCGACCGTAGGCTGGAGGCATGGCCGGATTCTGGGGCAGACGCAAGCGCGATCGTGACGAGCTGGACGCCCAGGATGCCGAGCTCGCCCGGCGCGCGCAGACCGCCATCGTCGAGGCGGACGAGCGCATCCGCGTGACCGCCGACGAGCTCGTGTTCGCCGAGGCCGAGCTCGGCCCCGACGCGACGAAAGACCTCCGGGACGCCCTCGACGCCGTGCGTCAGCACCTCGGCGAGGCGTTCCACCTCAACCAGCTCAACCACGACGAGATCCCCGACACCCCCGAGGAGCTGCGCACCCGCCACGCGCGGATCGCGCAGCTGTGCGACTGGGCGGAGGACCTCCTCGACGACCGCACCGAGGCTCTCGCGGCCCGCATCGCCCGCGCCCGGCGGGCGCCGGAGATCATCGCGGGAGTGCGGGCGGATGCCGCGCGCCTCCGCGCACTCCTCCCCCAGGCGCGCGAGACGCTGACGCGGCTGAGCGCCCGCTACTCCGCGGAGGCCCTCGCCGGCATCGCGGCGAGCCCCGCCGAGGCCGAACAGCTGCTGGGCTTCGCCGAGCACAGCGCGAGCGTGTCGGAGCGTCGGCGCGACGCGGGGCAGCGCGAGCAGGCCAACCTCGCGCTCGAGGCCTCGACCGAGGCGGTGCGCCGCGCCGGCACCCTCCTCGAGGCCGTCGAGACGTTCGAGGTCGAGGCGCTGCGCGCCGAGTCCACCCTCGCCGCCGTCGTCGAGGACTCGCGCGGCGATCTCGTGGCGGCCCGCCAGGCGCCGCAGGTGCCGGCGGTGCTCGACGCGATGCGTGAGCTCGAGGCTGCTCTGGCCGCACTGCCCGCCGCGGGTGTCAACACCGACCCGTTCGCACAGCTCACCCGGCTGCGGGAGGCGAACGCGGGACTGGATGCCGCGATCGCGGCCGCCGTCGAGCGCGCCGCGCACCCGATCCCCGACTTCGCCCACGTCCGCAACGCGATCGACGACGCCGATCGTCAGCTCGCGGTCGCGCGAGACGTCATCGCGGGTCACCGCGGCTGGATCGGAGCCGACGCCCGCACCCGGCTCGCCGAGGCGGAGCGCGTGCGGCTCGACCTCGACCGCTTCCTCGGGACGTCGGCGGCTGCGGCGACGAGCATCCCGGAGGACCAGCGCGAGCAGGCGCTCGCCATCGCCCGCCGCTCGGCGTTCCTCGCGAGCGAGGGCCTGCAGCTCGCGCAGCGCGACATCGAGGCGTACCGCCCGCAGGGCTGGGGCGAGCCCGGCAACGGCGCGTGGGGCCGGCCTCAGCCCGGCTGGGGCACTTCGCGCGGCGGCGGCATGGACGGCGTCATGGGCGGCGTGCTCGGCGGTCTCGTGATCGGCAGCCTCCTCGACGGCATGTTCGACTGAGCTCTTCCACGAACAAGCAGAGGGGATGCCGCGAGCCGCGGCATCCCCTCTGCTGTCGAAGCTTACGAGGCTAACTCGGTCGGCGCCGCGAGCGTCGACAGCGAGATCACGCCGTAGTCCCAGCCCTTGCGGCGGTACACGACGCTGGGGTGGTCGCTGCGCGCGTCGATGAAGAGGAAGAAGTCATGGCCGACCAGCTCCATGCGGTCGACGGCGTCCTCGACGGTCATCCACTCCGCGCTGAACTGCTTCGTGCGGATGACGACGGGCGTGTAGTCCTCTTCGTCCTCGTTGCCCGTGATGATCGGGATCTCGCCGGTGGCGACGGCCCGGATGACGTCGACCGAGGCGGGCTGCACGTCGATGCCCTCGAGAGAGCCGCTGCCCTTCTCGAACTTGGCGCCCCGGGGGTGGTTGCGGGAGTCGACCCGCTTGTCCTTCGCGCGGCGCAGCTGCTCGCACAGCTTGTCGACCGCGAGGTCGAGGGCGGCGAACTTGTCGCCGTCCGTCGCTTCGGCACGGACCAGGGGTCCCTTGCCGGTCAGCGTCAGCTCGACGGTGTCGTCTTCCATTCGTCCGTTGTGGTACGCACGATGCGTGACCTTGACATCGACGCGCTGTGCGCGCGGAGCGAGGTGCTCGATGCGGGTGGCCTTCTCTTCGACGACCGAGCGGAAGCGATCTGTGATCCCCACTCCCACGCCGACGATGCTGGTTTCCATCCTTGACCTCCTTGTTCCGGTCCACCCGGCCAAGGGCGGACCTTCAGTCGCCTTGTCACCCCCACGGTAGCCGCGCGCCACGTGCCTGTCACCTATCAGTTTCGAGAGTCTTCCCTGGGCCTGATACGCGAGGCGTCGCGGCGACGACGGCGGCCCCCACGACCTCCACTCCCGCCGCGCGCAGCGCCCGTGCGGCCTCGACGAGGGTCGCACCGGTCGTGACGACGTCGTCGACGACGACGGCGCGGAGGGAATGCCGATCCCCTCGCGCGACGAGCGATCCGGCGACGTTGCGCCTCCGGGCATCGCGGTCGAGGCCGCGCTGGTCGGCCGTGCGGCGCGCCGCCGCGAGGATCGTCGCGACGTCCAGTCCGGCCCGGCGCGCGACGAGGTCGGGCACCCGATAGCCGCGCCGCCGGAACGCGGCCCGCGAGGTCGGCACGGGGACGGCGACGACCCGGCCGGAGCCCGCCGCCGACCTGACCGCTGCGGCGAGCGCCGGTGCGAGCGCCCGCGCAAGTCCGGTGCGGCCCTCCTCCTTCAGTCCACGGATGACACGTGCGGGGGCGCCGTCGAAGACGAGCCCGCTCCACACCTCGAGCCCCGGTTCGAGGAGTCGCCGCCGCGGCGCCGGCCGCAGGGCCGCGAGACAGGCCGCGCACAGCGTCGTGTCGGGCTCACCGCACCCCGCGCAGTCGACCGGGAGCAGCAGGGTCAGTGCGTCGGCGAGCGCCGAGCGGACGAGGGCGGTCGCGGCGGGCATGCGTCCACCTTGGTCGGGACTCCTCGCGCGCCGGTGCCGAGATCGCGCTGTGTGGACGGACGGCACCCGTCGCCTGCCTGGGGAGGAGAAGACGCGGGGCCGAGGCATCCCTCCCCTCGGGAAACCGAGTCGTCAGCGGGGCGAGCCCTGCTGCGTCGCGAGCACCGAGATGTCGATGGCCGTCTGCGGCCACGTGGAGCCGCGCTTCGAGTACAGCGCGCCCGCGGCGCCCTTGACCCGCATGTTGCCGCTGTTGGCACCTGCCAACTGGGCCGCGCCGTCGGGGGCGGGCGTCGTCGCCGACGGCCCGCCGACCGTGAGCTCGACGACCTGCGTCTCGTCGTCGGCGCGGGCGAGCACGCCGACCGTCGTGTCGTCGAGCCAGGAGACCGACAGCCCCGGTCCGGAGAGCACCTGCAGCAGGAGCGGCTCGCCGAGGGCCGACGGCACTCCCGTCTGGTCGCGCACGACTCCCGAGACCCACACCATCGCCCGCCCGCCGGATGTGACGACGGCGGCGAGCCGCGTGCCGTCGCGGGACATCGCCATGGCGCTGACCTGCGTGGCCTCGGGCCAGGCCTCCGCGATGTCGATGCGCTGGCTCCCCGGCGCGAAGGCGGCGAGCGCCCCGGGCGCATCGGACGGCACACTCCACGTGTAGCCGGACGGATCGAGCGTCGGGTCGATGAGGCTCGGCCTCTCGTCGACGACGAGCACCTCGTCGTCGGCCTGCACGCGGGCGACGGCGCCGCTCGCGACGCGCACCGAGGCGAAGTCGCGCTCGGGCGAGAGCTGGATGCCGATGGGATCGACCTTGGCCATCGCCTGGCTCAGCCCCGGGATCGGCTCGATGCGGTTGCCCGTCAGGAAGCCGAAGCCGTCGGCGTTGAGCACGAGAGCCTGATTGCTGACCCGCGTCGATCGCGTGGGGGCGGCCTCGACCTCGAGCGGCGTCGTGCCCGCCGACATCTGCACGTCGGCGACGCCGCTCGCCGTCTTGAGGCTCTCGGCGAGCTGGGCCTGCATGCGGGACAGGGTGTCGGCGTCGAGCTCGATCGCCGTCGTGGACAGCTCGACCTGCGCGACACCGCTGTCGACGGGCACGGAGGGCCGCATCCGCACGTCCTCGGGGAAGGCCGACTCGACAGAGGATTCGAGCCAGGGAGATTTCGGGCCGTTGACGAGCGCCGTCGCGATGTAGGTCGGCGCGTTCGTCGCCGGGAACCACCGCAGATCGGGCACGAGGAACTGCCACGTCGGGTCGAAGTACATCAGCGAGTAGCGCCGGAACACGTTCGCGAACTGGGACGTGTCGAGCACGAGCCCGTCCGGCGCGTCGCTGATGCGCCACTCCCCGTCGCTCTGCTTCTTGAGCTGGAACGGCAGGGTCGTGGACACCTCGTCGGCCGCCGAGTAGGAGCCGATCTCGTCGATGCGGGCGACCGGGGTGACCGTCATGGAGACCTGGTCCTCGGTGGACGAGGAGAACTGCCGCACGCCGGGCTCATCGATCGTCACGAGCGCCGTCGGATCCCACTTGTGGGCCTCTTCGGACGTCAGGTACTCACGGGCGACGGCCCACGTGCCGTCGGTCCCCGGGCCTGTGCCGGCGCGGATGAAGCCGTCGACGATCTCCTGCGGCGACGCGCCGGGCTGGGGGCTGTCGGGGAGGAGGGCGAAGTCGGGGCTTCCGGCATCCGCATCGGCCGGAAGGCCCGGCTGCACGTAGCCCGCCGTCGGGAGCCCGGCGCACCCCGCGAGCGCGAGGACGACCGCGGACACGGCCGCGGCGAGGAACCGGCGCATCACGACGCGCCTCCCCGTGCCGACGCGGCGCCGCCGCGCTCCCGCGCGTCGCCCGTGGCCGAGGGCGCCGGGACCTGGATGGGCTCCGTGCGCCCGAACTCGTCGGGCGTCTCGTCGACCGGCTCCGTGCGGATCGGCGAGGATCCCGACACGGGCCGTGCTCCGCGCGGCAGGGTCAGCACGAAGTTGGAGCCGTGGCCGTACTCGGACCACACCGTGAGCTCGCCGCCGTGCAGGCGTGCATCGCCGAGCGCGATCGACAGGCCGAGGCCCGTGCCGCCGATCGTGCGGGTGCGCGAGGGGTCGGCTCTCCAGAACCGGTCGAACACGTGCTCGACCTCCTCGGGCCGCATGCCGAGGCCGAAGTCGCGCACGCCGAGGGCGACGGCCTGCTGGTCGCTGTCGACCGTGACGACGATCGGCCGGTGCTCGCCGTGCTCGATCGCGTTGCCGAGGAGGTTGCGGACGATGCGGCGGATGCGCCGCGGGTCCATGTCGACGGGCGAGTACCCGCCGGGCGCGACGAGCCGCACGTCGGTGCCGTGCTGCTCCGCGAGCTGGTGCATGGAGGCGATGACGTCCTCGGCGAGATGAGCGAGGCTCGTCGGCTCGAGCTCGAGCTGCACGGACCCGGCGTCGTAGCGGCTGATCTCGAGCAGGTCGGTGAGGAGCGTCTCGAACCGCTGCACCTGCGCGTTGAGCAGCTCCGCCGCGCGGGCGGTGGCGGGGTCGAACTCATCGCGCTGGTCGTTGATCATGTCGGCGGCGAGCCGGATCGTCGTGAGCGGCGTGCGGAGCTCGTGCGAGACGTCGGAGACGAAGCGCTGCTGCACGAGCGAGAGGTCGGCCAGCTCCTTGATCTGCGACTCGATGCTGTCGGCCATCGCGTTGAACGAGCGGCCGAGCGTCGCGAGCTCGTCCTCGCCGTGCACGGGGAGCCGCACCGTGAGCTCGCCCGCGGCCAGCTTCTCGCTCGTCTCGGCCGCCTCGGCGATCGGGGTCGTCACGGAGCGCAGCACGAACCAGGCGATGCCGCCGATCAGCACGACGAGCCCGATGCCGACGACCCAGAGGATGCCCTGGATGAAGCCCAGCGTCTGGTCGGCGCTCGCGAGGTCGTAGGCGAAGTACAGCTCGTACGCGCCGACGTCGGGCAGCACGAGCTGCTGGCCGACGACGATGCCCGGCATCGTGCCGCCCTCGTCGGTCGCGAGGCCCACCGACTGCCACCACTGCGGCTCGGAGTTGGAGCGCACGGCCGCCCGCATCCCCGCCGTCACGAGGGTCTCGTCGAAGCCGCCGACCGTGAAGTCCTGCGGCGCCTGCGTCGCCGTGCGGTCGACGCGGAACGCCGCGATCATGTCGGTCGAGGACTGCTGGATCAGGATGGCGCGGACGCTGTTCATGAGGCTCTGCAGCTGCGCCGTGTCGCCGGCCTGCACGGCGGCGTTGTCGAGGGTCTCCTGCGCCGCCACCGTTGCGCGCCGCGCATCGGTGAGCACCTGCGTGCGTCGCGAGTCGAACAGGTCGTTCTGGATGACGAGCGCCATCCACACGCACGCGACGAGCACGGCCGCCGCCGTCAGCGCAAGTGTGATGAGGACGATCCGGAACCGCAGCGACCGGCGCCAGAGGCGCGCGAGCTCGTCGGGCCAGCGCCGCCAGTCGCGCCATCCCGCCGACTGCCTCCGGGAGGAGCCGACCGCGCCGGTCTGCGCCGCCGTCACACGGACCTCACACGACCGCGCCGGCCCGGTAGCCCACTCCGCGGACCGTCGTGACGATCTTGGGGTTGTCGGGGTCGAGCTCGACCTTGGCGCGCAGGCGCTGCACGTGCACGTTCACGAGCCGCGTGTCGGCCTTGTAGTGGTAGCCCCACACCTGCTCGAGCAGCATCTCGCGGGAGAACACCTGTTGCGGCTTCGACGCGAGCGCGACGAGCAGCTCGAACTCGAGCGGCGTGAGCGAGATGGGGCTGTCGCCGCGACGCACCTCGTGCGCGGCCACGTCGACCGTGAGGTCGCCGATGCGGAGGGTGTCGCCGGCGGGCTGCGCCGCCGGGCGCAGGCGCGTGCGGATGCGGGCGACGAGCTCCTTGGGGTTGAACGGCTTGACGATGTAGTCGTCCGCGCCCGACTCGAGGCCCTTGACGACGTCGGCGGTGTCGGTCCGCGCCGTCAGCATGATGATCGGGATGCCGCTCTCGGCGCGCACGCGCGTGCAGATCTCGATGCCGTCCATGCCGGGCAGCATGAGGTCGAGGAGCATGAGGTCGGGGCGCTCCGAGCGCCACGCGTCGACGGCCTTCGCGCCGTCCGCGCAGAAGACGGTGTCGAAGCCTTCCGTGCGCAGCACGATGCCGATCATCTCGGCGAGGGCGGTGTCGTCGTCGACCACCAGGATGCGTGAACTCATCGCGCGCGTTCGTCCTTATCTGTTGGCCCCGGGCCGATGGCGGGCACAGCCCGCAGCCCTCCCCAGGCGCACTGAACCAAAGATTAGTCGACGCCGCCTGAAGGAGGCGTCGACGCGGCCTGTGCAGCCGCCGAGCGCGTCGGTGGGGTGTGACACGATAGGGATCTGCCCGACCCCCGCCGTGGGCCGCCCGCCGGCCAGCCCCGACCACCGGGAGAGCGCAGGAGGAGGAGCTGTGACCGCGTACCCGGCATGGACGCCGGCTTCCCGCCCGGGCGTCATCCCGCTGCGCCCGCTGACGTTCGGCACGATCCTCGGCCGCTCGTTCACGGCGCTCCGTCAGAACCCGCGCGTCCTGCTCGGCTTCGCACTGTGCGTGCAGGCGATCGCGTACGTCGTGGTCATCGTCGCCGTCGGCGCCGTCGGGTGGGCGTCGTTCTCCCGTCTCGAGACCCTGCAGTACGGCACCGACGACTACGACGCGGTCATGGCCGGCTCGATCGCCCTCACCGCGGTGGTCGGCGTGGTGCTGGGTCTCGCCGCGGGCGCGCTGGGCGTCATCGTGCAGGGCGTCGTCGTGACCGAGGTCGCACACGCGGCCGTCGCCGAGAAGCTCACGCTCGGCGCGCTGTGGCGCCAGGTCAAGCCGGTCGTCTGGCGCCTCATCGGCTACGCGCTGCTGCTCCTGGGCGCCACGATCGCGGCGTTCGCGGTCGTCGGGCTCGGCATCTTCGCGCTCGCCCTCGTCGCGGCTCCCGCGGCGGCGGCGCTCGGCGTGCTCCTCGTGGTCGCGGCGCTCCCCGTCATCCTCTGGCTCTCGGTCAAGCTCCTGCTCACGCCCTCGGCGATCATCCTCGAGCGCGCCCGCGTCGGCACGGCCATCGCCCGGTCGTGGCGCCTGACGCGCGGCCGGTTCTGGCCCGCGCTCGGCATCCTGGTGCTGATCAACCTCATCTTCGGCGGCATCGCGCAGGTCGTCAGCATCCCGTTCTCCTTCCTCGGGGCGGGACTCTCGACGATCCTGGCGCCGACGGGCGACGCGACGGCCACCCAGATCATCTCGATCATCTCGACGAGCCTCCTCGCGCAGGCCGTGACGCTGCTCATCCAGGCGGTCGCGACCGTCGTGCAGTCGACGGCGGCAGCCCTCATCTATATCGACTGCCGCATGCGGCACGAAGGGCTCGACCTCGATCTGCTCGCGTATGTCGAGAGACGGGATGCCGGGGCCCAGGGGCTCCCCGACCCCTATCTCGAGGGGGTCGGCCGCGCCATCGGACCGCGCTGGGCCGCTCCCGTCTACGGGCCGGCGGGGTACGCACCCGCCGGGTACGCGCCGGCGGGGTATCCCCAGTTCGGCGGGCGGGGGGCGTATCTGGGGCAGGGCTACCCAGGGCAGGCCTACCCGGCTCAGGGCTACCCGACTCAGGACTACCCAGGGCAGGGCTACCCGACTCAGGGCTACCCGGCTCAGGGTTATCCGACTCAGGGCTATCCGGCCGGGTACGGGCAGCAGCAGCCGTATCCGCAGGCGCCGGTCTCTCCCTACGCTCAGCCTGTCCATCCCCAGCCACCCGCTCATGTGCCGACCCCGCAGTACGCTCAGCCGGTCCACCCCCAAGGGCAGCCGTCGTACCCGCCCCGCGCTCCCGCGTACCCGGCCGATCCGCAGGTGCAGCCGGGCCACCTCCCGTCACAGCAGCCGCAGCCAACGGCCGACGCCGATCCCGCCCCCGCGATGCCGGCGCCCGAGCCCACCCGGTGGGCAGCGCCCGGCGAGCCGGCTGACGGATCCGACCGAGAGTCGCCGTGGCGCTGACGTCGACGTCGATCGAGCTCCTCGCCGACACGGTGCCGCCGCTCACGCCCGACGGCGACGAAGCCCGGCGGTGGGCCGAGGAGGAGCTCGCCAAGCCCGTCTACGCGCAGGCGGAGCCGACCCTCTTCGACCGTGTCGCCCGCGCCGTCGGCGACTTCTTCTCGCAGCTCTTCTCCACCGAGCTGACGGGCGGGTGGGGGTCGACCTTCGCGATCGTGGCGGCCGTCATCGTCGCGATCCTCATCCTCGCCGCGTTCCTCGTGTGGGGCGTGCCGCGCGCGACGCATCGCTCGCGCATCGCCGTCGCCGAGCTCTTCGGCGAGTCCGAGGGGCGGCCGGCGGCCGAGCTGCGAGCGGCCGCTGAGGCGCACGCGTCCCGCGGCGAGTGGGATGCCGCGATCGTGCTGCGGTTCCGCGCGCTCGCGCGCGGACTCGCCGAGCGCGGAGTCGTCGAGACCCCGCCGGGGGCGACCGTGCACGGCTTCGCCCGGCAGGCGGCCCGCGCCTTCCCGGCCTCCGCGATCGACCTCGAGGAAGCCGCGGGCGCGTTCGACGACGTGCGGTACCTCCGGCGCCCCGGCACCGCCGAGCTCTACCGCCGCGTCGCGGCCGTCGACGCCGCCGTCGCGGGCGCCCGCCCCCTCCTCGCGGAGGCGCGATGACGGCGGCTCCTCCGCGGCGGGCGGACGCGGCATCCCGAACCGCGTCGCCCGGGCGATCGACGCGGCGACGGCGCATCGGCGGCTGGATCGCGATCGCCGTCGTGCTCGTGCTCGTCGGCGGCGTGGGGGCCGTGCTCGCGGGGATCTCGCAGTGGGCCGAGCGCTCGGCCCTCGACCCGGAGTCGGCGGGACCCGACGGCACGATGGCCCTCGCCCAGATCCTCCGCGACCACGGGATCGCCGTCGAGGTCGTCCGCGACCGCAACGCCGCCCGCGACGCGCTCGCCGGCTCCGCCGCCACCCTCGTCATGCCCGACGCCCCCGCGCTGTCCGATGCCGCCGTCGCGAATCTCGCCGAAGACGCCGCCGACGTCGTGCTGCTCGCACCCCGCGCCCGCACGCTGCGCTTGCTGCTGCCCGGGTCCGCGCCCGCCGGCTTCGGCACCGACGCCGCCGTCGCACCGGACTGCGACGTCTCCGAGGCGCAGCGTTCGGGCGCGATCGTGGCGGGCGCCGTCTACAGCGCGGGCGACGCCGTATCCGCGTGCTACCCGTCGAGCGACGGGCACGCGCTCCTCGTGCTCGACGACCGCGGGCATCGCGTCGCGGCCATCGACGCCCGCTCGCTCTTCGTGAATGAGGTGCTCGCCGACGACGGCAATGCCGCCCTCGCGGTCAACCTCATGGGGCGCCATTCGCGCATCGTCTGGTACATGCCGGGCGTCGGCGAGACCGACCTCGCGAACGGCGATCCGACCCTCGGCGACCTGACGCCGCCGTGGGTCAGCCCCGCCCTCGCCCTGCTGCTCGTCGCAGCGATCGCCGCCGCCGTCTGGCGCGGACGCCGCTTCGGCTCGCTCGTGGCCGAGCGCCTGCCGGTCACGGTGCGGGCGTCGGAGACGACCGAAGGACGTGCGCGGCTCTACGCACGTTCCCGCGACACCGTGCACGCCGCGGATCAGCTCCGGATCGGCGCGCTGGGCCGCCTCGGCCGCGTGCTCGGACTCGGGCCCGCGGCGAGCGCCGCCGAGATCGCGGACGCCGCCGCCGACCGCCTCGCCTGGGACCGCCGCGCCGTGCGCGGCATCCTGATCGACGACCTGCCCGCCACCGACGCACAGCTGGTCGCGCTCCGCGACCGGCTCCGCCATCTCGAGGAGGCGGTTACGCAGACCGTCCGCCCGGAAAGGAACACGTCATGACCGACCCCTCCCCCGATCAGCTGCGCGACGCGATGAACCGCGTGCGGCTCGAGGTCGGCAAAGCCGTCGTCGGGCAGGACGGCACCGTGACGGGGCTGCTCATCGCCCTCCTCTCGCGGGGCCACGTGCTGCTCGAGGGCGTGCCGGGTGTCGCGAAGACCCTCCTCGTCCGCGCCTTCTCGACGGCCCTGGGGCTCGACACCAAGCGCATCCAGTTCACACCCGACCTCATGCCGGGCGATGTGTCGGGTTCGCTCATCTACGACGCGAAGGCGGGAGAGTTCGAGTTCCGCGAGGGCCCGGTCTTCACCAACATCGTGCTCGCCGACGAGATCAACCGCACACCGCCCAAGACGCAGGCCGCACTCCTCGAGGCCATGGAGGAGCGCCAGGTCTCGACGGACGGCGTGACGCGTCCCCTCCCCGACCCGTTCCTCGTCGCGGCGACGCAGAACCCCATCGAGCACGAGGGCACGTACACGCTGCCCGAGGCGCAGCTCGACCGCTTCCTCCTCAAGCTCATCGTCGACGTGCCGCCGCGTGACGCCGAGCTCGCCGTGCTCCGCCGGCATGCGAGCGGGTTCGACCCTCGCGACCTCGCGGCGGCGGGACTCGCGCGGGTCGTCTCGGCCGAGGAGATCCGGGCGGCGCAGCGGGCCGCGGCATCCGTCACGGTCGCCGATGACGTGCTGGGCTACGTCGTCGACCTCGCGCAGGCCACCCGCCGCAGCCCGTCGGTGCAGGTCGGGGTCAGCCCCCGCGCGGCGACGGCCCTGCTCGCCGCCGCGAAGGCGTGGGCCTGGCTCGGCGGCTACCCCGCGATCACGCCCGACCACGTCCAGACGATGCTCGTGCCGACCTGGCGTCACCGCATCCGGCTGCGACCCGATGCCGAGCTCGAAGGCGTGTCGGTGGACGCCGTGCTGGCGTCGGTCGTCCAGCAGACCCGCGTGCCCATCTGACCGTGTACGTCACCGGCCGCCTGCCCCTCCTCGTCGCCTTCGGCGTCGTGCCGGTCGTGCTGCTCTCGCTCGCGGGGGTCGACGCGTGGGCCGTCGCTGCGGGCTGGGTCGTGCTGTCCCTGGCTCTCGCGCTCATGGATGCCGCGGCCGCGGCCTCGCCGTCGGTGCTCCGCGTCGAGCGGCGCATCCCCCGGCGGGCGCTCCTCGGCCAGCGCGTCGAGACGGAGCTGTCTCTCCTGAACTCGGGCCGTCGCGTGATCCGGGGGCGGGTGCGCGACGCGTGGCAGCCGACCGCCGGCGCCCCGCTCGCGCGCCTTGCGCTCGACATTCCGCCGGGAGAGCGACGTCGGCTCGTCGTGCCGCTCCTCCCCCGCCGCCGGGGCGAGCTGCGGTCGGAGTTCGTCGTCGTGCGGTCGGACGGACCTCTTCGGCTCGCCGGACGCCAGGCGCGCCTCGACGAGGCGGGCGCGCTGCGCGTGCTCCCGCCGTTCACCGCTCGCCGGCACCTGCCCTCTCGCCTCGCGCGGCTTCGCGAGCTCGACGGGTCGACGAGCGTGCAGGTGCGCGGACAGGGGACCGAGTTCGACAGCCTCCGCGAGTACGTGCGCGGCGACGACGTGCGCTCGATCGACTGGCGGGCGACGGCGCGGTCGAGCACGACGATGCTCCGCACGTGGCGCCCCGAGCGCGACCGGCACGTCGTCATCGTCGTCGACACCGGACGCACGGCAGCGGCGCGGGTCGGCGACGGCGTGCGACTGGATGCCGCGATGGAGGCGGCGCTCCTCCTCGCGGCCCTCGCGAACCGTGCGGGGGACCACACGCACCTCCTGATGTTCGACCGCATCATCCGCGCGCGGGTCACCCGGGTCGACGGGCCGGCGCTCCTCCCTGCGCTCGTCGACGCCATGGCGCCCGTCGAGCCGCAGCTCATCGACACCGACTGGGACGCGGCCTTCGCGCAGGTGCGCGCCCTCACGTCGCGGCCGTCGCTCGTCGTGCTCCTGACGGCTCAGGATGCTGCCGAGGCCGCGCGCGGCTTCCTCGGGTCGCTTCCGGCCCTCGCCCATCGCGCACATGTGCTCGTGGGCACAGCGACCGACGAGCCGCTTGCGGTCGCTCCCCGTCCCGATGCCGCCGAGGTCTACCGGGAGGCGGCCGCCGCGCGCACCGAGCGGGATGCGGCCGCTGTCGCGGGTGCGATCGCGAGAGCCGGCGCCGAGGCCATCGCGGCCTCCCCCGACGATCTTCCGCCGCGCATCGCCGACCGCTATCTCGCCCTCAAGGCGGCCGGACGACTCTGACGCGCGCCTCGCCCGCCTCGCCCACGCTCGGCGACGGCGCCTGTGACACCGGATGTCCGACGGTCCGACCCGCTTCTCTGTGAGTTCGCTGAACATGCTCTAGGCTCTCGGCCGGGCGGCGGTTCTGCCGCCTGCGAGCGAAGGAGAACACGCCATGAGCGATCCGCGACCCGACGAGCCGGTCACGCCGACTCCTCTCGACCACACGCCGTCGTCGGCCGATCCGAAGCCGGATGTGCCCGTGCCGCCGACGCCCCTCATCCACACGCCCACGGCCCCGTCGACGGCCGCGACCCTCACGGCGGAGGCGTTCGGCACGTTCCTCCTCGTGCTGGGTGTCATCAGCACGGCGCTGTTCGCCGCCAACTTCGGCGCGAGCGACAACGGCACGTCGCTCGGCGTGGGCTTCCTCGGCGTCTCGCTCGCCGTCGGCCTCACTGTCGTGGGCGGCGCGTACGCGTTCGGCCCCATCTCGGGCGGCCACTTCAACCCGGCCGTGACGCTCGGCCTCGCCGCGGCCGGGCGCTTCCCGTGGCGCGGTGTCGTGGGCTACATCATCGCCCAGGTCATCGGTGGTCTCGTCGCGACGACGCTCATCGTGCTGATCGGGCTCTTCGGACCCGACAACTGGCTCAGCAAGGCGCAGGACGGCGGCTTCGCGAGCAACGGCTTCGGCTCCGCCTCCCCCGGGGGCTTCGGCCTCGGCAGCGCCATCGTCGTCGAGACGCTCTTCACGGCGCTCTTCGTCATCGTGATCCTCGGCGTGACCCACTCGACGCGCGGCAACCCGGCGTTCGCCGGCCTCGTGATCGGTCTCACGCTGACGCTCATCCACCTGGCGACGATCCCGATCGACAACACGTCGGTCAACCCGGCGCGTTCGATCGCGACGGCCGTCTACGGCGGTGGCACCGCGCTCGCGCAGCTGTGGGTGTTCATCGTGTTCCCGATCCTCGGAGCGCTCGTCGCGGGCTTCGCCTACCGGGCGCTGTTCGACGGCACCCGCAAGGCCTGATCCCCACGACGAAGAGCCCCCGGCGCGCGGCGCCGGGGGCTCTTCTCATGATGGGTCAGACGAGGTCGAAGCGGTCGAGCTCCGTGACCTTCCCCCACGCCTTCACGAAGTCGCGGACGAACTTCTCCCGCGCGTCGTCCGAGGCGTAGACCTCGGCGAGGGCGCGGAGCTCGGAGTTCGAGCCGAACACGAGGTCGGCACGCGTGCCGATCCCGACCTGCTCGCCCGAGCCGTCCTTCGTGCCGAGGAAGGCGTGCGAGCCCGGGTCGAGGGGCTTCCACGTCGTGCCGAGGTCGAGGAGGTTCACGAAGAAGTCGTTCGTGAGCACGCCCGGCCGCTCGGTGAACACGCCGTACGGCGAGCCGTCCCAGTTCGCGCCGAGGACGCGCAGTCCGCCGACGAGCACGGTGAGCTCGGGCGCGCTGAGCGTCAGCAGATTGGCACGGTCGAGCAGGTGGTACTCGGCCGGACGCTCCGCGAGCGCCCCGTAGTAGTTGCGGAATCCGTCGGCCACCGGCTCGAGGTAGTGGAACGACTCGACGTCGGTCTGCTCCTGCGAGGCGTCGGTGCGGCCGGGGTGGAAGGTCACCTCGGCGTCGACACCGGCATCCCGTGCCGCCTTCTCGACAGCCGCGTTGCCCGCGAGCACGATGAGGTCGGCGAGGGAGACCTTCTTGCCGTCCGTCCGGTCGGCGTTGAAGGCGGCCTGCACGCGCTCGAGCACCTCGAGCACCTTGGCGAGCTGCACGGGATTGTTGACCTCGAAGTCCTTCTGCGGGGCCAGGCGGATGCGGGCGCCGTTGACGCCACCGCGCTTGTCGCTCCCCCGGAACGAGGATGCCGCCGCCCACGTCGTCGAGACGAGCTCGGCGACCGTCAGGCCCGAGGCGAGGATGCGGGCCTTCAGCTCGACGGCATCGGCGGCATCGATCAGCTCGTGGTCGACCGCGGGAACGGGGTCCTGCCAGATGAGCTCCTCGCTCGGCACCTCGGGCCCGAGGTAGCGCGCGATCGGCCCCATGTCGCGATGGGTCAGCTTGAACCACGCGCGGGCGAAGGCGTCGGCGAAGGCATCCGGATCCTTCGCGAAACGCTGCGAGATCTCGCCGTACGCGGGGTCGAAGCGCAGCGCGAGGTCGGTCGTGAGCATGCGCGGCTCGCGACGGCCCTCGGAGTGCGCGAGCGGCACCATGTCGGAGCCGGCGCCGTTGGCGGGACGCCACTGGTGCGCGCCGGCGGGGCTCTGGAAGAGCTCCCACTCGTAGGCGTAGAGGATGTGGAAGAACTCGTTGTCCCAGCGGGTCGGATGATAGGTCCAGGTGACCTCGAGCCCCGACGTGATCGTGTCGTCGCCCTTGCCCGTGCCGTGCGCGTTCGCCCAGCCGAGGCCCTGCTGCTCGATCGAGGCCGCTTCGGGGTTGTCGCCCACGTTCGCGTCGGATGCCGCGCCGTGCGTCTTGCCGAAGGTGTGCCCGCCCGCGATGAGCGCGACGGTCTCCTCGTCGTTCATCGCCATGCGCGAGAACGTCTCGCGGATGTCGTGCGCCGCGAGCAGCGGGTCGGGAGTGCCGTTCGGGCCCTCCGGGTTGACGTAGATGAGGCCCATCTGCACCGCCGCGAGAGGCTTCTCCAGCTCCCGGTAGCCCGAGTAGCGCTCGTCGCCGAGCCACGTCGTCTCGGGACCCCAGTACACGTCGTCGTCCGGCTCCCACACGTCGGGGCGTCCGCCGGCGAAGCCGAACGTCTTGAAGCCCATCGACTCCAGCGCGACGTTGCCCGCCAGGATCATGAGGTCGGCCCACGAGATCGACTGGCCGTACTTCTTCTTCACCGGCCACAGCAGGCGGCGCGCCTTGTCGAGGTTGACGTTGTCGGGCCAGCTGTTGAGCGGGGCGAACCGCTGCTGCCCCGCGCCGCCGCCGCCGCGGCCGTCGGTCACGCGGTAGGTGCCGGCCGAGTGCCACGCCATGCGGATGACGAGCGGACCGTAGTGGCCGAAGTCGGCGGGCCACCAGTCCTGCGACGTCGTGAGCACCTCGGCGATGTCCTTCTTCACGGCCGCGAGGTCGAGCGCCTGGAAGGCCGCCCGGTAGTCGAAGTCCTCACCGAGCGGGTTCGCGACGGCGGGGTTCTTCGCGAGGATCTTGAGGTTCAGCTGGTTGGGCCACCACACCCGGTTCGCCGAGCCCGCGGTGGGGTGCGGCTGGGCCGTGTGGACGACGGGACAGGCGCCGGCGGACTGAGGCTCGTCGGTCACGGTGACGGACTGATCGGTCTCGGTCTCACCGCCGATTCCGGTCGCGAGGGCGTCGTGATGGGACATGGAATGCCTTCCTGGAGGGTGGACGGGGGCTGAGGAGAAGACTCAGGACCGGGATGCCGCGCACGATGCGCAGACGCCCCAGAAGGTGACCTCGGCGACCTGCACCGTGAACCCGTGCGTGTCGCCCGGCATGAGGCAGGGAGGAGCGCCGACGACGCAGTCGACGTCCTGCACCTCCCCGCACACGGAGCACACGAGGTGGTGGTGATTGTCGTCGACGCGCAGCTCGAAGAGGCCGGGACGGCCCGCGGGCTCGATCCGGCGCACGAGTCCCGCATCCACGAAGTCGGTGAGGGCGTTGTAGACGGACTGCAGGCTCGTGCTCGGCACGGACTGCGCGACGACGGCGAACAGCTCCTCGGCGCTCGCGTGGGCCCGCGCGTCGAGGGCCTCGATGACGGCGCGGCGGGAATCCGTGACTCGCAGCCCCGCGGCCCGGATGCGCTCGGCCGCGTCGAGAGGTGCCGGCGAGGTCATGCCCTCAGTCTAGCGTTGTTTTGAACAACTCAAAAAAGTGGATGCTGCGCTCAGCCCGCCACGAGCGTCGGCGTGCCGGTCTCGAACTCCGTCAGGTCACCCGTCTCGCCGAGGCGATGTGCGCGTCGGCCGACGACGAGCATGTAGACCAGGAACGCGGCGAGCGCCGCCGCGCCGATGCCGATCTTGATCGGCCACGGCCAGGGCTGAGCCGTGACGAACCCCTCGATCGCGCCCGAGACGGCGAGCGCGATGATGAGCCCGATCGCGATCGTCGCGAGCGAGCGCCCCGCCGCCGCGAGCGACTCCCCGCGCGACCGGCGTCCCGGCGCGACCCACGCCCAGAAGATGTGCAGCCCGGCCGCACCGGCGACGAAGATGCTGGTCATCTCGAGCATCCCGTGCGGAAGGATGAACAGCAGGAAGACGTCGCCCCGCCCGAACGCGATCATGACGGCCGCCGCGATGCCGACGCCGACCGCGTTCTGCACGAGCACCATGAGGGGCCAGATGCCCGTGATGCCGAAGAGCACGCACTGCGCGGCGATCCACGCGTTGTTGGTCCACACGGTGCCGGCGAACACGGCGGCCGGGTTCTCGCTGTAGTACTCGGTGAACTGGTGCTCGGCGTAGTACGACAGCTGGGCGTCGCTGCCGAGCGTGGCGATCAGCGCAGGATCTCCCGAGACCCAGAACGCGACGACGGCGACCACGGCGACGAACGACACCGCGATGACGAGCACGGTCCAGCGCACGCGGTACAGCGCCGCGGGGAGCTGCAGGGCGAAGAAGCGCGGGATCTGGCGCAGCGCGTTCTCCTGTCCGCCCGTCAGCCGCAGCCGCGCCCGCGCGAGCATCGTCGAGACGTGGTCGCCCTGCGGGGTGCGGCCCGCGGAGGTCTTGATGTCGGCCAGATCGGCGGATGCCGCGCGGTAGCGCGTCACGAGCTCGTCGACCTCGGCGCCCGACAGCGACCGGGAGCGGCTCAGCTCGTCGAGCCGGTCCCACTCCGCGCGCCTGGCTGCGCTGAGGGCGTCGAGGTCCATTTGCCATACTCTACGCATGGCCGATGCACCCGCCCCGACGGTCGTCGACATCCGTCAGGACGAGATCCTCACGGGCGAGGCCGTCGCGCTGGACGTGCAGCCGATCGGCTACTTCCTGCGCGCTCTGGGCTGCATCATCGACGTCGCGATCGCGATCGCCCTCTTCATCCTGTTCGCACTCGTCTCGTCGTGGCTCATCGGCCAGGGGATCGTGGATGCCGCAGCCCTGCCGATCATCACGATCGTGGCGCTCGTCACCGTCACGGTCGTGCTGCCGACGGTCGTCGAGACCGCGACCCGCGGCCGCAGCCTCGGCAAGCTCGCCGTCGGCGGGCGCATCGTGCGCGCCGACGGCGGCGCGTCGGGCTTCCGCCAGTCGTTCGTGCGCGCGCTCGTGGGCGTGTTCGAGATCTGGTTCACGGCGGGCGCGGTCGCTGCCGTCGTGGGGGCCTTCACGCCCCGATCGCAGCGGCTCGGCGACCTCATGGCCGGCACCTACTCCGAGCGCACCCGCACGCCGGCCCTCCCCGCCGCGGCGCCCGGCGTCCCGCCGCAGCTGCTGCACTGGGCCGCCATCGCCGACGTGGGACGCCTCCCCGACCGCCTCGCGCGCCGCACGGCGCAGTTCGTGTCGCACGCCGACGGACTCGAGCCGTCCGCGCGACTGCGGACCGCGGCATCCCTCGCCTCTGAAGTGCGCGCCTTCGTATCGCCCGTACCGGCCGTCGACCCCGAGACGATGCTGCGCGCCGTCGTCGCCGTGCGCCGCGACCGGGAGCTGCGCGCGCTGGGCCTCGAGGCGCAGCGTGTCGCCTCGCTCACGACCGGGGTGTCCGGCGCGCCGCGGGGCTTCCCCCAGCGCTGACGCAGGCTCACGCGCCGCGAACCCACATTCCCCGCACGAACCCACACGCGGCGTGCGTGCGCCGAGCGTGGGTTCGGGAAAGAAGTGTGGGTTCGCGTTCCGCCGGGTCGAAGGGCTGCGACCTCAGTAGCGGTAGTGGTCGAGCTTGTACGGGCCCTCGACGGGGATGCCGAGGTACGCCGACTGCTCGTCGGTGAGGGTGGTGAGCTGCACGCCGAGCGCGGCGAGGTGCAGGCGCGCGACCTTCTCGTCGAGCGACTTCGGCAGGGTGTAGACGCCGATCGGGTAGTCCTCGCGCTTCGTGTAGAGCTCGAGCTGTGCAAGCACCTGGTTGGAGAACGACGCGCTCATGACGAAGGAGGGATGCCCCGTGGCGTTGCCGAGGTTCATGAGGCGCCCCTCGGAGAGGACCAGGACGCTGCGGCCGTTCGGCAGACGCCACTCGTGCACCTGGGGCTTGATCTCGATCTTCTCCACACCCGGGATCGCGGCGAGGCCCGCCATGTCGATCTCGTCGTCGAAGTGGCCGACGTTGCCGACGATCGCGAGGTGCTTGAGACCGAGGATGTGCTCCGGCGTCACGACCCGAGTGTTGCCCGTGCCGGTGATGACGAGGTCGACCTGGTCGATCACGTCGTCGAGGCGCGCGACCTGGAAGCCGTCCATCGCGGCCTGGAGCGCGCAGATGGGGTCGACCTCGCCGACGATGACCCGCGCGCCCTGGCCGCGCAGGGCCTCGGCCGAGCCCTTGCCGACGTCGCCGTAGCCCGCGACGAACGCGACCTTGCCGCCGATGAGCACGTCGGTCGCGCGGTTGATGCCGTCGGGCAGCGAGTGGCGGATGCCGTAGGTGTTGTCGAACTTCGACTTGGTGACGGAGTCGTTGACGTTGATCGCGGGGAACAGCAGCTGGTCGGAGGCCGCGAGCTCGTACAGGCGGTGGACGCCGGTCGTCGTCTCCTCGGTGACTCCGATGAGCTCCGCGGCGATCCGCGTGAAGCGCTGCGGGTCGCGCGCGACGCTCGCGCGCAGCGTGTCGAGGATGATGCGGTACTCCTCCGACGCGCCGGCCTCGGCATCCGGAACCTGACCGGCCTTCTCGAACTCGACGCCCTTGTGCACGAGCAGGGTCGCGTCGCCGCCGTCGTCGAGGATGAGGTTGGGGCCGTCGAAGCCTTCGGCCGACCAGTCGAAGATCCGGTCGGTGCAGCGCCAGTACTCCTCGAGGGTCTCGCCCTTCCAGGCGAAGACCGGGACGCCCGCGGGCGATTCGGCGGTGCCGGTCGGGCCGACGGCGATCGCCGCGGCCGCCTCGTCCTGCGTCGAGAAGATGTTGCAGCTGGCCCAGCGCACCTGCGCGCCGAGCGCGACGAGAGTCTCGATGAGCACGGCCGTCTGCACCGTCATGTGCAGCGAACCCGCGATGCGCGCGCCCGCGAGCGGCTGCGTCGGGCCGAACTCCTCGCGGAGCGCCATGAGGCCCGGCATCTCGTTCTCGGCGAGGCGGATCTGGTGTCGTCCCGCCTCAGCGAGCGAGAGGTCGGCGACGTCGAACCCTCCGGCGGGCTCGGAGACCGGCGGACGCTCCGCGACGGGCGCGGCGGACGTGGCGGCAGGCGTGGAGGTCGGCATCCGCCCATTCTCCCATGGCGATGCCGGGAGTCCGGCGGGTGTCAGACCCGAAGCGTCTCGTGCCGCACGACGACCCAGCCCTTCGGCACGGAGAGCCGATCGGTGTGGATCGCGCACAGGTCGTGTGCGTGCGGGTCGCCGTCGGCGCCGAGCGGCCCGACCGCGGCCATCTGGTCGCCGTAGTCGTACGTGAGGGTCGACACCGCCTCGCGGGCGCATCCCACCTTGGAGCAGAGTCTGTCGCGCATCGGTGTCGACCCTAGTGCCGCCCTCCGACACGATTCGGGATGCCGCGCCGCCGCCCACGGCAAACGGTCTGACCCGTCCCGGCCGTCCCTAGGATGGACGCATGGCGTGGCGGAGGTCGAGGGAGGCTGCGCGCAGGGCCCGGCGCCCGGCGCGGCACGGACGGCACGGCCGAGAGGGCCGCAGCCCCGTCGTCAGGCCGCCTCTCCCCCCGCTCGATACGCGCGTCGACCGCTTCGATCTCGCGGTGGGCACGACGGCGGAGTTCCTGCGTTCGGCGTGGGAGGAGCTGCGCGACGTCAGCTTCGAGATCGCCGACATGCCCGCCGCCACCGACGAGGACGGCATCCCCCGATGGCACGTGCTTTCGCAGGAGAAGCGAATCATCCTCTACCGCCTCCCGATCGAGCGGCTGAGTCACCTGCACCGCAACGACGATGCGCACCGCCGCATGATGATCGAGGGCGCCGTCTTCCGCGCCGCTGCCGAGTACCTCGACCGCGACCCGTGGGACCTGGGGCCGGAGCGCTTCCGGTACTTCTGAGACGCCCGACGAGCCTCTGAGGCGCCGGACCGGCGTCTGAGGCGCCCGGCCGGTGTGGCCGGGGCTTCTAGGGGTAGACGACGATCGGCTCCGCCGCCGTGTCCGCGGACCACACGGGATAGCCGGCGAGCGCGCCGACGCCCGTGAGCGAGACTCCCGCCCGCACCGCCCCGTCGGCCTCCAGGGCGTAGACGGTGCGCGAGCGCAGGCTGAAGCGGGCGGAGCGCTCGGCGGGGATCGTCACCGTCGTCGAGCTGGACCCGTCGACGGCGTCGACCGCCACCGAGACGTCCTTGTCCGTGGGGTTGACGACCGTCACGGCCGGCGAGGGTCCGGCGGGCGTCGCGAAGAGGCTCGGCACGGTGATCCCGGGCGCGGGCGTGTACCAGGCGAAGTCGGCGCCCTCGTCGAACCCCGTGGTCTGCCACACCGCGCCGAGCACGGGTGCCGCGGCATCCACGCGCACGGTGTACTCGCGCGGCGTGAGACCGCCGAGATCGAGATCGAGCGGCTTGCCCGCGGCGAGCGTGACGCTCAGCGGCTGACCGGGATCGGGCTGACCGGTCGGGGTCACCGTGACCGTCGCGGTCGTGTCGGACGACGGCGAGAGGAGACGCAGCGCCGTCGAGGCATCCGCTCCCCCTCCCCCCGTGTCGACGACCGACACGCCCGGGATGTAGAGGTGCGGTTCGGGAGCCTGGATCGCGCCGATCTGATCCACGCCGCCCGGCACGAGGGTGCGCGTGATGCTCGCCTGCAGCGAGGCCGTGACCGGCGCCCCCGTCGCGGAGACGCGGATGACGGGGCTGTCCTCGCCGAGGGCGAGTCCCGCGAGCGTCACGACGCGCTGGGCGCCCGCCGCCACGACGAGCTGTCCGCCCGGCGGCACGACGGGACCGTTCGTGCCGTACACCGTGAGCTCGACGGTCGCCGCGACGACGCCGGGGTTTCCGATCACGACGATGCCCGACGAGCCGGTGGACGTGGACCCGCCGACGAGCCACGACTCCATGAGCGGCGGGCGGCAGGCGGAGGCGGCGAACCCGGAGAGGTCCTCGTCGGCGATGGTGACGGATCCGGATGCCGCGACATCAGTGCGCGTGCGCCCCTGCGGCTCGGCGACGAAGACCGAGGCGACGGAATCCGCGACGTCGCTCGTGAGCGTCGACTCGGACGGTGGCGGCGACCCCTCGCGGACGCCCGCCGTGAGCACCTGCGGCGCCGCCGCGGTCACCGCGTCGGCGGCCGCCGCGTCGCGGCCGAGGGCGAGGAGGGATCCCGCGCACGTGAGCACGCTCGCCTCCGGCGCCGGCGTCGCGGTGACCTGGACGGGTTCGCGGGCGAGCGTCGGCCACGGCAGGGCGACGGCGGTGACGACCGCGACGACGAAAGCGGCCGCGACGAGGGTGCCGGAGAGCACGCGAGCCCCCGTGGTCGCCCAGCGGAAGGTGCGGCGATCGGTCATCGTCCCTCCTGCCAGTAGTGGCCGACGACCCGCGGCGTGCGCTGCGCCGCACGACGGGCCGCGACGGTCGGGATCGCGAGGAGCAGGGCGATCGCGACGACGGCGAGCTGGCCGAACGCGATCCAGCGCGTGAGCTCCGCATCGGATGCGACGGGGCGAGGGGCGGTGTCCACGGTGACCCGCCACAGCGCGCCCTTCGGCGTGGTGCCGACGGCGTCGAGGCCGTCGCGCTGGTCGAGCGCCGTCTGCGCCGAGAGGCGGAAGGAGCGCGCCGCGTCGGACTCGGGGTCGGCGGCGGGCGCGAGCAGGACGAACTCGATCCCCTCCGAGGCCGCCTCGGTGATGGCATCCCCCGCCGATGCGGTGACGAGGTCGGCGGCGAGGTTCGCGAGCGCGCGGTCCTCGGCCGACGCCTCCGTGCGCGTCGACACGATCGTCGTCTGGCCGCCGAGCGTCTCGCTGCCGCCCCACACGACGGCCGTCGCGACGCCGCCCTGGTTCTGGGGCGTCAGGACGAGCGTGCCGACATCGGGATCGTCGCGGCCCTCCGCCGCGACGTAGGCCGGAAGCGTGCTCGCGGGACCGTTCGTCAGGAACGTCGCTCCTCGGGCGGATGCCGTGAGGGCGGGCACCGCGAGCACGGCGATCGCGACCATGACGAGTGCCGCGGCGGCGCCGCGCGCCGCGGCGAGGCGGGGCGCGAGGCCGGAGTCGAGTGCGACGAGCGCGCCCCCGAGCGCGCCGAGCCAGGCGAGGCTCACGCCCGCGCCGGGCCAGACCGACACGGCCTGCGACTGCGCGAACGAGACGGCGATCGCGGCGGCGGCGAAGGCCGTCGCGATGCCGGAGGCGGCGACGATGAGGAGGACGACGCCGGCGACCCAGCGCTGCGTGACGGGCGCGACGAGCGCGAGGACGGCGATCGGTGCAGCCAGCAGCGGCACCCACCACGTCGGGGCGCCGCCGAGGAACGCGCCCCAGCCGCCCGGATCGGTCGTCGGGAAGCCCGCCGCGAGCAGGGCGCGCCCCGCCGCATCGGGGGCCACCTGCGGGCCCGCCCACGGCACGCCGGGGTCGGCCACGAGGCTCCACGGATTGCCGACGCCGAGCTGGTGCCACACGAGGGGCGCCGCGAGCGCCGCGGCGGGGATCACGACCCACACGAGCTGCCCGACGCCGCGCCCGGCACGGCGCGCGATCGTCAAGCCGAGCGCGAGGACCCAGAGCACCACGAGAGCGGGCGCGAGTGAGGGCGCGCACGCCACGACACCCGCGAAGAGGAGGGATGCCGCGCCCGCCGCGACCCACGACCGGTGGGCGACGGACCCCGCGTAGAAGAGCCACGGCAGCAGGAGGTGCGCGATGACGGCGGTCGGGCGTCCCTCGACGAGGGCGGCGAGGAACGTGGGGGCGAGCGCCCACACGGCGCCGCCCGTGATGCGGAGCACCGATCGATCCGTGACGCGGGTCGCCGCGAACCAGCCGCCGAGCGCCGCGAGCGGAAGCGCGAGCACCCACAGGATGACGAGTGCGCGCGACGGCTCGGCGGGCCAGAGGGAGCCGATGACGGCGACGACGGAGGCGAAGGGGTCGGCGGGCCCGTCGGTGTCGAGGCCCAGCGCGCGCGTGCCCCAGGCGGCATCCGTCCACAGCTGCGCGACCGTGGACCGCAGGGGCTGGAGCGCCCCGCCGCCCAGCACGGGTGCCGCCAGCAGCGCCGGGAAGGCGACGACCGACGCGACGAGCGCCGCGAGCACGAGCCACGCGCCGCCGCCCGAGAAGAACCGCAGCTCGCCGCGCTGCACCTCGCCGAGCACCTCGGGGCCGCTGTCGAGCCGTTCGCGCAGCTCCGACCGGGTCACCCGCAGGGGGGCGAGCTGCGCCCAGGAGGTCGTGCGGGCGTGGCGGATGCGGGCGCGCGAGCGCGCGATGGCCCCAACTCGCACGAGCGCCACGGCCGACGCCGCCCATTCCGGGCCGATGAGGCCCGGCTGCTTGCCGACGAGCAGCACGAGCGTGCGCCAGGCCGCGAGGGGAAGCAGTGCGAGCCAGAGGAAGGGCAGCGCCGCGGGATGCGCGTACGCGAGACGGCGGTGCAGCTGCGCCGTGCGGGCGGCGATCGCCGCCTGCACGCGGCGGCCGGCGGAGATCGGCAGGGCCGGGCCCGCGACGCCGTCGCCGGAGACCGCCACGAGTGCCGTCGGCACCAGGGTCACGCGGGAACCCGCGAGACGCGCCCGGATGCCGAGATCGAGCCCCTCGTCGGCGCCCGCGAGTGCGCGGTCGATGCCGCCGAGCTGCTCCCAGGCCGCCGTGCGCACGAGGACGCCGCGGATGTCGGCGCCCAGGACGTCCTCGCGGATGTCGTGCTGCCCCTGATCGAGCTCGCCGTCGGCGAGCCCGGCGGTGCGGCCGAACCGCGTGACGCTCACGCCCAGCGACACGATCGTCGACCGGTCGTCGGCACGCACGAGCTTCGGTGCGACGAACGCGACCGACGGCGCGACCTCGAGCGCCGCCGTGAGGCGGCTGAGCGCGTCCGGCTCGGGGGTCGTGTCCTGCGCGAGGAGCCACACGGCATCGGCGTCGTTGAGGCGCCGGCTCGCGATCGCGGTCGCCTCTGCGAAGCGGGTGCGCGCCGGGGCGGTGATGACGGATTCGGCGGGAGCGGATGCTGCGGCCTCAGCCACCATCGGCTCGTCACCGCAGACCACGATGGTCAGCGCATCGACCGTCCGGGACTGCGCGTGCAGCGCTGCCAGAGTCCTGCGCAGATGGAATGCGGCAGGCGCGCGCCCATCGGGGCGCACGACGAGGATCGCGTGTACTCGGCTGGGCATGACGTGGTCAGCCTAGGCGCGAGGCATCCGCGGTTCCGGGCTCACGCGCCGCGTGGCCCGGATCGCGGATGTTGCCCCGATCAGCCGGCGCGGCGCTTGAGCTTGCGCCGTTCGCGCTCGCTCAGGCCGCCCCAGATCCCGAAGCGCTCATCGTTCTGGAGCGCGTATTCGAGGCACTCGCCGCGGACGTCGCACGAAGTGCAGATGCGCTTCGCGTCACGCGTCGAGCCTCCCTTCTCCGGGAAGAAGGCCTCGGGATCTGTCTGCGCACAGAGCGCATCGGTCTGCCAGGACAGAGGGTTGTCGTCTTCGCCCTCGACGGGACGACGCACCCCTGGAACGCCCAGATTGACCGGATCGACGAACCAATTGTCGGGAACGCCTGAACGGTAATTCGAAACCGTCATCTCGTTCTCCCACCTGCTCTACCCCCCACGCCGGTTCGCGTGTACGAGCAATTACACCCGTGTAATTCGCCCCGGTCAAGTCGCGAACCATAAAGCCTCAGCCCGCGGTTGAGGGTTCACGACGCGCCGTCGGCGTGTTGCATTCGGGTATCGCAGGGCGCACGTCGAGCGGGCACCGGGTCTCCCCACAGCCGGGACCCGGTTCCGCGTCGGTGCGCGGCCGGACTCAGCGCCCCGGAACGGCGAGGAAGAGGTCGCCCTCGCCCGTCGCACGCAGCGAGCCCTCGTCGGGCGTCACGAGCACCCCCACACCGGGGATGAGCGTCGCGTGCTCACCGGAGGACACGCCCACGACCTCGAGCTGACCCGACGTGACGATCGCGATCGCGACACCGTCGAGCGCGATCTCCGCCGAAGCGTCGGCCGAGACACGGGCGTGCAGCAGCGCGAAGTCGGAGATGCCCGGACCCGCGAACCGCTCGACTCCCCCGGCCTCCGTCGGACGCAGCACGGGCGGAGGCCCTGGCGTCGGGTCGAGCACGTCGAGGAGCTCGGCGACGTCGATGTGCTTGGGGGTCAGGCCACCGCGCAGCACGTTGTCGCTCGCGGCCATGAGCTCGACGCCGAGGCCGGCCACGTAGGCGTGGAGCACGCCGGCGGGCACGAAGACGGCCTCGCCGCGTTGCAGCACGACGAGGTTCATGAGGAGCGCGACGACGACCCCCGGGTCGCCCGGGTAGACATCGTTCAGGTGGCGCACGAGATCGAGCTCCGCGCGGAACTCCGTGGCGTCGGCGTCTGCGGCCGCCGCGACGATCGCGTCGACGTCGTGCTGCGCCGTGCCCGAGAGCAGCCACGCGATCGTGCCGCGCAGGGCGTCCGGGGCACTCGTGCTGAGCCCCGTCGACGCATCCATCCCGGAAAGATGCCCGAGAAGCGGCTCGGCAGCCGGCCCGAGGCTCGCGACGAGGCGCTTCGTGGTCTCGAGGTCGCGGAGGCCGGCGAGCGCGGTGAACGTGTCGCTCACCGCGACGATGAGCTCGGGCTTGTGGTTGTCGTCGCGATACGTGCGCTCGGCGGCATCGCGCGGCAGGCCGGCATCCTCTTCCCGGGCGAAGCCCTGCTCCGCCTGACGCTTGGACGGATGCGCTTGGATCGAGAGGGGGGATGCGGCCGCCAGCACCTTGAGCAGATAGGGGAGGCGCTGCGGCGCACCGGTGCCGGCGGCGTCGCTCGAGAGCCACTCGCCCAGGGAGCGGCCGTCGGGGACCACGGCGGGATCGCCCGGGTGGTCGCCGTACCAGACCTCGGCCTCGGGGCGCCCGGTGGGCGCGCGGCCCTCCAATTCGGCGATGAGGGTCGTGGACCCCCAGGCGTAGTCGCGCGGCTCGTTCACCAGGGGGGCCAGCATGTCCTCAGCCTAGCCGCGGGCCCGGGGTACCCTGATTCCACGATGGCGGTCCACTCGAAGCACCCGGCGTCGGCGCCGCCGGAGGCCCCTGCTCGTGAGACGACGGGGCACCTCATGATGCGCGCGTGGTGCATCTTCGTGCTGTTCACGGCGCTCGCCGGGACCGCGCTCGTCCACGCGTTCGGGCAGCTGCCGGCGGCGATCATCGCGATCGCGAGCGGGCTGCTCTCGCTCGGGCTGTGGTTCGTCATCCGCCCGCCCGTGCAGTGGCGGCGCCTCCCCGAGTTCGCGCTCGCCTACGTGGCCTGGGCGACGCTCTCGATCTTCTGGTCGGCGTGGCCGCAGACGACCGCGCTCACGCTGCTGCTGCTCTTCCTGACAACCCTGCAGGCGCTCTTCGTCGGCAGCGTGCTGACCTGGCGGGAGCTGGTGCGCGCCATCGCGTCGACGCTCAAGTGGGTGCTCGCCCTGTCGCTCGCGTTCGAGCTGTTCGTGTCGCTCGTCATCCAGCATCCCGTCATGCCCGGCTTCGCCCCCCTCCCCGAGGGCCATGTCGACCCGATCGTGTACTGGTCGCGCAACAACCTCATCGACGGCGGACGCATCCAGGGCATCGTCGGCAACTCCAACCTGCTCGGGCCGCTGTGCCTCCTCGCGATCATCGTGTTCGCCATCCGGCTCGCCTCGGGCGCCCCGCGACGTGTGCCGCTGTACCTCTGGATCGTCCTCGCCGGGTATCTGATGATCCGCGCGGGGTCGGCGACGTCGTACGCCGAGGGGGCGGCCGTGGTCGTCGTCCTCGCGACCGTTCTGCTCATGCGGCGCACGAAGCGGCCCGGCGAGCGCACGCCGTATTACATCGGGTACGCCGTCGTCGGCGTGGGCGGGCTCGTGACCCTGTGGCTGCTGCGCGAGCAGCTCTTCGCGCTCGTCGGGCGCGACTCCGACTTCACGGGGCGCGAGGGCATCTGGGAGCAGGTGCTCGCCAAGGCGAACGAGCGACCCTGGGTCGGCTGGGGCTTCGCGACGCCGTGGAATCCGAGCGACCCCGCCTTCGACGGCTGGATCATCGACCACGGCCAGACGGTCATGCAGGCGCACAACATGTGGGTCGACGTGTACCTGCAGCTCGGGATCATCGGCGTCTTCCTCATGGCGCTCACGTACCTCGCGTTCGTGTGGCGGGCGTGGTTCTTCGCCGTCGACCGACCGCGCTGGGATCTGCGCGACGACCGGCCGTACTCAGCACTCTCGCTGCTGCCGACGCTCGTCGGCGCGATCCTCCTCGTCCAGGGACTCCAGGAGTCCAGCCCCCTGCTCCTGTGGGGCTGGATGTTCGTCGTGATGTTCGGCTTCAAGATCAAGCAGTCGCCGCACATCGGCGTCGGACCGGCCGAGCAGACCCTGGCGATCGAGCGCGGCGAGCTGACGAAGCAGGCGCAGTGACGGGCGCCGTGTCGAAGCAGGTGCGATGACGGGCGAGCCGCCGGCGCGCGGAGTCGCCGGCATCCTCGCCTCCGCGGCGCTCGCGCGCGCCTTCACGCTCACCGTCTTCGGCGCCGTGTTCGGCGCGGTCGCGATCGAGCGGATCGCGGGCCGGGTCACGTACGCCACCATCCTCACGGGGCTGTGCGTCTTCGCGGTCGGGATGCTGGTGGCCCGGCGCCGCGAGATCTCTCTCGTGCGGCTCGTGCCGACGACGCTCGTGCTCTTCATCGGCTGGACGTTCGCGAGCATCTTCTGGAGCACCGACGCGACGCGGAGCTTCTGGGGGTGGGTGTCGCTCGCCGGCGTGGCCCTCCTCGCAGTGACGATCGGGCACGTGCGCGACACGCTGCAGACCGTGCGGGCGTTGGGCGATGTCATGCGCGTGCTGCTCTCGATCTCGCTCGGACTCGAGGTCCTGTCCGGCATCCTGCTCGACATGCCGCTGCGGTTCCTCGGCATCGAGGGTCGGATCGCGGAGTTCGGACCCATCCAGGGCATCTTCGGCACGAGGAACCTCCTCGGCTTCGCCGCCGTGCTCGCGCTCATCACCTTCCTCATCGAGTACCGCACGCAGTCCGTGCGGGCCGGCCTGTCACTCTTCTCGGTTGTACTGGGCGGAGTCATGGCCGTGCTGTCGGACTCCCCCACGGTCGTCGTCCTCGCCGCCGCGGTCGCCGTCGCGGCCGCCGCCCTCGGCCTCGTGCGCCACACCTCCCCCGATCGCCGCCCTGCGCTGCAGTGGGTGTTCGGCGGCGTGCTCATCGTCGGGATCGGCGCCGCGTACCTCGCGCGCCACCAGATCATCGCGTGGCTCGGCGCCGGCAGTGACTTCTCCACGCGCGCGACGCTGTGGGCCAACCTCCTCAACTACGTGCGCATGCGGCCGGTGCAGGGCTGGGGCTGGTTCGGGCCGTGGGCGCCGAGCGAGATCCCGTTCATCGCCATCAACTTCCAGTCCGGCCAGACCCACGCCTCGGCGCTCAACGCCTACTTCGACGTGCTCCTGCAGCTCGGCTGGGTCGGCCTGCTCCTCTTCCTGCTGCTGTGCGGCTTCGCCTTCGTGCGCGCGTGGCTCGTCGCGAGCGAGCGCCGCTCGATCATCTACGCCTGGACGCCCCTCATCCTCGTCGCCCTCCTGGTCGACTCCATGTTCGAGAGCTTCACGCTCTCCGGGCTCGGGTGGCTGCTCCTCGTGCTGTGCGCCGTGCGGGCCGGCCAGTCCCGGTCCTGGCGGGAGCGGATGGATGCCCCGGACGGGTCGGAGCTGCCGCACGACGGCGGACTGCGGGGGTAAGGTGCCGCGCTCGGTGTCGTCTGCCAGGGTCCGCCGAGACGGGCAGGGTAGGATTCACGGGCCATGCCTCTCGCTTCCGACAGCCCTGTGATGACGACGACCACACCGTTCGACCCCGCCTCCGCGACGATCGCCGTCGTCACCTACAACCGCTCCGGCCTGCTGACCCGGCTCCTCGAGTCGATCGTGAAGATGGACCCGAAGCCCGGCCATCTCGTCATCGTCGACAACGCCTCCGTCGACGACACCGCCGAGGTGATCGAGTCGTTCCGCGACCGCATCGGCACGAAGCTCGTCTACCACCGCCTCGACACCAACACGGGCGGCTCCGGCGGCTTCAGCGAGGGCATGCGCGTCGCGTACGAGCTCGGCTCGACGTGGATGTGGCTCATGGACGACGACGTCGAGGTCATCCCCGACGGCCTCGCGAAGATGGGCAAGTGGGCCCCGCGCTTCAAGAGCATCCAGGGCCGCCGCTACGACTACGACGGCAGCGAGTTCTACTGGCAGTACCGCGTGGCCGAGCCCCTCGGCATCCCGATCCCCTTCGCTCCCTCCGGATTCGACGAGTCCGGCTACAAGGAGATGAACTCGGGATGCTTCGAGGGCATGTTCATCCACCGCGACATCGTCACGCAGATCGGTCTTCCCGACCCCCGCTTCTTCATCTACTGGGACGACCAGCTCTACGGCTGGCTCGCCTCGCGCAAGACGACGTCGGTCATCGTCGACGAGTTCGTGCTGCGCCGTACGCGCGAGATCAAGCAGTGGGACATGGGCATCCGCCACATGAACGCCTCGAGCGACGCCTACCGGTACTACATCATGCGCAACCGCGCGATCATCAAGCAGTACTACCGATCGCTCGGCGTCTACCGCCGCGTGCCCTTCGCGCTGGGAACCTCGCTGACCTTCGGCAAGGAGCTCATCCGGCTCGTGTTCGTCGAGCGCAAGGTCCGCGGCACGTCGAACCTGTTCCGCGGCCTGCGGGACGGCGGCAAGATTGCGCGGGACCGGTCGTTCACGGTGATGCCGCCGCTTGTCACGGCGAAGTAGTCAGCCGACCGGGTAGTCCGCGTTGTATCGGTCGAGGACATCCTCGATCGGGGCATCCATCACCAGTCGACCCTTGTCGAGGTAAAGCCCGCGCTTGCAGAAGCGGCGCAGATCGCGCTCGCTGTGGCTGACGAAGAAGAGTGTCCGCCCGTCGGCGAGCAGCTCGTCGATGCGCTTGTAGCACTTCTCGCGGAAGGCTTTGTCGCCCACGGCGAGGACTTCGTCGACGAGCAGGACTGGCTCGTCGAGCTGCGACACGACGGAGAACGCCAGACGCACCTTCATGCCGTTGGAGAGGTGCTTGTAGGGCGTGTCGACGAAGTCGCCGATCTCGGCGAAGTCGAGGATCTCGTCGAACTTGCTCGCGACATGGGAACGAGGCATCCCGTGCAGTCCAGCAGTGAGGAAGACGTTCTCGCGGACTGTCAGGTCGCCGACGAAGCCGCCGGTGATCTCGATGAGCGGTGCGACGCCGCCGTTCACCCGCACGCTCCCCTCGTCGGAGAGGAGGACACCGGCGACGAGCTTCAACAGTGTCGACTTTCCCTGCCCGTTGCGCCCGACGACGCCGATCGACTCTCCCGGCGCGACGGTGAACGACACATCGCGCAGCGCCCAGAACTCGCCCGGGCGAGCACGGCGTTCTGAACCGGCGAAGAGGTCTTTGAAACTGCGACGACCCCGGCGATTGCGGCGGAAGCGGACACCCAGGTCCGTCACTTCGATCGCATGAGTGGATGCCGTCATCACAGTTCCTTCAGGATCGGACGCTCGAGGCGCGTGAACACCCAGAGCCCGAGTCCCAGAATCGCGAAGCAGAGGACGGCGCCCACGCCGATCACCCATGGGTCCCACTCCTCGGGGAAGAAGCCGACGCGGTAGAGGGCGAAGATTCCGGAGAGCGGGTTGAACGCGGCGAGGGTCTCGAACACGCCCGGAAGGTCCTCCACGCCGTAGATGACAGGGGATGCGTAGAACAGCGCGCGCAGAATGAGACGCGTCGTCCGCTCGAGATCGGTGTACATGACGCACAGCGGCGCGACGATCAATCCCAGGCCGACGAGCAGGACGGCCTGCAGGATGACGGCGACCGGCAGCCACAACAGGCCCCAGTTGAGGTGCGCGGGTCTGTCCGAGAACTCCGAGATCACGACGAAGAGCACGATCACGGGCAGGGAGCAGAGAAACTCGACGCCCTTCGTCAGCACGATGCGATTGATCCAGATCGAGCGCGGGATGGCGGTCGAGCGGACGAGCCGGGCGTCCTTGCTGAAGGCCTTCGTGAAGTCCGAGACGGACGAGTTGAACCACACCCAGGGCAGGAGCGCCGTGATGAGGAAGACGATGTACGGCTCGTGCCCGACCGTGCGATGGAAGACCTGTGTGAAGACGAACCAGTAGATGGCGCTCATGACGAGCGGGTCGAGCACCGACCACAGGTAGCCCAGCGCGCTGGTGGCATACCGGACGCGCAGATCGCGTGCCGACAGCAGCCACAGCGAGTGGAGATAGCGCCGGGGCGATCCGGGAGCGCCGACGGCTGCGGTGGTCACCTGAAGATCCTATGGTCGGCACGAGGAGTGAAGCGCTTTCCACACTTCATGACGGACTGACCACACGTTGTCAAGGGGTTCAGTTATGGTGTTGATGTGAACTTCGATGCTCGCACGTCGAGGCGCGCACACGCGATGCTCACCGACGCTGGGGCCTGGTGCATCGCACTGACCAGCGTCGTCGTCGCTCGCTACGACTTCGACCTCGACAGCGTGCGCTGGCTCCTCTTTTTCCTGACGCTCACGGCGACTGTCGCCGTGCAGCTCGGTGTCGGCAGCCTGCTCAACCTCTATTCGGGGCGCCACCGCACGGGCACCTTCGCCGAGGCCGTGCCGCTCTTCGGGACGGTCGCGATCACCGGCATCGTCATCGGCATCCCTGTCACGATCCTGGGCGTCTCGATCGGCGTCCCCCGCAGCACCTTCCTCTTCGCCACTCCCTTCGCCCTCATCATCATGGCCGCCGCGCGATACGTCGTCCGCGTGATCGAAGAGCGCCGCATGCGCCCCGCCGCGACCGGTGAGCGCACGCTGATTCTCGGCGCCGGCTACCTCGGTTCGACTCTCGTACGACGCATGATGACGGACCGCGAGTCCGCGTACTATCCCGTCGGTCTCCTCGACGACTCCCCCTCGCGCAAGCGGGTGTGGATCGACGGCTTGAAGGTGCTCGGAACGAGAGAAGACATCGGCCGGGTCGCCGAGAAGACGGGCGCGACCGTGCTCGTCGTCGCGATCGGGAGGGTCGACGGCGAATTCCTGCGCGACGTCACTGACCGCGCGAGTGCGGCAGGCGTGCAGGTGAAGGTCTTTCCGTCGCTCGACGCGATTCTCGAGGGGCAGTCGCGTCTGCAGGACCTTCGGAACATCTCGATCGAAGACCTCATCGGGCGACAAGCGGTCGATATGGCCGTCGAAGACAGCGCGCGGTACATCCATGGCAAGCGCGTCCTGGTCACGGGTGCCGGCGGGTCGATCGGCGCGGAGCTGTGCCGTCAGATCGCGAAGCTCGGCCCCGCCGAGCTCATCATGCTGGACCGCGACGAGACCGGTCTTCAAGAGGCCCAGCTCGGCACTTTCGGCAACGGACTTCTCGACACGGATGACGTCGTGATCGCCAGTATCCGCGACCGCGAGACCCTTCGCGAGCTCTTCCGCGAGCGCAGGCCGGAGGTCGTGTTCCACGCGGCTGCCCTCAAGCACCTCCCCACGCTGCAGCGATATCCGCTCGAAGCGTGGAAGACGAACGTCCTCGGCACGCAGAATGTGCTGGATGCCGCGCTCGAAGTCGACGTCGAGTGCTTTGTGAACATCTCGACCGACAAAGCCGCGAATCCGACGAGCGTCCTCGGGCATTCGAAGCGGACAGCCGAGCGACTGACCGCGTGGGCGGCGAGGAACAGCGGCCGCCGGTACCTCTCTGTGCGCTTCGGCAACGTCATCGGAAGCCGCGGCTCAATGCTTCCCGTCTTCACGCGTCTCATCGAGTCGGGTGGTCCGCTCACTGTGACGCACCCCGATGTCACCCGCTACTTCATGACGATTCCGGAGGCGTGTCACCTCGTGCTCCAGGCGGGCGCCATCGGCACCGGCGGCGAGGTGCTCATCCTCGACATGGGCAGCCCGGTCCGCATCCTCGACATCGCTCAGCGCATGATCGACATGTCGGGTCGCGACATCGCGATCGTCTTCACCGGACTCCGGGAGGGCGAGAAGCTGCACGAAGAGCTCGTCGGCCTCGGGGAGCAGGATCGCCGCCCTATCCACCCGAAGATCTCGCACACCGCCGTGCCACCCATCGAACCTCGCACCCTCGACGCCACTTCGTGGCTGGCCGAGGTCACGCCCGCGCACGACGAGCCTCGCCTGCTCCAAACCCACGACGGTGCCCAGAATGCCTGACCAGATCTATATGTCCGCCCCCGACGTGGGCGAGCTCGAGGAAGCCTTTCTCCTCGACGCACTCCGATCGGGGTGGATCGCTCCGCTCGGACCCGACGTCGACGCCTTCGAGTCGGAGATCGCCGCCCGCGTGGGCACGGAGCACGCCGTGGCGCTCAGCTCTGGGACGGCAGCGCTGCATCTGGGACTGCTCGGACTCGGAGTCAAGCCGGGCGACATCGTCATCACGGCGAGCATGACATTTGCGGCGACGGCCAACGCGATCGTGTACGCCGGAGCAGAGCCGTTTTTCATCGACTCCGACGCGGAGACGGGCAACATCAGCCCCGCACTCCTCGCCGAAGCGCTGGTTCAGCTCGCTCGGGAGGGACGGCGCGCGGCGGCTCTTGTGCCGGTCGACCTCCTCGGCAAGGCAGCCGATTACACGGCTCTGCTTCCCCTCGCCGACGGCGTCCCGGTCCTGTCCGACGCGGCCGAGGCCTTCGGCGCGTATCACCAGGGACAGCCTGCCGGATCCTTCGGCGATGCGTCGGTGCTCTCCTTCAACGGGAACAAGATCATGACGACGTCGGGGGGCGGGATGCTGCTGACCGACGACGCCGAGCTGGCTCGGCGGGCGCGCTACCTCGCGACGCAGGCGCGCCAGCCCGCTGTTCACTACGAGCACGTCGACATCGGCTACAACTACCGCATGAGCAATCTGCTCGCGGCCCTCGGACGCGCCCAGCTGCGCAGGCTCGACGACATGATCGCGCGCCGGCGCGCGCTTCGTGCGCGATACCGGGAGCTGTTCGCAACCGTCCCCGGCGTCGAGATCTTCGGCGGGCGCAATGACGAGGCAGACAACTGCTGGCTCACTTCGATCACCGTGGACGAATCCGTGGCCGGCTGGTCCGCGGCGGAGCTCGGCGAGCACCTGCGCGGCCTCGCGATCGAGTCTCGCCCGCTCTGGAAGCCGATGCACCTGCAGCCGGTCTTCGCGGAGGCGCGCTCGCTCGTCGACGGAACGGCAGAGCACCTTTTCCGCACTGGCATCACGCTCCCGAGCGGCTCGGCCCTCGGGCTGGAGCAGATCGATCGCACGATCGATGCAATCTCCGGCTTCCTCGGGGCGCGCGCGTGATCAGTCAGAACGCGCGGCCGTACGACCTCCTCAAGCGGGTACTGGACGTGCTGTCGGCGATCCTCCTCTTGATCATCACGTCGCCTCTGATGCTCGTGTCCGCAATGCTCGTGCTCAACGATCTCGGCCGCCCCGTGCTCTTCCGCCAGGCACGCGCGGGCCAGGGCGGGCATCGATTCACGCTCCTCAAGTTCCGTTCCATGCGTCCTGCGACCGAATCGGAAGGCTCGGATTCCGACGCGGACCGGCTCACCGCTGTCGGACGGCTTCTGCGGGCGACGAGCCTCGACGAGCTTCCGTCTCTGGTCAATGTCATTCGCGGGGATATGAGCATCGTCGGGCCGCGTCCGCTGCTGCTCGAGTACCTTCCGCGATACTCCGCTCAGCAGGCACGCAGGCACGAGGTACGTCCCGGCATCACCGGTCTCGCACAGGTCTCGGGTCGCAACAACGTGGCATGGGACGACCGGCTCGCGGCCGATGTCGAGTACGTCGACAAGCGGTCGCTTCGGCTCGACGCGTGGATTCTCGCGCGGACGGCGCGCACGGTGCTCGTCCGGGAAGGCATCTCGGCAGACGGCCATGCCACTTCGCCTGAATTCCTCGGAAGCGAGGGTGGACCCGCGTGACGGCCTCGCAGGATCTCGTCATCGTCGGAATCGGCGGATTCGGCCGTGAGACGCTCGATGTCGTCGAAGCGATCAACGAAGTCGACGAGACAGCAGCGTTCCGTGTGCTGGGAGTCATCGACAGCGCACCGAGCCCAGTCCATCTCGAGCGTCTCACGGCGCGGAATGTTCCCTACCTCGGGACGGAAGCGGAATGGCTTTCGACCGACCGCCCCGTGGCCTATCTCGTCGGTGTCGGCTCGCCCCGTGCGCGCTTCGCCATCGCCGCTCGGTTCGACGCGGCTGGACACACCGCCGCGGTGGCCGTGCATCCATCGGCGACGATCGGCAGCCTCACCACGGTCGCACCAGGAACGATCGTCTGCGCCGGCGCGCAGATCTCGACGAATGTGCACCTCGGGTCGCACGCGCACGTCAATCCGAATGCGACCATCGGGCACGACTCCAGACTCGAGGACTTCGTCTCCGTCAATCCCGGTGCGGTGGTGTCGGGCGAGGTCGAAGTCGGTGAGCAGTCGCTCGTCGGTGCGGGTGCTGTCGTACTCCAGGGGCTGCGAATCGGTCCGCGGTCCGTTGTCGGTGCTGCCGCCTGTGTCGTGCGAGACGTTCCGGCCGATGCGATCGTGAAGGGCGTTCCGGCGCGATGAAGATCGCGATCGTCAGCCAGTACTATCCGCCCGAGCCGGTTCCGATCCCGGCTTCGGTGGCGCAGGGCCTCGTGGCACGGGGCCACGACGTCACTGTGGTCACCGGCGTTCCCGACTATCCCGGCGGCATACTTCACGAGGGTTACCGCAACGAGCGACGGGAAGAGGTTCATGCCGGCATCCCCGTTCTTCGACTCCCCCTGCGACTCAGCCGGCCTGGCGATCCGCTCGGGCGCATCGGGAACTATGTGAGCTTCGGTCGCGCCTCCGCCGCCGAGACTGCGCGCATCCGCGACGTCGACGCCGTCTACGTCTACGCCCCTCAAATGACCGCGGCCATCGGGCCCGCGCGGTGGGCACGTCGACGCGGCGTGCCCTTCGTCCTGCATGTTCAGGACCTGTGGCCGGAGTCGATCACCGAATCCGGCCTTCTGCCTCGCCCCGTCGGCATGGCGGCTTCGGCGACGCTGCGGCCATGGCTGCGGGGGATCTACCGGGACGCCGCGGTGACCCTGGCGATCGGTCCCCGCATGGCGCGGATCCTGGTCGACCGCGGTGTGCCTGAGGATCGCATCCGGGTGGTGTTCAACTGGGCACCGGACGAGCCGGGCCCAGGGACAGCGAACGATTTCCCAGGGGCAGCGAACGACGGCACTCGCGTCATCTTCGCCGGCAACCTCGGAATCATGCAGGATCTCGAGACGATCGTGCGCGCGGCGGAGCGCGTCACTGACGTCCCCGGACTAGAGATCGAGGTCATCGGGTCGGGTACGCAGCAGGAGAAGCTCCAGAGCACGCTTCGGGATTCGTCTGCTCGCAACATCCGCTTGCTTCCTCGTGTCTCGCGCGAGGAGATGGCGGCGGTCTACCGGCGATCCGACTACCAGCTGGTGACGCTGAAGGATTCGCCCGTGTTCGCCGCGACAATACCGTCGAAGCTTCCCAGCTCGCTTTCTCGCGGGGTTCCGGTCATCACGGCCGTCGGCGGCGATGTGTCGGACCTGGTCCGCGATTCGGGAGCGGGGTTCGCGGCCCGGCCGAGCGATCCGGACTCGCTCGCCGAAGCTCTCCGGCGGGCCGCAACGCTGCCCCGCGAGGCCTATCTGCGCATGCGGACCAATGCACACGACTTCTATACGAGCGCCATGTCTATGCGCGCGGGCATCGACACCATCGAGGATGCGCTCGTCACAGCCGCGAGAACAAGCACTTCGAAGGGCAGACCTTGAGCGACAAGTATTCCGACAAGCAGATCCTGGTAACGGGCGGCACGGGCTCGTTCGGCCAGACAGTCGCCCGCAAACTCCTGGCAGAGGGCGCCGCTGAGGTACGGATCCTGAGCCGTGACGAGGAGAAGCAGGATCGCATGCGGCACGACCTCCGTGATTCGCGCGCCCGCTTCTACGTCGGCGACATCCGCGACCTCCAGAGCGTCGAGCGGGCGATGAAGGACATCGACTACGTGTTCCACGCTGCGGCTCTGAAGCAGGTTCCCTCCTGCGAGTTCTTCCCCTTGGAGGCCGTCCGCACCAATGTGCTCGGCACCGAGAATGTCGTGCGCGCGGCAGACGCCGCGGGCGTGGCATCCGTCGTCTGCCTGTCGACCGACAAAGCCGTCTATCCGGTCAACGCCATGGGCATGAGCAAGGCCCTGTCCGAGAAAGTGGCGCAGTCCCACGGCCTCAACAATCCGCACGCGACGACCATCGTGTCAGCCGTGAGATACGGCAACGTCATGTACTCGCGGGGATCGGTGATCCCCCTCTTCATCGGGCAGCTCAAGGCGGGCCGCGATCTGACGGTGACGGATGTCGGGATGACCCGGTTCATGATGTCGCTCGCGCAATCCGTCGACCTGGTCGAGTTCGCGTTCACCAACGCCAATCAGGGAGACCTCTTCATCCGCAAGGCTCCCGCGTGCACGATCGGTGACCTCGCTCAGGCGGTCATCGAGCTGTTCGAATCCGATGCCCGCGTCACGGTCATCGGCACGCGTCATGCGGAGAAGCGCTCGGAGGCCCTCGCTACTCGGGAGGAGCTCGCACGAGCGAGCGACATGGGCGACTACTTCCGGATCCGCGCTGACAACCGGGACCTCAACTACGGTATCTACTTCGAGGACGGCGATCCTCACCAAAACGAATACGCCGACTACGACTCGCACACGGTCGACCGGATGAGCCTCGACGAGGTCAAGCAGATGCTGCTCGGCCTTCCCGAAGTGCGGGCCGAGCTCGCGGCCGCCGGCATCCGCCAGGGGACGGCGGCGTGACGCGAACCGTCCTGACCGGTGGAGGCGGCTTCCTCGGCTGGCACACCCGCGCCGCGTTGCATGAGCGGGGCGACCATGTCACGTCGCTCGCCGTCGGAGACGGTTTCGATCTCGGGCAGGCTGTCCAGGCGGTCTCGGGCGCGGATCTGGTCATCCATCTCGCCGGGGTGAATCGCGGCACGGAAGATGAGATCGTGCACGGGAACGCACTCTTCGCGAACCAGCTGTCGGCCGCGATAGAGGCGGCCGACGCTCCGCCGACGCGGGTCGTGTTCGCTGGATCGACACAGTCGGATACGGGCGGTCTCTACGGGGACGCGAAGGCGAGGGCGAGCGCGAGCCTCAGCGCGGCTGCTGGCCACGTCGGCGGCGACTTCGAAGAAGTGCGCCTGCCGAATCTCTTCGGCGAGCACGGACGTCCCTTCTACAACGCCGTCACGGCGACCTTCTGCCATCTGCTGGCGAACGGTCAGGAGCCGGAGATCGCCGTCGACCGCGAGCTGACGCTGCTGCACGCTCAGGATGCTGCCGATCTGCTTATCGGCGCAGCCAGTCCCGGCGCACTGGACAAGCTCGCCGCACGCGAGTCGGTCTCGGGGCTTCTGACACGCCTCCGGGGAATCGCCGAGTCCTACGAGCGCGGCGAGATACCCGACGTGTCGACCACGTTCGAGCGCGACCTGTTCAACACCTATCGCTCATACCTCGTCGATCGGCGCCCCGCCATCCCGCTCACGCGCCGCGCCGACGCACGCGGATCCTTTTTCGAGATCGTGCGCGCGCAGGGCGGACCGGGTCAGACGTCGTTCTCGACCACGGAACCCGGCATCACCCGAGGCGACCACTACCACCGACGCAAGATCGAGCGCTTCATCGTCATCGCGGGCAGGGGACTCATCGAACTGCGCCGACTCTTCGACGACGCGATCGTACGCATCCCGGTCGACGGAGACTCACCCGTCGCCGTCGACATGCCCACGATGTGGTCCCATCGGATCACGAACACGAGCTCCGACATCCTCTATACCTGCTTCTGGACGAACGACATCTTCGATCCGTCCCGACCCGACACCATTCCGGAGGCCGTATGAGCTCCCCGCTCCTGAAAGTCGTCACCGTCGTCGGGACCCGTCCCGAGATCATCCGACTCTCCGCGACGATCCGCAGGCTCGACGCGGAGACCCGACATGTACTGGTGCACACCGGTCAGAACTACGACTACTCGCTCAATGAGGTCTTCTTCGAAGACCTCGGACTGCGTGCCCCCGACCACTTCTTGGGCGCGGACACGTCGTCGCTGGGATCGACACTCGGATCAGTGCTGGTCGGAGTCGAACGCGTCCTGCGCGAAGAGCGCCCAGATGCCGTGCTCGTGCTCGGTGACACCAACAGCTGCATCGCAGCTGTCATGGCCAAGCGCATGCGGATCCCGGTGTACCACATGGAGGCCGGCAACCGGAGTTTTGACTTCAATGTCCCCGAGGAGACGAACCGCCGCCTGGTGGATCACGTATCGGACTACAACCTCGCCTACACCGAGCATGCTCGGCGCAATCTTCTCGCCGAGGGACTGCACCCCTCGCGCATCATCGTGACGGGATCGCCCATGCGCGAGGTGCTCGACGCCGATGCGGCCGAGATCGCCGCGAGCGATGTGCTCGAGCGGCAGGGTCTCACGCGCGGCGCGTTCCACCTCGTGAGTGCGCATCGCGAGGAGAACGTCGACGACCCTGCGCGACTGGCGGCGCTCGTCGAGTCCCTCGAAGAACTCACCCGGCAGACCGGCATGCCGACGCTCGTGTCGACTCACCCGCGGACGCGGGCGCGCCTCGAGGCTCGCGGCGAGAGCGCGGCCGAAGGTCTCGTCTTCCATCCCCCGTTCGGCTTCCATGACTACGTCAAGCTGCAGATCGAGGCACGTGCCGTGCTTTCCGACAGCGGCACCATCAGCGAGGAATCGTCGATCCTCGGGTTCCCCGCGGTCTCACTGCGCGAGGCGATCGAGCGCCCGGAAGCGATTGACACGGGAGTCACGATCACGACGGGTGTCGAGCCCGCTCGCGTCTTGGAGGGCGTCGAGGCGGCAGTGCAACAGTTCCATGCGGAAGGTGCGGCCGCGACGCCCGTCGAGTACGAAATCTCCGACACCTCTCGCCGGGTCGTGAACTTCATCCGCTCGACGGCGCTCAGCCACCACGAGCGCAACGCGCTCCGACGACGGTGATGGTCCGCGCGGTCCCTCCACGCACCGTCCACGCTCTCATCGCCCGCATCGCCTCGATCGGCGCGAGTTTCCTGCTGACCGTCGTGGTCGCGCGCGTGCTCCCTCCGGCCGGGGCGGGGGTGTTCTTCGTCGTCTTCACCAGCGTGACCGTGGTGGCGACATTTGCGCGGTTCGGCGTCGACACCCTTGCGGTGAAGCTTCTGAGCGGGTCTGGCGATCACCACTCGACGATGCGCGCGGCGTGGCTGGTCGTCCTGCTCGCAAGCGCGGTGGGTGCCGTCGTCGTCATGGGCGGCGTGATCGTGTCTTCGGGCGGCGGTATGGGGTGGATCGGCGTCGTGGGCGTCGCTGCCGCCGTGCCGGGACTCGCCCTGTCGGTGGTTGCGGGGGCCGTCCTCCGCAGCACCCATCGCATGGTGGCGGGCATCTTGGCGGAGCTCGGCTTCGTGCCCGCGATGTCGACGATCTTGCTCGCAGCGGCGTGGCTCGCCGGGTCGGCCAGCGTTGAGCTGGCGATCGGTGCCTTCGCGCTCTCTTCGATCTTTGCTGCAGCGTGGTCGGTGCCCCTCGCCGTGAGGTCGTCTCGCGTGCACGACAGCGGCCGGCCGCGAGAGGATCCTGTTACATTCGGACGCTTCCTCCGCGAGAACGTTCGGCCGCTCTCAGCCATGATGCTCTCTGCGCTGCTCGTGTACGTCGCCGCCTGGGCGCCCGTCTTCGTACTGAGTTCTCTTGGCCTTCTCCAGCAGGTCACGCTGTTCACCATCGCCGCCCGTGTCGCGAACTTCCTCACGCTCGTGCCGAGCGTGCAGGTCTCCTACCTTGCGCCCCGGTTCGCCCGTGACTTTTTCGCGGGTCGCATCGGCGATCTCAACAGACTCGCTCGATCGTCGGCTCTGCAAGCGGTAGGCCTCGTGGCGATCCCCGCCGCCGTGCTCCTCATCGCGGCGGAACCCGTCGTGCGGCTGCTCTTCGGCGCAGATCTGGCCGGGGCGGCCGTCCCGCTCCGGTTCCTGATCGTCGGCGCGGTCGCCTCCGTGGCCGCCGGGCAGGTGAACCAGCTCATGCTGCTCTGCGAGCTCGAGGGAACCTCATTCATCCTGAACGCGACCGTCATCGTCCCCTGGCTCGCGGCCGGTGTCTGGATCGCGTCGGGATGGGGAGCAGCTGGCACCGCCGCGCTATCGATGCTCCTGACGGTCGCCTACTCCGTCGCGGCGTCAGTCGTCTTGCGTCGCTCCCGCGGGATTCGGGCCGGCGTAGTCTGAGCCCTTCGCCCGCGATTCGCCCCGTGGACGAACAGCGCGAACCAGAACGCGAATGCGGTCGGACCCGCCCAACCGAGCATGCTTGACTCAGTCTGCTCGATTACAAGAACCGTAATCGCGAGCCCCAGCCAGGGGCCAATCCCGCCTCGCCAGAAGATCATCGCGATGAGCGCCGCGAAAGCGAGGAACCCCAAGATGCCGGTCTCCACCAGCACGGCGAGCGGTAGGTTGTGCGCCGAGAAGCCCCGTGTGTCCGCCGTCAGCTCCAACGTGCGGTAGCCGATGCCGACCAGCGGCGACTGTGCCCACAGCTCGAGAGCTTCCCCGTAGAGCGCCCAGCGGCCAGAGGTGAAATCCGAACCGGCGAGCCGTTCAGCGAAGGTTGGCGTCAGGAGTGCGACCGCCAGCGCCGCGGCGGCGAGTACTCCCTCGGCGACAAGCACCCACCACCACCGCGCGAGGACGAAGACCACGGCGAGGCCGACAGCTGCGGCGATCATTGCGCCTCGTGAGCCGCTCCACACCAAGCTGGGCACCACTAGGAGCGCGATCGCGGCCCACCCCGCGCGCATCGACCGAGCGCCCAGCCATGCGATCGTCGCGGACCCGACGATCGCGAAGGCCGACACCATGCCCAAGTAATTCGCGTTCGAGAATGTCCCCACGAGTCGGCCGTAGGGCCCAATGCCGACCGGCGGCACCAGGAGTCCCAGGAGGGCCGCCGCGATGCTGAACGCCGCGAGAGTTCCGACGATGAAGGCAAGGTCGACGACGAGTTCCTCTCGACGGCGGATCCCGGTGCCGAACACGAGAACGCACATCATGAGCGCGAGGACAGCAACCTGCGCGAGCGCGTTGGGCACGTGTCGACTCAGCGCTCCACTCAAGCCCGCGAGGACGACGAAGACTCCGACGATCCAGGTCAGCCGATCCCTCATCAACTCCCAGAACCGTCCGCGCCGGACGGTGAGAACGACGGCACCCGCGGCGAGCACACACGCCGCGGCGAAAAGCAGGCCCTGCCAGGCAAGCTGCGGAAGGCCGAGAAGCACCGCCATCCCGCCGAGGCTCGTCAGCGAAACGATGACGACGAGGCCGATTCGCCACGTCAGGGTCCACGGGTGAAGGTGCGACACCCGTGTCACTTCGCAGCCGGGGTCGGTGCTCGCCGCGCGACCCGACGAAGCACGAGACGGACTTCGCGCGCGAGGAAGAGCACCGCCAGGACGATGTATCCGACGTAGAGCGGCCCGCTCGTTGCGAGGGTCAGATTCTGGGCGAGGAAAAAGAGGGCGAACCATCCGTACCCGAAGACGGACGCCGACAGCCAATCACCCCACCTCACGACCCGTCGCCACGCGAGCGCGACGAACGCCGCGGCGATCGCAACGAACACGGGAACGAGAATCCACGGAACATCGTTGGCGATCCACGCGAACCCGGTACTCCAGTAGGCAGTGTCTGACCAGTCGTGCGCGGTGAGCTGGTCGGTTATGACATCCGGGCCCCCTCCGCCCATGAGCGTCTTTACGATCCCCCCGAGCGCCTGTGAGTGTCGGTAGCCACCACCGAACGCCCAGTTCCCGAGGAACGCCCGCCCGAGCCCTTCCATGGATTGACTCGAGTACGTGACGAAGCTGGCGGCCACCGAGTCCCACAGGGTGGGTGGACCATCGGTAACGCACCGATCCGCACCGGGAAGGCAAAGCTGCTCTCGGACTCCGCGAGACAGCTTCCGCGCGCCGAATACGACCAAGAACAAGACTGTTCCGGCCGCGATGATCAGGACGGCGCGCCACCCGGGCATGCTTGCTCTGCGAACCCTCGCCACATACCACCCTGCTGCGCAGAGGATTCCCGCGCTGACGACATAGGTGTCCCGGCCGACGAGAATACTCATCGCCGCCTGCACCGAGAGCCCGGCGAGCAGATAGACGCCGTGTGCGCGACGCTCGAACCACGCAAGTGCAGTGAACGGGATGACGGCCATCGTCGCCGGAGCCGCGAGGACCTGCGCCGCGATCACGAGCAATCGGCTACCGCTACCTTGATCGATGCGTTCGCTTGATCCGAGAAACGCGCGACCTTGGTCCTGAAGGGCACCCAGGAGCTCCCATGCGTGGAAAGCCGAATACGTCTCCGCCCATGGAAAGAGGAGGAGGACGCTAGCGAAGATACCCACGACCACGATGACGGGAGCACGCCGGGACCGGTTCGGGATGACACCCGCCGGAGCGCGGCGCGAAACCACAAGGTAGGCACACCCTGCCAGAACAGCACTGGCAGAGACGAGAGCGGCCACGAGGCCGGCGTTCACGCGCCGATAGGGGACCGGCCAGCCCGCGAGGTAGAAGAATAGGCCGATAACCCACCACGCAAGCACGATCGCGATGGGCACAACGCCATACCGCCAGGCTTCCCGCCCCCGTCGCGGATGAACGGGCGTCGTCGTCCACACAGACCGCCACCAGAGTTTCATACGGTGGCCCCCGGTGCTGTGGAAATCGTGCGTGCAGCGTGCTCCACCGACAATTCGTCGGCCCAAAAGGCCCGCGCGGCGGTACTGCGCCTCTCCAGTTCGTTCTGCCGCAGTTCGGCGTACGCCGCCCGGATCTGCGTAGCGATCGCCTCTGGGTCGTCGGCGGGCGCGACGAGACCGATTCCCCGCGACATGACGAGGTCTCGCACATCTGATGCGGATTCAATGCAGACGAGCGACGGAAGACCTGCTCCGCTGTACTCCACGATCTTGGAGGGGAAGGTCGGCACCGAGACGCCTTCCACGGTGATGGCCATTCCCAGGTGCGCCGAGGCGAGAAGGCGCCGGAAATCGTCTCTCGGGAGCGCGCCCAGAAATCGCACGATTCCGAGATCCCGCGCGGCATTCTGCATCCGTTCGCGTTCCGGACCGTCGCCGGCGATGAGGATCTCGACCGACTCACGGGTGGCTGGGTCAGCCTCGAGAATGCGAGCCGCGTCGAGAAGCACGTCCAGGCCACGACCCCGCGCGATCTGGCCGCCCCAGAGGACGCGAAGCGTGCTGGCCCTCCAGCGCCCGGGAGCGTCGTCGATCGATCCCGAGGAGGACCACGGAGGAAGCACGATGGTCTCGCTCCCGAGGCCGAAGTAGCTGCGGAAGAAGCGGACATTGGCATCGGACATGAGGGCCACCACATCGGCATCGACGATCGCACTCTTCTCGATCGCCTTCATGGGAGCCGCTGCCCAGCCGGCGCGGATCCGGCCGATCTCCAGCTGATGGACCGGGAAGAAGTCCCACAGCACGAGCATCAGCCGTCGGATGCGACCCGAACGACGCAGACGTGCAGGCAGGCCCCATGTGAACGACGCGATGGAGGTATAGACGCCGAGGTCGTACTGTTTCCGCAGCGCCCGAGGCGCGTGCGTGTGCAGACGCCACCCCATCGCCAAATAGGCAAGGAGCTTGAACGCCGCTCCCGGTCGCACTCCTTCCGGTCCGACACTGAACACCCGAAGCCCGTCCGGGCTGCCGTCGCGGAAACCCCGTGGCCCGGGGTGCGTCGCATCCGCGACGACGACATCCACCTCGTGCCCCTGCCGCACGAGCTCGCTCGCGAGATCGTCCATGAGCCACGGCGACCTTTCGGGCCCCGCGAACACGCTCGTGACGATTAGCACCCGCACCTCAGCAGAATAGTCGAGCAGCTCTGGTCCGCCACGACGCGCGTCACACCGTCCGCCCAGCTTGCCGCAGATAGCATCTCCTAAGCCCCGCACGTCGTCGGCGCGGGCAACCCCCACCACATGTAGTCCACAGAGAGAACCGTGGCCGCCTCACCCTCGCCCGCCGGACCCACCGGCAGACATGGCCGGCATGCCCGCCATGCGGAGGGGCAACCTCGCTTCAAGGCGCATCCTCGTCGCCGGCGCGGCGTCGTCGTCACGGCCTGGGTACTCGGAATCCTGATCCCCCTTGCGATCATTTCGGGTGCCGGTGCGTGGCTGGCTTCGAAAGTACTCACGGTGCGCGACGAGCTCACAGCCGCTCAACAGGGTGCAACTCAAGTTCCGGCTCTCGTCGGCTCGATGGATCTGGCGGGCGCGCGAACGCTCTTCTCGGACGCCAAGGAACACACGGCCGCAGCGGTCGAAGCTGCGAACGATCCTTTGTGGAATATCGCGGAGCACCTTCCCCTTCTCGGCGTCAACCTGGTCGCCGCGCGCGAACTCACCGAGGCGACCGATGATCTGCTGATCGGCCTCACGCCCCTCGTCGACGCGACGCAAGGGCTCGATCCCGCCTCGCTCTTGAAGGACGGGGCGATCTCGGTCACTCCGTTCGTCGATCTCGCTCCTGCGGTCCACACGGCGCTCGTTTCCGTGCAGGACGCCACCACGAGAATCGAGGCGATCGAAACCTCCGGCACTCTGAGCCAACTCTCGGGCGGTAAGGCACTCCTTCAGTCGGCCTTGGCGAAGCTGGTGAGCCCGCTGGAGCTCGCTGACCAGGTTGTTCCGATCGTCCCGACGATCCTCGGCGCCAACGGATCACAGCACTATGTCGTGATGTTCCAGAACAATGCAGAAGCCCGTTCTCTCGGTGGCACGGCGCTGTTCTTCGCGGAGGTGACCCTCGACTCCGGTCGGATCACACTAGATCGCGTCATTCCCGCGGGCGGTGGCAACTTCCTCAACGACGAAAAGAGCGTCATCCCGGCCCCGGCGGGCTTCGAGGAATTCGCCCCGCTCGTGTTCGGAAGGTTCATCGCCAACGCCACGAGCCGGCCCAGCTTCGCGAGTGCAGCCGAGATCGTGATGGGCAACTGGGCCAGGGAGTATGGATGGCAGCCGAACGGCGTGATCTCCGTTGACGCGGTCATGCTTTCCTACCTGATGCGAGCGACGGGCGATGTCCCGCTCCCGGACGGCACGGTCATCGGCCCTGGGAATGTCACCGCGACTCTGCTGAACACGGTGTTGCAGACGTACAACAGCGGGAACGTCGAACGCGACAATCTGGCGCAGGATGCGGTGTACGGCGCCGCGCTCGCGGCGGTTTTCTCAAAGCTCAGCACGGGAGGCTTCGACCCGGTGCAGCTTCTCAACGCGACCCTGCAGGGCCTCAACGAGCGACGCCTCTTCTACTGGAGCGCCGATCCGACGATCGCCACTGCTTTGACAGCGGTGGGCGCGGACGGCGGAATTCCTGACAGCGATGCGACGACGGATCGTGTCGGCCTATACCTCAACGACAACGTCGGCTCGAAGCTCAGCTTCTACCTCACGTCGGCGCTGGAGACATCGACCGCGCAGTGCGGGTCGGACGGCAATCTCGTCCATCGCCTGAAGCTGTCACTCATGAACACACTCCCGGCGGACGCGGCCAAGGGGTTGAGTCCATCGATCCTCGGACAATACAAACCTGAGAAGCTCGCGCCCGGTGTCGAGCGACTCATGATCTACGCCTACGCCCCGACGAACGGACGTGTCCTCTCGGCGAGCGTCGATGGCACTCCCATCACCGTCGATTCCTACAATGACGACGGCCACCCCGTGCAGCTGCTTCGGTTCCCGATCCCGCCGGGCGCGACGAGTGTCGTGACGATCGACGTCGAGACGACCGGCGCCGAGGGACGAACTCTCGAGACGATCGTGACGCCCGGCGTCACGCCGACGGTTCACGCTGAAGGCACACTCGACTGCTCGACGGTCGTCGGCGCGCAGTAAGCCGGCTCACGCCAGCTGGTTGTTCCACATCGAGAGCGCCGAGCCGATCGCCATGTGCATGTCGAGATACTGGTAGGTGCCGAGGCGTCCGCCGAAGAGCACGTCCTTCTCCCCCTTCCCGAGCTCCCGATAGGCCAGCAGACCGTCCCGGTCCTGGGGCGTGTTCACGGGGTAGTACGGTTCGTCCCCCCGCTCGGCGAAGCGTGAGAACTCACGCATGATGACCGTCTTGTCCGCCGGGTATCGATCGGCTCGCTCCGGATGGAAATGGCGGAACTCATGGATGCGCGTGTAAGGCACGTCGGCGTCCGCATAGTTCATCACCGAGGTCCCCTGGAAGTCCCCGACGGGCAGCACTTCCTGCTCGAGGTCGATCGTCCGCCACGACAGCGCGCCCTCCGTGTAGTCGAAATAGCGATCGACAGGACCTGTGTAGACGATCGGCAGCTGACCGACGGTGGCCTTCTTGTTGAGCGGCTGCGACTCGTCGAAGAAGTCCGTGTCGAGTTTCACCTCGATTTTCGGGTGATCGGCCATCCGCTCGAGCCAGGCGGTGTAGCCGTCGGTCGGAAGGCCCTCCCACGTGTCATTGAAGTAGCGATTGTCGTAGGTGTAGCGAACGGGAAGGCGGCTGATCACCTCGGCCGGAAGCTCTTTCGGGTCGGTCTGCCACTGTTTGCCCGTGTAGTCGCGGATGAAGGCCTCGTAGAGCGGGCGCCCGATGAGGGCGATCCCCTTCTCCTCGAGATTTGCGGCATCCTTCGCGTCGAATTCGCCGGCCTGCTCGTGCACCAGCGCGCGGGCTTGCGCGGGCGAGTACGCGGCTCGGAAGAACTGGTTGATCGTGCCCAGGTTGATCGGGAGCGGGAACACCACTCCCTTGTGGTTCGTATAGACGCGATGCACGTAATCGGTGAAGGTCGTGAAGCGGTTCACGTACTCCCAGACGCCCGGATTCGACGTGTGGAAGAGGTGAGCGCCGTACTTGTGCACCTCGATGCCCGTCTCGGGCTCGTCCTCGCTGTACGCATTGCCCCCGATGTGCGGGCGGCGATCGATCACGGTCACTTTCCGACCGGATGCCGCGGCGCGCTCCGCGATCGTGAGGCCGAAGAAGCCGGAGCCGACGACGAGGAGATCCATAGCGGAAGCCTTCACACAGCAGCAGCACCGCACGAACACGGCGGGGCAGAGGGAATCTCCGCCCCGCCGAGTCTAATCGCGGCCACGTCCGTGCCTCATTCGAGTGCTGCGTTCACCGCGAAGGGGACCCTGACGGACACCTGGGCTCTCAGGCACGTCTCGTAGGATTCTCGATTGCCATGACTCTCGAGATCTTCGTTCCGTTCTGGGGCGACCCCGCGCTGCTGTACCTGACGATCGATTCCGTGCGCGCCCAGCGCAACCCCGACTGGCGCCTCACCGTCATCGACGACTGCTACCCCGACGAATCCGTGCCCGCGTACTTCCAGGGCCTCGAGGACGAGCGCATCTCGTACGTGCGCAACGAGGTCAACCTCGGTATCACCGAGAACTACCGCGAGGCGATCCGTCGGGCGACCGAGGAGTACATCACGATCCTCGGATGCGACGACCTCCTGCATCCGGATTATGTCGATGTGATCGAGCGGACGATCGCCTCCGTCCCCGATGCCGACGTCATCCAGCCCGGTGTGCAGGTCATCGACGAGCACGGCGTCGTCGTGCAGCCCCTGGTCGATCGCGTCAAGCAGGGGCTGCTCGCCCCGCGAGGCGGATCGGGGATCGCCGTGCTGCGCGGTGAGGCCATGGCGACGAGTCTCATCCGCGGTGACTGGCTCTACTGGCCGTCACTCACCTTCCGCACGCAGACGCTGCGACGGATCGATTTCCGCGAGGGCCTCCCGATCATCCAGGATCTCGCGCTCCTGATGGACGTCGCCTTCGAGGGCGGCGCCCTCGCCTACAACCCCACACTCGCCTTCTCGTACCGACGACACGGCGGCAGCGCCTCGCAGAAGACCCTCCTCGACGGTCGCCGCTTCCGCGACGAACGCCGCTACTACGCCGAGGCACGCCGACTCGCGTCGGCCCAGGGGTGGCGTCGGACGGCGCGGACGGCGCGCTTCCGGACCATGTCGCGACTGCACGCGGTCACGGAGCTCCCGGGTGTCCTCAGGCACGGGACGAAGCCCGGGATAGAATCGACGCTGGCCCACATCTTCGCCGTCTGACCTGGCCGATTCCGTTGCCGAGGTCCGGGGGCGCCACCGCTGACATCCCTGGAGTACCTGCATGCCCGAACACGTCCTGATCACCGGAGGCGCCGGCTTCATCGGCACCCGGCTTGCGAAGCGGTTCGTGCAGGCAGGGCACAGCGTCACAGTGCTCGACTCCCTCATCCCCCAGGTGCACGGCGACGACCCAGAGACGACGTCTCCCTTGCTGCGTTCGCTCGACGGCGTTGCGACGGTCCTTCGCGGCACGGTGACCTCCACTCAGGACCTGGCCCGGGCGCTCGAAGGCGCCACCGTCGTCGTTCACCTGGCGGCGGAGACGGGCACCGGCCAGTCGATGTACGAGATCGATCGCTATGTCGAGGCGAACGTGGGCGGCACCGCCAAGCTCCTCGACCTCCTCGCGAACGAGCCGCACACTGTGCGGCGGCTGGTCATCGCCTCGTCGCGATCGATCTACGGCGAGGGCGCGTACCGCACGGAGGACGGTCGGCTTGTCTATCCGCCGCATCGCGCCGATGCGGACATGGCGACGGGCGACTTCGAGGTGCACATGCCCGGCGAAGGCCCGATCGAGATCGTCCCCACCGACGAGGACGCGAAGCTCCATCCGTCCAGCGTGTACGGCATCACGAAGCAGATGCAGGAGTCGCTGATCATGACGGTGGCGCCGACGATCGGCATCGAACCCGTATCGCTGCGCTACCAGAACGTGTACGGCCCCGGACAGTCGCTCAAGAACCCGTACACCGGCATCCTCTCGATCTTCTCGACCCTCATCCGCCAGGGCAAAGAGATCAACATCTTCGAAGACGGCCTCGAGTCGCGCGACTTCGTGTACATCGACGACGTCGTCGAGGCCACGTTCCGGGCGGCGACGATGGTGGATGCCGCGGGCGGCGTCTTCAACGTCGGCTCTGGCGTGGCGACCACGGTTGAAGAGGTCGTGGCCGCCCTCTTCGCCGCCTTCGGCAGCGAGGTTCCCACGAAGGTCTCGGGCAACTACCGGCTCGGTGACATCCGCCACAACGTCGCCGACACGACGCGTCTGCGCACCGTGCTGGGCTACGAGCCGTCGGTGACATTCCGCGAGGGGGTCACACGCTTCGTCGAGTGGGTGCTCACGGAGCCCGTCGAAGGCGACACCTATCAGCGCTCGCTCGACGAGATGGCGTCGAGGAATCTGCTCAAATGAGTCTGACGACCGCGCTGCGCGGCACGCCCTACCCGTACCGTGAGAACAGCCTCAACCTCTTCCGGCTGTTCCTGGCCGCACTCGTCCTCTTCGCACACAGCTGGTACATCGCCGGCAGGGGCGTGGGCCCCATGCTGCACGGCGAGAACCTCGGCGGGTGGGCCGTGGCGGGCTTCTTCGTCATCAGCGGCTTCTTGATCACACGCAGCCGCATCCGCACGAAAGCCGGCGAGTACCTGCTGCACCGGGTCGCGCGCATCTACCCGGCGTTCCTTGTCTGCCTCGTCCTCACGGCGGCGGTGTTCGGCCCCATCTCCATGCTCGTCGAGTACGGCTCGCTCGCGGGCTACCTCACCACTCCGGTGACGCCCGCACAGTATGTATGGGGGAATCTCGGCCTCGAGGTCACGAGCTACGACATCGGACGCACCCTCGACACCGTGCCGTACCCCAACGCGTGGAACGGTTCGCTGTGGACGCTCTACTTCGAGTTCATCTGCTACCTGACCGTGTGGGTGCTCGGCGCATGGGCCGTGTTCCGCAAGTCGCTCGTCCCGGCTGTGATCCTCTTCCTCGGAAGCGTTGCGGTCTGGGTGAACATCGGTCTGGCGACGCGGCTCGGTCTCGACCTCAACTTCACCCTGCTGTTCAAGCTCCTCCCGTTCTTCCTCGGAGGAACCGTGGTCTACTTCGTCGTGGACCGGTGGGGAATGAACCGATGGATCGGGATCGCATCGATCATTCTCGCTGGGCTGATCATCGTCTTCGTTCCGGGCTGGGGCGGGCAGGCGGCGTCGCCGTTCATGGCGTACGGTCTGCTCTTCCTCGCGACGCTCGTCCGCCAGCCGCGGTGGATCGCCCGCAACGACGTCTCGTACGGGTTCTACATCTACGCATGGCCCGTCCAGCAACTGACTGTCCTCTTCGGCGGGCTGGCATGGGGAATGCCCGTCTACATCCTGCTCACGATCATCGGCACATCCGTGCTCGCTGTGGGCAGCTGGTTCGCCGTCGAGCGACCGGCCATGCGCCGGGTGCGCGGCGGAGCCCGCACAGGTGCCCCCGTCCGCGCACCCTCCGTCTGATCGAGAACCAAGGCATATGGCACGCATCTTCGTCGACCTCCTCTCACTCACGGGAAAGAAGGGAGGCATGGAGACGTACGCCCGGGAACTGTATCGGCAGCTCGGCCAGCTCGCGCCCGAACACGAATACATCGGCTACTTCAGCCGCGAGGGCTGGGACCTCGACCGCTCATGGTTCCCCGGGGAAGGCATCCCGTCCGGGATCAGTGGCGAGAACCGCTTCACCTGGGCCTGGGGCGAGCTGACATGCGGCCGCGCGGCAGCGAAAGCAGGCGCGGACCTGCTTCATTCCCCCATGACTCTCGGGCCGGCTCGCACGCGGATGCCCGCCGTCATCTCGATGCACGACATGCTCTACTGGAGCCACCCGGAGTACATGTCGACGCCGCTGTACACAGAGCCGGTCAAGCTGATCGAGCGTCTGACGAGCCGGAACGCCACACGAATCCTGACGATCAGCGAGGAATCGCGGCAGGCCATCGTGAAGTACCTGCGCGTCCCGGAACAGCGCATCGATCTCGTGCCGCTCGCCGGCACCTCCGTGCCGGGGGCCGATCGCACCCGAGCAGGCGAGAACGGACCGATGGTGCTGGCGACAGGAAACCGTCGGCCGCACAAGAACTGGCCGTCGCTCATCCGGGCGCTCCCGCTCGTGGACGAGGCGCACCGCCCGCGCGTCGTCGTCACGGGCAGCCACGGCGATGATCCCCTCGTTGCCGTCGTCGAGGAGACCGGGATGCAGGACTGGGTCGAGCTCCGCTCGTGGGTCGACGACGACGAGATGAGGGAGCTGTACTCGACGGCGACCGTCCTCGCGATGCCATCCTTCGCCGACGGCTTCTCACTCCCCGCCCTCGAGGCGATGATGGCGGGACTGCCCGTCATGATCAGCGACATCCCCGTGTACCGGGAGGTGGTAGGGGACGTCGCTCTGTTCATCGACCCGAACGACCTCCGGTCCATCGCAGCGGCCATGGTCACGGCTGCCACCCAGCCCGATCTGCTCGCGGACCTCACTGCGCGCGGGTACGCGAGAGCTGCGCTGTTCTCCTGGGAGCGGACCGCCCGGGAGACCTTGATGTCCTTCGGCAGGGCCCTCGAACAGGGCCCGAGGCAGCGCTGAGCTTCATTCCGGACTGACGCCTTCACCGCGCTCACCGGCAATGAAGGGATGCAGCGCACCCGGCGCCTGCGGTACCGTCGAGCCATCGTTCCGGGATCACGCGTACACGGCGGTCGACGGCTCTCGAGGTGGAGGGTCATCGCGTCCTTCGGTGCGATCTCCGCCGTAGTACTCGTCGGCGGACTTGCAGCGGCACCAGCGCCAGCATCGGCTGCCGATCCCGCGGTGCCGACCCCGGCAAGCGCCGCGTCGACTCCCCCGAACGCCACGCCGAGCCCGACGCCGACCGTCGATCCGACGACGCCGACAGCTCCCCCACCGTCGCCGAGTGCTCCCACACCGTCACCGACGGCAGGTGGAGCTCCCTCACCCGCCCCCGATCCCACCCTCACTCCCACCCCGCCCGTGCCTGTTCCCGACGGGACCACCGACTCGAGCCGCTCCGCCCTCGCGGCACCGAGTGGTCCCGTCGTCGACCCGACTCGCCCAGTCCTTCCTGCGTCGCCCATCGCGCCGACGATGCCGACGGCGACGCGTTTCGCGGATTCCAATCCCTACGATCAAGCGGTCGCCGTCTCGCGCGCCGCCTACCCAGGTGGATCCCGAGTCGTCCTGATCGCCTCCGGAACCACCTTCTGGGATGCCAACACGGCTGCCGGCCTCGCCGGTGCTCTTCAAGCCCCCGTGCTCACCGTGCCGTCCAACGCTCTTCCCCCGGCGGTTGCGACAGAGGTCCGCCGCCTTGCACCCAGCACGATCGTGATCGTCGGATCGCCGGCCACGGTCTCGGATGCAGTCGCCGGCCAGCTCGCAGGCATCGCTCCGGACATCCGGAGGGTTGACGGGGGGAGCGATTTCGCGACGTCCCGTCTCGCGCTGACCATGCTCCCGACAGACGTCAGCACCGTCTACATAGCGGGAAGCGGCTACGCCGGAGGGCCCGCCTCACTCGTCGACATCCCGATCGCGGCCGCGACGGCGTCGGGAACGGGGGCGGGAGCGCTTCTCGTCGACGGAGTAAGCGGCACCGCGACGCCGGAGACCATCGCCGCCATCCGGCGAGTCGGAGCGCCGAACGTCATCATCATCGGCACCACGAGCACGGTGACCGGGACATACGAGCAATCGCTCGTCGCCGCAGGATTCGCCGTGCGACGGTCCGGGGCCGGAACACCTCAGGAGAGGGCGATGCAGGCGGCCGGGCTCCGCAGCGTGCCCGCTCAACGCCTCGTCGTGGCGCACGCTGCCGTCATGAACGACATCGTGGTCGCAGCGCTGGCCTCGGGCAGCACGAAGCAGCCGCTCGGATTCGCTTACTACGCGTGCGTGCCCGACACCGAAGCAGCCTACGTGGCCACGCAGGGCGCGAAGATCGTGGCCATGGGCGACACCTCGTGGCTCGCACCCCCTGTGGAGTCCAATGCGTCGTGCTCGGGCGAGAAGCCGAAACGGGACGCCCTGCTCGCCCAGGCCATCCGCAACATCGCCGCGCAGTACGGCGGAACGTATTACGTGAGCGTCCGCGAATTGAGCGGAGCAGGCGAGACCTTCAGCTACAACGGGGGCACGCCGGTCGAGCCCGCGAGCATGATGAAGCTCTACGCCGCGTGGGCCGCGCTCGCACACGTCGACGTGGGCCTCGCCTCGTACTACACGCTCCTCCCTGGAGGCCTGTACCTCATCGATTGCGTGGCCGTCATGATCCACGCGTCGGACAACGAGTGTCAGAACGACATCGTCCACTGGATCGGAGTTCCTGGACTCAACGGGATGATCAAGGACGCGGGATTCACCGGGACGGCGTACGGAAATGTCACGCCCACGGGAAGCGTCCTCTACGCAGGGAACCGGACGACGACCGATGACCTGACCCGCATGGTCCAGCGCCTGCGTGACGGGTCTCTGCTGTCACGAGCCAACTCCGACCTTCTGCTCGGCCTCATGGGCAAGCAGATCTGGCGATCGCGGCTCGCGTCGGGGATTTCCGTGGGGCGTTGCGCAGCAGTCCAAGCCGGGGGCGCTCTGGCTCGCCTCAGGCCTGCTGCAGGCCGACACGGGGATCATGTACGGAGACCGCTCGGTCGTCGCCCTCTCGATGGTCGCCGTAGGGGGCGTCAACGTCGCCGCCCTGCGCGCGATCACTCGAACCGTCTACTCGCACTACAACGGTGCCTTCGGGGCTGCGGCCGCCTACCCGCCTGAGCAGATGATCTCGAAATACGCGACCTATGTGCGATCGGGGCCGGCTGGCCCGGTGGTCGGCGTCATTCCGGGCAACGTCCTTATCGAGGTGACGGACGCCAATCGAATGTGGTACCAGATCCGGTGGGGGGCTTCGCTTCTGTGGGTCGACTTCCGCACATTGCGCGACCGGTGGTAGCCGCGTAGATCATCCGCGGCGTCAGGAGACCTCCGCCGTGACACGCTCCACCGTCTCGGCGACGAGGTCGATCCCCTCATGCACCGGATAGTGGTGGTTGCCCACGAAGAGGCCGTCGACATCCACCTTGTCGGCAGCCGGGAGGCTCTCGGGGACGACGGCGTCGAGATGTGCCATGACGGGGTTGCGAGTGAAGTTGCCCGCGACGATCGGCCGCGACTCGATCCCAGCGGCGGAGAAGGCCCGTACGACCTCGGAACGTCGACCGGCAAGAGGCCCCTCCAGCACGAGCGAGAAGCCGAACCAGCTGCTCTCTCCCGTCTCACGCTGCAGACGCACCCCGTCCACGTCGGCGAAGCGCTCGCGGAAGTAGGCGGCATTCTCGCGTCGCCCCGCAATGAGGTCGGGCACCTTCTTCAGCTGCTCCAGGCCCAGCGCCCCTTCCATCTCGAGCGGACGCACGTTGTATCCCGGGAGCACGAAGCGGAAGAGATCGTCCCAGGCATCCCCCGTCTTGTCGTGAACGAAGTTCTGCACGGGCAGCTCCCGCGTCCAGCCGTGCGAACGGAGCGAGATCATCTCCTGATAAAGCTGCTCGTCGTCGGTGAGGATGACGCCGCCCTCCATCGTCGCGATGTGATGCGAGAAGAACGAGCTGAACGTGCCCGCGAGCCCCGCGGTGCCGGCGTTGATCCCGTCGTGTACGGCGCCGAGCGACTCGCAGTTGTCCTCGAGCAGCACGAGCCCGTGAGCCTCCGCGATCCCGCGCAGGCGCGTGAAGTCGTTCGGGTTGCCGAGCAGGTTGACCGCGAAGATCGCCCTGGTGCGCGGTCCGATTGCGGACTCGACCAGGTCCAGGTCGAGGTTGAGAGTGTCGACGTCGATGTCCACGAAGCGCGGCCGAAGACCGTACTGGGTGAGGGGGTAGTAGGTCGTCGGCCAAGAGACCGCGGGCACGATGACCTCGTCGCCGCGGTTGAGGTCGATGCGCGGATCGAGCACCGCGGCCGCCACCGCGATGAGGTTGGCCGAGCTGCCCGAATTGACCATCACTCCGAAGCCCGCTCCGAAATGGGCCGCGAAGGCCGCCTCGAACTCGCGAACCAACGGGCCGTTGGTGAATCGGCCGCTCGCGATGACCCTCTGCATCGCGTCGTACTCCGCCTCGTCCCACGTCGTGGTTGCGAGGGGGTAGGCAGGCCCGGTGGCGGTCATGAGGATTCTCCGTTCACGGATCGGTCGAGGTAGGCGCGGTAGCACTCGGCCATGCCGTCGCGCAGGTCCGTCGGTGCGCTCCAGCCGTGGGTGCGTGCGACAGATGAATCGATGAGCCGGCGCGGAACGCCGCTCGGCTTGGAGGGGTCGAAGAGCAGGTCTCCGCGGAACCCGATGATGTCGGCGGCGGTCTCGTAGAACTCACGGATGCTGTGGTCTACGCCGGACCCCACGTTCATGAAGATCGGCCAGACACCCATCTCGTCCACTGAGCGGACGAGCCAGTCGGCGATGTCGGGAGCGTAGGTGAATTCGCGACGCGCAGTGCCGTCGCCCCAGACCTCGACGCCCGCGGCCCCCGACTCCTTCGCGCGGTGCGTCTTCAACAGGGTCGAGGCGATGAGATGAGCGCGATCGGGGTCGAATGAGTCGCCCGTGCCGTAGAGATTGGACGGAAGGATGCTGCGGTAGGCGTGCCCCGTCTGCCGCGCCGCGTACGACACGGCAGAGAGCCCCGTCAGCTTCGCGAGTCCGTAGGGCTCGTTCGCCGGCTCGAGGCGCCCGCCGAAGAGCGCGGACTCCTCGATGGGGTTGACCGCATCCGCCGGGTAGGCCGCGGCGCTGGCGACGTAGAGATACGAGGGAACATCGGCGGCGAGCGCGGCCTCCAGCACCGAAGCGTCGAGACGGACGTTCTCGAGCAGGTAGGGCAGCGGACGCGCGAGCTTGTCTCCGATACCGCCGACATGAGCGGCGGTGTGAATGACGAGATCGGGACGAGCGTCCGCCACTGCCCTTCGAGTCGCGTCGGAGTCGCTGAGATCGACGTCGCCTCTCGTCAGGGAGATGAGCTCGTCAGCGGGACGGAGCGATCGCCATGCGGCGGCGATGCTCGATCCGAGCATGCCGCCGCCGCCGGTCAGCAGCGCACGCACGTGGGATCAGCTCTGGACCTGGTCGACGAAGTGGCGGCCTTCGATCTCCAGGGCCGCGATATCGGCATCCACCATGATCTGCGCAAGCCGAGGCGTGTGGACCTTGGGCTCCCAGCCGAGGAGCTCCTTGGCCTTGCCATAGTCGCCGATGAGGGCGTCGACCTCGGTAGGACGGAGATAGCGCTCGTCGAAGCGTACGTACTCTTCCCAATCCAATCCGGCGTGCTCGAACGAGAACCGCAGGAAGTCCTTGACCGTGTAGGCCGTGTTGGTCGCCAGCACGTAATCGGTCGGCTCGTCGTGCTGCAGCATCCGCCACATGCCCTCGACATACTCGGGCGCGTAACCCCAGTCGCGGACGGCGTCGAGGTTGCCGAGATAGAGCTCGGACTGCTCGCCCGCCTTGATGCGCGCGACGGCCCGCGTGATCTTTCGCGTGACGAACGTCCCGCCGCGGCGCGGCGACTCGTGGTTGAACAGGATGCCGTTGACGGCGAAGAGGTTGTAGGCCTCGCGGTAGTTGCGCGTGATCCAGTACGAGTAGACCTTGGCGACGCCGTAGGGCGAACGGGGATAGAACGGCGTCTCTTCGTTCTGGGGCGGAGGAGTCGCACCGAACATCTCGGAGCTCGAGGCCTGGTAGAACCGGCAGTCGACGTGCGCAGCGCGAATGGCCTCCAGAAGGCGGATGGTGCCGAGGCCGGTCGCGTCGCCGGTGTACTCCGGCTCGTCGAAGCTCACACGCACGTGTGACTGCGCGGCGAGGTTGTAGACCTCGTGGGGCTGGATCTCGTTGAGCAGCGTCACCAGGCGAGAGCCGTCGGTCAGGTCGGCGAAGTGCAGGAAGAGCTGCTGGCTTTCGGTCTGCGCAGGCTGGTAGACGTGATCGATGCGCTGGGTGTTGAACGACGACGAACGGCGAATCAAGCCGTGGACTTCGTAACCCTTTTCCAGCAGCAGCTCAGCAAGGTAGCTGCCGTCCTGGCCGGTGATTCCAGTGATGAGGGCACGCTTGCGCGAGGTGTTTTCAGTCATGGGGTAGATCAGCTCCTGAGGGGCTGCGCGTGATCGGACGCGGCCAGTGGTCCAGCTTAGCCGAGGCCTCCCGGGCCCACGGAATCCGGCGATCCGCCGCCGTGAACATCGTGCTGAATCCCTGGTCGTGTCAGCGAGACCACGTGGATGACGAGTCCGACGATCGCGGGGACAGTGAGAGCGATCGCGATCCGAGATGGACCGGCGATCGGGATGATCAGTCCGCCGACGGTGAGGACCGCCGCCACAAGCCAGCCGACGAAGTTCGCGGTGTGCCGGCGAGCCGAGATGAGGGCTGGGCTCGTTACCGACATGGCGCCGACGAGTCCAGCGCTGAGGACGATGACCCCGACCATCCAGCCGTCGATCGTGAAACGACCGGCCGACACCCACGACACGATCGGCGGACCGATGAAGCCGGCGATGACCGCCAGCACCGCCACCGCGGCCAGAAGCAGGGCGAGCACCTGCAGGAGCCGCCCCGGGCGGACTCGCCCACCGCGGAAGACCGCGGAGATGAGAAAGCTCTGGAGGGCGATGATCGGGATGACGATCGGGGCTCGGGTGAGCGTGATCGTCAGCAGAAGCGCGCCGAGCGTTTCGGGCGGAGTACCAGCCGCCGTGATCCCGATGAGCATGGGAAGGCCGGTGATGAGCACACCGGAGGCCGCGGCGGCACCGACGGTCCCCCACGCATGCGCGGCGAATCGTCGAAGCGGAACGTCCAGACGGAACCGTCCGACGACGCGTCTCCTCACCACGAGCCACGTCGCCCCGAAGGCGAGCCCGAAGGGTAGCGCGACGAGCAGGGCGAGCCATTCGATCGGGAGACCGACGGTGAAGCCGGCGATGAGGAGGACGGCGCGAATGGCGGCGTCCAGCACCATGATGCCGGCGATGTCGCGCCAAAACCGGAGCCCGTAGAGCACCCCGCTGAGTACCGCGACGGCAAGGTAGCCGACGAGTCCGATGGCCAGGACAGCGCCCGTCACCACGACGGGCCCGGGGAGGATGCGCGTGCCGAACAAGAGTGCGACGAGGGCGCTTGCGAGGACGACAAGTCCTGCCGCCGCGAGGGCGAAGGTGCGCAGCACTGCGCTCGGCGGCTCGTTGGTCGCCGGATGCGCGGCGCGCGTGACCTCCTGTTGCACGCCCGACATCGCGGACACACCGAGGTAGATCGTCGACCAGAAGACCGAGAACGCGACGTACACCGATTCGTCGGTCAGAAGCGCCGGAGCGAGGAGTTGAACGGCGTAACCGAGCGCTCCTGCGATGGCCGTCGCGATCAGAACGGCGCGAAGACCGCTCGCGGTGGAGTCACTCGCCGCCATTCGCGTCCGCGTCGTCGGCAGGTCGAGGCGGCGGAGCCTCAGCGGACGCCGCAGAGTCGACTCGGCTCTCCTCGTTCGCCGCGACCGCCTTTCGCAGCTCGTCGAGGTCGGTACGGAGGATTGCGACCTCTTCCGCCACCCGACGCACTTCGTCCTCCGCGAGCGAGAGCTCCCACGACAGGTGCAGAGCCACCCCCACCAGCAGCACGATGGCGAGGGCGAAGATGAGGTTGGACGGAACCTCGACGCCCAGCAGCTCCGACAGCCCGAGCAGGAGCTGAGGGAAGATCGCGAGGACGAGGAGAGCAAGCCCGATGACGAGCCAGAGGATCGCGTACTTCTCGCGGAGCTGCCGCCGCAGCAGCAGGCTGATGATGATGACGAGGACGAGGACCGCGAAGGCGATGCCGGCGACGATGATCATGCGCTCACCTCGCCGGGACGGCGGCGTCCGCGGAGGAGTGCCAACGAGAGTGCGAAGACGCTGCGAAGCAGGTAGACGCTCGCTCCTGCGGGGTTCTGACTCGGGCGGCCGTGTGCCCGAGGGCGCATCGCGACCGGGACCTGGGTCACGGTGAGACCGGAGTGCACGGCACTCACCAGCGAGTCCACGGTGTCACCCAGATACTCCGCCGGGTAGTAGCGCACGTACTGGTCGATCGCCCGACGGTTGGCCGCGCGAAAACCGCTTGTGACGTCGGTGAGACGCGTCTTGGCAACGCGCGACAGCACGCCCGCGAGGAATTTCATGGCCCACTTGCGGGGTCCCCGCACTTCGTAATCTCCAGTGTCTGCGAATCGCGCTCCGATGGAGATGTCGGCGCTCTCCAGTCCGCTTAGGACGCGCACGATGTCCTGGGGGTCGTGCTGGCCGTCCGCATCGACCTGGATCGCCCGTGCGTAGCCGTGCCGCTGGGCATAGGTGAATCCGGTGCGCATGGCTCCCCCGACGCCCATGTTGAACGGAAGGCTCAGGACGCGTGCACCCGCTGCGGACGCGATCCTGGCCGTGTCGTCCGTGGATCCGTCGTCGACCACCACGATGTCCATGCCGGGAATCTTGTCGAGGATCTCCCGGACCGTGTTGCCGACGTTCCCCGCTTCATTCCATGCGGGCACGATGATGAGCGTGCGCTCGGGGTGCTCGGGCATGATCACCGATCCTAGCAATGGGGTCCTCGACGCCCTCGTTCGGTCATTGGAGGACGATCTTTCCGAGACCCTTGCACTCGGCCGCTTGGTCGGCCAGACCAGGGTCAGCGGTGATGACCTCGAGCCCGGGGCCCATCAGACGCCCGAGTTCGCAGAGATCATCGACAGTCGTCGAATCGCGATAGTAGGCGAGGGTACGGATCGGCAGGTCATCGACATCCGTCGCCGCCATCTGCAGAACCCAGAACATGATTCCGCCCTCATCCGGATCGCCGCTGCGCCAGAGGACGCTCGGGCTTTCCGCGTCCGCCATCGCGACCACGCGGTCGAAGACGTGATCACCCGACGCGCTGAAGAAGTCGCCTGTCACGATTCGTGCGAGAGGGTCGCGCATGACCTGAGGGTTCTGGTTGTAACTGGGCACGGTGACCTGAGCCACCCCGCCGACTCCCGCGGCCGCCACGAGCACAGCGACGAAGAGCACGGCCGACCGGAAACCGCGTGGCTCCAACCACGAGGCGAGCGCCATCCCGAAGGCCACTGCCACGATGAGCAGGATGACGAGGAAGAGCCACAGGAACTTCATCTGGTAATAGCCCCACAGGTCGGCTTCGTTGCGCCGCATCCACAGCAGCAGGAGGAGCCCGGCGCCCCCGCCGCCGAGAGTCGCGATCAGAATCCGAATCCCTCCCGCCCCACCCGCGACCTTCGAGTAGAGCAGACCGAGCGTGATGGCCATCGCCGCGGAGATGAGCAGGAGCCAGCGGCTGAACGACATGACTGCGCCTTGCGCATCGGACAGGGCACCGCCCTGGGTCAGGAAGCTGGGAAGCGAGAGAGCGACGAAGAACGCCACGGTCTGCAGAATCGCCGCGATCGCGACGCCGGCGCGCCAGCCCCGCAGCGCGAGGACTTCGCGACGATGCAGGAAGAGGAACAGCACGAGCGCAAGTCCTGGGATTCCCGCCAGGGGAGCCCACACCGCCAGCACCAGCGTGAGCGACATCGCCACCATGACGAGTGAGGTGAGAAGGCCCTCGCGGGAGCGACTGAGCGCGAGCAGGCATCCGATCAGCAGCGCGATGGTGAGCTGGAAGTTGACGAAGCCCAGGGCGAGCGATCCGGCGAGCGCGAGCCAGCTGAGTGGCAGCACCGACCCGATCGCGACGCCGAGATACGTGAGAGGACCGCGTCTGCGAACCAGGGACAGCACGAGGGCGCCCGAGACGAACGAGGCCGCGACGATTCCCACGGACCACATCTGGGCCAACGCCAGAATGTCGGACTCGACCGAAGGCGCCACGAAGGAATGCCCCGGGAGCATGAAGAGTGCGATGAGGCTGGACGTGAGGGGAACGGGGTTCTGGCCCGCGCCGACGGCGATGCCGTTGTCTTCGAGCACGCGCCGCGCGAAGAGGATGTTGTTCGCCGCATCCCCCGACATCGCCCACGACACGGGGCTCGCTCCGGGCAGGATCCATGCCACGGCGAGGACGGCGCACCAGAGGATCCCCCCCGTTCCGGCGAACGCGAGGTCGGCGAAATCTGCTTTGGTGAGCGTGGACCCCACGCGGTACAGATGCAGCGCGCTGCCTGCACCGACGGCGAGAGCGGCGGCCAGCACCAGAACGAGGGGCGGCACGGGCAGGTATCGCGAGACGAGGAAGACGAGCAGGGTCGCCCAGCACGACGCGGTGAGCAGGAGTGCGAGGCTGACGCCGACACTGACTCGCGCGCGAACCGCGACGAAGACCGGGGCGAGCACGAAAACGAGCAGCAGTGAGAGCGGACCGCCGAGGGCGGTCCAGGCGCACGAAAGGACGAGGACGACGAGATAGGCGGTGAGCCAGGCCCGACGTCGGTTGACCGCGGCGAGGCGAGTCGGCATCGAGTCTCCAGGGATCTGACGGCCCGCCACGGAACAACGGGCCCATGGCAGGATAGACGCTCACCGGTCTACTCCACTCCTTCGGCCGCGCCTCGGACCTCCACGGAGAGTTGTCCCCTCAGGGTCGCGACATCGCTCACCGTTAGGATGTCTCAGTGCGACGAACAGGTTCGAAGACTGGCAGACTGGCCCTCGCAATCGCTATTCCCGTCCTCGCCTTCCTGTCTCTCGCCTCCTGGGCCTTCGCATCCCCCGTGGGGGCCAGTCCCGACGATGATTTCCACCTGGCGTCCATCTGGTGCGGTCTCGGCGAACGCCCGGGGTTGTGCGAGGATCCAGGCGACGGAAGCGAAGCCCGGCGGATCCCGACGGCGGTGGTCTCCGCCACGTGCTACGTCTTCAAGCCCGAGGCGAGCGCCGATTGCTGGAATCCGGGTGTAGCCGGTCTCTCTCGCGTCGCACGCGCGAACGTCGACGGACTGTACCCGCCGGTCTTCTACGCGACGATGTCCGTCTTCGCGAGTGATGACATCCCGACCTCTGTGCTTGCGATGAGGCTGTTCAACAGCGCGTTCGCCGTCGGTCTGCTCACTGCGGTGTTCTTCGCGCTGCCCCGCTGGACCCGGCCCGCACTCGTTCTCTCGGTGCTCGCAACCTGCATGCCGCTCGGGTTGTTCATCCTCGCTTCCGTCAATCCGTCCTCCTGGGCCATCTTGTCCGGCGCAGTCGTCTGGATCGCGATGTACGGCGTCACGCAGACGAGCGGCAGACGTCGCGTCGTTCTGGCGGCGCTCACGGTCTTCGGCGCCCTTATCGGCGCCGGCGCACGTGCGGATGCCGCCGTCTACGCCGTCTTCGCGGTGGGTCTGGCGCTGATCCTGGGGCTGCGGGCCCGCAGAGACGCTCTGATTCCTGGGCTGATCGCGGTCGGCGTGGTCGTGCTGAGCGCCCTGTTCTACTTGAGCGCCTCACAGAGCGGGGCCGTGCTGAGCGGGCTCACCGACGAGAATCCGCCGCTGACGAGCGGGCAGGTGATCGCCAACGCGCTCGGTGTCCCGACACTCTGGTTCGGCGCGCTCGGCGGCTGGGCCCTCGGGTGGCTCGACACGGGCATGCCGGCGACCGTCAACGTCCTCGCTGTGCTGGTGTTCTGCGGAGCGCTCTTCGTGGGCGTCCGTCGCGTCCACCTCCGACGCGGCATCGCCGTCGCGCTCACCGTGATCGCGTTGTGGGCCGTGCCCTTCGTGCTGCTCTACCAGTCTCACGCCCTGGTCGGCGCGCAAGTGCAGCCCCGCTACATTCTTCCGCTGATGGTCATCGCGGTCGGGGTCGCGTCGCTGCGACGCGATGCGGAGTCCTCCTGGAACGGCGGGCGCCTGATCTTCGGCGGCGCTGCCCTCGCGGTCGCGTTCACGATCGCGCTCCACACCGATATCCAGCGCTACACGACAGGCACCGACGAGCTGCATCTCGATCCAGGTGGGGCCGATGCGGAATGGTGGTGGGGCGCCGGACCGTCGTCTCTCGTCGTCTGGGTCGGAGGTTCGCTCGCCTTCGCCGGGATTTTCGTCCTCCTGGCGCTGCTCCTTCCCCGGCAGGAGCGAGAGCCCTCGCCTGCCGCATTGCTCGTCCCCGCTGTGGATGCCGAGACCCCTGCCGCGACTGGATCACTCGAGCCCGGGTCGCGCGAACCGGTCGACGCTACGAGCGCTGCCGTCCCGACGAGCTCGACGCACTCGTGATGGACACCCGGACCTCCCCATCGAGCGCCCGCGCGCGCACACGGGTCCTCATCGTGACAGGCGACCTGATCGGCGTGCGGATGGCCGGTCCGGCCATCCGCGTCTGGAACATGGCGGAGGCGCTCGCCCCGCACTGCGACGTGCGCGTCGCCTCATGGAACCGGATCGAGCGGAGCTCCGACCGCTTCGAGACCGTCCACGTGCGCGAGATCGACGACAGAGCGATGCGCGAGCACGAGCAGTGGGCCGACGTCATCGTCGTGCAGGGCACCTCCTTCCGCACGTTCCCGTCGATCGCGCGCACGGAGAAGATCGTGGTCGCCGACCTCTACGATCCTTTCCAGCTGGAGCAGCTCGAGATGAACAAGTACAGCCCGCCCGATGAGTGGGCCGACGAGGTGACGAAAGCCGTGTCGCTGCTCAACGAGCAGCTCGCTCGGGCAGACGTCTTCCTCTGCGCCTCCGAGGCTCAGCGAAGCCTGTGGCTCGGGGCGCTGTCGACCGTCGGCCGGCTGAACCCCGTCACCTATACGGAGGACCCGACCTTCGAGTCGCTGCTCCGACTCGTGCCGTTCGGTCTGCCCGAGGAGCCGCCCGTCCAGGAGCGCCACGGCATCAAAGGCACCGTTCCCGGGATCGGGCCGAACGACAGGGTGCTGATCTGGGGCGGCGGCATCTACAACTGGTTCGACCCGGTGACGCTCGTCGAAGCCGTGGGCCTCCTCGCCGACGAGCATCCCGAGATCAAGCTCTTCTTCCTCAGCGCTCGCCACTTCAACCCCGACATCCCCGAGATGCAGGCACTGACCGACACGGTCGAGACAGCCGACCGGCTGGGATTGACGGGCACCTCCGTGTTCTTCAATGAATCGTGGGTCGACTACGAGAGTCGCGCCGACTACCTCCTGGATGCCGATCTCGGCGTCAGCACGCATCTATGGCATGCCGAGACGCGGTTCTCCTTCCGCACCCGCATCCTGGACTATCTCTGGGCGGCGCTGCCCATCGTCGCCACCGACGGCGACAGCTTCGCCGATCTGATCCGCACCCGCGAACTGGGACGCGTCGTGCCCCCCACGGACCCTCGGGCGCTGGCCGATGCGATCCGCGAGCTCATCGTGGACGACGCCGCCCGAGAACTCGCACGCGGCAACGTGCGCGCGGTCCGTGAGGAGTTCGCATGGTCGCGCGCCCTCGCGCCTCTCGTCGACTTCTGCGTCAATCCTCGTCCCGCCGCGGACCGTGCGGCTCTGCGCGAGCGAACGTCGGCGCTGGCGGGATCGCATTTCGAGCGCGTCCTCGCCATGCCTCGCGGACCCCGTCGGGACTTCGCCCTCTTCCGCTATTACTGGAAGCAGGGCGGGATCAGCCGCGTCCGAGAGAAGATGGCGACCCGCAAGGAGCGGCTCGAACGGGACTGAACGCCAGTCAGGCGCGGTCGTCGAGGGAGAACTGGCGTTGCCACGCACTGGGCGATGTGAGGTCGCCGAGGAAACGGCGATAGTCGCGGGCGAGCCGCGGCCAGGCGAGCCACAGCCGCACACGGAGTGACGCCGCCTCGACGAGGAGGCGTCGCGCGCGACGGCGATCACGGCGTGCGACGAAAGCTCCGCGCCCCGTCGCGCTGGCGATCGTGGCGGAGTCCATCAGGCCCAAAGCCCACCACTTCCCCTCTGCCCGTGTGAGGGTCGCATCGACCGCCTGCGGTTTCGGAGGCCGGGGGCGGCGGAACTGGTGCGCCATGACGCGCAGGGCGCGTGAGACCTTGGCCCGCGCGCCGGAGGGCTCCACCGGCCCACCGAACCGCTCCCCCACGGGAAGGTCAACGTCGTCGAGGACGATCTGACCTGCTTCTCGCAACATCTCCCGCACCTGAGGGGTCTTGCTGCGGAGGGAGGGCCCGAGGTGGCCCGGTCCACTCAGCACATCGCGGAGCGCCAGCGCGCGCACTTCCGCCGACCCGTACTGCAGGCATAGCAGGTGATTCACATCGAGAGCGAGCGTGCTGCTCAGGATGCCTCCGCCCCGGCGCGCCGGTGAGTGCAGCAGCGCGGCGACGACCCGGTTGCGCAACTGGTAGTAGGCCTGCCAGTCGAGCCCGTCGTCCTTGCCCGTCCACGGCATGTGCCAGATCGCCGCTCCGGGAAGCGTCACGGTCGGGATTCCAGCGGCGCTCGCCCGGAGACCGAACTCGGCGTCATCCCACTTGATGAAGAACGGGAGGGATGCCCCGATCCGCCTGATCACTGCGAGAGGCACGAGACACATCCACCAGCCGTTGAAGTCGACGTCGTGCACCGCGCGCAACGGGGGCGTGCGCTCGATCCAGAGCGCCGCGAGATCGACCTCCGAGAGTGCGGGATCGACCGACGACCACCAGAACCCCCGTCGCGCCACGCGTTCGCCGTAGGTGTGCAGCACGGTGCGGTCGACGAGGCTCAGCATATGAGCGCCGACGATGCGGTCGCCTCGCGCGCGCGCGGCGAAGGCGAGCAGGCGCGAGATCGACTCTGGCTCGAGGATGACATCGTCGTCGAGCAGGAGGGCGTCATCGACGTCGGATCCGAGGGCTTCGATCATCCCGCGACTGAAACCGCCCGAACCGCCGAGGTTCGGCTGTTCGATGATCGTGAGGCGCTCCCCCAGGCTCGCTGCAGCTGAATCGAAGCCGTCGTGATCCCTGACTTTGCGGTCGCCCTGATCGACGACGAAGACTCGCCCGACCTGATCGAGGACCTTCGCATCAGCGGCCAGACGCTCGAGGACGCGAATGCAATCGGCCTCGCGGTTGAAGGTCGTGACGCATACCGCCGCTCTGCGGTCCGCCGCGTCGTTCGCCTGCCACGAGATCTCGCTGATCGTCGCATCCCGGTCGCCAGCCGACACTTCGAACCAGAGCCAGGCGTCCCCCGCGGTCAGGGCGACCTCGAAGGTCGTCGTTCCCTCGACATCGCGCTTCTCGACGGTACGCCGCGCCGATGTCTGCCCGGCCGCCAGCAACTCGATCGTGACCGCGGCGTCGGCCGTGAGCACGAGGCGTACTCGATCGACCGATGTGTGCGAACGCCAGTAGCCTGCCGGGAAGGCCCCGAAGTAGGAGTCGAAGGACACCGAGTGGCGGGCGCTTATGGTGAAGCTCGAACGCGCAGACGACACGATGGCCCCGGGGACGGCCCTCACATAGAGTTCCACGACGTCAGCCTCGCCGTCGAATGGCAAGACGACATTCTGAAGGACGTGAAGGCTCCGCTCGGCCGCCATCGGCTGTCAGGAGGCGTCGATGCGGACGGTAGCGGCCACGGGACCGATCGTGGTCTCAGTCCCCCGCACCGCGAAGGTCGCGCCGCGCATGAGCGAGTGCGACGCGTCGACGCTGAGACCCGACACGTTGGCATTGACGAAGTATCGGCCAGGGCTCAGATGAGCGCTTTCGATGGAGATGTCGACGTGAGTGGAATCGTGCAGCGGGGCGAGCTGAAGATCGAGCAGGTCGGTGTTGGAAGCCAGGGCCATCTGCCCCATCGCCGTGTCGATGCTGAATCCGACGGCCCACCGCTCGACGGGGTGGTATTCACGTACATGCACCCGCAGGACGATCGCCTCGCCGACTTCGAATTCCGTACGTGGCGCACCAGCGGCATCGAGGGTCTCCACCCGGTCGATCTCCATCGCGGTGGTTCCCTCGAGAGGACGCGCCTGGCCGACCGCGTTGTGCTCGAGAAGCTCCCGGAACCGTTCGATGGCAGTGACGGGCACTCCGTCGAAGACCAGCTGACCGCGGTTCATGAGGACGACGCGATCGCACAGCGAAGCGACCTGATCCAGGGCGTGGCTGACGATGATGATCGTTCGACCCTGAGACTGGAACTCGCGGATCTTGTCGAGACACTTCCGCTGGAATTGCTCGTCGCCGACGGCGAGCACCTCGTCGACGAGAAGGATGTCGGGATCGGTGTGAACCGCGACAGCGAACGCGAGCCGCACATACATGCCCGATGAGTAGAACTTCACCTGGGTGTCGATGAACTCGCCGACGCCGGAGAACTCGAGGATGGCTTCGAACTGAGACTCGGTCTCCTCGGCGCTCAGACCGAGGACGGACGCATTCAGGAACACGTTCTCGCGACCGGTCAGGTCGGGGTGGAAGCCCGCGCCGAGTTCGAGGAGGGCCGCGATCCGGCCGCGTTGCGTCACGGTGCCCGAAGTCGGCTGGATGATCCCGCCGACCACTTTCAGGAGGGTGCTCTTACCGGATCCGTTGTGTCCGATGAGCCCGATCGTGCTCCCCGCATAGATCGACAGGTTGACGTCGCTGAGCGCCCAGAAGTCCTGCTTGTGCCGCCGACCGGCACGGCCGAGCGTGATGACGCGCTCTTTGAGAGAGGAATCCTTGCGTACGGTGAAACGCTTGGACACCTTGTCGAGAGTGACGACCTCAGGTCGCGAAGCGGTCGGGTTGGCGACGGTCATGGCGGCGAGTTCGCTCACAGTTCCTGCGCAAAGTTGCCCTGCAGACGCAGGAAGGTGCGGTGGCTGACGACGAGGAGCGCGAGTCCGACGAACAGCGCGATGACGAGCCGCAGGAGAAGATCGGCCGGCTGCTGCAGGTCGTCGCCCGCGACCCAGAAGGCCTTCTGGAAGCCCAGGATGGCGAGGGTGAGGGGATTGTCCGTGTAGATCTCCAGCAGAACCGGATTCGTGATGATCGTCGTCACCATCTGCCACGAATAGACGACCGGCGACATCCAGAACAGCAGCATCGTCGCGACCTCGACGAGGTATTGGATGTCGCGCAGATAGACGTTGATGGCCGAGAAGAACAGCGCGAACGCCGTGCCGTAGACGAGGAGCACGGCCAGCGACGGGATGACATAGAGAATGTCGGCGTGCAGCGGGGGTGCGCCGGCGAGCAGGGTCGCGAGCAGCAGCACGACGAGCTGGATGCTGAAATTGAACATCGCGGAGCCGACGCTCGCCAGCGGGAACAGCTCGCGCGGGACGTAGACCTTCTTGACGAGGCCGCCGTTGGCGATGATCGATCCCGTTCCGCCGACCGCGATCTCTTGGAAGAGGCCCATGGCGGTGAGACCGGTGAAGACGAAGACGGCGAAGTCGGGGATCCCCCGCGCAGCGCCCAGGAAGTGGCCCAGAACGACGAAGTAGATGGCCAGCTGGACGAGCGGGCGGGCGAGAGCCCACAAGAACCCGAGCGCGGAATCCTTGTAACGCGCCTTGAGGTCGCGCTTGACCAGGAGATTGAGCATCTCGCGGTGCGCGAGGATGTCGCGCACCGGCGCCCATGCCGCGCCGAACCCGGTGCCAACCGACCCGACGCTTCTCATCGGGGTTACGGCGAGGCGCGCGAAACGGGCTTCCGCGGCGGCAGTCAAGTCGGGCATAACTGGTAAATCCTATACGTCGGCGCGCGTCGAGCCTGGGAAGTCGGCGAGCGCTGTGGACTCAGCGGGCATGCCGTCCAGGGAGCAGTCGTCGCACCCGTCGGAGCCTTGCTCGCGCCGCGAGCAGCTTGTCTGCCACTGCGACCAGGCGCGCCTCGTCGTGGGGCCGGTGCAGCCGCGCGTACATCCGGGCGAAGTCGCGCAAGGTCCCGTACTCGATCGGTCCGGCCTGCCGGAGGAGCTGGATCTGCTGCATCGTGCTGTCGGGGAGGGTGCTGGACAGCTGGTCCAGGTTGTAGTCGAGCGCTGCGTAGCTCGATGCCAGATACTCGGCGTTCGCGACGGTCCTCGTGTGGAATCCGAGCTCACCCGCCGCGTACACGGGAAGTCTTTCGAGCACATGGGCCAGCCCGCCGTCCTGGTAGGCCTCGACCCCGCCGAAATCGTCGTAGGTCCACTCGCGTTCGACGAGAATCCTGAGTGCCGCTGGGCGAGCGGCGAACATCGATCCGAAAGGCGCGAGCGGCGAGATCTCGTCAGCAGGGACACGGATGCCGAGAGCATCGGCGAGCTCCACGAACGCGGGCTTGTTCGCCCACCAACCGTGCCCCATGCTCGGGTAGCCGAGGTGGATCGTGGGCGGGAAGACCAGGCCGAGACCAGGCTCACGCTGGAAGAGCGCGACGAGGTTCGCGGCGTAGCCCGGACTGTTCAGGAGGTTGGTGAACTGCTGCCTCTTGAAATGACGCCCGACATTGGGCGAGTCCTGGGGGGTCTTCTTCGAATGCACCTTGACGACGAGGTCGTATTGGTCGCTCAGCAGGAGGTCCCGGCAACCGATCAGGAAGGCGGACTGATCTCGACCGTTGTTGGACGCGACGACGCGCACCTCTGTGGCACCCCGGGCGGGTCGCGCCAGGAGGACCTGCTCGATGGCCTGCGCGCGGTCGTCGTCCGGGGTGGTGATGACGAGATCGAATTCCCCGGGCAGGACGTCGACGCGGTCGAGGATCTCATCCGTCATCTCAGGGTAGAAAACGTGCGCGACGACGAGGGTCCGGAGTGGCGCTTCGGGATCGTACGAGACGTCCGCCTCGGGAAGCACCTCGAGCATCGCAGCATCCGCGTTGAGAGTGCGGGGCTCGACGTTCCGAGCGAGGTCCGCGTAGATGAGCTCCATCGGGTAGCCGGACCGCTCGACCGTGTCCAGCGTCCAGCGTCCGACGACAGCGAGGTGGTCGAGGTACGGAGGCCACTGGAAGAACGGGCGGCGCTTGAGGGTCGGGCAGCCGGCCTGGATGAGCTGCTCGGCATAGAGCACAGCGTGATTCTCGACTTTGTCGGTGAGCGTCGGGAAAGCGACCTCTCCGATGAATCCACGGTCTGTGAAGTGCTCGGTGAAGATGCCTTCGTGCTTCACGACCGCGTCCGAGTAGCTGCTCATCGCGGGGAGGTCACGCCAGTAGTCGCGCCACTCATCCGACAGGAACATGTCGCGCCGCACGCCCAACCAGTACGACTGAAGGTGGTACGGCAGATAACCGGTGTTCGTGAACGGGTGCGGCTCGACCCTCAGGTGGTCGGTCATCCCCCAGAAGTGGAGGGCGCGGCGATCCATCCTCTCGAAAACAGGAGCGAACGGACGGATCGGTCCGAACCAGGTGTCGTTCGCCAGGAGGACTTCGTCGTAGTCCGCGATCCTCTCGCCGACCGCATCCAGCCCCTCTTTGTAGCCCCAGATGTCGAAACCCCGGTTCTCGCGGACCAGGATCTCGTCGCTCACCGGCTCGAGACGTGCGCGTCCCGTCTCGGTGAGGACACCGTTGACGACGACGAGCACATGGCTGCAATGCAGGCGAAGGCGCTCGAGCGCATAGGGAATGTACTCCTCGACGTCGCCCCGAACGTCGTAGACGACGTAGATCAGCAGGCGCCGACCCGCGGTGGGCAGGGGCGAGGCGGACTTCGCGGGGAAGGTGACGAGCTCGGCGGTCTTCATCGTGCAGCCTCCGCGACTTTGCCTCGGACAACCAGGGCGAGCCTGCGGAGTCCGCGACGCAGGTACTTGACCGCCACGAAGGTCCGCCCGGCAATATCGAACAGCGGCATGGTCATACGAGCGAGGCGGGGATGGTTGATGCGGATGTACATGCGGGCGAGCGCGACGATTCCGAAGTGTCCGGCGTAGCCGCCCCGCTGGAGCATCTGGATCTGCTCGACAGGCCACCCACGCGTCGTCGAGAACAGGTTGTCCGTCTTGGACTCGAGCATCGTGTGACTGATGGAGGCGTGCTCTCGAGTGAGCACAGTGCGCGTGTGGTAACCGAGTTCGGCCGCGGCGTACGAGAGAAGCCGCTCCTGCACCTTGGCCAGGTCGCGATACCGCTGCCCGCCCCGCCGAGAGTAATCGCGGAAGCGCCAGCGCTCCCGACTGAGGAGGAGGAGCGCCTCCGGGCGAACGACCCACATCCCCCCGAAGGGCGCGAGCGGCGACACCTCGTCGAAGGGCACGGCGATCCCGAGCCGATGGGCGAGTTCCTTGGCCGGATCCCGCAGGTCCGCCCACGCCCGGCCCATCAGGCTGTATCCGATGTGCATCATGGGCGGATACACCACGCCGAGTCCCGGCTCTCGCTGGAACAGCGCGAGCAGGTTCGCCACGTAACCGGGACTGTCGAGCAGGTTCTCGTACTGATAGCGACGGAAATACCGGCGCACGTTGACGGTCTTGTCCCTCGTGCGTCGCGAATGGACTTTGACGATGACGTCGAAGTCGCCGCTGAGCAGCACGTCGCGGCAGCCGACGAAGAAGTCGCTCATATCGCGGCCCCGGTTCGCGGGCGTCACGCGGACCTCGAACGTCCGCAGCCGCTCGTCCGACCTCTTCTCGAGGAGGCGTTGCAGGTTGGCCGCTTTGCTCCCGTCGGTCGTGGTGACGAACAGGTCGTACGGGCTCGGTAGGTGGTCGATCCTGGTGAACAGCGTCGCGACCCGATCCAGATCCGTCACGTGGACGATGACAGCGATGCGGAGCGGACGTGAGGGGTCATAAGCGACGTCCTCATCGGGAAGAACCTCGAGCATCCCTCCGATCGCATAGAGCGCCTTCGGCGCGACGGTGCGCGCGAGGTTCTGCCACACCATGTCCATAGGGAAGCCGAGATCGCCGACGTGCTGAAGGATCTCCCTCCCGATCACCGCGAACCGGTCGAGGTACGGCGGGTAGAGAAGGAACACCGCGCGCGACAGGAAAGGACAACCGGCGTCGAGGAGCGCGTCCGCGGCGAACACGGGCGCATCACCGCTCGGGAGTGTGTCAGCGGGGAATGCATAGTCGATCGGAAGACCGCTCTGCCGCAGAGAATCGAGGAAGGAACGCTCTCCCCACGGGTCCGGAACCGATGGTCGAACGTCATCCCAGTACGCCCGCCACGGACCTGTCGACCCGAACACATCGCGACGGAGGAGGACCCATGACCACGGCAGGTGCGTCGCCGGGAAGCCGGCATCGGCGAAGCTCTCGGGCGGCCCTGCGGTCGTCTCGACCATGGACCAGACGGATGCCTCGGAGGACGACATCCGTGAGAGGACCGGGGTGAGATCGCAGACAGGACCGAACCATGAGTCACCCGTGAGCACCACCTCGTCGAACTCGTCGAGATCGTCGATCCGACGGGTCGCCAGATCGTAGGAGGCCGGGTCGAAGCCGCCGGACGGCCCCTCCACGAGGTCGTCGGCGATCTCGGCCAGCTTGCGGCGCTCGCCAGGTGAGGAATCGTTGGGCACGACCGCGACAAGGCGCTCGCCGAACGGGCGGAGGCTGCGAAGCGCGTGGAAGACGTAGTCGTCGACGCGGTCCTTTGCACGGGAGATCGCGTAGATGATGGCACGGCGCCCTTCGGCGGGCGCAGAAACCTCGGACGTCTGGGCGGAGGTCATCCGGTTCTCGCCGTCCGTCAGCGGGTGCCCTGCTGCAGGGCCTTCAGGAGGTAGGCGCCGTACCCGCTCTTGACAAGAGGCTCGGCACGTTGACGGAGCTCGTCGTCGGTCAGGAATCCCATGCGCCAGGCGACCTCCTCCGGGCAGCCGATCGACAGCCCCTGGCGCTTCTCGACGGTGCGGATGAAGTCCGTCGCCTCGCTGAGCGAATCGAAGGTCCCGGTGTCGAGCCACGCCGTGCCTCGCGGCAGCAGTTCGACCTTGAGGTCGCCCCGCTCGAGGTAGGCCTTGTTGACGTCGGTGATCTCGAGTTCGCCGCGTGGCGACGGCCGGAGGTTCTTCGCGATCTCGATGACGTCGTTGTCATAGAAGTAGAGCCCGGGCACGGCGTAGTTGCTCTTCGGCTGCGCGGGCTTCTCCTCGAGCGACACCACGCGGCCCGCTGCGTCGAACTCGACGACGCCGTACGCGGTGGCGTCGTCGACCCAGTACCCGAAGACGACACCCCCCGTGAGGTCGGTGTACTGGCGGAGGCGCGTGCCCATGCCCTGGCCGTAGAAGATGTTGTCGCCGAGGACGAGTGCCGCGGAGTCGGACCCGATGTGCTCCTCACCGAGGATGAACGCCTGAGCGAGGCCGTCCGGCGACGGCTGCGTCTTGTACGTCAGCGAGATGCCGAATCGACTTCCGTCGCCCAGCAGCCGCTGGAACTGCTCCGAGTCCTGAGGAGTCGTGATGATCAGGATGTCGCGAATGCCGGCGAGGATCAGGGTCGACAGCGGGTAATAGATCATCGGCTTGTCGTAGACCGGGACCAGCTGCTTGGAGATTCCGAGCGTGATCGGGTGCAGCCGAGAGCCGGTGCCCCCGGCGAGGATGATGCCGCGCATTGCTCTAGTCTCCGGCATCCTGAGTGGCCTCTCCAAACCAGGGGAAGGGCTCCCAGTAGGCTTGAAGGATGCGCAGACTCCTCGTCACCGGTGGTGCAGGCTTCATCGGCTCGAACTTCGTGCACCACGTGATCGAGCACACCGACGATCACGTGACGGTGCTCGACAAGCTCACCTATGCGGGCAATCGCGCCTCGCTCGACGGGCTGCCGGACGACCGGCTGACGTTCGTGCAGGGTGACATCTCCGATGCCGCACTGGTCGACGAGCTGTTCGCGACGACGGATGCCGTCGTGCACTACGCCGCCGAGTCGCACAACGACAACTCGCTGCACGACCCGCGCCCGTTTCTCGACACGAACATCATCGGCACGTACACGCTCCTTGAAGCGGCGCGCCGTCACGGCACGCGGCTGCACCACATCTCCACGGACGAGGTCTACGGCGACCTCGAGCTCGACGACCCGGCGCGATTCAGCGAATCGACGCCGTACAACCCGTCGAGCCCCTACTCTTCGACGAAGGCCGGCAGCGACCTGCTCGTCCGGGCGTGGGTGCGCAGCTTCGGGGTCCAGGCGACCATCTCGAACTGCTCGAACAACTATGGGCCCTACCAGCACGTCGAGAAGTTCATTCCTCGCCAGATCACGAACGTCCTGCGTGGCATCCGTCCGAAGCTGTACGGCAAGGGCGAGAACGTGCGGGATTGGATCCATGCGGACGATCACTCGTCGGCCGTCCTGACGATCCTCGACAAGGGCGAGATCGGGGAGACCTACCTCATCGGCGCTGACGGCGAGAAGAACAACAAAGACGTCGTCGAACTCATCCTGCAGCTCATGGGCGAGCCTGTCGACGCGTACGACCACGTCACCGATCGCGCGGGTCACGATCTGCGCTACGCGATCGACTCGACCAAGCTGCGCACGGAGCTCGGCTGGCTCCCTCGCTACCAGGACTTCGAAGCAGGACTCGCCGCGACCATCGACTGGTACCGCGGCAATGAATCCTGGTGGGCTCCCGCCAAGGACGGCGTGGAGGCCTTCTACGCCTCGAAGGGGCAGTGATGACGGAGTTCGGCAAGGCGCTCGCTCCCATCGAGACACCGATCCCCGGTCTCGTCGTGTGGGAGCTCCCCGTCCACGGCGACTCCCGCGGCTGGTTCAAGGAGAACTGGCAGCGCGAGAAGATGGCCGCGGCCGGTCTCCCCGATTTCGGGCCCGTGCAGAACAACATCTCTTTCAACGACGCCGTCGGCACGACGCGCGGCATCCACGCCGAGCCCTGGGACAAGTGGGTGTCGGTCGCAACGGGGCGCATCTTCGGCGCGTGGGTCGATCTGCGCGAGGGCCCGACGTTCGGCGCCGTCTTCACGACCGAGCTCGACCCCTCGCGGGCCATCTTCGTTCCGCGCGGCGTGGGCAACTCGTACCAGACCCTCGAAGCCGACACGGCGTATGTCTACCTGGTGAACGACCACTGGTCTCCGGACGCGACCTATACCTTCCTCAACCTCGCAGATGAGACGTCGGCGATCGACTGGCCGATCCCGCTCGAGCAGGTCGAGATCTCACCCAAGGATCTCGCCCATCCGCGCCTCGCCGACGTGACCCCCATGGGCCCGCGCAAGACGCTGGTGCTCGGTGCGAACGGACAGCTCGGACGCGCTCTCCGGGCCGAGCTCGGAGAGAGCCCGCACATCGAGTACGCGGATCGCGCGGCGATCGACCTCTTGTCACCTGATCTCGCGACGGCGCGCCGCTGGCGCGACTACGGGACGATCATCAACGCGGCGGCCTACACCGCGGTCGACACTGCCGAGACCGAGGAAGGTCGTCCTGCCGCCTGGGCCGCGAACGCCACCGCACCCGCGGTGCTCGCCGGCATTGCCGCAGCGAACGGCATCACTCTCGTCCATGTCTCGAGCGACTATGTGTTCGACGGCTCGGCAGATCGGCCGTGGCGCGAGGACGACGCGATCGCGCCGCTCGGCGTCTATGGTCAGAGCAAAGCAGCAGGCGACGCCGCGGTGGCCACCGCCCCACGCCACTACATCGTGCGGACCTCGTGGGTCATCGGCGACGGCAAGAACTTCGTCGCGACGATGGCCTCCCTGGCCGAGCGCGGCATCGACCCCGCGGTCGTGGACGACCAGATCGGGCGCCTCACGTTCACGGAGGACATCGTCCGCGGCATCCGCCACCTGCTCGACACGCGGGCGCCGTTCGGTGTCTACAACCTCACCGGTTCGGGTGAGCCGACCTCGTGGGCCGACATCGCTCGAGCCGTGTTCGAACTCGGCGGGCACGATGGCGAGCGCGTGACGGGAGTCACGACCGAGGAGTACTTCGCCTCCGCTTCCGGCCCCGTCGCACCGCGGCCTCGCAACAGCGTGCTGGACCTCGCGAAGATCGAGGCGACGGGCTTCGCGCCGGCCGACGCGTTGACGACGCTGAGGAGCCGTTTCTCCGTCTGACCTGACCCACCCGTCTCCGTCGGGTCAAGGAGCGACGACCGTCGTGCAGCCGATCGTCGTGTTGGCGCCGCCGGCGCTGTCGATCGCGTAGACGCAGACGCGGTGGGATCCCGAGGTCATCGGGACTGAAGCGACGTAGCCGTGCCTGTCCCCGGAAGCGGGATAAGCGGCCGCCACGTCTGGCCGGGACAGATCTGCGGTGAATGCCCGTCCGGTGGCGTCGACGTAGATGTGCACCGCGATGGGATCGGGCGTGTCTGGATCGATCGCCCATCCGGACACCGTCGCGGAGCCGGCGGTCGTCGCGACACTCTCGAGGTTGCCGAACGGCGCCCGATTCACCGCGGCGACCGGTGCCGAGACGGTCACGGTGCGACAGCCGAGCGTCGGATTGGCGCCCCCGGCGTCGTCGATCGCATAGATGCAGACCTGATGAGAGCCGCCGGCCAAGGTCAGAGGAACGACGAAACCGTGCTTGTCGCCATACCCGGGATACGCCGCCGCGACGTCCGGCCGCGACGCGTCCGCCAGATACGCCTTGCCCACGCCATCCACGTACACGTGCACCGCAATGGGCGTCGTGACATTCGGGTCGATCGTCCAACCCGAGACGACCGCCCCACCGGCCGTCGGAGCCACCGACTCGAAGTTTCCGAACGGCTGCTTGTTGACCGTCGGGGTCACCGCGGCGACGCTCACTGAACGGCATCCCAGCTGGCTATCGCCGCCCGCACCGTTGTTGACCGCAGTGATGCACACCGTGGAGTTGCCGGCGGGGAGAGTCAGCGGAACCACGAAGCCGTGGTTGGAACCGGACGAGGGATAGGCAGCGCCGACGTCGGGCCGAGAAAGGTCCGCGGTCACCTCGGTCGGAGCGGCGTTGTTGACGCTGAGGCGAACCTTGATCGGGGCCGCCGTGTCGGGATCGATCGCCCATCCGCGCGCGGTGGCGACATTGCCCGCGAGCGTGAGGGAGTCGTAGTTCCCGATCGGTGGATGCCCCGCGTCCGCGGGCGCGGTGACTGTGACGGTGGTGCATCCCAGTGAGAGGTTCGAACCGGGCCCGACGTTGAGCGCAGTCGCGCAGATCTGATGGCTGCCGGCGGCCGCGGGGATGGTCGCGTCGTACGCGTGCTTGGTGCCGTATGCCGGATACACGGTCGCGATATCCGCGCGCGAGATGTCGGCGGTGACAGATGTCGGCGCGGAGTCGACGGTCACCTGTACCGTGATGGGCCCCGCCGTGTCCGGATCGACCGCCCAGCCCTTGACCTGAATGGCGCCGGGAAGCGGGGTCGCACTGTCGAGCGATCCCACCGGCGGCCCGCTCATCGTGGTCACCGTCGAGCAGCCGAGCAAGGTGTTCGTGCCGAACTGCACGTTGATGCCATACAGGCACACGGGGTACTGACCCGGTCCCGGCACGGGCACGCGAGCATCGAAGCCGTGATTGGCCCCCACCGCGGGATACGCCGCTCCGACATCCGGTCGCGCGTTGCCCGCTGTGATCGCCGTGCCGAGCGACCCCACGTAGACGTGGACTTCGATGGGGCTGGTCGTATCGGGATCGGCGGCCCATCCGCTGACATGCACAACCCCGGGCTCGGCCCGGACCGACTCCACGTTGCCGAAGGGGTTGATACTCCCGTGCGTCGAGCCGAACCAGTCGGTGAAGTAGTTGTAGAAGTTCCGGTTGCCGTAGGTGGAACAGGCGTCACCCGAGCCGTATCCCGCTCGCAGCGACGCGGCGTTCGGCTGATAGGGCGTGTAGTAGTAGAGGTTCGCCGTCGCCTGATTGGCGATGTACACCGGTGACGAGCCGCACGCCGTGTTGGGGCTGTACAGCACGTTCCACGTCTTGCCGGGCGCGTACCAGGTGAAGTACTGACTCGTGCCGGGCGGGTTGGCGTACCGCTTGAACTGCCACGCCGCTCCGTACACCTGGTTGAAGAACCCGTAGTACTTGGTGTCGCACGCGGCGGTGTCGGGGCATCCCTGTCCCATCGCGATCGTGTACCGCCAGGTCGACGGCCACGTATGGAGGACGAGCCCCTGTTCCTTCTGCAGGGTCGCCAGGATCACCTGGGGATTGATGCCGCAGGCCTGCGCGACCTTGTAGATGATTGCTGATGCCCGCTCGCTGTAGCCCCCGCTGTACGCGCCGCACATGGCGTCAGCCGACGTCGAACGCGACGTGTCGTACCAGTCCTTCAGGCACGTGTAGCCCGTCTGGCAGACCGGCACCTTCGCCTCGAGGAAGGACTGGATCTGAGCCTGCGTCATCGTGCCGTTGTTGAAGAACACGGCGTCGCTGATGATGTCGCCCGCCTTGAATTCGGCGAGGTTCGCGGTCTTGACAGGCCCGGCGTCGGCGGGCGCAGCGATGAGACCCGCCAGGAGAACAGCGAACACGATCGTGAAGACTGCGAGGACACGTGCTCGTCTGCGCGGGGCCGTCGATGGGGCGGCCGTCATGGCGACAGTCTGGCCGAACCCCGTCGGCGCTTCAACGGCGACTCGCCGCGGAGGCTACAGGTCGGCGTGCAGCTGCCAGACCCGGTCCGCTGTTCCGCGCCACGAGAACACCCGTCCCCGATCCGCTGCCAGCACCCCCAGCCGCTCCGCCGCGGCGGTCGAGCCCAGGGCCGAACCCAGCGCTGAGCCCAGCGCCTCGGAGGACGCCTCCACGAGCATCCCGCCGTCGACGATCGTCTCGCGGTGCACCGGCGACTGCGCGGCGATCACCGGCACGCCGAGCGCCAGCGCATCGACCACCCGCCACGGGAACGCCGAGCGCACCGACGGCGCGATCAGCGCCACCGCAGCCCCGAACACCGCCGCGCGGTCGGCCGCGTCGAGCGAGCCCCGGACGTGCACGTTGCGTTCGGGCAGCCCCGCGGCCGTCGCGATCTCGGCCAGAGCCGGCTCCTCCCCCTCGGGCGCATCGAGCACGAGCACGGGCAGGTCGAGTCCAGACCGCACCACCGCCTCGAACCCGAGCGACAGGGCGTCCGACACGGCGATACCACCCGAAAGCAGCACGAACCCTTCCGGCACGTCCAGCACGCGCCGTCGGCCGATCTCATCGGACGGCACCGCGAAGCCTGACGGCGCGGCACCTGCGATCACTCGCACCCTCTCGCCGAGCCGCGGAGCGAGCTCCTCCAGCTTGAGAGCCATCGAGTGCGTCGGCACCACGACCGCGTCGGCGTGCTTGACGGCGCGCTTGAGCATCGCTCGCTGCCACCCGCCGACCGTGCGCGGCAGCTCGTCGGGCGCCTCCCAGGCGCGGAGGTCCCACAGAGTCACGACGGTCTGGTCGTTGTCGTGCACGCGGTCGTGCTTCACGAGCGGGGCGAAGAGCGTCGGCGAGTGGATCATGCCCGCCCCGATCCCCGTCGCGACGCCGAGCTGCAGCGCGGCCGACAGCTCACGCCGCGCGAGAGCGACCTTGTGCAGCCGCGCCAGCCCCGGCAGCTCGCCCGCCAGTGCGTCGACGCGCGCCGCGGGCACGCCGGGGATGATCCCCTCGACCTCGCACCCCGCCGGCGCCGAGGCGACGAGCGCCAGCGCGAGCTCCCGCGACGCCGAGGCGAGATCGGGCTCGACGGGCGCGGCCACCTGGTCGAGGACGACCCGAAGCGTTGCGACCATCGTCAGCCCGCCGCCGGGGTCGGTGTCGGCGGGTGCAGCTTCGACTGCACGAGCTCCTTCACGTACGCGAAGTCGGGATGCTGGAAGTCGACGCCGCCCTCAGGCGTGAGCTCGATCGTCTGCACGGGCTGCTCCTTCGCCTTCAGCGCGAGATCGGCGAAGTACGGGAGCATCGACTGCGGCAGGTCGGTCTTGACGAGGTCGCTGCCCGCGGCCGCGACGGCGTTGAAGTGGGTCAGCACGTTCGCGGGCGTGAACTGCGCGAGGATCGCCTCCTGCAGCTGCCGCTGGCGCTTCATGCGGTCCCAGTCGCTCGTCGTGTAGCGCGATCGCGCGTACCACTGCGCCGTGTCGCCGTCCATGTGCTGCGCGCCCGGCTCGATCCAGCCGATCGCCCAGTCCTCCGCCGGCTGCCCCTCGTAGGCGGGGCCGCCGCCCTTGGGAAGGCGCTCCGACACGGTGATGTCCACGCCGCCGAGCGCATCCACGAGGTCGGCGAAGCCCTTCATGTCGAGGAAGACGTAGTACGGGATCTGGATGCCGAGCACGCCCTCCGCGGCATCCTTCGTCGCCTCGACACCCGGCGTCGATCCCTTGCTCGCGGCTTCCGGATAAATGGATGCCCCGTCGCGGCAGACCTCGAGCTCGGTGTTGAGCTGGTTGATGGCGCTCGTCCACCCGCAGGTCGAGCTCGACTTGCCCGTGTGGCCGTCGGGGTAGAGCTCGTGCATGGGACTGTCGGCCGAGAACGGCACATCGGGCATGTCTCGCGGGATGCCGGTGATCGTGACGGCGCCGGTCTCGGCGTTGACCGACACGACCGAGATGCTGTCGAAGCGCATGGAGTCGCGGCCCGCGCCGCTGTCGGCGCCCAGGAGCAGGATGTTGTAGTACCCGTCGGAGGGTGGCACGGAAGGACCGCTCGCGCCGAAGATCGCGCCGAGGGTGTCGCGCGTCGTGCCGGCGAGCTGCGAGGCGTAGACGGCGCTGCCGCCCGCGACGACGAGGAGCCCGACCGAGAGCAGCGCGATGCCGAAGCGGGCCACACGTCCCGTGCGGACGAGCCGCACGAGCCGGATCGTGTCGATCGTCAGCACGACCCACAGCACCGCGTAGGCGATGAGCACGATCTGAACCGCGAGGAGGAAGAACCAGTTCGTGGCGAGCGTCACGAGCACCGATCGCCACAGCACGGCGCTGAGCACGGTGAGGATGAGCAGCACCCACATCGCGAGGGTGGACGCGATGCCGACGCGGCCGAGGCGGCGGTTGCCCGCGAGCACCTGGGCGGATCCGGGCAGCAGGAAGTTCAGTCCGACGAGCCACCAGCCGCGCTTCGTCATGAGCTCGCGCGAGGACGCGTCGGGATAGCGCAGCGGCCGCTCCTCCACGACGCTCCGCGGCAGGGCCGACGCGGTGCGCGGCGGGCTCGCGACGCTCACAGCGACTCCTTGAGCCGCTGGTTCTTCGCCTCCACCTGGGCCTCGAGGTCGCGCGCGTAGGCCTCGACGCGGTCGCCGAGGGCAGCATCCGTCGTCCCGAGGATGCGGGCCGCGAGCAGGCCCGCGTTCTTTGCCCCGCCGATCGAGACTGTCGCGACGGGGATGCCGGCGGGCATCTGCACGATGCTGAGGAGCGAGTCCATCCCGTCGAGGTAAGCGAGCGGCACGGGCACGCCGATCACGGGGAGGGCCGTCACGGAGGCGAGCATGCCGGGCAGGTGCGCAGCGCCGCCCGCGCCCGCGATGATGACGCGGAGTCCGCGGCTGCGCGCCTCGGTGCCGTAGCGGTGCAGCTTCTCAGGCGTGCGGTGGGCCGAGACGACCTCGACCTCGTGCGGGATGCCGAAGTCCGTGAGGGCCTGCGAGGCGTCGCTCATGACGCGCCAATCCGAGTCGGAGCCCATGACGACGCCCACGAGCGGAGCATCCGAGGAGTGGAGGGGGGCTGTCACTCGTCAAGGGTAGGGCGCGAGGCTGGAAGAACCCCGCAACGGCACGGCTCCCTGCGAGCTGAGGTCAGTCGAGGAAGTGGGATGCCGCGGCCCGCGCCTCGTACACGACGTCGTCCAGATCCTCGCCGACGGTGTTCACGTGGCCGACCTTGCGGCCGGGGCGGGGCGACTTGCCGTAGGTGTGCACCTTCGCGCCCGGGTACTCGGCGAGCGCGGCCGGGAAGCGGTCGTCGAGGGCGCCCTCCGTCGGTCCGCCGAGGATGTTGACCATGACGGCCCACGGCGCGCGCGGCGAGGGGTCGCCGAGCGGCAGATCGAGCACGGCCCGCAGGTGCTGCTCGAACTGGCTCGTGACGGCGCCGTCCTGGCTCCAGTGGCCGCTGTTGTGCGGACGCATCGCCAGCTCGTTGACGAGGAGCCGCGCATCGGTGGTCTCGAAGAGCTCGACGGCCAGCATCCCGGTCACGCCCAGGCCTTCGGCGATCGCGACGCCGATGCCCTCCGCGACCTCGAGCAGGCGCTCGCTCGCGTGAGGTGCGGGCGCGATGACCTCGGCGCACACGCCGTCGCGCTGCACCGTCTCGACGACGGGGTAGGCGCGCACCTGCCCCGACGGGCGCCGGGCGACCTGCTGCGCGAGCTCGCGTGTGAAGTCGACGAGTTCCTCGACGAGCAGCGCCCCGCCCCGTGCGTCCTCGGCCAGGGTCGCGAACCAGTCGTCGGCCTCCGTGCCCGCGGAGACGACGCGCACCCCCTTGCCGTCGTACCCGCCGCGAGGCGTCTTCACGACGGCGCGGCCGCCGTGGGCGTCGAGGAACTCCTGCAGCTCGGCGGCGTCGTGCACGGCCGCCCAGTCGGGCTGCGGCATCCCGAGCTCGGCGAGTTTGGCGCGCATGACGAGCTTGTCCTGCGCGAAGCGCAGCGCGTGGGGGCCGGGGTGAACGGCGACGCCCTCGTCGAGGAGGGTGCCGAGCACCTCCTGCGGGACGTGTTCGTGGTCGAAGGTGACGACGTCGACGTCGCGCGCGAATGCGAGGACGGTCTCGGCGTCGCGGTAGTCGCCCACGGCTGTGGCGGCGAGGGATGCCGACATCCCGTCCTCTTCCGCGAGCACCCGCACCTCGACGCCGAGCTCGACAGCGGGGGCGATCATCATCCGGGCGAGCTGTCCGCCGCCGACGACTCCGACACGCAAAGGCATGGGACTCCTTCTCCTCGAACCACCATCATCCCATCGCGCGTCGCGCGACGACGATCAGGCGGTGGGAGGGAGCGGGGGCGGGGTGGGCGCCTGCGGCAGGGGAAGCTCGCGGTGCGCCAGGATCTGGTTGACCTCGACCTGGTCGACGAGGCACTCGTGCACGAGGTCGACGCTGGGCACGTTCGTGAGGCGCATCGGCTCGTCGACGCCGTTGGAGAGGATGAGGGTTCCCGCGCCCCACATCCGCTGGAGGGGGCCGCGCCTCAGCTGGATGGCATACCCGCGCACGTGAGTGAGCTCGCGACGCCGGGGCACGATTGCACCCGAGCGCTCGATGACGCGTCGGGTCGTGATGGTCCAGGTGTGCGCCCACCAGGCCAGGAACGGCCAGAGCGCGAGGAAGAAGAGCACGACCGCCGCGGCGGCGAGCAGCATCCAGTTGTGGAACGGCGCGGGCAGGTTGCCATAGAGGAAGCCGACGGCTCCCGCCACGACGATGAGGACGAGCGACGGCCACACGAGTCTGCGGGCGTGGCTGCGGAAGCGGGCGACGCGCAGCTCGGGCGTGGGGACGCCCGGCGCCGGGGTCTTGGGCCGGCCCCCGAACGTCGCCGGCTGGGTCATGCCTCCATTGTGCGGGTCGACGCCGCCTGTTGGTCGGATTGCTACGGCGAGAGGGCGTCAGCGCACGTGCACGACGTCGCCGGCCGAGACCGTGGTGAGGACGTCGCCCGACCGGACGACGAGGCGCCCGTCGGGGTCGAGGCTCTCGGCGCGACCCTCCAGCTTCGATCCGTCCGGCAGCGAGACGACCACGTCGCTGTCGATCGTCGAGCAGAGCTCCGACACCTCGGCGTGCACCCCCGACGCCTCGGCGTCGCCGCCGGCTTCGACGAGGGCCGCGAGCAGCCGGTCGAGCGCCGTCAGGTAGTCGGCGAGCAGCCGGTCGTCGTCGCACTCGAGGCCGACCGCCTCGAACGACGTCGCGGTCGCGAGCGGGAGGTCGGTCCGCGGCATCCGGGTGTTCACTCCCGAGCCGATCACGACGGCGTCATGGAGTCCGGGCACGACCTCCGCGAGGATGCCGCACACCTTGCCCGCGTCGAGGAGGACGTCGTTCGGCCACTTGAGTCGCGCCGCGTGACCCGACGCGATGAGCTGCTCGCCGATCGCCCGCGTCATCGCCGCGCCCGCGATGAGCGGGATCCAGCCGCGGGCCGGAATCGGGAGGTCGGGCACCCGCACGACCACCGACACCGCGAGCGCCGTGCCGGGAGGCGTCGTCCACGAGCGGTCGAGCCGCCCGCGACCCGCGCGCTGATCGGTCGTCAGCAGCAGCGAGAGATGCGGCCAGCCGCCGGGATCGTCGGTGACGGCCGCAAGGACATCGGCGTTCGTCGAGTCGGTCGTCTCGACGATCTGGACGCGCGGGCTGACGGCGGCGGCGAGCGGGTAACCCTCTTCGGGAATCGGCATGCCGCCCACCCTACGGCCGGCGGTGAGGGGCCGTCAGGTCTTGACAGCCCACAGCGGGAGCCCCGCGCCCTTGTGCGAACCCTCCAACCGCTCGCCGAGCCCCGCCGATAGTGTGGAATCCGTGACTGACACGCCCGACCTGTCCACGACCGCCGGCAAGATCGCGGATCTGCGCGCCCGCTACCAGGAGGCCGTCCTCGACGCCGAGGAGGCGGCCCGCGGAAAGCAGCACGCGAAGGGCAAGCAGACGGCGCGCGAGCGCATCGAGCAGCTCGTCGACACGGGCTCGTTCGTCGAGTTCGACGAGTACGTCCGCCACCGCACGACCGCCTTCGGGATGGACAAGTCGCGCCCGTACGGCGACTCGGTCGTGACGGGCGTCGGCACGATCCACGGCCGCACGGTGGCCGTCTACGCGCAGGACTTCTCGACGTTCGGCGGGTCGCTGGGCGAGGCGGCCGGCGAGAAGATCATCAAGATCATGGAGCTCGCGCTCCGCAACGGCATGCCGTGCGTCGGGATGCTGGACTCGGGCGGCGCCCGCATCCAGGAGGGCGTGATCGCCCTCGGCAAGTACGGCGAGATCTTCCGCCTCAACACCGCGGCCTCCGGCGTCATCCCGCAGATCTCGATCGTCATGGGTCCCGCCGCGGGCGGTGCCGTCTACTCCCCCGCCCTGACCGACTTCGTCGTCATGGTCGACAAGACGAGCCAGATGTTCGTCACCGGCCCCGACGTCATCAAGACGGTGACGGGCGAGGACGTCGGCATGGAGGAGCTGGGCGGCGGCTACACGCACAACACCCGCTCGGGCGTCGCGCACTATCTCGCCGAGGACGAGGAGGACGCGCTCGACTACGTGCGCACGCTCCTCGGCTTCCTCCCCGACAACAACATGGCCGAGCTGCCGGTCTACGAGTCGGGATTCGAGTGGGAGACGACGGATGCCGATCGCACCCTGAACACGATCATCCCCGACTCGCCCAACCAGCCGTACGACATCCACACGGTCATCTCGCACATCGTCGACGCGGGCGACTTCCTCGAGGTTCAGCCGCTCTTCGCGCCGAACATCGTGATCGGCTTCGGCCGGGTCGAAGGCCGCACCGTCGGCATCATCGCCAACCAGCCCTCGCAGATGGCCGGCACGCTCAACATCGAGGCGGGCGAGAAGGCGAGCCGCTTCGTGCGCTTCTGCGACGCCTTCTCGGTGCCGATCGTGACCCTCGTCGACGTTCCCGGCTACCTGCCCGGCACCGACCAGGAATGGACGGGTGTCATCCGGCGCGGCGCGAAGCTCCTCTACGCCTACGCCGAGGCGACGGTGCCGCTCGTCACCGTGATCCTGCGCAAGGCTTACGGCGGCGCGTACATCGTCATGGGCTCGAAGCAGCTCGGCGCCGACGTGAACCTCGCGTGGCCGACGGCAGAGATCGCCGTCATGGGCGGCCAGGGCGCCGTCAACATCCTCTACCGCGGCGAGATCAAGCGCGCGGAGGAGGCGGGCGAAGACGTCGCTGCGGTGCGCACGCGCCTCGCCAACGAGTACACGTACAACGTCGCCTCGCCGTTCCTCGCGGCCGAGCGCGGCGAGCTCGACGGCATCATCGAGCCGGCGCAGACGCGCGTCTCGATCGCCAAGGCGCTGCGGGCGCTCCGGGGCAAGCGCGCGAGCCTCCCGCCCAAGAAGCACGGGAACATCCCGCTGTGACGGGCGACACCGCCGCTGACGACGGCATCACGATCGACGTCCTGCGCGGAGCTCCGACCGATGTGGAGCTCGCGGCGCTCATGGCCGTCGTCAGCGAGGCCTACGTCGAGGAGGCCTCCGACGCCGTCGCCGACGACTCGCGCCGCTCGGCGTGGGAGCTGTCGCAGCGCGCTCTCCGCGAGCCGCTGCGCCGTGACCTCGGGTGGGGCCGCGGGGGCATGAGGGGCTGACCGGCTGTCCCCCATGGGGGACGCAAATGTCCCCCGAAATACCTACAGACGGAAAATACCCACCCCTGGATACTTGAAGTGCTGGAACGCTTTGCGTTCGGCTGACCTGACTGTCCCAAGCAGCCCCAGGTTCGGCCACGCGAACGGTTTTCGGGTAACCGTTCGCCAGGCGGGGGGCAGGCAATCTGCCGCCCCCCGCCTCTTCCGATTCCGCTCCCCGCCTCGGTTCCCCTCCCCCACCGAGACGGGGAGCGAGATTCTTTTCGCCCCGGATGCCGGGATGCCGGTGGATGCCGCGGGCGGGCCACAGACGGATGACGGTGGATGCCGCGGGCCCAGCCGTCCTCGTCGGTGCCGCGGCCCAGCCGCACTCGTCGATTTTGAGGCCGCGCCGCCCTACGGGTGGGGGATCTCGCGCCAGAGCTCGACGGCATCCTCGTCGGACAGCCCCAGCTCCGACGCCGATCGCCCCACGACCGTCACGGCGACGCGCTCGTCCGGCGACGTGCGGATGTACAGGCGCTCGGACGTGGAGGCCTTGAGCGTCTCGGCGAGCTGCGCCTGGATCAGCGCCAGCGACGCGTCGTCGAGGCCGTCCAGGCCGCCCTCGTCGAGCACCGTGACCGTCGCCCCACGGCGGCGGGCGGCATCCAGTTCCGTCCTCACGTCGTCGTTGAGGAGCCGCGGTCCGCGCATCTCGTCGCGGAGCGCCCCCTCGGCGATGCGCGCCTCGAGCTTCTCTCGCTCGTCGAGCAGGCCGCCCGTCGCGACCGTGCGCGTGAGGATCGGGCCGGCGACGGCGAGCGCGCGCTGCACCTGCACGCGGCGCTCGCGCTGACGCACGGCCTGCGAGGCCTGCCAGGCCGAGGCGGCACGCTGCAGCTGCGCCAGGCGCGCCGTGTCGCGGGCCGCGCGGTCCATCGACATGAGGAGGAGCTGGGCGACGGCGACCCACACGATCGACCCCAGCAGGCCGAGCAGGAGGGCGTCGATCGGCCCCATCCACGCGATCGACGCGACCGCGAGCGCGACGATGCCGGCCCACGCGACCCACGGGCGCCGACGGACCATCACGATCGTCATGAGAACGCCGATTCCGCCGAGGTACCACGTGCCGAAGGGGGCGTCGCGCGACTCGGGACCCACGCCGATCGCGATGCTGCTCGGCACGAGCACCGCGACCGTGAGAGCGAGGACGCACGCCCACACGGGCAGGATCCGCGGGCCGTGGGAGCCGATCGTGAGGAGCATGCCGTCCTCGTCGACGACGGGCGTCTGCGGCCGCGGATCCCAGAAGATGCAGAGCCAGGTCGTGACGAGGTAGAGACTCAGCGCGACGACGATGACGTACGGGTAGGGCACCGGGTCCGTCCACAGAAGTCCCCGCGCGGCGAGGTAGGCGGTGAACGCGATCCCGAGCGTCACGAGCACCGTGCGGACGCTGATCACGCGCCGGCCTCCCGCCACTCGAGCCGCACCGTCGTGCCGCGCTCACCCGAGGTGATGGCGGCCGTGCCGCCGACGGCCGCGACACGGGCGACGATCGACGCGCGGATGCCGAGCCGGTCGTCCGGCACGTCGTCGATCGCGAAGCCGCCACCCGTGTCGCGCACGTCGATGCGCATGCGGACGGGATCCGGCACGGCGCGCACCGAGACGGTCAGCCCCTCGCCGTCGGCGTGCTCGACGGCGTTGGTGATCGCCTGCATCGCGGCGAGCATGAGCGCACGGGCGACGCGGCCGGGAACAGCCGAGTGCTCACCCAGGATGACGCGCTCGGCACGGATCTCGACGCCGAGCTCGCCGGCAGACCGCTCGATCGCGTCGGCGATGGCGGCGGCATCCATCGGCTCGTCGCTTCCCTCCTCGGGATCCTGCTCCGTGTTGGCCAGACGCGTGAGGGCTTCGCGCGCCATCGCGGCGGCGAGGGTGCGCTCGCGGTCGGTCTGCGCGCGCTCCCCCGCGATGAGGGCCGCCAGCACGCTGTCGTGCATGAGCGCGGCGACCGCGATGCGCTCCTCCTCCGCCGCGTCCGCCGCCGCGGCGGAGGCGTACGACTCCACGGCACGCACGCGGGTGCCGTCGACGTTGACGCCGACCGAGCGGAACAGCCACGCGAGCGTCAGCAGGATGAATCCGAGGATGAGGGCGAACGAGACGTCGAGGATCACCGGGATCCAGAAGTCGCTCGCGAAGCCGCCCTGGATGAGCCGCACGATGCCGAAGACGATCGGCACGAGCGCCGTCCAGGCGATCTGCAGGACGAGCGGGAAGGCCAGCACCCCCGCCACGGTCGCGACGTTGACGAGGTACCAGATCCACGGCTCGGTCTGCGGGTCGGCGGTGCCGCCGCGCGTCGCGACGGGCCACACGATGAGGGCCGCGAGGTAGGCGACCGCGAAGAGCCCCGCGAAGGCCCGGACACCGCGGCCGATGCCGCACGCGACGAGCATGAGGGCGAGCGGCCCGAACGTCGCCGCGACGAGGATGTCGTGCCACATCGCGGTCTCGTCGGCGGGGCCGAACGACAGGACGAACGCCTGCACGCCGAGGATGAGGCATCCGAGTCCCGCAGCGAGGCCGATGGCCCGCTCGATGCGGCGGCGCGTGAACGATCCGAGGCCTGCCGTGGTCTCTCGCGTCTGCGGGATGTGCCCCCAGGCGTCGTCGAGAACCGACTCCGTGGCGTCAGTCGTCACCCGCGCTGCCTCCCGGAGTCTGCGACAGGATGCCGTCCTCCATCGCGCGACGCAGGAGGTCGACCTTCGTCGGCGCCGGCCGGCCGACCTCGACGTATTTGACGCGCACGCGCGTGATGTTCTCCTTGGCCGTCGAGTACGCGACGCCCAGGCGGTCGGCGACGACCTTGAGCGGGAGCCCCGCGGCGTAGAGCCGCAGCACCTCACGCTCGCGCACTGAGAGCTGCGCGTCGGCGAACTCGCGGTCGCCCTCGACGGCGCTCGCCCACTCGACGTTGTTGAGCGGCTCGCCGCGCGCGACGGTGCGGATGGCGGCGATGACGTCGCCGATGGGCGAGGCCTTGCTGACGACCCCCGCCGCACCGGCGGCGAGAGCCTCGCGCACGGCAGCGGGCCGGTCGGCGACGCTGTGGATGATGACGCTCGAGCCGTCGGACGTCAGCCGCCGCACGTTCTCGGTGACGGTCGTGCCGTCCCCGAGCGTGAGGTCGAGCACGACGACATCGGCCGGCGGGGCGGCGCTGAACGAGCGCCAATCGAGGTAGGCCCCGACGGTGCTGCCCGAGAACACGACGGCCTCGGTGCCGCCGCGCGCGCACGCGGCCTCGAGGCCGAGCCGCACGGACTCGTGGTCGTCGATGAGGGCGACGCGCGTCATGCGCCCAGGCTAGCGCGCGACGCCGACGCGGGTCAGGGTCGTGACGGCTTCGACATGGTGCGAGTTGGGGAAGAGGTCGAACGCCGCGACACCCTCGGCCTCGTAGCCGTGCGCACGGAAGGTGGCGAGGTCCCGGGCGAGGGCGACGGGGTCGCAGGCGACGTAGACGACGGTCGCCGGCGCGAGCGCCGCGACCCCCTCGACCACCTCTCGGCCGGCGCCGGACCGCGGCGGATCGAGGACGACGACCCCGCGCGACAGACGCTCGCGCTGGGTGAGGGATGCCTCGTCGCGCAGTCGCCCGATCCACCGGTCGACCCGCCCCGTCTCGGCACGGGCGCCGACCCAGTCCGCGAGGTTGGCGCCCGCGTGCTCGGTCGCTCGGGGGTCGGACTCGACGGAGGTCACCCGCGCGCCGCCGAGGTCCGCGATCGTCGCGGCGAACAGGCCCACACCGCCGTAGAGGTCGAGGTGCCAGCCGTCGGGGTCGACCGTGCCACGAAGCTGATCCGCCACCACGGTCGAGAGCGTGTGCGCGGCGAGGCGATGCACCTGCCAGAAGCCGCCCGCGTCGACGCGGAAGTCCCGGCCTCCCGCGCGTTCCACGACGACCTCGCGGCCCGGGTCCTTGCCATGGTGGCGCTGCCGCGGCGCTCCCCGACGGGGGCCGCGCGGGGCCTCGGGCTTCGGGATGACCCGCACCCGCCCGTCCGCGGGCTGGATGAGGTCGATGCGTCCGGGCTTGCCGGACGAGAGCTCGGCCGCCGCGCGCGCGACCTCGGGGGTGGCCAGCGGGTGGTCGTCGACGGGGATGACATGGTGACTCCGCGCGGCGAACGGGCCGATCCGCCCCTCCTCGTCGACGTGCAGGCTCACGCGCGTGCGCCAGCCGGTGCCGTCGGGGGTCTCCTGGCCCGCCCGGTCGTCGGCGAGCGCGGGCTCGATCGTGACGGGGAGCTTGAGACGGCCGATGCGCTCGAGGGCATCCTGCGCGACCCGGAGCTTGAGCTCGCGCTGGTGCGCGAGGTCGATGTGGCCGAAGTCGGCGCCGCCCGGGCGGTGGTCGGGAGCCACGTCGATGTCAGCCTGACGCCACACGTGCGGGCGCCGGTGAGGAGAGGCATCCAGGATCTCGAGAGCCTCACCGCGCCAGAACGACCCCTTGGCGGTATCGGTGAGGCGCACGCGAACCCGCTCGCCGGGGATCGCGTCGGGCACGAACACGACGCGCCCCTCGTGTCGGCCGACGAAGACGCCGCCGTGCGCGACGCCCGTGACGTCGAGGTCGATGAGGCCGTCTTCCATGCGTTCGAGCCTCCCACATCGCGCCTGGGGCGTGCCGGACTCCGGCTGCCTGTGACTCGCGGGCGGTCTCCGCCCCGGAAATCCGCGGGTGAGCCGGCCCGTTCGTCACAGCGAGCCGGAGTTCGGCACGCCGGATACCGTTGACGCATGCGCGTGCTCCTGGCCTCGACGTCACCCGCCCGCCTCATGCTGCTGCGCCAGGCCGGCGTCGAGCCGCAGACGACGGCACCCGATGTCGACGAGGAGGCGGTCATCGCGGCGGTCGAGTCGGCCGAGGGCCGCACCCTCGCGCCGGACGAGCACGTGCTCCTGCTCGCGCGCCGCAAGGCGGCGGACGTCGCCGCGCGCTGGGCGGAGGACGACCCCGCGTTCGACGGCATCGTCATCGGCGGCGACTCGATGTTCGAGCTCGACGGCGAGGTGCTCGGCAAGCCCTACACGCCCGAGGCCGCGACGGCGCGGTGGCGGGCGATGCGCGGGCGGACGGGCGTGCTCCACTCCGGCCACTCGGTCTACCGACTGCGGCCCGGGGCCGAACCCGTCGAAGCCCACGCGGTCGCGCAGGCGTCCGTCAGCTTCGCGGCGGATGTGACGGATGCCGAGATCCAGGCCTACGTCGCGACGGGCGAGCCCCTCCATGTCGCGGGCGCCTTCACGATCGACAGCCTCGGCGGCCCCTTCATCGAGCGGGTCGAGGGCGATCCGTCGACGGTGGTCGGGATGTCGCTGTCGACCCTTCGTCGACTTGTGCGCGAGCTCGGTGTGGAGTGGCCCGAACTGTGGAGTCGCTCGTAGGGTCCCGCACACGTGAGGGGGCGTTTCTTGTGCGAGGCACCCAAAAACGCGAGGGACCCCATCGGTAGGCTGACAACCATGCCCAAGATCGCCAAGGTGCTCGTTGCCAACCGCGGGGAGATCGCGGTACGCGTCATCCGCGCCGCACGTGACTCGGGCAAAGCCTCGGTCGCCGTCTACGCCGACCAGGACCGTGACGCCCTGCACGCCCGTCTCGCCGACGAGTCCTACGCCCTCGAGGGCGCGACGAGCGCCGAGACCTACCTCTCGATCGACAAGATCCTCTCGGTCGCGCGCCGCTCGGGCGCCGACGCCGTGCATCCCGGATACGGCTTCCTGGCCGAGAACGCCGACTTCGCCCGCGCCGTCATCGGCGCGGGCCTCGTCTGGATCGGGCCGTCGCCGGAGGCGATCGAGGCGCTGGGCGACAAGGTGACCGCGCGCCACGTCGCCGAGAAGGTCGGCGCTCCCCTCGCACCCGGAACGCCCGGTCCCGTCGCCGGCGCACACGAGGTCGTCGAGTTCGCCGAGCGAGTCGGCCTGCCGATCGCGATCAAGGCCGCGTACGGCGGCGGCGGACGCGGCCTCAAGGTCGCGCGCACGATCGACGAGGTCCCCGAGCTCTTCGAGTCCGCGACGCGCGAGGCGATCACCGCCTTCGGCCGCGGCGAGTGCTTCGTGGAGAAGTACCTCGACAAGCCGCGTCACGTCGAGACGCAGTGCCTCGCGGATGCCGCGGGCAACGTCGTCGTCATCTCGACGCGCGACTGCTCGCTGCAGCGCCGTCACCAGAAGCTCGTCGAGGAGGCGCCCGCGCCGTTCCTCACGCCCGAGCAGAACGAGATCCTCTACTCGGCCTCGAAGGCGATCCTGCGCGAAGTGGGATACGTCGGCGCCGGCACGTGCGAGTTCCTCATCGGCGCCGACGGCACCATCTCCTTCCTCGAGGTCAACACGCGCCTGCAGGTGGAGCACCCCGTCTCGGAAGAGGTCACCGGCATCGACCTCGTGCGCGAGCAGTTCCGCCTCGCCGAGGGCGGAGAGCTCGACTACGACGACCCCGCCCCCGATGGCCACTCGATCGAGTTCCGCATCAACGGCGAGGACCCGGGCCGCAACTTCCTCCCCCAGCCCGGTCCGATCAAGGTCTTCAAGACCTTCGGCGGTCCCGGCATCCGCCTGGACTCCGGCGTCACCGCGGGCGACAGCGTGAGCGGCGCCTTCGATTCACTGCTCGGCAAGATCATCGTGACGGGCCGCGACCGCGCCGAGGCCCTCGAGCGCGCGCGCCGCGCCCTCGACGAGTTCGAGGTCGGCGGCCTGCCCACCGTGCTGCCGTTCCACCGCAAGGTCGTGCGCGACCCCGCCTTCACCGCCGAGGACGGCGTCTTCGGCGTCTACACGCGGTGGATCGAGACCGAGTTCGTCAACGACATCCCGCCGTGGGACGGCGAGCTCAGCGACATCGCCCCCGCCCCCAACCGCCACACGGTCGTCGTCGAGGTCGCCGGCAAGCGCCTCGAGGTGAGCCTGCCCGATCGCATCGTCGCCGCTCCGGTCGCCGCCGGCCGCCCCGCGGCCGTGCCCCCGTCCCGCCGTTCGCACGCGCCGTCGGTCGTGGCCGGCGCATCCGGGGACGCGGTCAAGTCGCCCATGCAGGCGACGATCGTCAAGGTCGCCGTCGAGGAGGGCCAGCAGGTCGTCAAGGGCGACCTCGTCGTCGTGCTCGAGGCGATGAAGATGGAGCAGCCGATTCAGGCTCACAAGGACGGCGTGATCGGCGCGATCGACGCCGACCCCGGCACGACGGTGTCCGCGGGGCACCAGCTCCTGACCATCTCCTGACGCCCGCGTCTCGGCGCGACCCTATGGTCTCGCCGAGACCCTATGGCGTGCGCGTCGCGTGCCTGGGGTCTCGACGAGACCCTAGGGTGTCGTCGCATGCCCTGGGTTTCCACCAGACCCTAGGGTGTCGTCACGCCCGCGCGAGTCGGCGGGGATCAGGATGCCTGCGCACGTGGCATCCCGAATCGGGACGCCTCAGCCCGAGGCATCCCGGATCAGGCGCCGTAGATGGCGTGGTCGACGACGTGCATGGCACGCGCCGAGTCGGTGATCGTGCCCGACAGCGACGGGTAGACGGCGAAGACCCGCGACAGCTGGTCGACCGTGAGCCGGCGCTCGATCGCGATCGCAATCGGGTAGATGAGCTCCGACGCGCGCGGTCCGACGATGACGCCGCCGATGACGCTGCCGCTGCCCTGCCGGGCGATGAGCTTCACGAAGCCGTCCTTGATGCCCATCATCTTGGCGCGGGGGTTCGCGGCGAGCGGCAGCTTGTGCACGACGCCCTGGATGAGGCCGTCGGCGATGTCCTTCTCCTGCCACCCGACCGTCGCGATCTCGGGTGCGGTGAAGATGTTCGACGCGACGCGGCGGCGCTCCAGCGGGATGACGACGTCGCCGAGGGCGTGGAAGACGGCCGTGCGGCCCTGCATCGCCGCGACGGAGGCGAGCGGGATGAATGTCGTGCAGTCCCCCGCGGCGTAGATGTTGGGCACGGAGGTGCGCGCGACGCGGTTGACCTGGATGTGGCCGGACTCCGTCATCTGCACGCCGGCCTGCTCGAGGCCGATGCCGCGCGTGTTCGGGATGGCCCCGACGGCCATGAGGCAGTGGCTGCCCTCGACCGTCGTCCCGTCGGACAGCGTCACGAGGACGCCGTCGCCCGTGTTCTCGACCTTGTCGGCGCGCGACTTCGAGAGCACGGTCATGCCGCCGCGCTTGAAGACCTTCTCGAGCACCGCCGCGGCGTCGGTGTCCTCGCCGGGAAGCACCTGGTCGCGGCTCGAGATGAGCGTGACCTTGGCCCCGAGGTTCATGTAGGCGCCGGCGAACTCGGCGCCCGTGACGCCGGATCCGACGACGATGAGGTGCTCGGGCAGGTCGCGCATGTCGTAGAGCTGCGTCCACGTGAGGATGCGCTGGCCGTCGGGCCGGGCGCTCGGCAGCTCGCGCGGCGACGCGCCGACCGAGATGACGAGCGTGTCGGCCTCGATGCGGTCGAAGTCGGTGCCGCCGGGGCCCGTCGAGACGACGACCGCGTTGTCATCCTCGAGGCGACCGTGTCCGGAGATGATGCGGACGCCGGCCTCGACGAGCGAGGCGCGCATGTCGTCGGACTGCTGGCGGGCGAGCGCGAGGAGCCGCTTGTTGACGGCGGACAGGTTGATGGCGATCTCGGGCTTGAGCGGCTTGCCGTCCTTGCCCTTCGCGAAGAGCTGCACGCCCAGATCGCTCGCGCCCGCGATGGCGACGGCCGCGTCGGCGGTGGCGATGAGCGACTTCGACGGGACGACGTCAGTGATGACCGCCGACCCTCCGACACCCGCCCTCTCGACCAGCGTCACCTCCGCGCCCAGCTGGGCGGCGGCGAGCGCCGCTTCGTAGCCGCCGGGTCCGCCGCCGATGATCGCGACGCTCTGGGTGACCTCGAAGCTCACAGACATGGATCCCATTCTCCCAGTCCGCGAGACCCTTCCGCGGCACCGGTCGCACGATGGGCCGAGTGGATGCTGCGGGTCGCCGCGTCTGGCCCCCGGGAGCGGCCCCTACCTAGAGTGGGGGCATGTCCGACATCACCAACCCGTTCGACGACCCCGCCGCCGACCCGTTCGCGATCGCGGCGCAGGCCGCCGACGACATCGCGCGCATCACAGGCGTCGAGCACCACGACATCGCCCTCACGCTCGGGAGCGGCTGGGCGGGAGCGGCCGAGCTCATCGGCGAGACGACCGCGACCTTCCCCGCGAGCGAGGTCACCGGCTTCAGCGCGCCCGCCCTGGCAGGCCACGTCGGCACGCTCCGCAGCATCCTGACCCCCCGCGGCAAGCGCGTGCTCGTGATCGGCGCGCGCACGCACTTCTACGAGGGCCACGGCGTGCGCCGCGTCGTGCACAGCGTGCGCACGGCCGCCGCGACGGGCGCCCGCACGATGGTGCTGACGAACGGCGCGGGCGGCATCAAGCACACCTGGAAGCCCGGCACGCCGGTGCTCATCAGCGACCACATCAACCTGACGGCCGCGACGCCGCTCGAGGGCGCGACCTTCATCGACCTCACCGACCTGTACTCGGTGCGCCTGCGCGACCTCGCCCGCTCGATCGACCCGAGCCTCGACGAGGGCGTGTACTGCCAGTTCACGGGTCCGCAGTACGAGACGCCGGCCGAGGTGCAGATGGCGAAGGCGATCGGCGGACACATCGTCGGCATGTCGACCGCGCTCGAGGCGATCGCCGCCCGCCAGGCCGGCATGGAGATCCTCGGCTTCTCGCTCATCACCAACATGGCCGCCGGCATCCAGACCACCCCCCTCAGCCATGAGGAGGTCATGGAGGCGGGCCGTCAGGCCGGCCCCGTCATCTCGTCGCTGCTCGCCCGCGTGATCGGGGCGATGTGAGCGGCGCTGCAGACCAGGCCCGCGCCTGGCTCGCGCAGGATCCCGACCCCGAGACCCGCGACGAGCTGACCCTGCTGCTCGCAAGAGCGGAGGAGGGGGATGCCGCGGCCGCGGCCGACCTCGAGGACCGCTTCGCCGCGCGCCTCGCGTTCGGCACCGCGGGGCTGCGCGGAGAGCTCGGCGCCGGCAGCAACCGCATGAACCGCGTGCTCGTCGCGCAGGCGGCCGCGGGCCTGGCCGCCTATCTGCTCGAGAAGGCCGGCGACTCGGCCGAGGCCGGCCAACGTCCGCTCGTCGTCATCGGGTACGACGGGCGCCGCAACTCCCGCGTGTTCGCGAAGGACTCCGCCGAGCTCTTCGCGGGTGCGGGACTGCGCGCCATCCTCCTTCCGCGCCTGCTCCCGACGCCCGTGCTCGCATTCGCCGTGCGGCACCTCGGCGCCGACGCCGGCGTCATGGTGACGGCGAGCCACAACCCGCCGAACGACAACGGGTACAAGGTGTACCTCGGCGGAGCGAACGAAGGCGCGCAGATCGTCGCGCCCGCCGACGCCGAGATCGCGGCGCACATCCAGCGCATCGCGGATGCCGGGGGCGCGGCATCCCTCCCCCGTTCGCTCGGCTACGAGACGGCGCCGGAATCCCTCGTCGAGGCCTACGTCGCCGAGACGGCAGCCGTCGCACCCGCGCCCGACGGCGCCGACGGGCTGCGGTGGGTCTACACCGCGATGCACGGCGTGGGGTGGGAGACGCTGTCGCGCATCCTCGAGGTGGCCGGGTATCCCGCGCCGACGCTCGTCGCGGCGCAGATCGAGCCCGACGGCGCGTTCCCGACCGTCGCGTTCCCGAACCCCGAGGAGCCCGGCGCGATGGACCTCGCATTCGAGACGGCGCGCGGCGCCGACGCCGAGCTCGTCATCGCGAACGATCCCGATGCCGACCGCCTCGCGGTCGCCGTGCCCGACGAGTCCGTCGAGGGCGGCTGGCGACGCCTCACGGGCAACCAGATCGGACTGCTGCTGGGCTGGCGGGCGGCACGATCGGCACGGGAAGCGGATGCTGCTCCCGGCGCCTCACTGGCCTGCTCGCTCGTCTCCTCGCCCGGCCTGCAGACGGTCGCCGAGCACTACGGGCTCGACTTCCACTCGACGCTCACGGGGTTCAAGTGGATCTCGCGCGCCCCCGGAATCGTGTTCGGCTTCGAGGAGGCGCTCGGCTACCTCGTGAACCCGGGAACCGTCCGCGACAAGGACGGCATCTCCGCCGCCGTCGCGATGCTGGGTCTGGTCTCCGAGGCGCGCGGGCGCGGGCAATCGCTCGCCGACGTGCTGCGGGAGTTCGATGAGACCTTCGGGTTCTTCGCGAGCGACCAGATCTCGGTGCGCGTCGAGCAGGTGTCGGTCATCGCGCGCATCATGGCGGCGCTGCGGGCGCAGCATCCCGAGCGCATCGGCGATGTCGAGGTCGAGCGGGTCGACGATCTGCTGGAGGGCGTCGAGGACCTCCCGCCGGGAGATGTGCTGCGGCTGTGGCTCGTCGACGGGTCGCGGGTCATCGTGCGTCCGAGCGGCACCGAGCCCAAGCTCAAGCTCTACCTCGACGTGCGCGGCGACTCGGCGGACGACGCCCGGCACCGCATCGAGAGCCTCGCGGCCGGCGCACGGGCCCTGCTCGCCGAGCAATAGGCTCGACGGGTGCTGCTGACCGAACCGATCACGCTCGAGAACGACTGGGTGCGACTGGAGCCCCTCTCGCCCGATCACGCCGACGACCTCGGCGACGCGACGGAGGGCCTCGAGTACGCCTGGTACACGTCGGCGCCGACGCGCGAGCAGATCCCGGACGAGATCGGCCGGCGCCTGACGTGGCAGACCGAGGGGCACATGAACGCGTGGGTCGTGCGGCGCCTGGCGACCGGGCGCGCCGTCGGCATGACGACGTTCTGCAACATCGACCAGGCCAACCGCCACGTCGAGATCGGCCACACCTGGCTCGGTCGATCGGCGCAGCGGACCGAGGTCAACACGGCCGCGAAGCTGCTGCTCCTCGGGCACGCGTTCGAGGCCTGCGACGCGATCGCCGTCGAGCTGCGCACGCACTGGCACAACCGCCAGTCACGCGAGGCGATCGCGCGCCTCGGTGCGAAGCAGGACGGCGTCCTGCGCAACCACCGCCTCGGCCCCGACGGCACGCTCCGCGACACCGTCGTGTTCTCGATCCTCCCGCACGAGTGGCCAGCCGTGCGGCTTGGCCTGCAGGAGCGCCTCGCCCGGCACTGAGCGCCGCGCCGCGGCATCCCTCCTCCCCTCCCACGCCACCGCCCTCGCACGCTGCTGCCCGCGAGTGCTGCACTTTCCTGCCAGCGCGACGTCGCGCGACGCAGCGGTCGCAGGAAACTGCAGCGCCTCCAGCCATCGGCGCGCTCAGCAGTCGAGCTGGCCCCGCCCGCGAGCGGACCCAGCCCTCACGGGGGCTCGCGCTCCGGGGTCGGGATGCCGCAGGGTCAGGCTTCGACAGGCGCAGGCTTCGACAGGCTCAGCCGTCGACGACGGCGACGAGCTCGTCGAGGAACGACGCGAAGTCGGTGCCGCGGCGCACGATGCGCTGCACGGACTCGCGCTCGGAGAAGACCTCCACGAGCTGCTCGAACACCGTCTGGAAGGCCTCGCGGTCGGTCTCGCTGAAGGCGACGAGGGCGACCACCTGCACCCTCCCCTCGCCCCAGGGGATCGAGGGGTCGGCGATGCCGACGGCGATCGCCGTGCGCGTCGCCGTCATGCCGAGGGCGTGCGGCACGGCGAGCGCGTCGGTGAAGGCGGTCGAGGAGAGGTGCTCCCGCTGGATGGCGCGCTCGACGTAGTCGTCGTCGATGACGCCCCGCGCGACGAGCAGCGAGCCGAGACGGCGGATGACGTCGTCCTCGCCCGTCGCGTCGAGCCCCCGCACGAACGCGGTCGGCTCGAAGTAGCGCTCGAGCTCGGCGCGCAGCCGGGCGAGGCGTCGCGCGCGGCGGATGCGTCCGGCCGCCGCCTGCACGCGCTCGACGTCGCCCTCGGTGAGGAACGGCTGGATGCGGACCACGCGGTCGCCCGACACCGCCGGCCCCGGGTCGATCGTCGTGAGGACGAGGTCGGTGTCGATCGAGGCCCAGTCGGGGTCGACGCGCGTCTCGACGCCCGTCACCTCGATCGCCTGGCCGAGCGAGCGGTCGACCGACGAGCGGAGCAGCTCGTGCAGCTCGTAGTAGCCGGGGCAGACGATCGTCGCCGTGAGCAGCTGGTCGGCACGGCGGCTGCGCTCGAGGCGACCGCCGACGTGCATCGCGATGTAGGCGATCTCGTCGTCGAGGAGGGGGATGCCGAGCCGCTCGTGGAGACCGTTCGCGATGAAGACGGCGACCTCGAAGATCATCGGATACGTCGACTTGAGCGAGCGCGTGAGCGGATTGCGCGACCAGGCCTGCTCCTTGGCGCGCAGCCGCAGGTTCTGCACGTGCAGCGCGAGCCGCAGAATGAAGTCGTCGTGCACGACGTCGACGAGGAACTCGGATGCCGCCTCCTCGACGATCTCGCGGACGGCCGCCTCGACCTCGGGGTCGAGGCGCTCCCGCACGTGCATCTTGGGCGCCGTCGCGCCGGGCGCGACCACCCGCGTCAGCACGAGCGAGGCGAGGTGCTGCAGGTCGCCCGCGCCGAGCTCGACCCCGAGGTCGCGCTCCACGAGCCGGCCGAGGATCGCGGCGACCTCGGCGTTCGCGGGCGACGCCTCCGCGGCCTCGCCGTCGAGCGCGCGATGCTGCGCGACGCGGTCCGCCGCGATCGCGATGTGCATGACGACGTCGGCGATGCCGTACTCATTGACGAAGTAGCCGAGGGCGCCGAGCTCGGCGACGAGCTCGGTCTTGAACGGCCCGAACGCGCGCGCGCCGACGGACGCGTCGCCGAGCGTGCGACGGAGTGCCTCGAGGTCGAAGGACCCGGCATCCATCTCGTCGTGGGCGAGCTTCGAGAGCAGGCGTCGCTGCGCCATCTCGGTGCCCCGCAGCCGCGCCCGCGAAGCGGAGCGCTCGAGTGCGAGTTCCGTGCCGCCCAGGAGCCCCCGCACGCGGGCGAGGTCGGCGTCGAGCGTCGCCGACGAGACATGCAGGCGGTCGGCCGTCTCGAAGACGTCGATGCCCTCGGGCGAATCCAGGAGGGCCCGCACGAGGGTGTGCAGCCGGTCGCGGGGGGTCGAGGCATCCATCGACCCGTTCGAACGCAGGGCCGCCGACGCGTCGGGGCCCGCTCGATACCCCTGCGGACCGGACTCGATCGCGAGACCCGAGGCGACCCGCCCGTTGACGGCCGTGACGTAGGAGCGGATGCTGCGGGGCGTGACGCCCAGAGCGTCGGCGAGGGTGGCCGCGGTCGCCCACTCCCCGTCGCGCGCGAGCAGGCCGATCAGGCGGTCCTGTCTCGCTCTCGTCACCGGATCCTCCGCGTCGCGCGCCGCCGTCGGCCGCGCGGATCCAGTCAACCACGCCCCCGGCGGCCTCCGGCCCGAGACCCGCAGACCTTCCGCGGGGGCGGAAACAGACATGGTTGTCCGCTCCCAGCGTTTTCACAAGAATGGCCATCACGTAAGGAGGCGGATCGATGAGGATCCTCGTGGTCTGCGGCGCAGGTGCATCCAGCACCTTCGTCGCGCAGCGTGTGCGGCACGCGGCCCACGAGCGGGGACTCGCCTATTCCGCCTTCGCCGGCACCGAGCTGTCGCTTCCCATCGACCTCGATGCCGCCGACGTCGTCCTCGTGGGTCCGCATCTCGCGCATGCGCTCGAGCGCATCGAGCGGGATGCCGCGATCCGCGGGACGACGGTGGTGCTGCTGCCGTCCGACATCTTCAACGATCTGGACGGGACGCGGACGCTTCAGCTCGTCCGCGACGCGGTCGGGGGCTCCGGGGGGACCCTTCCGGCCGCGGGCGGCGCCACCGCCTGACTGCCCGCAGACTCACACGACGAACACGCTGGACCGACTGAGAGGACATGACATGCCACCCATCTCCCGCACGGTGCGGATCGGATCGTCGCACGGCCTGCACGCCCGGCCCGCGAAGCTCTTCGCGCAGGCGGCGAAGGACTCCGGCATCCCGGTGACGATCGCGAAGGACTCGGGATCGCCCGTCAACGCGGCGAGCATCCTGGGCGTCATCGCCCTCGGCGTCGAGCAGGGCGACTACGTCACGCTCACGGCCGACGGCGACGGCGCCGAGTCCACGCTCGACACCCTCGCCGAGCTCCTCACGACCGATCACGACGCGGAGTAGACCATGGCGGAACTGCGAGGAGTCGGAATCGGACTGGGCGTCGCACAGGGCCCCGTGGCCCGCATGGCGGAGCCCCTTCCGGCACCCGGCGACGGACCCAGCACCCTGAGCATCGGCGAGGAGACGGCGCGCGTGCGCGAGGCCGTGGGCGCGGTCGCCCGCGAGCTCGAGCAGCGCGGGACGCAGGCGGGCGGAGCGGCACAGGATGTGCTCGAGGCGCAGGCGATGATGGCCGAGGACCCCACGCTCGAGCAGGAGGTCGACGACCGCATCGCGCAGGGCAAGACGGCCGAGTTCGCCGTGTTCGACGCATTCGCCTCGTTCCGCGACCAGCTCACTGCTCTCGGCGGATACCTCGGCGAGCGCGCGGCGGACCTCGACGACGTCGCTCAGCGCGTCATCGCCCGGCTGCGCGGCGTCCCGGCGCCGGGCGTGCCCGACCCGGGGCATCCCTTCGTCCTCGTCGCCAAGGACCTCGCCCCCGCCGACACGGCCCTCCTCGACCTCGACAAGGTGCTCGCGCTCGTCACGACCGAGGGCGGACCCACGTCGCACACGGCGATCCTCGCCCGGGAGAAGTCGATCGTGGCGGTCGTCGGCGCCGGCGCCGCGAAAGACCTCGCCGACGGGCAGACGGTGATCGTGGATGCCGCCGCCGGCGTCGTCACGACCGACCCGACCGCCGACGAGCTCGAGCGGGCCCAGAACCGCGCCGCGGCGCGGGCCGCGCAGGCATCCGCTCCCCTCACCCCCGGCGCGCTCGCGGACGGAACCGCGATCCCGCTCCTGGCCAACCTCGGAAAGCCCGAGGGTGCGGCGGAGGCGGTCGCGCTCGGCGCGGAGGGCGTCGGCCTGTTCCGCACCGAGTTCCTGTTCCTCTCCTCGAGCCAGGCCCCGACCGTGGAGCAGCAGCGCGAGTCCTACACGAAGCTCCTCGCGGCCTTCCCCGGCAAGAAGGTCGTCGTGCGCGTGCTCGACGCCGGCGCCGACAAGCCGCTCGCGTTCCTCAACGACGCGCACGAGGAGAACCCAGCGCTCGGACTCCGCGGCATCCGCGCGCTCCGGGCGAGCGAGGACATCCTGCGCGAGCAGCTCACGGCCCTCGCGGAGGCGGATGCCGCGACCCGGCACCTGCCCGACGGCCCGGCCGACCTCTGGGTCATGGCGCCCATGATCGCGACCGTCGAGGAGACCGAGTACTTCACGGCGCTCGCACGCGAATACGGCATCAAGACCGCCGGCGTCATGGTCGAGGTGCCCTCTTCGGCGCTCCTCGCGGACCGCATCCTGGCCGTCGCCGACTTCGCCTCGATCGGCACGAACGACCTGACCCAGTACACGCTCGCGGCCGACCGGCTGCTGGGCTCGGTCGCGTCGTTCCAGGACCCGTGGCACCCCGCCGTGCTGCAGCTGATCCGCGATGTCGGCCAGGCCGGCCGCGAGAACTCCAAGCCCGTCGGCATCTGCGGCGAGGCCGCCGCGGATCCCCTCCTCGCCGTCGTGCTCGTGGGCCTCGGCGCCACGAGCCTGTCGATGGCCCCCACCGCTCTCGCCGACGTCCGCGCGTCGCTTCTGGAGCACACCCTCGCCGAGGCGCGCGGTATCGCCGAGGCAGCCCTGGCCGCGAATGACGCGGCATCCGCCCGAACCGCGGCTCGAGAAGCCGCTTCCCGAGAAAACAAGGAGACACAGCAATGACAACGGCGTCAGCACCGGCTTCCGGTGCCAAACGAGCGCAGGTGCACGTCCAACGCTTCGGAACGTTCCTGTCCGGCATGATCATGCCGAACATCCCCGCACTCATCGCGTGGGGCATCGTGACCATGTTCTTCATCGACGTGGGCTTCACCCCGGTACCCGCGCTCGCGACCATCGTCGGCCCATTCATTCACTATCTTCTGCCGATCCTCATCGCCTACACGGGCGGCAGCATGGTCTACGGGATCCGGGGCGGGGTCGTCGCGTCGATCGGCCTCTTCGGGGCGATCGCCGGCTCCGACTACCTCATCGCACAGACCAATGCGACCGCCCTCGCAGCGTGGCTGGACGCAGGGAAGGACGCCGCCGACTTCAAGGCGCTCGGCCAGGTGCACATGTTCATCGGTGCGATGATCATGGCGCCGATCGCGGCCTATTCCATGAGGTGGCTCGACTCGCTCTGGGAGGGCAAGATCAAGGCGGGCTTCGAGATGCTCGTCAACATGTTCTCGGCCGGCATCTGGGGCTTCGTCATGATGATCGTGGGTTTCTACCCGATCGCGTGGCTCGTCAACGGTCTCATGCAGATCCTGTCGAACGCGGTCAACTGGCTCGTGTCGATGAACCTCCTGCCGCTCACGAGCATCGTGATCGAGCCCGCCAAGGTGCTGTTCCTCAACAACGCGATCAACCACGGCGTGCTCACCCCGCTCGGCCTCCAGCAGGTCGCCGACGAGGGTTCGTCGATCCTCTTCCTCCTGGAGGCCAACCCCGGCCCCGGCGTCGGACTCCTCCTCGCCTTCACCTTCTTCGGGATTGGCGCGGCACGTGCGTCGGCGCCGGGCGCGGCTGTCATCCAGTTCGTCGGCGGCATCCACGAGGTGTACTTCCCGTACGCGCTCATGAAGCCCATCCTCATCGTCGCGCTCATCGCGGGTGGTGCGACCGGCGTGACCACCAACATGCTCTTCGGCGGCTCTCTCGCCGCACCGGCGGCTCCCGGCAGCATCATCGCCGTGTCGGTGCAGGCGGTCAATCCCGCCGCCGGCGGGGTGCCGAACCTGCTGGTGGTGTGGCTTTCCGTGCTGCTCTCGGCGACCGTGACGTTCCTGATCGCAGCCATGCTGCTGCGGGCGTCTCGCAAGCGTGACCTCGAGGAGCTCGCCCTGACGGACGACGCCTTCGGCGCCGCGATCACGCAGACAGAGGCGGCCAAGGGCAAGAGCTCGGCAAGCCTCGAAGGCCTCCGCGCCGGTGCCGCGACGCAGGCCGGTGGCATGGCCGGGGCTGCGACGGCGACCGATAAGGAGATCCGCAGCATCGTGTTCGCGTGCGACGCGGGCATGGGGTCGTCGGCGATGGGCGCCAGCGTCCTGCGCAACAAGATCAAGAAGGCCGGCATCGAGGACGTCACGGTCGTCAACAAGGCGATCGCGAGCCTCGACGGCTCGGCCGACCTGGTCATCACGCAGAACCAGCTCACCGACCGTGCACGTGCGCAGTCGCCGAACGCGGTGCACGTGTCCGTCGACAACTTCATGAACTCGCCGCGGTACGACGAGGTCGTGGACCTTGTCAAGGCGCAGCACGAGGACGCGCAGGCGTAGCGAAAGGAAGCCCGAAGACCCTCTGGGGTCGGATGTGCGAGATGCCCCGGCCCCAGAGTCTTCGGCGCTTCGCACGCGACCGCTCCACGGCGGCCGAGCGTGCATCGAGAAGAGACACCCGTTTCGAGAAAGGCGAAGAGCATGGCACGTGAGGTCCTCAGCATCGGACAGGTCCGCATCCACTCCGGCGGCGCGACCCGCGACGAGGCGATGAAGGAGGCGGCCGACATCCTCGAGGCGGTCGGCGCCGTCACCGGCGAGTACTTCGACGCGATGAAGCAGCGCGAGCAGACGGTCTCGACCTATATGGGCAACGAGCTCGCCATCCCGCACGGCACGAACGAGACGAAGAACACGATCCTCGCGTCGGGCCTCTCGGTCGTCCGCTACGACGGCGGCGTCGACTGGGACGGCGAGCCCGTCACCTTCGTCATCGGCATCGCCGGCAAGGGCGACGAGCACCTCGAGATCCTGTCGCAGATCGCGATCCTCTTCTCCGACGAGGACGACGTCGAACGGCTCAAGCAGGCTCAGACGCCCGAGGAGCTCTTCGCGATCCTCTCGACCGTCAACGAGTCATGAAGGCCGTCCACTTCGGCGCAGGCAACATCGGCCGCGGCTTCGTCGGCCTGCTCCTGCACGAGGGCGGCTACGACCTCGTGTTCTCCGACGTCGCCGCCCCGCTCGTCGACGCCATCAACGCGGTCGACTCGTACACCGTGCACGCGGTCGGCGAGGGCGGCGGCGACACCGTCGTCACGGGCTTCCGGGCGCTCAACAGCGCGACGCACCCCGACGAGCTCGTCGACGAGATCGCGACGGCGAACGTCGTGACGACCGCGGTCGGGCCGACGATCCTGAAGTTCGTCGCGCCGCACATCCTCGCGGGGCTCGCGCTGCGCGACCCGCACTCGCCGCCGCTGCAGGTCATGGCGTGCGAGAACGCCATCAACGCGACGGACCTGCTGCGCGACGAGATCCGCGAGCGCGCGGGCGACGCGTGGGAGGCTCTGCAGGGCCGTGCGGTCTTCGCCAACACGGCGGTGGACCGGATCGTGCCGGCCCAGCCGCCGGGCGGCGGCGTCGATGTCACGGTCGAGCCGTTCTACGAATGGGCGATCGAGCGGCCGCCGTTCGGCGACGACCCGCCCAGCATCCCGGGCGCGCACTTCGTCGACGACCTGGCGCCCTACATCGAGCGGAAGCTCTTCACGGTCAACACCGGTCATGCCACGACGGCGTACTTCGGTGCGCAGGCGGGCGTAGAGACGATCGCGCAGGCGCTCGCCGACGACGCCATCGCCGCAATGGTCGCGGCGGCGCTGGAGGAGACGTCGGCGCTGCTCGCCGCGAAGCACGGGCTCGATCCCGCCGAGCTGACCGAGTACCGCACGACGATCCTGCGCCGCTTCCGCAACGAGGTCCTCCCCGACACGGTGTGGCGGGTGGGGCGCCAGCCGCTGCGCAAGCTCTCGCGGCACGAGCGCTTCATCGGGCCGGCCGCCGAGGCGGCCGAGCGGGGGCTGTCGACGCAGGCGCTCCTCGCGGCGGTGGGCGCGGCGCTCGCCTTCCGCGACGCCGAGGACGAGCAGTCGGTCGAGCTGCAGCGGCTTCTGCGGGAACAGGATGCCGAGACCCTGACGGCCACGCTCACGGGCCTCGAGCCCGGGCATCCCCTCTTCCCGAAGGTGCGGGAGGTCATCGCGGAGAGGCAGGCGGACGTAGGCTCGGAGGCGTGACGACCGACTCGCCCGACACCTCGCCCGACACGGCCGCCGACGACGCGATCGCCGAGACTCCGCCGAAGCGCAAGCGCCGCGGCCTGCGGATCCTCTGGTGGACCCTCGGCATCATCGGCGGCCTCATCGTGGCAGCCGTCGTCGCGATCGTCATCTGGAGCCAGGTCGGCGTCTACCAGGCCGAGCCCGAGCCGCTGGCCGCCGTCAAGGCCGACGACCGGATCGTCATCACGGACGACGACGCCGGCATCCTGATGCAGCCCGCCGAGGGAGGCTCGGACGTCGGGCTCGTCTTCATCCCCGGCGCCAAGGTCGACGCGTGGGCGTACGCGTCGAAGCTGTCCGGCATCGTCGCGGAGGACAACGTCACCGTCGTCATCACCAAGCCCTGGCTCAACCTCGCCTTCTTCGACCTGCGCCCCCTCGGGTCGTTCACGGCACTGGCACCCGAGATCGACACGTGGATGGTCGGCGGCCACTCCCTCGGCGGCGTGCGCTCGTGCATGCTCGCATCGCAGGCGCAGGGTCTGGTGCTGTTCGGCTCGTACTGCTCGAACGACCTCTCCACGTGGAAGGACTTCCCGGTGCTCAGCATCGGCGGCAGCCTCGACGCGCTGTCCACGCCCGAGAAGATCGCCGACAACCGCCACCTCCTCCCCGCCGACGCCGAGATGGCGCAGATCGACGGGGCGAGCCATTCGTCCTTCGGCGACTATGGGCTCCAGGACGGCGACAACACCCCGACCATCTCCGACGAGGACATGATCGACCAGCTCACGCAGCTCGTGCGGAGCTTCACTCCGCAGCTCCAGTGAGCGCCACCGGCGTCTGACGAGCGCCGGCGCGCGACCCGCGTCGGCGCCGCATCCGTGCCCGGTCGGTCGGTCGGTCGGTCGGTCGGTTAACAACGACTAACATCGAGGGGTTGCCCGGCGTCGGGTCGGCACGACGGAGTGTGGAAGACATGCAGGAGCACCGCTACGCCATCATCGGCGCCGGTCCCTCGGGGCTCGCGGCGGCGCGCGCGCTGCAGAAGGCGGGCATCGCGTTCGACGGGTACGAGGCATCCCGTGGCGTCGGCGGACTGTGGGACATCGAGAACCCGCGCTCGACGATGTACGAGTCGGCGCACCTCATCTCGTCGCGCACCACGACGCAGTTCGCGGAGTTCCCGATGGAGACGGCGGCCGACTACCCGAGCCACCGCGTCCTCATCGAGTACTTCCGCTCATACTCCGCCCGCTTCGGACTCGACGCGCGGTACCGGTTCGACACGAAGGTCACGCGTCTGGAGAAGACGGACGACGGCGAGTGGATGCTGCGCGCCTCGTCGCCCGACGGCGAGGTCGCACGGCGCTACACCGGCGTCATCCTCGCCAACGGCACGCTCGCCGAGCCGAACATCCCGACGTTCCGCGGGGAGTTCACGGGCGAGCTCCTCCACACGAGCGCGTACAAGAGCGCGACGCAGCTGACCGGCAAGCGCGTGCTCATCATCGGCGCGGGCAACTCGGGCTGCGACATCGCGGTCGACGCCGTGCACCACGCGACCTCCGTCGACATGAGCGTGCGCCGCGGCTACTACTTCGTGCCCCGCTACCTCTTCGGACGCCCATCCGACACCCTCAATCAGGGCAGGCCGCTGCCCGCGCGTCTCAAGCAGCTCGTCGACACCCGCGTGCTCCGCGCCTTCACGGGCGACCCCGTGCGGTTCGGGTTCCCCCGGCCCGACTACCGCATCTACGAATCGCACCCGATCGTCAACACCCTGATCCTCAACCACCTGGGACAGGGCGACCTCGGCATCCGCCCCGACATCGACCGCTTCGACGGCCGCGTGGTCCACTTCCGCGACGGCACGAGCGGCGAGTACGACACGGTTCTCCTCGCGACGGGCTACACGCTCGACTACCCGTTCGTCGACCGCGCCGACCTCAACTGGACGGGCTGGTCGCCGAAGCTCTTCCTCAACGTCTTCCCGCCGTCGTTCAACGGGCTCTACGTCATGGGCATGATCGAGGCATCCGGAATCGGCTGGCAGGGCCGGTACGAGCAGGCGGAGTTGATCGCCGAGTACCTCGCGGCGCTCGAGCGCCATCCGGATCGTGCCGCAGACTTCCGCCGCCGGGCGACGACGGAGCCGTGGCCCGATCTGACCGGCGGCTACCGGTACCTCGGCCTGGAACGCATGTCGTACTACGTCAACAAGGACGCGTACCGAGGTGCGGTGCGCTCCGAGGTGGCCGCGCTCCGCACGGATCGGGATGCTGCGCCCCGCCGCCGGCGCACGGCGCGCGCATGAACATCGACGACGTCACGCTCAACTTCACTCCGTCGACGCTCATCCTCCTCGACGTCGTCCTGGCGCTCATCATGCTGGGGATCGCGCTCGACACGTCGCCCGAGGACTTCAGGGTCGTCGCGCGCAAACCGAAGCCCTTCGTCATCGCGATCCTCGCCCAGCTCATCGTGCTGCCGGCCGTGACGTTCTGCCTGACGCTCATCCTCCCCGTGACGCCGTCGATGGCGCTCGGCATGATCCTCGTCGCGTGCTGTCCGCCGGGCAATATCTCGCAGGTGCTGACGCACCGCTCGGGCGGCAACGTCGCGCTGTCCGTGTCGATGACGGCGGTGTCGAACCTCGTCTACATCGTCGTGCTGCCGCTCTCGGTGGCGTTCTGGGGGTCGCTGCATCCCACCGCCCGCGACCTGCTCGAGACCGTCCGGCTCGACCCGTGGCAGATGCTCCTCGAGATCTTCCTCATCATCGGCGTCCCGTTCCTCGTCGGTCTCAGCATCCGTGCCCGCTTCCCCGCGTTCGCGGCCCGCGTGCAGCCCTTCGTGAAGTGGTTCTCCCTGCTCGCGCTCGTCGGCTTCATCGTGGCCGCCCTCGCCGGCAACTGGTCGTACTTCGTCGCCTTCCTCGGCGTCATCGTCGCCGTCGTCGCGATCCACGACGCCGTCGCTCTCGCGATCGGCTACACGACCGCGGTCGTCGGCGGTCTCGGGACGCGCGAGCGCAAGGCGATGACGTTCGAGGTCGGCATCCGCAACGCGGGACTCGGCCTCGGGCTCGTCTTCACCTTCTTCGGCGGACTCGGCGGCATGGCGATCGTGGCCGGCTGGTGGGGCATCTGGGACATCATCGCCGGGCTCATCGTCGCGGCGCTCTGGGCGAGACACACCCGTCGGCGCACCGGTTCGGCGAAGGGCGACGCGTCGCGCCACGCAGCGGCGGCAGAGGGCGCCGGCTGATGGGCGCGCGCGTCCTCGTCACGGGCGGCTCCGGCTTCCTCGGCACCCACGTCGCGACATCCCTCGTCGCGCATCCCGGTGTCGACCTCGTCGTCGCGGGCGACGTGCGCCCGCCGGCGACACCCGTCGCGGGTGTGGTCTACGACGCGTGCGACGTCACCGGGCCCGACGGCCTCGTGCCGCTGATGGAGCGCCACGGCATCGACGTCGTCGTGCACCTCGCTGCGATCGTCAACCCCGGACGCGACCACGACCTCGAATACCGCGTCGACGTGGACGGCACGCGGCACGTGCTGGAGGCCTGCGTTGAGGCCGGGGTGCGCCGCATCGTCGTGTCCTCGTCGGGGGCCGCCTACGGCTACCACGCCGACAGCCCAGACTGGCTGCGGGAGACCGACCCGGTGCGCGGCAACGACGAGTTCCCGTACTCGAAGCACAAGCGGCTCGTGGAGCAGATGCTCGCCGGATACCGCCTCGCACACCCCGAGCTCGAGCAGGTCGTGTTCCGCATCGGGACCATCCTCGGGCCCACCGTCCGCAATCAGATCACCGCGCTGTGGGACGGCCGGCGCATCCTCGGGATCCGCGGCTCCGACTCCCCCTTCGTCTTCATCTGGGTCGACGACGTCGCCGCCGCGATGGCCCGCGCTGCGACCGACGGCCCACCCGGCGTCTACAACGTCGCCGGCGACGGCCGCGTGACGATCCACGAGCTCGCCGCGAGGCTCGGCAAGCCGCTGCTCACCCTCCCGGCGTCGGTGCTGGCGGCGGCGCTGCGCGTCGGCCGTGCGCTGCGCCTCACCGTGCACGGCCCCGAGCAGGTCGGGTTCCTCCGCTACCGACCGGTCCTCGCCAACGACGCCCTGAAGCGCGACTTCGGCTACACGCCGGCCAAGACGAGCGCGGAGGCCTTCGAGGCCTACCTCGCAACGCATCCCGGCGTCGCCCGCCGCTGACCCGAGGTGCTCGCCGACGTCACGGCCGTCTTCGGCGCGCACGATGACGGCGCTTCCCGTGCACCAACTCAGCAAGAACCGGCGGGAACAGGCCTCCGCGGCCGTTCGCGCGGCGTGTCGCGGCGACTCTTGAGGAGTTGGTGCACGCGAGCCCGCTCCTCCCCAACGGGGCCCGCCCGTCGTCGGTCCCCAGCCGCAGCAGGAACGCCCGGCTCCAGGTCGTCGGTCGGGCGAGGCTGTGCGGATGCTCACGTCCGCTCCTCCCATCCCTCGAACCTTCCTCAGCCGGTCGACCCTGCTCAGCGGTGGTCTCAGCCGACGGCATCTCGATGCGCAGCTGACGGCGGGCCGCCTCATCCGGGTGCGAAAGGGCCGATACCTCACCGCCGACACCCCTGCAGACGTCGTCAGGGCGGCGAAGCTCGGGGGTCGAATCGATTGCGTCTCGCTACTCCACGCCCTCGGCGTCTACGTCCTCTCGCACGACACCCTCCACACGCAGGTGACGAACGGTGCGAGTCGCCTTCCGCCCCCGCCGGAAGATGTCGTGCGGCACTGGCGCCCGAGCTCCGCCTCGCCCGACGACGTGACGACGCCGCTCGTCGAGGCGTTGGCTCAGGCGTGTCGCTGTCAGGCGCCGAGGGACGCCGTCGCCACGATCGACAGCGCATGGCATCTCGGCCTGGTCGATGAGGACGCCGTCGCGGAGGTCTTCCGCCGACTTCCAGCCCGCTATGCCGCCGTTCGGGCTCTCGTCGACAAGCGGGCAGAGTCAGGGCCGGAGACGATCGTCCGCCTCATGCTGCGAGCGCTCGGATGTCGGATCGAGGTTCAGGTGGATCTCGACGGCGTCGGACGCGTGGATCTCATCGTCGATGGCTGGCTGATCATCGAGTGCGACAGCAAGGCGTTCCACGAGGGCTGGGACGCGCAGAAGCGTGACCGGCGCCGAGACATCGCCGCAGCTCGCCTCGGCTACACCACCATCCGTCCGCTCGCCGAGGACATCCTGTACAACCGGGACCGGGTGCTCGCCGACCTCAAGGCCGTCCTCGGCGCGCACCGATGAGGGCGCGCCGTGCACCAACTCAGCAAGAACCCGGCGGAACAGGCCTCCGCAGCCGTTCGCGCGGCGTGTCGCGGCGACTCTTGAGGAGTTGGTGCACGCGCCGCGCCGCGCCGCGTCAGACGTCGAAGCCCTCGCTGATGATGTCGATCAGCTCCTCGCGCTCCTCGACGGGGAGGAACGAGCCGGCCGCGGCGTTGAGCTGGAACGTCTCCAGGTCGTCGAGGTCGTAGTCGAACGTCTCGGCGAGCAGCGCGAGCTCGCGCGTCAGCGACGTGCGGCTCATCGTGCGGTTGTCGACGTTCACGGTGACGGTGAAGCCCAGCTGGTACAGGAGGTCGAACGGGTGGTCCTCGAGCGTCGTGCCCCAGCGCTCGATCGCGCCCGTCTGCAGGTTCGACGAGGGCGAAAGCTCGAGCGGGATCTCGCGGTCGCGCACCCAGCGCGCGAGGTCGCCGAAGGTGACGAGCACCTCCTCGCCCTCCTGCGACACGATCTCGAGGTCCTCCGCGATGCGCACGCCGTGCCCGAGGCGCAGCGCCCGGCCGTCGAGCAGGGCCGAGCGGATCGAGTCCAGGCCCGCCGCTTCGCCCGCGTGCACCGTCGCGGGAAAGAACTCCGACGCGAGGTAGTCGAACGCCGCCTTGTGACGCGACGGCGGGAAGCCGTCCTCGGGTCCGGCGATGTCGAAGCCGACGGCGCCGCGGCCGCGGAAGTCGACCGCGAGCTTCGCGATCTCGAGGGAGCGGTCGGTGTGGCGCATCGCGGTGATGAGCTGGCCGACGCGGATGTCCCGGCCCGCGCCGTCGGCGGCATCCTCGCCCTCTTCGATGCCCTCCTGCACGGCCTCGACGACCTCTTCGAGCGACAGCCCGCCGCGCAGGTGCTGCTCGGGCGCCCAGCGCACCTCGCCGTAGACGACGCCGTCGGCGGCGAGGTCCTCGACGAATTCGCGCGCGACGCGGCGGAGGCCCTCGGCATCCTGGAGCACCGCGATCGTGAGATCGAACGTCTTCAGGTACTCCACGAGCGAGCCGGAGTCGCTCTTCTCGGCGAACCAGTCGGCCAGGTCGTCGGCGTCCGTCGAGGGCACCTCGACGCCCGCGCGGTCGGCGAGCTCGATGATGGTCGCGGGGCGCACGCCGCCGTCGAGGTGATCGTGCAGCGAGACCTTGGGGAGGCTCCGGAGGGAGACGCCCTGGAGGACGGCGTCGCCGTGCTGGTCGATGGGCATGTGGGCTTCTCCTCGGATCGGCGGAAGGGGAATGGATGCTGCGCCTGCGGCGCGCGGCGCGCTCAGGCCGTGATGCGCTCGAGCACGAGCGGCGTGGCCTCCGGCGCCTCGGCGCCGACCTGCCACGCGTCGTCGAGCGCCTCGAGCGCGCGCTCGAACCGGCTGGAATTCTGCGCGAGCAAGGTGAACAGGGGCTGTCCGGCGACCACCCGATCGCCCGGCTTGACGTGCAGGTCGATGCCGGCGGCGTGCAGCACGGGGTCTTGCGCACGGGCCCGGCCGGCGCCCAGACGCCAGGCGGCGATCCCGAAGGGCAGGGCATCGAGGCGCGTGACGTGTCCCGACTCGGTCGCCGTCACGGTGTGGGTCTCGTTCGGGGTCGGGAGTGCGGCATCCGGATCCCCGTCCTGCGCGCGGATCATGGCGCGCCAGGCATCCATCGCGCGCCCGTCCCGGAGGGCGGCCTCGACGTCGGCGTCGGGCTGCCCGGCGAGGGCGAGCATCTCGCGCGCGAGCGCGAGGGTCAGCTCGACGACATCGGCGGGTCCGCCCCCGGCGAGCACCTCGACCGACTCGCGCACCTCGTTGGCGTTGCCGATCGCGAGGCCGAGGGGGGTGTTCATGTCGGTGAGGAGCGCCGTCGTCGCGACGCCGGAGTCCGTGCCGAGCGCGACCATCGTGCGGGCGAGCTCGCGCGCCTTCTCGACGTCGCGCATGAAGGCGCCCGAGCCGAACTTCACGTCGAGCACGAGCGAGTCCGTGCCCTCGGCGATCTTCTTCGACATGATGCTCGAGGCGATGAGCGGGATCGCCTCGACCGTGCCCGTGACGTCGCGCAGCGCGTAGAGCTTCTTGTCGGCGGGCGCGAGGCCCGAGCCGGCGGCGCAGATGACCGCGCCGACGTCGCGCAGCTGCGCGACGAGCTCGTCGTTGGAGAGCGCTGCACGCCACCCGGGGATCGACTCGAGCTTGTCGAGCGTGCCGCCGGTGTGGCCGAGACCCCGGCCCGACAGCTGCGGCACCGCGACGCCGAACGAGGCGACCAGCGGAGCCAGCGGCAGGGTGATCTTGTCGCCGACGCCTCCCGTGGAGTGCTTGTCGACGGTGGGCTTTCCGAGCCCGGCGAAGCTCATGCGCTCGCCCGAGCGGATCATCGCATCGGTCATGACGCGGATCTCGTCGCGCTGCATCCCGTTGAGCAGCACCGCCATCGCGAACGCCGCCATCTGAGAGTCCGCGACGTACCCGCGCGTGTACGCGTCCACCATCCAGCGCAGCGCGTCTTCGGGAACTGCTTCCCCATCGCGTTTGGCGCGGATGACGTCGACGGCGTCGAACGGTTCGACGGAGCTCACCGCAGGCGCCTCGACGGAGCTCACCGCAGGCGGCTCGACCTGCGACCCCTCGACAGGCTCGGGGACCGAGGCAGCCTCGACCTGCGACCCCTCGACGGGCTCGGGGACCGAAGCCGCCATCAGCGCGCCGCCTCCTCGAGGTCGCGGGGTCCGAACGCGTCGGGCAGCACCTCGTCGATCGTCCGGATGCCGGAGACCGTCTCGAGCAGCATCCCGGGGAGGGCGTGTTCGTAGAGCAGCTGACGGCAGCGCCCGCACGGCATGATCGTCTCGCCGTCGTTGTTGACGCACACGAAGGCGACCAGCTGTCCGCCGCCCGTCATGTGGAGCTCGGACACGAGTCCGCACTCGGCGCACAGCGTGACGCCGTACGACGCGTTCTCGACGTTGCAGCCCTGCACGATGCGGCCGTCGGAGACGAGCGCCGCGGCGCCCACGCGGTAGCGCGAGTACGGCGCGTACGCGCGCTGCATCGCCTCGGTCGCGGCGGAGCGCAGCTCGTCCCAGTCGATGTCGGTCACCCGGATCACCCCTTGATGTACGGTTTGCCGTCGGCGGCGGGAGCTCTGGACTTCCCGACGACGCCGGCGACGACGAAGATCGTGACGAGGTACGGCAGCATCAGCATGAACTCGCTCGGCACGGGCGACCCGATGACGCTGAGCGTATTCTGCAGGCTGGATGCGAAGCCGAAGAGCAGTGCGGCGAGCGTCGCCTTGATCGGATCCCACTGTCCGAAGATGACCGCCGCGAGGGCGATGAAGCCGGCGCCCGCCGTCATCTCCTTGTTGAAGGCGATGCCGTTGCCGATCGTGAACACGGTGCCGCCGATGCCGGCGATGGCGCCGGCGAGGATGACGTTCCAGAAGCGCGTGGCGTTGACCTTGATGCCCACCGTGTCGGCGGCCTGCGGGTGCTCGCCGACGGCGCGCAGGCGCAGGCCCCACCGGGTGTGGAACATCCCGACGTAGACGACCGCGACGGCGATGTACATGAGGTACACGAGGATCGTCTGCCGGAAGAACACGGGCCCGATGACGGGGATCTCGCTGAGGATCGGGATCGGGATGCGCGGGAAGCGCGGCGGGGCGTTCAGCTGCGCGGCGTTGGGCTGCAGCACCTGCGAGTAGAGGAAGCTCGTGAGGCCGGCCACGAGGACGTTCAGCACGACGCCGACGATGACCTGGTCGACGAGGTACCGGATCGCGAACGCCGCGAGGACGGCCGCGACCAGCACACCCGCGAACGCCGCCGCGACGAGTCCGAGGATGGGCTGACCTGTGATCGTCGCGACGATCGCGGCCGTGAAGGCGCCCGCGAGCAGCTGACCCTCGATCGCGATGTTGACCACGCCCGCGCGCTCGCCGATGACGCCGCCGAGGGCGCCGTAGATCAGCGGGATGGCGAGGGTCAGCGAGCCGGCGAGGAGACCCGTGACCGGGATCGCCGCGCCCGCCGCCGCCCACGTGAGGAATCCGAACACCGCGATGAGGATGTAGGCGATGACGATCCACAGCGGCGATCGGCCGCCGGCGCGCACGAGGAAGAACGACGCGAGCGTGAGCAGCACGAGGAACGCGAAGCAGATCCACGCCGTCGGCATGACGGGGACGACGAGGTCGGGGAGCTTGATCGCGTCGGCATCGGTCGACAGGCGGAACGTCGTGACGCCGTCGCGCGGCGCGGCGACGAGCAGCAGCGCGTACAGCGCGGTGAAGATCGCGAGCGCGATCGGCGCCTTCCAGCTGCGGATGACCGTCTTCTGCATGCCTTCGACGGGCATGAGCCCTTCCGTCGAGACCATCGGAGTCGTCACTTCGCGGCTCCCTCGAGCTCGGTGTCGGCCTTGACCTCGGCCTTGAGCGCCTTCTGCCGGGCCTTCTCGGCGCGGCGGCGATCCCGTTCGGGCGAGGGGAGGAAGAAGATCGTCCGCACGAGCGGCGGTGCCGCGATGAACAGGACGATGAGCGACTGGACGACCGCGACGATCTCGATCGGGATCTGCTCTGCCGCCTGCATCGAGAATCCGCCGGCCTTGAAGGCGCCGAACAGGATGCCGGCTGCGAACGTGCCCCAGGGCGTCGAGCGTCCGAGCAGCGCGACCGTGATGGCGTCGAAGCCGATGCCCGCGTCGATGTCGGCGCTGAAGCCCGTCGTGATCGTGCCGAGCACCTGGTTGACACCGGCGAGACCCAGCAGCGCGCCGGAGATCAGCATCCCGTAGATGTACATGTTGCGGACGTTGATGCCCGCGACGCGCGCGGCGTTCGGGTTCACGCCCACGGCGCGGAACTTGAAGCCGAGTGACGAGCGGTTGATGATCCACGCGACGAGGAAGGTCGCGGCGATCGAGAGGATGAATCCGAAGTGCAGGTTGAACTGCGGCCCGAGCAGGTCGGGGAAGATCGCGGTCTCCTTCATCGGCGCCGTCTTGGGGTTGCTCGACCCCGGTGCCTGGAGGAGGCCCGGCGTGCGCAGCATCCACGAGATGAGGTAGAACGCGACGTAGTTGAGCATGATCGTCACGATGACCTCATGCGCACCCGTCGTGGCCTTGAGGACGCCCGCGATGCCCGCCCACAGGGCGCCGGCGATGAGACCGGCGAGGAGGGCGACGATCATGTGCAGCGGGAACGGCAGGTCCCACGCGAACCCGATGTAGCCGGCCGCGGCGGCGGCCATGAGCATCTGGCCGCGGCCGCCGATGTTGAACATGCCGATCCGGAACGCGAGCGCGACACCGAGGCCTGCCGCGATGAGCGGGGTGGCGAACGTGAGCGTCTCGGTCAGCGGGCGGATGGCTCGGGCGAAGGTCGGCGCGCCGAAGTTGTAGACCGCTCCCTGGAACAGGGCGGAGTAGGCGCCCCACACGGCGTTCCAGACCGCGGTGATCGTGTCACCCGGGCGAGCGAAGAAGTACTTCGCCGCGGCCTGCACGTCTTCATCGGTGACGGCGATCAGGATGCCGCCCACGATGAGCGCGAGGAGCACGGCGAGGACCGAGATGATCGCATTGCCCTGCGTGATGCGGCGGAATGTGTCATGCCACTTCGAGGGAGGAGGGACCTCGCTCGGCTCGGACGGAGTTGTCACGCGGCGGCCCCTTCCCCGGTGGCGGACTCGCCCGCCATCATCAGCCCGAGCACTTCGCGCGGCGTGTCTCCCGGCACGATCCCCACGATGCGCCCGCGGTACATCACCATGATGCGATCGGCGAGCGCCGCGACCTCGTCGAGCTCGGTGGACACCACGACGACGGGCACCCCGGCGTCACGCGTCTCGATGATGCGCTTGTGGATGAACTCGATCGAGCCGACGTCGACGCCGCGCGTCGGCTGCGCCGCGACGAGGAGCGACAGGTCGCGGCTGAGCTCGCGCGCGAGCACGACCTTCTGCTGATTGCCGCCGGAGAGCGTGCCGACGGGCGTCTCGATGCCCTGCGCGCGCACGTCGAACTCGCGGAACCGGTCCTTCGCGAAGTCGGCGAGCGTGCTGCGCTGCAGGTTGCCCGCCTTCACGAAGGGGGCGCCGTTCGAGCGGTCGAGCATGAGGTTCTCGGCGATCGAGAAGGTGCCGACGAGCCCGTCCTCGTTGCGGTCCTCCGGCACGAAGCCGACGCCCTCGTCGAGGATGTGCCGCACGCTCTTGCCGACGAGCTCCTCGCCGTTGAGGACGATCGACCCGCGCACCTGCGGCTGCAGCCCGATGAGCGCCTCGGTCAGCTCGGTCTGGCCGTTGCCCTGCACGCCCGCGACGGCGAGCACTTCGCCGCCGCGCACCTCGAAGCTCACGTCGTCGACGACGACCTGGCCGATCGGGTCGATGACGCTGAGGCCCTCGACGACGAGCGTGCGGTCGTTGGGGCGAGGTGCGTCCTTCTTGACCGTCAGTTCGACGGCTCGGCCGACCATCATCGACGCCAGCTCGGCGTTGGACGCGGTCGGCGACGCCTCGCCGACGACCTTTCCGAGGCGGATGACGGTGATGCGGTCGGCGACCTCGCGCACCTCGCGGAGCTTGTGCGTGATGAAGACGATGGATGCCCCGGACGCCTTGAGCTGGCGCATGATCTCCATGAGCTCGTCGGTCTCCTGGGGGGTGAGCACCGCCGTCGGCTCGTCGAACACGAGCACCTTCGCGTCGCGCGAGAGGGCCTTGATGATCTCGACCCGCTGCTGGACGCCGACGGGCAGGTCTTCGACGAGCGCGTCCGGGTCGACCTGGAAGCCGAAGCGGGCGGAGATCTCGCGCACGCGCTCGCGCGCCGCCGCGAGGTCGAGGAACCCTCCCCCGCGCGTGGACTCGTTGCCGAGCATGACGTTCTCGGCCACGGTGAAGACGGGGATGAGCATGAAGTGCTGGTGCACCATGCCGATGCCCGCGTGCATCGCGTCGCCCGGGCCCTGGAAGTTCTGCACGTGGTCGTCGAGGAGGATGACGCCCTCGTCGGCCGTGTACAGGCCGTAGAGGACGTTCATCAGCGTCGACTTGCCCGCGCCGTTCTCACCGAGCAGGCAGTGGATCTCGCCCGGCTCGACGACGAGGTCGATGTGGTCGTTGGCGACGAGGGTGCCGAACCGCTTGGTGATGCCGCGGAGTTCGAGCTTCATAGGGCAGATCCTAGTGAGAGGGGATGCGGCGGCGCACCGGACAGGCGCGGGTTCGGCGAACCTCGGACACGCGTGTGGGGAGGCCGGCGGACCGACCTCCCCACACGGGATGGATCACTTGTTGAGGTAGGACTCGACCGTGATGGAGCCGTCGATGATGCCGGCCTTGATCTTGTCGAGCTCACCCTGGAGGTCGGGCGAGACCTTGCTCTCGAAGTCGTGGAACGGAGCGAGTCCCACGCCGTCGTTCTTCAGCGTGCCGACGAACGGCGTCGCGTCGAAGTTGCCCTTGCCCGCGGCCATGACGGCGTCCTCGACGCCGACGTCGATGAGCTTGCGGATCGACGTGAGCAGCAGGTCGCCGACGGTCGGGTCGGTCTCGTACACGTCGGCGTCGACGCCGATGAGGGCGATGTCACGACCGGAGCCGCGGATCACCGAAGCGGCGCTCTGGTAGATCGGACCGCCGACGGGGAGCAGCACGTCGACGCCCTGGTCGACGATGCCCTGCGCCGTGTTGATGGCGTCCTGGTTGGCGTCGAAGCCGCCCGTGAACGAGCCGTCCTGCGTGTCGCGGTTCCAGCCGACGACCTGGACGTTGTCGCCCTTCTCCTTGTTCCAGTACTCGACGCCCTGGGCGAAGCCGTCCATGAAGATCGAGACCGTCGGGAAGTTCATGCCGCCGAACGTTCCGACCTTCTTGGCCTCGGAGAACGACGACGCCGCATAGCCGGCCATGAACGCCGCCTGCGCGGTGTCGAAGATGATCGGCTTGATGTTCGGCGAGTCGGTCTTGCCGTCGAAGTCGTTGTCGACCGGGTCGTCGATCGAGACGAAGTCGATGTCGGGGTTGGCCTTGGCCGCCTCGCCCGCGGCCTGCGCGAGCGCGAAGCCGACCGTGATGATGAGCGTGCAGTTCTGGTTGACGAGCGTGTCGATGTTCGGCGCGAAGTCGGTCTCGGAGTTCGACTCGACGGCCTTGAAGTCGACGCCCAGCTCCTCAGCGGCCTTCTGCAGGCCCTCGTAGCCGAGCTGGTTGAACGACTTGTCGTCGAAGCCGCCCGCGTCGGAGACCATGCAGGGCTTGAAGCCGGCGACGGCCGCGCCGGTGGCGGCACCGCTCGACTCCGACTCCTCGGGCGCGGATGCGCAGCCCGCGAGGGCGACGACGAGGCCGGCGGCGACGAGTCCGCCGAGCAGTCGCGTTCGGGTGGAAATGGTCAAGTCTGCCTCCCACGGAAGATGACCCGCGGACCTCGCGGGTTCCCCACCCGCGTACCTCGCGGGTGCAGAACAGAAGTTACCTACTGTGACCGGGGACTTGCATCCTTGCACCGCTCATGGGCGCGAATGGTTACAAAGACGCAACACGCAGGGAACCGGATGCCGCACTTTGTGCGACTCCGGCTCACCCGCGACCGGTTCAGAGCACGTCGCCCCGGCCGTTGACCTTGAGGGCGTCGACGACGCCCTTCACGCGCTGCGCGTGCTCGCTCGTCGTGACGAGGAGGGCGTCCTCCGTGTCGACGATCACGATGTCCTTGACGCCGATGACGCTGATGACCCGGGTGGTCTGGCTCACGACGATGCCGCTCGAGGCGTCGGCGAGGATGCGCGCGTTCTCGCCGAGGATCGCGAGGTCGTTGCGCCCGCGCGAGTTGAGCTTGGCGAGGCTCGCGAAGTCGCCGACGTCGTCCCAGTCGAAGTGCCCCGGGATGACGGCGAGGCGGCCGCGGTCGGCGGCGGGCTCGGCGACGGCGTAGTCGATCGCGATCTTGGTCAGACGGGGCCACACGCGGTCGACGACCGGCCCGCGGGCGTCGCGGTCGTCCCACGCCTCGGCGAGCTCGAGGAGTCCGGCGTGCAGCTCGGGCTGGTTGCGCTCGAGCTCGGCGAGCAGCACGTCGGCGCGCGTGATGAACATGCCCGCATTCCACAGGTAGGAGCGGTCGGCGTAGTACTCCTTGGCGGTCTCCAGGTCGGGCTTCTCGACGAAGCGCTCCACGAGCGCGGCCTCGGGAGCGCCCTCGACGACGATCTCGCCGGACTTCTTGATGTAGCCGAAGCCCACCGACGGCTCGACGGGCGGGATGCCGATCGTGCAGATGTAGCCCTCGCGCGCCGTCGCGACCGCCTGCCGGACGGCCCAGTCGAAGACCTGCGTGCCCCGGATGACGTGGTCGGCGGCGAACGAGCCGATGATGACGTCGGGCTCGCGGCGGGCGAGGATCGCCGCGGCGAGGCCGATCGCGGCCGCGGAGTCGCGCGGCTCCGACTCGAGGAAGACGTTCTTGTCGGGCACGCCGGGGAGCTCGCGCTCGACGGCGGCGCGGTGCGCCCGCCCGGTGACGACCGCGATGCGGTCGCGGCCCGCGATGGGCTCGAGGCGGTCCCACGTGTCGCGCAGGAGGGTCTGCCCCGATCCCGTCAGGTCGTGGAGGAACTTGGGGGCGCCCGCCCGGGACAGCGGCCACAGCCGGCTGCCGATGCCGCCCGCGGGGATGACGGCGTAGAAGTCCTTGATCGGCTCTGGCATGCTCCCCAGGCTACCGACGGGCGTTGCGGGGGCATGTCGGCGAGTTGTCGGGAACGTGAAGTCCGGCATCCATCGGCCCTCTCGATATCTCGATGTCGAGATAGTTAGGACCGCCTTATCCCCCCGCGCGGAATCACGGGAATAGGATGCTGGTGCGCCCGCGTGACGCAGGGGAGGCATTCCCCGAGGGGCAGAGTCCCGCCCCTCCACACAGTGTTCGAGTCAGGGAGGACGGCCCGTGTCTGCACCAGCACGCGTCACACCGTCGGTCGCAGAGACCACGTCGAGAGTGCCGCGAGGCACGCTGTACCGCGGCCGCGAAGGCATGTGGTCGTGGGTCCTCCACCGCATCACGGGCGTGGCGATCTTCTTCTTCCTGCTCGTGCACGTGCTCGACACGGCGCTCGTCCGGGTGTCGCCCGAGGCGTACAACGCCGTCATCGGCACGTACAAGAACCCGATCATGGGTCTCGGCGAGGTCGTGCTCGTCGCAGCCATCGCGTACCACGCCTACAACGGCCTGCGCATCATCCTGGTCGACTTCTGGCCCTGGGCCACACGTCATCAGCGGCAGCTGTGGTGGGGCGTCCTGGGCCTGTGGGCCGTCACGATGCTCGGCTTCGCGCCGCGTCACCTCATGAACGTCTTCGCAGCCACGGGAGGGGGTCACTGATGAGCACCGTCGCCGCTCCGCGCTCCCCCATCGCCGCTCCGCGCCGCAAGGGTCCGAACCTCGAGAAGTGGGGCTGGATCTACATGCGCGCCTCGGGCGTGCTGCTGGTCGTCCTCATCTTCGGGCACCTCTTCGTCAACCTGCTGACCGGTGACGGCATCCACCAGATCGACTTCGCATTCGTCGCGGGCAAGTACGCCTCCCCGTTCTGGCAGTGGTGGGACGTCATCATGCTGTGGCTCGCGCTGATCCACGGCGCGAACGGCATGCGCACGATCGTCAACGACTACGTGACGCACAACGGCGCCCGCCGGGTCCTCGTGTGGGCGCTCTGGCTCGCGGCCGGCTTCCTCATCCTCCTCGGCACCCTCGTGGTGTTCACCTTCGACCCCTGCATCGGCGTCACTCAGGACAGCTCCCTCTGGGAGATGTGCCAGAGCGTCGCCGGCTGAGCGTCGCCGCCGCGAGTACGACAGAGACGAGAGCATCCTTCACGTGAGCACCCAGACCAACGCCGACAGCTACGTCAAGGACGGCGTCCACTACCACCAGTTCGACATCGTCATCGTGGGCGCCGGCGGCGCCGGGATGCGCGCCGCGATCGAGGCCGGCCCCGGAGCCCGGACGGCCGTCATCACGAAGCTGTACCCGACGCGCTCGCACACGGGTGCCGCGCAGGGCGGCATGGCGGCGGCCCTCGCGAACGTCGAAGAGGACTCCTGGGAGTGGCACACCTTCGACACCGTCAAGGGCGGCGACTATCTCGTCGACCAGGACGCGGCCGAGATCCTCGCCAAGGAGGCGATCGACGCCGTCATCGACCTCGAGAACATGGGCCTGCCGTTCAACCGCACGCCCGAGGGCAAGATCGACCAGCGCCGCTTCGGCGGCCACACGGCCGACCACGGCAAGACCCCGGTCCGTCGCGCCTGCTACGCGGCCGACCGCACGGGCCACATGATCCTGCAGACGCTCTTCCAGAACTGCGTCAAGCTCGGCATCAACTTCTTCAACGAGTTCTACGTGCTCGACCTGCTGACGGTCCAGGATGCCGCGGGCGCCACGCAGGTCGCCGGCGTCGTGGCGTACGAGCTGGCGACGGGCGACCTGCACGTCTTCCAGTCCAAGGCCGTCATCTTCGCCACCGGCGGCTTTGGCAAGATCTTCAAGACGACCTCCAACGCCCACACGCTCACGGGCGACGGCGTCGGCGTCGTGTGGCGCAAGGGCCTGCCGCTCGAGGACATGGAGTTCTTCCAGTTCCACCCGACCGGCCTCGCCGGGCTCGGCATCCTGCTCACGGAGGGCGCCCGCGGTGAGGGCGCGATCCTCCGCAACGTCACGGGCGAGCGCTTCATGGAGCGCTACGCGCCGACCATCAAAGACCTCGCGCCGCGCGACATCGTCAGCCGCTGCATGGTGCAGGAGGTCGCCGAGGGCCGCGGCGCCGGCCCGCACCGCGACTACGTGCTGCTGGACTGCACGCACCTCGGCGCCGAGGTGCTCGAGACGAAGCTCCCCGACATCACCGAGTTCGCGCGCACGTACCTGGGCGTCGACCCCGTCGTCGAGCCCGTGCCGGTCATGCCGACGGCGCACTACGCGATGGGCGGCATCCCGACCAACAACAACGCCGAGGTGCTGAGCGACAACACGACGGTCGTCCCCGGCCTGTACGCGGCCGGCGAGTGCGCGTGCGTCTCGGTGCACGGCTCCAACCGCCTCGGCACCAACTCGCTCCTCGACATCAACGTCTTCGGCAAGCGCGCCGGCCGCAACGCGGTCCAGTACGTCCAGACGGCCGACTTCGTGCCCCTCCCCGAGGATCCCGCGAAGGATGTCCGCGACATGCTCGAGGGCCTCCGCGAGAACGCGGGCACCGAGCGCGTCGCCGTGCTCCGCAAGACGCTGCAGGACGAGATGGACCGCAAGGCCCAGGTGTTCCGCACCGACGAGTCGCTCACCGACGTGCTCGGCACGATCGAGGACCTTCGTGCCCGCTACAAGAACGTGCACGTCGACGACAAGGGCAAGCGGTACAACACCGACCTGCTCGAGGCCGTCGAGCTCGGATTCCTGCTCGACCTCGCCGAGGTCGTCGTCGTGACCGCGAAGAACCGCAAGGAGAGCCGCGGCGGCCACATGCGCGACGACTTCCCCAAGCGCGACGACGAGAACTACCTGCAGCACACGATGGCCTACCTGTCGGGCGACCCGCACTCGTCGAACGCCGAAGACCACATCCGGCTCGACTGGAAGCCCGTCGTCTTCACGAAGAACGCGGACGGCGAGTTGCGCTACCCGCCGTTGGAGAGGAAGTACTGAGCATGGCGACGTCCGCGACCGACATCATCGAGCGCACCGACGCAGACGCCCCGGCGGAGGCCGAAGAGGCCGCCGCCGACACCGGCATCCAGTCCTACCTCGTCACGTTCATCATCCGTCGCTTCGACCCCGAGGTCGACGAGGAGCCCCGCTGGGTCGACTACGACGTCGAGCTCTACTCGACCGACCGTGTGCTCGACGCGCTGCACAAGATCAAGTGGGAGGTCGACGGCTCGCTGTCCTTCCGCCGGTCGTGCGCCCACGGCATCTGCGGCTCGGACGCGATGCGCATCAACGGCCGCAACCGGCTCGCGTGCAAGACCCTCATCAAGGATCTCGACATCTCGCAGCCGATCTACGTCGAGGCGATCAAGGGCCTGCCGCTCGAGAAGGACCTCATCGTCGACATGGAGCCCTTCTTCGCCTCGTACCGCGAGGTGCAGCCCTTCCTGATCGCGAACTCGACGCCCGCACCGGGCAAGGAGCGCATCCAGTCGATCGTCGACCGCGAGGTCTTCGACGACACCACGAAGTGCATCCTCTGCGCCGCGTGCACGTCGTCGTGCCCCGTGTTCTGGACCGACGGCCAGTACTTCGGCCCCGCCGCGATCGTCAACGCGCACCGCTTCATCTTCGACTCGCGCGACGACGCCGCCGAGGTGCGCCTCGACATCCTCAACGACAAGGAGGGCGTATGGCGCTGCCGCACGACCTTCAACTGCACCGAGGCGTGCCCCCGCGGCATCGAGGTCACGAAGGCGATCGCCGAGGTCAAGCAGGCCGTTCTGCGCGGCAAGGCCTGACGACGGGGAGTGGATGCCTCGCAGGCATCCACTCTCGCTAGTCTTTTCGCGTGACCGCCTCGTCCCGTTCCGTCGCGCCCAGGGCGCAGGATGCCGCGGACGCCGCGGCCGCGGAGGAGGAGGGTCTCCGGCGCAGCTGGGAGCAGACGCAGGCGTCCCTTCGAGAGCGCTTCGAGCCGCGCATCGAGCAGGCACGGGGATTCACGCAGCGCACGATGGGGTGGTTCCCCATCCGCGTGTGGATGCACTTCCTCCACCACAACGGGTTCCTGCTCGCCGCCGGCGTCAGCTATCAGGCGCTGTTCGCGAGCTTCGCCGCCATCTACGTCGGCTTCGCCACCATCGGGCTCTGGCTCGGGGCGAGCCCCGAGGCGATCCAGGCTCTCATCCAGCTGATCAACACGTACATCCCGGGCCTCATCGCCGACGAGGGCGGACTCTTCACACCCGACCAGGTCACCGAGATCGCCACCAGCAGCGCAGCCGCCCTCGGAGTCACGGGTGTCATCGCGCTCGGAACCCTGATCTGGACCGCCATCGGCTTCGTGACGTTCGCCCGGCGAGCGATGCGGGACATCTTCGGGCTGCCGCCCGACCTGCGCAGCTACTTCTTCCTCAAGGCGCGCGACCTGGTCGGGGCACTGTTCTTCGCCCTCGCCCTTCTCGTGGGGTTCGCGCTCACCTCGTTCGGAACATACGCGCTCAACTTCCTGGTCTCACTGCTCGACCTCACGCCGCCATCCGGGTGGTACGAAGCGACACTGCGCATCAGCACCGTGGCGATCTCCTTCGTCGTCTACACCGCCGCCCTCGCCGGTCTCATCAGGTTCCTCACCGGGACGAAGCTCGCGTGGCGGCGGATCTGGCCCGGGGCGCTGCTCGGCGGCAGCGCGATCACCGTCCTGCAGCTCTTCACGGCGTGGCTGTTCGCGTACACGCCCTCGAACACGCTGCTCGCGGCGTTCGCGATCTTCGTCGGCCTGCTCCTCTGGTTCCGCATCATCGGCGTCATCATGCTCGTCGCCGCGGCGTGGGTCGCGGTGTCGGCCGACGACAACGACGTGCCGCTCCTTCCGCTGTCCGATGCCGAACGACTGATCCGGGAGCACCAGGCGCTCCTGGTCGCCGCGCAGGTGCGGCTGCGCACCGCGAAGCTCGCCGCCGAGCAGGCGCCCTGGTATCGCAAGTGGGCCGCCGACCGGGCCGTGCGGGACGCCGTGGACGAGCTGCAGCACGTGGAATCGGTCGCGCCTCCCCCGCTGCCCAAGCTCCGCGGGACGATCCTGGAGTGACCGGCTCGGGTGTCGGGGGCCGCGGCTAGGCTGGCCCCCGTGCCACGCCGCGTCCGCATCGCCTCCGTCAACGTCAACGGCATCCGTGCCGCCACCCGCAAGGGGATGATCCCCTGGCTCGAGCAGGCCGACGTCGACATCCTCGCTCTGCAGGAGGTGCGGGCGACCGTCGACGAGCTCGCGGCATCGCTGCCGGGGTGGGAGCTCGTCAACGACGAGGCGCTCGCGAAGGGGCGCGCCGGCGTCGCCATCGCGTCGCGCGCCGGATCGGTCGAGGTGCGCCGCGTGCTGAGCGACGACGAGACGCTCGACTCGGCGGGCCGCTGGATCGAGGCCGACTTCGACGTCGACGGCACGACGCTCACCACCGTGAGCGCCTACGTGCCGTCGGGCGAAGTGGGCACCCCGCGGCAGGAGGCCAAGTGGGTCTTCCTCGACGCGATGGAGAAGCGGATGCCGCTCCTCCGCGCGGAGCGGCCGCTCAGCGTCATCATGGGCGACCTCAACGTCGGGCACCGCGAGCTCGACATCCGCAACTGGAAGGGCAACGTCAAGAAGGCCGGGTTCCTGCCCCGCGAGCGCGCCTACTTCGACCGCTTCCTCGGGGCCGACGGCGCCGAGGTGACCGGGGTCGACGGCTCCGTCGGCCCGGGACTCGGCTGGGTCGACATCGGCCGCCGCTACCACGGCGAGGTCGACGGGCCCTACACGTGGTGGTCCAACCGCGGCAAGGCCTTCGACAACGACACCGGCTGGCGCATCGACTACCACCTCGCGACGCCCGACCTCGCGGCGCTCGTGAGCGACTACCGCGTCGTGCGCGCTCCCTCGTGGGACACCCGGTGGAGCGACCACGCGCCCGTCGTCGCCGACTACGCCGTCGGCTGACGCTCACGCCGTCGGCTGACGCTCACGCCCTCGGCTGACCCTCACGCCGTCGGCTGACGCTCACGCCGGCGGACGGCGGCGGGGCGAGGCATCCATCGTGAATAGGATTGATCGGTGACGAAACCGCGCCTCTACTCCGGCATGCAGCCCTCCGCCGACTCGCTCCAGATCGGCAACTACATCGGGGCGCTCATGCAGTGGCGCGACCTGCAGGAGACGTACGACGCCTTCTTCTCGGTGGTCGACCTGCACGCGCTGACGCAGCCGAACGACCCCGCCGAGCTGCGCGAGAAGACGCGCCGCACGGCCGCGCAGTACATCGCCGCGGGCATCGAGCCGTCGAAGTCGACGCTCTACGTGCAGTCGCACGTGCCGGCGCACGCCGAGCTCGCCTGGATCCTCTCGACGGTCACGGGCTTCGGCGAGGCCGGGCGCATGACGCAGTTCAAGGACAAGTCGCAGCGCTACGGCGCGGACGCGACGTCGGTCGGGCTCTTCACGTATCCCGTGCTCATGGCGGCCGACATCCTGCTCTACCAGACCGACATCGTCCCCGTCGGCGACGACCAGAAGCAGCACGTCGAGCTGACGCGCGACCTCGCCGAGCGGTTCAACAGCCGCTACGGCACGACCTTCACCGTCCCGATGCCGGTCATCCAGCAGGAGACGGCCCGCATCTACGACCTCCAGAACCCGACCTCGAAGATGTCGAAGTCGGCGGAATCGGATGCCGGTGTGCTGTGGCTCCTCGACGACCCCGCGGTGTCGGCGAAGAAGGTCATGCGCGCCGTGACCGACAGCGACGGCTCGGTGCGCTACGACCGCGAGCACAAGCCCGGGGTCTCGAACCTCCTCGTCATCTACGCCGCCCTCACGGGACGCCAGATCCCGGCCATCGAGGACGAGTACGCGGGCCGCGGCTACGGCGACTTCAAGAAGGGCCTCGCCGAGGTCGTCGTGAACGAGTTCGGTCCCGTGCGCCAGCGCGCGCTCGACCTGCTCGACGACCCCGCCGAGCTCGACCGCCTGCTCGCCGTGAACGCGGCGAAGGCCGATGAGGTCGCGCGCGCGACGCTCTCCGACGTGTACGACAAGGTCGGCCTGCTCCGCCGCGCGTGATGGAGCCCGTCACGCTGCGCACGGCGCGCCTGGAGCTGACCCTTCCCGACGAGGGCGACATCGACGCGATCTACGCGGCGTGCCAGGATGCCGGCATCCAGCGCTACACGACGGTCCCGTCGCCGTACGAGCTGAGGCACGCGGAGGAGTTCGTCGTGCGGGTCGCCAAGGGCTGGGCCGAGGGCGTCGAGTTCTCGTGGGTCGTGCGCGACGCGGGCACCCTCGCGGCGATGGTCGGCCTGTACCGGCCGGCCGCCGGTCAGGCCGAGCTCGGCTACTGGACCGCGCCCGCCGCACGCGGTCGCGGCGTCATGACGGAGGCTGCGAGGGCCGTCGTCGACTGGGGCTTCTCGCCCGAGGGCCTCGATCGGCAGCGGATCGAATGGCGGGCCGCGGTCGGCAACGTGCCGTCGGCCCGGGTCGCCCGCTCGCTCGGGTTCCGGTACGAGGGCACCCTTCGAGACGCGCTCCGAAACGGCGCCGGCGTCCGCGCCGACAGCTGGATCGGCGGCCTGCTCCCCCGCGACGACCGCTCGCCGCAGGCCTGGCCGGTGCTGGAGTCCTGACCGCAACCCCGGCCCCGGCGTCGGCGGGCCGTGCCAGGATGGGCGCATGCCCGAGATGCCTGAGGTGCAGGGGCTCGTCGACTTCCTGCGCGACCGCGTGACGGGCCTGACCATCACGCGCGTCTCGGTCGCGAACATCGCGGCGCTCAAGACGTACGACCCGCCCGTCCAGGCGCTTCAGGGCGCGGAGATCACCGGCGCCGCGCGGCACGGCAAGTTCCTCGACCTCTCCACAACGGGCCCCCATCTCGTGTTCCACCTCGCGAAGGCGGGCTGGCTGCGGTGGTACGACCAGCTGCCGACGACGATCATCAAGCCCGGCAAGACGCCGATCGCGCTGCGCGTCGGTCTGAGCGACGGCTCCGGGTTCGACCTGACCGAGGCCGGCACGAAGAAGTCGCTGGCGGTCTACGTCGCGCGGGAGCCGGGCGACGTTCCGGGCATCGCGCGGCTCGGACCGGACCCCCTCGATCCGGGCTTCGACCGCGACACCTTCGCGGGACTCCTCGCGGGGCGGCGCACGCAGATCAAAGGCGTGCTGCGCGACCAGGCGATCATCGCGGGCGTCGGCAACGCCTACTCCGACGAGATCCTGCATGCGGCGAAGATGTCGCCGTACGCGCTCGCCTCATCGCTCGCACCCGAGGACATCGACCGGCTCTACGCGGCGATGACGGAGACTCTCGCCGAGGCGCTGGGCGAGGCATCCGGAAAGCCTCCTGCCGAACTGAAGGACGCCAAACGGCGCGGGATGCAGGTGCACGGGCGGCGCGGCGAGGCGTGTCCCGTGTGCGGCGACACGGTGCGCAGCGTCTTCTTCGCGGACAACTCGCTGGAGTACTGCCCGACGTGCCAGACGGGCGGCAAGATCCTCGCCGACCGCCGGCTGTCGCGCCTGCTCAAATAGCGGTCACGACGCCATCGTGCCGGCCAGGATGCGGGCGTCGTCGTCGACCCAGTCGAGAGACTTCGACACGGCCTTGCGCCACATGCGGTAGCGCCGCTCGCGCTCGTCCTCGTCCATCGCCGGCTCGAAGCGCGCGTCTTCGCGCCAGTGCGCGCGCAGCTCATCGGTCGTGCTCCACACTCCGGTCGCGAGACCGGCGGCGTAGGCGGCGCCGAGCGCCGTCGTCTCGACGACCTCGGGGCGGACGACCGGCAGCCCGAGGACGTCGGCCTGGAACTGCATGAGCAGCGCGTTGCGCGTCATTCCGCCGTCGACGCGCAGCTCCGTCACGGCGCGGCCCGTGTCGCCCACGACGGCGTCGAGCACGTCCCGCGTCTGGAACGCCGTCGACTCGAGAGCCGCGCGGGCGATGTGCCCGCGATTGACGAAGCGCGTCATCCCGACCAGGGCTCCCCGCGCGTCCGGACGCCAGTACGGAGCGAACAGACCCGAGAACGCCGGTACGAAGTATGCCCCGCCCGAGTCGTCGACCGTCTTCGCGAGCGTCTCGACGTCCTCCGACCGCTCGATGATGCCGAGGTTGTCGCGCAGCCACTGCACGAGCGACCCCGTCACCGCGATCGAGCCCTCGAGAGCGTACCGGGCCGGCTCGTCGCCGCACCGGTACGCGACCGTCGTGATGAGCCCGTGCTGCGAGCGCACGATCTCGGTCCCGGTGCCCACGAGGAGGAAGTTGCCGGTGCCATAGGTGTTCTTCGACTCCCCCGCGTCGAACGCGGCCTGACCGAACGTCGCCGCCTGCTGGTCGCCGAGGATGCCCGCGATGGGCGCGCCGCTCGCGTAGCCGGGCAGCTGGGTGTCGCCGAGCACCTCGGACGACGAACGGATCTCCGGCATCATCGCGCGGGGGATGCCCCACAGCGCGAGGAGATCGTCGTCCCAGTCGAGGGTGTGGAGGTCCATGAGCAGCGTGCGGCTCGCGTTGGTGACGTCGGTGACGTGGATGCCGCCCCGGATTCCGCCGGTGAGGTTCCAGACGACCCACGTGTCGGGGGTGCCGAACAGGAGGTCGCCGGATTCCGCCGCTTCGCGGGCGCCGGAGACGTTCTCGAGGATCCACTGCACCTTCGAGGCGGAGAAGTAGGTCGCGAGCGGCAGGCCCGTCTGCGCGGCGAAGCGGTCGGTGCCGCCGTCGGCGGCGAGACGGTCGATGCGCTGCTGCGTGCGGGTGTCCTGCCAGACGATCGCGTTGGCGACAGGCCGGCCGGAGCGGCGGTCCCAGACGATCGCCGTTTCGCGCTGGTTGGTGACGCCGATGCCGGCGAGGTCGCCCGCGCCGATCCGCGCCTGCGAGAGCGCCGATGACAGGACCCACTCCGTGTTGGTCCAGATCTCCACGGGATCGTGCTCGACCCAGCCGGCCCGCGGGAAGATCTGCGCGTGCTCACGCTGAGCCGTCGAGACGACGGACCCCTTCGCGTCGAACACGATGGCACGGGTCGAGGTCGTGCCCTGATCGATCGCCAGCACGTGGTCGGCCACGTCGCCTCCTCTTCGTCGAGCGGGTTTCCGGTGCGGTGCCGGAGTCGATGGTCCGGCGCGCCGCGCCGGAGTCGGTCGTCGCGGCGGTGGGCGCCGGAACGGTGGTCCGGCGCGAGCGCCGGTTCGGGTCAGGCTACCGCGACGCGCGGGCGGACGCCCGGGAACGGCCGGACGACCGACCCCTCATCGCGATGTCGGGATGGATGCGGATGCCGCAGCCGGCCACGCCGGATCGGCGGCGTGCACGCGCGCGAGCCCGCGCTCGACCTCGAGCCGCCGCTTCTCGACGCTCCAGCCCAGGACGGGCGCGATCGCCTCGGCGACCTCGGCCGCCGACTCCGCGGTGACCGCTCCGGTGAAGGCGATGCTCGTCCGCCGCATCAGCATGTCGTCGAGATGGACGACGGCCTCCGTGCGGGCGAGGTGGCGCAGCTCGCCCGTCGAATAGGTGGGGAGGGTGCGCAGGGGCTCGTCGTCGTCGTCGATGGCGATGGCCTCGATGACGTCGGCCGCGACGGTGCCGTATCGGTCGAGCAGCACCTCCGCGCGCTCGAGTCCGTAGCCGCCTTCGTGCGTGGCGAGCCACTGCTTGCGCGTGCGCTCGGTCATCGGGTAGCCGCGTCCGCCGCCGATCGAGAGGCCACGGGTGGAGCGCACCCGCTGCCGGGAGAGGTGCTCGAGCACGCGGTCGGCGAGGTGCTCCGCCGACGCGCGGAACGTCGTCCACTTGCCGCCGACGAGGCTCAGCACCGTCGTGTCGGCGGTGCCCTTCAGCGGCGCCGACTCGACGCGGTAGTCGCGCGACACGAAGCCGGGAGCGACGTCGCCGTGACCCGGAAGCGGCCGCACGCCCGAGAACCGGTAGACGATCTGCGAGCGGTCGACGGCGACCTCGGGGAGGACGTTGGCGATGAGCTCGAGGAAGTAGTCGACCTCCTCCTCGGTGCACACGATCGGGTCGGCCATGTCGTGCTCGAGGTCGGTCGTGCCGACGAGCACGCGGCCCTTCAGCGGGTAGATCAGCACGATGCGCCCGTCGCTGTGCTCGAAGAACAGCTCGCGGCCGCCGGTCGCCTCGAGCAGCTCCGGGTTGTCGAGCACGATGTGCGAGCCCTTCGTGCCGCCCATGTACGAGGTCGGGTGGTCGATGGCCGCGTTCGTGAGGTCGGTCCACGGGCCCGATGCGTTGACGACGACGGATGCCGCGAACGGCGTCTCCGCACCTGTCTCGAGGTCGCGCAGCACGACCTTGCCGTCCTCGACGCGCGCCGCCGCCGTGTAGTTGACCGCCCGGGCGTGGTCACGGCCCGCCGCGAGGCCGTCGCGGAGCACGTCGAGCGCGAGGCGCTCGGGGTCGTGGAGCGAGGCATCCCAGTAGGTCGCCGTGTACTTGATGTTCGGGTTGAGCTGAGGCAGCTCTTCGAGCGAGCGCTTCCTCCCGTGGAACTCGTGCCGCGGCACCCGCCCGCCGCCGCGCGAGAACGAGTCGTAGATGACGAGCCCGACCTTGATGAGGGCGGCGCCGCGCTCGCGCGGCCTGCCGCCGCCGTGACGGAGGAACCGCAGCGGCGCGCTCAGCACGCCCGAGAAGGTCGTGTAGATGGGGATCGTTGTCTGCAGCGGACGCACGTAGTGCGGGGCGATGCGCAGGAGGGCGTTGCGCTCCGTGACGGCCTCGGAGACGAGACGGAACTCGCCGTTCTCGAGATACCGGATGCCGCCGTGGATCATGTGCGACGACGCGGCGGACGCGCCGCTGACGAAGTCGCCCCGCTCGACGAGGGCGACGTCGACGCCCTGCAGCGCGAGGTCGCGGAACGTCGCGAGGCCGTTGATGCCGCCCCCGACGATGAGGACGTCGGCGTACGGACGCTGCGCGAGGGCATCCGTCCCCCGCGGCGAAGTCGACGTGGTCATCGATCCCTGTCCTCTCTCGTGGCCTGCCCCCATCATCGCACCGCTGGAAGTACTTGCAGGCCATCTGCACATACGTGCACGATGGGTGGGTGGACCAGCTCAACGACGCGCGCATGATCGGTCGCGCCCTCACGGCGGCGCACCTCTACTACGTGCAGGACCGCACCATGGACGCGATCGCCCACGAGCTCGACACGTCGCGCTCCACCGTGTCGCGACTGCTCACCTACGCGCGGTCGACCGGGATCGTCGACATCCGCATCCGGTCGCCGTTCGCCGCACCCCAGCGACTCGAGGAGCGGCTCGCCGACCGCTACGGCGTCACGGCGCAGGTCGTGCCGGTGCCCGACGACACGACGGAGGTCGATCGGCTGCAGCGCGTCGCGGTCGCCGCCGGCCACGCACTGCTCGAGCTCGTGCACGACGACATGACGATCGGGGTCGCGTGGGGGTCGACGACCGAGGCCGTGAGCCGGCATCTCGTGCCGAAAGCCGTCCGTGGCACGACATTCGTGCAGCTCAACGGGTCCGGCAACACCCAGACGACCGGCATCCTGTACGCCAGCGAGATCCTGAGCCGCTTCGCCGCCGCCTACGAGGCGAGCGCCCAGCAGTTCCCCGTGCCGGCCTTCTTCGACGACCCGCAGACGAAGGAGGGCATGTGGCGGGAGCGCAGCACTCGGCGGATCCTCGACATGCAGGCGAGCATGGACCTCGTCGTCTTCAGCACGGGGTCGGCGGGGTCGCGGGTGCCGAGTCACGTGTACAGCGGCGGCTACCTCGAGGCCGACGAGCTCGATGAGCTCAGCGAGGAGGGCGTCGTGGGCGACATCGCGACGGTCTTCTTCCGGGCCGACGGGTCGAGCGACGGCATCGCGCTGAACGATCGTGCGACGGGCCCGACCCTCGAGCTCCTGCGTCGCGTGCCGCGGCGTCTGTGCATCGTCTCGGGGGTCTCGAAGCTCGCGAGCCTGCGAGGCGCGCTCGAGGCGCGCACGGCCACCGACCTGCTGGTCGACGAGGCGACAGCGCGCGCGCTCCTCGAGTGAACCCCACCGTGAGTCGTTCCATGTCAAGGAATGAATCGACGGATGCCGCGTTGACTACACTCAGAGCATCGACGTGCTCCGGGGTCGGTGAGAATCCGAACCGGCGGTGACAGTCCGCGAGCCGAGGCATCCGCTCCCCCAGGGAGCGGGCCGAGGCCGATCCGGTGGAATTCCGGGACCGACGGTGATGCAGTGCGCAAGCGCTGCGAGTCCGGATGGGAGGCAGCACGGGCGTCGCGTTGTGCGCACCCGCTTCCCCTGCCCCGGTTCTCTCGTGAGGCAGGCAGGAAGACGGATGACGGTGAACGACGCGGAAGAGCGCGCCATGCGGCGCGCACTCGCCATCGCGCGCAACGGTCCCCGCGGCATCAACCCGCAGGTGGGCGCAGTGCTGCTGTCGACCGCCGGAGACGTCCTGGCCGAGGGGTGGCACCGAGGGGCGAGCACGCCCCACGCCGAAGTCGACGCGCTCTCGAAGCTCGCCCCGGGAGCCGCGCGCGGCGCGACCGCGGTCGTGACCCTGGAGCCCTGCAACCACACCGGTCGCACCGGTCCCTGCGCCGATGCGCTCATCGCCGCCGGCGTCGCGCGGGTCGTGTACGCCGTCGACGACCCGGGCGACCATTCGTCGGGCGGCGGGGACAAGCTGCGCCAGGCGGGCGTCGACGTGGAGCGCGGCCTGCTCGGCGACGAGGGGCGGCGACTGCTCGAGTCCTGGCTGACCGTGCAGAGCCTCGGCCGTCCGCATGTCACCGTCAAATGGGCGCAGAGCCTCGACGGGCGGGCGGCGGCGGCCGACGGCACGAGTCAGTGGATCACCGGACCCGAAGCGCGCGCCGACGTGCACCGGCGCCGCGCACGGGCCGACGCCATCGTGGCCGGCACCGGCACCGTGCTCGCCGACGATCCCGCGCTGACGGCCCGCGATGCCGAGGGCGCACTGCTGCCTCATCAGCCTGTCCCGGTCGTGCTCGGTGTGCGGGGGGTGCCCGAGGACGCGGCCGTGCGGCGGCATCCCCTCCCCTTCCTCCAGTATTCGGGCGACGACCTGCGCGCGGCCCTCGCCGATCTGCGCGAGCGCGGCATCCAGAGCGTGTTCGTCGAGGGCGGCCCCACGATCGCGAGCGCGTTCGTTCGCGAGGGTCTCGCCGACGAGGTGCTGGCATACGTCGCACCGGTGCTGCTCGGCGGCGACCGCCTCGCCCTCGGCGACATCGGCGTCGCCTCGATCGATGAGGGCCGGCGCCTCCAGGTCGCCGCGATCGAGCGACTCGGCGATGACCTGCTCATCGTCGCCACGCCCAGCCGGAGTGCGCACGCCGTCACGGCGGCAGGCTCCCCCGGGCAGAGCACGAAGCACCACGAAGAAGGAGACGAGTGATGTTCACGGGCATCGTCGAGGAGATCGGCGAAGTGACCGAGGTGGCGCCGTCGGGTGACGGCGTCCGGCTGACGGTGCGCGCGCCGAAGGCCGTATCGGATGCCGGGCACGGCGACTCCATCTCGATCAGCGGCGTCTGCCTGACGGTCGTCGACCAGGGCGACGACTGGTTCACGGCCGACGTCATGAAGCAGACGCTCGACATGTCGACGCTCGCGGGCGTCGCCGCGGGCCGCGCCGTCAACGTCGAACGCGCGACGCAGGCGCACGGTCGCCTCGGCGGGCACATCGTGCAGGGGCATATCGACGGCACGGGCGAAGTGCTCGAGGTGCGACGCGGCGCCGAGTGGCGCGTGCTCCGCATCGGCCTCCCCGCCCACCTCGCACCGCTCGTCGTCGACAAGGGCTCGATCGCCGTCGACGGCGTCTCGCTCACCGTCAGCGCCGTCTCTCCGGCCTCGACGGCGGCGGCGTCTCCGCACTGGTTCGAGGTGTCGCTGATCCCCGAGACCCTCGAAGCGACGACCCTCGGCGCCCGCGGCGCCGGCGACGACGTCAACCTCGAGACCGACATCCTCGCGCGGCACGTGCAGCGCCTGGTCGCCTTCGGCCTCCCCGCATCGACTGACCCCGTGGCACCCGCCGCGGCAACGGAAGGAGGCTCCCGATGAGCCTTTCCACGATCCCCGACGCCCTGGAGTCCCTGCGCCAGGGCCGCCCCGTCATCGTCGCCGACGACGAGAACCGCGAGAACGAGGGCGACGTCGTCCTCTCGGCCGAGCTCGCGACGCCCGAGTGGGTGGCCTGGACGGTCCGCTGGTCGAGCGGCTTCATCTGCGCGCCCATGCCCGCCGAGTGGGCCGACCGTCTCGACCTGCCGCCGATGGTCGCGGTCAACGAGGACGCCCGCGGCACGGCCTACACCGTGAGCGTCGACGCCGCCGACCGCCAGTCGACCGGGATCAGCGCCTCCGACCGCGCGCACACCCTCAACGTGCTCGCCGACCCCGACTCCACGCCGACGAGCGTCATCCGTCCCGGCCACATCCTTCCGCTGCGGGCCGTCGACGGCGGCGTGCGCGAGCGCGGAGGCCACACCGAGGCCGCTGTCGAGCTCACGCGCCTGGCGGGGCTCAAGCCGGTCGGCGCGATCGCCGAGATCGTCGCCGAGGACGGGTCGATGATGCGCCTGCCCGGGCTGATCGAGCTCGGCAAGCGTGACGGCGTGCCCGTCATCACGATCGAGCAGCTCATCGCCTACCTCGAGGAGAACGAGCCGCTCGAGGCCCCTGCGAATGCCGCGCACAAGCGCCGCGTCAGCCTGCGCGCCGAGGCGAACGTGCCGACCTCGCACGGGCAGTTCCGGCTTCTCGCCTACAAGGACCGCATGACCGGCACCGACCACGTCGCGATCGTCTCGGGCGAGCTCGCCGAGGAGGCGCCGCTCGTGCGCGTGCACTCCGAGTGCCTGACGGGCGAGGCGTTCGGCTCGCTCAAGTGCGAGTGCGGCCCCCAGCTCGAGGCCGCCCTCGACGCGATCGAGCAGGACGGCGGCGTCGTCATCTACATGCGCGGTCACGAGGGTCGCGGCATCGGCCTCATCAACAAGCTGCGCGCGTACAGCCTGCAGGAGCGCGGCCTCGACACGGTCGACGCCAACCTCGCCCTCGGCCTTCCGGCCGACGCGCGCGACTACGCGGCGGCGGCCGGTATCCTCGCGGATCTCGGCGTGGACAAGGTGCGCCTGCTCACGAACAACTCCGACAAGGTGAACCAGCTCCGCGAGCTCGGGCTCGACATCGTCGAGCAGGTGCCGCTCCTCGTGGGCGTCGGCCCGAACAATCACCAGTACCTGGCCACCAAGCGCGACCGCATGGGCCACATCATCGACGAGCAGGAGCTCAGCGAGGCTCTCGCCCAGATGAAGGAGTCGCACCTGACCGGAGGAGCAACCGCATGAGCGGCAAAGGCGCACCCATCGTCGGCGGAACGGATGCCACGGGGCTCGACATCGTCGTGATCGCGGGCACCTGGCACGACGTCATCACCGACGGCCTCATCGCCGGCGCCGAGCGGACGCTCGAGGCGGCGGGAGCGGACTGGCGGCTCGTGCGCGTGCCCGGGTCGTTCGAGCTCCCCGTGGCGGCGAAGGCGGCACTGGATGCCGGCGCCGACGCCGTCGTGGCGCTCGGCGTCATCATCCGCGGCGGCACGCCGCACTTCGACTTCGTGTCCAACGCCGCGACCGACGGACTCACGCGCGTCGCGCTCGACACGGGCAAGCCGGTCGGCTTCGGCGTGCTCACCCTCGACGACGAGCAGCAGGGGATCGACCGGGCGGGTCTGCCCGGCTCGAAGGAGGACAAGGGCGCCGAGGCGGCGGATGCCGCCATCCGCACGGCGCTGGTCCTCCGGGAACTGCGGGAGGCCCGTCGGCGTCCCGCGGGGTTCTGACCTTCAGCATTACATAAGGTAGCCTGGGCGCATGGAAATCCTGCGCCATGTCGTCCTGCTCGTCCACCTCACCGGTTTCGCGATCCTGTTCGGCGCATGGGTCGTCGAGCTCGTCAGCCGACGCCGTCAGGTCACTCGTCTCATGGAGTGGGGCCTCGCGATCGCGGGTGTCGCCGGCCTCATCCTCGCCGCCCCGTGGGGCATCGACTACGAGCTCAACTACGTCAAGATCGGCGTCAAGCTCGTCATCCTGCTCGTCATCGGCGCGCTGCTGGGAATCGGCATGGGCCGCCAGAAGAAGACGGGCTCCGTGCCCCCCGCGATCTTCTGGTCGATCGGCATCCTCACCTTCGCCAACGCGGCGATCGCGGTGCTCTGGCGCTGACCCCGACCCACACAGCACGAACAAGGCGGGCCCATCCGGGCCCGCCTTCTTCATGCGCCGGTAAACTCGGAAAACGTCTGCCCGGCGACTCCGCCGCGGCATCCGGTGACCCAGCGTCGAGCCGCCCGCTGCGTCACCCCTGCTCCGGGCGCCCGCCACCGGTGCGTCCCACGAGGACCCGTCACTTCCGTCACGACACCAGGTTCCTCATGTCACGCACACTCACCACATCGGCTCCCGCATCCCTCGGTCCCGTCAATCCGCGCTCGCGCGTCATCACCGCGAGCCTCGTCGGCACCACGATCGAGTTCTACGACTTCTACGTCTACGCGACGGCGGCCGTGCTCGTCTTCCCCGTCCTCTTCTTCCCCACCGGCAACGACACGACGGCGCTCCTCGCCTCGTTCGGCGTGTTCGGCGCGGCCATGATCGCGCGACCCCTCGGCGCCATCGTGTTCGGCCACTTCGGCGACCGGTTCGGCCGCAAGGCCACGCTCGTGGCATCCCTCCTCGTCATGGGGATCGCGACGTTCCTCATCGGCTGCCTCCCCACCTACAACGACATCGGCTGGTGGGCGGCACTCCTCCTCCTCATCCTCCGCCTCGCGCAGGGCTTCGCCCTCGGCGGCGAGTGGTCGGGGGCGGCGCTCGTCGCCACCGAGAACGCGCCCGCGGGCAAGCGGGCGTGGTACGGCACCTTCCCGCAGCTCGGCGCCCCGCTGGGCTTCATCATCGCCAACGGCATCTTCCTCGGCATCAACTTCCTGCTGCCGCACCCCGACGGGGCGGCCCAGCGCTCGGAGGCGTTCCTCGCGTGGGGCTGGCGGGTGCCGTTCCTCTTCTCGGCCGTCATGGTCATCATCGGCCTGTGGGTGCGGCTGCGCCTCGTCGAGTCCGAGACGTTCGCGAAGGCGGAGCAGAAGGGTGCGATCCGCAAGTTCCCGCTCGGCGTCGTCATCCGGCACCACTGGAAGGAGCTCATCCTCGGCACGTTCATCATGCTGGCGACGTACGTGCTGTTCTACCTGATGACGAACTTCACGCTGTCGTACGGCACGAAGGCCGCGAGTGTCGATGTGGCGTCCGCCGCGGCGGCGGCTCAGGCGGAGGCGGCGGGCAAGACCTTCGACGCGACGGCGTTCGCGGCGCAGTTCTACCCCGGCCTCGGCTTCGGCTACACCGACTTCGTCATCATGCAGATCATCGGCGTCGTGTTCTTCGGCATCTTCACGCTGCTGTCGGGACCGATCGCCGACGCGATCGGCCGCCGCAAGCTGCTCATCTGGGTGACGAGCCTCATCATCGTGTTCGGTCTGACGTTCAACCTGTTCCTGCTGCCGCAGGCCGACCCGAAGTTCACCGGCGCGATGGTGCAGGCGTTCCTCGTCTTCGGGTTCATGCTCATGGGATCGACCTTCGGGCCGATGGGCGCTGTGCTGCCCGAGCTGTTCCCCACGAACGTCCGCTACTCCGGCTCGGCGATCTCGTACAACGTGTCGTCCATCCTCGGGGCGGCGCTCGCGCCGATCGTCGCGGTGGCTCTCTGGGCCGCGACGGGCGGTTCACCCTGGCTCGTCGGACTGTATCTGTCGGCCATGGCGGTGCTGACGCTCATCGCGCTCCTCTTCTCGAAGGAGACGAAGGACGTCGACTACGACGACAACCTGGGCGTCGGAGCGACCGGCTCGCTCTGACGACACTCAGGAGAGTGGATGCCGCGGCCCGGTCGGGTCGCGGCATCCGTCGTCTCAGGGGTTCGTCGCCTCGGAGTCGTCAGGGGGATCGCCGGCGCCGTCGGACGACTCCGGGCCGGTCACGGGATCGAGATCCCGGCCGGACTCCGCCTCGGCGGCGGCCTGACGGACCTCGTCGGTGACGGCGTCGGTCGGCGAGCCGCCGTCGGGGCGGGCGTCGTCGGAGTGGTGTGCGTGCGGTGCGTTCGACATTCGTGCTCCTTCGTTCCTGCCCGACTCTCGTCCGGCCGCGTCGGCGGGAGAACCCGGTTGACACGCGCATGCGCGGGTGCCGAGGAGGCCGCCTCTGTGCGTGCGAGACCGTGCCGGATCACGGCAGGCTGTGACGACACGCCGCGTGTCGGACCCGATTCGACCTCAGCAGCCCCAGGCAGCCGGAGTTCCGCACGCTGCCGGGGCGTCACGTGGCGTCACGCGGGGGGCGTCACCGGCGACACCGGGCGCGGGCGTCACACGGCGACACGCGGCCGAAGACCGGGCCGCGGCCGGTCGTAGAGTGAGGCGGCGCCGGCGGCCGGCGCGGACGGGAGCGGTCATGGTGGCATCGGCATCGAGGGTCGTCCTCGACTGGTTCCTGCCGCTCACGGGCGACTCGCGCACCAACCTCGCGCTCGGGAGCGCGACCGACAACGACCCCGCGCGGCTGCACGCGGCATCCCGCCGGCCGACGCTCGACTACCTGAGCCAGATCGCCCGCGCGTCCGAGCACCTCGGCTTCGAGTCGGTGCTCGTGCCGACGGGAGGCGGCAACGAGGAGAGCTGGACGATCGCGACCGCTCTCACCCAGCACACACGCCGGCTGGAGTACCTCGTCGCGGTGCGGCCGGGACTCGTCTCGCCGACGCTGCAGGCGCAGGTGACGGCGAGCTTCCAGAACGTGAGCGACGGGCGTCTGCGCATCAACGTCGTCGCGGGCGGAGAGGATGCCGAGCAGCGCCGGTTCGGCGACCGCATCGGGCACGACGGACGCTACGCCCGCGCCGCCGAGTACCTCGAGGTGCTCACCCGGCTCTGGACGGGTGAGCGCGTCACGCACCACGGCGATTTCTTCGACATCGAGGATGCCTACATCCCCGCGATCTCGACGGTGCCCGAGATCTACCTCGGCGGGTCGTCGGACGCCGCGATCGCGGTCGCCGCGGAGCACGCCGACGTCTATCTCACGTGGGGCGAGCCGCCCGCACAGGCCGGCGAGAAGATCGCGCGCGTGGCGGAGCGCGCGGCGGCCCGAGGGCGCACACTGCGCTACGGCATCCGTCTGCACGCCATCGCCCGGCCGACCTCCGACGAGGCGTGGGCGGTCGCCGATGCGCTGATCGCGGGGCTGGACCCCGCGGTCGTGGCGGACCGGCGCGCGGCCTTCGCGGCCTCGGGCTCGGTCGGACAGCAGCGCCAGTTCGCCCTCACGAACGGCGGCACGTCGCGCGCCGAGCTCGAGATCCATCCCGGCCTGTGGGCGGGCGCCTCGCTCGTGCGCGGCGGCGCCGGCACGGCGCTCGTCGGCAGCTACACCGAGGTCGCCGATCTCATCGAGGAGTACCGCGCCGTCGGCTTCTCGGAGTTCGTGCTCTCGGGATACCCGCACCTCGAAGAGGCGTACTGGTTCGGCGAGGGCGTGCGCCCCGAGCTCGCCCGGCGCGGCCTCCTCTGACCCCGCGCAGACCGTGACCCTCAGCGGAGGAGAGCGGCCTCCTCCGCGAGCCCACCGAGCTTGTCGGGGTTGGCGATCGAGTAGATGCGGGTGATGCGACCCGCCTCGACGGTGAGGCTGACGACCCCGACGAGCTGCCCGTCCACCTCCATGCGGATCCCGCGCTGCCCGTTGACCCACGTCGTGCTCGCCCGCACGACTCCCCCTGCCTTCGCCAGCCCGCCCACGAGGTACCGGGCCAGGCGCTCCGCACCCACGATCGGGTGACGCGCGGCCCCGCGCACCTTCCCGCCGCCGTCCGCGACGGACACGACGTCGGGCGCGAGCACGTCCATCAGCCCCTGCAAGTCGCCCGTGTTGAGGGCCGCGACCATGCGGCCGACCACATCCTCGAACTCCGACCGCTCGACCCGGACGCGGGGCCGACGCGCGGCGACGTGCTCCTTCGCGCGGTGCGCGATCTGCCGGACGGTCGCGGGACTGCGGCCCACGGCATCCGCGATCTCGTCGTAGGGAAGGTCGAACACCTCGCGCAGCACGAAGACGGCTCGCTCCGCGGGTCCGAGCGTCTCGAGGACAGTGAGCATCGCGATCGACACGTTGTCGGCGAGCTCCACATCGTCGGCCACGTCGGGGCTCGTGAGGAGCGGCTCGGGGAGCCACTCCCCGACGTACTCCTCACGCCGGCGCGAGACCGTCCGCAGGTGATTGAGCGCCTGCCGCGTCACGATCCGCACGAGGTACGCACGCGGCTCGCGGATCTCGGTCTGGTCGACGGCTGCCCAGCGCAGCCACGACTCCTGCAGTACGTCCTCCGCGTCGGCCGCCGAGCCGAGCAGCTCGTACGCGACCGTGAACAACAGACCCCGATGGAGGACGAACGGGTCGTCGCTGCTCATGGAGGGAGCCTACGCGCGCTCGGCGACGGCCGACCGCTGGGCGAGCGGCGCGAGCCCGCACGCGTCCGCGAACTGCTCGGAGTGGATGCCGAGCGCGAGGTTCATGCGAGCCGTCATGTTCATGAATGCGACGCGGGCCGCAAGTTCGACGACCGCGGCGGGTCCGAGATCGGCGACCAGCGCGTCGGAGAGCTCGTCGGTGACGGCGGGCGGCGTCTGGCTCGCGTCCTCCGCGTACTGCATGACCCGGCGCTCGAGCGGTGTGAACAGGGTCGACTCCCGCCAGCACGGCACTTCGCGCACCTTCGCCTCGTCGAGTCCCCGGCCGTGGGACATGAAGTAGTTGAAGTCGAGGCAGAAGCTGCAGCCGATCGTCGCCGCCGACGCCATCGCGGCATAGACGGCGAGGGCGGGGTCGAGCTCCTTCCAGTGCTCGACCTTCTGGCCGATCGCCATGGAGTCCCTCATGATGGCGCGGTGGTTCCAGAGGACACCCATCGACTCGGGCACCTTGCCGACCATCCGGCGGGACACGATCTTGACGAGTGCGCCATAGGCGCCGGTGACGGGGATTGGGCGGATGCGGGTGTGGCCGGACATGTCGGTCTCCTTTTCTGTCGTTCGACATGAGGACACCGGTGACCCGCAGGATGTGACATCTCGGAGGAATTCCTCGTCTGCCCGTCGGAGAATTCCCCCATCGTCGGAGCGCTTCGCTCGAAAGATCCGAGGATGGGCCGATTCTCCGACGTTCGGTTGACATCGGCGCGCGGGAGGCCGGAGGGTGAGGGGAGACGTCGAAGGGAACCTCGCCAGGTGTCAGACACTCAGACCGCGCCGCACGAGCGCACGGACTCGGACCTCCCGGGTGCGCCGATCATCACGCGGATCGGGCGGCTCGCCAGCACCGCCGTCATTGCAGGCACGGCCTACGCCATGTTCACGCAGGCGACGAAGGGGTACTGCGCGGGAGGCACGGACGGCACAGGCGGCTACGTCGACGCGAGCGGAGCCGCGACCGACATCGCACCGCAGTGCTACGAGCTCACGATGCACGCCAGCCCGCTCAATCTGATCGCGATCGCGCTCATCGTCGTCCTCGCGATCGGCCGGGTCCTGAAGGCCGAGACCGTCGCAGGCGCCCTGCGCACCCTCGATCGTGCCCGCTACCTGATCATCGCCATCGCCGGAGTATCGCTCGTCGTCGCGCAGGTGTGGTTCTGGCTCATCCCGCTCGACTCCGTCGAATCCGGCAGCTACACGGTCTTCTACCCCGCCCCGTTCGCGATGGTGAATCTCGAGACGACGCCGATGGTCACGCCGTGACCTCTGCGTCAGCGGATCGCACGAGGATCGCGATGCGGCTCGTCGTCGCGGCATCCGCCGTGCTCGTCGTCGTCGGGATGGCGATGGCGCTGCTCGCCGAGCAGCAGGCGGCATTCGGCTGGTTCGCCTACGCGCCGCTGAGCCAGACGGTGTTCGTCCCGGGACTGGGCATCTGGCCGCAGACAGTGTGGTGGCTCGCGCTCACCGGTGTCGGTCTCCTCGGCCTCGGCTTCGGCGTCGGGTGGCTCGTCGCCGCCCGCCGCGCCCGCTAGCGTCTCAGTCCAGGAAGAGCGCCCGCAGCCGCTTCGTCGTGAAGACGAGACCGACGGCGATCATCACGACGTAGTAGATGACGTGCCAGATCATGGCGGTCGTCATGACGCCGGTCGTGAGGCCGCGGACGAGCTCGACGCCGTGCCAGAGCGGGAGGGCCATCACGATCGTCTGCACCCACTCCGGGTACACCGTGATCGGATAGAGCGTCGCCGAGAACAGGAACATGGGCAGCAGCACGAAGTTGATCCAGTCCATCTGCTGGAACGTCTTCATGTAGCTCGTCACCGCCATGCCGAGCGCCGCGAAGCCGAAGGCGATGAGCAGCACCGCCGGGATCGCGAGGATCGCCGTGGGAGCGAGGTTGAGCCCGAGGATCTGCATGACGATCATGAAGCCCGTCGCGTAGAGCAGGCCGCGCAGCAGCGCATACAGGATCTCGCCCAGCGCGACGTCGAGCGGTCCGAGCGACGTCGCGAGCATGCCCTCGTAGAGCTTGCCGTAGTTGAGCTTGAAGAAGACGTTCCACGTCGAGTCGTAGAGCGCGCCGTTCATCGCGGAGGTCGCGAGCAGGGCGGGCGCGATGAAGGCGGCATAGGAGACCTCGACGCCATCGGCCGTCGGCACGTCGCCGATGAGCGATCCGAGACCCAGGCCCATCGAGGCGAGGTAGAAGACGGGCTCGAAGAAGCCCGACAGCACGACCACCCAGCTCGACGACCGCGCGGCGATGAGCCCGCGCTGCACCACTGCGCCGGGGTTGCCGGCCCAGAGCGCGCGCACGCTGCCGCGCCGGGGCGGGGCATCCATCCTCGTCGTGACCGCGGTCATTTCGCGAGCCTCCTCGTGAAGACCCGCCGAGCGGCGACGAAGCCGCCGACAGCGAGCGCGAGCAGATACGCCAGGTGCACCCACGACATCGGCTCCGCGGCCCACGACCCGTACGTGACGGTGCGGCCGAGCTCAGTCGCGTGCCACAGCGGCGAGATCCAGCCGATCCACTGCAGCCACAGCGGCAGGTTGGCGAGCGGATAGAACGTGCCCGAGAACAGGAACATCGGCATGAAGATGAACCGCTGCACGAGTGCGAACTGGCCGCGGTCGTCTTCGAGGGAGGCGGCGTAGGCCATGAGCGGGGCGCCGAACGAGATGCCCGCGAGCACTCCGATGGGGATCATGAGCCATGCGGTGCCGGGCGAGGTCTCGCCGGGATGCAGCCACGCGAAGAAGATCCAGATGAAGAGGTAGTACAGGCCCACGGTGAGGAGCATGCGGGCCGCGGCGCCTAGGAGGACGCCCGCCGCGATCTGCGGCGACGACAGCGCCGATGCGTTGAAGCCGAAGAAGTACCGACGCCACTTGAAGCCCGCCATGACGGGGTAGGAGAACTCCTCTGAGGCGACCGATATCGCCGCCGTCATGAGCAGCGCGGGCGCGACGAACAGGAGGTAGGGCACCTCCATGCCGCGGTCGTCGATCGGCGCCTGGATGAGCGCGGCGAGGCCTGCCGCGAGCCCGAGGAGGTAGATGATCGGCTGGCCGAGCGCGCCGACGATGGCCGTCCAGCCGTACGCCCGCAGGGCGCGGATCCAGTGCTCGGTGACGTACAGCGTGCCGCGACGGCGGGGCTTGCGGCCCCACTCCATCGCCTCGGCCCGCAGCTCGTCGAGCGTCGGCTGGGTGATCGCGGTCGGATGGTCGGCGGCGCTCATTCGATCAGCGACCTTCCCGTGAGCCGCAGGAAGACGTCTTCGAGCGACGAGCGGCGGACGAGCGAAGTGAGCGGCTCGAAGCCGAGCGCCGTGATGCGCTCGAGGGCCTTCTCGCCGTTGTCGGTGTACACGAGGATGCGGTCGGGCAGCACCTCGAGCCGGTCCCCGATGCCGGCGAGCTGCGGTGCGACCTGCTCGTTGCGGTCGGAGCCGAACCGCACCTCGAGCACTTCCCGGCTCGAGTGCTCGCGGATGAGGGACGCGGGCGTGCCCTCGGCCATGATGCGGCCCTTGTCGACGACGACGAGGCGGTCGCATAGCTGCTCGGCCTCGTCCATGTAGTGGGTCGTGAGCACGAGCGTCGTGCCGCGCTCCTTCAGCCGGAACAGGCGATCCCACAGCACGTGCCGCGCCTGCGGGTCGAGGCCCGTCGTCGGCTCGTCGAGCAGCAGGATGCGCGGGTCGTTGATGAGTCCGCGCGCGATCGTGAGGCGACGCTTCATGCCACCCGACAGCTGGTCGACCTTGCTCTTGGCCTTGTCTTCGAGCGCCGCGAAGGCGAGCAGCTCGTCGGCCTTCTCATGACAGACCTTGCTCGGCAGGCCGAAGTAGCGGCCGTAGATGAAGAGGTTCTCGCGCGCGTTGAGCTCGCCGTCGAGGTTGTCCTGCTGCGGCACGACGCCGAGGCGCGACCGGATCTCGGGACCGTACTGGTCGGGGTCGAGGCCGAGGATCGTCAGATCGCCGCGGGTGCGGCTCGAGACGGCGCCGATCATCTTCATCGTCGTCGACTTGCCGGCGCCGTTGGGGCCGAGCAGGCCGAACGACTCTCCGGGCGCGACCTCGAACGACAAGCCGTCGACGGCGAGGAAGTCGGGCTTGCCCTTGACTTTGTAGGCCTTCACGAGGTTGTTCGCTTCGATCACGGGGGCAGGCACCGGACCACACTATCCCCGGCCTCGGACACCGGCGCGGGGCATCCATCGTGACCATCTGTGACGGATCACTAGGCACAGAGGTATCGACGTGACTACGATCTCGGGGTGACCCACGACAGCTCCGCCCTGACCCAGCGCGCCCCGTATCGCGCCGACATCGTGGGAAGCTTCCTGCGACCGGCCGCCGTCGCCGAGGCGCGGCGCCGCCACGCCGACGGCGAGCTGTCGGCGGACGAGCTCCGCGGGATCGAGGATGCCGCGATCGCGGACCTCGTCGCCAAGGAGCGGGATGCCGGACTCCAGCTCGCCACCGACGGCGAGTTCCGCCGATCGTGGTGGCACTTCGACTTCTTCGGGCTGCTCGACGGCGTCGACATCGTCGAGCTGGATCACGGCATCCAGTTCCAGGGCGTGCAGACAAAGCCCCGGGGCGTGCACGTGTCAGGCCCCATCCGGTTCAACGACGCGCACCCCTTCCTCGCGCACTTCCGCTTCCTCAAGGAGCAGGCAGACCGGGCCGGAGTGACGCCGAAGTTCACGGTCCCCGCGCCGACCGTGCTCGACTTCCGCGTCGAGCCGGGCCACATCGCCGCGTCGGCGTACGACGGGCACGCGGCGATCGCCGACGACCTCGTGCAGGCATACCGCGACGCCGTGCAGGCCTTCTACGACGCCGGCGCGCGGTACCTGCAGTTCGACGACACCGCGTGGGCCTACCTGTGCAGCGACGTCGAGCTGGAGAAGGCTCGGGAGCGCGGGATCGACACCGAAGGCATCGCCGAGCGCTACGCGACGCTGCTCAACCGCGTGCTCGACGGCAAGCCCGACGACCTCACCGTCACGACCCACGTGTGTCGCGGCAACTTCCGCTCGACGTGGATCTCGTCGGGCGGCTACGAGCCGGTCGCCGAGCAGCTGCTGGGCGTGACGAACTACGACGGCTACTTCCTCGAGTACGACAGCGAGCGCGCCGGCGGCTTCGAGCCGCTGCGCTTCCTGCCGAAGGGCGACAAGCGCGTCGTGCTGGGCCTCATCACGACGAAGTCGGGCGAGCTCGAAGACGCCGACGTCGTGAAGCGCCGCATCGACGAGGCCGCCGAGTTCGCGCCGCTCGACCAGCTCGCGCTCAGCCCCCAATGCGGATTCGCCTCGACGGAGGAGGGCAACCTCCTCACCGAGGACGAGCAGTGGGCGAAGATCCGCCGCGTCGTCGACATCGCCGGCGACGTCTGGAAGTAGCCGCCTCGCGTCAGTCCCCCTGAGGGTCGGGGCGTTGTTCTCCCCCCGCTCCTCGGCCGGAGCCCGTGCTGTGACCGAGCGCCCACGTTGTGCACCGGTCATAGCGGGTGCTCTCGGCGAGAGCACGGGCTATGGACGAACAGAGGAGGGTCACACCACGGGCGTGCCGTGGGTGTGGAAGGTCTCGATCGTCTTCATGCCCCACGCCTGACCCTTGCGGCGCTCCGCCTCGGACCACTCCACGACCGGCTGGTCGGGGTCGAGCAGGAGGCGGGCTCCGGCGTTGGCGAACTCGATGCGGTTGCCGCCGGGCTCCCACACGTAGAGGAAGAACGTCTGGTTGATGGCGTGCTTGTGCGGGCCGGACTCGATATGGATGCCGTTCTCCAGGAAGATGTCGGCCGCCTTCAGGATGTCCTCACGCGTGTCGGGCGCGAAGGCGACGTGGTGCAGGCGGTTGCCGTGCTTCGTCCAGTCGTCGGAGTAGACGACGTCGTACGACTTCAGTGAGAAGTGGAACCACCACGCGGCGTACTTCCCGGAGTCGAGGCGGATCCGCTCCGACTCCCGCATCCCGAGCGCCGTCGCGAGGAACTCGCCGTTCGCCTCGACGTCCTTCGCGAGGTAGTTGATGTGGTCGAGCCGACGCGCGTTGACCCCGCGGCCGGGGAACGCGGACGCCTGGTTCTTCAGGGCCGGACGGTCCTCGCCGCCGGCGACGTAGCGCTCCGTCTCGTAGTACAGCGCCATCGCATGCCCGTCGGGGTCGCGGAACGCGTAGGTCGGCCCGGTGCCGACCTCGCCGTCGACCCAGCCCTCCCCCAGTCCCGTCGCCTCGATCGCGGCGACCCGCCGCTCGAGCGCGTCCTGCGACGAAGCGCGGAACGACGTGCGGCCCACCCCCGCGACATCCGACCGTGTCAGCTTGATCGTGTAGAGCTCGTACTCGTCCCACGTCCGCAGGAACACCGAGCCGCCCTGCTCGGCGACGACCCGCATCGCGAGCAGGTCGCGGAAGAACCAGAGGCTCCCCTCGAACTCGGGCGTCAGCAGCTCGACATTGCCGAGATGCGCGATGTCGAACACGGTCGAATCAGTCATGGACGGACCCTTTCGAGGAGGCGGCGGGGCGCGGGAAGACGGTGCCGTCGAAGAGCTTGCGGGCGGTGCGGATCGAGGTCGACGTGCCCCGCCAGACGCCGTCGTCGTCCTGCCCGACGTGCACGAGGGCCGGGAAGGAGCCCGACGGATGCTCGATGAGCACGGGACCGGATGCCGGCACCCGCGCGAGGTCGGAGCCCACGGCGCCCGGGATGCTGATGCCCGCCGCGACGGATGCCGCCATGAGCACCCCCACCGAGGTGTGCACGCGGGCCGGGATGAAGGCGCGCGTCGAGACCGCACCGCCGTCGCGCGGCGCCGAGAGGAGGAACATCTTGGGCACGGTCGCACTCGCGACGTCGCCCAGCCCCATGCGTGGTCCGGCGGCGAGCCGCACCTCCTCGACCGCAGCGCGCAGGTCGTCTCGCGCCTCGAGCTCGGCGGGACTCTCGTCGCCGGCGACGCCGAACTCGGCGGCGCGCAGGAGCACCACCGGCATCCCGTTGTCGATCAGCGTCGCCTCGTGGCCCGCGACCTCGTCGACGACGTGACCGGTCGGCAGCAGCGGCCGGTCGCCGGGGGACAGCTCGAGGGCGATGCGCGCGGCGGTGCCGGGGACGCCGTCGATCGCCTCGTCGCCCGCGTAGTCGGGGCGGCCTCCGGGGGTCGGGAAGACGGCGGTCGCGGCATCCCCCGTGTTGAGGAGTCTGATGCGCACGCGCGTCTCGTCGCCGCCCGCCGGGAGGAGTCCGCGCTCGACGGCGAACGGTCCGACGCCGGCGAGGAGGTTGCCGCACGTCTGGGCGTCGCTCACGACCGGCTCGTCGACGACGACCTGAAGGAAGAGGTAGTCGACGTCGAACTCCGGCGCCGCCGACGGCGACACGATCGCGACCTTGCTCGTGAGCGGATGCGCACCGCCGATGCCGTCGATCTGCGCCGGGTCGGGGCTGCCCATGATGCGCAGCAGGAGGTCGTCGCGAAGGGCGGGATCGGCGGGGAGGTCGTCGGCCAGGAAGTAGGCACCCTTCGACGTGCCGCCCCGCAGGAGCATGCAGCGGATGCCGTCGCGCACCGCCGCATCGAGGTCGGCCTCAGCGCTCGCCATCGTCGTATTCCGCCTGCGTCATGTACGTCACGCCGAGCTCGGCGAGCAGGCCCCGGAGATTCTTGCGGTCCAGGCTGAGCTGAGCGCCCGAGCCGTAGGCCTCCCGGTCGCCGGTCTCCTTCGCGACGCGCGCATCAGCCGCGGCCAGGACGGCGCCCGCCTCGAGCCGGGGCACGACGACCACGCCGTCGTCGTCGGCGATGACGACGTCTCCCGGCCGCACCGTCGCTCCCGCGACCGTCACGGGCACGTTGACCGACCCGGCCGTCGCCTTGACCGTTCCCTGCGCGTGGACGGCGCTCGACCAGACGGGGAATCCCATCGCTCGGAGGTCGGCGATATCCCTGACCCCCGTCGTCGTGACGAGTCCGCGCACGCCGCGGGCGGTGAGGGCGGTCGCGAAGAGGTCGCCGAAGGCCCCGTCGCTCGAGGCCGAGGTCGTCGCGACGACCAGCACGTCTCCCGCGCGGCACTGCTCGATCGCCGCGTGGATCATGAGGTTGTCGCCGGGCGCGGACAGCACCGTCACGGCCGACCCGGCGATCCGCGCGCCGTCTTGGATGGGACGGATGCCCGGGCCGACGAGTCCCGTGCGTCCGAGCGCCTCGTGCACGGTCGCGACGCCGTGCACGGCGAGCGCGTCGATCGTCGCGGCATCCGCGCGCGCGATGTCGGTGACGATGACGGGAGGCCTCATCCGGTCGCCCCCACCCGATCGGGGGCCCAGTTCATGCGAGCACGTCCGTGACCTGCGGGTAGTAGCGCACGTAGGCCTCGCCCATGGTCTCGTGCGGGAGGCCGAGGTTCGGGCCGGCGTTGCGCTTGACCTGCACGCCCCGGCGGATCGCGAGGTCGGTGTAGTACGACCACATGTGCTTCTGCGCGGGCAGGCATTCCATCGCGGCGCGCTTGCGCTCGAACGCGGCGGTGATGTCGAGCAGCACGGTGGGCTTGAAGTCGGACTGCTCCGACTGGTGCGGCTCGAAGAAGAAGACGGGCGGCGCGCCGATGATCTCGTCCGGCGAGGGATAGGACCCGTCGGCGTTTGCGACCCCGATCGCCTGCGCGAGCACCCGCGCCTGCAGCGCCATCCGCCCGGCGGCGGGATGGTCGCCGTTGTACGGATCGGACAGGGGATGCGTCAGCACAACCGTCGGCTGCACGCGCCGGAACACGTCGACCAGCGTCGCGACCGCCTCGGGCGACTCGATCAGGGGGTAGTCGCCCAGGTCGAGGAACTCCACCTCTGCGCCGAGCGCGGATGCCGCAGCCTCGGCCTCGCCTCGGCGGATGGCCTTGATCTCCTCGAGCGACTTGCCCTGCAGCCACTGGCTGGCCGACTCGCCCCGCTCGCCGTAGGAGAGGCACACCACGACGGCTCGCTCACCGCGCAGCGCCGCCGCCGCGATCGCCCCGCCCGCACGCCACACGAAATCCCCCGCGTGGGCGCTGACCACGAGCATCGCGGGGCTGGTGTCGGCCATGGCGCTCCCTCACATTCGACGCCGCGCCCAGGCGGGCGGGCGACCGCGATCGGCGGCGATCCCGGCAGGCTCAGCGAAGCACACCGCTACACATTGGTCAAGATTTTGTCTACAATTTTGGCGTTCGGTTTACCTTCAGGCGGAGGGAAATCCCCTCCGCGAGATCCCGATCGATCACCCGCGAAGACAAGGAAGTCGAGGCCGTCATGGCGCGCAATCTGCAGGAGCTGCTGGACGAGAGCGGGGGGCCGGTCGAGCTGCTGCGCAACTCGCAGCTCGGGACCTACATCTACCCCGTCGTGCCGGCCGAGTTCACCAACTGGCGTCGCGAGCAGAAAGCCTGGCGCGAGACCGCCGTGCTGTACGACCAGACGCACCACATGGTCAACTTCTTCGTCTCGGGTCCCGACGCCCTCCGGCTCCTGCGCGAGACGGGGATCAACAGCTTCGCGAACTTCCCCGTCGACACGGCGAAGCAGTTCGTGCCGACGGCGTCGAACGGGGGCGTCATCGGCGACGGCATCCTGTTCCACGAGGCCGAGAACGACTTCGTCTACGTCGGCCGCGCACCCGCGGCGAACTGGCTTCAGTTCCACGCGGAGACCGGCGGCTACGACGTCGAGTTCCGCTACGACGACCGCTCGCCTTCGCGTCCCTACGGCCAGGCCGTGCACCGGGAGTACTACCGCTTCCAGATCCAGGGCCCGAACGCGTGGCCCATCATCGAGAAGCTCGCGGGCGGGCCCGTCGAGCAGGTGAAGTTCTTCCACATGGGCCACCTCGAGGTGGCGGGGCGACAGGTGCGGACGCTCCGGCACGGCATGGCGGGCGCGCCGGGTCTCGAGCTGTGGGGGCCGTACGACGACCACGGGCTCATCCGCGACGCGATCCTCGAGGCCGGCCGCGAGTTCGGCATCGAGCCGTGCGGGTCGCGGGCGTACTCGTCGAACACGCTCGAGTCGGGCTGGATCCCCTCGCCCCTTCCCGCGATCTACTCGAGCGAGGGCGAGCGCGCGTACCGCGAATGGCTGCCGCCGTCGAGCTACGAGGCGATCAACGCCCTCGCGGGCTCGTTCGTGTCGGATGACATCGAGGACTACTACCTCACCCCCTGGGAGCTCGGCTACGGCTCGTTCGTCAAGTTCGACCACGACTTCATCGGCCGCGACGCGCTGGAGAAGATCGACCCCGAGTCCCAGCGCAAGAAGGTCACGCTCGCGTGGGACGACCACGACCTCGGACGCATCCTCACGAGCGTGCTCGACCGCGAAGGCCCCGGCTACCAGTTCTTCGATCTGCCGAACGCCAACTACGGCTCGTCCAACTACGACGCGGTGATCGACGCGGACGGCACCACCGTCGGGCTCTCGCTCTTCACGGGCGTCACGGCGAACGAGAGGCGCGGTCTCTCGCTCGCGACCGTCGACCGCGACATCGAGATCGGCACCGAGGTGCGGGTCGTGTGGGGCGAGCCCGACGGCGGCTCCCGCAAGACCACCGTCGAGCCGCACGAGCAGATCGCGGTGCGCGCGGTCGTCAGCCCGGTGCCCTACGCCGAGACGGCGCGCCTCGAGTACCACGGCGGCTGGCGGTCCTCCGGCACGGCCTGAGGGAAGGTGACGGGATGCCGTGGCATCCCGTCACTCGTGCTGCGACGCGACGATCCGCTCGAACCAGACGAGTGCCGCGCGCGTCATGTCGGACGGCTCGCCCGTCGCCTCGAGGGCGGCGAGCGCATCGCGCACCTCGTGCTCGCGCCGGACGGCGTGCCGAAGCGTGCCCTCGACGAGCCGGTCGACGAGCGCAGCGCCGTCGGGGCCGAACTCCGCCGCGATCTGGTCGTGCAGCCACTCCTCGGCGCCTGCGGCCCGCGCCGCACCGAGGCCTTCGAGGACGAGCGCCGCGAGTCCCTTCATGACGACGCTGCGCAGCAGCCGCAGCCGGGCCGCCTCCCCCGCGCCGCCCTCGACGACGGCGATGGGCACGCCGAACGGCGCGAGGCGCTCCGCGAGCACCGGCGCACCGGGCCCGCTCGCGAGCAGCTCGGTGTGATGGGCCGCCCGGTACACGGGCGCGAGCACTGCGACGTCGGCCATGGGCACGCCCGCATCCGCGGCGATCGCGGCCACGCCCTGCTTGAGCTCCGGCGACCCCGTGTTGAGGTCGGCGTAGACGGCGGCCCTCGGCACGAGCGGAAGGGCTTCACGGGCGAGGGATGCCGCGGCCGCGCCGCCGACGAGGCTGAGGACGACGTCGGCCCCCGCGAGCGCCTCGCCGAGCGTCGAGACCTGGAGGATCGCGGGATCGCCGAGCACGTGGTGCGGGTCGAACCCGCGCACGACGGCGCCCTCGTCGCCGAGTCCGCGGGCGTAGAGGCGCCCGGCCTCGCCGAGACCGAGGATCGCGATCGTCGTCATCGAGTGCTCACCCTAGACCGCTTCCGACCGGCGCCTCGCCCTCGAGCGACGCGAAGTAGTTGAGCGAGCGCTGCGACGTGCTCACGAGCGCGCGCAGGCCGTGCGCGGTGTCGCGCGTGCCGTCGTGGGGCAGGTACGCCTCTTCGAGCGCCCGCGTGATGCCGGCCGCCGCGACCGTCAGGAGCTCGATCGCGGGCTGCGGCGACGTGCCGTCGTTCGCGACGACGACCCCGATCGCTGCGTAGACGGCTCCGTGCGGGCCGAGCACGGGCACGGCGATCCCGCGCGACTCGGGGTGGATCTGTCCGTCCGTGACGGCGAACCCGTCGGCGCGCACATGCCGCAGCCTGTCGCGGAGCGCGCCCGGGGGGATCGTCTCGGCCGTGTACGCCGGCCATCCGGCCGCGATGACGTCGTCGACGAGCCCGGCCGACGCGTGGGCGAGCAGGACGAGCCCGCTCGAGCTGACCGCCAGGGGCGTCCGCCCGCCGATCAGGGTGAGGTTGAGCACGGCATCCCGGGTCGACATCCGCTCGATGAACAGCACGTCGCGCCCGCTCAGCACGCCGAGCTGCGTGTGCTGCCGCACGCGCGCGTGCACCGCCTCGAGCCAGGGGCGCGCAAGCTCTCGCAGCCCCAGCGCGCCGGGGGTGCGCGACGCGAACTCCCACAGCCGCACGCCGAGCCGGTACGTGCGGTCGGGCATGCGCTCGAGCAGTCCTTCGCGCTCGAGCTCCGCGACGAGGCGGTGCGTCGATGACAGCGGCAGCGCCGCCGCGTCGGCGATCTCGGTGAGGGTGAGGAACGGCCGTAGCGCGTCGAAGGCCTGCAGCACCCGGAGATGCTTGTGCAGGACTGATTCGCCGTCCGAGCCGCGCGCCATTCCCGATCCCCTTCGACCGCGCCATGGTAGATCGCGCTTCCGCTCAGCGGAAGCGGCTGCGGCTACGCGTTCGCGCGATAGACCGTCCGCGCGTAGTCGTGGTACGGCGCGGGAGCGACGGTCGCGCGGATGCGCACCTGGCGGTGATCGGCATCCACTCCGTCCTTCTTCGAGATGGGGTTCTCACCCCACACGACCTCGATCTCCGCACCGTCGGGGATGCCGGTGTCGAGCGTCGCGAGCGACATGTAGAGCTGGTCGTACGCGACGTAGCCGGCGTCCGTCGAGATGCCGACGCGTGCGCCGTCCCGGAGCACCTCGTCCATCTGGTAGAGCCCGTAGCGGGCTTTGGGGAAGTCGAGGTACTTCGCCGGCGTGCCGGGCTCGAGCTGGGAGCGGACGACCGCGGCGACATCGTCGGCGTTCCAGATGAGCGTGACCTTGCGGCGCGTCTGGTTCTCGGCGTGCTTCTCGAGCGCGGCGCGGCCGTGGAAGTCGTGGTCGAAGCGCACCGACTTCCCGAGGCCGATGTCGTACGGCGTCATGTAGAAGTCGTGGACGTCGGCCGAGTACAGCGACCCGCCCACCGAGCCGATGCGGGCGGCGGGCAGCCACTCGCGGTACTCGGCGAAGTCGTCGTCGAAGACGGCGGGGAACGGCGTCGGCACCCACCCGGACTCGAGCGGGGACGACGAGTAGGCCTTCGCCCCGACGCGACGGATGCCGTGCTCGGCGCCGGCTTCGAGGAGCGCGTCGAGCACGACCTCGTTGTCGTCCCACGGGCCGTAGAACTCGAATCCGGGCTGGCCGGCCATGCCGTGGCGCAGCGCCTTGACCGGTCGTCCCGCGATCGTGACGTCGCCGATGTGGAAGAACCTGATCTCGGGCACCGGCCCGCCGAAGACCTTCTCCATCACGACGTCGGCCTTCGGCCCCTGCAGCTCGTACCGGTAGAACGTGGGCGGCCCCTGGCGCATGTGCGAGTTCGCCTCGAGGCGGTGGCGCACGTCCTTGCCCGCCGCGGCGGCCTTCTCGGCGTTGAAGCGCACCCAGTCGATGAGGATGTGGTGCCCGATGAGCACGAGACCCTCGGGCCCCTCGGAGTTGTAGAACAGGATGCCGTCGCCGACGAGGTAGCCGTCCCGATTCACCGAGATGAGCTGCTTCGCGACGCCCGGCCGGAAGGTGGCGAACGTGTTGGGCGAGATCGACTCGAGGAGCGGGATCAGGTCGGCGCCGTCGAGGAACAGCTGCGTCATGTGGTGCGACTGGTCCATCAGGGCGACCGAGGTGTTCCATGCCCGCTGCTCGTCGCGCCAGTTGGTGAACTCCGGCGCGACCGGGAACGTGAAGGCCGGCCAGTTCTGGTTGCGCAGCAGCTCCACCGGGCTGCCCGCGCGCGCGATCGCCTGAGCGAGAGATTCGGATGTCATCATCGACCTTTCCTGTCGGGTGCGGCCCAGGCTACGAAGCTGCCGGGCAGGCGACGAGACGGCTTCCGTTCAACGGAAGGGATGCCGCGCCCCGGGGACGAGCGCGGCAGCCTGGCGGTGATTCACGCATCCCGCGGTCACGATTCGGCTACGTCATCCGTAATCGCGCCAAAATCGTTGACAATCTGATCGCGAATCCGTAGCGTCCCGACATGGGACGACCGGCCCGACCGGCCCTTGTGCCCGAGCCCGGACGACGCGACGATGCGAGAGGTGAGCGATGGCCGCTCAGCTGACCCTGCAGGACGTGAGTCTGCAGTTCGGTGGCATCAAGGTGCTGCAGGACGTCTCGTTCACCGTCGCGCCGGGCCAGATCTTCGGGCTCGTCGGCCCCAACGGAGCCGGCAAGACGTCGCTCTTCAACTGCATCAGCGGGCACTACCGGCCGAGCGCCGGCTCGATCCGGATCGACGACGCCGAAGTGCGCGGGGCCCGGCCCGCGACGCTCGCGAAGCACGGCCTGGCGCGCACCTTCCAGCATCCCGCGCTCCAGCTGCACGCGACAGTCCTCGAGAACGTGCTCCTCGGCGCGCATACGCGCCTGCCGGGCGGGCCGGGCGAATGGTCGCTGCGGCTGCCCCGCACGAGCCGGTCCGAGCGTGCGCTGCGCGACGAGGCCCTCGCCCTCCTCGAGCGCCACGGCCTCGGCTGGGCGGCGAACCTCACCGCCGACGAGCTCTCGCACGGCCTGCACAAGGGCATCGAGCTCTGTCGCGCGCTTCTCATGCAGCCTCGGCTGCTGCTGCTCGACGAGCCCGCCGCAGGACTGCCCCACGCCGAGGTCGAGCAGCTCATCGCAACGGTGCGGCGCCTCCGCGCCGACGACGACATCACGGTCGTCATCGTCGAGCACCACATGGGCCTCATCGCGGCGCTCACCGACCGGGTCGTCGTGCTCGACCACGGACGCACGCTCATGGAGGGGAGCGCCGCCGAGGCGCAGTCCGACGCGCGCGTCATCGAGGCCTACATCGGGAAGGATGCCGCGGATGACGCTGCTTGAGCTCACCGACGTCACCGCCTTCTACGGGCCGGTGCAGGTGCTCGAGGGCGTGTCGCTCAGCGTGCCGGACGGCGGCGCGGTCGGCATCCTGGGTGCGAACGGCGCGGGGAAGACGACGACGCTGCGGGCCATCAGCGGCACCGTGCGGGCGGGCGGCTCCATCGTGTTCGACGGCAGGGACATCCGGGGCCTCCGGCCGGATCAGGTCGCCGGCCTCGGCATCGCGCACGTCCCCGAAGGCCGTGGCACGCTCGGCGAGCTCACCGTGCGGGAGAACCTCCGCGTCGGCGCCTACAAGCGCAAGGACCGCAAGGGGGTCCAGTCCGACATCGACTACTGCCTCGACCTCTTCCCCCAGCTGCAGGACCGCATCCGCTCGAACGCCTCCGCACTCTCGGGCGGCGAGCAGCAGATGCTCGCGGTGGGCCGCGCGATCATGTCGAAGCCGCGCCTGCTGCTGCTCGACGAGGCATCCCTCGGTCTCGCCCCCTCGACGGCGAAGGCCGTGTACGAGGCGATCCGGCGCCTGCGGATCGAGTCGGGCATCGCCATGGTTGTCGTCGAGCAGAACGCCAACCTCGCGTTCACGCTGGTGGACACTGCGACGGTGCTCGAGACCGGCCGCAACGTCCTTGAGGGAACCTCCGCCGAGCTCAAGGGCATGGACGAGATCCGTCGCGCCTACCTGGGGGGCTGACGCGTGGGGACCTTCATCCAGCTCGTCATCGACGGCCTCTCGACGGGCTCGATCTACGCAGCCCTGGCTCTCGCGATCGTGCTCGTCAATCAGGCGACGGGGCTCATCAACTTCGCGCAGGGCGGCATGGCGGTGCTGTCGGCTTACATCGCGTGGCAGCTGACCGCCTGGAGCGTGCCGCTCATCCTCGCGATCCTGATCTCGATCGCCGTCTCGTTCGTGATCGGCGCGCTCGTCGAGCGGCTTCTCATCCGCAAGTTCGAGGGCGGCGACCCCGACACGGCCGTCGTCGTGACGATCGGGCTCCTCACGCTCGTGACGGGCGTGTGCGCGTGGATCTGGACGTACAACAACAGGCTCTTCCCGTCGCTGTTCCCGCTCGACACGATCACGATCGCGGGCGCCGTCATCAGCATCCGCTCGCTCGGCACGATCCTCGTGATCGTCGCGATCATGGTGCTGCTGCAGGTGCTGTTCCTCGGCACGAAGCTCGGCCTGGCGCTGCGCGCCGTCGCGATCAACCCGCAGTCGGCCGCCTTCTCGGGCATGCCCGTCGGGCGCCTGCTCATGGTGGGCTGGGGCCTCGCGGCAGGGCTGGGCGCCGTCGCGGGAGCGCTCGTCGCGCCGCAGCTGACGCTCACGCCGAACATGATGGACGGCGCACTCGTCTACGCCCTCGCCGCCGTCATCATCGGCGGGCTGACGAGCCCCATCGGAGTCGTCATCGCGGCATGGCTCATCGGCGTGCTCGAGAACCTCGCCGCCGTCTATGTGCCGTTCATCGGCCACGACCTCAAGATCGCGGTGCCCTTCATCATGATCTTCGTCGTGCTGATCATCCGCCCCCAAGGGCTGTTCGGCCGAAAGACGGTGGTGCGCGTCTGATGTCCGCCACCTCGACCTTCTTCCGCCGGCCCTGGGTGCGCTGGGCCGCTGCCGCGCTCGTCGTGATCGCGATCGTCGTCCTGCCCCTCCTCCTCCCCGAGTTCGCCAACCTCACGATCGCCCGCATCGGCGTCTTCGCCGTCGCGGTGCTCGGCCTCAACGTCGTGATGGGCTACACGGGCCAGGTGTCCCTGGGGCAGATCTTCTTCGTGGGCCTCGGCGCGTACGTGACGGCCTACGGCGTCGAGCAGGGCTGGAACATCGTGCTCGTCTTCGCCCTGACGTGCCTCATCCCCGCCGTCGTCGGCCTGCTCGTCGCCCTCGCGGCCGCGCGCCTCGGCGGGCTGGCCATCGCGATGGTCACGATCGCCCTGCCGATCGTCGGCGTGCCGCTCGCCAAGCGCCTGTCGGACTTCACGGGCGGATCCCAGGGCCTGTCCGCGCGCTTCACCGACGCGCCCGCGTGGACCGGCCTCTACAACGACCAGTGGCAGCTGTACATCGTCCTGCTGATCGGCGGCATCTCCTTCCTCCTCACGCGCAATCTCGTGCGGGGCAAGTACGGCCGCGCCTTCGCGATCGTGAAGGGCAACGAGGCCGTCGCCTCGTCGATGGGCATCTCGCCGTACCGCTACAAGGTGCTCGCCTTCACCGTGGCGTCGCTTCTCGGCGGGGTCAGCGGCTTCCTGTACATGGTCGTCATCCAGTACACGTCGCCCGAGACCCTCAACTTCGGGCACTCGATCACGCTCGTCGCGTCGATGGTCATCGGCGGCGCCGGCAGCATCGTCGGCTCGCTCCTGGGCGGCGCGTACTACGTGCTCGTGCCGCAGCTCACCAACGAGATCGATCCGAGCCTCACGACGGTCCTGCAGGGCGCGATCCTCCTGCTCGTGCTGTTCATCCTCCCGGGAGGGCTCGTGTCGCTCCCCCGCGTGCTGCGCCGGAGGCGCCGGCGTCGGCGAGACGACGGCGCCCGGGTCGCGGCATCCACCCCCGCCATGGCCGGTCCGCCGGACGCACCTCATCCCCCACCCACCGATCCACAAGAGAGAAGGCAAGACACATGAGCGCACACCGCATGAGGATGCGGGCCGCGTCGGTCGTCGCGGGCCTGGGCATCGTCGCCCTGCTCGTCGCCGGATGCACCCGCGGCGGAGACAACGGCGGAGCCAGCGGCGGCGAATCCGCCGCCGCGAGCCCCGGCATCACCGACGACTCGATCACCCTCGGCATCACGACGCCCCTGTCGGGCGCGACAGCCGGCCCGGGCACCTGCACCGTCGCGGGCATCACCGCCTACTTCGGCGCGAAGAACGCCGACGGCGGCGTGAAGTTCGGCGACGGCAAGACCCGCAAGGTCGAGATCAAGGCCCTCGACGACGCCTACGACCCGCAGAAGGCCGCCGCCAACTACGGGCAGCTGAAGGACAGCGTCTTCGCCATGACGGCCGGCCTCGGCACCCCGACGAACCGCGCCTGGCGTGAGGCCGCGATCGCCGACAAGGTGCCCCAGGCCCTCATCATGACGGGCGACCCGATCTTCTCGGACCAGAAGGAGAGCCCCTGGCAGCTCGGCTTCGTGCCGATCTACCAGAACGAAGGTGAGGCGTTCGGCAAGCTCCTCGCCTCGTCGAGCGGTGACCACAAGGTCGCGATCCTGTCGCAGAACGACGACTACGGGCAGGGCTACGTCGAAGGCTTCAAGAAGGGCATCGAGGGCGCGAAGAACATCGAGGTCGTCAAGGAGCTCACCTACGAGGCGACCGACACGTCGGTCGACGCGCAGCTGACGGAGCTCGCCGGATCGGGCGCGGACGTCTTCTTCAACGCCATGTCGATCACGCCGCTCGTCATCTCGTCGCTGCAGAAGACGCAGGAGCTCGGCTGGAAGCCCAGCTGGTTCCTCCCGTCGAACACGTCGAGCCCGAGCGCCATCCTCGAGCCCGGCGGCGCCTCGGCCTTCCCCGGCGTCTACACCGTCGCATTCGCGCAGTCGGCCGCGGCGCCGACGTTCGCCGACAGCGACGCGGGCAAGACGTTCCTCTCCGATCTCAAGCAGTACGCGGACTACCCGGACACCCCGGCGTTCCCGCACTGCGTCTGGTCGTACCAGGTGGGCGCGACGCTCGACCAGGTCTTCCAGAAGATGACCGAGCCGACGCGCGACGACTTCATGACGCAGCTGCGTTCCATCAAGGACTACGTCGCGCCCCTCATGCTCGACGGCTCGAGCGTGGACACGACCGAGGACGGCCAGCCCGCCGTCTCGACGGTGCAGGTGCAGAAGTACAACGGCAAGGGCTACGCCCCGGCGACGAGCTGGGAGTGACCGCGGTCTGACGAGGGGCGGTCGGCGCGAGCCGGCCGCCCGTCCGTCAGACGGGGGTCGGCGGGAGCCGGCCGCCCCTTGTCGTCGCGGGCGTCGCGCCTGCTCCGGCTGCGACCGCTCGCCGGCCGGGTTGCCCGCGCCCGCTGCAGTTTCCTGCGAGCGCGGCGTCGGGCGACAGCGCAGTCGCAGGAATGTGCAGCGCCCGCGGCGATCCAGTCGACGCTGTGCAGCGCCCGCTGCAGTTTCCTGCGAGCGCGGCGTCGGGCGACAGCGCTGTCGCAGGAAAGTGCAGCGCCCGCGGCGATTCAGTCGAGGCTGTGCAGCACTTCGACGATCCCGCTCAGGTGCGCGCGGGTCGCCGCCTCGGCGGCATCGGGGTCCTTCGCGAGGATCGCGTCGATGATGGCGATGTGCTCGGGGGCCGACTGGGCTGCGCGCCCGGGGTGGAACGCGAGGCGGAACTGGTGCCGCGCCGACTGTGCGCGCAGCCGCTCGAGAAGCTGGGTGGCCGTCCTGTGGCGGCTGAGCTCGCGGATGCGGCGGTCGAGCTCCTGATTGAGCCGGGAGTACTCGACGAGATTGCCGGATGCCACGGCCGACCCGATCTCGTCCCGGAGGCGCCGCAGCTCGCGGGCATCGGCATCCGTCACGTTCTCCGCAGCCTTGCGCGCGCACAGGGTCTCGAGGCCGATGCGCACCTCGACGATCTCGACGGCCTCGTCGACGCTGATCGCTCGGACGCGCGCGCCGCGGTTGGGCACGCGCTCGACGAGACCCTCGTTCGCGAGGTTGAGCAGCGCCGTGCGGACGGCGGCGCGCGAGGCGTCGTAGCGTTCGCTCAGGTCGGCCTCGATGAGCCGCTGGTGCGGCGCGAACTCCGCGCCGAGGATGGCCTCGCGGATCTGCTGGGTGAGGTCGGCGCGCGTGGCGACGGCTTCCGCGTCCTCGACGACGGCGATGTCGGTCATCCCCAGGTCCCTTCGATCGGCAGGGCGGGCGGGCCGCCCGGCACCAGGCTAACGGCCGCCTGCGCATTGCATACGAAAGTGCGCGAAATCTTGTCGGCAATCTTGCCAGGATGCCGCGCCCGAGGCACCCTGTAACCGTGCGTTCGGCGATGAGCGCGGCGGTCGATCCCCCTCGTCGCGGACCCCACGGCGCCGACGCGCGCTCGACGCGTCGGAGGACACAGAGAGGTGGACGAGTTGTCGAACACAGTGACGGATGCCCCGGTCACGACGGGGCTGTACATCGGCGGCGAGGTGCGCGAGACGCCCGATACCCTCGAGATCCCCGACCCGGGCAAGCCCGGCGTGGTCGTGGGCCACGCGGCGGCGGCGACCCCCGACGACGTCGCCGACGCGGTCGCCGCAGCCCGGTCGGCGTTCCCCGCCTGGGCGGCCCTCACGGCGCAGGAGCGCGCCGCGAAGATGGCCGAGGCGATCGCCGGCATCGCCGACGACCGCGACGCGGACGCCGCGATCCTCTCGCAGGAGAACGGCAAGATCCGCATGGAGGCGTGGGTCGATGCCCTCGTCTTCGAGATCCGCTGGAACCTCGCCCTCATGCTCGCGGACGAGGTGGATCGCGGTCACACGCTTCCCGTCGTGCCCGGAGCGATCCCGGTCTCCACCGAGGTCTCCTATCAGCCGCTCGGCGTCGTGACGGTCATCGTGCCGTTCAACTGGCCGATCGCGATCCTGGGCGCCTCGCTCCCGCACGCCCTGCTCGCGGGCAACACCGCGATCGTGAAGCCGCCGCCCTCGGCGCCGCTCGCGACGACCCGCGTCGTCCAGCGCGTCGCCGAGAAGCTTCCGCCGGGCGTACTCAACATCGTCACGGGCAAGGACGAGAACATGGCGGGGCTCATCGCCGATGTCGACAAGGTCTGCTTCACCGGCAGCGTCAACGGCGGCAAGCGCATCATGGAGACGGCGTCCAAGACGCTCACCCGCGTGACGCTCGAACTCGGCGGCAACGATGCGGCGGTGTTCCTCGAGGACGCCGTTCTCGACGACACGCACCTCGACCGCCTGTATGCCGCGATCTTCGACACGACCGGTCAGATCTGCATGAACGCGAAGCGCGTGTTCGTGCACCGCTCCCGCGTCGACGAGGTCGTCGCGGGCCTCGCGTCACGACTCGAGCAGGCGACCATCGGCTACGGGCTCGACGAGGGCACGACGATGGGTCCGCTGCACTCGTCGGCCCAGAAGGCGTTCGTCGAGGAGATCGTGCAGGAGGCGAAGGATGCCGGCGCCGACGTGCGCGAGTACGGGGAGCTCCCCGGGGGCGACCTCGCGGGCGGCAACTTCCTGCGTCCCGCGATCGTCGTCGACGCCGACCCGTCGCTGCGGGTCGTGACGCAGGAGCAGTTCGGCCCCGTGATCCCGATCCTGCCCTTCGACACCGAGGAGGAGGCCGTCCGGCTCGCGAACGACACGTGGGGCGGACTCTGCGGCTCGGTGTGGACCGCGTCGTCCGAGGCGGCGCAGCGCGTCGGCTCGCAGCTCGTCTGCGGCTACGTCTGGGTCAACGACCACGGTGCGACGCGGCTCGACCTGCGCGCGCCGTTCGGCGGGATGAAGCAGTCCGGCATTGGACGCGAGCAGGGCATCGAGGGGGTGCGAGCCTTCCAGGACACGCGGTCGATCGCGACGATCGACCCCGATGCACTGGCGGCGATGGCGCACTGACCCGCCACCGGCCGTCAACGTGAGTTGACGGCATCCCGGATCGTCAACTAGAGTTGACGACCATGAGCGACGACATCCGCACCGCGATCGGCGCGGCTGAGGGCGGCGACCCCCTCCCCGAGCTGCGCCGATTGCGCGCTCTGCACGCCGACCTCGCGCGCGCCGAGGCCGAGCAGGTGCGGCGCGCCCGCACGCAGGGCTTCTCCTGGCTAGCGATCGCCGACGCCCTCGGCGTGAGCAAGCAGGCCGTGCACAAGAAGTACGGTCGTAGGTAGGGCTCTCGCCCCTCTCCCGAAGCACGCAGAACGGGGAACCCGCATGTCCACTTCCGTCTCACCCCGCCGCGGCAGGCGCGCCCCGAAGGACGGCCCGCGCGCGAGCCTCAAGCAGCTGCTGCCGTTCCTGCTGGAGCACAAGCGCGTCCTCGTCGTCGTCGCGCTGCTGAGCATCGTGGGCGCGGTCGCGACGCTCGCGCAGCCGCTGCTCGTGGGCGCGGTCATCGGACGCGTCGAGGCCGGCGAGGCGCTGGGCTATCTCGTCTGGGCCATCGTCGCACTCGTCGTCGTGGCATCCCTCATCTCGGGCTACCAGCACTACCTGCTGCAGCGCACCGGCACGGCGGTCGTCTACTCGTCGCGCCGCAAGCTCATCGGCCGCATCCTGCACCTTCCGATCGGCGAGTTCGACGCGCGCCGCACCGGCGACCTCGTCTCGCGTGTCGGCACCGACACGACCCTCCTGTACGCCGTGCTCACGCAGGGGCTCGCGGATGCCGTCGGCAACGGCCTCATCTTCCTCGGCGCCCTCGTCGCGATGGCCATCATCGACCCCGTGCTGCTCGGCCTCATCGTCCTCGTGATCGGCGCCTCGATCGTGACGGTCGGCCTCCTCAGCGGCCGCATCCGCAAGGCGACGCGCGACCAGCAGGAGAAGGTCGGCGAACTCGCCTCGGGAGTCGAGCGCGCCGTCGGGTCGATCCGCACCGTGCGGGCGTCGGGCGCGAGCGATCGCGAGGAGCGCGCACTGGGCGAGCTTGCCGAAGACACCTACGACCAGGGCGTGCGAATCGCCAAGGTGTCGGCGCTGATCGTGCCGGTCGCTGGGATCGCGCTGCAGCTGTCGCTCCTTGTCGTGCTGGGCGTCGGCGGTCTGCGCGTCGCGGCGGGCGCCATCACGGTCGCCGCCCTCGTGACGTTCGTCATGTTCCTCTTCATGCTGGTGGCCCCGCTCGGCACCTTCTTCGGCGCCTTCACGTCCGTGAACCAGGCGCTCGGCGCCCTGGGACGCATCCAGGAGATCCTCGACCTGCCCACCGAGACGCAGGGGGATGCCGCGATCGCGGCCTCCCTCGCCGGCGCGGATTCGAGGAGATGGACGGAAACGAGGAGTGAGAGCGCGGATCTGGCCCTCGATTCCGCTCATCTCCTCGTTTCCGAGCGGGAGCGCGGCCCCGCGGCACCCGCTCCCGCGATCGAGTTCCGCGACGTGCGGTTCCGCTACCCCGAGGCCGTCGTCGCCGCACGCCGCAAGGCGGAGGACGCGGCCCTCGCGGCCCTCGAGGACGCCCATGTGGACAAGTCCGTCGCCGACGACCTGCGCCGCCTCGCCGAGGGCGAGTCCGGCCCCGTTCCGGAGGAGGTGGATGCCGCCGGCGAGGTGCTGCGCGGAGTCTCGTTCGCCGTGCCGCGCGGCGCCCGCGTCGCACTCGTCGGCCCGTCGGGCGCGGGCAAGAGCACGACCCTCGCGCTCATCGAGCGGTTCTACGACCCGACGTCGGGCGCCGTGCTGCTCGACGGCCAGGACGTCCGCACGCTCGACCGCGACGCGCTCCGCGGCCAGCTCGGGTACGTCGAGCAGGATGCGCCGACGCTCGCCGGGACGATCGCCGAGAACCTCCGGCTCGCCTCACCCGAGGCATCCGACGACGACTGCGAGCGTGTGCTGCGGGCCGTGAACCTGGGCGAGGTGCTCGAGCGCTCGTCCCTCGGAATCGGAGCCCCGGTCGGTGAGTCGGGGGTCATGCTCTCGGGCGGCGAGCGTCAGCGCCTCGCGATCGCGCGCGCCCTGCTCGCGGCCCCTCCGATCCTGCTGCTCGACGAGTCCACGTCGTCGCTCGACGGGCTCAACGAGCAGCGCATGCGCGACGCGATCGACGCCGTCGCGACGGGCCGCACGCTCGTCGTCATCGCGCACCGGCTCTCGACCGTGGTCGACAGCGACCACATCGTCGTGATGGACCACGGCCGGGTCGTGGGTCAGGGCACCCACTCGGAGCTCGTCGAGACGACGCCGCTGTACCGCGACCTCGCCCGCCACCAGCTGCTGGTCTGAGCTCTCCCGCAGACGATCCCGAGGTCAGCGAGGCGGATTCACTTCCGCTTGCCCGAGCCGGGTTCGCCCTGGCCCTTCCCCTGCGCTCCGCGGTCCCGCGCCTCCTGCACGTGCTGATCGTGGGCCGCGCTGTCCTGCTGCCCGGCGGTGGGCGCGGTCGGAGCGGGATCGACCGCACCGGCGGGCTCGACCGCACCGGCGGGCTCGACGACGGCGCTTCCGGAATCGACCGGCCCGCCGGCCGGCGCGGAGTCGACGGCATCCGCCGGCGGCGCGTCCACCTGGTCTTCGGCGACGACGGGCGGCGGCTCCTGCTCGACGACCGCACGAGCGGGCGGATCCTCCCGCGTCTCTGCGGTCGTCATGGCGCCGACGCCGAAGACGCCGACGATCGTCACCGCGGCGGCCGCGAGGCCGCCCGCGATCATCGCGCGCCTCCGCCGGGCCACGGTCGACGGCCGAGCGACGTGCGACCCCGCTCTCGCGGCCACGAGCGCCGAGATCGGGAGCGGCCGCGTCGGCGGGTCGACCTCGCCCGCGGCAGCGGAGTCCCCGGCGACCGCATCGGCGGCATCGAGTCCGAACAGGGAAGCTATCGCCGCGTCCCCGCCGGGGGCGGTGCGCCCGCGCATCCGCAGGCACAGGGCCTTCGCCGCCTGCGCGACGTCGAGCGCCGACGGCCGCATCGCGGGCTCGGTCTGCAGCATCCGTCCAAGCAGCTGCCGCCAGTCCGCGTCGACGGTCTCGGGGATCTCGAGCGGCGCGCTCAGTCGCGCGATGGCCGCGGCGATGCCACCCGCGTGAGGGTGGGGCCGCGTCCCGGTCAGCGCTTCGAGCAGCACGAGCCCGAGCGCATAAATGTCAGCCGGCGGAGCCGGCGCGGCGCCGCGCAGCTGCTCGGGTGCGAGGTACGCGGCGGTGCCGATTACTTCGTTCGGAGCCGTCGCGTCGGAGTCCCCGACGAGGTAGGCGATGCCGAAGTCGGCGAGCTTGGAGTGAAGACGGCCGCCCGTGAACTCGGGTGGGCACAGCAGCACGTTGGACGGCTTGACGTCGCGGTGGACGACGCCGGCGGCGTGCACGACGTGCAGCGCCTCGGCGAGTTCGACGGCGATCTCGCCCACCTCGCCGGGCGTGAGGGCTCCCCCCGCCAGGCGGTTGCTGAGCGTCGGACCGTCGACGTACTCCATGACGAGGTACGGCTGGCGATCCGGAGCAAGGCTCCCGTCGAGCAGCGTCACGAGCGACGGATGGTTGAGCGACGCGAGCACGGCCATCTCGCTCCGGGCGGTCGCGGAGGAACCGCCCTCGAGGCCGGGGCGCATGAGCTTGACGGCGACCGTGCGGCCGAGGACGAGGTCTTCCGCACGGAAGACGCACGCCATGCCGCCCTCGCCGACGCAGTCTTCGAGGCGGTAGCGACCGTCGAGCACTTCCGCGGCCTCCGGTAGGGACGCTGACATGGTTCTCCTCGCCGTGCGCTCGGGGTGCGGACGGCACGTCAACCGTATGTCAGCCGAGAATTCCGGTCGGGTGGCTTGACGTACGGCGAATAATCCGCAAGAAACTGAGCGGCGGTGCGCTGGGTGAGCTGGTGGTCCGGGACCGGCGCGCGGAGACGGAGGGAATCTTGGCGGTCTTCGGCATCCTGACCTGGGTCTTCACCGCGCTGCTGCTCGTGCTCCTCATCGCGTGCATCGCGGCGAGCCGGGGGACGCTGCCTCTCAACCACCTCTTCGGCGTCCGCTTCCCCGCATTGATGCGCAACGAGGCGGCCTGGCGTACGGGTCATGCGGCGTGCATCCTCCCGGCGGCCGTGTGCTTCGCGCTCGCCCTCGTCTGCAGCCTGGTGGGGCTCGCGGTTCCCGCCGTCCACATCGTCACGGTCGCCGTCTTCGCGGGCGCGATCGTCTGGGTGGGCGTTCGCGGCTCACGGGCCGCCGAGGCCGCCTGAGCGCGCCGCGGCGAGCACCTCGGTCACCGCGGAGATGCCTGGGGCGAAGAAGTAGCCGCCGCCCGTCGGCGTGACGAACTCCCGCTCGAGCGCGACGCTGCGCGTCCCATTCGACGGCGTGGGCAGATCGATGTGCCGCGTGCGATCGCCGTGCACGTCGGCCTGCCCGATGATCGGGTCGTGCCCGCCGACGTTGGGCTGCACGGGCGAGTTCGCCCAGCGCCGCACGACGAACTCGAACTGGTCCTCGATCGAGGTCATGTAGGCGGCGAACAGCAGTCCGCGCTCGGTCGCGACGAGCTCGGGCGACGGATCCGACACCCCCGCGAGCGGCGGACCGAAGGGGATGCCGCGGCGCAGCATGAGCCGCAGGAAGGTGTCGGCCGGCGCCCCGAAGTCGGTGCCGCTGTCGCGCGGATTGACCTTGCGGATGTGCGACCCGACCGGGCACATGTCTCCGAAGAGATCGGCGCGCGCCCGGGGGTGGGTGTCGCCCGCATAGCCCGCCTCGGCGAGCTCGGGGGCCGGCATCCACTGTCTCGTGTCGTCGTCGAACTGGAAGTGGTTGTGCGCGAACTCGTCACCGGCGAGGGCGACGTCGTCCTCCTCGGGAGCGCGCGAGATCGGCGCGCCGCTCGGCCACCGCCCCACCATGAGCGAGGCGAAGCGCACCGGGTCGGTTCCGTGCGCCTCGGCGGCCCGAGCGGCGAAGTCCCAGAACGCCGGGACGTCCTGCGTCAGCCGGCGGAAGACGAGGTACGAGCCGTTGCGAGCCCAGTCGGGGAACGCTCCCGCCCCGTCGTCGGGGACGAGGGGATCGGCGGGGCTCTGCCGCGGCCAGCCCGCCACGAACTGTCCCGGCCACACGAGAGGCTGGCCCGGCTTGCCGAAGATCCGCGCGTGCGGATTGCGCGGATCGAGGTAGCGAGGGCTGAGCCGCTCCCCGTCCGCGGTGGCACCGCGGATGCCCGGCTGCGAGATGCCGTCCTTGAAGCCGAAGTGCTCGTGCCCCGAGAGGGCGCCGGGCAGGTTCTCGCCGAGCTGGTCGAACGCGAGCGTCACGCTCCGGCGATGGGCCTCCGACAGGATCTCGGATGCCGCGGCCTCGAGGTCGCCGGACGTGTCGGCGGCGACGATCACGAGGAAGTCCGGCTCAGAGGCCTCCCCGCCCACGCGCCAGCCGTCTCGGTGCCCGGGTGCTGCGGGATCGGACGGATCGCCGAGATACGTCGAGCGTGCAGACATCCCCTGCCGGAACGCCTGATCGCCGAACCCGGTCGCATCGTCGCCCACCAGCTTCAGGACCGCCGCGTGCGACAGGGCGAAGGCCGTCCAGGTCGCCGTCTTGGTCGGGGTCGCGCTCCCCGACTCGAGCCGCTCACGCCGGAACTCACGCCGGAAGTCGAGCACCTCCCGCATGCTCGACAGGCGCGGCGCGAGCCACCGCAGCCACTCGCGCGCACCGTCGAGGTCGCCGGCGGCGAAGAAGAGGAACCGCTGATGGTCCTTGTGGAACCCCGGGATGACGTTGCCCTGGATGTCGGCGGTCGCGGCGGCATCGAAGACGGGCTCACCCGACGCATCTGTGGCGGACTCCGGGGCCGGCACCTCGTCACCCAGAAGGCCCGACGACGCCTCGATCGGCGCCGGCGCCGGCGCCGGGAGCGTGATGCCCGACAGCCGCTCGACCGCGACGCTCCCGAGGCCCGCCAGCGCGGCGAGCCCTTCCCCGCTCATCGGACTCCTCCCGCCACGACGTGCGCCGACATCGTGATGTGCTCGGCGAGCTGCGCCCCGAACTCGACGCGCCGGCCGCCGATCGAGAGGTCGCCGACGAGGAACCCTTCAGCCTCCGGAACGCGGTACGTCACACGCAGCGCCGCCCCGGGACTGCCGCGCTCGATCGTCCAGTAGTCGCCCACGGGGCTGCCGTCGGGCCTCGTCCAACCCGAGTCGTCCCACCCGATCATGTAGAGGCCCGGCGGATCCGCCGAGGCGATGCGGAGCCCGTGCCGCGACATCGCCCAGATCTCCATGTTGATCCGCGCATCGGCACCGGTCGCCCGCGAATAGGGCAGCGCGTCGAATCCGTCGTCGGCGTGCTGCGAGGGCTCGAGCTCCTGCGAGACGCCGAGCAGGTCGCGCATCGAGTTGATCGGCATGACGTAGTGGACGGCGCCGTCGGTCGTGTTCCACCGGTTCTTCGGGTCGTATACGCCCCCGGGGAAGAGGTCCGCGCGCTTCACCGAGGGTGAGACGAGGCGCCGGTACAGGCGGAGGACGACATCGGGATGCCGCTCCGCGAGCAGCCGCCAGTACTCCGGCGTCTCGGTGGTGAACGTGACCGCCGAGATCTTCCCGCCCTGCCGTTGAACGTGCCACTCGAGGTACTCGATCTGCACGGCGCGGTCCTCGGCTGCGGCATAGGCTGCCCGCCGGTCGTCGCGATGCTCCATGAGCAGCGGACGGGAGAGCCCCGTCCACGTGATCGCCCGGGCGCGATCAGCCCTGACGTCTTCGAGCGCGGGGTTCACGTACGCCCCTCGGCCGCTCACCTCCGTCGCCGGGGCGATGAGGTCGCTCACGAGCCGATGCCATTCGTCGAGGAACCGCGGATCTCCCCTGACGTCGTCGATGCCGGCGGGTGGCGAGAACCTGGCGAGTCCCATGCTCGCGAAGCTAGCAGTGACCGCGCCGCGGCATCATCAGCGCGACGCCGTGCGGCACGTGTCAACCCCGGGACGCGACAGGACACCCCGACCTACGTTCGGAGCATGACCGATCGAGACCAGCAGAACACCCAGGGCGTGCCCGACGAGAACGCCGAGGCCGACACCGCTTCGGGCGGCGCTCCTGAGCAGCCCGACGACGACACCGACCTGCTCGGCGCGACCGAGGCGACCGACAACCCCGCCGCGAAGGACCCGTCGGAGTGGGTCACGGGCGACGAGCCGATCACCGCCGCGCAGCGCAGCTACCTCGACACGCTGGCCCGGGAAGCGGGCGAGACCGTGCCCGCCGACCTGACGAAGGCCGAGGCGTCCGAACACATCGAACGCCTGCAAGGCAAGACCGGCCGCGGCTGATCTTCCCCCCGAGGATGAGGGATGCCTCGCCCGCTGCACAGCGCAGGGCGAGGCATCCCTCACCTCCCGATGATCGTCAGCTCTGCTGAGCGACCTTCAGCCGGTAGCGGAGGGCCGCGAGCTCGGCCTGGAGCGCCGCGGGGACGCGGCCGCCGAAGGTGGCGTAGAACTCGTCGGTGAGGTCGGCCTCCCGGCCCCACGACACGGGGTCGATCGCGAAGAGCTCGTCGAGGTCTGCGGGGGAAACGTCGATCCCCTCGAGGTTGAGGTCCTCCACGCGAGGCAGGCGGCCGATCGGGCTGTCGACCGCGGGCACCTCGCCCTCGATGCGGCGGATGATCCAGTCGATGACGCGCGAGTTGTCGCCGAAGCCCGGCCACAGGAAGCGGCCGTCCGAGCCCTTGCGGAACCAGTTCACCTGGAAGACGCGGGGCGCGCGGTCGAAGCGGAGCTTCTGGCCGACCTTGAGCCAGTGGCCGAAGTAGTCGGCCATGTTGTAACCGCAGAACGGCAGCATCGCGAACGGGTCCCGGCGCAGCTCGCCGACGGTGCCCTCGGCCGCGGCCGTGCGCTCGGACGAGATGTTCGAGCCCATGAAGACGCCGTGGGTCCAGTCGGTCGCCTCGACGACGAGCGGCACGTTCGTGGCACGCCGGCCGCCGAAGAGGATCGCGTCGAGCGGCACGCCCTGCGGCGCATCCCAGTCGTCCGCGATCTGCGGGCACTGCGCGGCGCTCACCGTGAAGCGCGAGTTGGGGTGTGCGGCGGGGCGGTCCATCTCGGGCGTCCAGGGGTTGCCCTCCCAGTCGGTGAGGTGCGCGGGGGCCTCGTCGGTCAGCCCCTCCCACCACACGTCGCCGTCGGGGCGCAGTGCGACGTTCGTGAAGATCGTGTTGCCCCACAGCGTCTCGACCGCGGTGACGTTGGTCGACTCCCCCGTGCCGGGTGCGACACCGAAGAAGCCCGCCTCGGGGTTGATGGCCCAGAGGCGCCCGTCCTCTCCCGGACGCAGCCAGGCGATGTCGTCGCCGAGCGTCTCGACGCGCCAGCCGGGGATCGTGGGCCGGAGCATCGCGAGGTTCGTCTTGCCGCACGCCGACGGGAACGCCGCGGCGACGTGGTACGCCTTGCCCTGCGGGTCGATCACGCGGATGAGCAGCATGTGCTCGGCGAGCCAGCCCTCGTCGCGCCCGATGACCGACGCGATGCGGAGGGCGAAGCACTTCTTCGCGAGGATCGCGTTTCCGCCGTAGCCCGACCCGAACGACCACACCTCGAGCGTGTCGGGGAAGTGCACGATGTACTTCTCGTCGTTGCACGGCCACGGGACGTCCTGCTCGCCGTCCGCGAGGGGCGCGCCGACCGAGTGCACGGTCTTGACCCAGTGGGCGCCGGCCGCGATCTCCCGCAGCACGTCGGCGCCGACGCGCGTCATGATGCCGATCGAGGTGACGGCGTAGGCGCTGTCGGTCACCTGCACGCCGATGTGCGAGAGCGGACCTCCCACGGGCCCCATCGAGAACGGCACGACGTACATCGTGCGTCCGCGCATGCTGCCCTCGAAGAGGGGGTTCAGGATGCCGCGGATCTCTGCCGGCGCGATCCAGTTGTTCGTCGGCCCGGCGTCCGTCTCGTTCTCGGAGGCGATGAACGTCCGCGCCTCGGTGCGCGCGACGTCGCTCGGGTGGGAACGGGCGAGGTAGGAGCCGGGCCGCCACTCGGGGTTCAGCTTGATGAGCTTTCCCTCCTCGACCTGCTCCCGCAGGAGCGCCTCGTTCTCGGCACGGGAGCCGTCGACCCAGTGCACCGCGGCCGGCTGCGTCAGCGCCGCGATCTCGTCGACCCACTCGACGAGCGCCGTCATGCCGGCGCCCGCGATCTCGGGACGCGCCCCGAAGGTGGGGGTCGCCGGTGCGGGGCGGGCGGAGCTGTACGGGATGGGCCGAGTGAAGATGTCGGCAAGGGCCATGTCGAGTTCCTCCTCGTACGTCTGCCGCGCTTTTCGCGGCTCCCTTCCACTGTGCGGCCTTCTCGGTGCGCTTTATGGAGTCATCTTGTCGCAAGAACTCGGATTCTTTCGCTATTCTCAAGGAATGGCGCCGACCTCGATCGAACTGTCAACGCTGGGCCACCGCATCCGGCATCAGCGCGTCGCGCACGGCTACACGCTCGACGAGCTCGGCGAGAAGGTGGGCGTGGCGGGCAGCCAGCTGAGCCTCATCGAGAACGGCAAGCGGGAGCCCAAGCTGTCGCTGCTCCAGTCGATCGCGCAGGTCACGGGCGTCGATGTCGCGGAGCTCCTCTCCAGCGAGCCGCCCAACCGGCGCGCCGCGCTCGAGATCGAGCTCGAGCGGGCCCAGTCGAGCTCGGTGTTCCGCCAGCTCGGCATCGCACCCGTCAAGATCACGAAGGGCATGAGCGACGAGACCATCGAGGCGGTCCTCGGCCTGCACCGCGAGCTGCAGCGTCGTGAACGCGAGGCGATCGCGACACCGGAGGAGGCGCGCCGCGCCAACACCGATCTGCGTTTGCGCATGCGGGCGCACGACAACTACCTGCCCGACATCGAGAAGCTCGCCGAGAAGCAGCTCAAGTCGGCCGGGCACGTCTCCGGCGCACTGACGCACCGGACGGTCAGCATCATGGCCGAGCAGCTCGGCTTCGAGCTCATCTACGTGAGCGATCTGCCGCACTCGGCCCGCTCGGTGACCGATCTCGAGAACGGCCGCATCTATCTACCGCCCGCCTCGATCCCCGGCGGACACGGCCTGCGATCGATGGCGCTGCAGGCGATGGCGCACCGGCTCCTGGGCCACCAGCCGCCGACCGATTACGCCGACTTCCTCCAGCAGCGGCTCGAGATCAACTACTACGCCGCGTGCTGTCTCATGCCCGAGACCGCCTCGGTCGCGTTCCTCCAGCAGGCCAAGAAGGACCGCAACCTCGCGGTCGAAGACTTTCGCGACGCCTTCGGCGTGACGCACGAGGCCGCCGGCATGCGCATGACGAATCTGCTCACGGTGCATCTCGACATCCCGCTGCACTTCCTCCGCGTCGACGGGTCGGGCGCCATCTCGCGGGTCTACGAGAACGACGACCTGCCCGTGCCGATGGACGTGACCGGCTCGGTCGAGGGCCAGATCACCTGCCGCTGGTTCCTCGCCCGATCCGCGTTCGAGGAGCAGAACCGCACGACCGAGCACTACCAGTACACCGACACCCCGGCCGGGACGTTCTGGTGCTCGACCCAGACGGGCACCACCTCGGCCGGCGAGTTCTCGATCACGGTCGGCGTGCCGTTCGACGACGCCCGCTGGTTCCGCGGCCGCGAGACGCAGAAGCGCGCGGTCTCGCGCTGCCCCGATGAGGCGTGCTGCCGGCGACCCGCGTCGGACGCCGCCGAACGCTGGGGCGGCAAGGCGTGGCCGAGCGCCCGGGTGCACATGCAGATGTTCTCCCCGCTCCCCCGCGGCGCCTTCCCGGGGGTGGACGACAACGAGGTGTACGCCTTCCTCGACCGCCACGCCGCGGGCTGACCCGTCCGCGCAGCGGTGCGGGGCTCGGTCCCTGCGCGCGTCGAACCGCGTGGCGGGCGATGAGGCAGCGGATCGCGCCGTGGGGCGTGATCAGCCGGTGATGAAGCGCTTGTAGCGGTCGAGTGCGGCGCCGATCTCGGCGTCGGTGGCGGCGCCCGGGGTGAAGAGCTCGGGCACGGGATCGTCGGCGTGCCGCCCGACGGCGACGGAATGCGTCCACACCCCGACGATCTCTCCACGGGCGACGAGGATCGGCCGCACGATGCCGTTCATGCTGGGTCCGATCGCCGCGAGGAACTCCGGCGCGCACGGCACCGTGCGGTCGGCGTACGACAGGTAGTACTCCTCGAACGGCGGCAGCGCGACGACGTCGGGCGCGCTCGGAGTGCGCCGCGGTCGCCCGCCCGCGGCGAGATAGAGCGGCTCGGGCTCGTCGGCGACCTGGATCAGGCGATCGGATGCCGCCTCCGCCGCCCGACGCGCATCGCGCAGCGGCAGCCCGGACCACCAGGAGAAGTCCCGGGGGCCGGCCGGTCCGTGCGACGTGATGAAGCGCACGAAGAACTCGGCGAGGGGATCCGCCGGGCTCGTGGACTGGGCGATCCACTCCTCCGCGAGAACCAGGTACTGCTCGCGCGACGGTCCAGACGCGCGCGGCACGACCGGCCCCTGGCAGACGACACCCCGCAGCGACATGGCGACGAGGAGGTGGTATCCGCGCTGTTTCGCGGTGGAGTGCCCTGCCGCTTCCCAGACGTCGGCGAGCTCCTTGCGCGTGAGCCGGTTGCCGCCGGCGAGCGCCGCACGCGTCGCCGCCTCGACGCCCGCGAGCACCTCGTCGTCGATGCCCTCGGCGCGGCGGACGGGCGCTGCACCGCGCGCCTGCCGGTCGGCGGTGAGCGACAGCACCCACGCGAGGTCGCGGGGCGGGATGGCGTGGATCGTGCCGCGCATCGTCCACGACCGCACGACCTCGCCGCGGTCGAACGCCGCGTCGACGTCGCTCAGGCGCGGCTCCCCGCGGGTGCGCGACGCGAGGGCCCAGCGGCCGCCCCAGAACTCCTGCGCCTGCGTCGCGAGCATGTGCTCCGCCGCCGCGGCGATCGTGGTAGCCGGAGCGCTGAGCCGATGCGAGCGGAGCCTCTCGTCGCGCAGCGATGCCGGGGCCATGCGACTCATCCTGCCGCGAGCCTCCGACATTCCCCTTCCGCACGAGCCGATACGAAGAGGACGAGCCGATACGCCCCGCGCTGCGGGTGGCGTATCGGCTCGTCCGGAACGTCTCGGCCCGCCCTCCGACGGGCCCGACGGGGCGTCAGGCGAACGGGTTCGGCGTCAGCGTGTACTTCGTCTGGAGGTACTCGTGGATGCCTTCCGCGCCGCCCTCGCGGCCGAGGCCGGAGGACTTCCACCCGCCGAAGGGGGCTGCGGCGTTGGAGACGACGCCCACGTTGAGGCCCATCATCCCGGTCTCGAGGCGCTCGATCATGCGCTGACCGCGTGCGAGGTTCTCGGTGAAGACGTACGAGACGAGGCCGTACTCCGTGTCGTTGGCGATGCGCACGGCGTCGTCCTCGGTGTCGAACGGGATGATCGCGAGCACCGGCCCGAAGATCTCCTCCTGCAGGATCTCGCTGCCCGGCCGCACATCGGTCACCACGGTCGGCTCGTAGAACGTGCCGGGACCGTCGATCGCGTTCCCGCCCGTCGTCACGGTCGCGCCGCGGGAGACGGCATCCTGAACCAGCTGCGACGCCTTCTCGACGGCGCGGTTGTCGATGAGCGGACCGATGGTCACGCCGTCCTCGGTGCCGCGGCCGATCGTGAAGCCCTGCACCTTCTCGGTGACGCGGCGCGCGAACTCGTCGGCGACCGAGCGGTGCACGATGAACCGGTTCGCCGCGGTGCAGGCCTGGCCGATGTTGCGGAACTTCGCGAGCATCGCGCCGTCGACCGCCTTGTCGAGGTCGGCGTCGTCGAACACGACGAAGGGCGCGTTGCCGCCCAGCTCCATCGAGGTGCGCAGGATGCCGGAGGCGGCCTGCTCGAGCAGCTTCACGCCGACCGGGGTCGAGCCCGTGAACGAGAGCTTGCGCAGGCGCGGGTCGCGGATGATGGGCTCTGACACGGCGCCGGACGTCGAGGTCGTGAAGACGTTCACGACCCCCTTGGGGAGCCCCGCGTCCTCGAGCAGCTTCACGAAGTACAGCGTCGTCAGCGGCGTCAGCTCGGCCGGCTTGATGACGACGGTGCAGCCCGCCGCGAGCGCGGGCGCGATCTTGCGCGTCGCCATCGCGAGCGGGAAGTTCCACGGCGTGATGAGGAAGCACGGTCCGACCGCGTGCTGCGACACGATCATGCGACCCGTGCCCTCGGGGTTCGCCCCGTACCGGCCCTGGATGCGTGCCGCCTCCTCGCTGAACCAGCGCAGGAACTCGCCGCCGTACGCGACCTCGCCGCGCGCTTCGGCCAGGGGCTTGCCCATCTCGATCGTCATGAGCAGCGCGAACTCTTCCTTGCGCTCCTGCAGCAGATCGAACGCACGGCGCAGCAGCTCGCCGCGCTCCCGCGCGGGCGTCTGCGACCACGACGGGAACGCCGCATCCGCGGCATCCAGCGCCGCCATGCCGTCGCCCGGCGACGCGTTCGCGATCTCCTTCACGACCTCGCCGGTCGCGGGATCGAACACCTTCAGCGTCTTGCCGCCGTCGGCGGCCAGCCACTCGCCGCCGATGAACAGGCCATCGGGCACCTTCGCCAGCAGTTCGGTTTCGCGATCGGCCGTCATAGTCACTCCCTCGTCGGATGGTCTACGAGAATTCTGCGCCGCACCGGGGCGGGATTCCTCATACGCGATGTACATCGACTCTCAGCCCTTCGCCGCGACGTACATCTCGCAGCGACCCCGAAAGGCGGACGGAATACGCCGATCCCAGCCCGATTGCAAGTCTTGAACCTATGCATCCGACATGAAAGCATCGCGCCTGACGGTGCTCCCCCCGGCCGTTCCACCGATCCACAGACGGGACCCCCGATGAAGAAGCCCATTTTCAGACGCGCCGGCATCGCCAGCGCCTGCGCCATCGCGATCGGCATCACCGCATTCGCCGGCTCACCGGTCAGCGCGGCGACCGGCGATGACACAGGCGAACGCGAGTTCGTCGTGCTGTTCGCGGAAGGCACCTCCGCGGCGGCAGCGCAGGCGGCGGTTCAGGCCGCAGGCGGCACGATCGTCAGCCAGAACACCGACGTCGGCGTCGCGACGGTGAGCACGACCGACGCCGGCTTCGCCGCCGCGGCGGCGGACCAGAGCGTCATCGAGGGCACCGCCCAGAACCGGGTGATCGCAGACGTCCCCGACACGCACAAGGCCACCGGCGAAGCCGTCAAGGAGGATGCCGCCGAGGCCGACCTCAAGGCCGACGCGAACGTGAAAGCCTCCGCCGGCGCGGGCGCCGGCGCGAATGCCAAGGGCAAGGGCTCCGCGCCCACCGCCGACCCGCTCGCCCCGTTGCAGTGGGACATGAAGGCGATCGGCGCCACCGCCGACGGCTCGTACAAATACGAGAAGGGCAAGGGCATCGTCGTCGGCATCCTCGACACGGGCGTCGACGGGTCGCACCCCGACATCGCGCCGAACTTCGACGCCGCCCGCAGCCGCAACTTCACGCACGACATCCCCTTCGACGCCAACGGCGACGAGATCGACGGCCCCTGCGAGGAAGACCCCGACGGATCGTGCGACGACCCGGCGAACGTCGACGAGGACGGCCACGGCACGCACGTCGCCTCCACGATCGCGTCGCCGCTGAACGGCATCGGCATCGCCGGCGTCGCCCCGGAGGCGACGATCGTGAACCTCCGCGCCGGTCAGGACTCGGGCTACTTCTTCCTGCAGCCCTCGATCGATGCGCTGACCTACGCCGGCAAGATCGGCGTCGACGTCGTCAACATGAGCTATTACGTCGACCCGTGGCTGTTCAACTGCGCGAACCACCCCGCCGACTCGCCCGAGGACCAGCAGGAGCAGCGCACGATCGTGACGGCCATGCAGCGGGCGCTCGACTACGCCCGGCACCGCGGCGTGACGCTCGTCTCGGCCGCCGGCAACGGCGCGAGCGACTACACCAAGGTGATCTCCGACTCGAGCAGCCCCGACTTCGCCGACGTCCCCGGCGAGATCGCCTACACGCGCGACCTCCTCGACCCGGCCTCGTGCACCTCGATGCCTTCCGAGGGACGCGGTGTGATCTCGGTCTCGAGCACGGGCCCGTCCTCGCGCAAGGCGTACTACTCCGACTACGGCAACGGCTACATCGACGTCGCGGCACCCGGCGGTGACGTGTACGACACCCCCGCGGGCACGCGCGACTACAGTGCCGGCATCCTCGCCGCCTACCCGAAGGTCGTCGCCGAGGCCGAGGGCGCGATCGACGCCGACGGCAACGTCGTCGTCCCGTGGGCGCTGAAGAGCTGCGACGCCAGCGGCGCCACCTGCGCGTACTACCAGTACCTGCAGGGCACGTCGATGGCGTCTCCGCATGCGGCCGGCGTCGCGGCGCTGATCGTCGGGAAGTACGGCGTCCGCGACTTCCTGCGCGGCGGCGACTACCTTCCGGCCGAGATCACGCAGGCCCGCCTGGAGCAGAGCGCGGTCGACACCGCCTGCCCCGTGCCGGCCGCATTCACCTACACGCGCACCCTGCCCTCGGGCGCGGTCGTGACCGCGACGCACACCTGCGAGGGGTCGAAGGGGTCGAACGGCTTCTACGGCAAGGGCATCGTCAACGCGCTGAAGGCGATCGGACGCTGATCCGCCCGTCGTTCATCTGATCGGATGCGCCCGAGCGGGCCGGCTCCTCAGGGAGTCGGCCCGCTCGTCGCGTGAGGCATCCGGCGATCTCATCCAGCTGCGACCGTCGCCCGCTGCGGCAGGAGGCAGCCGGCGAAGAAGGCGGTCAGCTCCTCGGTCGCGGTCAGCGGCAGCACGGCGGCGACGTACTGGTCGGGTCGCACGACGACCACGACGCCGTCGCGCGACAGCTCGCGCTCGAGGAAGATGTCGGAGTCGCGCCACCCGTCGGGTCCGGCGGCGTAGACCTTCTCCCAGTCGGTCAGCCCGAGCGGGCCCGACGTCGGCAGGAAGGCCGCCGGCACGCGGGTCAGGTCGACGTCTTCGAAGCGCTGCTGGTAGATCGCCTTCACATCGAAGACCGAATCGATGTCGGCGCCCTCGGGCGTGAAGCGAGCGACCGGCGACTCGGGCGAGGCGAGCCACTCGGCCCACTCCGCGAGCGCGGACGGCTCGCCCGCCGCGGGTGCGTCGGCGAAGGCGTAGACGCGCCACCGCCCGTCGGCCTTCGCGTGGTGGCCGAGGTGGATGACGTTGCCGTCGCACACTCGGGTGACCTCGGCGGATTTGAACCGCTTGCCGAGCGGGAAGCCGCCCGCGAGGGCCTGGTGCGCGGCATCCGTCACGATCTGCGACGCGCCGTACTGCGTCATGAAGCCCGACGGGAACTCCGCCGTGCCGAGGTAGAAGGTCGCGAGCTCCTGCGGGTCGCTGATCTCCTCCGGCTTGCGCGCCATGAGCGACGACCACTGCTTGTCGAAGTCGATGAGCTCCTGCGCGACGGGCCGCCGCTCCGCGGAGTAGGTCTCGAGGAGGGATGCCGGCGCGAGGCCCGTGAGCACGTGCCCGAGCTTCCAGCCGAGGTTGAAGCCGTCCTGCATCGAGACGTTCATCCCCTGCCCGGCCTTCGCGCTGTGCGTGTGGCAGGCGTCGCCCGTGAGGAAGACCCGTGGATGCCGGTCGGAGCCGAACGCGTCGTCGAAGCCGTCGGTCACGCGGTGGCCGACCTCGTAGACGCTGTGCCAGGCGACCTGCTTCACGTCGAGCGTGTACGGGTGCAGGATCGCATTCGCCTTGCGGATGATCTCCTCGATCGGCGTCTGCCGTACGCGGTGGTCGTCGTCGTCCGCGACCGCCCCGAGGTCGATGTACATGCGGGAGAGGTAGCCTCCCTCGCGCGGGATGTGCAGGATGTTTCCCGCCTCCGCGTTGATCGCGCACTTCGTGCGCCAGTCCGGGAAGTCGGTGTTGACGAGCACGTCCATGACGCCCCACGCGTGCGCCGAGATGCCGCCGACGTGCTTGCGGCCGATCGCCTCGCGCACGCCGCTGCGCGCGCCGTCGCATCCGACCACGTACTTCGCCCGGATGGTGCGCACCGCGCCGGCGCGCTCCCCCGCGGCGGCCCCTGAGCCTGTCGCAGGGCGCACGCGCACCTCGACGTGATCCTCCTGCACGGTGAGGCCGAGGAACTCGACTCCGTAGTCGGGCACGATGCGGCCGGGGCCGAGGGCCGCGGCCTCGGCGAAGTAGTCGAGCACACGGGCCTGGTTGACGATGAGGTGCGGGAACTCGCTGATCTTGAAGGCGTAGTCCTCCGTCCGCGCCGTGCGGACGATGTTCTCCGGGTGCTCCGGATCAGGGCCCCAGAAGTTCATGTAGGCGATGTTGTAGGCCTCCGCGACGATGCGCTCGGCGAAGCCGAACGCCTGGAACGTCTCGACGCTGCGCGGCTGGATGCCGTCGGCCTGGCCGAGCACGAGGCGCCCCTCGCGACGCTCGATGATGCGCGTCACGACGTCGGGGAACTGCGACAGCTGCGCCGACAGCAGCATTCCCGCGGGACCGGAGCCGACGATCAGCACGTCCATCTCATCGGGGAGCTCGGCGGGGCGATCGACGCCCGTGCCGGCGGCATCCTGAATCCGCGGCTCTCCCGAGACGTACCCGTGGTGGTGGAACTGCATCTTCGTCGATCCTTCCTCTGACATCTCCGTCGAGGTCGTGCGTCACGATCGTCATGTTCTATATTGGAACGGACCGTTCTACTATTGAACAGATCGTATACGACCCTGCTCTGTCCTGACAAGAGCGGGGGGAAGGATGCCGCATGCCCGACGACGCGAAAGGTCCCGCGTCGCAGACGCTGAGCCGAGGCATCCGGATCCTCGAGATCCTTGCCGACGCGCGCGACGCGCTCTCGATCGATGAGCTCGCCGGACGCCTGGAGGTGCACCGGTCGATCGCGTACCGCCTGCTGCGGACCCTCGAAGACCACGGCCTCGTCGTGCGCGACGGCAACGGACGGCTCGCCCTCGGAGCCCGCATGGCGGCGCTCGCCGCGGGGGTCGCGCACGACCTGCAGGCCGAGGCGCTCCCCGAGCTGACCGCCGCGGCGAACGAGCTCGGCATGACGTGCTTTCTGTCGCTGCTCGACCGCGACGAATGCGTCACGCTCGCGAGCGTCGAGCCGCGGCACGGCGTGGCGTCGGTCGCCCAGCGTCCGGGCACGCGGCATCCCGTGACCGTCGGCGCGCCCGGAAAGGCGATCCTGACGATGTCCGCGGAATCCGCGTGGCCGGAGGCGATGGATGCCGCGCACCGCGCCGACGTGCGCGCCGCGCGCGAGCGGGGCTGGGCCACGAGCCACGATGAGGTGATCCCCGGGCTGCGTTCGATCGCCGTGCCGCTGCGCCTCCCGCGCGGCGAGCGCGCCGCGGTCGCGGTGGTCTACCTGTCCGATCCGCACCCGGACGCCGAGATCGCCGAGCGCCTGACGCGCGTCGCGCGGGCCATCACCTCGGCCCTCGGCGGCTGACGCGTCGCCCCCCGGTCCCCGAGCCTGTCGAGGGGTCGAACGTCAGCGGACGTCGTCGGCGAAGCGGATGTTGTACTCGGCGACGCGCTGCGGCACGCCCGCGAACGCCTCGGCCCGCTCGGGCGAGGCGAGGTACGTCTGCTCGAGCGCCACGAAGGCCTCCTGGTCGCCCTCGGCGCTGACAGCCCACACGAACTCGTTCGTCTCGCGGACGCCGTAGGCGAACTCGATCGCGAATCCCGCGGCGGGGCGCACGCGCGGCATCCACTCGTCCCACCAGGCGAGGAAGGCGTCGTACTCCCCCTCGACGAGCGTGTACCGGCGCAGCTGGATCGTCCTCATCGTCCGATCCTCCCATGACGCCTCTATACTCGAGGTGTCCGGCGGGGACGATCCCGCCGGTGCTCGAAAAATGGGCACGCAGCGCGGACGCGCGAGACACACACGGCCTTGAATCCGTTCTCTGTCTCCGGGAGTCCCCCATGCCCACCGTCTCTGCGCACGTCGCCGTCACCCTCGCCCGCCACATCGACCACGTCTTCGGCGTGATGGGCAACGGCAACGCCTGGTTCCTCGACGCGCTCGAACGTCAGACCTCCGCCACCTACACCGCTGTCCGCCACGAGGCCGGGGCGGTCGTCGCGGCCGACGCCCACTACCGCGCGGGCGGTGGGCTCGCCGCCGCGACCGCGACCTACGGCGCCGGCTTCACGAACACCCTCACGGCACTGGCCGAGGCCGTGCAGGCGCACGTGCCGCTCGTGCTCGTCGTCGGCGACGAGCCGACGTCGGGCCCGCGGCCGTGGGACGTCGATCAGATCGCCCTCGCGTCGGCCGTCGGCGCGCGCACCTACACCGTGGGACGGACGGATGCGGCTGCGACCACCGTCATCGCGATCGAGCACGCCCTGACCTATCGTGTGCCGACGGTGCTCGCGATCCCCTACGACGTCGCGACACGCGAGGCCGGACCCGTGCCCGAGGCGCCCGCGCCGGCTGTGCCGGCTCCCCTGGCTCCGGCGGGACCGTTCGCGGCCGCCGCCGTGCGCGAGCTCGCGGCGGCGCTCGCCGGCGCCGAGCGCCCGTTCCTCCTCGCCGGCCGGGGCGCGTACGTGGCAGGGGCGGGCGACGCGCTCGGCGCGCTCGCCGACGCGACCGGCGCCGTGACCGCCTCGACCGCGCTCGGCCGGGGCATCTTCCCGCGCGGCGAGTTCGACCTCGGCGTCGCGGGCGGGTTCGGCGCCGACGGCGCCATGGCGCTCGTGCGCGACGCCGACGTCGCGGTCGTGTTCGGGGCATCCCTCAACCAGTTCACGATGCGCTTCGGAGAGCTGTTCTCACCGTGCACGCGCGTCGTGCAGGTCGACGTCGCGCCCGCCGCGACCCACCCGCACGTCGGCGGGTACATCCGCGGCGACGCGCGGGTCGTGGCCGAGGCGCTGCTCGACGAGCTTCGCGCGCTCGGCCCGACGTCGTCGGGCTGGCGCGAGGCCGTCTCCTTCGACGGCCTGCGCGCGTACGAGGCCGGCGACGACCTCGCCCCCGACGGGCGGCTCGATCCCCGATCGCTCGCGGCCCGCATCGGTGAGCTGCTGCCCGAGGACCGCGTGGTCGTCTCGGACGGCGGGCACTTCATCGGCTGGGCCAACATGTACTGGCCTGTCGCCTCCCCCGACCGCATGGTCATGATCGGCACGGCCTACCAGTCGATCGGGCTCGGGTTCCCCTCGGTTCCCGGCGCGGCGCTCGCCAAGCCCACCTCGACCGTCGTGCTCACGACGGGCGACGGAGGCGGACTCATGGCGCTCGCCGACCTCGAGTCGGCCGTGCGGGTCGCGGCCGGTCGCGGGCTCTGCGTGGTCTGGAACGACGGCGCCTACGGCGCGGAGGTCAACCTCTACGGCCTGAAGGGCGTCGCCGAGGAGCCGATGCTCATCCCCGAGGTCGACTTCGCGGGCCTCGCCCGAGCCGTCGGCGCCGAGGGCGTCGTCGTGCGCTCGCTCGACGATCTCGAGCGGCTCGAGTCGTGGGCGGCGGTGGATGCGGCATCCCGCCCCTTCCTCCTGCTCGACTGCCGCGTGTCGACATCGGTCATCGCGCCGTACCAGCGGGAGATCATCCGCGTGAACTCCTGAGGCCCCGGCCCCGGCCCGGGCCCCACCCCGGCCCGGCCACCCGGGCGGGCCGGGTCAGCGGCCGGGAGACAGGGCCTCCGCGCTCGTCACGCCGGCTGGGCCGCCGGGAAGACCTTGCCGGGGTTCATGATGCCGTCGGGGTCGAAGACCTCCTTGACCCGCCGCTGCAGGTCGAGCTGCCGCGGGCCCAGCTCGTCGCCGAGCCAGCGGCGCTTCAGCAGGCCGATGCCGTGCTCGCCGCTGAGCGTCCCGCCCAGCTCGAGCGCCGCGGCGAAGATCTCACCGGCCGCATCCCACACGTCATCGGGCACCTCCTCGAGCCCGTGATCGAGCACGAAGGTCGGGTGGAGGTTGCCGTCGCCGGCGTGACAGGGCGTCGCGATGAACACGCTGTAACGCGCGGCGACCTCCTCGATGCGGTCGTACATGTCGGCGATCCTGTCGCGCGGCACCGCGACGTCCTCCACGAGGATCGTGCCGCGCGCCTCGACAGCGAGGAATCCGGAGCGCCGGACATCGACGAGGGATGCCGCGGCCTCCGGGTCATCGGTCACGTCGAGCGATCGCGCACCCGCATCGCGCAGGATCGCCGCGATGCGCTCGGCCTCGGCGACCGCCTGCGGTCCGTCGGTCTGGACGAGAAGGTACGCAGAGCCGGCCGATGCGAGATCTTCGCCGGTGTAGTCGCTCACGGCCTCGAGGAGGGCGGCATCCATCAGCTCCATGATCGCGGGACGCTCGCCCGACGCGGTCACGGCGGCGGATGCCCGCGCGGCCGCGGACGCGTCCGCGAAGTACGCGCCGATCGTCGGCACGACGCCGTTCACCATCGGGCGCACTTTGAGCGTGCACTCCGTGATGATGCCGAGTGTGCCCTCCGAGCCGACGAAGAGCCCGCAGAGGTCGAGCCCCGAGACCCCTTTGACCGTCCTGTGGCCCACCTGGATCGCCTCCCCGTCGGCGAGCACGACGGTGAGGGCGAGGACGGTCTCGCGCGTCACCCCGTACTTCGCGCACAGGAGGCCGCCGGCGTTCATGGCGATGTTCCCGCCCACGGTCGAGATCGCCTTCGACGCCGGATCGGGCGGCCACCAGAGTCCGTGCGTCGCCAGGACGGCATTGAGATCGCCGTTGAGGACACCCGGCTGCACCACGGCGAGCTGGTTGTCGACGGAGATCTCGAGGATCGACGTCATGCGGTCGGTGGCGACCACGATCTGGCCGCTCCCGGCCACGGCGCCACCCGCGAGCCCGGTACCCGCTCCTCTCGGCACCAGGGGGATGCCGAACCGCGAGGCGATGCGGCAGATCTCCTGGACGTCGGCGGTGTCGCGCGGGTGCACGACGAGCTCGGCGATCCCCGCGCCGCGCGTGCCCGACCGATCGGTCGAGTGCGCGGCACGGGAATCGCGGCCGGCGTCCACCCGGCCCGGAAGCGCCTCGCGCAGGGCGCGCACGGCTTCCGAGGGCAGGGCGGACGCCATAGCGTCGGCGCTCACGCCTTGGACAGGCCGTAGATGGGGCTCGCAGCCTGCTCGGCCTCGTGATCCGGCCCGAGCGGGATGCCCGTGCGGTCGCGCAGCAGCAGCGTCGCGACCAGGCCGATGAGGGTCATGCCGGCGAGGTACCACGTGACCGACATCGTCGATCCCGTCGCCTGCACGAGCGCCGTCGCGATCGTCGGGGCGAATGCGCCGCCGAGGATCGCGCCGATGGCGTACGAGATCGAGACGCCCGAGAAGCGGATGGATGCCGGGAACAGCTCCGAGTAGAGCGCCGCCTGAGGGCCGTAGGTGAAGCCGAGGCCCACCGTCAGGATCGCGAGTCCGAGGAACAGCAGCCAGATGTTGCCCGTGTTGACGAGGGGGAAGAGGGCGAAGACACCGACGAGCTGCAGGATCCAGCCGATGATGTAGGTCGTGCGGCGGCCGAGCCGGTCCGAGAGGAGGCCGGCCGCGAAGGTCGAGAGCAGCCACGTCACGGCCGATGCGGCGACGGCCCACAGCACCGGGGTGCGGTCGAGCGCGAGCGGTCCCTCGGGGTTCGTCGAGTAGTTCTGGATGTAGCCGCCCGTCGTCATGTAGCCGACGGCGTTGTTGCCCGCGAACACGAGCGCGGCGATGAGCACGAGCAGCGCGTGCTTGCGGAAGAGCTGCGCGATGGGCGTGCGCGCCTTCTCCTTGCGCTCGGCGAGCTCGACGAAGACGGGGCTCTCCTCCACGCGACGGCGGATGTACCAGCCGACGAGGATCAGGACGACGCTGAAGAGGAACGGCACGCGCCAGCCCCACGCGAGGAAGGCGTCGCCGGGGGCGATCATCGCCATGAGGGCCATGACGCCCGACGCCAGGAGCAGACCGAGCGGCACGCCGATCTGCGGCGAGGCGCCGAAGGCCCCACGGCGCTTCTTCGGGGCGTGCTCGACGGCCATGAGCACCGCGCCGCCCCACTCGCCGCCCGCAGACAGGCCCTGCAGGATGCGCAGCAGCACGAGGAGGATCGGAGCGGCGACGCCGATCGCCTCGTACGTGGGCAGGAGGCCGATGAGCGCCGTCGACACGCCCATGAGCACGAGGGTCCACATCAGCACGACCTTGCGGCCGTACTTGTCGCCGAAATGCCCGGCGAGGAAGGCACCCAGCGGACGGAAGAGGAAGCTGATGCCGACGGTCGCGAAGGCGATGAGGACGCTGTTCGCGCCGAGCGGCGCGAAGAACAGCTGCCCGAACACGAGGCCTACGGCCGTGGCGTAGATGAAGAAGTCGTACCACTCGACGGTGGTTCCGACGACGGTCGCGAAGACGACTCTGCGTCGGTCTGCCGCGGTGGCGATCGTCCCGGTCGGGGTGAACGCTTGCGGAGCGGATCTCTGATCCTGTGTGCTCATTTCGATGACTCCCTCGTCTGTTCTCGGCGTCATTGTCCGGAAGTGATCGGCGCTGTTGCTCGATCGCATACCGATGATATACGATTTCAAATACGACGCAAGAGCGAGGGAGCTCATGACCTATCAGACGGATGCCTCGGACCCCCGGTTCTCGGGCCTTCCCGGCCGTCCCGGCAAGATCATCGCGGTGCACCTCAGCTACGCCTCGCGGGCCGAGCAGCGCGGGCGCCGCCCCGCCGATCCGTCCTACTTCTTCAAGCCGGCGAGCTCCGTCGCGGCATCCGGCAGCACCGTCGAGCGCCCTGCCGGCACCGAGCTGCTCGCCTTCGAGGGCGAGATCGCGCTCGTCATCGGCGCCGAGGCGCGCCGGGTCTCGCTGGCGGATGCTTGGAGCCGTGTGGGCTGGGTCACGGCAGCCGACGACTTCGGGCTCTACGACCTCCGCGCCAACGACAAGGGATCGAACGTCCGGTCGAAGGGCGGCGACGGCTTCACACCCATCGGCCCCGCTCTCATCGACGCGCGCACGATCGATCCCGGCGATCTTCGGCTGCGCACGTGGGTGAACGGCGACCTCGTCCAGCACGACTCGACGGCCGGCCTCATCTTCCCCCTCGCGCAGTTCGTGGCGGACCTCTCGCAGCACTTCACCCTCGAGCCGGGCGACGTCATCCTCACGGGGACCCCGGCGGGATCGTCGGTCGTGGAGCCGGGCGACGTCGTCGAGGTCGAGGTCGACGTGCCGGGCGGGCCGACGACCGGGCGCCTCGTCACGACGGTCGTGGCGGGCGAGGGCGGCTTCGACGCAGCGGTCGGCTCCCTCCCCGCCGTCGACGACACGCAGCGCGCCGAGGCCTGGGGCTCTCGCGAGGCCGCCGGCCTCTCAGCCACGCCGGAGTCCGACCGCGACCCGGCACGTGAGTCATCCGCCCTCTCTCCCGAGCTGCGGGAGAAGCTCGCGCGCACGCCCGTCGCGGGCCTCTCGCAGCAGCTGCGCAAGCGCGGCCTGAACAACGTCACGATCGACGGCGTCCGGGCGCTCACGCCCGGCACGAAGATCGTCGGCACGGCCAAGACCCTCCGATTCGTCCCAAACCGCGAAGACCTCTTCGCGTCGCACGGCGGCGGCTACAACGCGCAGAAGCGCGCGTTCGACGCCGTCGGCGAGGGCGAGGTCATCGTCATCGAGGCGCGCGGCGAGGCCGGGTCGGGCACGCTCGGCGACATCCTCGCGATCCGGGCGCACGCCCGAGGCGCCGCCGGGATCGTCACCGACGGAGGGGTCCGGGATGTCGAGGCCGTGGCATCCGTCGGCATCCCGGTCTTCTCGAACGGCGCGCACCCTGCCGTCCTCGGGCGCAGGCACGTCCCGTGGGATCACGATGTGACGATCGGATGCGGCGGCACGACCGTGCAGCCCGGCGACGTCATCGTCGGCGATGCGGACGGCGTCATCGTCATTCCGCCGGCACTCGCCGAGGAGGTCGCCGACGCGGCCCTCGCGCAGGAGGAGGAGGACGCCTGGATCGCCGACCAGGTCGCGGCGGGGCATCCCGTCGACGGACTCTTCCCGATGAACGACGAGTGGCGCGCTCGCTACGCCGCCGCCCGCGAGACGAGCGCTGCAGTTTCCGGCGAGCGCGCACCCAGCACAACGCAGCCCTCGCAGGGAACTGCCGCCGTCGACTCGGAGGATGCCTCGTGAGCACGACTCTTCGACCGGCTCAGGGATCAGAGCAGAGCAAGTCGCAGCGCGCGTACCACTGGATCAAGGAGCGCATCGCCAACCAGGAGTTCACGCCCGGCTATCGGCTCGTGCTCGGCGCTATCGCCGGCGAGCTCGAGATGAGCGTCGTGCCGGTGCGCGAGGCGATCCGTCAGCTCGAGGCGGAGGGGCTCGTCATGTTCGAGCGCAACGTCGGGGCGCGGGTGTCGATGGTCGACGACACGCAGTACCGCTTCAGCATGCAGACCCTGTCGATCCTCGAGGGCGCCGCCACCGCACTCGCGGCCCGCCGGCTGACCGCCGACGACATCCGTGCCGCGCGCGCGATCAACGAGCTCATGGTCGAGACGCTCGACCACTTCGACCCTCGCGCGTTCACGCGGCTCAACCAGGAGTTCCACGCGGCGCTCTACATCAAGACGGCGAACCCGCGCATGCTCGACCTCGTGCAGGCCGAGTGGGCCCGGCTCGGTCACCTGCGCGACTCGACGTTCAGCTTCGTCCCCGGGCGGGCTGCCGAGTCGGTGCGCGAGCACGAGAACATCCTGCAACTCATCGAGAACGGGGCTCCCCTGGGTGAGATCGAGAAAGCCGCCCGGCGCCACCGCTCGGCGACCCTCGACGCCTACATGATCCACGAGCACCCCGACGAGGCTCTCGGCCTCCCTGCATTCTGACCACCCCCGCGAACCGGAGGAACCCATGACCGACACCACCACCGCCTCGGCGACGGCAGAGCGCCACGTGCCCGCCGATCTGCCCACCCGCATCCAGCACTACATCGACGGCGAGTTCGTCGACTCGGCCGACGGTGACACGTTCGACGTGCTCGACCCCGTCTCGAACGAGGTGTACCTGCAGGCAGCCGCGGGCAAGAAGGCCGACATCGACCGCGCCGTCGCCGCGGCGCGGCGCGCCTTCACCGAAGGACCGTGGCCCAGGATGCTGCCGCGCGAGCGCTCCCGCATCCTGCACCGCATCGCCGACATCGTCGAGTCCCGCGACGCGCGGCTCGCCGAGCTCGAGAGCTTCGACTCGGGCCTCCCGATCACGCAGGCGCTCGGGCAGGCCCGGCGCGCCGCCGAGAACTTCCGGTTCTTCGCGGACCTGATCGTCGCCCAGGCCGACGACACCTACAAGGTGCCGGGCCGGCAGATCAACTACGTCAACCGCAAGCCGATCGGCGTGGCCGGGCTCATCACGCCGTGGAACACGCCGTTCATGCTCGAGTCGTGGAAGCTCGGCCCCGCGCTCGCGACCGGCAACACCGTCGTCCTCAAGCCCGCCGAGTTCACGCCGCTGTCAGCGTCGCTGTGGGCCGGCATCTTCGAGGAGGCCGGGCTGCCGAAGGGCGTCTTCAACCTCGTGAACGGGCTCGGTGAGGATGCCGGCGACGCGCTGGTGAAGCATCCCGATGTCCCGCTCATCTCGTTCACGGGCGAGAGCTCGACGGGGCAGCTGATCTTCGGCAACGCCGCGCCGTTCCTCAAGGGCCTCTCGATGGAGCTCGGCGGCAAGTCGCCCGCCGTCGTCTTCGCCGACGCCGACCTCGACGCGGCCGTCGACGCGACGATCTTCGGCGTCTTCTCGCTCAACGGCGAGCGGTGCACCGCGGGTTCGCGGATCCTCGTCGAGCGCGACATCTACGACGAGTTCGTGGAGAAGTATGCGGCGCAGGCGAAGCGCGTCGTCGTCGGCTACCCGCACGACCCGGCGACCGAGGTCGGGGCCCTCGTGCACCCCGAGCACTACGACAAGGTCGTGTCGTACATCGAGATCGGCAAGTCCGAGGCGCGGCTCGTCGCGGGCGGCGGACGCCCGGAGGGCTTCGAGACCGGCAACTTCGTCGAGCCGACGGTGTTCGCCGACGTCGCGCCCGATGCGCGGATCTTCCAGGAGGAGATCTTCGGACCCGTCGTCGCGATCACGCCCTTCGACTCCGACGAGGAGGCGCTGGAGCTCGCCAACAACACGAAGTACGGGCTCGCCGCGTACATCTGGACGAACGACCTCAAGCGGGCGCACAACTTCTCGCAGGCCGTCGAGGCCGGAATGGTGTGGCTCAACTCGAACAACGTCCGCGACCTGCGGACTCCCTTCGGCGGCGTCAAGGCGTCGGGCCTCGGGCACGAGGGCGGCTACCGCTCGATCGACTTCTACACCGACCAGCAGTCGGTGCACATCACCCTCGGCGAGGTGCACAACCCCACCTTCGGCAAGGCCCACCCTTCGACAGGCTCAGGGACCGGTTCTGCGACCGACCTCGACGACCCGGACCCCCGCTGAGTCCTCCCGACCACTTCGATCACCCTGGTCACTGAGCTCGTCGAAGCGTCGACGTTCGACCCCTCGACGAGCTCAGGGACCGGCAGAGCAAGGACGCTGACATGACCCACGACAAGACCCTCACCTCCTCCGGCTTCTACGTCTCGCAGGAGGCGCCGATCCACTCCGACAACCCCATTCCGACGCCGCAGGCCTCGCCGCCCGACATCCTCCGGTGCGCGTACATGGAGCTCGTCGTCACCGACCTCGCGGCATCCCGCGTCTTCTACGTCGACGTGCTGGGTCTCTACGTCACCGAGGAGGACGACGAGACGATCTACCTCCGTTCCACGGAGGAGTTCATCCACCACAACCTCGTGCTGCGGCAGGGCCCGATCGCCGCGGTCGCCGCCTTCTCGTACCGCGTGCGCACCCCCGAAGACCTCGACAAGGCCGTCGCCTTCTACGAGGAGCTGGGATGCCGCATCGAGCGGCGCGCCGACGGCTTCACGAAGGGCATCGGCGACTCGGTGCGCGTCACCGATCCGCTCGGCTTCCCGTACGAGTTCTTCCACCAGACCGAGCACGTCGAGCGGCTGTCGTGGCGGTACGACCTGCACACGCCCGGCGAGCTCGTCCGCCTCGACCACTTCAACCAGGTGACGCCCGACGTGCCGCGCGCCGTCAACTTCATGCAGTCGCTCGGCTTTCGCGTGACAGAGGACATTCAGGACGAGGAGGGCACGGTCTACGCCGCGTGGATGCGCCGCAAGCCCACCGTGCACGACACCGCGATGACGGGCGGGGACGGTCCGCGGATGCACCACGTCGCCTTCGCGACGCACGAGAAGCACAACATCCTCGCGATCTGCGACAAGCTCGGGGCTCTCCGTCGCTCGGACGCGATCGAGCGCGGACCCGGCCGCCACGGCGTGTCGAACGCGTTCTACCTCTACCTGCGCGACCCCGACGGGCACCGCGTCGAGATCTACACGCAGGACTACTACACGGGCGACCCCGACAACCCCGTCGTCACGTGGGACGTCCACGACAACCAGCGCCGCGACTGGTGGGGCAACCCCGTCGTCCCGTCGTGGTACACCGAGGCATCCCTCGTCCTCGACCTCGACGGCAACCCGCAGCCCGTCGTCGCCCGCACCGACTTGTCGGAGATGGCCGTCACGATCGGCGCGGACGGCTTCTCGTACACGCGTCCCGATGACACCCCCGACGAGCTGCCGTCCTGGAAGCAGGGCGAGTTCAAGCTCGGCGCCCAGCTCTAGTCCGGCATCCGCCCCTCCCGCCCCCGGGGGGTGGCGCGTGTCCCGATTTCGACCATGCGTGTCCCACTTTCGGTCACTTGAGGCGCCGGGAACGGTCGAAAGTGGGACACGGAGGGCCACATCACACGCAAGGAGGAATGGATGCTGTCATCCGAGCAGATCGCGGCGATCGCAGACGAGCTCGCCGAAGCCGATCGTGCCCACAGCGTGATCCCGCGGATCACGGCGCGATACCCGGACGCGACGGTGGAGGACTCGTACGCGATCCAGGGGGTATGGCGGGACAAGAACCTCGCCGCGGGCCGCACGCTGGTCGGCCGCAAGATCGGGCTCACGTCGAAGGCGATGCAGCAGGCGACGGGCATCACCGAGCCGGACTACGGCGTGATGTTCGATGACACCGTCTACGAATCCGGCGCCGAGATCCCGGTGGACCACTTCTCCAACGTGCGGATCGAGGTCGAGCTCGCGTTCGTCCTGAAGACGCCGCTCGAAGGCCCCGACTGCACGCTCGACGACGCGCTCGCGGCGATCGACTACGCCGTGCCCGCGCTCGAGGTGCTCAACTCGCACATCGAGCTCGAGGGCCGCACGATCGTCGACACGATCAGCGACAACGCCGCCTACGGGGCGATAGTCCTGGGCACGGTGCACAAGCGCCCAGACGAGATCGACCTGCGCTGGGTGCCGGGACTTCTCTACAAGAACGGCGAGATCGAGGAGACCGGCGTCGCCGCCGGCGTGCTCGGCCACCCGGCGACGGGCGTGGCGTGGCTGGCGAACAAATTCCACCAGCACGGCGCGCGGCTCGAGGCGGGTGAGATCATCCTGGCAGGCTCGTTCACACGCCCGATGTGGGTGAGCCGCGGCGACGAGGTGCGCTGCGACTACGGACCGATGGGAGTCATCACATGCCGCTTCGTCTGACGCCGACATTCCGCCAGGCTCTCGGCGAGGCATCCCGTCCCCTGGCCGGGATCTGGGTGTGCACCGGCTCGCCGTTGGTCGCCGAGATCTGCGCGGGCGCGGGCCTGGACTGGGTGCTCATCGACATGGAGCACGCGCCCAACGGCCTCGAATCCGTCGTCGCGCAGCTGCACGCCGTGTCGGGCTATCCCGTGACCCCCGTCGTGCGCGTGCCGATCGGCGACGTCGTGACGATCAAGCAGGTGCTCGACCTCGGCGCGCAGAACCTGCTGGTGCCGATGATCTCGTCCGCCGCGGAGGCCGAGGCGGCCGTCGCCGCGGTGCGCTATCCCCCACGCGGCACCCGCGGGGTCGGGTCGGCGCTGGCGCGCAGCGCGCGCTGGAACCGCGTCGAGGGCTATCTCGCCGACGCCGACGAGCACGTCTCGCTGTTCGTGCAGATCGAGACCGCCGCCGGCGTCGAGGAGGCGGCCGCGATCGCCGCGGTCGACGGCGTGGACGGCGTCTTCGTCGGCCCGAGCGACCTCGCCGCGTCGATGGGCGTGCTCGGCGAGCAGACCCATCCCGACGTCGTCGACGCGGTCAAGCGCACGTTCGACGCCGTCCGCAAAGCCGGCAAGCCCGTCGGCGTCAACGCCTTCGACCCCGCCGTCGCCGACCGCTATCTGGAAGCGGGCGCGACCTTCGTGCTCGTCGGCGCCGACGTCGCCCTCCTCGCCCGCGGCTCCGAGACCCTCGCGGCCCGATTCACCCTCACCGCCGGCAACGACGACAAGCGCCCGTCGTACTGACGGCTGCTCCGCGATCAGGGTGCAGCGCCCGAATCAGGCGCAATCCGAGGCATCCCTCCTGATTCCGGCTCCTTCTCCTGATCTGGTCGCGTCAGACCCAGCCGCGGCGCACGGCCTCGGCCCCGAGCTGGATGCGCGTCGCGACGCCCGCCCGCTCCATGAGGTCGGCGACGCGGCGCTGCACGGTGCGCACCGAGATCCCGAGCTGCGTCGCGGCCGCGGCATCCGTCAACCCCAGAAGCAGCAGCGCGAGGAGGTCGGTGTCGACCGGATCGTCGCCCCGCTCCTGGAGGACTCCCCGCGACGCGAGCAGCGTCGGCGCCGACTTCCAGGCCTCCTCGAACATCGCGATGACGAGGTCGAGCAGCCCGCTCGGGTGGATGAGCAGGCCGCCTGCGACGCGGCGCTCGCCGCGTGAGTACATCGGGATGAGGGCGTGCGACTCGTCGGCGACGAAGAGCCGCGTGGGCAGGCTCGGGAGCACGCGGACCTCCTCGCCGAGAGGCTCGAGCTCGCGCACCGCATCGATGTAGCCGGGGCGATCCAGGACGCCCGCCTCGACCACGACCCGGTAGCGCACGCCGCGGGCGAGCGCTCGGTCCTCCTCGACGTTGTCGGCGCCCGACATGATCGCGACATCCTCGAGCACGAAGGCCCGCACCTGCTCCTCGGCCGACGCCTGCAGCTGTCCCAGGCGCTGTGCGACGGCATCCGGTCCGAAGACCACCTCGACGACGTCGGGGGCGGCCCGCTGCGCCGCGCCCTCGCGGTACAGGTCGCTGAGGTGCACGAGCGCCTGGTGACCGGCGGCGAGCTGGCGCTCGCGCTCGCGCAGGATCGGCAGCATCGCGACGGCGGGTGGCGACGCCACGATCCGGTCGGGAGCCGACGCGAGGCGCGCGAGCAGTCCCAGCTCCTCCAGGTCGTCGACGACGCGACGAGCGGTTCCCACCGAGATGGATGCCTCGCTCGCGATGCCCGCGAGATCGGCCGACGGCAGACCGAGCAGCATCCGGTAGACGGCGGAGTGGTCCTCGCTCAGTCCGAGCGCCTCGAGCATCGCGGCCTCCTGCGCGTCGTCGGTTGAGTGGCGGATCGACGCCATGGCGTTTCTCCGCCAACACTCTAGAGCCGTCCTCGGCGACAGTGGGAAGGACGCTTCACGAGAGGTCCCTCCCCGCCATGGCACAGCAGCCCCCCGTCTTCCGCCGCGCCCGCACCGTCGCCGCCGTCACCGGCGCGGCCCTGGTCACCGCGTCCCTCGGACTCGCCGCCCCCGCGAACGCCGCACCCCCGGCCGCGGGGGCGGCGACCACCGCGCCCGCCGGCGAGGACCACACGGTCACCCTCATCACCGGAGACCGAGTGCACGTCACCACGATCCCCGGCGGTCGCCAGGTCGTCGACGTCGACACCGTGACGCCGGGGGCGGGATACCGCACCATGACCGTCGACGGCGACCTGCTCGTCATCCCCGAGGGCGTGGAGCGCTACCTCGCCGCCGACGTGGTCGACCGCGACCTGTTCAACGTCACCCGGCTCATCGAGTACGGCTACGACGACGCCCACGTCGACGCGACGCCCGTCATCCTCGAGCTCGCCTCCGGGCCGTCGACGTTCAGCGCCCCCGCGCCGGGCATCGAGCTCGGCGTGCCGCTCGAGAGCATCGGCGGAGCCGCGGCCAAGGCGGATCACAAGGATGCCGCGGCGACGTGGGCCGCGCTCACGGCCGCCCCCGCGACGTTCGACGCCGACGTATCCCTCGGCGGCGGCGTCGAGGCCATCCACCTCGACGGCAAGGTGAAGGCGACGCTCGACTCGAGCGTGCCGTGGATCCACGCACCCGAGGCCTGGGCCGAGGGGTACACGGGCGACGGCGTCACCGTGGCCGTCCTCGACACGGGGTATGACGACACGCACCCCGATCTCGCGGGTCGCGTGCTCCCCGAGTCGACGAGCTTCGTGCCCGACGAAGACGTGGCGTCGGACCCGAACGGGCACGGCACCCACGTCGCCTCGACCATCGCCGGCACGGGCGCCGCGAGCGGCGGCACCCACCGCGGAGTCGCCGACGGCGCGAACCTGCTCGTGGGCAAGATCCTCGACTCGACGGGCGAGGGCCAGGACTCGTGGGTCATCGCCGGAATGGAATGGGCGGCGCAGCGCGCGCCGATCGTGTCGATGAGCATCGGGTCGATGACCCCGTCGGACGGCACGGACATCATGGACACGGCGCTCGACGAGATCGCCGACGAGACGGGCACGCTCTTCGTCGTCGCGGCGGGCAATTACGGCGCGCCCGAGACCATCGGCTCGCCCGGCGCCGCGCGCGCGGCGCTGACCGTCGGGTCGGTCGACGACCCGAGCGGAGCCATGTCGTGGTTCACGAGCCAGGGCCCGCTCACGCTCTCGGGCGCGATGAAGCCGGACATCGCGGGCCCCGGCAACGACGTCACGGCGGCACGCTCGGCCGACTCCCCCGGCGACGGCGCCTACATCGCCATGAGCGGCACCTCGATGGCGACGCCGCACGTCTCGGGCGCGGCCGCGATCGTCAAGCAGCAGCATCCCGAATACACGGCCGCTCAGCTGCGCGCCGCCCTGGTGAGCTCGACGACCGATCTGGGGCTCACGCCGTACGAGGCCGGCACGGGCGTCGTCGACGTCGCCGCCGCCGTCGACGCGCAGGTCGTCGCATCCGGTTCCGGCGACTTCGGCCTCGTCTCGTGGGGCGCGGACCTCGCGCCGATCGCGAGGACGATCGAGTACACCAACCGGGGCGACGCAGAGGTGACGGTCGAACTCACCGCCACGCTGCACGACACGACATACGAGGGCTCGGGCGCCGACACGGCGAGCGCCCTCTCGCTCGACGCGCAGACCCTGACGATCCCGGCAGGCGAGTCACGTTCGGCGACCATCACGGCCGACCCTGCAGCGGTGACGGCGGGCACGCAGAACACGGGAGCGCTGGTCGCCTCCGTCGACGGCACGCCGGTGGCGCGCACGGCACTCGGTCTGCTGCGCGAATCCGAGCGGTACGACCTCACCCTCACCGCCACGGGCTTCCAGGGCGAGCCGATCGATGCGCAGGTCGCCGTCTTCAACGTCGGCGACGGCTCGTTCGATCTCGTCGCCGTCTCCGGCGAGCGCACCATCCGCCTGCCGAAGGGCCGCTGGTCGGTGTCGACGTTCGCCGAGATCCCGCGCACCGCCGACACCCTCGCAGCCGTCTATCTGGGCGACCCCGAGGTCGTGCTCGACAGGGCGAAGACCGTCGCACTCGACGCGCGCGCGACCAAGAAGGTGTCGGTCGACGTCGGGACGAAGCACCTCGAGCAGCTCGTGCGGCGGATGGACATGTCGGTCACGGGATTCGAGAACGGGATGCTCGTCCCGACCGTCGTCGACGAGATGTGGGCCCAGCCGCAGAAGGCGTCGGCCGACACCGGGTTCGACTTCTCCACGCGCTGGCGGCTCGTGCACGAGCGCCTGTCCCTCGCGATCGGCGGAACGACGCTCGACACCATCCCGCAGAGCGGAGCAGCACCGTTCGACGGCACGCTCAAGGCGGCAGTGGTCGATGTCGGCGCCGGGAGCGCGCAGGACTTCGCCGCCGCTGAGGTCGCGGGAAAGGTCGCGTTCGCGACGGCGTCGGCGGACCTCACGCCCATGCAGCTCGCATCCAACGCCGCCGAGGCGGGCGCGGCGATGCTCGTCATCGCGAACAGCGCCGACGGCGAGTTCAGCACCTGGGTCGGACGGGAGGACTTCGTCACGAACGTCCCGATCCCCGTGGCCGGGATCAGCGGCGCCGAAGGCCGCGCCGTCTCGGCGCTCCTTCGGAAGCCCCAGAGGGCCGAGGCCCACGGCGAGCCGTACTCGAGCGAGGTCTGGGACCTGTCGCGCTATGTGAAGGGCTCCGTGCCGACCGACCTCGCCTACCGGCCGGGAAAGCTCGCGCGCGTCGACACGACCTTCTACGGCGACAAGGGCGACGTCGTGGGCGAGCTGCGCTGGGACCTCAAGCCGACCGGGAAGTACGGGTTCGGGCTCTCGGTGGGCACGCAGCGCGGCATGCAGCGGACCGACTGGGTCGACCCGTCGGTCGGGTGGTACCAGGAGGCCTTCACGGTCGACGGCAACTGGGAGATCCGTGACATCCCGCGCACCTACCAGGCGGGCCGACGCTCGACGGCGGAGTACTTCCGACCGATCGTCCGCCCCTTCGTCGCGGAGGGCTACTACGCGCCGGCGCGCTACAGCTCGAACCTCGCGATCAACCTTCCCAGCTGGGCGGACGGCGGCGATGTGCACCACACCGGGACGATGCTCGAGATCTACGAGGCCGAACCGCGGGCGACCGTCACGACCGATCTGTATCTCGACGGTCAGCTCGTGAAGTCGTCTCCCTTCACCGACGTCAACTACTGGGAGACGCCGGACGGGTCGAGCGACGTGCGCGTCGTGCAGACCGCGACCCACGACGGCACGATCCTCTCCTCGTCGATCAAGACGGTCAGCGAGTGGACGTTCGAGACGAACGGAACCGCGGACGACTGGTCGAACCGGCTCCTGCCGATGATGCAGGCCTACTACGACGTCGGCATCGACGCCTCAGGCCGAGCCGGAGTCGACCGCAAGAAGGGCGCCGGGGTGCCTTTCACGCTCGAGGTGGGCCACGTCGCGGGCGCCGTCGGCAGCGCGGCGGTCGCCTCGACGACCCTCGAGGCACGGCTGGCGGGAGGCGAGTGGATGCCTGTGCCGCTCACCCTGACGGCGCGCGACACGTCCGGCCCGGGCGACGCGCCCGACGGCATCTTCGCGGCGGGCCGCGCGTACGTCGCGGCGTACTCCGCGCAGCTGAAGGCACCGGATGCGGGCGGGTGGGTCGATCTGCGGGTCACCACCGCCGACGAGGCCGGCAACACCCTGACGCAGGAGATCGACCGTGCGGTCGAGATCGCGGCCGCGAAGGGCGCCAAGCCCGGCCATTGACTCCGGTCGGCCCCGCGCGGCACAGATCCATCCCCCCGGGATCGCCGCGCCCCCGCCGCTGCGGGGCCGACCGGTAGACCGCGCGGCGGGCGTCGCAGGCCGACCCCGGATGTGTCAAGCGCCCGCACCGACCGCGCGGGCATGCCATCGTGGACGGCATGAAGAGGGATGTCTCCGCCCGCATCGTCCTGAACGTCACCGAAGCCGCCGATCTCGTCTTCGCGATCGCCGTCTCCTCGGCCTACGCCCCGACCTCCGAACGGTTCTCCGCGACGCTCGACGGCACGAGCATCGACTACCGCGAGCTGTCCGACGCGCACGGCACACGACTCCACCGGATCGAGGCGCAGCCGGGTGAGCTCGTGGTCGAGTACGCGGCCACCATCGAGGGCGCGGCCGAGCCGGCCCCGGCGACCGACACCGACCTGCTCGTCTACGGCCGGCCGAGCCGCTACGCGGAGTCCGACGCCCTCGCGCCGACCGCGGTCGCCGAGTTCGACGGGCTCACGGGTTCGGCCGAGCTCCTCGCGGCCGTGTCGTCGTGGGTGGGCACTCGCCTCGCCTATGTCTCGGGCTCGTCGCTCCCCACCGACGGCGCCGTCCGCACCCTCCTGGCCCGCCAGGGCGTGTGCCGCGACTATTCGCACCTGTCGGTCGCGCTGCTGAGGGCTCTGGGAATCCCTGCCCGCCTGGTCGCCGTCTACGCCCCCGGACTGTCGCCCATGGATTTCCACGCGGTCGCCGAGGCGTGGGTCGACGGCGCCTGGCGCGTGGTCGACGCGACGACGCTGGCTCCGCGGCAGACACTCGTCCGCATCGCGACGGGACGGGATGCCGCCGACACGGCGTTCCTCAATATCATCTCGGGACGCGCCGACCTCGGCGACGTCACCGTTAGCGCCGTCGCCGACAGTCTGCCCAACGACGACATCACACAGCTCGTCTCGATCACCTGAGATCCGATGGTGTAAACCTGTTGACACCCTAGGGTGTCAACAGGTTTACTTCTCATATGGCCGATCGCATCACGGTGACTCTTCACCACCTGGTCTCGCTCATGGACTCCTACGCGGATGAGATGCTGCGAGAGAGGCACGGGGTGTCGTTCAGCCAGTTCCAGTTCCTCTCCGCTGTCGCCGAGCTCCAGCCCGTCGACATCACGACGCTCGCGCGCTGCCTCTTCGTGACGAAGGCGGCCGTGAGCAAGCGCGTGCCCTCGCTCGTCGCCGACGGCTGGATCGTCGCGGAAGACGACCCGCACCACGGCCGTCGCGTGCTGCTCACTCTCACGCCGGGCGCGCTGCAGCTCGTCATCACGGCCGGCGGCGGCCTCGACGACCAGTTCACCGCGCTCTTCGCCGACCCGCGGCTCGGTGCCGAGGGCATCGACGTCGCACAGCTCAACCATCAGCTCGAAACCCTCATGGAACTCGTCACCGAGAAAGGAATCCCCGAATGAACCCTCGCATCCTGGTCATCGTCGGAACGCCCATCGCCGGCAGCCTCAACCACGCACTCGCGTCGTCGTACGTCGACGCCGCGAGTGCCGGCGGCGCCGATGTCCGCGTCGTCGACCTGGCGAACGACCCGATCCCCCAGCATCCCACCAGCCGTGACGAGCTGCGGATGCCACGCACCGACGACGACGCGCCCCTCGACCCCGACGTCGCCCGCTATGTCGCCGACGTGCAGTGGGCCGATCACCTGGTGTTCTTCCACCCGCAGTGGTGGGGCACCTACCCGGCGGCGCTCAAGGCGTTCATCGACCGCGTGTTCCTGTCCGGCTTCGCCTACCGCTACCGGCCGAAGACCGCCCTGTCCGAGCGCCTGCTGGCCGGGCGCACGGCGCGCATCGTCATGACGATGGACACTCCGAGGTTCTGGAACCGCCTGGTCTACCGCAACGCGGCGGAGACGAGCCTCAAGAGCGCGATCCTCGGCTACTGCGGCGTCAAGACGACGGGCATCACGCGGTTCACGCCCGTCCGCTTCTCGGAGGAGGAGCAGCGCGGGCGGTGGGTCGCCGAGGCCTCGTCCCTCGGTCGGCGGGATGCGGCAGCATCCATCACCCGCTCTCGAGAGACCGTCGACCTCGCGGCCTGACGCCTGCGGCGCGGTCTCCCGAGGTGGCCGCGCCGCCGCGCGCGTGGGACGCTGGACGCATGAAGACCTGGGTCGTCCGATTCGCGACGCTGTACGTGTTCAACCTCGTCGTCCTCCTCGTGATCGATCTGCTCGTCGCGGGCGTCTCGGTGGGCTGGGGTGTGCTGTGGGCGAGCGTGATCCTCACCGCGGCCACCATCTGGCTCAAGCCCGCCATGCGCCGGTGGTTCGCGAACATGGCGGCGAAGTCGGCATCGGAGCGGACGAAGGCCGGAGAGACGTTCGTCAAGATCGGTCTCGTCTTCCTCGTCGAGCTCATCGTGTGGATCCTCGTCGTGATGCTGTCGGGCGTCCACGTGTACAACTGGTTCCTCGGCTACCTGCTGCCCCCGCTCTTCCTGCTACTCGCCTGGTGGATCTACTCCGCGATCGACGACCGGCTCGAGGCCCGCGCGGGTGCGCTGTACGACAGAGCTACCGGGGCGAAGACCGGGTCGGTGGATGCCGCTCCCTCGACGCCGTCGTCGGGCACGCGGGTCGCGCGGGAGGAGCTGCAGGACGGCCTCACCGCCGAGCAGCGGCGCATGCTCGACGAACTCGGCAACGGCTGACTGTCGATCCGGGCGGCGTTCGATCGTCATCACGGTGTCGCAACCGAACCTCGAAAGGGATGACACCATGCGCTACACGCTTCTCCTCCACTACCCCGAGATGACCTCCGACGATCTCGGCCCCGACGCCATCGCGGACGCCATGCGCGAGTTCGACGTCTACGCGAAGGCGCTGCAGGCGGCCGGCGTGCTCGCCACGGCCGAGGTGCTTCAGCCGTCTCAGGTCACGACGACGCTCACGGCACCGGACGGCACGCTGCGGGTGCAGGACGGACCGTTCGCCGACACGAAGGAGCAGCTGGGCGGCACGTTCGTCATCGACGTGCCCGACCTCGACGAGGCCATCGCGTGGGCCGGAAAGGCGCCCTCGCTCGCGTGGGGCGCCGTCGAGATCCGCCCGACGGCTGTCCGGTTCGTCGACGGCGAATGGACCGCGACGGCGTGACGAGCCCGCGGGCGGTCGCCGAGCGCGCCGCCCGCGACTCGTACGGCCGCCTGCTCGCCCTCGTCGCGGCATCGACGCACGACATCCCGCTCGCTGAGGACGCCCTGTCCGACGCGTTCGAGCGTGCACTGACGACGTGGCCGGGCAGCGGCATCCCGAGCAATCCCGACGCCTGGCTTCTCACCGTGGCCCGCAATCGACTCCGAGACGAGCTGCGCTCGGCGGCGCACCGCACCCGCGTGCCGCTCGACGACGCTCTCGCGAACCGTCTCTCCGACGAAACGGATGCCGCGGCCGCCGTCCTGCGACGCGACGACATGCCTGACAAGCGCCTCGAGCTGCTGTTCGCCTGCGCGCACCCGGCGATCGATCCCGGCATCCGTCCGCCCCTCATGCTGCAGACCGTGCTCGGCTTCGACGCGGCGCAGGTCGCAGGCGTGTTCGGCGTCGAGCCGGCCGCGATGGCGCAGCGGCTCGTGCGGGCGAAGCGGCGCATCCGGGACGCGGGGATCCCGTTCGCGGTGCCGTCGCGCGCCGACCTGCCCGAGCGCCTGCCCGCCGTGCTCGAGGCGATCTACGGCGCCTACGCGATCGATTGGCTCGACCAGGGCGACACCGTGCGCGAGTCGATCGCCGACGAAGCGCGCTGGCTCGCCGTGCTCGTCGCGAGCCTGCTGCCCGGCGAGCCCGAGGCGTGGGGCCTCGCCGCGCTCCTGACCTTCGCCCAGTCCCGCGCCGCGGTGCGCGCGGCGGCGCCGTGGCCTCCGCTCGACGAGCAGGATCCGCGGGAATGGGATGCCGAGCTCATCGCCGAGGGCCGCGCTCTGCTCGCTCGCGCCTCGGCTCTCGGCCGTCCGCTCGGGCGGTTCCAGCTCGAAGCGGCGATTCAGGCGGTGCACTGCGATCGTGCCCGCACGGGGATGCTCGACGTCGACGCGCTCGTGACGCTGTATCGCGGCCTCGTGGCGATCGCCCCGACCGCCGGCGCCCGCGCCGCTCTTGCCGCCGCCGAGGCCCGCCTCCCCTGACCCGCGGGCTGCGGCCGGAGGATCCCTGCGACCAGAGCGCGTGCTCTCACCGAGAGCCCGTGTTTCGCCCTGGTCGCAGCGGGGGCGCTCGGCGAGAGCACGGGCTATGGACGCCAGCCACGTGGCACCGCCCCCCACTCCCGCCCCGGTCCCCGACTCACCCCCGGTCCCCGAGCTTGTCGAGGGGTCGAGCCCCACCCCGCGAGGAACCCGAGTCCCGCCGCACTCCCTCCCCGCCCCCGCGCCCGCCCCACCCCACCCCGCGAGGAACCGAGTCCCGCGGCATCCGGAACCCCGTAACAAACCGACGCGCGATGCCCGCTCGACGGCCGCATCCGGCGAGGATGGGACGACGCCGACAGCACGGCGCCGCACCCGACCCCTGGAGGCCCTCATGTCGCGCTCCGTCCTGCGCACCGCCCTCGTCGCATCGAGCGTCGCCGCCGCACTCCTCCTCGCCGGCTGCGCCTCCGGTGCCGGCTCGACCGGCGAGACGGCCGGCGCCGCCGACAGCGGCTGGGTGACGCCCGGCAAGATCACGATCGCGACGGGTGAGCCCGCGTACTACCCGTGGGTCATCGACGACAAGCCGGAGAGCGGCGAGGGCTTCGAGTCCGCGGTCGCCTACGCCGTCGCCGATCAGCTCGGCTTCAGCAAGGACGACGTCGTCTGGGTGCGGACGGGCTTCGACGAGGCCATCGCGCCCGGCCCCAAGAACTTCGACATCAACCTGCAGCAGTACTCGATCACGGACGAGCGCAAGCAGTCCGTCGACTTCAGCTCGCCGTACTACGAGACGACGCAGGTCGTCGTGACGACGAAGGACTCGCCCGCGGCCGACGCCTCGTCGATCGCGGACCTCAAGGGCCTGTTGGTCGGTGCGCAGACGGGCACGACGAGCTTCGCCACGATCGAGTCCGTCATCGAGCCGACGCAGGGCGCGCAAGCGTTCAACACGAACGACGACGCGAAGCTCGCGCTCGAGAACGGCCAGATCGACGCGCTCGTCGTCGACCTGCCGACGGCGTTCTACATCGCGGGCGCGGAGCTCACCGACGGCGTCATCGTCGGACAGCTGCCGAACCCCGAGGGCACGAGCGGCGACGAGCTCGGGCTCGTGCTCGCGAAGGACTCCCCCCTCACGGCGAAGGTCACCGCCGCCGTCGACGCCCTCCGCGACAACGGCACGCTCGACGAGCTCGCGACGACCTGGCTGGGCGGCGACGACACGGCCCCGCTCCTGAAGTGACGTGGGGGCTCTTCTCCTCGCGAATCAGTCGAGGGATGCCCTCGACTAGCCTGGCCCGATGACACTCGCCCCGCCTTCCGACGCTGTCGCGCGCCCGGTCAGCGCGATCGAGCTCGAGCGGCGCGCGTTCCGCAAGCGGCAGGGCGCGCGGTCTGTCGTCATCAGCGTCGTCTCGACGCTCGTGCTCGCCGTCATCGTGTGGCTCACGGTCATCAACACCCGCGGGTGGGCGGCCGTGAAGGAGATGTTCTTCGACGGGGACGTCGCCGTCGCGGCGTTCCCGCGCATCTGGCAGGGGTTCCTGCTCAACCTCCAGGTGCTGGCCATCTCTGCGGTGCTCGTCCTCATCTTCGGGCTCCTCATCGCGACGCTGCGGACGCTCCGAGGACCGGTGTGGCTGCCGCTCCGCGCCCTCGCCGCCGGCTACACGGACCTGTTCCGCGGGCTGCCGCTCATCATCGTGCTGTACATCGTCGGATTCGGCATCCCGGGACTCGGTCTCATTCCCGTGCGGCTGCCGCTCGCCTTCTGGGGCGTCGTCGCGCTGACGCTCACCTACTCGGCGTACGTCGCCGAGGTGCTGCGCGCCGGCATCGAGGCGGTGCACCCGTCGCAGCGACAGGCGGCGCGGTCGCTCGGGCTTAGCCACGCCAAGACGATGCGCCTCATCGTCGTGCCGCAGGCGTTCCGCAAGGTGACGCCGGCGCTCATGAACGACTTCGTGTCGCTGCAGAAGGACGTCGGTCTCATCTCGATCCTCGGAGCGGTGGATGCCGTCCGCGCGGCGCAGATCGAGACGGCGAAGTTCTTCGACTTCACTCCGTACGTCGTCGCGGGCCTGCTGTTCGTGCTGCTCGCGATACCCACGATCCGCCTGACCGACTGGTACACGGCGCGCGTCCGCGCACGCGAGCAGATCGGCGGCATCGTATGAGCCCCGTGCTGCGTCTCGAGGACGTCTGGAAGTCGTTCGACGGCCACCCCGTGCTGCGCGGCATCGACGTCGAGGTCGATGAGGGCGAGGTCGTCGCGCTCATCGGGGCGAGCGGCTCGGGCAAGTCGACGCTCCTGCGCACGGTCAACCTCCTCGAGCCGATCGACGACGGCCGCATCCTCCTGCACGATGAGGACATCAGCGATCCGCGCGTCGACTCCGACGTCGTGCGCGCCCGCATCGGCGTCGTCTTCCAGCAGTACAACCTCTTCCCGCACCTCACGGTGCTCGGCAACATCACGCTCGCGCTGCGGCACGTGCACCGGCTCTCCAAGAGGGATGCGGATGCCGCGGCCCTCGCTCTCCTCGAGCGCGTGGGTCTCGCCGACAAGGCCAAGGCCCACCCCGACCGGCTCTCGGGGGGTCAGCAGCAGCGTGTCGCGATCGCGCGGGCCATCGCGACTTCGCCCGACCTGCTCCTCCTCGACGAGATCACGTCGGCCCTCGACCCCGAGCTCGTCGGCGAGGTGCTCGACCTCGTGCGCTCGCTCGCGGACGACGGCATGACCATCGTCATGGCGACGCACGAGATGGCCTTCGCCCGCGATGTCGCCGACCGGGTCGTCTTCCTCGACGCCGGCCGCATCCTCGAGCAGGGTCCTCCCGCCGACGTGTTCGGCGCCCCGCGCGAGGAGCGCACTCGGGCGTTCCTCGCCCGCTTCACGGCCTGACGGCGACGCGCACGAACCCCGCCCGGCGCCCCGAGCCATCCCATGGCCCGAGCGGGTTCACCGCCTGGGCGGAATCACCGCCAGAGCGGAATCACCGCCAGAGCGGGTCCAGCGCCCGAGCGCGCTTTACGTCTGCAGTGCCGCCTGCCAACGCCGATGCTCGCGCGCGACGAGAAGCGCGAGGATGCCCCACACGCCGATGTCGTCGCCGAAGCCGAGGGGTCCGAGGACCAGTTCGGGGATCAGGTCGACGGGCGCGAGCGTGTAGGCGATGGCGGCAGCGGCAGCGATCCACGTCGTCGGTGCGACGTGGTGCTCACCCCGCCTGACGGCCTTGATGAACCTCCACATGTCTCCAGTGTGCGCCGGGGGTGGGACACGGGGGCCGGTGATACCGATTCGTGACCCTTCGTCAGCGCAGCCGCGCCAGCGCCCGCTCGTGAACGGACGGATCGGATCCGAGCCCCGCCGACGAGGCCGGCGCGTACACCACGAGCTCGTCGAAGCCGAGCTCTTCCGCGCGGGAGGCGGCATCCATGAATCCGCTCACGCTGCTCGTCGGGCGGACCCTGCCGAATCCGAGCAGCACGGAGCGCCGCACCGCCGCCGGATCCCGGCCCGCCTTCGTGCATTGCTCGTCGAACCCCGCGGCCTGCGCGGCGAGCAGCGTCCAGTACTCGTCCTCGTCGAGCTGCGTCGAGCCGGGACCGCCGTAGGTGTTCCACGTGTCCGCGTACTGCGCCGCGAGCGAGAGGGCCCGCGGCCCGTGCGCCGCGAGGAGCAGCTCCGGCGGTGCGACGCCTTCCGGCGCGGCCGTCGACTGCAGCCCCGAGTACGACAGCGTCGCGCCCTGCCACTCGGTCGCGCCGCCGATCGCGGCCAGATACCCGTGCACGACGTCGGTGAACCGATCCGCCATCGCCCGCATCGAGCTGTGCGCCCCGCGGTCAGCGACCTCGCAGTCCGGCGCGCCGAGGCCCAGGCCGAGCACGAGACGACCGGCCGAGATGTCCTGCACCGTCATCGCGACGCGGGCGAGCGCGACGGGCCGGCGGAAGACCGCGGAAGCGACGAGCGTTCCCAGGCGGATGCGCCGAGTGGATGCCGCGGCCGCCGTCAGCGTCGTGAACGCCTCCCCCAGCCACAGGTCCACGGCCGTTCGGTGGGTGAGGTGGTCGTACGTGTAGGCGACGTCGTATCCGATGTCCTCGGCCCACCGGTACCACTCCGCCTGATCCCTCCACGGACCCATGGGCGGGATGACGACACTGATCCTCGAGAGAGCCATGACCGAAGGATGCCACGGCCGGCGTTCGCGCAGCGACGCGCCGCCGGCTCACCGCCGACCGGTCAGTGCGACATCTGGTCGAGGGCCACGGTCGCGGCGAGGATCAGCGCGATGTCCTGACCGGGGGCGATCTCGACGCCGTACGTGTCGCGAAGGCGCAGCCAGCGCTTGGAGACCTCGGCGACCTTCGCACCGCCTCGCTCGAACCGGTACTCGTGGTCGACGATGTTGCCCTGGATGTCGATCTCGCCGATGTCGTCGGCGCTCAGCGTGAAGCGCTCGCGGAGCGGGTTGATGAGGGCCTTCTTGATCGTGGCGTCGGGGTGCCCCGGACGCTCGATCGACATTGTGTCGCGGATCGCGACCTTGCGCTCCTGCACCTTGGCCACCTCGTTGCCCGCGAGATCGCGGATGATCAGCGTGTCGCGGATGCGGGCGACCTTGCCGTCGACCTTGAAGGCGCGTCGACCGCGGTTGGTCTCGATCCAGTAGTCGTCCCCGATCGACACGAGCTTCTCGCGCATCTGGAAGATCTCGTTGTCGTCGCCGCCTCCACGGCGCTCCTCGCGCCGCTCCTGACGGTCTTCTCTGCGACCCAGTAGTGCCATGGCACGCCCCTCCGGATTCCGGCCTTGTGATGGCGCCGCGGCGGCGCCCCGGCCATCATTGCATCGCAGGTCCCGGGAAGTTGACAGGACGCTGCTAGCCTCCGAGAATCACCCGGCTCTCGCTACCGATTGGAATCGACATGTTCAACGACAATGGGTCGTTCCTGCTCGCCCTGTTCGAGTTCTTCCTCTTCTTCGCCTGGTTCATGTGCCTGTTCTGGGTCTTCGGCGACATCTTCCGCAGCAGCGACCTGGGCGGCGGGGCGAAGACCCTCTGGGTGATCTTCGTGATCCTCGTGCCGTGGCTCGGCATCCTCGTCTACCTCATCGCACGCGGCGGCGGGATGCAGCAGCGCCAGCTCGAGCAGGCGAGGGCGATGCAGGCGGCACAGGCCGAATACATCCAATCCGTCGCGAGGCCCACCGGTTCAGCCTCGTCGGCCACCGAGCAGATCGCGTCGGCCAAGTCGCTGCTCGACTCGGGTGCGATCACGCAGGCCGAGTTCGAGTCGCTCAAGGCGAAGGCGCTCGCGTAGCGCCCCCGGGCGGTCAGAGCCCGGCGGCGCGCTCCGCAGCCTCGACGACGTTCGTCATGAGGAGCGCGACCGTCATCGGCCCCACCCCGCCGGGGTTGGGTGAGAGCCAACCGGCCACCTCGGCCACGTCGGGCGCGACATCCCCGTAGACGACGTTCTTGCCCGTCTCGGGGTCGGTCTCGCGTGTCACGCCGACGTCGAGCACGGCGGCGCCGGGCTTCACGTCGGCGGCCGAGACGATGTGCTTGACACCCGCGGCGGCGACGATGACGTCCGCCTCGCGGAGGTGCGAGCCGAGGTCGACCGTGCCGGTGTGGGTCAGCGTGACCGTCGCGTTGTACTCGCGGCGCGTCAGCAGCAAGCCGATCGACCGGCCGATCGTGACCCCGCGACCGACGACGACGACGTGCTTGCCCGCGAGCTCGTACCCGTTGCGGACGAGCAGCTCGATGACGCCGCGCGGCGTGCAGGGCAGCGGCGTCGAGATGGGCGAGTTGACGTTCAGCACGAGCCGGCCGAGGTTGGTCGGGTGCAGGCCGTCGGCGTCCTTCGCGGGATCGATGCGCTCGAGGATCGCGTCGGTGTCGAGGTGCTTGGGCAGCGGGAGCTGCACGATGTAGCCGTGGCAGTCCGGATCGGCGTTCAGCTCGTCGATCAGCGCCTCGACGTCCGCCTGCGTCGCATCGGCCGGCAGCTCGCGCTGGATCGAGTTCATCCCGATCGCCTCGGACTCCCGGTGCTTCATCCCGACGTACAGCTGCGACGCGGGATCGGCGCCGACGAGCACCGTCGCGATGCCGGGCGTGATGTCCCGCTGCTTCAACGCCGCGACGCGCTCGCGCAGCTCGGCCTTGATCTCGGCCGCCGCCGCGCGCCCGTCGAGCTTCTGTGCCGTCACGTCTGTCTCCTCAGTCTTCGGCCGGACCGGCCTTCTTGCCGAACCATGGCATGCGCGGCGAAACGGGGGCTAAACCCTCGGTCGGTGCGGATGCCATGGTCGGCGCGAACCAACGGGGCGCTACTGCTGCAGACCCGGGTAGAGCGGGAACGCCGCCGTCAGGGCGGCGACGCGCGCGCGGAGCGCCTCGACGTCGGCGCCGGGCTGCAGCGCGAGGGCGATGACGTCAGCGACCTCGGTGAACTCGGCGTCGCCGAATCCGCGCGTCGCGAGCGCCGGCGTGCCGATGCGCAGGCCCGACGTCACCATCGGCGGGCGCGGGTCGTTCGGCACCGCGTTGCGGTTGACCGTGATGTGGATCTCGTGCAGGAGGTCCTCGGCCTGCTTGCCGTCGATCTCGGCGTTGCGCAGGTCGACGAGCACGAGGTGCACGTCGGTGCCGCCCGAGCGGACCGAGATGCCGGCGCCCGCGACGTCGGCCTGGGACAGGCGCTCGGCGATGATGTGCGCGCCGCGCAGCACGCGCTCCTGGCGCTCCTTGAACTCGGGCGTCGCGGCGAGCTTGAACGCCGTCGCCTTCGCCGCGATGACGTGCATGAGCGGACCGCCCTGCTGGCCGGGGAAGACGGCGGTGTTGATCTTCTTCGCGAGGTCCTCGTCGTTCGTGAGGATGAAGCCCGAGCGGGGGCCGCCGATCGTCTTGTGGACCGTCGACGAGACGACGTGCGCGTGCGGCACGGGCGAGGGGTGCACCCCGGCGGCGACGAGACCGGCGAAGTGCGCCATGTCGACCCACAGGTACGCGCCGACCTCGTCGGCGATCGCGCGGAAGCGCTCGAAGTCGAGCTGTCGCGGGTACGCCGACCAGCCCGCGATGATGACCTTCGGCTTGTGCTCGACGGCGAGGCGGTGCACCTCGTCCATGTCGATGACCGAGGTCTCCGGGTCGACGCCGTAGGCGACGATGTTGTAGAGCCGGCCCGAGAAGTTGATCTTCATGCCGTGCGTCAGGTGGCCGCCCTGGTCGAGCGACAGACCGAGCAGCGTGTCGCCGGGGCGTGCGATCGCGTGCAGCACGGCCGCGTTCGCGGTGGCACCCGAGTGCGGCTGGACGTTCGCGAACTTGGAGCCGAACAGCGCCTTGGCGCGCTCGATGGCGAGCTCCTCGGCGACGTCGACCTCTTCGCAGCCGCCGTAGTAGCGACGACCGGGGTAGCCCTCGGCGTACTTGTTCGTGAGCACCGAGCCCTGCGACTGCAGCACCGAGACGGGCACGAAGTTCTCGGAGGCGATCATCTCGAGGAATCCGCGCTGCCGCTCCAGCTCGCGCTCGAGCACCTGCGCGATCTCGGGGTCGACCTCGGCGAGAGGGGCGTTGAAGAACTGATCGGTCATGGCGATCTCCTTGACGAACGGCTTTCGGGATGCGGCACACCGGTGCCGGGATTCACATTGGCCCAGGCGTGCGGTCGAATGCCGTTGTCGGTCGCTCCCCGGTGGTGGACCACCTCAACGCCAGTCGCGACATCCCGAGCATATCGGATGGCGAGCCGGGCACCTCAGCGCGATTCCGATAGGCTGAATGACGAGCTATTTGTTAGGCGTCCTTACAGGAGACCCCGTGTCGCTGCCCGCTGTCGTGCCCGCCCCCTCCTCGATCGAGTCGGGCTCGTCCGGTCCGTTCGCGGTGAGCGCCGGCATTCGGATCACGGGAGACGTGGATGCCGCGACCGCCCTCGCTGCGCTCCTCGAGGCGCGCACGGGGGTCACGCTGCAGGTCGCGGACGAGGGCGAGGTCGCCCTGCGGATCGAGGCGGGCGAACCGGAGTCGTACCGGCTCACGGTGGATGACGCCGGTGTCGCCGTCGTCGGAGCCGACGCCGCCGGGCTCTTCTACGGCATCCAGACGCTCGGCCAGCTCGTGAGGCGAGCGGGCGGCGAGTGGACCGTGCCGGCGGTGACGATCACCGACCGGCCGCGCTTCGCCTATCGCGGCGTCATGCTCGACGTCGCGCGGCACTTCCAGCCCGTCGAGACGGTCAAGGCCTACATCGACCGGGCTGCCGGACTCAAGATCAACGCGCTGCATCTTCACCTGAGCGACGACCAGGGCTGGCGCATCCAGCTCGCCTCCCGCCCCGAGCTCACCGAGCTCGCGTCGGGGTCGTCGATCGGCGGCGACCCCGGCGGGTACTACACGACCGACGACTACCGCGAGATCGTCGCGTATGCGGCATCCCGTCACCTCATCGTCGTGCCCGAGATCGACATGCCGGGGCACACGCACGCCGTGGGGGTCGCCTATCCGGAGCTCGCCGAGCCTCCCGTCATGTCGGACGAGATCGAGCGGGTCATCGCCGAGTTCGGCGGTGGCGTCCCCACCCCGGGCGAGCTGTACCAGGGCCTCGCGGTGGGGTTCTCCTCGCTCAAGATCGACGACGAGCGCACGTACGAGTTCGTCGCCGACGTCTTCGGCGAGCTGGCGCGGCTCACCCCCGGCCCGTACCTGCACGTGGGCGGCGACGAGTCGCTCGGAACAGACCCCGACGACTTCGCCGTCTTCATGGAACGGGTCACGGGCATCGTCGCCGACCTCGGCAAGACGCCGATCGCGTGGCATGAGGCCGGCTCGGCGCCCGGGCTCGACCCCGGCACGATCGGCCAGTACTGGGGCTATACGACCCCGCTCGACGGCATGGACGACCAGGCCCGCGCGTTCGTCGCGAACGGGTCGCGGCTGATCCTCTCGCCCGCCGATGCCGTCTACCTCGACATGAAGTACGACGAGAGCACGGCGCTCGGCCTCGCCTGGGCGAACGGCCCGACGAGCGTCGAGGCCGCGTACTCGTGGGAGCCGTCCGACATCATCGCCGGGATCGACGAATCCGACATCCTGGGCGTCGAGGCTCCGCTCTGGACCGAGACGGTCCGCGATCTCTCCGACATCGACGCACTGGCGTTTCCCCGCCTCGCCGCCGCCGCGGAAGCCGCGTGGTCGCCGGCGACGGGAACGAGCGAGCTGCGCACGTGGACGTCCTTCCGCGAGCGGGTCGGCGCGCTCGCCCCACTGTGGACGAGCCTCGGCATCGGCTTCCACGCCTCGACCGAGATCCCCTGGGTCGTCGAATGAGGACACTCCTCCACTCCGTGCGGCTCGTCGACGACGAGCGCATCGTCGAGGACGCCTGGGTGCTGTTCGACGGCGGACGCGTCGCCGCCCGGGGCACGGGCGACGAGATACCGGATGCCGCCACCGCGGTCGACGGGCGCGCCGTCGCGGGTCACGGCGCGATCCTCACGCCCGGCTTCATCGACCTGCACGGGCACGGCGGCGGGGGCTTCTCGTACGACGACGGACCTGACGCCATCCGCTCGGCACGAGCCCTCCACCGCGCCCACGGCACGACGCGCGCGGTGGTGTCGCTCGTGACCGCCCCGCTCGAGACCCTCGAGCGCCGCGCGGCGATGGTCGCCGACCTCGTCGAGACGGATGCCGACATCCTCGGCTCGCACCTCGAGGGGCCGTTCCTCGACCCGGGTCACAAGGGCGCGCACGACCCGTCGCTCCTCCGCGCGCCCGAGCCCGCCGCCGTCGAGCGGCTGCTCGCGGCCGGCCGCGGGACGGTGCGCCAGGTCACGATCGCCCCCGAGTTGGCCGGCGGGCTCCACGCGATCCGCGCGGTCGTCGCCGCGGGCGCGGCCGCCGCCGTCGGGCACACCGACGCCGATGCAGACACGGCGCGGGCCGCTTTCGACGCCGGCGCGACGATCCTCACGCACGCCTTCAACGCCATGCCGGGGCTGCATCATCGCGCCCCCGGACCGATCGGAGCCGCCGCATCCGACCCTCGCGTCACGATCGAGGTGATCGCGGACGGCGTCCATCTCGCGCCCGAGATCGTGCGCATCGCGTTCGCCGCGGCTCCGGGACGCGTCGCCCTCGTGACCGACGCGATGGCGGCGGCGGGCGCCGCCGACGGGCGCTACGAGCTGGGTCCCCTCGCGGTCGACGTCGTCGACGGCGTGGCGCGGCTCTCGGGAGGCGGCGCGATCGCGGGGTCGACACTGACGCAGGATGCCGCCCTCCGCCTCGCCGTCGCGTCGGGCGTCGCCCTCACCGACGCCGTCGTAGCGCTCACCCGCGTGCCGGCACGCGCGATCGGCCGGCACGATCTCGGCGGCCTCGCCGGCGGCATGGCCGCCGACGCCGTGCTGCTGACCGGCGACCTCGTCGTCGCCGGCGTGTGGGCGGGCGGGGACGCGGTCGCACCGGCCTGAGGGCCGCGCTCGCCCTCACGGGCCCCGCGCCAGGGACACAGGCGGACCCGTCCCCGGCTCCGGAGGCGCCGTAGGGGGGGCTCACGGCGCCCACCGGAGACGGGTGCGGCCGTTGCATCCCCAAGGTGCAACGGCCGCTGTTCCCGGAAGAGCTCGGGATAGGAGAAGCCCTCCCCCGAGCGCTCTTCGTGTCCCGCGGCGACCAGAGGCGTTCCGTTCCTCGAGTCGTCGTGCCCGCGGGTATCTCGGAAGAGGAGCGGGCAATATCTCCTGATGATGAGATGCGGGAGCCGATGGTCTATGACGCGGTTTCTGGAAAAAAGTTCTGCGAATTCCGTGCGCGTAGCGCGAGGGCCCGGAAAGGACGGACAATAGAGGGGACGCGGGGGGATCGTCGGCAGCGACGCGGGCAGATCCGGACCCCGGAAAGACCCGGAGAACTCGTGACCACCATCGACAGCCACGGCGACGCCGCCGTCGGTCTCGGAGACACCGCCGACTCCGATCTCGTGCTGCGCACGCGCTCGGGAGACAGCCGCGCCTTCGGCGAACTGTGGTTCCGCCACTACCGGTCGGGCATGTCCGTCGCTCGCTCGGTCACCTCGGCACACGACGCCGACGACCTCGTGCAGGAGGCGTACGCCCGCATCTACCAGTCCATCCTGCGCGGTGGCGGGCCCACCGGCTCCTTCCGGGCATATCTCTTCACGAGCATCCGCAACACCGCCGCCGCCTGGAGCCGCGGGGGTCGCGAGACCGCCATCGACGGGCTCGAGGTCGAGGACCCGAGCACGAGCGAGGCGGCCACCGAGGCGGCGCTCGACCGCAGCCTCACGCACCGCGCATTCCGCAGCCTCCCGACGCGCTGGCAGGAGGTGCTCTGGTACACCGAGATCGAGCAGATGAAGCCCTCCGAGGTGGCACCGCTGCTCGGGATGACCGCCACCGCCGTCGCCCAGCTGGCCTTCCGCGCCCGGGAAGGGCTGCGCGAAGCCTGGATCCAGGCCCACCTGCAGTCGGTCGCCGACGGCTCGGAGTGCCAGTGGACGATCGAGCACCTCGGCGCGCACTCGCGCGAGAACCTCTCGCGGCGCGACCAGCGCAAGGTCGACGCTCACCTCGCGGACTGCACCCGCTGCACGATCGTGGCCGCGGAGGCGAAGGAGGTCTCGAGCCGCCTCGCGCTCGTGCTGCTCCCCCTCACCCTCGGCATCACCGGCTCGGCCGCGTACCTCGCGACGCTCCAGGGCGGCAGCGCCCCCGCCGTCGCCCTCGCGGCCGGACAGAACCCCGTCGTGCCGACGACCCTCACTTCGGGCACCGGAGCTTCGGCCGGCGGCGCCTCCGCGGGCGCCGGCGCCTCGGCCAGCGGCGCCGCGACAGCGGGCGCGGGTGCCACCGCCGCGGGCGGAACCGCGGCGGTCGGCGGATCGGCGGCGGTCGGCGGATCGGCGGCAGTGGGCACCTCCGCAGCCGTCGCGGGCGGTCTCGCCGGCACCGCGAGCCTCGGCGCCGTGAGCGTCGGGACAGCCGCCGCGGTCGCCGGCGCGGGCGGCATCTTCGGAAGCATCGGCGCACTCATCGGCGTGACGACCGCCGCGGCCGTGCTGGTCGGATCCGCCGTCACCGCCTCGATCGCGGGTCCCGAGCTTCTGGCCTCAGCCTTCCCGGCGATCACGACGGCGGCGGCCGCACTCACCGACGACAGCACGGCACTCGCCGACGACACGGCGGCACCCGCCCTCGACGACACGTCCTCCGCCCCCGACGGAAGCGCGGGCCACGCTCACGCCGGCTCCGTGCCGGCGGCCGGCCAGGGCACGTCCGACGCCGCCTCGAGCGCGGCGACGGCGGCGCTGCCGGCGGGCACCCCGAGCCTGGTCGGGTCGAGCGTCTCCTTCGAGGGGACGCAGCCGGTCTTCTCCGTGACCGTCGGCGGGGAACCGGGCGCGACCGTCGAACTCCTCCTCAACGGGGCGATCGCCTCCGGTGGGGGGATGGATGCCGCCGGCACGGCGTCGTTCTCGTTCCGGCCGACCTTCGGCCAGGTCAACAGCGACGCGCGCGTGCAGCTGCGGTACCGCGTGGGCGATGCGACCGGCGCGCCCCTCGTCCTGCACCTGTCGGACCTCGCCGACCTCGCCCCCGTTCTCGCCACGATGTCCGCGCAGCCGGGCCAGGGCACGGGAGCCGTCGAGGGCAGCGGAACGACGAACGCCAACGGCAACGCGAACGGCGCGACCAACGGCAACGCGAACGGCGCGACCAACGGGAACTCCAACGGCGCGACCAACGGGCACACCGGGGGCGCAACCAACGGCAACGCCAACGGCGCGACCAATGGGAACGCCAACGGCGCGACCAACGGGAACGCGAACGGCGCGACCAACGGGAACGCGAACGGCGCGACCAACGGGCACACCGGCGGCGCGACCAACGGCAACGCCAACGGCGCCGCGAACGGGCAGAGCAGCAGCCCCGATGCGACGTCGGGAAGCTCTTCCAGCAGCGCGACCAAGGGCAGCGCCGACGCTCCGGGCAACGGCACGACCGCTGCGACAGGCAACGGCAAGGCCAACGGCAACTCCGGCAACGGGGCCGCCGACAGCACCGGCACCACCAACGGCAAGAGCGGGACGAACGGCAACGCGGGCGGAAACGGCAAGGGCAAAGGCAGCACCGTCGAGAGCCCGAGCTCGCTGGGGGTCTCGGGCACGCTTCCGGACTTCACGCCCGAGGTCGCCCCGACAAGCCCGGAGACGCCCGCGGCTTAGACTGGAGGTCATGTCCGACACCCCCAACGTCCGCCCCGCGAAGCCCGCCGAACCTGAGCCGGGAACGGGTGCGCCGCTGTCGGGTCTCGACATCCTGGCCTTCATCTGCGAGCTCTTCGCCTTCGCCTCGCTCGCCATCTGGGGCTTCCTCTTCTGGTCCTTCCCCTGGAACATCGTGGTCGGCATCGGGGCTCCGGTCCTCGCCATCCTCGTGTGGGCGCTCTTCGTGTCACCCCGCGCCGTCTTCGCCGTGCACCCCTTCGTGCGCGCCGTCGTCGAGCTGCTCGTCTACGCCTCCGCGACGATGGCATGGTGGAGCATGGGCCAGCCGTGGATCGGTCTCGGGTTCGGCATCGTCGCGGTGACGGTCGGCGTCCTCGCGGGCCGGCGCCGGTTCGCGTGACCGACGCTCCCGACGTCGTCGCGCGCCTGCGCGCGACGCTCGGCGAGCGCGTCGACACATCGGAGGCGGCACTGCTCGACGCGCGCGCCGACAAGTCGGGGCACGCGGCATCCGGTCTCCCCCTCGCCGTGGTGCACGCCACCTGCGTCGCCGACGTGCAGCAGACGCTCCGCATCGCCACCGAGACGCGGACGCCCGTCGTCACGCGCGGTGCGGGCACCGGTCTCGCGGGCGGCGCCAACGCGGGCGCGGGCGAGATCGCCCTGTCGGTGCGCCGCATGGACCGCATCCTCGAGGTGCGTCCCGACGATCTCCTCGCCGTCGTCGAGCCGGGCATCCTCAACGCCGACCTCAACGCCGCGCTCGCCGAGCACGGCCTATGGTGGGCCCCCGACCCTGCGAGCCGGGCGATCTCGACCGTGGGCGGCAACATCGCGACCGGCGCCGGCGGCCTCCTCTGCGCCAAGTACGGCGTCGTGCGCGATGCGGTGCTCGGCATCGACCTCGTCCTCGCCGACGGCCGCCTGCTGCAGCTCGGCCACCGCACGGTCAAGGGCGTCACGGGGCTCGACCTCACGTCGCTCGTCATCGGGTCGGAGGGCACCCTGGGAGTCGTCGTCGGCGCGACCCTGAAGCTCCGCCGGCTCGTGCCGGGGACGACCTGCACGATCGCGGCGACGTTCGGCGACGTGCGGACCGCGGCCGAGGCATCCGCCGCCGTCACGGCATCCGGTGCGCAGCCCGCGATCATGGAGCTGATGGATGCCGCCTCCCTCCGCGCCGTCCACGCTCTGCTGCACCTCGACCCGCCGACGCCCGGAGCGGCCCAGCTGACCATCCAGACCGACGGGCCTGCGGCCGACGCCGAAGCCGACGCGATCGCCGCCGTGCTGCGCGCGACCGGCGGCACGGTCGCCGTCACGCACGACCGAGACGAGGGCGAGCGGCTGCTCGCGATCCGCCGCGCGATGCATCCCGCCATGGAGACGCTCGGCACGACCCTCATCGAGGACGTCTCGGTGCCACGCAGCGCGCTCCCGGCGATGTTCGACGAGATCGCCCGCGTCGAGCGCGAGCACGGGATGGCGATCCCCACCGTCGCGCACGCCGGCGACGGCAACCTGCACCCCAACTTCGTCTTCGACGGTCAGGTGGGGCCGGACGGCACCATCGAGGTGCCCGCGGCGGTGTGGGATGCCGCGGACGACCTCCTCCGCGCCGCGCTGCGCCTCGGCGGCACCCTGACGGGAGAGCACGGCGTCGGCGTCCTCAAGCGCCGGTGGCTGGCCGACGAGCTCGGCGACGACCAGTGGGAGCTGCAGCGCCGGATCACGCGCGTCTTCGACCCGCTCGGCATCCTGAACCCGGGCAAGGTGTTCGCGCCGTGACACGTGAGATCGTCGTCAGCGCGGCCGTCGTGACCGACGGTGCAGCCAGGGCGCTCGTCGTGCGCAAGGCGGGCACGACGGCGTTCATGCAGCCGGGCGGCAAGCACGAGGCGGGCGAGTCGCCGGCGGCGGCGCTCGTGCGGGAACTCGCCGAGGAGATCGGCCTGCAGATCCACGAGGACGACCTCTCGCCGCTCGGCCGGTTCGAGACCGATGCCGCGAACGAGCCGGGTCATCGTGTCGTGGCCGACGCCTTCCTCATCGAGGTCGACCCGGCGTCGGTCGGGCGCTCGGGCGAGATCGAGGAGATCCGCTGGATCACGGCCGCCGACGCGGCATCCCTCCCGCTCGCTCCCTTGAGCCGCGACCTCCTGCTGCCGCTCCTCTGGAACGCGCCCGCCGCGGGCTGACCCTCGCCCCCGCGTCGACACCCTAGGGTCTCGCCGAGACCACAGGATGCTCACGCACATTCCGTATGGTTCCGGCGAGACTCTAGGGTCTCGTCGAGACGGCGGTGCTCGCGCACATTCCGTATGGTTCCGGCGACACCGTAGGGTCTCGTCGAGACCACAGGATGCTCGCGCACATTCCGTATGGTTCCGGCGAGACCCTAGGGTGTCGACGGGCGGGCGGGCGCAGCCGATCCAGGACGGGCCGGTTACAGCCCCTGCCAGGCCGGCTTGTGGGCGTAGGAGTGGCGGTAGTAGTCGGCGAAGCGCAGGCGCGAGGCGGCAGCCTCGTCGACGACGACTGTCGCGTGCGGGTGCAGCTGGATCGCCGAGCCGGGGAGGGATGCCGTCACCGGCCCCTCGACCGCCCCCGCGACGGCCTCGGCCTTGCCCTCACCGAAGGCGAGCAGCACGAGGTGCCGGGCGCGGAGGATCGTGCCGAGTCCCTGCGTGATGCAGTGCATCGGAACGTCGTCGACCGAGTCGAAGAAGCGGGCGTTGTCTTCGCGGGTCTGCTGCGTGAGCGTCTTGACGCGCGTGAGCGATGCGAACGACGAGCCGGGCTCGTTGAAGCCGATGTGCCCGTCGGTGCCGATGCCGAGGATCTGCAGGTCGATGCCGCCGGCGGCGAGGATGGCCTCCTCGTAGTCGTCGCCGGCGTGCTCGATGCCGTCGAGGGCTCCGCTGGGCACCCGCACGCGGGCGGGGTCGAGTCCGAGCGGCTCGACGACCTCGCGGTCGATCACCGAGCGGTACGACTCGGGATGCGAGACGTCGAGGCCGACGTACTCGTCGAGCGCGAAGCCGCGCAGTCGCGAGACATCGAGGCCTGCGAGCCGGGCCGGCAGCGCCTCGTAGACGGGGAGCGGCGTCGATCCCGTCGCGAGGCCGAGGACCGTCGCGGGATTCGCGCGGACGAGCCGCACGATCTCGTCGGCGACGAGGCGACCCGCGGATGCGGCATCGGGGACGATGACGACCTCAGCCATGAGCGAGGACCTCCTCGGGTTCGGGATCGCGCGCGGCGCCGATGAGGGCCGCCCCGAGAGCGGCGGCGGGCGATCCCGCCGGCAGCACCTCGACACGGTCCTCCAGCTGCAGGGATCGCATGAAGGGGGATGCCTCGGCACTCGCCGCGAGCTCGGCGGCGACGTCGCCCGTGAGGGCCGCGCCGAGTCCGGTGAGTCCGCCGCCGAGTACGACGAGCTCGACGTCGGCGGTCAGGACGAGCACCCGCACGGCGGCCGCGACACCCCGCGCGACGCCCGCGCGCAGTTCGCGGGCGTGCGGGTCGCCCGCCGCGGCGGCCGCGAAGACGTCGGCGACGGGAAGCGCGCCGGGGCGGCCCCACCGCGCGGCGACGGCGCCGCCGCCCGAGAGCGCCTCGATGCAGCCGTGCTGACCGCAGCGGCATTCGGGGCCGTTCGGGTCGACCGAGATGTGACCGACCTCGCCCGCCGTGCCGCGCGCACCGCGCCACAGCTCACCGTCGACGACGATCCCCGCCGCGACGCCCGTGCCCAGGTTGAGGTACGCCATGGAACCGTGGCGAGGGTGGAAGCCGTGCGCGCTCCCCCGCAGCACGTACGCACCGAGCGCCGCCGCCTTGACGTCGTTCTCGACGCGCACCGGGATGCCGAGCGCCGGCGCCACGGCGTCGGCGAGGTCGAGCTCATCGACGCCGAGATTGACGGCGTGGGTGACGCGTCCCGTCCCGGGCTCGATCTGCCCGGGGATGCCGATCCCCACCGACACGATGTCGTCGAGGCCGATGCCGGCATCCGTCGCGACCGCGCGCACCGCGGCCACCGCGGTGCGCACGATCTGGTCGCCGCCCCAGCCGGTCGCGAGCCGCACGCGGCCGACGATCGCGCCCGCCGGGTCGACGACGACGGCGTCGGTCTTCGTGCCGCCCATGTCCAGTCCGACTCTCATCGGCCGTCCTCCCGGCGAGAGGCGGCTGCATCCTGCGCGCGCATCAGCCCTTGACCGCCCCGGCGACGAGACCGCTCGACATGCGGTGCTGCACGAAGAGGAAGAAGACGATGACCGGCACCGCCATGATCGTCGAGGCGGCCATGACGAGAGCCCAGTCCGTCGCCTTCGTCGCCTGCACGAACGCACGCAGCCAGATCGGCAGCGTCATCGACTCGGGGCGGGTCATGATGACGAGGGCGAAGACGAACTCGTTCCACGCCTGGATGAAGGCGAACACTCCTGTCGCGATGAGCCCGGGCGCGAGGAGCGGGAAGGTGATGCGCCAGAACGCGCCGGCGCGACTGCATCCATCGATCATCGCCGCCTCCTCGAGATCGGCGGGAACCCCGGCGACGAAGCCGCGCAGCGTCCAGATCGTGAACGGCAGCACCATCGCGATGTACACGAAGCTCAGACCGATGATCGTGTTGATGAGGTACCAGCCGTCGAGCACGCGGAAGACGGACACGATCATCGCCTCGGCGGGGATCATCTGGATGACCAGGATCACGACGATGAAGAGCGACCGGCTGCGGAAGCGGTAGCGCGAGACGGCGACCGCCGCGAGGAAGGCGAAGACGAGGGCCGCGACGACCGTGATGCCCGTCACCGCCAGCGAGTTGAGCAGCGCCGTGATCAGACCCTGGTCGCCCAGCGCCTCCTGGTAGTTCTTCAGGGTGAACTGATCGGGCCACCAGTGCGGCGGGGTCGAGCGGACGGACGAGGCCGGCAGCAGCGACGTGTTCACCATCCAGTAGACGGGGAACAGCGAGCAGACGATGACGATGACCGCAGCGATGTTGAGGGAGATGCGGGAGACGAGACTCCGAGGACGGTTCATGACTCCTCCTTGTCCTGCTTGAGCATCGTGCGGATCCAGTAGCCCGAGATGGCGAGCAGGATGACGACGAGGATGACCGAGATCGCGCCGCCGGCGCCGAGATCCCCGGAGGCCATGGAGACGCTGTAGATGTAGACGCCGATCGTGTTCGTCTTCTCGCGGACCCCGCCGATCGACTGCAGGGCGTAGATCTGGGCGAAGACCCGGAGGTCCCACATCACCTGCAGGACGAGCAGCACCATGAGGATCGAGCGGATGTAGGGCAGCACGATGAGGCGGAAGCGGGCGAAGCCGCCGGCCCCGTCGAGCTCCGACGCCTCGAGGACCTCCCCGGGCACCTGCGTCAGGCCCGCGTAGGTGCTGAAGACGACGAACGGGATCGCGCCCCACGTGATGATGATGGCCGCGACGGCGTAGAAGCTCGTCGGGTCGATGAGCCAGCTGTGGCCCATCCAGTTCTCGCCCGTGACCTGCGTGAGCACCCAGTTGACGAGGCCGTACTGGGTGTCGAAGATCCAGCCCCACACGATCGTCGCGGTCAGGGCCGGCATGGCCCACGCGAGCAGCAGCGAGACCGAGACGGCGGTGCGCATGACTGCGCCGAGCTTGGTGAGCATGACGGCGATCAGGACGCCGAGGACCATCGTGGCGACGACGCTCACGATGCACAGTGCGATGCTGCGGCCGAGGACGGCCCAGAACTCGGGGTCGGTGAGGACCTTGGCGTAGTTGTCGAGGCCCACGAACTCGGGCGGGGCGCCGAAGATCTGCGCGCGCCCGAACTTCTGGAACGACATGATCACGAGCTGGACGAGCGGCCAGCCGATGAACACGACGAGCATGATGAGCGCGGGTGTCAGCAGGGCGAGGGGTCCCCAGGGGAACGGGCGGCCCTTCTTCGTCGGCTCGGGATCGGACGGCGCGGCCGCACTCGAGGTGCGCTCGGGCAGGGAGATGGTCGACATGACTCGCCTCCTCTCAAGGATTCTGTCGGACTTCACGTCCGGCGGACATGGGACGGGGCGCCCCGCACGCAGGGCGCCCCGTCGTGACGGCATCAGCCGTTGAGGATGGACTCGATCTGCTTGTCGGCGTCCTGCGCGAGCGACTTCACGTCGCCGCCGTTCGCGATGTTGACGAACAGGTCCTGCATGATGCCCTGCGCCTCGACGTCGGCCCAGTTCGGGGACGCCGGGGTGAGCTTGGCGTTGGCGGCGGCCGCGGCGATCACCTTGGCGAGCTCGGGCGTCGCGGCGGCGACCTGGTCGCCGAGCGAGGTGAGGGCGGGCACGAGGCCGGCCTTCGCGAGGATCGTCTGGTAGTCGTCGCTCAGCATGATCTCGAGCGCGCTCTTGGCCAGGTCGGGGTTCTTCGACTTGGCCGAGATGCCCACGTTCGAGCCGCCCGCGAACACCTGCGCGGTGCTGCCTTCCTTCATGCCGGGAAGGGCGAAGTAGCCGGTCGTGTCGGCGACGGCCGTCGGCTTCTTGTCCTCATCGGCGACGATCGACCAGTAGGCCCAGCTCGGCGCCGAGTAGGTCGCGGCCTGCTCGGTGCGGAAGGGCACCCAGCCGTTCGCCTCGTCGCCGTCCTTGGGGGCGAGCGACGCCTGCGTCATGAGGGTCTGCACCTGCTCGAGGCCCTTGACCGACTTGTCGCTGGAGAGCTGCGCGTCCCACTTGTCGCCGTCCTTGACGGCAATCTCGCCGCCGTTCTCCCAGATGAAGGGAAGGGCGTTGTACCAGTCCTTGCCGGGGAAGTAGACACCCGAGACGCCCGGCAGCGCGGCCGCGAGGGTGGTGCCGTTCGTGACGTACTGGTCGAGCGTCGTGGGAACCGTGACGCCGGCCTGGTCGTACATCGAGGTGTTGTAGAACACGACGCGAGCGCCCGAGTAGTACGGCGCGGCGTACAGCTTGCCGTCCCACGAGCCGGCCTCGACGAAGCCGGGGAGCAGGTCCTTGCCGCCGAGCTTCTCCTTGATGTCCTCGAGGCTCAGGAGCGCGCCGCTCGAGGTGAAGGCGGGCGCCTGCGTGTTGCCCATCTCGACCACGTCGGGGCTGTCGTTCGACGACAGGCTCGTGGTGAGCTTGTCGACGAGGCCGGTCCACTGCTGCTCTTCGATGACCAGGGTCGAGCCAGGGTTCTCGTCCTCGAACGTCTTCTTGAGGTAGTCACGAGCGTCCTGCGGCGTGTCCGTGCCGACGAGCCAGACGCGAACCTCCGCGCCCTTGCCGTCCGTGGAGCCTGCATCGCCTCCAGAAGTCGAGCAGCCGGCGAGGATGAGCGCCGAGGCGCCGAGGAGCGCCACCGCTCCGAGCGTCTTCTTCATGGTGTCTTCCTTTTTCGTTCTCTCTTGGTGGTTCGGGTGGGCCGGGTGACCCATCCGGGGGGTTGTTGGATGAGGGTCCGCAGGACGACCCGGGGCTACGACACCCCGAGCTGTCCCGACAGGACCATGACGGCCGCTCCGCGCAGGACGATGTCCTGGCCTTGCTCCGTCATCCGCACGCGGACGCCGTCGTGGAACTCGGCGAGCGTTCGTGCGCGGAGGGTCTCGACGATCGCTTCCGCGAGAGGGCCGTCGAGAAGTTCGGTGGGGCCGGAGAGCACGATCTCCGACACGTCGAGCACGCCCACGACGGGCGCGAGGGCGATTCCGAGGCGTTCACCTGCATCGCGGAGGATTCCCTTGCGATCGGAGGTGGATGCCTCGGCCAGCCGAGCGGTGAGCGCGGGGACGGCCAGCCAGGCCTCGAGGCATCCGACCTTGCCGCACACGCAGACCGGGCCGCCGTCGGTGCCGACCGTGACGTGGCCGATCTCGCCGGCGCCGAAGTGCGCGCCGCGCATGGGCTGACCGGACGCGAGGAGGCCGGAGCCGACACCGCGGCCGACCTTGACGAGCAGCACATCGTCGCCCGCGCCCCCGAAGGTGTACTCCGCGAGGACGGCGGCGTTCGCGTCGTTCGCGACGAGCACCGGCAGGCCCAGGGCCTCGCGCAGTGCGCTCTCGAGATCGAAGCCCGCCCAGCCGAAGTTGGGGGCGGTGAGGATGACGCCGTGGTCGTCCACGACGCCCGGCGTGCCGACGCCGATCCCGAGCACCGGCGCATGCGAGTCGGCGACGAGGTCGGCGGCGAGCGCGACGACCGCGGCCACGACGTCGTCGGCTCCGGCGGGGATGGGGACGTTGCGCCGCGCGACGATGTCGCCGTCGAGGGTCAGGACGGCGCCGATGAACTCCTCGCTGCCCGAGAGGTCGATGCCCACGATCCGGTGGCCGGCGCGGTCGAGATCGACGAGCATGGCGGGCTTGCCGGGGCCGGATGCCTCGCGGACGCCCATCTCGGCGACGAACCCGTCGGCGATCAGCTCGGCGACGAGGTCGGAGATCGTCACCCGCGTGAGGCCTGTCTCGCGCGAGAGGTCGGCGCGGCTCATCTCGCCCTGGTGGAAGAGGGTCTGCAGCACGAGGGAGCGATTGTGGCCGCGGGCGTGCTCCGGCAGCACCTTTCCGCCGTGGCGGAGGGCGCGACCGGGGCCGAACGCGCCGCCGTTCGCGGCTCCCGAGGGGGTGTGCGGCGACTCGATGGTGGAAGAGCCGCGCTGCACTTCCGATGCAGACATGTTTGTTAGTAGACCTTACGAACAAACATTGCGCAAGGGTGCGGAGCAATTTGCACAGAGCATTTACAAACTTGTTACAAACGCCATGTCGCCTAGGCTGAGCGCGGAGGATCCCATGAATCGCCGCATCGCCGCACTCACCATCGCCGCCGTCGCTTTGCTCGGCCTGACCGCCTGCACGGCGTCGCCCGATTCGAACGCCGACTCCTCCCCGGCCGCCTCCGACGCCGCGGGCGATGAGGGGCAGTCCGTCGCCGACGCGTGCGCGCTCATCCAGGACACCATCACCGACGCGACGAAGGAATTCGGCAACGCTGCGAGCGATGATCCCGCCGCCGTCGTCGAAGCCATGAAGTCGGCAGCCGACAAGATCTCGGCCGCCGCGGACCAGGTCACCAACGACGACGTGGCCGCGATCCTCCCCGATCTGCAGCAGATGTTCGCGAAGACCGCCGAGGTCATGCAGAGCATCGTCGAGGGCGACGTGTCCAAGCTCGACGAGCTGACCGCGCTCGGCGACTCGTTCAAGGAGACGAGCCAGCGCTTCCAGGATCTCTGCAGCCCGCAGTGAGCGGCCCGGCGGTCGTGATCAGTCCGTTGCCCATCGGGAATATGGCATCCCTTACCATGGAGTGGCATGTTCGGAAGCCGGGGGGTTCAGCATGACCGATCTGGCCACGAGGCCTGACGCAGGGGGATCGTCTGACGACGAGGCGTCGAGCGCGCCCGCCGACGACTCCGTCGACGCTCCGCCGCCCGCCTACGAGTGGGCGCCGACCGAGCCCGCACCCAAGAAGCGTCGGCTCTGGCTGTGGATCGGCGTGCCTGTCGCGGCTGTCGCGGTCGGCCTCGCCGCGGCATCCCTCGTCCTCATCGCGCCGGGAACCTCGATCGCGGGCGTTCCCGTGGGCGGACTCACACCCGGCGCCGCCGCCGACGCGCTCGACCAGCGACTCGCCGACACCACGATCGTCCTGACCGGCGCCGGTGCAGACGTCGAGATCACGGGCGCTGAGCTCGGGGCCTCCGTCGACGCGCGCGCCCTCGCCGACAAGGCCTTCGCCTCCCACCCCGCCTGGAACCCGACGTCGTGGTTCGCCTCGCCGTCCGATGCACAGGTCGCCGTCGACACGGCGACGGCCGTCGCGGCTCTGCGGACCGCGGTCCCGTCGCTGTACGTCGACCCCACGGACGCCGCCATCGCCTACGACCCCGCGAGCGCGACGTACGTCGTCACGCCGGCGGTCGAGGGTCAGGGCGTCGACGTGCAGGCGGTCCAGACGGCGCTCACCGAGGCCTTCGCACAGGGCGAGACGCGCGTCGAGCTCGCGGCCACGACCGCGCCCGTCGAGCCCGAGGCACCGACGCACGTCGCCGAGGCGACGGCATCCATCCTCAACCGCATGCTCGACACGGCCGGCTTCTACGTGGGCGACGAGCGCACCGTGCCCCTCGACCGCAGCACCGTCGCGTCGTGGCTGACGATCACGCCGGGCGACCGCGGCACGTTCGCCATCAGCGCGAACGCGAGCGCCATCCAGCCCACGGTCGACGGCCTGCAGGCGGCGGTCGACCGCGCCCCGGTCGACTCGACGACGATCGTCAACGCGGCGGGCACGGTGCTCAGCACGCCGACCGCGGGCGCCGTCGGGCGCACGCTCGACTCGACGAGCGGCATCGCGAACGCCTACGCGGACCAGCTGGCGGCGGGGAACGCCGTGTACCAGCTGCCCGTCACCGAGGTTCCCTTCGCGACGACGAGCCTCGCCCGCTCGATCGAGGTCGACCTCAGCGAGCAGCGGATCTACGTCAAGGAGAACGGCAACGTCGTCGACACGTGGCTCATCTCCAGCGGCGCATCGAACACGCCGACCTACACGGGCCACTACACGATCGGCTACAAGACGGCCGTGCAGACGATGAACGGCTTCAACCGCGACGCGGCGGGGAACGTCATCGGCACCTACTCGACGCCCAACGTCAAGTGGCCCATGTACTTCAACGGCGGCCAGGCGTTCCACGGCGTCTACTGGCACAACAACTTCGGGCACACCATGAGTCATGGCTGTGTCGGCATGCCCGAGTGGCGTGCCCAGTGGCTCTACAACTGGGCGCCGAAGGGCACCGACGTCTGGATCCACAGCTGATCGCGTCCTGCAGGACATCGCCCGGACACCCGGGCGGTCGTCGCCCCGCGCGCGCAGCGCGAGGTCGTGGCGCATCCGGGACACGACCGGACACGCGCCGACACCCCGGTTTGCGCGCTCGCGAGCGACTCCCTATCGTGGCGCCGTGCCCCGCTTCGACCTGCCGCTCGCCGAACTCCAGACCTACCGCCCCGACATCGCCGAGCCGGACGATTTCGACGATTTCTGGGCGACCACGCTCGCCGAGTCCCGCGCGGTCGGCGGCGAGGCCGTCGTCGTCCCGGTCGAGACGCCCCTGACGACCCTCGAGGCGTACGACGTCACGTTCCCGGGCTTCGGCGGCGACCCCGTGAAGGCCTGGCTGCTGCTGCCCGCGGGGGCGCAGCATCCCCTTCCCGCCGTCGTGGAGTACAACGGGTACGGCGGTGGCCGCGGACTGCCCTTCGAGCGGCTCGGCTGGGCGTCGTCGGGCTATGCGCACCTGTTCATGGACACGCGCGGGCAGGGATCGATGTGGGGCGCGGGCGGCGACACGGCCGATCCCCACGGAACCGGCCCCTCGTCGACCGGGTTCATGACGCGCGGCATCGAGGACCCCGCCGGCTACTACTACCGCCGCGTGTTCACCGACGCCGTGCGCGCCATCGACGCCGTGCGCGCGCTGCCGCAGGTCGACCCCGCGCGCGTCGCCGTCGCGGGCGGCAGCCAGGGCGGCGGCATCGCGCTCGCGGCGGCGGGCCTCGCCGACGATCTCGTCGCCGTGCTGCCGGACGTGCCGTTCCTCTGCCACTTCGAGCGGGCCGTCGGCCTGACCGACCGCGACCCCTACCAGGAGGTCGTGCGCTACCTCTCGGTGCACCGCGGCGCCGACGAGCACGTCTTCCGGACCCTGTCGTACTTCGACGGCGCGAACCTCGCGAAGCGGGCGACGGCATCGACCCTGTTCTCGGTCGCGCTCATGGATCTCACCTGCCCGCCGTCGACCGTGTTCGCCGCCTTCAACCACTACGCGGGCGAGGACAAGGCGATCGAGGTATACACGCACAACGACCACGAGGGCGGCCAGGCGTACCAGTGGCAGGCGCAGGCGCGCTTCCTCGGCGAGCGCATCTGACGCCGGCACCACGAACGTCGGAGAATCGTGCCGTCGTCGGAGGTTTCACGCGGAATCCTCCGACGGACGCGCAGATCTCCGACGCTGCGCGGGCGCGACGCCGGCACGCGGCGGGCGCCGCGTCAGTCGAGCGGCGTGACGTGCAGCACGAAGGCCTGCACGGGCCAGAGCGTCGGCAGCTGCAGTCCCGCCTCGGCGAGCACCCGCCCGGGGAGGTCCACGCCTCCCGCGGTGTACCACTCGGGCGCGATCCAGCCGTACTCCGCGGCGCCGATCTCGGTGCGCACCCGCACGGCGTAGCGCCGCTCGTGGTCGAGCCACGCGAGGCGCAGGCGCTCGGCCCGCGCATCCTCCAGGCTCGCGACCGTCGCGACGACGACGACCGAGGCATCGTCGGTCGCGAAGCCCGTGACGCGCCAGGCCGGATCGCGCAGGTCGGCGTGCACCGTGCGTCCCGCGTGCACGACGGGTCGCAGCTCCTTGTAGAGGGCGCCGAAGCGCCGGAGGGCCGCCGCCTCGTCCGCATCGCACTCGAGGATGTCCCACTCGAAGCCCGCCGAGCCCATCAGGCTCGTCGCCATGCGGTACGACAGGGCCGTCGTGCGGCCCGAGCTGTGCGACGTCGTCGGCCCGACGTGCGCGCCGACGAGCTCCGGCGGCAGGAGGAGCCCCGTCCAGCGCTGGATGTCCTGGCGCTCGACGGGGTCGTTCGAGTCGCTCGCCCACACCCGGTCGCACACCTCGAGGATGCCGAGGTCGGTGCGCGCGCCCCCGCTCGAGCAGGACTCGATCTCGAGCGCGGGATGCCGCTCCTTCAGCGCGGCGATGAGGCGGTAGACGGCGAGCATCTGGACGTGACCGCCGGGCCGCCCGTCGTGCGTCGACTCGACGAGGTCGCGGTTGTGGTCCCACTTGATGAAGTCGACGCCGACCTCCCGCACGACCGCATCGATCTGCCCGAGCACGTGCGCATACGCATCGGGATTCGCCAGGTCGAGGACGTACTGCGTGCGCCACGACAGCTCCGGCTCGTGGTCGAGATGACCCGGATCGTGCAGCAGCCACTCGGGATGGGCGCGGGCGACGTCGGAGTCGAGCGAGACCATCTCGGGCTCGAACCACAGCCCGAACTGCATCCCGAGGCCGTGCACGCGATCGGCGAGCGGCACGAGCCCGTCGGGCCACACGTCGCCGTCGACGACCCAGTCGCCGAGGCTCGTCGTGTCGTCGCGGCGGCCCTGGAACCATCCGTCGTCGAGCACGAACCGCTCGATCCCGACCTCCGCCGCGCGCTCTGCGAGCGCGAGGAGCCGCTCCTGATCGTGGTCGAAGTACACCGCCTCCCACGTGTTCAGCACGAGAGGACGAGGGGACGAGGGATGCTGCGCCCGCGCCCGCAGCCACGTGTGGGTGCGCGCGGCGAGGGCGTCGAGGCCGGCATCCGTCCAGGAGAACGCCACGCGGGGCGCGGCGTACTCGTCGCCCGGCTGCAGGACGACCTCCCCCGGGCGGAGCAGCTCGCCCGCGCCGATGAGGGTCACCGCGTCGGTCACGCGGTCGACGCGATACGTCACGTCGGACGACCATGCCGCGTGCGCCGCCCATGCCCGCCCGGTCGTCCACAGCGGCGGACGCTCCGACGCGATCAGCATCGTGGGAGCGTCGTGGCCCGGGCGGCCGCGGCGCGATTGACGCACCGTCGACCCCGCGGGCATCGCCGTCGTGACCGGGCGCTTCTCGCGTGTCCACCGCCCGTCGAACGTCGTCAGCGTGTCGGTCGTGGTCGGCACGGGGAAGGTCGCTTCGAGCCACTCGACCTCGACGGGCTCGGCATCCCCTTCACCCTCGTGGCGCAGCCGGTGCTCGACCCACACGACTCCCCCGGCCTCGATCGAGATGCGGATAGTGAGCAGGAGAGTGGATGCCGCGTCCCGCGCCGACACGGTGAGCTCGGCGTCGGTCGCGGCTCGGTCGGTCTCGGCCCAGCGCGAGTGGTGGAGCACACCGCGGCGCCGGAGCTGGAGTCCCGGTCGTCCCGTCCAGCCGTCGCCCTCGGCGGGCGAGAGCGTCACCTGCCACGCGGCGTCGAGAGTGCCGGGAGGGGACTGACGGCTGACCCCGCGGGCGATCGCCGCGGCGTCGTCCGCCGCGAGCGGCCCCAGCGCCGCCCCCCAGTGCAGGACGCGCGGAAGGCCCCGCGGACGGTGCTCGACGAGGACCGAGACGCCCTCGGCCTCGAGGTGGGTGAAGCCGGCGGTCATGCGCTCTCCTCTCGCGGCGGGCGCTCACCCGTGCCGCGCTCGACGATCCAGGTGGGCAGCTCGATCTGCCGCGTGAAGCCCGACGGGTCGCCGATGCGCTCGAGGGCGAGCATCGCGGCCCGGCGGCCGAGTTCGATGGGGTCGTACGAGACGACCGAGACCCCGAGCACATCGGCCGTGTCGAAGTCGTCGAAGCCGACGAGCGCCGTGCGGCCGTCGTCGTGGCGGTCGCGCAGCACGCGGAGGGCACCCACGGTCACGCGGTTGTTCCCCGTGATGAGGGCCGTCGGCGCGTCGTCGCCCGAGAGGAGCTCGTCGACGATGCCGTCGGGCTTGATGCTCATGTCGTCGACGAGACGCTCCCACCGCGTGCTGTCGGTGATGCCGTAGGCGGCGAGCGCCTCGCGGTAGCCGCGCAGTCGCTCGGACTGGGTGTAGACCGACGCCGGGTTGCACACGTAGCCGATGCGGCGGTGGCCGCGCGCGAGCAGCCGCATCGTCGCGTCGTACACGCCGCGCCGGTTCTCGAGCACGATCGAGTCGGCGACGAGGTTGCGTGCCGGGCGGTCGATCGCGATGACGGGGGTGCCGAGGTGCCGCTCGCCCTCGAGGTAGGACTGATCGTCGGCGACCGGGATGAGCAGGAGCGCCGCGATGCGCTGGGCGAGCAGGGCATCGGCGACGCGCTCCTCGCCTTCGGCGGTGTCGTCGGTCGTGGCCACGACGAGCGCGAAGCCGTTCGCCGCCAGCTCCTTCTCGATGCCGGCAGCGACCTTGTAGTAGAAGGGGTTGTTCAGCTCGCCCATGATGAAGCCGAACGTGTTGGTCGCTCCGCCCCGGCGCAGGCTGCGGGCGAGCGTGTTGGGGCGGAATCTGAGCCGCTTGGCCGCCGCCAGCACCCGCTCGACAGTCTCGGGGGCGACGAGCTCACGATTCGTGAAGACCCGCGACACCGTCTTGGAGCTGACGCCCGCGAGGCGGGCGACGTCGTCGAGCGTGGCTCGGTTCTGAACCGTCATCGGTGGCGCTCCTTCCTCGGAGTGCCGCCCAGCCTAGCATCGAAGCGCTTTCATGACGACGTAGGACATTTGACAGACATCAGAGGCGACATGCCGAATATGTGCCCAATTAAATCCCCGATTAATTGGTTTTTCCGTTACGCAAACGCTCAGTGGACATGACAAGACAGCGTTGACATTCTGTGCTTGCAATCGGTCCGGATGCATGCCTACTCTGCTCCTGCGACAACCCGCGCGACGATGCGGCGGATCCCCCGCATCCGCAAGTTCAAGGGTGAACCTGACAAGGAGAGACACATGGCAAGGAAGGCATTCGCCGCCCTCGCGCTGACGGCCGTGGCGGGCCTCGCGCTCAGCGGCTGCGCCGGTGGGAGCGCCGGCTCCGCCGACAACACGATCGACGGCGACGTCAAGGGCGACATCAAGGTCGTCACCTGGCGCACCGACCTCATCCAGGACGGCACGTTCGACAAGTACAAGGCCGAGTTCGAGAAGAAGTATCCCGACGTCAACGTCACGTTCGAGGGCATCACCGACTACTCGAACGAGATGCTCACGCGCATGAGCACGAACAACTTCGGCGACGTCATCGGCATCCCTGCGATCCAGCCCGACCAGTTCGAGCAGTTCCTCGAGCCCCTCGGCAAGACCGCGGACTTCAAGGACACCTACCGGTTCCTCCCCGCCGCGAGCTACGACGGCACGCAGTACGGCATCGCCTGGGGCGGCAACGCCAACGGCATCGTCTACAACAAGAAGGTCTGGGAGGAGGCCGGCCTCTCGACGCTGCCGACGACAGAGGCCGAGTGGCTCGACGACCTGAAGCAGATCAAGTCGAAGACCGCCGCCATCCCGATGTACACGAACTACAAGGACGGCTGGCCGCTCACGCAGAGCTTCGGCAACCTCGGCGCCATCACGAACGACGACGACGCCAACATGACGCTCGCCCACGACAAGGCGCCGTGGACCGAGGGCACCGACGTCTATGCGATCGACTCGCTCACCTACGACACCGTCGCCGCCGGCCTGACGGAGGACGACCCGCTGACCACGAACTGGGAGCAGTCGAAGGTCGACCTGGGCACGGGCAAGATCGCGACGATGCCCCTCGGCTCGTGGGCGATCTCGCAGATGCAGGCCGCCGCGACCGACAACGGCGGGTCCGCCGACGACATCGGCTACATGGCCTTCCCCGCGAACGTCGACGGCTCGCAGTACGCCGTGATCGGCGGCGACTACAACCTCGCCGTGAGCAAGTTCTCCAAGGCGAAGGCCGCCGCATGGGCGTGGATCCAGTGGGTCGTGAACGAGTCGGGCTACACCGACACCCAGGGCATGATCTCGTCGGTCAAGGATGCTCCGCTGCCGAAGAACCTGCAGGACTTCTCCGACGCCGGCGTCAAGCTCCTCGAGATCAAGGCCGCTCCGGCGGGCGAGGAGAGCCTGCTCGCCGACACGGCCAATGAGTCCAAGGTCGACCTCTACGGCCCGCTCTACCGCCAGAAGCTCATCGACATCGCTCGCGGCGCCGCCGACGGCGACAAGGACAGCTACTTCGCGGAGCTCAACGACCAGTGGGGCGCCGCGGTCCAGAAGCTCGCGAACTGACGGAAGGACGGCAGCGACATGTCGATCACCTCACCCGGTGGGGCTCCGGCCGGAGCGCCTGCCGTCCTCTCCCCCGCTGTCGAGTCTCGCCGGTTCCGCGGAGCGATCCGCGGGACCGGCGGGTCCCGCCCGCTCGTCTCGGGCCGCCGCGCGGTCGTGCGGGGCCTCACGCCCTGGCTCTTCCTGGCCGCTGCCCTCGGACTGCTGCTGCTCTTCACCTACTGGCCGGCGCTGAACCTCTTCTACTACAGCGTCACGGACTGGGACGGCATCGACCGCACAAAGAACTTCGTGGGGCTCGACAACTACGTCGAGGTCTTCACCGACCCGAAGATCTTCTCGGTCTTCTTCGTGAGCCTCTACTACTTCCTCGCGTCGTTCGCGCAGATGGCCATCGCGCTGTACTTCGCCACGATCCTCAGCTTCTCGACGCGCTTCTCGAGCCTCTTCCGAGGCATCCTGTTCTTCCCCTATCTCATCAACGGCGTCGCGATCGGCTTCGTCTTCCTCTACCTCTTCCAGCCGGGGGGCACTTTGGACACGGTGCTGTCGTGGTTCGGCGTCGCCGACCCGCCGCACTGGCTGGGCGACCCGAACATCGTCAACTGGTCGCTCGCGGGCACATCAGTCTGGCGCTACACGGGCATGAACTTCGTGCTGTTCCTGGGCGCGATCCAGTCGATCCCGCACGACCTGTACGAGGCGGCCGAGCTCGACGGCGCGACCCGCTGGCAGCAGTTCTGGGCGATCATCTTCCCCGGCATCCGGCGCGTCATCGGCCTGTCGTTCATCCTCGCGATCGCCGGCAGCCTCTCGGTGTTCGAGATCCCGTTCATCATGACGGGCGGCGCCAACGGGTCGTCGACCTTCGTCATCCAGACGCTGCAGACGGCCTTCAGCTTCCGACAGGTGGGCCTCGCCTCGGCGATGGCCGTCGTGCTGCTGCTCATCGTGCTGGTCGTCACGGTCGTGCAGCGAAAACTCTTCCCCGACGAGAAGGTGGACCTGACATGACCGTCACCGAGACCCTGACGACCGGGAAGCCGCCCGCTCCTCGCGAGCCGGTCGGCGGCCTCACCCTCGGCATGCGGCTGCGATCGATGAGCGCGCAGACCGCCAAGTACACGAGCCTCGTCGTCGCGGCGATCGTGACGCTGCTGCCCCTCACGGTGCTGCTGTTCGCGAGCTTCAAGACGAAGCAGGAATACGGCACGACCGGCCCGTTCACGCCCCCGTCGAGCTGGCTGAACCTCGACAACTTCGTCACGGCCTTCACGAGCGGCAAGATGCTCGAGGGGTTCGTCAACACCACGATCGTGCTCGTCGTCTCGCTCGCCGGCACGGTGTTCATCGGCACGATGGCCGCCTACGCCCTCGACCGGTTCGCGTTCCGGGGGAAGAAGCTCGTGATGGGCCTCTTCCTCGTCGCGACGCTCATCCCGAGCGTCACGAGCCAGGTCGCGACGTTCCAGCTCGTCAACGGCCTCGGGCTGTATGACACGAAGGCGGCTCTGATCCTGCTGTTCATGGGCACGGACGTCATCGCGCTGTACCTGTTCATCCAGTTCATGCAGTCGATCCCGATCTCGCTCGACGAGGCCGCCATGATCGACGGCGCGAACCGCTGGACGATCTACTGGCGCATCGTGCTGCCGCTCCTTCGTCCCGCGATCGCGACGGTCGTGATCATCAAGGGCATCGCGGTGTACAACGAGTTCTACGCGCCCTTCCTGTACCTGCCGAGCGAAGGCCTCATCTCGACGTCGCTGTTCCGGTTCAAGGGGCCGTTCGGCGCGCAGTGGGAGGTCATCGCGGCCGGCACCATCCTCGTCATCATCCCGACGCTCATCGCGTTCCTCCTGCTGCAGCGGTGGATCTACCGCGGCCTGACCTCCGGAGCAGTCAAGTGACCCTGACCCGCCGCCCCCTCCACGACGGCTGGACCCTCCGCGCCGCCCGAGGGCCGGTGCCCGCCGATCTCGACATCGTCGACGTGCCCGCGACCGTCCCCGGGTGCGTGCACCTCGACCTGCTCGCGGCGGGACTCATCCCCGACCCGTACCGCGGCGTCAACGAGGCGCTGCTCGCGTGGATCGGGCTCGTCGACTGGACCTACCGCACGACCTTCGACTGGGCGCCCGACGGCGACTCGCGGCACGACCTCGTCTTCGACGGCGTCGACACGGTCGCCGAGATCGTGCTCAACGGCGAGGTGATCGCCGCGGTCGCCAACCAGCACCGGTCGTACCGGCTGCCGGTCGACGGCCGGCTGCGCGAGGGCGAGAACAGCCTCGAGGTGCGCTTCCGCGCACCCGTGCCGTACGCCAATTCGCAGAGCCTCGAGCTCGGCGCGCGCCCGCGCCCGTATCCCCTCCCCTACGAGGCGATCCGCAAGTCGGCCTGCAACTTCGGGTGGGACTGGGGCATCGCGACCTACACGAGCGGCCTCTGGCGCGGCGTGCGCCTCGAGTCGTGGTCGGCGGCGCGCCTCGCCGAGGTGCGGGTGACGGCGGCTCCCGAGGGCGACGGCGGCGTCGTCGAGGTGGTCGCGACGGTCGAGAGGGAGACGGATGCCGCGGATGCGGCGCTCTCGCTGCGCTTCGCCGTCAACGGGCTCGGGCTCGAGACACCCGCGTTCGGGGTCTTCGGATTCGACGGCGGCGAGGTGCGCGCGCGCCTCGACCTCGCAGCGGTCGAGCGCTGGTGGCCCGCGGGCTACGGCGAGCAGCCCCGCTACGTCGTCGACGTGCAGCTCGACGACGGCGGGTCGGTCATCGACGAGACCCACCGCGTCGTGGGCTTCCGCACGGTGCGGTGGGACACGACGCCCGACGACGCGGGCACGCCCTTCACGCTCGTCGTCAACGACCAGCCCGTCTTCGTGAAGGGGGTCAACTGGATCCCCGACGACGCGCTTCCCGTGCGCGTCGACCGCGCACGCTACGAGCGGCGACTGCGTCAGGCGCTCGACGGCGGGATCAACCTCATCCGCGTGTGGGGCGGCGGCATCTACGAGTCGGACGACTTCTACGACCTGTGCGACGAGCTGGGCCTGCTCACATGGCAGGACTTCCTCTTCGCGTGCGCCGCCTACCCCGAGGAGGAGCCTCTCCGCTCGGAGGTCGAGGCCGAGGCGCGCGAGAACATCGTGCGACTGGCATCCCACCCTTCCCTCGTGCTGCTGACCGGCAACAACGAGAACCTCTGGGGCTTCGAGGACTGGGGGTGGAAGGAGCGCCTCGACGGCCGGACGTGGGGCGCGCACTACTACTACGAGCTCTTCCCCGCACTCATCGCAGAACTCGCTCCGCACGTGCCGTACGCTCCCGGAAGCCCGTTCAGCCCCGGCGGCGGCTGGGACGGCTCGGCGCAGACCGGCGCGCACCCCAACGACGAGGCGCACGGCTCGATGCACCTGTGGGAGCAGTGGAACCGCCGCGACTACGCGACGTACCGCGAGCACACGCCGCGCTTCGTCGCCGAGTTCGGCTGGCAGGGGCCGCCCGCGTGGTCGACGCTCGTGCACTGGCTCGACGACGACCCGCTCACGCCCGAGTCACCCGGCATGACGCTGCACCAGAAGGCGATGGAGGGAAACGTCAAGCTGACGAACGGCCTCGTGCCGCACTTCCGCGTGCCCGACGACATGGAGACGTGGCACTGGGCGATGCAGCTCAATCAGGCGATCGCGGTGCGCACGGCGCTCGAGCACTTCCGCTCGTGGGCGCCGCACACGCAGGGCGCGATCGTGTGGCAGCTCAACGACTGCTGGCCCGTCACGTCATGGGCCGCGATCGACGGCGACGAGCGCCCGAAGCCGCTCTTCCACGCGCTGCAGCGCGCCTTCGCCCCGCGGCTCGTGACGATCCAGCCGCGCGACGGCGGCCTCGCCGCGATCGTGTCGAACGACACGGGCGAAGCGTGGTCGGGCACGCTACACCTGCGCCGGCTCGACTTCGACGGGGAGCCGCTCGCGGAACAGGATGCCTCGGTCGAGGTCGCGGCGCGCGGCACGGTGACCGTCGCACTCGATGCCTCGGTCGCCTCGCCGGGAGATGCCGGCGGCGAGCTCGTCGTCGGGGAGATCGACGGCGTGCGGGGCGAGTGGTTCTTCGCGGAGCCGCGTGATTCGGCACTCGGTGCGGCTGAACTCGAGGTGTCGACCGAGCCCGTTGACGGCGGCACGCTCGTGACGATCACGGCGGGGAACCTCGTGCGCGACGTCACGATCCTCGCCGACAAGCTCGACCGCTCGGCCGCCGCCGCCGAGGGGCTCGTGACCCTGCTGCCCGGCGAGAGCACCGGCATCCTGATCCGCCATGCAGGCGCGCTCGACGTGAGGGGCATCGCGGCCCCCGAGGTGCTCCGCAGCGCGAACCAGCTGGTCGCCCGGTGAGCGTGCTCGGGGGGCCCGTCTGCGGCATGACGTGGGGTTGGGTCGGCACACGCGGCACGTGGGCGACGCCGGAGGCCGAGGCATCCCTCGCCGCCATGGCCGACCACGGCGTCACCTGGACCGCCCTCGCCTACGCGGCCGTGCAGGCGACGCCGTTCTCGACCGAGATCCCGTTCGACGAGGCGCCGACGGTGACGGACGACGAGATCGTCTGGGCGATCCGCGCCGCGAAGGCGCTGGGGCTCAAGGTGTGCCTCAAGCCCGTCGTGAACTGCGCCGACGGCACATGGCGCGCGCACATCGGATTCTTCGACCGGGACGTGCCCGGCGAGCCGACGTGGGGCGAGTGGTTCGCGTCGTACCGGCTCTTCCTGCTGCACGCCGCGGAACTCGCCGAGGCCGAGGGCTGCGAGATGCTCTGCATCGGGTGCGAGATGGTGCGCGCCGACGCGCGCGAGGCCGAGTGGCGCGCGCTGATCGCCGAGATCCGCGGCGTCTACTCGGGGCTCCTCACCTACAACTGCGACAAGTACCAGGAGGACCGCCTCACGTGGTGGGACGCCGTCGACGTCATCTCGTCGAGCGGCTACTACCCGATGGACGCGTGGGAGCGCGAGCTCGACCGCATCGAGACGGTGGTCGAGGCATCCGGGAAGCCGTTCCTCTTCATGGAGGCGGGATGCCCCAGCCGCACCGGCTCGGGTGAGCGCCCCAACGACTGGTCGCTCGTGGGCGAACCGTCGGGCGATGAGCAGCTGCGCTGGTACCGGGCCATGTTCGAGGCGTGCGACAAACGCGACTGGGTGGAGGGATTCATGCTGTGGGACTGGCCCGCGCAGCTCTACCCCCTGGGCGGAGCCGCGACGAACGACGACTATTGCCCGTACGGGAAGCCCGCGGGAGCGTATCTTCGCGAGGTGTACGGGGTCATGAGCGGTGGGGAGCTGCGATGACGGGGATGCAGGTGCTCGCGATCGACGCGGGTCAGACGGGCATGAAGGTGCGGGTGGAGGGCGCCGACGTCGTCTTCCGGGGCATCGACACGCACGAGCCGCTGCTGCCGCAGCTCGCGGAGGTCGTGCACGGCGCGATCGCCCGCACCGGATCGACGCCCGACATCGTCACGGCGGGCATCTCGGGTCTCACCGACCGCGATGCCGACGCGGGGCTGCTGCTCTCGCTCGTGCGCGACACAGGCGTCCGCGCGGCGTCGCTCGCCCACGACTCCACGACATCGTTCCTCGGTGCCTTGGGCGATGCGCGCGGAGCAGTGGTCGCGGCCGGAACGGGCGTGGTCACGCTGGCGGTGGGAGTGGATGCCGTGTCCCGCGTCGACGGGTGGGGCTACATCATGGGCGACGCCGGCAGCGGGTACTGGATCGGACGCGAGGCGTTGGACGCGGTGATGCGCGCCTACGACGGGCGTGGCCGGCAGACGGCGCTCACCGACCCCGTGCGGGCCCTCTGGCCCGACCTCTCGCGCGCGTACATCGACCTGCAGGCCGCGGAGGACCGCGTGCGGATCGTCGCCTCGTTCGCGGCCGAGGTCGCGCGGCTCTCCGTCGAGGGCGACGCCGTCGCGCAGGCGATCAGCGACCGAGCCGCCCGCGAGCTCGCGCACAGCGTGCTCACCTCGCTCGCCAACGTGCAGCGAGGCGACGACGAGCACTTCACGGTGTGCGCGATCGGCGGCGTCTTCCGCTCGCAGCGGCTGCATGACGCGTTCGCGGCCGAGCTCACGCGCGACCGGCAGGATGTGACGCTCGTCGCACCGCGCGGCGAAGGCATCGACGGCGCCCTCGCGCTCGCCGACCTCTCGCCAGAGCATCCCCTCTCCTCGGCCGTGCACCGGGCCGTCGCGTGACGGGCGGCCGACCGGCGCACCTCGCGGCGGGCGCAGGTCGGCCGGCGCCGGCGGCCGACGGCCGGCTGCTCTTCGGCGGCGACTACAACCCCGAGCAGTGGGATGCGTCGGTGTGGCGGGAGGACGTCGCGCTCATGCGGGAGGCGGGCGTGACGACGGTCACACTCGGCGTCTTCTCGTGGGCGTTCGTCGAGGTCGACGACGACGTGTGGGAGTGGGACTGGTTCGACGAGGTCGTGGGGCTGCTCCACGACCGCGGCATCGGGATCGACCTCGCGACGCCGACCGCGGCTCCCCCCACGTGGCTGCACCGCGCACACCCGGAGATCATCCCGGTCGACCGGCGCGGCATCCGGTATCACCCGGGCGGGCGTCTCGGCTGGTGCGCGAGCCACCCCACGTGGCACGAGTACTCGACCCGCATCGCGCGGCGGCTCGGCGAGCGCTACGGCGACCACCCGGCGGTGCGGATGTGGCACGTGGGCAACGAGCTCGGGGGCGGAAACCGGCTGTGCTTCTGCGACGTTTCGTCGGACGCGTTCCGGGCCTGGACGCGGGAGCGGTACGGCACGATCGAGGCGCTCAATCGAGCATGGGGCACGGCGGTGTGGGGCCTGAGGTACCGCTCGTTCGACGACGTCATCGCCCCGCTCGCGAGCGAGTCGGGACAGAATCCGTCGATGCTGCTCGCGTTCGACCGCTTCTCCTCCGACGAGCACCTCGCACAGTTCCGCCGCGAACGCGACGCGCTGCGCGCGGCCGGGGTCGCGACCCCGATCACGACGAACCTCATGCTCGACGTCGGCGGCAGCGTCGCCGACTACGCCGGGTGGGTGGACGACCTCGACGTCGTCGCGATCGACCACTACACGAAGGCGGCCGATCCGCACCGCGAGCGGGAGCTGGCGTTCGTCGCGTCGCGGGCCCGCGGGCTGGACCGCCGCCGGCCGTGGCTCGTCATGGAGCAGTCGATCAGCGCCGTCAACTGGCAGCGGCGCAATGCGCCGAAGGTCGCCGGTGAGGCGATCCGCCACAGCGTCCAGTACATCGCGCACGGCTCCGACGGGGCCCTCTTCTTCCAGTGGCGGGCCTCCGCCTCCGGCGTCGAGCAGTACCACTCCGGACTCGTGCCGCATGCCGGGACCCGGACTCAGCAGTGGCGCGAGGTCGTCCGGCTCGGCGGCATCCTGAATCGGATCGGCGAGGTCGCCGGCAGTCTCGTCGAGCCCTCGTCCGTCGCGATCGTCGCCGACATCCCGGCGAAGTGGGCGTGGGAGGAGGGGCAGAAGCCCCTGCACGACTACCCGATCGAGGCTGCGGGACGACGGTGGCACGAGGCGCTCTCGGCCCGGGGGCTGGTGCCGGATGTCGTGGCGCCCTCCGCCGATCTCGCCCGGTATGGCCTGATCGTCGTGCCGGGACTGTACGCCGTCGACGACTCTTTCGCCGATGCGATCCGGGATGCCGCCGCGGCCGGCGCCACCGTCGTCATCGGGCACCTGTCGGGCATCGTCGACGAGGAGAACCGCATCCGCACGGGCGGCTACCCCGGCGCCTTCCGGGAGGTGCTCGGCGTGTTCGGGGAGGAGTTCGCCCCGCTCCTCGAGGGCGACGAGAGCCTGCTCGCGTCGGGCGCCGTCGCCGTGGACTGGACGGAGCGGCTGCGGGCCGTCGACGCGGAGGTGGTCGACGCGTACGCCTCGGGGCCGCTGAGCGGGCTGCCCGCGGTCACCCGTCGCCGCGTGGGCGAGGGAGAGGCGTGGTACGTCTCCGCCGACATTCGCGACGAATTCGACGACCTCGTCGAGCGCGTCGTCGCGGCGTCGGGGGTCACCCCGCGTGTCCCCGTGGTCGCCCGCGTCGAGGCGGTCCGCCGCGTCGGCGAGGAGCGGTCGTGGCTCTTCCTCATCAACCACGGCGAGACGGATGCCGTCGTGCCCGCGATCGGGTTCGAGCTCGTCGCGGGCGCCGAGGTGTCCGGCAGCCTCGCGCTTCCCGCGGGCGGCGTCGCGGTCGTGCGCGAGAGCTGACCCGCGGCAGGAATGAGAAGAGTGGATGCCCCGGGCGGGGCATCCACTCTCCTTCGATGTCTCTGCGACTCAGCCCAGCTGGTCGATGACCTCGTTGAAGGTCGCCGACGGGCGCATCACCGCCGTCACGAGCTCGGCGTCGGGGTGGTAGTAGCCGCCGATGTCGACCGGTGAGCCCTGCACCGCGAGGAGCTCGTCGACGATCGTCTGCTCCTGCGCCGCGAGCGCCTCGGCGATCGGCGCGAAGACGGCGGCCAGCTCGGGGTCGGCCTGCTGCTTCGCGAGCTCCTGCACCCAGTACAGCGCGAGGTAGAAGTGGCTGCCGCGGTTGTCGATCGTGCCCAGGGCGCGGCCGGGCGACTTGTCGTTCTCGAGGAACGTCCCGGTCGCGGCATCCAGCGTGTCGGCCAGCACCTGCGCCTTGACGTTGCCGGTGAAGTCGGCGAGGTGCTCGAGCGAGGCCGCGAGCGCGAAGAACTCGCCGAGCGAGTCCCAGCGCAGGTAGTTCTCCTCGAGGAGCTGCTGCACGTGCTTCGGCGCCGATCCGCCCGCGCCGGTCTCGAAGAGACCGCCGCCGGCGAGGAGCGGGACGATGCTCAGCATCTTGGCGCTCGTCCCGACCTCGAGGATCGGGAACAGGTCGGTCAGGTAGTCGCGCAGGACGTTGCCAGTGACCGAGATGGTGTCCTCGCCCTCGCGGAGGCGGTCGAGCGAGTACTGCGTCGCCGCGGCCGGAGCGAGGATCTCGATCGTCAGGCCCGAGGTGTCGTGCTCGGCGAGGTACTCGTGCACCTTCGCGATGAGTGCGGCGTCGTGGGAGCGGCTCTCGTCGAGCCAGAAGACGGCGGGAGCCCCCGTCGCGCGGGCGCGGGTCACGGCGAGCTTCACCCAGTCGCGGATCGCGATGTCCTTCGTCTGAGTCGCGCGCCACACGTCACCCGGAGCGACCGCGTGCTCGAGCAGCACGTCGCCCGCCCGGTTGACGAGCTGGACCGATCCGGCGGCCGAGATCTCGAACGTCTTGTCGTGGCTGCCGTACTCCTCGGCCGCCTGCGCCATGAGGCCGACGTTGGGGACGGTGCCGATCGTCGCGGGGTCGAGCGCGCCGTGCGCCTTCACGTCGTCGATGACCGTCTGGTAGACGCTCGCGTAGGACGAGTCCGGGATGACGGCGAGCGTGTCGTCCTCCCCGCCGTCGACGCCCCACAGCTTGCCGCCGTTGCGGATGAGCGCCGGCATGGAGGCATCCACGATGACATCCGACGGGACGTGAAGATTGGTGATGCCCTTGTCGGAGTTCACGTACGAGAGGCGCGGGCCCTTCGCGAGGTCGGCCGTGATCGCGGCCGCGATCTCGTCGCCGCCGTCGACGGAGGTGAGGCCGCTGAGGATGGCGCCGAGCCCGTCGTTGGGGGTGAGGCCGGCCTCGGCGATCTTGTCGCCGTAGCGGTCGAAGACGTCGGCGAAGTACGCCTTCACGACGTGGCCGAAGATGATCGGGTCGCTGACCTTCATCATCGTGGCCTTGAGGTGCACCGAGTAGAGCACGTCGTCGGCCTTCGCCGTCTCGAGCGTCTCGGCGAGGAAGGCGTCGAGAGCCTGCGCCGACAGGAAGGTCGCGTCGACGATCTCGCCGGGAAGCACCTTGATGCCGGTCTTGAGGTCGGTCGTCGTGCCGTCGGCGGACACGAACCGGATCGCGAGGACGTCGTCGCTCGGGATGACGGTCGTCTTCTCGTTCGACTTGAAGTCGTCGTGGCCGAGCGTCGCGACGCGCGTCTTCGAGCCCTCGCCGAAGGCCTTGTTGCGGTGCGGGTGCTTGCGCGCGTAGCCCTTGACCGCGAGCGGCGCACGGCGGTCGCTGTTGCCCTCGCGCAGCACGGGGTTGACGGCCGAGCCCTTGATGCGGTCGTAGCGCGCGCGGGTGTCCTTCTGCTCGACCGAGTCCGGCTCGTCCGGGTAGTCGGGGATGTCGTAGCCCTGCGCCTGCAGCTCGGCGATGGCGGCCTTGAGCTGCGGGATCGACGCCGAGATGTTGGGAAGCTTGATGATGTTCGCCTCGGGCAGCGTCGCGAGACCGCCGAGCTCGGCGAGGGCGTCGCCGACCTGCTGGTCGGGCGTGAGGTTCTGCGGGAACGCCGCGAGGACGCGACCGGCGAGCGAGATGTCGCGGGTCTCGACGGTGACGTCGGCCGGGCGCGTGACGGCCTGGATGATCGGCAGGAACGACGCGGTCGCGAGCGCGGGGGCCTCGTCCGTGTGCGTGTAGATGATGGTCGAATCGGTCACGTCAGGGGTCTCCTTCGGGATGCCGAACCAGACTATCGCAACCGGAAAACTATCTTGACATCGAGATATCTCCCCGTCACCGGACGACTCGGGCGTGCCGGATGCCGCCGGTTACGGCTAACCTGTGCGCTATGGGTGACCTGCGACTGGTGGAACTGTCCGCGAGCACGATCGTGGCCGTCAACAACCTGTCCCTCAAGCCGGGCCAGGAGCAGTTCCTGGCGCCTATCTCCTACGCCGTGGCCGGCGCCGTCGCGAACCCCGCGACCGCGTGGCAGCGCGTCGTGCTCGACGGCGACGAGGTGGTCGGTTTCGTCAGCGCCAACTTCGACGACGACGCGCCCGAGGAGCACTTCCGCTCCGTGCTGTGGCGCATCAACGTCGACGCCGACGACCAGGGTCGCGGCGTCGGCCGCTTCGCCGTCGAGAAGCTCCTCGAAGAGGCGCGCACGCGCGGCAAGGACCACGTCGACGTCATCTACGAAGCCGGCGAGGGCGGCCCCGAGGCGTTCTTCCAGCGCGTCGGCTTCACGGCCGTCGGCGAGACCGAGTACGGCGAGGTCATCGCGGAGCTGCGGCTCTAAGTCCCCGGTTCTTCGGCGCGCGCTCGTCCCTGGGCGCCGGTTCGTCGGAGATCCGCACAGCGCAGGAGGCGCCCGCCCGGATCGGTCCGACGCCGCGGTGATCTCCGACTTCGCGGCGTGCCCGGCACCCATGACGACGGATGCCGCCACCCGGCGCAGGGCGCGGGGGCGGCATCCATCGTCTGAGGAGTCAGACCAGCGATTCGCGCCAGGCGGCGTGCAGCTGGGCGAACTTGCCCGTGCCCTCGATGAGGGCCTCGGGGGTGTCGTCCTCGATGATGCGGCCGTACTCCATGACGAGCACGCGGTCGGCGATCGCGACCGTCGAGAGGCGGTGGGCGATGATGATCGCGGTGCGGTCGGCCAGGAGCGTCTGGAGGGCGTCCTGGATGAGCCGCTCGCTCGGGATGTCGAGCGAGGCGGTCGCCTCGTCGAGGATGAGCACCGCGGGGTCGGCGAGGAACGCCCGTGCGAACGAGATCAGCTGCCGCTGCCCGGCGGAGACGCGGCCGCCGCGCTTGTTGACGTCGGTGCCGTAGCCGTCGGGCAGCTCCTCGATGAAGGCGTCCGCGCCGACCGCGCGTGCGGCGGCCTTGATCTCGTCGAGCGTCGCGTCCGGCTTGCCGAGCGCGATGTTGTCGGCGACCGAGCCGCTGAACAGGTACGCCTCCTGCGTCACCATGACGATGGCGCGGCGCAGATCCTTCGGGTGCAGCGAGCGCAGGTCGACGCCGTCGAGCGTCACGCGACCGACCGTGGGGTCGTAGAACCGCGACACGAGCTTGGCGAGCGTCGACTTGCCGGCACCCGTCGTGCCGACCAGAGCGATCGTCTGACCGGCCGGGATGTCGAGCGTGAAGTCCGGCAGCACCGTCCGCTCGCCGTTGTACCCGAACGTCACTCCGTCGAAGCGCACGTGCCCGCGGGCGCTCCAGAGGTCGACCGGCTTGACGGGGTCGGGAACCGTCGGCTCCTCCTCCAGCACGCCCGACACCTTCTCGAGCGCCGCCGTCGCGGACTGGTACGAGTTCAGGAAGAACGCGACCTCCTGCATCGGCGAGAAGAAGTTGCGGACGTAGAGCACCGCCGCCAGGAGCACGCCGACTTCGAGCGCACCCGTCGAGACGCGGTAGCCGCCCCACAGGAGGACGAGCGCGAGCGACAGCGCGGAGATCGCGATGAGACCCGGTTCGAACGTGCCGAAGATCCGGATGGTCCGGAGGTTGACGTCGCGGTACTGGCCGGCGAGCTCGCCGAAGCGGTCGTCGTTGCGGGGCTCCTTGCGGAACGCCTTGACCGCGCGGATGCCCGTCATCGTCTCGACGAAGTGCACGATGACCTTCGCGCTCACGACCCGCGACTCGCGGTAGGCGACCTGCGAACGCAGATAGAACCAGCGCATGAGCAGCAGCATCGGGATGCCCATCACGAACAGCACCGCACCGGACTGCCAGTCGATGAGGAACAGCATGATGAGCGTGAACCCGCCGTACAGGATCCCGGACACGAGCTCGTTGAGTCCGCCGTCGAGCAGCTCGCGGATCGAGTCGAGGTCGCTCGTCTGGCGCGAGATGATGCGGCCCGACGTGTACGACTCGTGGAACTCGAGGCTCAGCCGCTGCGTGTGCAGGAAGATGCGCTTGCGCAGCTCGAGCATGACCGCCTGCGTGAGGCGCGCCGCCACGACGACGTACCACCCGATGAGGGCCGCGCCGCCGAGCGCGGAGGCGAGGTAGACGGCGACGACCATGATCGTCGGCATCCAGTTCGCCTCCTGCACCACGGCGGGAAGCGCCGTGTCGATGCCGTAGGCGATCAGGGCGGGGCCGATGACGCGGAGGATCGTCGAGGCGATGATCACCGCGGCGGCGAGCACGAGCTGCCAGCGCAGCGGGCTCACAAGCGAGCCGAGCAGGCGCAGGGAGCGGCGCCGGATCTGCCGGCTCTCCTCGCGGGTGTAGTCGGAGCGGTCTTCGCCCGTCGTTCCGTTGACGGTCGCGGTGCTCATCGGGCCACCTCCTTCGCTTCCTGGGGCTCCTGAAGCCCACGGAGCCGGGCCTCTTCGACCTCGAGACTCGAGATCACGTGTCGGTAGTGCTCACTGGTGCGGAGCAGGTCGGAGTGGGTGCCCACGGCTGTCACGCGGCCGCCCTCGAGGAGGGCGACGCGGTCGGCCAGGGCGACGGTGGACGGGCGATGCGCGACGATGAGCGCCGTCGTGTCGGCGAGCACTCGGCGGAGCGCCTCTTCCACGAGCGCTTCGGTGTCGACGTCGAGCGCGGACAGCGGGTCGTCGAGCACGAGCACCGCCGGCTTCGCCGCGACCGCCCGCGCAAGCGCGAGGCGCTGACGCTGGCCGCCCGAGAGCGAGAGGCCCTCCTCGCCGATGATGGTGTCGACGCCGTCCGGAAGGTCGTGGACGAACGACGCCTGGGCCACGCCCAGGGCCTCGTCGAGCACCGCTTCGCCTTCAGGACTGTTCGCGTCGAGGTCGGCACGCCCGAGCAGCACGTTCTCGCGCACCGACGAGGAGAAGAGCGTCGCGTCCTCGAAGGCCATCGAGATGTGCGTGCGGAGCTCGGCGAGCGTCAGGTCGCGGACGTCCACGCCGTCGAGCAGGACGCGGCCCGCGGTGACGTCGTAAAGGCGCGTGGGAAGGGTGGTCAGGGTCGTCTTGCCCGACCCCGTGAGACCCACGAGCGCCATCGTCTCGCCCGGCCTCAGGACCAGGTCGACGCCGTCGAGCAGGTCGCGCTGGGTCGCCGGCGCATCCTGGTAGCGGAAGTGCACCTCCTCGAAGACGAGCTCGCCGCGGGGCGCCCGGATCGTGTCGGGGCGCTCGGGGTCGATGATCGTGTTCTGCTCGTCGAACACCTCGAAGATGCGGTCGGTCGCGGTGCGCGTGTCGAGCAGGAAGGAGAAGAGGAAGCCGATCGACTCCATCGGCCAGCGCAGCACCGTCGCCATGGCGAAGAAGGCGAAGAGCTCGGGCACGGAGAGCTGACCCGTGACATTGAGCACGATCCCCACCGCGAGGCACAGGGCGAACGCGATGTCGGGCAGCAGCACGAGCCAGAACCAGATGAGGCCGACGGCGCGCGCCTTGCCGAGCTCGGTCTCCCGCAGGGTCTCAGCCTGGCTGACGAACTTCCGCAGCGCGTGCTTGCCGCGGCCGAAGGCCTTGAGCACGCGGATGCCGTGCACGCTCTCCTCCACGGCCGTGGCGAGGTCGCCCGCCTGATCCTGGCTCTGCCGCGTGAGCGCGCCGTAGCGCTTCTCGAAGCGGTAGCCGGCGTACCAGAGCGGCAGCGAGCACACGAGGAACGTCGTGCCGAGCGCCCAGTGCCAGCGGAAGAGGATGAGCGAGCCGACGGCGATCGTCAGCACGTTGACGAGCAGCATGATGAGGCCGAAGGCCACCCAGCGACGGATCAGGCTCAGATCCTGCATCATGCGGCTGAGCAGCTGGCCCGACTGCCAGCGGTCGTGGAAGGCGACCGGCAGCCGCTGCAGACGCTCGTAGAACCCGGTGCGCAGCTCGTATTCGACGGTCGTGGCAGGGGTCAGGACGAACCATCGCCGCGCCCAGATGAGACCCGCCTCGGCGAGGCCGAGGGCGAGGACGAGCGCGCAGCCCCAGAGGATCTGCGCCATGTCGCCGGACGCGACGGGGCCGCCGACGACGGCTTCGAGGACGAGCGGGATGCTGAGCGCGACGAGGCTCGCCGCAAGCGCGCTGACGGCGCCGAGGATGAGCCTCGGCAGCACGGGCTTCGCGAACGGCAGCAGCCTCGCGAGCGCACGCGGCGTCGAGAGGTGGGTGGGGGAAGGCGTGGAAGTCATGATCCTTGCGGGGTGACGGATGCCGCGGCGTCGCGGCGGGACAGCGAGGGAGGCGCGAAAGCGCACAGGAGGGCCGGTGAACCGGTCTTGTCGAGAGGAACGCTGGCGGGTCAGGGGCTATGCCTCACCCGCGACACTGATCAGTGGTGCGCGACTTCGACGCCGGTGCGGCGCTTGTGAGCCGGGGTGGCCGAAACCGGGAGGAAGGCGACGGGCTCGTGTGCGACGACGGCCTGGTACATGGCTTCCTCCTCGGATCGCGGATGCCGCGCGGACGCGCGACAGCCCACCAGCCTAAACCTGAGAGTCCGCTGAATGCAAGGATCGATTTCGCGAGAGGTTAGGCGGCCTCGCGGGCGAGCAGAGAGCGCTTGACGTCGAGGCCCCAGGCGAATCCGCCGAGCGAACCGTCCGATCGCAGCACGCGGTGGCACGGCACGAAGAGGGCAGGCGCGTTGCGCGCGCAGATCGAGGCCGCAGCTCGGACCGCACTGGGCTGCCCGAGGGCCGCGGCGAACTCGGCGTACGACAGCGGCGTTCCGGGAGTGATCGACCTCAGGGCCGCCCACCCCGCCAGCTGCATCGAGGTTCCCGTCTGCACGACCTCGACGGTGTCGATCGCCGCGAGATCACCGTCGTAGTACGCGCGGGCGGCGGCCGCGGCATCCGTCTCCCCCATCGCGACGTCCGTCGGACGCTGCCGAAGCGGGATGCGGGCGAGCGCGGAGTCGGCGTCAGCCGTCCAGCCGGAGGCGAGCACGCGCCCGCGCTCGTCGGCGACGATCGTGAAGGCGCCGTCGGGGGTGTCGATCGTCTGGATCATCGCGGTGCTCATGGCTTCTCCTTCGTCGAGGTGCGTCGGGTGCGCGTCGTGGGGGCGGCGCGCCAGAGGTGCGCCGTGAGGTAGCTGCGCCACGGCGCTGTGCGCGTGGCCCAGGCGGTGAGACCCGCCGCATCGGACGGGATCCCGGATGCTGCGGCGCCGGCTCGCGCCGCGACGTCGCCGGGCAGGAGGACGTCGGGGTCGCCGAGCACGCGCATGCGCACGTAGTCGGCGGTCCACGGACCGATGCCGGGCATCGCGAGGAGGGCGGCTCGCTGCTCGGGGCCGTCGTCGCCGGTGGTGAGCGTGAGGCTGCCGTCGGCGAGCGCCGCAGCCGCGCCGATGAGGGCTCTGGTCCGCGCTGCGGGCCCGCGCAGCACCTCGTGCCCGCGTTCGGCGATGACGGCCATCGAGGGGAAGAGCAGTCGTGCGCCTTCGAATCCCTCGACGGGGTCGCCGAGCGCCTCGGTGAGCGCCGTCAGCGCCGTGCGCGCGGCCGTCACCGTGATCTGCTGGCCGACCATCGCGCGGATCAGCATCTCGTGCGGGTCGATGGCGCCCGGCACCCGGATGCCGGGCACCCGCGCGACGAGCGGCGCCAGCTCGGGATGCGATGCGAGCGCCTCGTCGACGGCGACCGGATCGGCGTCGAGGTCGAACAGCCTTCGTGCACGGGAGACCAGAGCTGGCAGGTCGCGGAGCGCCGAGAGGCGTGCGCGCAGCCGGATGCGGCCGACCTCGTCGAGACGCAGCTCGAACCAGGCGGGGCCGCCGGGCAGGCGCAGGACGCGGGAGAACGACGTCGGGGTCGCCGCCTCCACGCCGGGGATCGCTCGGGCCGCCATCCAGGCGAAGAGGCCTTCCGCGTCGAACGGTCCGCGATGCGGGAGCACGAGGTCGATCGACCCGGGGGCGGCCGCCTCCACGCCCGAGGCGCGGCCCGGCAGCCGCCGGCGGGCGCGCAGCTCGAGCGGCGGCATCCCGAACACCTCGCGGACGGTGTCGTTGAACTGGCGGACGCTCGCGAACCCGGCCGAGAAGGCGACGTCGGAGGCGGGGAGCTCGGTGCCGACGAGCAGCATGCGGGCGGTGTGCGCGCGATGTGCGCGGCTGAGGGCGAGGGGGCCTGCGCCGAGCTCTGCGGTGAGCAGCCGCGTGAGGTGGCGCGGCGAGTACCCCAGCCGGCGCGCGAGACCCGGCACGCCCTCGCGCTCGACGACGCCGTCGGCGATGAGGCGCATGGCTCGGGCCGTCGTGTCGCCCCTGAGATTCCATGCGGGTGATCCCGGCGCGGCTTCGGGAAGACAGCGCTTGCACGCCCGGTAGCCGGCCTCGTGAGCCGCGGCGCTCGTCGCATAGAACGTGACGTTCGACTCCTTCGGAGTGCGCGCCGGACAGCTGGGCCGGCAATAGATGCCGGTCGAGCGCACGGCCGTGACGAACTGGCCGTCGAAGCGCGGATCGCGCGACTGGATGACGCGGTACCGCTCGTCGAACGACATGGCCGGGGTGCTCATGCCTTCAGCCTGTCACGCCCTTCCGACATCGGCTGGCGGAAATCGGACACGGCGGCGAGGGCTCACACCTCGGCGAGCGGGCCGGGTCGCCGATCGACGACCTTCGCCGTGATGATCTCCTGGCGCCCGCCGGCAAGCACGCGGAGCACCTCCCATTCGATGCCTCGGCCGAGAAGGAGAACCCCGGGACCACCGGGGACCGAAGCCTCGGTGAACAGGGCGGGCACTCCGGCCGGGACGCGGAGGAGGACGAGTCGCCGAACAGTCGGGAGGGCCTCGGGCGAACTCGTCAGGTACGTCGTGAGGAAGCTCGGCTCGAACACCCGCATCCCGGGCGCGAGATCCTCCGGAATCACCGCGGCCGGGGGTGTGAGCGTGACGACCACCGCGTCAGGAGTCGGCTTCACGGCGAGAGCGGCATCCAGCCGTTCGATCTGGCCGAGAACGTCTTTCGTGGCGGGCGTCTCGCCGCGGAGTGCGGCGTCGACACGATCACGGAGCGGGACCGTGCGACTGTCGCGGACGGCTCGATCCGCCGCCATCCTCTTCGGATCGAGCATGGCCTTGAGCTCGTGCTTGCCCGAGTAACGCCGCAGTTCCGTGCCCACCGTGCCGGCGACGGGAGGTCCGCTCGTTTCGAGAAGACCCTGCACCGCCTCGGCCGCGGGCACACCCGACTCGCACAGCCGCGCCAGCTCACCGAGCCAGTATCCCGACCCCGTCGGCTCGAAGCCCGCTCCGGGGGCCGCCATCAGTCCCGCTGCGTCGGGCTCGTCCTCATCTCCGTGGAAGAGGAACGCGACGACCTCGCCGTCCCGCGTGACGGCCGCGGCGAACACCGGCCCCCGGGCGCCGAAGTCGTACCTCGCGGGGCCGCTGACTCGACGCCCGGTCACATCGCCCTCGCGCGACATCAGTCGACCACCTCTCCGAACACATGCCATCTGCCGTCGACCAGGACCGATCGGGTCGCCAGCCACTCGAGGCCGCGCCCGAGCAGAAGTTCGCGCTCCGTCGAGCCGTAGACGCTGACCGCCTCGACCCACATCGCGGTGGATCCTCCGAGTGGGGCGCCGGCCGTCGCCGTTGAAGACGTTCGCCTCTTCTTCGTAACACACCATCCCACCGAGCCGCGGACACCCTGTGCATGCGTCAGGCGCGCGGCGTCCGCTCGCCCTTGAGCCACTTGGCGGCGATCTCGGCGCCGTCTTTCGCCTGGTTGGCGGCGAGGAAGCCGACGCCGTTGAGCCACGCGGCGACCTTGATCGCCGTGACGACCTGCCGTGCCTGGTCGATCGACATCGCGTTGTCCAGGAACACACTTATACCGCCGTTGCCGTCGGTCACCGCGACGAGGTCGTGGGCGAGTCCCCCGGTCGCGCCGGCCTTGTACGCTTTGGCGCGCTCCAGTCCCATAGTGAGTCCGATCATCGCGCCCCCCGTGCGGACCGCCGCGCGCTTCAGCCACCGGTTGACGCCGACGGCAGCGGCATAGTCGTCCACGAGGTCCGATGCGGCGACCCCGAGGACGTCACGCCAGAGGATCGGCGGCACGCCCGAGAACGTCAGCGACTCCGCGGTCACGATGACCAGAGGATCCGCCGCCGACGCACAAGCGCGCAGCCGCTTGCGTACGCCGACGAGGCGCAGCAGGACGACGAGCAGCGAGATCACGAACAGACCCACGAGCAGGTAGGTGACCAGGCGCCCGGCGTCGGTGACGAGCAGCAGGATGAAGCCGGCGAGCACGAGGGCGGCGAGCGCCGCCGCGAAGATGATCCCGGTGCGGTTCGCGCGCAGCTTGGCCTCGGTGATCGAGCGGTCGGCCGACACGGCGAACGACCGACCCGACGTCAGGTAATCGCGCCACTGTTCGACGGCATCGGCCATGGAGGTCTTCTTCACCTCGGAGGTCAGCCGCTCAGTGGAAGAAGTGGCGCTCGCCCGTGAAGAACATCGTGACGCCGGCATCGCGGGCCGCCTCGATGACCTCCGAGTCGCGCACCGAGCCGCCCGGCTGCACGATCGCCGAGATGCCGGCCTGGAGCAGCACCTGCGGTCCGTCGGCGAACGGGAAGAAGGCATCGGATGCCGCGACCGAACCCGCCGCGCGGTCGCCGGCGCGCTCGACCGCGAGGCGGCACGAGTCGACGCGGTTGACCTGGCCCATGCCGATGCCGACCGTCGCGGAGTTCTTCGCCAGGACGATGGCGTTCGACTTGACGGCGCGGCACGCCTTCCACGCGAAGATGAGGTTCTCCATGTCGTCGTCGGCGGGACGCTCCCCCGAGACGAGCTGCCAGTCCTTCGCGACCGACTCGATGTCGTCGGGGAACCGGTCGGCGTCCTGGAGCAGGAGTCCGCCCGAGACGAGCCGGACGTCCATGGGCTCCTCGCGCCAGTCGGCGGGCAGCTGAAGGACCCGGAGGTTCTTCTTGAGCTTGAAGACCTCGAGAGCCTCGGGCTCGAAGTCGGGCGCGATGATCACCTCGGTGAAGATGTCGCGGAGGTTCTCGGCCATCTTCAGCGTGATCGTGCGGTTGGCGGCGATGACGCCGCCGAAGGCCGACACGGGGTCGCACTCGTGTGCGCGCAGGTGCGCCGAGGCGATGGGGTCGAGGGCGTTGGGAGCGGCGACCGCGATGCCGCACGGGTTGGCGTGCTTGATGATCGCGACCGCGGGCTTGACCATGTCGAACGCGGCGCGCAGGGCGGCGTCGGCGTCGACGTAGTTGTTGTACGACATCTCCTTGCCCTGCAGCTGGGTCGCCTGCGCGATCCCGTGTCCGCCGACGCGGGTGTAGATCGCGGCGCGCTGGTGCGAGTTCTCGCCGTAGCGCAGCGTCGCGAGACGCTCGGCCTTGATGGTGAGGTGCTGCGGCAGGTCCTCCGACTCGCTGAGCGTGCCCTCGGCGAACCAGGTCGCGACGGCACGGTCGTACTGCGCCGTGTGGGTGAAGGCGCGCGCGGCCAGTTCCTTGCGCTGCGCGAGCGTCGTGCCGCCCGAGCCGAGCGAGTCGATGATCGCCGGGTAGGACTCCGGCGAGACGACGATGGCGACGTTGGCGAAGTTCTTCGCCGATGCCCGCACCATGGCCGGGCCGCCGATGTCGATCTGCTCGACGACGTCATTGCCCTGGGCGCCCGACGCGACGGTCTCGACGAAGGGGTAGAGGTTGACGACGACGAGCTCGAAGGGCTCGATGCCCAGCTCCGCGAGCTGCTGCACGTGGTCTTCGAGGCGCAGGTCGGCGAGCAGGCCCGCGTGCACACCCGGGTGCAGGGTCTTGACGCGGCCGTCGAGCGACTCGGGGAAGCCCGTCACGGAGGCGACGTCGACGACGGAGATGCCGGCATCCCGCAGCAGCGAGGCCGAGCCGCCGGTGGACACGATCTCGACGCCGGCGCCGGCGAGCGCCTGGGCGAGCGTCAGCAGATCGGTCTTGTCACTGACCGAGATGAGCGCGCGCTTGACGGGGACGACGTCGCGATCGCGGTAGAGGGACGGGTCGTGGCTGGGGCCGGCCATGCGGAAGCTCCTCGGTTGGGGTGCGTGGGGGAGCGGGCGCGGGCGCCCGCGGGTCAAGAGGGGGTGGAGGCGGATGCGGCGGCCGAGGCGAGATCGAGCTCGCCGGTCGCGATGCGCCGGACGACGTCGATCAGCAGGCGCCGCTCGACGGGCTTGATGCGGTCGTGGAGGGCGTGCTCGTCGTCGCCGGGGAGGACCGGCACGCGCTCCTGCGCGACGACCGGGCCGGTGTCGACGCCGTCGTCGACGACGATGACGCTCGCACCCGTCTGCACGACGCCGGCGGCGAGCGCGTCGCGCACGGCGTGCGCGCCGGGGAACTCGGGCAGATACGCGGGGTGGGTGTTGACGATGCGCGGCGCCCAGGCCTCGACCACGGCGTGCGGGAGCAGCCGCATGAGCCCGCTCAGTACAACGAGGTCGGGCTTCCAGACGTCGAGCTGCGCCGCGAGCTCCGCGCCCCACTCGTCGCGCGTGTCGAAGTCGCGCCAGGGCACGAGGAAGGTCGGGATGCCGAAGTCCTCGGCGTGCCGGAAGCCCTCGGCCTCGCGATCGGCGCCGACGACGACGATGCGGGCGGGATAGTCGGGCTCGGCGGCCGCGTCGAGCAGAGCACGCAGATTCGACCCCGTTCCCGAGATGAGGACGGCGACCGTGAGCACGGACCTAGTCTACCGACGGCCGTCCGGCCGCCGTGTCCGGTGCATCGGGAGGATCGATCGGCAGAGTCGGCAGGTCGATGGGAGCCGTCTCGGCGTCGTGGTCGACGGGGGCGTCCGCGCTCGGCACGGGGTCCGCCGGGCGGGCCGGCTCGGGCGCCTCCGCGGGCCGTGCAGGCTCCGCGGCCTCGACCGGGCGGACAGGCGGAGCCTCCGAGCGGACGGGCGGAGCCTCCGAGCGGACGGGCGGAGCCTCCGGGAGAACGGGCGGAGCCTCCGAGCGGACGGGCGGAGCCTCCGGGAGAACGGGCGGAGCCTCCGGGCGGACGGGCGGAGCGTCGACGGGAGCGACGTCGTGGGGAGCAACGGGTGCGACCGCCGGCAGCGACGGAGCCGTGGATGCCGCACCCGGCACCGCGCGGGCACCGGCATCCCGATCCTCATCGCGCCGGCTCACGAGAAGCAGGATGCTCGCACCGACGAGCACCTCGACCCCCACGGCGAGCGCGACGGGTCCGGGCTCCGGCCCGACATGCGCCAGGCGATCGGGCCCGAGCGAGCCGGAGGCGAACAGCGACAGCAGCGCCGCCGCGCCCGCGCTCACGACGGCGATCACCGCGGCGACGACGAGGCGGGGCGCGAAGGGCTCCACGATGTGCGGCGCGGCCTCGCGACGCGGCTCCGGCTCCGGTTGCCGCGACGGCTCGACGACCGTCGTCACGGGCGGCGTGGCAGACGCAGGTCGCGGAGATCCGCCCGCCGCGAGCAGCGCCTCGAGGGCGGCCTTGCGGGAGGCATCGGTCACGTCGTCCAGCGACACGGTCGGCGCGGCAGGCGCGGCGGGCGCGGCATCCCGAACCGGGGCGGACGCGGCATCCCGAATCTTCTTCACCCGCCCGCGCGGCCGCGGAGCGATGCCCGCCGCCAGGAGCAGGTGCGATCGGGCGATCCAGCCGGCGAAGGCCCCCACCGCGATCGGCAGCAGCACGACGAGCAGCAGCCACGTCGACGTCGACTCGGGGATCATGCCGAGCACGGGCACCCCGGGAACCACGCCGAGCTGCGTGCCCGACGGCGAGACCGCCGTCCCCGTGCCGAGACTGAACCCCGGCCCGGCGATGAAGGAGACGCCCCACACGACGAGGGTCGGAAGATAGGCCAGCTGAGCCAGGGTCACAACGACGACGCCGAGTAGGTCGAGGTTGCCCGCCTGATACAGCGCGACGATCTGGCCCGCACGCACCGCGACCGCGACCGCAACCGCGAGAGCGCCGGCGCCCACGAGTCCCGCGACGGCGGCGGCGGACCCGCGGGCCGCGATGCCCGGCACCGCGCCCCATTCCCCGCCCGCTTCGACGCGGTCGCGCACGCGTGCGACGACGCCCTCCGAGGCCTCGCGCCACTCGGTCACCACCGCCCCCGCGAGCGCCGGCCCCGCGAAGAGGACCGTCGGGAAGAGGATGCCCTGCCACAGCGACGTCGTCGCGAGCGTGTTGTGCGAGGTGAGCACGATGAGCGCGGACAGCACCGCGACGACGCCGGCGCCCATGAGGACGCCGGTCAGCCACGCGTCGGCACGCGACGCGCGCGCGCCCGAGCGCGCGGCGAAGATCGCCGTGAACGCCGCATACGCGAGCGGCGCGAGCGAGAGGGTGAAGGATGCCGCCGACTCGGAGATGCCGGTCGCGGCGAGGTAGTCGCCGGGCAGCGTCAGGTCGACGGGCACGAGATGCCCGAGCTGCCACACGACCGCGCTCGCCGGCCAGAGGGCACCCCAATCGGCGCCGTCGCCCAGACCGAAGACCCAGACGAGGGTCAGCGGGGCGAGGGTCGCCGCGATCCCCGCGGCGACCGCGATGGCGGCGTCGAAGGCGGCAAGGAAGGCGACGATGAGGCGGTGCATCCGGCTTTCGACCCTACCCAGCGCTTCGGGGCAGTCCGGTCGGCCACGCCCGCGCGCGGGCTTTCGCCGCAACAGGTCGCGGTGCCGATAACGTCGTCTCGGAGGTCAGCCCGTGAGCACAGCACCATCGCCCGGAACACAGGTCGTCGAGGAGCGTGGAGCACTCGACCGCTTCTTCGAGATCACGCGGCGCGGATCGACCCGCGGCACCGAGGTGCGAGGCGGTGTCGTCACCTTCGTGACGATGGCGTACATCGTCATCCTGAACCCGATCATCCTCTCGAGCAGTCCGGATGTCGCGGGCGACAGCCTCGGCTTCGCCCAGGTCGCGGCCGTGACGGCGCTGACGGCCGGCGTCATGACGATCCTGTTCGGCCTCATCTCGCGTCTCCCGTTCGCGTTCGCGGCGGGCCTCGGCATCAACTCGTTCCTCGCGGTGAGCGTCGTCGGTCAGGTGACCTGGCCCGAGGCCATGGGCCTCGTGATGATCAACGGCATCATCATCGTGATCCTCGCCGCGACCGGCCTGCGGCGCCTCATCTTCGATGCCGTGCCGGTCGCGCTGAAGACGGCGATCACGGTCGGCATCGGTCTGTTCATCGCCTTCATCGGATTCGTGGATGCCGGATTCGTGAGCTCGACGGGAGCCTCGTCGCCGCCCGTCGGCCTCGGCGTCAACGGGTCGATCGCCACGATCCCGACGCTGCTGTTCGTCCTGACGCTCCTCCTCTGCGCGATCCTCATGGTGCTCCGCGTGCGCGGCGCGCTGCTCATCGGGCTCGTGGCGGGCACCGTCGCCGCCGTGATCATCGAATCGATCTGGCACCTCGGACCGAAGGTCGGCGCCGACGGCGACATCAACGCGGGCGGGTGGTCGCTGTCGGTCCCCGCGCTTCCCTCCAGCTGGGTGAGCATCCCCGACCTGAGCCTCGTCGGGCAGGTCGACCTCTTCGGGGCGTTCGGCCGCATCGGCGGGCTGGCCGCCACGATGCTCGTCTTCACCCTCGTCTTCACCAACTTCTTCGACGCGATGGGCACAATGACGGGCCTGTCCCGCGAGGCGGATCTCGCGAACGAGAAGGGCGATTTCCCGCGGCTCCGGTCGGCGCTCGTCGTGGAGGGCGTCGGCGCCATCGCGGGCGGCTTCACGTCGTCGTCCTCCAACACGGTGTTCGTCGAGTCCGCCTCCGGCATCGGCGAAGGGGCTCGCACGGGCCTGTCGAACGTCGTGACGGGTCTGCTGTTCCTCCTCGCCATGTTCCTGACCCCGCTCACGACGATCGTGCCGTCCGAGGTCGCTTCCGCCGCGCTCGTCATCGTGGGTGCGCTCATGATGTCCCAGATCCGCCATGTCGATCTCAGCGACCTCTCGGTGCTGATCCCCGTCTTCCTCACGGTGACGGTCATGCCGTTCACCTACTCGATCGCCAACGGCATCGGCGCGGGCTTCATCTCTTGGGTCGTCATCCGGTCGCTCTCGGGCAAGGCGAAGGAGATCAGCCCGCTCCTGTGGGTCGTCGCGGCTGGCTTCGTCGTCTACTTCGCCCGCGGGCCGATCGAGGCCGCGCTCGGAGGCTAGTGCCGGGGTCGCCCGCCCGCTGCGCGGACCCCCACCCCCGCTCCGCCGACCCCTGCCCCCGCTGCGCGGACCCCCACCCCCGCTCCGCCGACCCCTGCCCCCGCTGCGCGGACCCCTACCCCCGCGGCACCGTCGTCACTAGCATGTGGCCATCTGCAGCGGCGCGGACTGGGGGCCGGCAATGGCACGCATCAGGGTCTCGGCGAGCTTCGAACTGCGCCCGCCGAAGAACGGCACTCCACCATCGGGTCCCCGCGTCCTCGAGCTGCGGGTGCACGGCGTCAACAACACCACGGCGGCCGCTCTCCTCGACGTCAAGCCGGAAGAGGTGGAGCAGGTCACGGGTGACAAGCTCGGCAGCTTCTGGCGCCCCACGAAGGAGGCGATCGCGGCGCGGAAGCCCGGCGAGCGCGGGTACGTCCCGCCGTACGTCGTCCGCGAGGCGTATTCCTGGGGCGGCATGGTGCGGACGACGCCCGATCTCGGCACCACCGGGGCGACCGGCACGATTCCCGCGGCCATCGCCCGCGTGCTGTATGCGCTCATCCTGCCGTTCAGCATCGCGAACGCGGCGCAGTGGGCGCGACTGCTCGATGTCGGCCATCTCCCCCTCCCCAAGCGCATCTGGATCGCTCTGACGGCCGGCGCATCGCGCCTCTTCAGCCTCGTGCTGACCCTCATGTACACCGTCACGGCCGCGACGCTCGCCCTCGACCTCGGGGCCGTGCAGTGCGCCGCGACGCCGGCGCGCTGCGGTCCGCTGGAGGGGCCGCTCACGGCGTTCGCGACGTGGACGACGGGTCAGCGCATCGCACTGTTCGCGCTGGCGCCGATCCTGGCGGTCTTCGTGCTCTGGATCATCTCCGTCATCTCCAGGCTGCGCTACGACGTGCTGTCCGGGGTCAAGGGCAAAGCGCGCACGATGGGTCCCCGCCCGGCGCCCGCTCTCGCGCAGGCGGGCTTCTGGTCGAACCGCATCACGAAAGCACTGTCCCGCTCGCATGTCGCCGCGTCGATGTCGCTCACCGTCCTGCTCGCGCTCCAGGCCGCGCACGCCCTGTGGAAGCCCGGCAGCGCCGCCGCCGCCTGGGAGGCGGGTGTGCGCGCCGTCGCCCTCGTCCTCTTCATCGCGACCGTCGCGCTGACCGCTCTGCTGCCGACGGGGTCGTTGACGGCCGAGGAGGATTGGCGTCAGAAGCTCACCCAGTTCCTCTCGGGCGCTCTCCTCGTGCTGACGGCGATCGCGACGGCAGCCGGACTGCTGCTCATCGCCTTCGCACCCGCCGGCGCTGTCGCGGAGGACACCGGTACGGGAGAGGTGTTCCTCCAGGTCGTCGCCTGGGGCGGCCTCCTCGCGCTGACCGGCATCGTCTGGCGGCTCTTCGGCGGCATGCTGCGCACGGCATGGCTCTCGGCGGGCCCCTTCGTCATCATGACCCTGGCGCTCGCGCTCGCCTCGGCGATCAGCTCGATCGTCGTGGTCGGCGTGAGCCAGCTCGTGCAGACGAAGCCGCAGACCCCGGCCGCAGGGGAAGCCCCGACCCCTGCGCCCGCCCCGCTCGTCGTTCCCGACGTGTACTCCGCGATCGGCGCCACGATCCTCCTCGCCGCCGTGCTGGGCGCGATCATCGTCGGTCTCCTCCTCCTCTGGCCGCGCGCCCTCGGTCCCCGCGCGAGCGCGTGGGGGCAGGCGGCCGCATCCGACGAGCTCCACATCCCGGACGGCGGAGTGCTCCCGCCCTCACCGGCAGCCCTTTTCCAGCGGATCCGCGGCAAGCGCGCGACCGCGTCGCGCCTGCATCTCGTGGAGCCGATCGTCGGCGTCCTCGCGATCCTGCTCGCGCTCGGCGTCGCGGCGGGACTCCAGTGGACCCGCATGGCGGAGGGCAACGAGCTGTGGGAGGTGACGAAGGTGCCCTGGCTCAACACGACGGCGTCGAGCCAGGCCATCCAGACGTTCGTCGGCGTCGCGGCTCCCGTGCTCGGCTGGATCGGGGTCGGCATCGTGGCGCTCCTCGTGAGCGGCGCCGCGACGGGCGGACAGCGTCCGCTCGGAATCGTGTGGGACATCGCCTGCTACCTGCCGCGCACCGGGCACCCGTTCGGGCCGCCGTGCTACGCGGAGCGCGCCGTCCCCGAGATCGCCGGCCGGCTCTTCGACTGGCTCGAGAAGGACGACGACAACCGCGCCGTCCTCTCGGCGCACAGCATGGGCGCCGTCCTCGCGGTCTCGGCGCTGGGGCTGCTCGCCAGCCGGTCCGCGACCGACGCGCTCCTCGATCGCATCTCGCTGCTCACCTTCGGCATCCAGCTGCGGGCGTACTTCGGCCGGATGCTGCCCGATCTCCTCGGCCCGGAAGTGCTCGGAACGACGCCCTCACGTCCGCCCGGCCTCGGCCGGGACCCGTGGACGAGCGATTTCGAGGCGCAGAACCGGCCGCCCGCCTCGCCCGCCCGCGTGATCGACTCGATGCAGGGCACGATCCTCCTCGGCGCGAGTGTACGGTGGGTCAACCTCTGGCGCCTGACCGACTACCTGGGCTTCCCCGGCATGAGCACGGCGCGAACGGCCGTCTTCGCCGGCGGGAAGGGCGACGAGGTCGTGTGGCGCAACGAGGTCGACAGGTTCGCGGAGGAGCTCGATCTCAGCGGCTACATGGTCGACGTCGGAACGCACGGCGAGTACTACCGCGTGCGCGCGTACAGCGACGCGCTCGACGACCTGGTGCCGCTCGCACTCCGGGCCGGGATCTCGCGAGCCGTCTGAGAGACGACGAAGGGGGTGGATGCCGCCGCCCGCGTGCGACGCGGCCGCGGGAGGCATCCACCCCCTTCGTGGTGAGTGCTAGAGCGACTCGATGATCTCGCGCATGAGAGCGGCGGTCTCGGACGGCGTCTTGCCGACCTTGACGCCGGCGGCCTCGAGGGCCTCCTTCTTCGCCTGGGCCGTGCCCGCCGAGCCCGAGACGATGGCGCCGGCGTGGCCCATCGTCTTGCCTTCGGGGGCCGTGAAGCCCGCGACGTAGCCGACGACGGGCTTGGTGACGTTGGCCTTGATGAAGTCGGCCGCGCGCTCCTCGGCGTCGCCGCCGATCTCGCCGATCATGACGATCGCCTTGGTGTCGGGGTCGGCCTCGAACGCCTCGAGCGCGTCGATGTGCGTCGTGCCGATGATGGGGTCGCCGCCGATGCCGATCGCGGTCGAGAAGCCCAGGTCGCGCAGCTCGTACATCATCTGGTACGTCAGGGTGCCCGACTTCGACACGAGGCCGATGGGGCCCTTGCCCGTGATGTTGGCCGGCGTGATGCCGACGAGCGCCTCGTCGGGCGTGATGATGCCGGGGCAGTTCGGCCCGATGATGCGGGTCTTGTTGCCCTTCGACTTGGCGTACGCCCACGCCTCGGCGCTGTCGCCGACCGGCACGCCCTCCGTGATGACCACGAGCAGCGGGATCTCGGCGTCGATGGCCTCGATCATCGCGGCCTTCGTGAAGGCGGCGGGGACGAACGCGATCGACACGTCGGCGCCCGTCTTCTCGATCGCCTCGGCGACCGATCCGAAGACCGGCAGCTCGACGTCCGCGCCGTCCTTGTCGTGGTGCAGGACGGTGGTGCCGGCCTTGCGGGCGTTGACGCCGCCGACGACCTGCGTGCCCGCCTTCAGCATGAGCGCGGTGTGCTTGGTGCCTTCGCCGCCCGTGATGCCCTGGACGATGACCTTGGAGTTCTTGTCAAGGAAGATCGACATGTTTCTGGTTCCTTAGCTTCTGATCCGGTCGCTGAGCTTGTCGGAGCGTCAGGCGTTCGCGAGCTCGGCGGCCTTGTCGGCGCCCTCGTCCATCGTGGCGGCGAGCGTCACGAGCGGGTGGTTGGCCTCCTGGAGGATCTTGCGACCCTCCTCGACCCGGTTGCCGTCGATGCGGACGACGAGCGGCTTGGTGGCGGACGAGCCGAGCTCGGCGAGCGCACCCACGATGCCCTTGGCGACGGCGTCACAGGCGGTGATGCCGCCGAAGACGTTGACGAAGACCGACTTGACCTGCGGGTCGCCGAGGATGACGTCGAGACCCGCGGCCATGACCTCCGCCGAGGCGCCGCCGCCGATGTCGAGGAAGTTCGCCGGCTTGACGCCGCCGTGGTTCTCGCCGGCGTAGGCGACGACGTCGAGCGTCGACATGACCAGGCCCGCGCCGTTGCCGATGATGCCGACCTCGCCGTCGAGCTTGACGTAGTTGAGGTCGTTCTCCTTGGCCTTCGCCTCGAGCGGGTCGGCCGCGGCCTTGTCCTCGAGCAGCGCGTGGCCCGGGTGGCGGAACTCGGCGTTGTCGTCGAGCGACACCTTGCCGTCGAGGGCGATGATCTCGCCGTCCTCCGACTGGATGAGCGGGTTCACCTCGACGAGGGTCGCGTCCTCGTTCTTGTAGACCTGGAAGAGCTTGACGAAGACGTCGGCGACCTTGGGGGCGAGCTCCTCGTCGAAGCCGGCGGCCCGGGCGATCTCGAGGGCCTTGGCCTCGTCGATTCCGGCGAGCGGGTCGACCTCGACGCGGGCGAGAGCCTCGGGCTTCTCGACCGCGAGCTGCTCGATCTCCATGCCGCCCTCGACGCTCGAGAGCGAGAGGTAGGAGCGGTTGGCGCGGTCGAGCAGCACCGAGAAGTAGAACTCCTTGGCGATGCGGGCGCCGCCCGCGATCATGACGCGCTTGACGACGTGACCCTTGATGTCGAGGCCGAGGATGGCCTTCGCGGCCTCGTAGGCCTCGTCGGGGTTCTTGGCGACCTTGACGCCGCCGGCCTTTCCGCGGCCACCGGTCTTCACCTGGGCCTTGACGACGACGACGCCGCCGAGCTTCTCCGCGGCAGCTTTCGCCTCCTCAGGGGTGTCGGCGATGATGCCCGGCAGCACCGGCACCTCGTACTTCTCGAACAGATCGCGTGCCTGGTACTCGTACAGATCCACAGTGCAGTCCTTCGCTGGGGGCGAATGTGGGGGAAACGGCCGAGAGATCTCTCGATATCAAGAGATCGACCAATCCCCCAGCCTACTACCGCCGCGAGAACGCTCCGTGCCGCGTGTCCGGTAGCGCGCAGCCCGCCGCGGTTCGCCTGAGATTGCGGGCGAGGCCGGACTAGGCTCGGCGCATGAGCGACACCGCCTCGCCAACCGCCGCGCGCCACGCCGTCGTCGCGGCGGCCCTGGATCTCTTCGCCGCGCAGGGTTTCGAGGCGACCTCCGTCGAGCAGATCGCGCAGGCCGCCGGCATCTCGCGGTCCACCTTCTTCCGTCAGTTCGGCGGCAAGGACGACGTCGTCTTCGCCGATCACGAGCTGCTCCTCGACGGTCTGCGCTCGTATCTCGCGGAGCCGCATGAGAATCCGTGGGCGGCCGTGTGCGAGGCATCCCTCTGGGTCTTCAAGCAGTTCACCGCCGACCCCGAGCTCGCCCGTCGGCGGTACGCCGTCGTCCGCGGGGTGCCGGCCCTTCGAGAGCGCGAGATCGTCACGGTGTTCCGCTACGAGCGGCTGTTCGACGAGTACCTGCGCGAGTCGCTGCCCGATCTCGATCCGCTCGACGCCGTCGGCTTCGCGGCCCTCGTAACGGCCGTCCACAACCACGTGCTGCGTCAGCTGCTGCGCGGGACGAAGCGCGTTCCCGTCGCGGTGCTGCGCCGCGCGCTCGACGACGTCATGCGCCGCTACGGCGTTCATCCGGAGGGGACGGATGCCGCGGCCGACGACGTCGTCGTGGCGGTGTTCCCGAGAAGGATGCCGTCGGCGGAGGTCGCGCGCCGGCTCGCCGCCGAGCTCGCCTGACCGTCGCCTGCTCGCAGGGGCTCTCGATCCGGCTCGTCCTCACGGCCGCGGTGGAGACCGGCCTCGACTGCCGGATCAGATGAGACTGAGTCCTGCTGTTCCTGACACTGGGTTCCACTAGAATCGAGGCATCCACCCCGCTCGTATCAGGAGGACGCCCGTGTCCGACTTCCAGTTGCGCCCCGGCCAGAGCGTCGATGGCTACGACGTGACGCACCGCCTCGGCACCGACTACTACGCCGTCTTCGCCGACATCCCGGATGCCGATCGTGAGGTATGGCAGCGCGCGCAGGCGTTCGTCGACGAGGTGGGCGACCGGATGCGCGACGCGTGGGACCGGGCGGAATACCCCCTCGACCTCGCCGAGCGTCTCGGCGAGCTCGACCTGCTCAACGACGGCATCGAGCATCCCGACCTGACCCGCTTCTCCCCCCTCGCGGCGGGCCTCGTGAACATGGAGGTCTCGCGCGGCGACGGGTCGCTCGGCACCGTCATCGCCGTGCAGGGCGGCCTCGCGCTGCGCACGCTCGCGCTCTTCGGCAGCCCCGAGCAGCAGGCAAGGTGGCTGCGACCCATTGCGCGCGCGGAGGTGCCGGCCGCCTTCGCGCTGACCGAGCCCGACCACGGCTCAGACTCCGTCTCGCTCGAGACCGTCGCGCGCCGCGACGCCTCCACCGGCGGCTGGGTGCTGAACGGGGCGAAGAAGTGGATCGGCAACGGCGCCTCGGGCGGCGTCACGTTCGTCTGGGCGCGCGTCGAGGCTCCCGGCGACGAAGGGCACGGAGCCGCGCGCTGCTTCCTCGTCGAGCAGAGCACGCCGGGCTACACGGGCACCGTCATCACGGGCAAGGCGTCGCTGCGCGGCATCCATCAGGCCCACATCGCCCTCGATGACGTGCGCGTTCCCGAGGACGCGCTCCTCCCGGGAGCGAGAAGCTTCAAGGATGCCTCGACGGTGCTCTACTCGACGCGCTCCGGCGTCGCGTGGTCGGCGCTCGGCCACGCCACCGCCTGCTACGAGGCCGCCCTGAGCTACGCGCAGCAGCGCGTGCAGTTCGGCAAGCCGCTCGCGAAGTTCCAGATGGTGCAGGAGCGCCTCGCGCAGATGCTCGAGGAGCTCACCGGCATGCAGCTCTACTGTCGCCACCTCGCGGACCTCGAGCTGTCCGGCGGGCTGCGACCGACGCAGGCGTCGCTCGCCAAGTATCACAACACGCGCGCGGCGCGACGGATCGCCTCGACAGCGCGCGACCTGCTCGGCGGCAACGGCATCCTCCTCGAGAACGGCGTCATGCAGCACCTCGCCGACATCGAGGCGATCCACACCTACGAGGGCACGGAGTCGATCCAGGCCCTCCTCATCGGCCGCGACATCACCGGGATGAGCGCGTTCGCCTGACGTCCGCGATGCGCCGGGATCGCAGTCGCTACGTCGTGACGCAGACCCTGGGCCGGAGCGCAAGTCCTCCCTGAAGTCGGCGCGGGCCCCTTAGCGTCGTCGCATGGGCCTGTTCCGACCTTCCGAGCCGCTCGAGGTGCGTTTCGACGCGCCCGACGTGCACCAGCGACCATCCCATGCGCCCTGGAGCATGTGGGCCGACACCTTCGGTCGCCTTGCGACCCGCGCGCTGCAGATCATCCTCATCGTGATCGTCGCGGCGGGAATCATCCTGCTGCTCCTCCAGGTCACGCTCGTCACGATTCCGGTCGTGCTCGCATTGATCCTCGCGTCTGCCTTCGCGCCGGTGATGGGATGGATGCGACGGCGCGGGGTTCCGGATCTGCTCGCGACGATCCTGACGCTCCTGACGATCCTCGTGCTCGTCGGCGCCCTCACCTGGCTCATCGTGCGAGCCGTGAGCGGGCAGTGGAACGACCTCGCCCAGCAGGCGCAGCAGGGCTATGAGCACCTGGTCGACTGGATCAACACGCTTCCCTTCGCGCCGACCCGCGACCAGCTGCAGGAGTGGGGGGATCAGCTGACCGGGTTCCTCACGAGCTCGCAGTTCGGGGCCGGAGCGCTGGCGAGCGTCGGGGCCGTCGCGAACTTCGTGACGGGATTCATCCTGATGGCGACCATCCTGTTCTTCTTCCTCAAGGACGGCCCGCAGATGTGGGAGTTCCTCCTGCGGCCCTTCCGGGGCGAGAGCTACCTCCGCGCGCGCCGGATCGGCGACAAGACGGTCGGCACCCTCGGCTCCTACATGCGCGGCACGGCGACCGTCGCCCTGGTCGACTCGGTCGGCATCCTGATCGGTCTGCTCATCCTCCAGGTTCCGCTCGCGCTGCCCCTCGCCGTGCTCGTCTTCCTGCTGGCATTCATCCCGATCGTCGGCGCGGTGCTCGCCGGCATCATCGCCGCGCTCGTCGCCCTCGTCGCCAACGGCTGGGTCAGCGCACTCCTGGTCGTCGGAGTGGTCGTCCTCGTGAACCAGCTCGAGGGCAATTTCCTCCAGCCGGTGCTGATGGGCCGCTCGATGCGGCTGCACTCGTTCGTGATCCTCGTCGCACTGGCGGCGGGCACGGCGGTCGGCGGAATCCTGGGCGCCGTGCTGGCCGTCCCGATCACCGCGGTTGTGTGGGGGATCATCCAAGTGTGGGACGGCCCGGACCGTCCGGCGCGCTGGGCTCGGCCGAAGGTCCCCGTCGAGTCCTAGCCGGTTCGTTCGGGAGGACATGACGCCTCGGGAGGTCCGGCCGGGCCCGCGGCATCCTCCCCCGCCGTCATCTCCTCCCGTACCGCTCGCCCGAGGGCTTGCGGGGCGGCGGAACGTGGGTCCATCCTGCTCGTAGCACCGATGCTTCCTCCGATGATGGGGGTGCTCGTGACGTGGGGTTCGAGCGAGAGTCGGCGGCGATGACCGTGCCGTCGCCCGCCGTCGATCCCGTGCGGCCTCGGCGGGGTGTCATCGGGTGGATGCTGCGGCTCACCGCCCGCGACGCCGTCGTCGTCCTCATCGTGTCGGTCGCCATGTCGCTCAGCGCCTTCTCTGTCTACGAGGCGACGCAGGCCGCCGACTCCGCGCGGAGCCTCTACAACCAGGCGCGCTCCCTCGACGCCGAGGTCAACCGCCAGTCCGCCCAGCTGGAGAGCGTGGTCGACAACGACCTCCGTGTGCTGGGCCTCTACTGCGACGCGACGCTCCGTCGATCCGCCGCCTGGCCGAGCGTGCTCTCCTACGAGCCCGACGTCGCGAGCCTCGTCTCAGCGAGCCTCGGCGCGTCGATGCTCGGCACGCTGCTGCAGGGCGACCCGAACGCGAGCTGCGACGACGAGTCGGGCTACTCGGTGCAGGAGGCCTACGAGGCCGTCCGCGCCTCGAATCAGGGAACAGCTCCCTCCAGCACCGCAGCGGCAGGGCTCATCGCACGCGCGCACGAGCTCGACGGGGCGGAGACGATGCTGATGACGGCGGGGGCGCTGCTCGCCTGCGTCGTGGCGTTCCTCATCCTGATGGACATCGGGCGCGAACCCGGCCCGGAGGACGTGTCCAGGCACCCCGGGGCCCTGCGGTCCATCCTCGCCGTCGCGTGGCCGATCGCGCTCCTGACGGGTGCCGTCCTCCTGGCGGTGTCCGGCGTCGACCGGTGGCTCACGATCGCGATCGTCGCGGTCGCCGCGGTGCTCTGCGCGCTGGGTGTCGTCTGGGCGGTCCGCACGCAGCCGGCGTTCCATGAGGGTCCCGGCTCGCCCGCCGCGCGCCGCCTCGCCGAGATCTTCGGCGCGGCCGTGCTGGTGCTCTTCTCGGCCGCGGCCCTCGGGTACTCGTATCTCGCCGTCCAGGAGCGCGAGGCGGCGGCGCGCGCCGATGCCGCGACGTCGTTCGCGCACGAGCTGCAGCAGACGGGTCGGCAGGAGGCGATGCGCGATCTGTCCAACGTCGCGATGATGGCGCGACTGGATGCCGAGGGCGTCGCCGCGGAGCAGCTCGCCGCCACCGACCCCAGCGCCGGCGGGGGCGGGCGCGCCGACGTCGACGCGAGGCTCTCATCGCTGAGCGCCAAGCTCCAGCGCATCGAGGACGACGTCCGGTCCGAGACGCGCACGGTCACGGCCGATCGCGCGGATGCCTCGTGCGGCGCATCCGCAGACGATGCCGCACCCGAGCCGCTGACGCTCTACCGGAAGGCGCAGACCGACGGCAGCGTCGTGACCGATCATCTGTGGGCGCTGCAGGAGCCGGCGCGCGAGTGCGACATCGTCGCGGCCCTCACGCGCAACGAGGCGCAGACCTGGGCGGCGCTCGCCTCGACCTTCACCGTGAGCCTCGTGCTCCTCGGCCTGTCCGCGTTCATCCTCGCGCTCGCCGCCGACCGCAAGCACTCCCGCAGCAGCGCCTGGGTGCTCCTCTGCGTCGGCGGTACGAGTGCGGCCATCGCGGTGATCATGATGGGCTTCGCGCTTCCCGACATCGTGGCCCGGCTGCGGATCATCCCGCAGGAGAAGGTCGCGGAGTTCGCCCAGGAGCTCGCGAGAGGCTGGCAGGACCCATGCGGCGAGGCCGACCGCATCCAGGGCGCGATCGACGCGATCGGCGACTACGGTCCGGCCTACGAGGCTCGCGCGTATTCGCGGGACTGCCCCGCCGAGAACGGCCTCGGGCTCCTCTCGTCGGGCTACGACATCGACCTGCCCGCCGTCATCTCCGACCTCGAGCAGGCCCGCCGCCTCGGCTCCGGCACGCCGACGCTGCTCGGCAATCTCGGCTGGTACCGGATCCAGGACGGCATCCGCCGAGGCGATGATTCCGAGGTCCGACGCGGCGCCGCCGACACGCGGCGCGCGATCGCCCGGCTCGAGTCGGACGACGCGCCCGGCGACCTGTCCGTCCACTACTTCCGCTTCAACCTGGGGCTGGCCGCCCTCGCGCTGGGCGACGAGGAGGGGGCGCAGGATGCCTACGCCGACGCGCTCCGCTGCCTGCCGGCCGACTCGGGGTGCCGGGGCGGCGGAGGCATCGTCGACGACTGGCGCCGCTTCCTCGTCACGATGGGGTCCCTCGCCGACCTCGAGCTGCTGGGCGAGTCCCGCGACGTCGACGCGGCCCGACTCCAGCTGCTGGCGATCGAGGATGACGCGCCGGACGTGCCCCAGCCCGACCTCGCCCTCGACGTGTTCCCGCTCGAGCTGCAGCTCTCCACCGCATCGGATTCGGACCCCGCCGAGCGGGTGGTCTGGTACGCGCGCCCGGCGGCGGGCGGCACGTGGGCCCTCATCCCCGACGTCTCGTGGCTGACGATGTACGACGGCTACTACCTCAATGAGCCGCAGGGCCTCTCCGGTCTCACAAGCGGGTACGTCTTCCGCGCCGATGTCTACGTGGGCTCGGAGCGCCGGGTCATCACGAACGCGGGAGAGCCCGACGGCGACCTCGTGCAGGCGAGCTCTCCCGTGCTCGGCGTGAGCGCGGCCGTGCCGGTGTCGTGGACAATCGAGACGCAGACGGGCGTCGACTGGCACATCGGGCCGACGGAGGACTCCGGTCTGTGGCTGCGCAGAGTCGAGGGGTCGATCCCCTACGGCTCCATGGACACCTACCTCACCGACGAGCTCCGGTCCTCGGCCGCCGTGCTGGACGACTTCCCCGATCCGGTCCCGGACGACGCCGGATGGCTGTTCGGCAGAGAGAACGTCGCGATCGAGTGGTCGCGGGACTCGGTCGCCGGCGCGACGATGAAGGCCTTCGGCGACGACTCGGCGTGCGGGGGCACGCTCTACACGGCCGTCGTGGGAGGCGCGGACGTCGACTCGCAGCTCGCCGCCACGGTCTTCGGGTCACTCGTGCTCAACCGAGGCTCGACGACGATGCCCGACCTCGGCTCGGACATCTCCCACGAGGAGCTGTTCGTGACGATTCCGGAGGAGTGGGATGCCACCCTCGGCGCCTCCGGCGTCGCGACGAGCGACCTCACGGCGGGGAGCTGCACGGACGGCGCCTACGTCGACGCCTGGCGCATCTCCGACACAGACCCGTCGACCTTCGACGACGACCTGGACTACCAGCTGGAGCTGCTTACGGACGAGGCGCACCACGTGGATGCCGTCGAAGCGGCCGAGGTGCCGGGTGCTGAGCGCGCCGCGGTCATCCGCTACACCTGGACGTCGCAGTCGGGTGACGCGTATCCGATGTTCCAGCTCTTCGCGGCGACGGCCGACACCGAGTGGACCCTCAACTTCGCCGACTTCCAGGGGACGAATGGCGCGGAGCTGGAGGATGTGCGGGCAAGCGTCACACTGAGCGGTCCGGACGGATGACGTCGGCGATCCGGGCCAGCACGTCGGGCCAGCCGCGCCCCATCCCCTGCAGCGCCGCGCGCCCGAGCTGCGAATCGGCGTCGAGGTCGCCGTGCACGAGGAAGAGGCGGCTGCCGGTGCCCTCGGGCTCGATGCGCCACGTGAGCGTCGAGTCGAGCACGCCCTCGGCGAAGGTGTAGCGGAGGAGCCGCCCCTCCTCCACCTCGAGCACCTCGCACTGCTGGACGCCCCAGCCGCCCATGTCGATGGTGAAGCGGTGGCCCACCTCCGGGCGCAGGTCGGCGGCGTTCGCCCACCACTTCGCGATCGTCTCGGGCGTCGTGATGGCGCGCCAGACGACGTCGGCGGAGTAGGGCAGGAACTCGTCGCATTCGATCGCGGTGAGAGTGGTCATCGGTTCTCCTCGTCGAGCACGCTGCGGAGGTCCCGCAGGCGCTCTTTCCAGTACTGCTCGAACCCGGCCAGCCACTGCGCAGCCTCGGCGAGGGGCGCGGCATCCAGCCGGTAATAGCGGTGCTGGCCCACCTGCTCGGACTGCACCAGGCCGATGTTCCGCAGCACCTGGAGGTGCTCCGACACGGCGGGGCGGCCGATCTCGAAGCGACTCGCGAGGTCGGTGACCGACTTCGGTCCTGCCGCGAGCTCGGTGAGGATGTCTCGGCGGATCGGGTTGGCGAGTCCGCTGAAGACGTCGTGGGCCATGCATCCAGAATACGTCGGAAAAATCCGACACGTCAACTTCTCCCGACGCATCCACCGCCTGTGCAACGTCGGATGGTCAGGGCAGGATGGTCGCATGCCGCACGAGATCCCCGCGCCGATGCTCGCCAAGTCCGTCCCCACGGTGCCGGAACAGGATGCCGTGGCCGGGGGCCTCAGCTACGAACCCAAGTGGGACGGGTTCCGCGCGCTCATCTCGTGGGACGGGGAGTCGGTCGAGATCGGCTCGCGCGGCGCGAAGCCGCTCACCCGCTACTTCCCCGAGCTCGTCGAGGCGTTCGCGCGCCTTCTCCCCGAGCCGTGCCTCATCGACGGCGAGGTCGTCGTCCCCAAGGGCGAGCCCGGCGCGCAGCGACTGGACTGGGAGTCGCTCACCCAGCGCATCCACCCCGCGGCATCGCGCGTCAGCATGCTCTCGGAGAAGACGCCGGCGATGTTCATCGCGTTCGATCTGCTCGCGCGCGGCGATCGCGATCTTCAGGGCGAGCCCTTCTCGGTGCGGCGCGCCGAGCTGGTCGACCTCCTCGGCGACGTGCCCGACCCCGTGCACGTCACCCGCACGACGGAGGACGCCGACGTCGCCCGCCGCTGGCTCTCGGAGTTTGAGGGCGCCGGCCTCGACGGCGTGGTCGCGAAGCCCCTCGCTCAGCCGTACGCGCCCAACAAGCGCACGATGTTCAAGATCAAGCACGCCCGCACGGCGGACGTCGTGGCGATGGGGTACCGCATCCACAAGTCCGGCCAGGGCGTCGGATCGCTGCTCGTGGGGCTGTACTCGAGCGACGGCACGCTGTATCCCGTCGGCGGGGTCGCGGCGTGGAGCGACAAGCGGCGCCTCGAGCTCATCGACGAACTCGCGCCGCTCGTCGAGCGCGACGCCGAGGGCAACGCCGTGAAGAGCGAGGGCGAGAAGTCGCGGTTCTCCGCCGCGGGACGCGACTCATCGTTCGTGCATCTGCGCCCCGAGCGAGTGCTGGAGGTCCGCTACGACCAGCTCGAGGGCTGGCGGTTCCGCCACACCGTGCAGTTCGATCGCTGGCGCCCCGACCGCGATCCCCGCTCCTGCACGTACGAGCAGCTCGAAACGGTCTCGGCCTACGACCTCGGGGCCGTCCTGGACTGACTCGATCACGGCTCTCCCGAGCTCTGGTCGCGCGCGCATCCCGGGTGTAGATTTCGGCCACAGTCCACCCGACGGAGGCCCCGATGGCCTTTCCTGACCGTCACCGGTACTCGCGAATGATCGGCGCGTGCATGCTCGGCGTGTGCCTGATGCTCGCGACCGCCTGCACCACCACGCCCGCTGCCCCGCCGGCGCCGACACCGACCGGGACGGCCGCCATCGCGGACGACGTCGCCACCACCCTCGCCGAGCACGACCCTTACCACGGCATCCGGGCGGTCCTCGTGCTCGAGCACGGAACGCGGGTCTACGACCGCTACATCGACTCGGGGCCCGAGGACTACTGGGACATCCAGTCGGTGACGAAGAGCTTCGTGGGCACCCTCGTCGGCATCGCCATCGACCACGGTCTCATCGGGGATGTCAATGCGACGCTCGGGCAGCTGCTCCCGCGCTGGACCGACCAGCTGACCGCCGAGACGAGCGCCATACCGCTGTGGGCGGTGCTGACGCACTCGGCGAACTTCGCCGACGGCTCGGAGGCCGAATCGGCCGGAGTCTGGTCGTCGCCCGATCCCGTCGCCACGATCCTCGTCGATCGCGCGCGCCGGGGCGCTGGCGACGGCTCGTTCCGCTACTCGAACGCCGGCTCCCACATCCTCGCGGCGGTCCTCGCCGAGGCGAGCGGGATGCCGGTGCTCGAGTTCGCGCGCCGGTACCTCCTCGACCCACTCGGCATCGCGAGCCGGCCGGCGCTCGAGCAGACCGTCCCGTTCGCGCCCGAGGATGAGGCCGCCGAGACCGCGGCCTTCGACGATGCCGACTTCGCCTGGCCCCGTGACAGGCAGGGGATCCACATCGGCGCCGGACCCATGCGGCTGCGCCCCGCCGACCTCGCCCGGCTCGGCCAGCTGTATCTCGACCGAGGGCGATGGCAGGGCGTGCAGCTCGTGTCGTCGTCCTGGATCGACCAGGCGACGGCGCCCCACCTGGAGACCGCCGGCGATCTCGATCTGACCGACCACTACGGATTCCAGTGGTGGGTGGCATCCGACGATCACTACTTCGCCGCCATGGGCTTCGGCGGCACGGTCATCCTCGTGAGTCCCGAGCACGACGTCGTCGTGGTCGTGGCGTCTCAGATCGATGCCGATCAGCCTCCTGCGCACACGGTGAAGGTCGGCAACGCGAGAGCCCTCGCCGAGTCGATCCTGGCGGAGTTCGCAACAGCCCCGCCGCGCGCTGAGCTCGGGGAACCCGAGTGAGGGGGATGCCTCGTGTCGCGTCCCCGCCCTCACGCGCTCGCACAGCTCGTCGCCGCGACGGCTGTCGTGGCGCTCGTCTCTGCAGCCGTCGCGGGATGCGGCGACGCACCCCCGTCGCCGTCACCCATCGAGCTCATTCAGCGCGACGCCGACGCGGTCCTCGCCCGGGTCACCGGCACCGAGTCGGTGCGCGCCGTGCTGGTCCAGCAGCACGGCGTGCCGGTGTTCGCGCAGTACTTCTCGGCGACGCCCGACGAGACGTGGGACGTGCGGTCGGTCACGAAGTGCGTCACCTCGACCCTCGTGGGCATCGCGATCGATCGGGGCCTCATCCCGAGCGTCGACGCGACGCTCGGCGAGCTCCTTCCGGATTACTCGCAGTACCTGACTCCCGACACAGCCCGCATCCGCCTCCGTCGCGTGCTCACCGATACGGCGAACTTCGCCGACAGCCCCGAGGTCATCGCGCCGTATGTGACGACCGACTGGGTCGCGGCGATCCTCGAGGCGAGGGCAGCCCGCGGACGCGGGGTCGGGTCGTTCCAGATGACCGACCAGGGCTCGCACATCCTCGCCGCGGTGGTCGCCGAGGCGACGGGAATGTCGCCGCTCGCGTTCGCGCGCGAAGCGCTGTTCGAGCCGCTCGGGATCGACTCGACTCCCGGCTGGGAGGAGCGTGTCGCCCCCGGTGCCGACCCCGGCCGTCTCAGCCGCGAGTACGCGCGCGCGGAGGTCGCCTGGCCGGCGGATCCCCAGGGCATCAACCTCGGGAGCGCGCTGCTGCGCCTGCGGCCGTCCGATCTCATCCGGTTCGGACAGCTCTTCCTCGATGGCGGCGACTGGAGGGGCGAGACTGTCGTGTCGTCGTCGTGGGTGGAGGCGGCGACCGCACCCGAGGCCGAAACGGGGCAGTACGGATCGATGTCGTTCGGCTACCAGTGGTGGGTGGACGAGGATCGCGGCGAGTTCGCGGCGCTCGGAACCGGCGGCACCGTCGTCCTCGTCAATCGGGCGAAGGACGCGGTCGCTGTGATCGCCGCGGAGATCCCGCTCGATTCCCTCACGTCCGGCATCCGCGTGGCACCCGCGCTCGCCCTCGCCCAGGCCCTGGTCGACGACCTCCCCTGACGCCCGTCAGGCCTCGTTCTTGCGGCTCGGCTGCACGCGCGGCGGCTCACCCGGCATCTTGGGGAACTCCGGCGGGAAGGGCAGCTCGCCCAGGCCCTGGTCGACGTCGCGCTGCCACCACTCCAGAAGGGTGTCGATGCGGCCCGGCTTGTCGAGCAGCGTCGCCCAAGGGTCGCCGACGGACGCGAGCCGCTCGGGCACGGACCGCACCGTGAAGGCGGCGGGATCGACCCCCGCCTCGAGCTCGTCCCACGTCAGCGGAGTCGAGACTGTCGCGCCGGGCAAGGCCCGCGGGCTGTAGGCGCCGGCCATGGTGCGATCGCGGTTGGCCTGGTTGAAGTCGATGAAGATGCGCTCGCCGCGCTCCTCCTTCCACCAGTTCATCGTCACCTTCTCGGGCAGCCGTCGCTCGAGCTCGCGACCCGCCGCGATGACGGCGTGACGCACCTCGAGGAACTCCCACTGGGGCTCGATGGGGCAGAACACATGGATGCCGCGGTTGCCGCTCGTCTTGAGGAAGGCCTCCAGGCCGGCCTCGGCGAGCACCTCCCGCAGCGCCGGCGCGACGGCCGCGGCATCCTGGAATCCCGTTCCCGGCTGGGGATCGAGGTCGATGCGCAGCTCGACGGGGTTGTCGGTGTTCGAGGTGAGCGACGCCCACGGGTGGAAGACGACGGTGTTCATCTGCGCGGCCCAGACGGCCGCCGCGATCTCCGTGAAGACGATCTGGGGATGCCGCCGCCCGCTGTTGTAGGTGACGGTCTGCGCCTCCACGAACGCCGGCGCGCCCTTGGGCGGGTTCTTCGAGTAGAAGCGCTCACCCTCGATGCCCTCGGGGAAGCGCTCGAGCGAGACGGGCCGGTTGCCGTTCGCGGCGAGGAAGGGCTCGGCGACCGTGACGAGGTACTCGGCGAGCTCTCGCTTCGTGATCCCGGGCTCGGGCCACAGCACGCGGTTCGGGTTGGAGATGCCGATCTCGCGGTCGCCATCCGGTCCGGGGACGGTCAGGGTGATGCGTTCCGACGCCATGGTTCCGACCCTAGGGGGTGGCCCCGACGTCCGTCACGGCCCAGCGGCGTGCCGAACTCCGGCAGAACTGCGCGTTCCGCGGCGAGAAGGCGTTCTCGCGACGGGTCAGCCGTCGATGAGGGCGCCGAGATCGGGGCGCCGCAGCTGGATCCACGGTCCGCCCGGATCCACGATCACCCCGGTCAGCTCGAGGTCGCCCCGCAGCGCCTTGCGGAGCCGCTCGGCATCCATCGGCGCGGGGCGCTCGCCGCGGCCCACCGCGACGACCTCGAGCGGGTGCGAGAACAGCTGCAGGAACCGCTCCCCCTCCGGAGTGCGCACCTCGGCGACGCCGATGCGCCCCTCGTCGTCCTGGCTCACGGCGACCCAGAACGGCACGGTCGCAAGGGCATCGACGACGGCCGCCGCCGTCGCGGCCGTGCGTTCGCCGCTCAGCAGCGTCTTGATGGTGACGTGCGGGTCACTCGCCTCGACGCTTTTCTCGAGCATGTCGCGACGCAGGACCGCGGTCGCCGGACGAGAGGCCGGGTCGAGCACGAGGCCCGCGTACGGACCCTCGAGCACGTACTTGAGCACCGTCAACACCGGCTGAGCCATCGCGGAGGTGTCGGTGTCGCCGTCGGCGCGGACGCTCGCCTCGAGCGCCGGTCCGCCGCTGAAGGCGACGACGTAGTTCTCGTCGTTCAGCGTCGCGATCGCGAGCGGGAGCTGCTTGCCCTCCGACAGCAGGGCCCGGGCGTCGCCCTTGATGCGCAGGAAGAGGTGCCCCTGCAGCAGCTGGCGCGCGACGTTGATGATCTGCGGGGGCGTGGGCGGGTCGGAGAGCTCTCCGAGCGCGGCGGCGAGCAGCGAGTTGCCGCGAAGCCCGGGCGTCGACTCCTGGGCGGCCGGTGCGGGGGACGGCTCCGCGGGCGGCGCACCCACGCCACGGAACGACGACACCGAGATGCCGACGGATGCCGCGGCCTCCGGCTCGGGCTGTTCCGCCGGGACCGCCTCGGCGTGAGACGCTCCGGCGGAAGCCGCCGCACCCGGGACCGCCTCGGCCGGGACTGTCGCACCCGGGACCGCCGCGGCCGAACCCGTGGCGGGCTCGGTCACCTGCGGCGCCGACGTGTCTGCCTCGGTCGCCTGAACGGGTGTCGACTCGGGCGAGCGGTCTCGATCGCGCTTGCCGCGGGAGAAGAGGGCCATCATTCGAGCCTAATCGCGTCGATGTCAGAGTTTCTCGATCGGGGCGATCTTGATGAGGAGCTTCTTGGCGCCGACCTTGTCGAAGCGCACGTGGGCGACGCGCTTCGCGCCTTCGCCGGTGACGGCATCCACTCGTCCCTCGCCGAAGTCCTCGTGGCGGATGCGGTCACCCGGCCCCAGCACCATGTCGCCGTTGTCGCGCACCTTGGCCGGGATGCGGTTGGCGAAGCGCTCGATCGACGTCGACTTCGGCACGAGGTCTTCGCCGTACCGCCGCGACGTGCCGAAGCCGGAGCCTCCGCCCGGGCGGCGAGCGTTGAGCGCGCGCGACTGCGTGCCGCCGCGCGAGTTGACGTCGCCCGGCGACTGGCGCCAGTCGATGAGCTCGGCGGGAATCTCCTGCAGGAAGCGGCTCGGCATCGCGACCGTGACCTCGCCGAACTGCGCGCGCGTCATGGCGAGCGTGAAGAAGAGGCGCTTGCGGGCGCGCGTCACGCCGACGTAAAAGAGCCGTCGCTCCTCCTGCGGCCCGCCGGGCTCGCCGGCCGAGATGCGGTGCGGGATGAGGTCCTCCTCGACGCCCGTGATGAACACGGCGTCGTACTCGAGGCCCTTCGCCGTGTGCAGCGTCATGAGCGACACCGAGCCCGACGCGTCGTCGAGGTCATCGGCGTCGGCGACGAGGGCGACCTCGGTCAGGAAGTCGATGACCGTGCCCTCGGGATTGTTGCGCGCGAACTCGCGGGCGACGGCGACGAGCTCGTCGAGGTTCTCGAGGCGCGCTTCGTCCTGCGGGTCCTTGCTCGCGCGCAGCGCGTCGAGGTACCCGCTCTTCTGCAGCAGGATCTGCAGACCCTCGGCGACCGCGGTCGGCGGCGCGAGCTCGCCCGAGGCGGGGAGCATGAGAGCGGATGCCTCGGCCAGCACGGCATCGAGCTGTGCGATGCCCGCCTGGATCTTCGGCCCCACACCGAGCGCCGACGCGTTCGCGAGGGCGTCGCGGAAGGTGATGTCCTCCTCGGCCGCATAGCGAGCGATCGCCGTCTCGGTGACGTCGCCGATGCCGCGGCGCGGCTTGTTCAGGATGCGGCGCACCGCCATCTCGTCGGCCGGGTTCGCGACCGCGACGAGGTAGGCGAGGGCGTCCTTGATCTCGGCGCGCTCGTAGAACTTCGTGCCGCCCATGATCTTGTAGGGCACGGCCGAGCGGATGAAGATCTCCTCAAGCGCACGGGACTGCGAGTTGGTGCGGTAGAAGACGGCCATCTGCGAGTAGTCGACCCCGGCGCGGCGGAGCGACTCGATCTCGTCGGCGACGAACTGCGCCTCGTCGTGCTGCGAATAGCCGGTGAAGCCGACGATCTTGTCGCCCGCACCGACGTCGGTCCACAGCTTCTTGTCCTTGCGGTCGAAGTTGTTGCTGATGACGGCGTTGGCGGCGCTCAGGATGTTCTGCGTCGACCGGTAGTTCTGCTCGAGCAGCACGACCTTCGCGCCCGGATAGTCGCGCTCGAACTCCGTGATGTTGCGGATGTCGGCACCGCGGAAGGCGTAGATCGACTGGTCGGAGTCGCCGACGACGGTGAGGGATGCCGCGGGGAGGGCTTCGACCGCCGGCGCGTCGAAGATCATCATCCCGCCGTCACCGAACGACTCGCCCTCCGGTTCGGAGAGCGGCTGGGTCAGCTCGTGGATGAGGGCGTACTGGGCGTGGTTGGTGTCCTGGTACTCGTCGACGAGGATGTGCCGGAACCGCCGCCGGTAGACGTCGGCGACGTGCGGGAACGCGCGGAACAGGTAGACCGTCTGCGCGATGAGGTCGTCGAAGTCGAACGCGTTGGCCCGCTGCAGCGCACGCTGGTAGTCGGCGAAGATATCGACGAAGATGCGCTCGGCAGGATCGTTGAGGTTCGCCTGCCGCGCGTACGACTCCGCGTCGGCGAGCTCGTTCTTGAGCTTGGAGATCTTGCCCTGCACGGCGGCGGGCGTGAGACCGAAGGCATCCGCCTCGTGCTCCTTGACGAGTCGCTTGATGAGCGCGCGCGAGTCGCCCGAGTCGTAGATCGTGAAGGCCTTCGTGAACCCGAACTGCTGCGCCTCGCGACGGAGGATGCGCACGCACGCGGAGTGGAAGGTCGAGATCCACATGCCCTGCGCCGCGTTGTCGCCCACGAGGTGCTGCACGCGCTCGCGCATCTCGCCCGCGGCCTTGTTCGTGAAGGTGATGGCGAGGATCTGGCTCGGCCACGCCTCACGGTTCCACAGCAGCGATGCGATGCGGCGCGTCAGCACGCTCGTCTTGCCCGACCCCGCGCCGGCCACGATGAGGAGCGCCGGGCCGCGATACGTGACGGCCTCGCGCTGCGGCGGATTGAGACCCTCGAGGAGCACGTTGTCGGGGCGCTCGCCGGCGTCGCGCGGTCCGCGGTCGCTGCCGACGATGATGGGCGTGGTGGCGTCGGTCATGGCCCGACAAGTCTAGGCGCGGCGTCCGACACCGTCGCCCGGCATCCCTCCCCGGCAGGAGCGTCAGCGGAGGGTGGATGCCGCGCGCCGGAGCTTCTGCAGCGCCCGAGGCAGCTCGACCAGGTGCTCGGCCGCCTCCTCGCGCGCCCGCGCCTCGACGCGGCCGTAGTCCTCGATCGGCTCTCCCGCGCGCTCCGCGTGCACGGCCGAGCGCGCCACGCTCTCGGCGAAGAGCACGGCGTCGCGATGGCCTCCGAGGGCGTCGTGGAGCGAGTCGCCCGCCTCCGCGAGATCCGCCACCTCGTCCGGGTAGAGGCCTGGGGCCGACGCGGCGATCGCCTCGGCGACGTACCGCATGCGCCGGGCGGCCTTCCGCACGTCGTGGTACGACTCCTCGGAGGCATCCAGTCGCCTCACCGCCTTGCGCACGCGGCGGGCCTGCGCCCGGAGCACGACGGCGACGAGAGGAGCGGCATCCGCGTCCTCGGCGACGACCGTCGGAGCCGCGACGAACTCGCGCAGGAGCCGGGCGCGCTCGACGGACCGCGGCGATCCCGCGAGCTCGACGAGTCGCGCGTGCGCGGCGGCGTAGTCCCGGCGCTCGGACTCCACCAGGCGTCGAACGACGCGCGGATCGTCCACCCCCGACCGCTCGATCGCGTCTTCCGCGACCGCCGCGCGCACCTCGATGTCGCGGACGATCCCGAGCTCGCTCCCCCACTCGTGGAAGAGCACGCGCAGGAGATCCACCGGCTCGCGCTCGAGCAGCGGCCGGAATCCCGCCAGCACGCTGCGCAGGCGGCGGACGCGCACGCGATGCTGGTGCACCCCGTCGGGCTCGTCGGCGAGCGCGGCGGCCTCCGTCGCCGCCACTTCGGCGGCGGCCGACCGCAGCGCGTCGAGGATCAGCTCCGCGATCGTCGGGGGCGCCGTCGAAACCCGCACAGCCCGAGCCTACGACGGTGCCGGAGCCGGAGGCATCCCTTGCCAGAATGATCCTGTGCGCACCCTGCTCAACATCATCTGGCTCGTCCTCGCCGGGTTCTGGCTGTTCCTGAGCTACCTGCTCGTCGGGGTCGTGCTGTGCATCCTCATCATCACGATCCCGTGGGGCATCGCCTCATTCCGCGTCGGCCTGTACTCGCTGTGGCCCTTCGGGCGCACCGTCGTGAGCAAGCCGTCGGCCGGCGTGTGGTCGTTCCTCGGCAACGTGATCTGGGTCATCCTCGCCGGCTGGTGGCTCGCGCTCGAGCACATCCTCACGGGTCTGCTGCTGTGCATCACGATCGTCGGCATCCCCCTGGGCATCGCGAACTTCAAGCTCGTGCCCGTCTCGCTCATGCCCCTCGGCAAGGACATCGTCTCCACCCGCGACGGCGCCTTCGATCAGGCGATGGCGCAGCGCGGGGCCTGACCGCGAGCCCGTCCGCTCAGAACGTCTCGGGGACGTACCGGTAGTCGTAGTCGGGCTCGACGTAGTCGCCGGGCTCCTGGCGGGCGGGCAGCACGGGCTCCTCGTGCGGGATCTCGACGTACGGGATCTTCGACAGGAGGTGCGTGATGATGTTGAGCCGCGCCTTCTCCTTGTCGTCCGAGATCGCGACGTTCCACGGCGCGAAGTCGGTGTCGGTCGCGGCGAACATCTTGTCGCGGGCGCGCGAGTAGTCGTACCAGCGGTTGTAGGACTTCAGGTCCATGGGCGAGAGCTTCCACGTCTTGCGGCCGTCGTGGATGCGGTCCTCGAGCCGGCGGGTCTGCTCCTCGGGACTCACCTCGAGCCAGTACTTGATGAGGATGATGCCCGAGTCGATCATCGCCTTCTCCACGAGCGGGACCTGCGCCAGGAACTTGTCGGCCGTCGCATCGTCGGTGAAGCCCATGACCCGCTCGACGCCGGCGCGGTTGTACCAGGAGCGGTCGAAGATGACCACCTCGCCCGCCGCCGGGAAATGCGGCACGTAGCGCTGGATGTACATCTGGCTCAGCTCGCGCTCCGTCGGAGCCGGCAGTGCGACGACACGGAAGACGCGGGGGCTGACTCGCTCGGTGATCGCCTTGATGACACCGCCCTTGCCGGCGCCGTCGCGGCCCTCGAAGACGATGCAGACCTTGACGCCCTCGGCCTTGACCCACTCCTGCAGCTTCACGAGCTCGACGTGGAGCTTCTTCAGCTCCTTCGCGTACTCCTTGGCGCTGAGACCGTCCTCGTGCGTGTGCTTCTTCGACATCCGCGGCTCCCGGTGCGTGGGCGCCCTCCCGGGCGCACGTGGCGCGCGCGGCGAGGCGCGCGTGGCGCCAGCCTAGACCTCAGCGGGTTCGGGATGCTGCGGTGCAGCCCCGGTCGGCGCGGGCGCGTTGCGCCGGCCCCACGGCACGGCGAGCAGCAGCCCGATCACGAGCACGACGGCGCCGAAGGCGGCGGCCCACCATGCCGTGTCGGCCGGGATCTCGAGGTAGGTCGTGAGGCCGAGGATGCGGGCGAGCCCCCACGGCAGCAGACCCATCTGGTCGTTCCACGCCGAGAGGACCGTCTCGAGGCCGATGACGGCGACGACCGTCGCCGGGATGGCGAGGCCCGCACCGGCTGCGGCGAGCACGACGCCCGTCGCGCGGCGACGGCCGAGCTGCGTCGACAGCGCCCACCCGGCGGCGACGAACACCCACAGGAACAGGGCGAACGCGACGCCGATGTAGACCGTGCGGCGCACCGGGTCGGTCCAGAACGCGAACCAGTAGCCGCCGGGGCCGCTGAACGACAGGGCGACGAGCGTCGCGATGCAGCGCAGCACGACGACGCCGCCGACGGCTGCGATGACGGGCCACGGCGAGCGCTTGCGACCGAGGAGCAGATCGATCCCCACGAGGAAGACGATCCACGCGCCGAGCACGATCGCGAGGTGCGTCCAGGAGAGGAACGACGTCTGCACGGCGCGCGTGCCGACGAGCAGGGCGCCCGGCACGATGAGCAGGAGCCAGCGGTCGACCGTGAGGAGGCCGAGCGTCCCCTCGCGAGCACGCCACGGCCGCGTCGCGGCGAGCCAGGTCACGCGGGCCGCGGCCGCGCCGGGGCGACGGACCAGCCGCGTCCGGGCGGCCACCATGCCGATGATGAGCCAGGCGAGGGCGAGGGCGAGCATGATGCGCGCGATCCACGACATGGCGACGTCGCGGTCGGCGCGCTGCACCGAGAGGTCGGCCGCGGCGAGGTTCCACGCGGGGTGGTCGACGTCGCCCGTGTACTTCTGGACGTGCTCGTCGGCCAGCGCCACGTATTCGTCACGCGCCTTCTCCCACGCGGCGTGCGCGGCCGGGTCCAGCGTGTCGTGCCAGCGCATCTGCTCGAGGAACATCTCGCGGTACGCCGCGAGCATGCGCAGCACGTCGGCCTGGTAGTCCAGGGTGCCGACGAAGGCGTCGCGGAGCGCGGGATCGCGCCAGGTCGAGGCATCCGTCCCCGCCACGTCATCGCGCATCTTCTCCGCCTTGGCGACGGCGTCGTGCCCTGCGGCGATGGTCTCGTCGATGCGGTCCTTCGAGATCTCGTAGATGACGCCGAGGCTCGCCGAATCGCCCGTGAGGATGTCCCACTCGAAGATCCACATCTGGGGCGGCGGCTCGAGGCCGAGCGCGAAGGTGCGCTTCTCGGCGAACGGCTGGATGTAGAGGCCCTGCGTGATGGCATCCCGCGAGAGCGCCATGGCGTCGGCGATCGCCGTGACGGTTCTCGGGTCCTCGGAGAACCACTCCTTGGCCCAGTCGACGGTCACCTGGCCGATGTCGGTGTTCGGGTCGCGCGCGAGGGCGGCCGCGGTCTGAGTGTTCAGCTCGTAGAGCTGCCAGAAGCCGCTCTTCAAGTACAGCGACATGGGGCCGGCGCGCCAGGGGCCGCCGTCCTGCGTCCACGTCCAGATGCCCTCGATGTGCGGGTTCTTCTCGAGCAGCGTCTGCAGCGCCCACTGGTACTGCGGGCCGAGATCGTTGGGGAACGAGCCGAACGCCTCGAACTCGCGGCGGCTCTGGAACTCGACGATGCGGCGCTGGTCGCCCGTCTCGAGGGTGTCGTTGAGGGGCAGCCACGAATAGAAGTCGCCGAGCGTGTACTTCGTCGAGACGATGAGCGCGGGCGAATCGAGGCCGTCGAGGATGGCGTGATACGCCTCGGGGTCGGTGTGCATGTCGCCGACGTCGCCGATCCCCACGCTCCAGGTGCGGAACACCACTTCGCGGTCCGTCGCCTCCGCCTGCGACGAGTACGTCTCGAGCATCGTGCGCACGGCCTTGACGGAGCGCACGGCGATCTCGGAGTAGTAGTCCCAGCCCGGCTCCTGGTAGACGTTGCCGCCCTCGCCGATGCGGATCAGGATGCCGGAGAGCGCCGGCTCCGCCGCGTACAGCTCGTCGAGCGCCTTCGTGTACACCTGCCACAGCTCGGGGTTCTCGGTGTCGAGGCCGCCGAACTCGCGGTCGAAGTAGTCGGCGAGCTGCGGCGTGAGCGTCGGCATGTCCGTGCGCAGGAAGACCTTGACGCCGAGCTCGGCGGCGCGATCCCAGAATGGGCCGAACGCCTCGCGCAGCGCGAGCGCGCGGGCGACGTGCGGATCGCCGTCGGGATAAACACCGGGCACATCCTCGAACGTCGCGAATTCGATGAACCCTGGCCAGGAGACGGCGTTGTAGCCGTTCGCCACCGAGTGCCGGAGGAACGCATCCCAGTCGTCGTACGCCGTCGCCAGGGCATCCTGGTCGATGTACGGAGGATCGGCGAGGTAGACGTCTTCGAAGGCTCGCGAGACGTGGGAGTAGTCGGTGCCCGATTCCCACTGGGACGGATCGGGGTCGACGCCGACCGCGCCGAGGTCGACCATCCGGAAGGGCAGCGCCGATGCCGGATGCTCGCCGATGAGCGCTTCGACCGGCGACCCCACGCGGACGGAGTTGGCGATGTCGTAGACGCCGCGGGCCGCGCCCGCCTCGCTCGCCGCCTCGATGCGCAGGGCCGTCGGGTTGCCGCTCATCGTGTACGAGTCGTCGGCGGCGTCGCCGTCGCTCGCCGTGACGGTGAGGGAGGCCTCCCCGCTCTTGTCGGGTGCGTCGGCCGAGGCATCCTTCAGCTCATCGAGCGCCGCCGCGACGCGCGGTGAATCGGGAGCGTCGATCGTCGTGAACTCGGGCGGGAAGACGGGTCCGGAAATGGCCGGCACGACAGGGTCGGCCGGCGTCATCTGGGTGGAGGGTTCGGTTCGGATGCCGAGCGCGTCACCGACGACGACGCCTACTCCGAGCCCCAGGGCGAGCAGGACGATGCCGGTGACGGCAGCGAGGATTCCCCGTCGTCGCGCCGTTGACATGCGGAACAGGATAAGTGTCGGCACCCTGGGCATCCGCCCGGCTCCACAGGGGTTCGCCTGCCCGCCCCGCAATCGTTACGCATCCGATGCCGAGCGCCCGTGCTCGCGGCCGCCCGGCGGCTCGGCCCCGCCTCCCTCGTCGAGACCTGGGATCTCGTCGAGGCCGGGGATGACGCCACCCTGTCTCGGCGAGAGCCCGTGTCTCGACGCTACGCTCGTGGCCATGACAGAGCGAAGCGCCGCCGAGACCCTCGCCCGCGTCGAGGCCGAGGAGCGCGAGCTCGTCCTCCCCCGCTTCGATCTCGACGACGCGTGGACCTTGGGCTCGGCGCTTCGCGCGAGCGCCGTCGAGCGGGAGCTGCCGATCGTCATCGGCATCTTCCTCGGCGAGGCCCGCGTCTTCCACACGGCGCTGCCGGGCTCGAGCGCCGACAACGACGGCTGGCTCGAGCGGAAGTCGCGCGTCGCCCGCCGGTACGGCCGCTCGTCGTACGGCGTCGGACTGTCGTTCAAGGCCCGCGGCGGGGACTTCGACCGGGACGGCCGCCTCGACACCTCCGTCTACGCCGCGCACGGCGGCGTCTTCCCGATCACGATCGCCGGTGTCGGCATGGTGGGCACCGTCGGCGTGTCGGGCCTGCCGCAGGCCGACGACCACGCGCTCGTCGTCGAGCACCTACGGGCGTTCCGGGCGTCGCTGGGCTGAGCCGCGCGTGCGCAGGAGGATGTCGTGACGCGCTGGCGAGCATCGGCGCGTGGGACGGAATCCCCGCGATTGCGCTCGGACGCGTTGCGACACAGTGAGACTCACAGCGAAACCTCGGTTAACGGTCGTTCGCCGGAGCCCGAGTCGGCGCTAGCGTGGGGGCATCGCGGCGATCCGGGCGGTCCCGGTCACCGGCTCATAACCGGTCGAGCTGCGGGTTCGACTCCCGCCGTCGCGTCCAATCCTGACGGGCCGCGATCCTCGTGTTTTCAGGGGTCGCGGGCGGCAGTGGCTGGTTGTGACATGGCTTTGCCCACGCTGGACCCGAACGCAGGCGCTAGCGTCGATCCATGAGCACAAGTTCGGCGCACGCCGATGCGTTCTTCCGCGAACTTGGCCTCGACGGCTCGGTCTGGACAATCGAGGACGATGAGGGCGTCCCGGCGCCGCGCGGGACGGATGGTGCGCGCGCCATGCCCTTCTGGTCGCGCGAGTCCCGCGCACGTCGGGTGATCGAGAACGTGCCGGCGTACGCCGGATTTCGCACCCGTGAGATTCCTCGCGCGGAGTTCGAGTTCCGCTGGCTTCCTGGCCTGTCGGCCGACGGCTTGCTGATCGGGCTCAACTGGGCGGGCGACCGGGCGACCGGCTTCGACTCGACGGTTGCAGACTTCACCGCTCGACTGAACGCATAACGACCCCGCACCGAGTCGTGCAACTGTTGGTGTACGTCGGTAGCTTGAAGATGGCTACTCGACGAAGGAGTTGACGATGCCAGAGGAGTCCGCAGGGCCCGTTGGCCCCTGGGGCAAGTTGGTTGCCCTCTTCCTCAGCGTCCCGCCAATCGCCGTGCTCGCCGCCGACGATGACGACGAAAGCGACGACCCACCCCAGTCCAGTCGCCCAACGTGACGCTACCGAGATGCGATCACTGCACCGTCCCCGTGCGGTGAACGACCCACCTGCGTCCTTCTTGAGCGCGACTGGAAGTCGGCCTTTGGGACAATCTCCGGCGGTTCGGACATGAACTGGATGAACGTGTCCGAGCGAAGGGCCTGAGATGAACGAGAGCGAACTCGAGAGCATGCTGCGGCGGTCGGCGCCGCCGGCCGGAGCGCCGCACAGACTGGGTGTGCACGTCGACCGGATCCTTGCCGAAGCGGCTCCCCTGCGTCGACGTCGGCGCGCGGTGAGGTGGTCGGCCGCGATCACCGTGACGGCGCTTCTGCTGGGCGGTGGTTCGGCAGCCATGGCCGGGTACGGCGTCCAGACACCCTGGGGCTGGTTGGCGGACACGCTCTCGTACACCGAGCGTGAGGACGGGTCCCTCTGCTACCAGGGTCTGCGAATCGAGACAGACGGGACCGTGCCCGACGATGCCCCGGAGGTGCTCGACGCGCAGGAGATCCTGCATTCCATCGATGTCAACGATCTTGACCCGGCCGAAGTCGACGCGGCCGTGGCCGACCTTCGGGTGCAGCTCGACGGCATGCGGACGATCGACACAGACCAGCTCGTCACGGAGGGGTGGAGCGAGGCCGACTGGCGGCTGAACGCCGTCTTCGACATCGTCAGCAAGCGGCTCTACGCCGAACTGGAGAACCACGGCTACTCGATGGAGGACGGCAGCCCCATCAGCCTCGCCGGGCAGATGCGGCCGTGCGCGCTGTGAGGCAGGAGCAGGCTGACACCGGGTTCAAGAACGCCGTGGAGGACAACAGGGCAGCACTGCTGGCCTACTTCCAACGGCGCCTCCTCAACCCCGACGACGCGGCCGAGGCCTTCGGTGAGCTGCTGCTCACGGCGTGGAGACTTCACCGGCGGATGCCTTCGGAACCGACGGAAGCCCGGATGTGGCTCTACGGTGTGGCGCACAACGTGTTGCGGAACTCACGTCGCACTCTCGCCCGCCGATCCGCGGCAGTGCAGCGCCTAGCGGACGATCTGCGATCGGCCGCCCCGGAGTCTGTCGACGACGTCGCGCTATCCGTTCGCGAGGCGATCGCGTCGCTGGCTGATGACGATGCCGAGTTGGTCAGGCTGATCTATTGGGACGGACTGGCCTCTCACGAGGCGGCCGCCGTGCTCCACATCAACCCGTCCACCGCGCGCACACGACTCGCTCGTGCCAAGCAGAAGCTCAAGAGCGCACTGAGCTACAGCGAATCCATCTGCGATGAGCACGCGTCATCCCTGACCTAAGCGCAGATCCAGGAACGACAGGCATCCGATCAGACGTTACCGACGTGGTCAGTGGGCTCAGCCGCGAGCGCGATCAACCACCCGTCTCAGGGCGCCTTCAGCGCGGTGAAAGGATGGGGCTGTGGAGACCGGACCGAGGGTGGATGTTCGTCGGGCGGACCTGACCGGCGTCGACGCGATCACGGTCGGTCGTCTCGTGAAGGCGTACCTCGTGCAGACCGAGCTCGAGAAGTCGCAACGGCTCGCCACTGGCATTCCCGACTCAGACTTGCCTCGGCGGTATGCCGAGGAAGTAGAGGATCCCGAGCGCGCATACGCGAATGCGCAAGTGCTTCTCGCCGAGCTCGACGGCACGAGCGTCGGAGTAGTGGTGGTGCAGCAAACGGGAAACGGCCTCGAGGTCAAACGGCTGTGGGTCGATCCACGCGTTCGCGGGCATCACGTGGGGTCCGCGCTACTCGATGCGGCATGCCGTGGACAGAGTAATCGCCCTATACGACTGACTGTCTGGGATTGGCGAGACGATGCCATCGGGCTTTACCTCAGCCGAGGATTCGTCGCTGTGCCCACGTGGGACGATCGTCCGCGCCTTGTTTGTATGGAGAAGCACAGTTCCCAAATGAACGTGATGTAATCACCCAGACCGGCTCGCGTGCTTCGCCGTGAACGCTCCGCCACCGGGGGTCGTACACCGGACTGTTCACGCAGTTCTTCGACCTGGTCAGTCGGAACGCGCTCGCCGGCACGCCGGTGCTGCTCGCGGCCGCGGCGGAAACGAGGTCCACTCGCCGTGATCGACCACGAGCCGCGGCCGCTGTTCGCCTTCTTCGGCGCGCTCCACCTGCCGCTCGGGGTTCACGCGCAGAAGGCCGACTACGACGATCGCGGGATCCCGAGAGGGGCGCGTCGTGAGCGGGTCGGTCGCGTTGTCGACGCGGCGATCGCTTCCGTCAGCCGAGAACCGGTGCAGCAGCGGTAGTGGGCCTGCGATCGCATTGCTCGCTCAGACGCCTTCGGTCCGCCGTCTCGGCATGGGCCGTGAGGAGTCGCAGACAGCCCGCTCGTCGTCAGTCGATGTGGGCTGCGCCGTGCGACAGATCGGCGGCCTGCAGCTTCAGGTAGCCGGCATAGCCGCCGGGGGTGCGCCCGGCGTGCCGGCCGGAGGTCAGCACCTCGGCGTGATCGCTTGCGACGATGACGGCGCCGTGGTTCCGGCAGCGTGCGACGAGGTCGACGTCTTCGTGCTCTCCAAGGGGCGCGAACCCGCCTGCGGCGAGATAGGCGCGTGCGCTCAGTGCGAGGTTGGCACCGTGGACGTGGCCGTTGGGCCGGCCACGGAAGTGAGTCCGCAGCCAAAGCGCGCGCTGCGCCGTTGACAGGTCGTCGAAGTCGGGTCGCACGGTGCCTACGCAGACGTCGGCGGTCCTCGAGATCCGCTGGAAGAGCGTGAGCCAGCCGGCCGGCACGCGGGAGTCGGCATCCGTGTTCGCGATCCAAATGCGATCGACAGGTGTGTCGGCGAGCGCGTCCAGGGCGTGGGAGACACCCGAAGCCCGCGCCGCCCCGACGCGCCCCGCGTCGGAGGTGAGCGTCGGGAACGCGAAGCGCCCTGCGATATCCGCCGACGAATCCGTGCACCGGTCGAGGACGATGCGAACCTCGCTGCGGATGCCGGCATCCGAGGCCACCTCGACCGCGATGGCGAGGGCGGACAGGGATGCCTCGAGCAGCAGTTCCTCGTTGCGGACAGGTACGACGATGACCATGACATCGGCGGGTCGTCGTTTCATACGAGCCCCTCTCTCTCGGCCACGGAGCGGACAGGGCCACGAGCGAACACGTCCAGGAGGAAGTCGTGCTCCACGTGCCGGCTGACCGCCTCCCACGTCGGCACCCCTTGAAGGGCTTCGTGCACGGCGTCGCCCGTCTGGGGATAGTCGGCGACCGGATGCCGCCAGTGACAGGCCACGAGGCATCCGTCGTCGGCAAGGGATGCCTCGATCAGCGTGATCGTCCGCTCGAGGTCGGATGGGGAGAGGTAGTAGCCGACCTCGGAGAGCACGATCGTGTCGAAGCGCCCGTCGGGCCAGTCGCCGGGGACGCTGCCCTGGCGGACCGACACGTTTCGGCGATGGGCGAGGCGGCGTCGCGCCGCAACCACGGCCGGGGTGGCGGCATCCATCGCGATCACTTCGTGCGCACGATCGGCGAGCTCCGCGGTGAGCAGACCCGTCGCGCAGCCGATCTCGAACACGCGACCGAGCTGCGCGGTGGGTAACGCTGCCATCAGCACGGCGCGCTTGCGCTGCTCGTACCAGCGTGTCTCGAAGCCCCAGGGATCGTCGCCGTTGCGGCGATAGAACTCGTCGAACCACTGCGCATCGAGGCTCTGGCGGGAAGGCCTGTCGGCGGGTGCGGTGACGAAGATCTCCCGATCGCGATCGAAGTGCTCCTGCATGCCGGCGTGCAGCAGCAGCTCGTCGCCCGGCTGCTCGGACAGGGGGGCGATCTGGGTGATGTGACAGGCGAGAGCCTCGCGTTTCGACTGGCGCTCTTCCGTCGTGAGCGCGAGTGCGACCATCCGGTCCCACGGCAGATCAACCGGCGTGGCCCAGTGCCAGCCCCATATCGGATATTCCAGCAACTTCAGGCGCCGCTCAGCGGCGACGCCCCTCGCGACCTCGGCGGCGATGCGATGATCGCGGTGCCGATCCCCCGCCCACGGCACAGCGACGAGCACTCTCCGCGGATCGATCTCGCCGTGGCGATCGAACAGTGCCACGAGGCTCTCACGGAGGCTCGCGGCAGCCCGATCGAGGCCACCGTCGGGGAGGCCGAGGAAGGCCACTTCTGCCTCAGGCGCGAGCATCGCGACCGCCTGACGCACCTCTTCGCGGCGTCGACGGGCGAGCGTCGTCCGGTCGTGGGAGGGTGAGTCGGGATGGGATGCCTCGCCATCCGTCGCAATCACCACCACGACTCTCGCACCCATTCGGGACGCGCGGTTCAGCAGACCGCCCGCGCCGAGGGTCTCGTCGTCGGGGTGTGCGGCGACCACGACGAGCAGGTCGAAGTCGAGGTCGAACGACGGCAGGCGGCGTCGCCCGAGCTCATCACGCCAGAGGGCCTCCGGCGTCCCCGAGTCGAGGTGACTGAACCCCGCCATCAGCCGCCGACCCCGCCCTGGACCGCGAGCCGGCCGAGACGCGCGGCGTCGCGTAGGCCATGATGCTGCCGCAGATAGAGGTGCAGGTCGGCCACGCGGCGGGCGTGCTCCGGGTTCGACACCAGCGGTCCCGGCCCGAGAGCAGCGTCGGACTCGGCCAGAGCCGTGGTGGCCGCATGCACGACCGCTGCGCGCACCCGTTCAGCCAGCAGCTTGGGATCCGTTCGGGTACCCGCGTCCACGAGGTCGGCTGCCTCGCGCAGCACCGCCCGCGCCGCCCAGAGCGCGGCATCCACCGTTCCCAGATGCACGAGAGCGACTTGGTCGGCACGCTCGGAGGAGGCCGCGACCTGGAGCGCATCGCGCAACCCGAGCGCACCGCCCCACCAGCATGCGGCGACCGACATACTTCCCCACGCGAACCCCGGTCGCGTCAGATACCAGCCGATCTCGCCGATCGGGACCGCGACAGCGCCGTCGAAGTCGACGGGAGCGCTGACGATGTCGGGCAGACCGCGCGCCAGCCAGGGCCCATCATGCGGGCGGACAGCCGGTGTGCGCAGAGCCACCGCGAACAGTCGCCGCTCCGCGCCGACGAATGCCGTCACGAGAGCATGCGAAAGATGCGACGCCAGCGAGCACCACGGCTTCGTCCCGCTGAGAGTCCACCCGGACGCGGTCTCGCGAGCGTCGACACGCAGACCCGGTCCCTCCGCGGCGAAAACGCCCCACGACGACGTGCGGTCGGCGCCGATCGTCGACAGCTGCCACGGATCGACCGCTGCGTGAAGGTCGGTGCCTGCCTGTTGCAGGATGCTCAGTGCGTCCAGGTGCGGTTCGAGGATGCGCGCAGCGGCGACGTCGCGGAGCGCGGTCGCGGCGAGCAGATCCCACAGTTCGCGCGTCCTGCCACGTCCGAGCGGCGGGGCGGTTCCGCCGACCGTCACACACCACTCGATGGTGGAGGGAAGGTCCCGGCCGAACTCGTTCATGCCGTACGCGTCGGAGAGCGCGAGAGCATTCGCTTCGCTGATCGCGGTGTCGGGAGCGATGAGCGACCGCCGCTCCGCCTCGTCGCGGGCGCGGATCAGCGACTCGCAGAGATTCGGGCGCGCGGGCGCCGCTCGGTCGAACTCACGGTCGTGCTCTCTTCTCGTCGCAGGAATGTCTCACCGGAGCGTACGTGAGCACGCCCCGCCGAAGCCGGGCTTGACAAGTGGCCGACCGGAGTCCGCAGTCAGGCCTGGAACAGTGGTGCGCCGACCAAGGTGAGCACGAGAACAGGGCAGACGACGGCGACGACGGCCCAGGACTGTCTGCCGCGTGAAAGCCAGACCGGCACGTCGAGAACGTGGACCAGCACGTTCTCCGCCGAGACCCATAGATCCAGCCCGCCATCTGGAACGCCCCCCCAGGACAGACCGAGGCCGCCGACCAATGAGGCGATCGACAGTGCAGCGCTGCGGGCGATCAGGTACCACGCGGTCGATCGGCTTTCGGCGTGCGGTTGAGCTGCGCGCAGCGCCTGCCGGGCCGCCCAGGACTCCGAACGCGTTGATCGCAACGCGCGCCACCGCGAGCGCGATCAACCACCCTCAACCGACACCAACGACCGATGAGAGCGGCCAACGAGCTCGGCCGCTTCACTGTCGGGGATTGGCGCTAGCGTCGATTCGTGATCGAGATTGCCCGAACCCGCCGCACGTCGAGCGCCTCGGCCTCATTGTTCTTCGAGCGCTGGTGCGCGATCGAGACACACCCCGAGTGGGCGCCGAGTATGGAGTACTTCAGGCTGTCAGAGCCCTTCGGCGTGGGCGCCCGCGGAGTCCTGAAAGCGGTCGGGGGTCAAGAGGCGCCGTTCCGCATCACAACGGTCGGGCCGGGCTTTGTCTACGCCGACACCACCGAACTCGATGGGGCGAAGTTGACCGTGCACCACGAAGCCGTCGAAGTGCTCGACGGCACCGAGGTCACACTGTCTGCATGGCTCGACGGGCCAGGCGAAGCGCAACTGGCACGGGGAATGTCTGCCGAGGTTCAGCACAGCCTGGAGCGCGACCTGGCCGCGCTCGCAGCACTGCTCGAGGGCTAGCGTCAGTCGGCGAGCCAGGCGATGGCGCCCGCGGACGCGAAGACGCGATCGAACGAGCGCTACTGGTGTTGAGCGCTCAGGAGACCGTCCCAGGTTGCCCGCTCGCGGACCGTCAGCTGAGCGCTGATCGGACGACTTCCGGCGCGGCAGGTCTTCGGCCGAACTACGCCGTCTTCTTGTCCACCTCTCGATTAGTGTTCGCTCATGACTGAGCGCTACTCGCTGAGCGATCGGCTGGCCCTGGCCGCCGTCGTCTCTCTTGTGGCCTTGCTCCCTCTGGCGGCATGTTCTGAGCCGCCGGTGGCCCCCACGGATGCGGATGCGCATGCGAGGGCCCGCGGAGCGGTGGCCGACATCTCCCGCGGCCTGTACCGGGGCGCTACGGACACCATCGAGGACTACGCCCGCTGGGCCGACACCGATACGAAGACCTCGAGCGTGGTGGAACTCATCGGCTTCGAGTCGTACCCCGATACCGTCCACGGTGAGCCCTTCGGGGCACTGCAGTTCCGCGCGACAGTACCGGCGATGTCCTCCGGCGATCGATACGTCGCGTGCTTCGAGTCGCAATTCGATTACTGGGGCGTCGCAACGGAGAAGTTCGGCGACTGGGACAACGACGCTGCAGTCGCACACGACGTCCAGTGCCCGCCTGACGCGGCGCGCATCCCGCCCCCGCTCGACACCCGCCCGGTGTACGTCGTGCCCGATGGTGCCGAAGCGCTCGTCGTCGAGGTACTCACGAACGCGTCTCCCACCGCATCCGCTGACGACATCGTCGCCCAGGTGGCCGCGCGGATGCCGCAACCGACTGGAGAGCGGGAGGTGGCGTTCGAACCCCACGCGGTGATGGCCGGCGGCGACATCGGCTTCGCGATGGGTGACGCGCACGACTGCTTGCTCGTCAAGCGAAGCGACGACGGCGTTCAGATGTTGTCCGTCCCCCGCGTCCTGCTCCAGCCTGGCGAACTCGGCTGCTCGCCCGACACCGCGCTGCGGCCTCTCGAGCAACTGCAATCGCCGCACTGACCCCACAACGGTCGGTCTCCAACTGAGAACAGCTCGTCACCGCCCACTGGGGGACCATCGTCCGACATCCGAGCGGTCGTAATCTGAGTCGGGTGGATATCTCCTTGCGGCCGAGCACTCCCGAGGACATCGATTGGCTCGTCGAGCTGCGCTCTCGGGTGCTTCGTGCAGATCTGGAACGTCTCGGGCGATATGACGAAATCCGCGTGCGCGAGCGGATGCGGCAGAGCTTCCGTCCCGAATGGACGCGGGTCATCTCAGTGTCCGGCGCTGACGTGGGTTGCATCACGACGCGCCCGGACGGGCCCGTTCGCTGGATCGAGCACTTCTATATCGAACCCGAGCTGCAGGGTCGAGGCGTCGGCGGTGCGGTGCTCGGCAAGGTGATCGGTGAAGCCTTTAGTGGCGACACACGCCTCAATGTCCTGCAGGGAAGCGCTGCCCGCCGGCTCTACGAGCGTCATGGCTTCGTCACCGGCTCGGAGGACGACGTCGATGTCTACATGACTCACCAGTCGGCTGCCCCGACCCGCGAGCGCGGCGCGAGCTTCGCAGCGAACTGAGGGACCCGTGAAGCGGCCTGTTGGCCACGAAGTGACGGTCCCTCGGCTCAGTTCATCGACGGCGGGTTAGCTTCGAAGCTATGGAGAACGAGTGGATCGCCAGGATCGCCTTGTTCGTCGTGATGGTGGGTGCTGGCAGTCTGCTGATCTGGATCGCGAATGCGGCAGCGTCCGGGCGTCTCCGGCGAAATCAGGTCGCCGGCATAAGGATCCCGAGCACCATGGCCAGTGACGAAGCCTGGTTGGCCGCGCATGTGCGTGCGCGCCGCGCGACCGTCTACGCAGGGGTCGTCAGCGTGCTTGGTGGGTCGTTCGCCCTGGTTCCCGTTCCGATGCCAGCGGTGATCATCGGTGTGCTTGTCGCCGCTGTCGGCATGCTCGGACTCGTCTTGTTTGCGGCGCGTGTTGGTGGTGCGGCCGCGCGGGCCACCTCCGAGTTCTGAAGCACGCATGGTTCATGACCGTGAGGGACGGATTCACGCGCTGGCGGGGACTGTCCAGATCGCGTTCGTGACCGGGGATGGCCGGCACGACTAGTGAGCTCATAGCCCCAGCGCTAGCCTCGCGAGCGTTTCCATCCAGCAGTCACGCCAGGACGCCCGCTGAGCGACGACCCCTTTGCGCGCGGTGCGCCGCGGAAGAGGCACGTCGCGTCCGCGTTCGGACGCTATCGCTTCGGATTCGCATACGTGTATCGCACGCGCCTGGGGCCGTCACGGGCGCACGTTCCGCGTCGGTGGTCTCGCTTGGAGGTAGGCGTTGTGGAGTCCGAGCCTGCGGGCTCAGCTGCCTCCGGCGACTCGGAGGTCGGCGCCGGAGGTGAAGGCGGCGCCCGGGCCGAAGAAGTAGGCGACGGCGTCGGCGATCTCGTGGGGATGCGCAGCGCGGCGCAACGGGATGCCCGGGGCACGCTCTTCGGGAGCGTTCGGGCGCCCACCATCGGCGTGGATGGTCGTATAGGTGGTCCCGGGTGAGACCGTGTTCACGCGCACGCCCTGCGGGCCGAACTCTTTGGACAAGCCGATGGTCATCGCGTTGATCGCCGCCTTACTCATCGCATACGGCACGTAGGTATTCGGAGCGCCGCTGGTCGCAGCACCCGAGGAGATGTTGACGATCGTGCCGCCCTCGCCGCCCCTGTCCCACGACATCACCTCGAGCGCGGCGCGGGTGATGGCGATGGGAGCGAGGACGTTGATGCGCAGCATCCGCTCCACTTCGGCGAGGTCGATGTCGATGTAGTCGCCGATCCGCATGGTGACGCCGGCATTGTTGACGAGGCCGGTCAGTCGGTCGTACTCGGCGAGTGTTGCCGGGACCACGCCAGCGGCGTCGTCGAGGTCCGCGAGATCTGCCTGGATGAGCAGGACCCGGGCCCCCAGGGCGCGGCACGCTGCGGCGACGGCCGCGGCCTCGTCGGCGGCGACCCTGTAGGTCAGCGCGAGATCATGGCCGTCAGCGGCGAGTCGTTCTGCGATGGCTGCCCCGATACCGCGGCTGCCGCCAGTGACGATCGTGACGGGTCGGGATCCGGTCGAGTGCACCATTCGGCCAGCCTATGTTTCGCCGATGTCAGACCAGGATTGCAATGCGCGCGCTCTCCTTCGGGTGTCGCGACTCCTGCTCCCGCAGCGTTCGTCGGCGCTACCGTCGTGGGATGAGTGCGACCTTTCGCGAAGCGGATCTCAGCGACATCCCGGTGCTCGCCCGAATGCGGAGCGCCTCTACCTCGGAGGGCGGGAGTCCACTCTTGGTTGGGCAGGCAGACTATGAGCGTCGGCTCGGAGATTGGCTCGCGGAGAACCGTCGAACCCATCGAGCCTTCATCGCGGTGTCTGAAGCGGACGGGAATGCGATCGGCATGACGTGGCTCGCCGTGCAGGAGCGCGTGCCCACACCCGGCGTGGATGGCGTTCGAACGTCCGCGGACATCCAAAGCGTCTACGTCGATCCTGAGTTCCGGGGTCAGGGGATCGGACGAAAGCTGGTGGAGTACGTGATGAGGGTCGCCGCCGCCGAGGGGGTGGAGCACGTCACCGTGCATTCACGCGCGCGCGCCGTACCCATGTACAAGCGTGCCGGCTTCGAGCAATCCACCGACCTCCTGTGGTGGCAGCCCAGATAGGCCCCGCTACACCGCGACGAAAACAACCGCGGCGCAAACCAGCAGGGTCGGGAGAGCGACCCTTCGAGCGCCGCTCGGGTACGGACCGACCGTCGGGCGGGGACCGTCCGCTCGACGGAGCGCCGACGCCCGTACCCGAGGGAGCGCCGCTTGATCTAAACCCAACCGGGACGGAACACCGCGCAGTGTTGGTACTCTCGGCCGATGGCGAAGCCCTCGGTCATGCGGCCGACGTCCGCTGATGTGGATGCCTTTCTCGATTCCATTCCGGATGCGACGCGGCGCTCCGATGCCAAGACGCTGTGCGAGATGTTCGGGCAGCTCACCGGCGAGGTGCCGGTGATGTGGGGTCCAAGCATCGTCGGATTCGGCACGCTGCACTACCGCTACGAGAGTGGTCGTGAGGGGATGCTTCCGCTCGCTGGTTTCGCGCCCCGGGCAGCCAATCTCGTCGTCAACCTCATGAACGGGTTCGAGGTGCGCGACGGCGATCTTCTCGCCAAGCTCGGTGTCTACAGAACGGGCGTGAGCAAGCTGTACATCAAGAAGTTGGCCGACGTTGATCTGCCCACCCTGCACGAACTCGTCGGACGGTCGGTTCTCGTCTCCCGTGATGCCGAGCGGGCCTCTCACCTCCTGCGGGTCAAGCAGCACCCCTAGCAAGGAGAGTCACCTTGCTCCGTGATGAGCGCGCCCGTCTGTGCGCGCTGTGGCGTATCCGGATGGCGGGTTGGGAATCCTGGCCGGGGCGTTAGCCGCTGGAGGACGTGGGCCTCGCATGGACGCGAGGTACATCTCGCGGCGGTGCAGGAGCAACGCGGTAGACCGTGGCGCGCGACACTCCGAACAGTTCGGCGATCTCGGTCTGGCTGTATTCGCCTCGGTCGTGGATCTCGAAGAGAAGCTTGCGTTGCGCCTTGGTGCGCGTCTTTGACACCCAAACGCAAAGGAGCGTCTCGCTGGGCGGTGAGGTCTTGATCAGTGGTTGAGACTCTGGCACAGCCAATCTGTGTTCCATTCATTCGTTCATCGTCCCCAACGATGTGAGCCACCCAGGGGCCGTTGTCCGAGTGCTCCGCCGCGGACCGGGCTCGAACACCGGGGACGCAGAGGATTCCAGAATTTCGTATTACGATCACGCCATGAGCGATGGGGAAACGATCGGCGGAGTACCGGTCACCGAGCAACAGCTCGCAGCATGGGCTGCCGAGGCTGAAGTCGGGTACGACATTGACGTCCTCAAGCGTCGCGGACGGGGTAGACCTGGTCGCGGCGCGGAACCCGCTCAAGTTGTCGCACTCAGGCTGACGTCCGAGGAATTGGCCGCGCTCGATGCTCGCGCCGCGCGTGAGCACAAATCCCGATCGGAACTCATCCGCGAAGCGATCGCGGCCTACGCCGCGTGAAGGTCCATGAATCAGCCCTCAAGCACGGCATTCTCCCCGAGGACGTCATCCAGGCTGCTTCCTGGCCGCTCTGGATCGAGGATTTGGACGACGCCTCACCTGCACGTCAGCTTCGACTCGGCTTCGACCAGCAGGGTCGACTGCCTGAGACAGTCGTGCTGGTCTTCGACAGCGGCAACGAGCTCGTGATCCACGCAATGAGGGCGCGACCACAGATGCTCGACCTCTTGCCCTAGCTGAGGCCCGTAACCGCACGCTGCGAGACTGGCAATCGCGTCTCATGCGGCGGCGGTCGCGGGGCGGCGCTGCAGTACAGTCGCCAGATGGTGGACCCGATGCACTTCGATGCGCGGGCGGAGATCTACGAGCGGGCCAGGCCACCGTACCCGGAGGCGCTGTGGTGGCGACTGCGCGCCCTCGGCCTGCTTGGCCCCGGTGTCCGGATCGTCGAATTGGGCGCCGGCAGCGGACAAGCGACAGTATCGATGGTGGAAGCCGGCGCCGAGGTCACCGCGGTCGAGCCCGGTCCCGCCCTGGCAGCGCGACTTCGTGCTCGTCTCCCGCACGTGCGGGTGCTGGGTGAAACCGCTGAAGCGGTAGCCCTCCCCGAGGCGACGTTCGACGGAGCAGTGGCCGCGACCGCCGTGCATTGGCTGGATCTTGACGTCGTCTTGCCCAAGCTGCATCGCACGCTGGTTCCCGGCGGAAGATTCGCCGTGTGGCGGACCGTGTTCGGTGATCCGACAGTTCGGACGGCGTTCCGCGATAAGGTCGAACGCATCGTCGCGCGTCGCCGAGATCCGCCTCGACGCACCGGACCGAACGAGCTCGACACGGCCGCCTGGGCTCGCCGCCTCAGCGACGGGGACCTCTTCGCCGAAGAATTCACCGAGCTGTACCGCTGGTCGGTGACCCTCTCCTCCGATCAGATCAGGGATCTCTTCCTCACCTTCAGCGAATGGTCCGCCGCCGAGGCCGAGGCCGCCGCACAGGCGGTGGACGAGCTCGGCGGACACGTGACCGAGCACTACCTCAGCTGGTTGATCCTGATGAAGCGGGTGGATTCCTCCGCCTGACAGATCTTCGCTTCACCGCCGCCGTCGATGACGCGAACTTCCGCAGCGCGACCTGCTTGCGCCCGGAACGGCAGCTCCGACATGCTCCTTGGATGCCGCATGTGGATCGGTGCGAGGGAACGGCGGGTGACGCGGGCGTGGCCGCTGTTCTGAAGCAGGCGCCCGGATGCTGACTCGGATCGTCGAGGGGGTTCATGTTCGGACCAGTCGATGCCTCGACACCAACTCGGTCGTCGTGGATGACGGGGCGGCTGCCCTGGTCATCGACCCGGGCTTGACCAATGCGGAACTGATCGATCTTGGGGTGAGTGTGCGCGCGCGGGGCATGGCGGTTGTTGCCGGGTTCGCGACGCATCCGGATTGGGACCATGCACTCTGGCATCCGAGCCTCGGCGACGTACCGCGCTACAGCACCGCGCGCGCCGCTGCGTTCGTTGACCGCCTGCGAGACGACTCCGACTGGCAGGCACACCTCGCAGAGGGGCTGCCGCCTGAGATCGCGGACGATGTGCCGCTGGACCTGTTCGGCGTATTGATCGGCCTTCCGCCAGACGCGCGCACAGTGCCGTGGCCAGGTCCGGTCGCTCACGTCCTGGAGCACCGCGCCCACGCGCAGGGTCATGCCGCGCTGCTCATCCAGGAGCGTCGCGTGCTGATCGCGGGAGACATGCTGTCCGATGTCCTCGTGCCCATGCCGGACTTCCACGGCGACCGACCCGACCCGCTGCAGGACTACCTCGACGGGCTGGAGCTGCTAGAGCAGACCGCACCTGACGTCGACTTCGTGGTGCCCGGGCACGGCACCGTCGGCGACGCCCGCGAACTCCGAGCCCGGATCGCCGCGGATCGCGCGTACATCGAGGCCCTGCGTGACGGGCGCCTGATCTCCGATTCCCGCGTCACGGCACCCAAGCCGGGCTTGGAATGGGTCGCGGATATCCACGAGGGCAATATCGAACGCGCCGCCCAGCAGCACAGGTGAGACCCGCGGTCGACCTGGGGTCGGCCGCCGCGCGGTGGCGAACCCGCTCATATCGTTGAAATCGCCCCTCCTCATGCGCCTTTGCCGGCGGGTCCGAGTCGACAACGACGCAGCTCCCACGTTCCATTGCACGATGTTCATCGCCACAGCGATCAGACGCACCGTGCCGACCTGGTCTGGCGCGAAGCGATTCACGGCTACCGCCGGTGTCAAAAGGCAACCGTGCTCGGTACCGGCGCCGAGGGTGGGAGTGAGCCGCAACCGAGGTGCTGACGTGGTGAAGGCGCTGGACCGCGTTGTCCCTTCTTACGGAAACACTGCAGGGTCATCCCGTCTCGGGCGAAGAGGAATGCGCTGGCGCTGTTCGGCGGCAGGCGGCTCACGGAAGGCGTGTCGCTGCGCGTCGCGGCCGGCCCCAGCGGGGTGTCGAGACGAGACCGATCGAGCGCGGCGGCGGCCTGGTGCGAGGGGTCGTGTCGTCACCCGTGCGCACCCACCGACGGCGGACCGCCGCGCCGGGATGCCTGGGATCGCGCTAACCGGCGAGGCGCCCGCGGCTGGGGTCAGCCGGCGCGGCGCCCGCGGATCGCCTTGAGCGCCATCTGCACGGCGATGAAGGCGAGGAACACGGCGAACAGGACGTTGCCGACGAACGGATCGACCATCGTCGCAATCCACGCCCCGAGGGCTGTCGTCGTGCACGCCGCGATGCCGATGATCGCTGCGGTCCCGAGGTCGACGTTGCCGCGTCGCGCGTTTCCGACCGTGCCCGAGATGGCGGCGGGGATCATCATGAGCAGTGAGGTGCCCTTGGCGACGAGGTCGCTCGTGCCGAAGCCGAGCATGAGCACCGGCACGACGATGATGCCTCCGCCGACGCCGATGAGCCCCGAGACGACCCCGGTGCCGACGCCGAGCAGCACGAGCGCCGCCCCCGTGAGCCATGTGAGCTCGAGTTGGGCGTCGCGCGACGGGATGACGAGGAACAGCGACACGATGACGGCCACGAGGAAGGCGACGAACGCCCAGCGCAGCACCGTCTGGGAGACCCGCGGCAGCAGCCAGGTGCCGACCTGGGCCCCGACGACGGCGCCCGCGGCAAGCAGCAGAGCCGGGATCCACGCGACCGACCCGTGCAGCGCGTAGGACACGACGCCGACGGCCGCGGTCGGGATGATCGCGGCGAGCGACGTGCTGGCCGCGAGGCGCTGGTCGAAGCGGAGCAGCAGCACGAGGAGCGGCACGACGACAGTGCCGCCGCCGACCCCGAAGAGGCCCGACAGGAGTCCCGCGAGCAGCCCGATCCCGACGCAGAGCAGGACGGAGCGGGGCGTGCGAACGATGCCGGTGCGCGCAGAGGTCATGGGTGGTCCGATCTCGATGTGGATCCAATTCCACTAATCTAGGATACGAACCTGGAAACACGAACCGGGAGGATCTCATGGCGGATGTCGTGATCGTCGGTCTCGGCCCGGCCGGGATCGTCGCCGCCCGGGTGCTGGCGGATGCGGGCTACACCGTCACGGCGGTGCAGCCGAAGCCCGCTCCCGGCGAGCGCGCGCCGATGGCGGCGCCCGCGCCGACCCTGCGCACCCACGCCGACCAGCGCGCCGTGCCGCAGCGCACTCCTCCGGCTGGACGCGACGGCGTCGGCGGCTCGAAGCTCCTCGCCGCCCCGCAGGCGTATCGGCTCGACGACTGGTCGTTCCGGGCGCGGACGGCGACGCTCGCCCGCGGCGGCGTGATCCCGCAGGGCGTCGACCTCGTCGACTGGCCCATCGGGCCCGACGACCTCGCGCCCTGGTACGACCTCATCGAGTCGGCGACAGGCGTCGCACCGCGTCCGCCCACGTCATGGACGGACCGCATGACGATCGCCGCCGGCGCGCTGGGCTGGCGCCCCCGGGCGGCTCCGGCGGCCGCCGCGAAGGATTCGTCGTTCCTCCTGCGCGGGCGCGACATCGAGGTCGTGGATGCCACGGCGACGGCGCTCGTGCAGGGATCCACGGGGGCGATCGCCGGCGTCGAAATCGTCGACGCCGACGGGTCCGCGCGCACGATCGCCTGCGGCGCCGCCGTGGTCGCGGCATCCGTCATCCCGACCGTCCGGCTGCTGCTGCTGTCGGGGCTCACGGCCGGGGGCCGCGTCGGACGGTGGTTCATGGCGCACAACGCCTTCGTCGTTCACGGCGACTTCCCCGGGATCGACCTGGGGCGCCGCAGCGCAGGACCGGCGTCCGCCGTGGCGGTCGCCGAGTTCGAGGGCGAAGGGATGGGCGCGCGCCACGGTGTGGTGGGCGGATCGATCCTGCAGGCGGCGATGACGGGACCATGGAGCGACGACCGGCTGCGCGACGTCGCCGAGGGCCTTCGTCCCGAGATCACGCGCGGACGGGATGCCGCGGCCTGGGTCCGCACGCACCACTCGTCGATCGGCACCGTCTGGGCCCAGCCCGACCAGCTCCCGCGCGCAGGCAACGCGATCGACCTCGACCTCTCGCATCGCGACGCGACGGGCCGCCCCGTCGCGCGCCTCACCTTCGCCCTCGCCGACGACGACGTGCGGCGCGCCGACGTACTGGCCGGGCATGCCGCGGAGTGGTTGCTCGCCGCAGGCGCGCGGGGAACGTGGCGCCCGCCGTTGCGCCCACAGCCCCTGGGAACGCATCTGTACGGCGGCGCGCGCATGGGCCGCGACCCGGCGACGTCGGTCGTGGACGGCTTCGGGCGCTTCCACGGTGTGCCCGGCCTCGTCGTCGTGGGGTCGTCGACGTTCCCGACGACGGGCGGCCGCGGGCCCGTCGAGACGATCGAGGCGCTGTCGTGGCGCGCGGCGTCGCACCTGGCCGACGCCCTGCGCTGAGTCTGGGGTCAGCGACCCTCGACGATCTCGCGCCACGGCGCCCACTCGGGGTCGTGCGACGGCCACACGTCGGTCAGCGCCTGCGCGTCGAGGTCGGCGAGACGCTCGATCGCGCGCACGGCGAGTTCCTCGTGACCGGGATCGGCCGTCGAGCCCGTGGGGACCCGCCGCTCGATGTTCTTCCGCAGGTCGGCGGCGTCTCCGGCGAGCACGACGGTGCGCCCCGGGAGGCCGACCGCGAATGACTGGTGGCCGGGAGTGTGGCCCGCCGTGTCGAGGGCCCGCAGCCCCGCCGCGAGCTCCACATCGCCGTCGAGGAGCGCGATCGTGAGGTCGGGGTGCTCGAAGTCGTCGCGGAAGAGGAACGCGTCGCGCTCGGACGGCGCCGTGCGGACGTGGTCCCATTCGCGGCGCTGCATCAGGAGGGGCTGGTGAGGGCGCAGCAGCCGCGCGGCGCCCGTGTGGTCGAAGTGCGCGTGCGAGAGCAGGGCGCCGGCCAGGGCGTCCCATTCCAGCCCCGCGTCGGCGATCTGGTCGACGAGCGGGTCGCCCGGGGGCACGATCGGAAGGTAGTTCTCGTACGTGAAGGCCGCCGCCCGCCGCACGGGGTCGCGGAGGCGTGCCGGGTCGAACCCGCCGTCGATGAGCACCCAGCCGCGTTCGAACTCGACCGCCGCGGCGGTCACCGGCTCGAGCAGGTGGCGGAAGCGACTGCCGCCGCGCAGCGAGATCGCTTCGCTGATCGGCTCGAATCCGAGAACGAGCGGCACGAGCCGCACAGGCCGTCCCGCGAGCGCGAGGGGCGCGGCATCCGCCCACGAGACGACGGTCGTCATGCCAGCGACTCGCGAAAGGCGCGCCATCCGCCGTGTGCCGTGATGTCGTCGGCACCCTCGAGGGCCAGCGCCTCGCACAGGAAGCCGGCGACCGTCCGTCCGTCCTCGAGCACGACGGCGCCGATGCCCATGGGCTGGGGCAGGGCCGCGACGAAGCGAGCGAACCCCGCCGCCGGAAGGCGCCACACTTCGCCGGCGATGGGCGCTCCACCGGCCGAGGAGCGCGCGAGCCCGGGCTTGGGCGGCGTCGTCGCGAGAGCATACAGGCGATAGTCGGCGGAGGTGCGCACGTCGTCGACGAACGTGCCGCCCGCCTCGACGAGCTGGACGTTGAGAGGCTGGCCGCGCAGGTGGGCACCGACCACGAGCACGTCGATCGCGGGGGCGACGATGCGCTCGGCGAGCTGCGCCAGCGTGCGGTCGGCGAAGGTCGCACCCGTGAGCATCACGCCGAACGGCAGCCCGCCGACGAAGCCCGCGGGCACCGCGAGGGCTGAGAGGTCGAGCAGGTTCGCGAAGTTCGTGTAGCGCCCCATGCGGCTGTTGGCGCCGACGGGGTCGGCCGCGACCTCGGCGATCGTCGGATGCCACGTCGTCGTCGGGGTGAGGAGTGCGACGGCACCGCCGAGCCGGTCGCGCCCCTCAAGACCCAGCCGTTCGAGCCGCTCGCGATCGCGGAAGTAGTCCGTGGCGCGCGCGTCGGAACCCGCGAGCACGATGCCCGCAACCGTCTCATCGAGGTCGGTGCCGATGAGGTCGCGGTGCGCGCCGATGAAGTCGCCCACGGCAGCTGTGCGCTCGGCGACGAACGCGCCGCCGTAGAGGAGCGACGCCGCCTCGAGGAGCGGCGCGATGTCGACCTCGACGATGTCGACGCCCTCATCCGCGAGCCGTGCGACGACGCCCCGGAAGGCATCCGCCCACCCCTCGGCGAGACCCTCGAGGTGCTCGGGCGTCGGCACGGCGACAACTGGCCGCGCATCCAGCGGCGGCGCAGGGGCGTCGGCGCGGGAGAGGGGGTCGACGCCGTCGGGCCCCGCCATGATCTCGGCGGCACTGCGGGCGGTGACGAGGTCGCGCGCGAAGACCGTGACGCAGTCGAGGGTGCGGCACGCGGGCACGACGCCCGTCGTCGGGATGAGCCCGATCGTGGGCTTGACGCCGACGATCCCGTTGAGCGCCGCCGGCACGCGCCCGGAGCCCGCCGTGTCCGTGCCGAGCGCCAGGTCGACGACTCCCAGGGCGACCGCGACGGCCGAGCCCGAGCTCGAGCCGCCGGAGATGCGCTCGGGATCCCACGCGTTGCGGACGGCGCCGAACGGGCTCCGGGTGCCGACGAGGCCCGTCGCGAACTGGTCGAGGTTGGTCTTGCCGATGACGATGGCGCCCGCCGCGCGCAGGCGCGCGACGGCGGGCGCGTCGGCCTGGGGCTCGTACGCGAACGCGCGGCTCCCCGCGGTCGTGGGAAGCCCCGCGACGTCGATGTTGTCCTTGACGGCGACGACCAGCCCCGCGAGCGCAAGCGGTTCGCCCGCTGCGACCCGACTCTCGACGACGGCGGCCTCCGTCGCGGCATCCCTCTCCTCGCGCAGCGAGATCCACACTTCGGGGCGGTCCACCTCGGCGATGCGCGCGTACGCGCTCCGCACGCGCTCGACGGCGCTCCGTGTTCTGCCTGGCATCGGGTCACCTTCCGGTCGCTGGAGCGTCGTGGCCGTTCTGACGAGATCCTTGAGGGGATCCATTACTCACATAATAGGATCCAATCATGACGCACGCGTACAACCCTGCCGAGATCGATGTCGCCCACCTCGAGGCGAAGCCCCTTACACCGCCCTCCGCCCACCCCCTCTCGGGCGAGATCATCACACGATCCAGGGTCGAGTTCGCGAACGACGAGCGGACGATCATCTCGGGCACGTGGGAGTCCGACCCCGGCACGTCGCGCTGGGAGTTCCTGACCCGCGCCGAGATCATCCACCTCCTGTCGGGAGCGATGACGGTGCAGCGCGACGGCGAGGAGCCGGTCGAGCTCACGCCCGGCAGCGTCGCGTACTTCCCGCTCGGCTGGACAGGCGTCTGGACCGTGACCGAGCCCGTCCGGAAGTTCTACGTCGTCTACAAGTGACGACGGACGACAGGGGCGCCGCGCGAGCCGCGCGGCGCCCCTCGTCGCTCACCAGCGGCGCAGGCGCTTCGCGGGCAGCAGGTCGGCCGCCTGGACGCGGACGATGTCGTCGCCCTTCGTCACCCAGACGGATGCCTCGGGCCAGTAGTCAGTCAGGAGCTCGGCGCACACCCCGCAGGGCTCGATGACGTGGGTCGTCCCCTCGACACGGCGGAGCACGCTCACCATCGAGGTCACATCGGCACTGCCCGTCACGCCGTGCGCGATGACGAGGCCCGCCGCGACCCCCTCGGCACAGACGCTGCTGCGCCGGGCCGAGCCGTCGACGTGGACCCCGAGGTGGATGGCGCCGTCGGCGGTGCGCAGCGCGGCGACCACCTCATGGCGGCCGTGGGCGTAGACGTCGTCGAGCAGCGCCGTCGCGGCGGCGAGGAGCTCGGCATCCGCGTCGTCCATGTCGTCGGGACGGTGAGCCAGGGGTCGCGCGGTCACGACGGCACCCTATCCCTGGATGCGCAGGATGCGGGCGTAGTTGCCGCCCTCGACGAGCGCGCGATCGCCGTCGTCGAGGATCGCCTTCTTGATCTTCAGGCGCTCGAGGTCGAAGTCCGAGCCGGGCCACTCCGTGCCCATGAGGATCTTCTCGCCCCCGAGCCGCGCGTAGGCGCGCTTGACGTCCGCCATGAGGGTCGCGGACGTCTCGAGGTACACGTTCTCGCGGCGCTCGGCGACGATGATCGCCTCGGGCACGTTCCACACGGCACCCATGTGGGCGATGATCGTCGGCACGTCGGGGTGGTCCTTCGCGATCTCCTCGATCGCGAAGGGCGCGCAGAACGCGTCGTCGAGCGCATTGATGATGATCGTCATCCCGAGCTCGGCGCACAGTCGGAACACGGGGTCGAGCAGACCGTGGTCGGCGACATGGTAGCCGTGCATGCTCGGGTGCAGCTTGAGTCCGCGGATGCCGGCCTTGTTCATGCGGCGGATCTCGTCGAGCGCGTCGTCGGCCTGCGGCATCACCTGCCCGAAGCCGATGAAGCGCTCGGGGTAGGCATCCTGCAGCCCGATGATGAAGTCGTTCTCGATGCGCTGTGCGAGCGAGCACACCATCGCCATGTCGACACCCGCGGCGTCCATGCGGGTGAGGATGCGATCGGGTTCGAATGGGGTGTGCGCGGGTGGCTCCTCACCCGGACGCGCACCGGTCAGGTAGTCGGAGCGCCCCCGCACGTCCTGGGTCGTGTTGTACGCGTCGATGATCATGCCGAACCTTTCCGATCCGCGGCTAGTGGATCCATTATCTACTGGATAGGATACATTCATAACAACCGTCATCCCACACGAGCCCGGAGGTCGCATGACCGGCGCCATCGACATCAACATCCCAATCCATGGAGAGATGCTGCACTGGGGACGCCGACCGACGTTCGAGATGGTCGAGCGGATCGTCGACGGATACCCGTCGGACGTGTCCCGCTGGCTGATCGGCGCCCACACCGGCACCCATGTCGACGCACCGTCGCACTTCGTGCCTGGCGGCGCGACGGTCGACGAGATCGCGCTGGAGAGCGTCGTCGGGCCGGCGCGCGTCCTCGATCTCCGGGGTGTCGACGAGGAGATCACGGCGGAGGATCTCGAAGCAGCCGGTGCAGCCGGGGCGGAGCGGGTGCTGTTCCTCACCAAGAACTCCACCGACGCCCTCACCCGCGCGGAGAGGTCGGACACCTGGGTGGGGCTCGGTCCCAGTGGGGCGCGGTGGCTCGTCGATCATGGCGTGAGGTTCGCCGGCAACGACTACATGACGATAGAAGCACCCGCGAACACCGAGGAGTGGCCGACCCACAAGATCCTGTGCGGGGCGAGCGTCGTGATCCTGGAGAACGCCGACCTCTCGCAGGTCGCGCCCGGCGATTACCTGATGGTCTGCCAGCCCGTGCCCTTCGAGGGGCGAGAAGCCGCTCCCGCACCGACCGTCCTCCTGCCCCTTCCCGCCTAGCGAGGCCCCGCAGCGGAGAGGCGGAGACACCCGACCGCTGACTCGCACCTGATTCTGGAGGTTCAATGCATATCGTCCTGGTCCACGGAATGGGTGGCTCCGACTACGACTGGAGCTCGGTGGCTCCCCTCCTTCGCGCCTCAGGGCAACGGGTGTCCGTCGCCGACAACATGTCCCAGTCCCTGACGGACGACGTCGCGGCCGTGCAGGCACTCGTCGACGCCGTCGACGACGACGCGCTGCTCGTCGGCCACTCGTACGGCGGTGCCGTGATCACGAACGCCGGCACGCACGACCGCGTCCGGGGAGTCGTGTACGTCGCCGCGTTCGCCCCCGCCGCCGGGGAGGCCGTGCGGGACATCGTCGAGCGCTACGAACCCGCGGAGGTGTCGCACTACATGACGCGCGCGGACGACGGCGCGTGGATCGGAGTGGAGAGCGAGGAGGCGCGTCTTGCACTGTCCTGGGATGTGCCGGAAGAGGCGATGGTGACGCGTCGCCAGCGCAGGCGCGCGAGTGCCGACGCGATCTTCACCCACCCGACCGGTGAGCCCGCGTGGGCGAGCAAGCCCGCGTGGTATCTCGTCGCGACGCTCGACAAGCACCTGCAGCCCGCCGCGCAGCGCGACATGGCGGCGCGTGCCGGAGCCACCGTCGAGGAGATCGCCACGAGCCATTCGATCCCGCTCGCCGCCCCCGAGCAGGTCGCGGCGTTCGTCTCGCACGCGGCCGCCTCGCTGAGCGCCGACGGGTGAGGACTGCGGCTACGCGACTCACCGGTCGAGATCGGTGACGACCCGACCCGACTGCGGCTACGCGACTCGCCGGTCGAGATCGGTGACGACCCGACCCGACTGCACGACCATCCGCACTGCGCCCGGCTCACCCAGTGCGCCGATCGACTCGAGCGGATCGCCAGCGGTGATGGCCAGGTCGGCGACCTTGCCCGCCGTCACGGATCCGATCCGGTCCGCGAGGCCGAGGACGCGAGCGCCCGCCATCGTTCCGGCGTGGATCGCTGCGCTCGGGGTCAGCCCGGCCTCCACCAGCCACGCCAGTTCGACCAGGTTGCGGCCGTGCGGGACCACGCCTGCGTCGGTGCCGAGCGCCACCGGCACTCCCGCGGCGATCGCGCGACGGACCGAGTCCATCCCGCGTCGGCGCATGCTCTCACGCGCGCGCCGCCGCTCCTCGCCCACACGCGGGCCGATGTCGCGCATGAGGGTGCTCAGGGTCGGAACGAGCACCGTGCCGTGCTCGAGCATGAGATCGATCGTGGTGTCCGACAGGTCGTAGCCGTGCTCGATGCTGTCGGCACCCCCGACCACCGCGGCCCGCGCCGCGGCATCGGTCAGGGCGTGCGCCGTGATAGGACGGCCGCCGCGCTCCTCGACGAGGCGCCGGATCAGGCGCACCTGCTCCGCGGGGATGCCTGCGTCCTCCGGCTCGTCCGTCGGCGAGCCGGAGCCGCCGGAGGTCGAGACCTTGATCGCGTCGGCTCCCATGCGCAGGAGCCGGCGCACCGCCCGCACGACGTCGTCATCGGTGTCGACGACCCCGGACTCCGGCATCCCGGCGCGCAGCGCCCACGCGGGCAGTGTTCCGTTGGCGAGCACCGGATCGGCGTGCCCGCCCGTCGGCGACAGCATCGCGACGGCCAGATGCAGCCGTGGTCCGATCGCGGTGCCGCGCTCGACTGCGAGGCGGTAGCCCGGGGTGAGACCGTCGAGGTCGCGGGCCGTCGTGATCCCCGCTTCGAGCGTGGTGCGCAGCTGCGCTGCGACGGCCAGCACGGCCTCCTCCGGGAACCATGCCCGCTGCTGCTCGGCGGCGTCCGGGACCATCGCGAGGTGCACGTGCACGTCCACGAAGCCGGGCAGCACCCACGTCCCCGTCAGATCGACGACGCGGCTGCCGGGCGCGTCTCTCCCCTGCCGGCCGGGGCCCGCGTAGGCGATGACGCCGTCGCGCACCTCGATCTCGGCATCCGGCACCGGCGCGCCGCCCTCCCCGTCGATCAGGGTGGCGCCGCGGAACGTCGTCGCGCCCTCGGCGATCGGGGTAGCGGGCAGACGCACGGGAGCGCGCACCACGGTCAGTTCTCGAGCCGGAAGCCGGGCGAGCCCGGGTCCGCGTCCAGAAGCCGCCGGGTGTACGGATGCCGGGGGTCGGCGTAGATGCGTTCGACCGGACCCGACTCCACGACTTCGCCGCGGTAGAGAACCACCACCTCATCGCTCACCCGCTGAACGACCGCGAGGTTGTGGGAGATGAACAGCACCGTGATCCCGAGGGACTCCTTGATCTCCGCCAGCAGATCGAGGATCTGCGCCTGCACGGACACATCCAGCGCGGAGGTGATCTCGTCTGCGATCACGATGTCCGGACGGATCACGAGCCCGCGTGCGATCGCGATGCGCTGTCGCTGTCCGCCTGAGAACTCATGGGGATAGCGGTGCATCATCTCGGGCTTGAGACCGACGAGCCGGAGCCACGATGCGATCTGATCCTCGTGCGCGGAGACGCGGGCGCGCACCGGATCGATGGCCTCCGCGAGCGTCTGCGCGATCGTCCGGCGGGGGGACAACGAAGAGTAGGGGTCCTGCGGGATCATCTGCGTGCGCCGCCGGTGCCGCCGGAGGGTGGCGCGGTGGCGCCGGGTGAGATCGTCTCCGTCTACGACGACGCGCCCGGCCGAGGGGCGCACCTCCCCCACGAGCACCTTCGCCAGCGTGGATTTGCCCGATCCCGATTCTCCGACGATGCCGACTGTCCGCCCGCGTTCAACGGCGAGGTCGACCCCGCGCAGCACGTGCGCCGAGCCGAACGAGACGTCGAGGCCCTGCACATCGACCATCGGACCGCTCATACCCCGACCTCCTTCTGGACCAGTCGATCCGGCAACGACACGACGGGCGTCGCGGCCAGGAGCCGCTTCGTGTACGGATGCTCGACCTTCCCGTCGGCGAGGTCCTGCGCGTCGTCGATCCGCTCGACGATCGCGCCGTCCTTGAGGACGAGCACCCGGTCGCACAGCGCCCGCACGACACCGAGATCGTGCGAGATGAACAGCACGGCGGTCCCGGACTCCCGGTTCATGCGCTTCAGGACTGTGAGAACCTCGCGCTGCACCGTCACGTCGAGCGCCGTGGTCGGCTCGTCCGCGATGAGGAGGTCCGGCTGAGGACTCATCGCCGAGGCGATCATCGCGCGCTGCTTCATGCCGCCCGAGAGCTGATGGGGGTACTGGCGCAGGCGGCCTTTCGGATCGGAGAGACGCACATCGCGGAACCCCGCAAGCAGAGTCTCGGTCGCGGCGCGGCGGCTCTTCCCGAGACGCAGCCGTAGCACGTCGGTGAGTTGGCTGCCGAGCACCAGCGCGGGATTGAGTGCCGTCCCGGGGTCCTGGTACACGAGCCCGATGCTCGAGGCGAGCCTGCGGTCGGACACGCGCCCGAGGAGATCCGTGCCCGCCAGCTCGAGCCGCCTGGCGGATGCGGTGAGCCCCTCGCCGAGGAGTCGCGCCACGACCGAGGCGGTGAGCGATTTGCCCGAGCCGGACTCGCCCACGATTCCCAGCACCTCGCCGCGCCGGATGGTGAACGACACGTCGGAGACGAGCTCCCGGCCGCTGGATTGGTGTGTGACGGTGATGCCCTCGGCCACCAGCACGACGTCATCGGCGACGGGAGACGCGGACGCGGCCTGCGTCGACCGCACGAGTCGGGCCTGCCGATTATGGGAGCGGGGGTTCGCCGCCGCGGCGAGGCCGTCGCCCACGAGGAGGGCTGCCAGCGACGCGAAGGTCAGCGCGAAGGCCGGACCGACGATGACGATCGGGTTGACCATGATCTTGCTGAGACCGTCGTTGAGCAGGGTCCCCCAGTCGTACGCGGGCGACTGGGCGCCGAGTCCGAGGAAGGAGAGGCCCGAGATCTCCACGAGGGTGCCCGCGAACGCCCCGGCGACCAGGATCAGCGTCGGTTCGGCCATGTTCGGCAGCACGTGCCGCAGCGCGATCCGCGAAGTGGGGACGCCCATGAGCCGGGAGGTCGTCACGTACTCGCTGGAGGCGATGCGTGCAGCCAGGTTCGCGGTCAGCCGGGCGAAGCCGGCAGTGTTGGCGACGGCGATCGCGACGACGACCTGCACCATGCCCTGGCCCAGGATCGCCGCGACGATGATCGCCACCAGCATGGTCGGGTAGCTCACGGCGAACTCGATCGACCGAAGCCCGAACTGGCGCACGCGGCGCGGCGCCAGCCAGATCGCGACGCCGACCGCGATGCCGGCGATCGAGGCGAGCGCCGTCGACACCGTCGCCATCAGGACCGTGGGGCGCGTGGCGACGAGCGTGCGAGCGAGCATGTCGCGGCCGAGGGTGTCGGTGCCGAGGGGGTGCTCCGGGGTCGAGCCCGAGTTCGGCGGACCGCTTCCGAGACCGCTGGCCTGGTCTCCCAGGAGGATCGGCGCGAAGATCGCGACGAGGGCGATGATCGCCAGCATGACGAGGCCTGCGATGAGTCCGCCGTTCCAGGCGAACGCGCGAGGCTTCTCCGAGGTCGCGGTCTCGATGGGCGAAGTGGTGTCTGCCACGCTCAGTCTCCCAGGGTTCGCGGGTCGATGAGCCCGAGGATCACGTCGATGGCGAGAGTGATGACGAGCGAGATGAGCCCGATGACGAAGACGGCCGCACGAATGACGGGGTAATCCTTGTCGATCGAGATCGCTTGCACGATGACGCCTCCAAGGCCGGGCCACGCGAAGACCGCTTCGGTGATGAGGGCCGATCCCAGGAGCGCGGTCAGGATGATGCCGGACAGCGTCAGAGCCGTGGTCAGCAGGTTCGGAAGCATGTGCTTCGCGTACAGAGCGAGCGCGGGGAGGCGCCAGCCCCGCGCCGTGCGCATGTAGTCCTGCTCGAGGATCACCGCGGCCTCCCGCCGGACGACCCGCGCGACCGCGCAGGCGCCGCCGAGGGTGAGGGAGAGGACCGGGAGGATAGCGGCGTTGCTCAGGTCGTATGCCGCGGAGTAGGCCGGCGGCAACGCCCGCAGCCACACCGCGAAGACGACGACGAGAGCCGTCGCCTGCACGTAGACGGGCACGGAGGAGACGAACCCCGTGATGACGTTGAATGTCGACCCGAGAAGCCGGCGACGGTCGCCACGCGTGGCCACTCCCACCCACATGCCGGCGATGATGCCTACCACGAGGAGCAGCAGCACGGCGGGGATCGTGATCGCGAGGGTATAGGGGACGGCGGCCATCACGACGTCGAGGGCCGGGACCCGGTACCGATACGAGTCGCCGAAGTCGCCCTGGACGACTCCCGCGATGTAGTGCGTGAACTGCGTGAGAAGGGGCTGATCGAGGCCCAGCTGCGTGCGGACCATCTCGACCTGGGCCAGTGTCGCGTTCTCCCCCGCGATCGCCACCGCCGGATCGCCAGGGATCAGCTGGACGATCAGGAAGGTGACGATCACGAGGAGGGCGACGTTGACGATGAGGCCGACGGCCCGACGGAGTGCGAATCTCCGCCAGGCGCCGCCGAGAGACGCGGCCTTGGCGCCGCCGGCGGCGTCGGGGAGCTCAGGGCCGCCCCCCTCGATGGGGGGTCCACCCGGGCCGGTAGGCATGGAGGTGACGACGGGGATGATGCTCATGTTCGAGTCTCCTCTCGATTCCGGCCCGGGCGGTGGACGCGGTCAGCCCGTGATCCGCATCGCGGTCGGGTCCCAGTATCCGTTGAACACATGGGCCGCGAAGCCGGGGCGGGTGACGTAGCGGTGCGTGTCCGTGATGAGCGGCATCATGTCGACGCGCTCGAGGATCGTCTTCTGAGCCTCCTCGAAGGCCGCGCACTGCGCGTCCGGATCCGCCGTGGCCATCGCCTCGTCGTAGGCCGCGGTGCCCTCGGGGTTGTCCGCGCCGACGACGTTGGTGCCACCCTGAGCGTAGGTCGGGCCGAGGTAGCGGGCGATCGACAGGTGGATCAGACCGGTTCCGGCGTTCTCCGCAGCCACCGCGAGGTCCCACTTCTGCGGCTCGGTGCGCATCTGCTTGGTCCACTCTGCGGGGTCGGGAGCCGAGACCTCGACGGTCGCTCCGGCGGCGCGGAGGGATTCCGCCAGGAAGTCGGCCGCGGGGTCCCAGTTGCTCATGAGGAGCAGCCGGATCGTCTTGCCGGTGAGCTTCTCGGTCGCTGCGGCAGGGTCGAAGCTCTGGAGCAGTGACTCATCCTTCAGCGCGCAGCTGTACCCCGATGAGTTGACGGTGTACTGCGTCTTTCCCAGTCCGTCGAGCCCCGCGTCGTTGAATCCCTGCGGGTCGATCGCCTGGGCGACTGCCGCGCGCAGCTCCTGGTCTCCTTCGAAGACCGAGCCCGAACCGGGCGCCTGGTTGAACACGAGGTTGTAGGCCGAGCTGGCGAAGGTGACCGTGCTGTAGCCGTCTTCATCGGCGAAGCGCAGGGCGTTCGAGTCGTAGAAGCGGGCACCGTCGATGCCCCCCGATTCGAGGAGGTTCGCGCTCGTCGTGCCGTCGGGCTGCACCGAGAAGTTCAGCGTCTTGGCGGGCTTGCCCTCGACGTCCGTCCACGCGGGCCACGCGTCGTAATCGTCGCGCAGGGTGTACGTGACGCTCACGCCGACCTTCTGGTCGGTGAGCGTGTAGGGCCCCGAGTAGGCGCCTTCGACGCTTCCCGCGGCCAATCCCTCGGGGTCCGCCAGACCCGCGGGGCAGATCACCCCGAGACCTGGCTGCGAGATGCCGCCGAACAGCTGCGAGTACGGTTCGCTGAGCGTGATCTCGAGCGTGCCGGCCTCGTCGTCGGCGGTGAAGGTCGGCGTTCCGGCACCGAACGCCTGGTTCTTCCAGTTCACTGCCGCGGCATCCTGGAGCCCGACGAGATAGTCGAACGAGGCGGCGACGACGCTGGGCGTGATCGCGGTGCCGTCGGCACAGGTCGCATCGTCTCGCAGCGTGAAGGTGTAGTCGGACGACGTCGTGGCCTCCCACTTCGTCGCCAACCCGCCGATGAGGCCATCCTCGCCGGAGCGCAGCAGCGTGTCGAAGCCGAGGCGGGCATCCTGCAGGTCCGACGTCGCCGTGGCGAGAGCCGGATTGAAGGTGGCCGGCGCGTACCACAGCTCCAGATTCATGGTGTCGGTGCTGCTCGCGGAGGGTGCAGAGGCGCCGCCGGCGGCACAGCCGGCGAGCGCGACGCCCACGGCTGCGACGATCGCAACTCCGGCTAACGGATACTTCCTGAACATACGATTTCCTCTCGGGGCTTCGTCAACGTGGTGGGAGCGTCGGGCGGCGTCCCGCCGCGTGGGTGGTGCATGGTCGGGGTTGCTTGCTGTGGATCCAATCTACGAGCTTGTGGATCCGTAGCGGTGTCGTGAGTGTTTCCGAGGTGTAACATCACGCTGGAGATCTCTAGTGGATACAAGGCACGATAATTGCATCCAATCCGAGCCACAAGGGATCCTGCATATATCGTCTCCTCACCACCTCGGAGGTCCGCAATGACATCGCCCGAACTGCGCGCACACCGACTCGGCCTCACGATTCCGGACTACAGCGATCCGCCGTATGGCGGTCGCTACGGGATCGGGCTGAAGGCGTTCCATCGGGTCGGCGATTTCGTCGAACTCAGCGGGATCACGCCTGAGAATCGCGCCGGCGAACGAGTCCATCCGGGCGTCGTCGGCGCCGATGTCAGCGTCGAGCAGGGGCGGGAGGCGGCGCGGGTCACAGCGCTCAACGCCCTGGGGATGATGCGACTGGCCGTCGGCTCGCTCGACAACGTCGTCGGCCTTTCGCGCGCCCTGTGCTTCATCCGCACGACGGCGGACTTCGACCAGCTCCACGAGATCTCGCGCGGTGCGACCGAGGTCTTCACCGAGGTGTTCGGACCGGTCGCGGGAGCCGTGGGACGCGCCTCCGTGGGGGTCACGAGCCTGTCGCGCCGCAACTGCTTCGAGCTCTGGCTGAGCTTCGAAGCAGCCGCGGTCGGGGACTGACGGGCGTCAGCCTCAGATCGACGGGCGCCGCGCCACGTGGCCGAGGATCCGCTCGAAGCCCGTGGTGTGGGCGAGCAGGTCGAATTCGCCGCGGTTGCGGCCCACGACCTGCATGCCGACGGGGAGCCCGCCGCTGAAACCCGCGGGCGTGACGACGACGGGGTGCGCCGTGACTGTGATCCGGTTGGCGAGCATCTGCCAGCGGAAGTAGCGGTCGTACTCGACCTCGCCGACGCGGTGCACCCACTCGTCCTCGGCGGGCGGCGCGACAACGGGCGTCGCGGGCGTCACGATCGCGTCGACATCGGCGAACAAGCGCTCGGTGCGCCGGTACACCTCGGTCCGGATCGCGAGGGCGTCGGCGAGGTCTGACGCCGTGACCTGCTCGCCCTGCCGGATGTTGCGCAGGAGGTCGGGGCGGAGCCGCTCGGGGTGCGTCTGCGCCTCGCCGCGGTACGAGGCGTAGAAGTTGAACATCTCGATGGTCTCCCACGCGCGCTCGGCGTCGCCGAGGGCGTCCGACAGATCGAGCTCGACGATCTCGTAGCCGGCGGCCGAGAGCGCCGAGCGCGCATCGCGCATGACGGCTGCGACCTCCTCCGAGATCGGCACTCCCCCGGCATCCGCGCTCCAGCCGATGCGCACGCCCGCGGGACCGGCGGTCGTGACGTCGACGAACACCGCCGGATCCTCGGCGATCGACATGGGCGCCATCGGGTCGGGGCCGGCCATGCCCGCGAGGAGCAGGGCGAGGTCGTCGCTGGTGCGCGCCATGGGGCCGAGCACGCCGTGGGCCGTCCACCCGTTGCCGAGGCGGCCGCTCGCGACGCGGCCGGGGGTCGGCCGCATCCCGACGACGTTGCAGAACGACGCGGGGTAGCGCAGGCTCCCGCCGCTGTCCGACCCGTCGGCGATCGGCAGCATGCCGGCCGCGAGGGCCGCGCCGGCGCCACCGCTCGACCCGCCGGCGTGTCGCGAGAGGTCCCACGGATTGCGGCAGACGCCGAGCACGGGGCTGAAGGTCAGCGTGCCGAGCCCGCCCTCCGGCGTGTTCGTCTTGCCGATGACGATCGCGCCGTTGCGCCGCATGCGCCCCACGACCATGGCATCGGCGGTGGCGGGCGGGGCGTCCGCGTAGGCCGCCGAGCCGTGCGTCGTGGGCAGGCCGGCGACATCCAACAGGTCCTTGACCGCCGTCGGCAGGCCGTGCAGGACTCCGAGCTCGTCTCCGCGGGCGACGGCACGGTCGGCCTCGCGAGCGGCCGCGAGGGCTTCGGACTCGGGGACGAGGGCCACGATCGCATTGACGTCGGGGTTCACCTGCTCGATGCGCGCGAGGTGCGCCTTCATGACCTCCTCCGCCGAGATCTCGCGTGCGCGGATGCCGGCGGCGAGCGCTCGAGCGCTCCACCAGTGCAGGGCAGTCTCGGTCGCGTGGAGGGCGGTGTCGGTCACGAGGAGTTCTCCGGTCTGTTCAGAAGGGTCGCGGGGGTGGTCACGAGCATCCGGTGCAAGCGCTCCTCGTCGACGCCGAGGCGCCGCAGGGCTGGGGCGACCCGCTTCACGACGTGGCCGTAGCCCATGCCGCCGTGCCGCGTGAGCTGCCCCTTCGTCCACACCGAGCACGAGAGGGAGACCTCCGCGTCGGGGCGGTCGACGAGGAATTGCGTGAGGAAGGCGAGGCGCTCGGTGTCGGTCGCGTCGCGCGCACCGTCGCCGAAGTGGTGCTCGCTGCCGAACGCGAACTCGACGACGGCCCCCGTGTCGCTCACGTCCCGCACGTACGTCGCGTCGAGCACCTTGTCCATGTTGCAGAACAGGATCCGGGATGCCGGCAGCCCTGCGTCCGTCAGGAGCGCGGCGACCTCGGGACCGCGCCGGGCCGCTCCGTCGAGCCGGATGCTGACGGCGGCGCCGGCCGCGGCGGCGGCCCGCGCGGCGGCGCGGAGGGCGCGGTGCTCGGCCGGGGTGATCTCGGCGCTCGTGCCGAGGAGGCCGAGCAGGCCCGCGCGGAAGTCCGCCCCCGGGATGGCCTCGGTGAGCGCCGTCGTGAAGGCCTGCTCCAGCTGAGCCTCACTGCGCGAGCGCCACTCGTCGGGGAGGGTCTTGTCGATATACGTGCCGTAGGCCGCGACGATGCGAACGCCGCTCGCCCGCGAGACGTCGGCGAGGCGCGCGTGCGAGGGACCCATGCCCCACGAGGTCGCCTCGACGATCGTGCCCAGGCCCGCGGCGCGCGCGGCAGCGAGCTCCTCGCCGGCGGCGGCCTCGTCGTCGAGCGTGAGGTTGTCGGCGAGCGACATCCAGCTCCACCGCAGGTCGCCGAGGATCTCTGGCCGGATCGGCCCCTCGAGCGAGCCGCCCTCCCGCGTCGGGCGCAGGAGGCGGCGCGAGTCGGTGAGCACGTGCTCGTTCGTCGAGACGATGCCGAGCTCCTCCGGCGCGACGGGTCCCAGGACGGTCTCGATCACGACGCGCCTCCATGGACGGTCCGTCCCCCGACATCCGTCCGACGCACCGCGAGAGTGCGCAGGTCGTCGGTCGCGACGCTTCTCGGATCGGCCGACCACAGCGCCCAGTCCGCGCGCAGGCCGGCGCGGATGGCGCCCCGATCGTGCTCTGCGAGGCTCGCGTAGGCGGCGCCCGTCGTGTAGGCGGCGAGCGCCTCGTCGATCGTGATCGCCTCGGACGGGCCGAGCGCACGCTCCTCACCCGCGACCCGTCGCGTGACCGTCTGCCACATGAGGTGCCGCGGGTCGAAGGCGAAGAAGGGGCCGTCCGACCCGAACGCGACGACCGCCCCCGCGTCGAGCCACGTTCGCACGGGATTCGCCCGCTCGGCGCGCTCGCCGAGCTTGGCGCGCAGGCCCGATCCGTTGTGCCAGATGATCGAGGGCTGCAGCGACGCGATCGTGCCGGTCGCCGCGAGAGCCCGGATGGCCTCCTCGCTCGGCTCGAGATAGGCGTGGATCGCCTGGAAGCGGCGCGCGCGGACGGCATCCCCCGCTTTCTCGTAGGCTCGGGCGAGCAGCGCGACAGCTCCTCCGCCGACGGCGTGCGTGCCGACGCCCCAGCCATGGGCACCGCACCACTCGACGAGCCGCGTGAACTCCTCGTCCGAGATGCGCTGCAGCCCCGTGTAGCCGGTGTCGTCCCACGGCTGCTCGAGGAGCGCCTGACCCTTCAGCGCCTCGCCGTCGGCGTAGACCTTGATGGGTCCGATGCGCAGGAGGTCGTCGCCGAACCCCGTCGAGACGCCCGTGCCGTCGAGATGCTCGATGACGGCGTCGACGTCGGGAATCTCGGGCGTTCCGATGTCGAGGAACGGCATCGCGACCGTCCGCATCGTGAGCAAGCCCCGGCGGTGCGCCTCTTGGTAGCCGCGCATCTCGTCGATCTTCACGGCCGGGTCGACGATCCCCGTGATGCCCAGCGAATGAAGGAGCGGCTGCACGCGCACGAGGCCGCGCACGCGGTCCTCGAACGGCGGATGCTCCGGCCCGTCGTCCTCGAAGCTGTCGCGCATGCGCTGGATGTAGGTCTCGACGTCGTCGTCGTCCGAGACGTGGTCGAGGGCCTTGAGCCCCGCGCGCTGCATGTGCAGGTGCGCGTCGATGAGTCCGGGGAGCACGACGCCGTCGAGCTCCTCGACCCGCGCCCCGGGGACGGCGGCGCGGACGTCGTCGACCGATCCGACCGCGACGATGCGGCCGTCATGCACCGCGAACGCGTCGGCGTCGGGGGTCGCGGCATCCATCGTCACGATCTTCGCGACGAAGACGGCGGTCTCGGGCAGGGCGCTCATGCGACGACCGCCTGCGCGGGCTGGCGCGGATCGGCCGCCGACTCGAGGAAGCCCGTCCGCGCATTGCGGTAGATCGCCTCGACGGCCGCGGCGTCCCTCGTGAAGGCGGGCCAGCGACGCACGTCGTGGCCGCGCCGCTCGAGCTCGGCGTAGACGTCCTCGTCGAAGCGGTCCTCGAGGAAGACGTGCGCCGCGAGATAGTCGAACGGCGCGAACGAGTTCGGGAAGCTCCACGTCGAGAAGCGCGGCGCGTTGACGGCCTCCTGCAGGTCCATGTCGAAGTGGAAGGCGTTGAGGAACACCTGCAGCATCGCCTGCACCTGCATGTCGCCGCCGGGGCAGCCGAACGGCAGGACGCTGCCGTCGTCGCGCACGGCGATGGCGGGGTTGGGTGTGAGACGCGGGCGCTTGCCCGGCGCGACGCCGGACGGATGCGCGGGATCGGGCCGCGACTGCAGTCCGCGGAGCGACGGCACGAAGCCCGTCCCGGGGATGACGGGCGACGTCGACGCACCGTCCGACGGGGTCGCCGAGAAGGCGTTGCCCCACTGGTCGACGACGCACACGTAGCTTGTGCCACCCTCGCCGATGTGGCGCACCTCCTCGGCCGAGATCGCACGCGGCAGCTCCTGACTGTCGCCGAACAGGGCCGGGGGGAGCCCGTCGGCGGCACGGTCGGGATCGATCGCGGCGGCGCGCTGCGCGATGTGCTCCGCGCCCAGCAGGCGCTCGAGGGGCACGTCGACGGAAGCGGGGTCGCCGTAGTGGTGCTCCCGGTCGGCGAAGACGGCCTTGAGCGCCTCGATGACGGTGTGCACGTATTCGGGGCTGTTGTGCTCAAGGCCACCGATGCCGACCTTTTCGAGGATGAGGAGGGCCTCGGCGAGGATCGGTCCCTGGCACCACGCTCCGCACGTGTAGATCGTGAAGTCGCGCCACCGCGGCGCGACGACGTCCTCGTAGCGGGAGCGGAACCCGGCGAGGTCGTCGGCGCGAAGGTAGCCGCCGTTCTCCTCGTGGTACTCCACGATGCGCGCGGCGATCTCGCCCTCGTAGAACACCGCACGCGCCGCCTCGAGGCCGGCGATGCGGTCGCCGCCCGCCGCGAGCTCGGCGGCCTCGGCGTCGATCATGAGCTGGATCGTGTGCGCGAGGTCGGTCTGCACGAAGCGCTCCCCCACCCGGGGAGGGCGACCGCCGGGCAGGTAGATCGCCTCGTTCGCGGCCCAGTTGCGGTAGCCGGCCTGGCGCTTGTCGATGCCGTCGGCGAGCAGCGGGTGCACCGCGAAGCCGTCCCGCGCGAGACGCAGCGCAGGCCTTGCGATCTCGGCGAACCCGACGGTCCCGAAATCGCGGACCGCGGTGATCCAGGCGTCCGGCGCCGCCGGCGTCACGGTGCGCAGCAGGCCCGACGGGATCTGCCCGTCGTGCTCGCGCAGGAACAGGTCTGCGGGGATGCGACGCGGCCACACGCCCAGACCGTCGATGCTGATCGTGTCCCCGCCGGCCATCCGGATCATGATCGGGGCGACACCGGCGAAGTTGACCTCGTCGGCGTGAAGCACGGCGAGGGCGATGCCGGCCGCACAGCCCGCGTCGACGGCGTTGGCGCCCGCCTCCAGCAGCGCGAACGCCGCCGACGAGGCGAGATAGTGCCCCGACGACGCGGAGTGCTTCGTGCCGTAGAGCGTCGGGTTCGGCGCCGGCCACACCGCGGGTGTCGCTGTCATGATGTCCCCTCTCGCGCGTCCTCCAGCAGGATCCGCGCGACCTTCTCACCCATGACGACGGCGGGCATCGCCGTCGTCGCCCGCGGCACGGTGGGCATGATGGAGCAGTCCGCGATCCGCAGGCCCTCGACTCCGTGCACGCGTGCACGGGCGTCGACGACGGCGAGCGGGTCGTCGGCGAGGCCGAGACGGCACGTCCCGACGGGGTGCCAGTAGTTGTCGGGGTTCGCGTACAGGTGGGCGCGGAGCGCCGCCGCGTCGATCGTCTCGGGGCCGGGGTGGATCTCGCCGCCCACCCGCCGCGCAAGGCCGGGCGACGCGGCGAGCTCGCGCAGGATGCCGGCTCCCTCGGCGAGGATCGACACGTCGACACCCTCGGGATCGGTGAGGAATCGGTGGTCGATGAGCGGGGCGCTGTCGGGATCGGCATCCCGAAGCCGCACGGAGCCGCGGGAACGCGGCTGCAGCGCCGACAGGCCCACGCTCCAGCGCTCGCGGCCCGCCAGGTGCGTCGGGCTGTACGGCAGGAAGTGCAGATCGAAGGCCTCGGCCTCGAAGCTCGACGCGGCCTTTCCCATCGCCTGCTCGTCGGGCGCCCATCCCGCGGCGCGGGCCGCATCCATGTCGCGCGCCATCTCGTCGGACCCGCTCCAGCTCATCAGCAGGAAGGGCTGGTCGTGCAGGTTCTCCCCCACGCCCGGCAGGTGCTGCACGAGCGGGATGCCGAGGGGCGCGAGCTGGGCGGCCGGTCCGATGCCCGAGCGAAGCAGCACCGTCGGCGAGTTGTACGTGCCGCCCGCGAGCACGACCGTGCCCGCGCGCACCGTCGCCGTGTCGCCGTGGTGGCGCACGACGACACCGGTGGCGCGGCCGCTCTCGACCATGACGCGGTCGACGAGGGCGTCGCCGACGATCGTGAGGTTCGCGAGGTGCCGCACCGGGTCGAGATAGGCGAACGCCGTGTTGACGCGCACGCCGTCCTCGATGTTGACGGCCTCGGGCGCGAAGCCCGCGGACTCGTCAAGGCCATTGAGGTCGGCCAGGCGCGGCATCCCCACGGCGGGCGCCGCGTCGTACCATGCGTGCTGCCAGGGCGTCAGTTCGTCGGCCTGGTACAGGCGGACGCGCATGCGCCGCATGCCCTCCTCGAACAACGGCACAAGGTCGTCGGTCGCCCAGCCCTCGAGCCCCGCCTCGGCCCACGCGTCGTAGTCGCGGCGGTGGCCCCAGGTCTGCGTGCAGCCGTTCATGTCGGAAGAGCCGCCGATCGCACAGCCGCGCTCGAAGCCCATCCGCCACGGATACGTCGAGCCCGAGTCGTAGCCCCAGTCGTGCGAGCGCCCCAGGCGGGCCGCATCGACGAGGTCGGCCGGCCACGCGGCGCTGCCCTGCGGCCCGAAGTCGGGGCCGGCCTCGAGCACGAGCACGTCGTGCCCCGCCTCCGCCAGCCGCGCGGCGACGACGTTCCCGCCGGTGCCGCCGCCGACGACGACATAGGCGGCCTCCCGCGGCAGGGCGGCGCTCATGCGCCGACCGGCGTCGAGGCGTCGAGCCGGGTGTCGATGTAGGCGTGCACGTCGTCGGCGGTCACGATCGCGTCACGCTGCAGGTACTCGATCGCCGCGAGGGCGCTGTCGTGCGCCCGCTGCGTCGAGCCGGCGACGCAGTCGGCGATGACGCGCACCCGGTAGTCGTGCTGGTGCGCGTCGACGGCCGTGTAGTGCACGCACACGTCGGTGAGCCCCCCGACGAGCAGCACGGTGTCGGCCTTGTACGCCTTCAGGACGATCTCGAGCTCAGTGCCGAAGAAGGCGGAATATCGCCGCTTGCGGATGACGAACTCCTCGGGCTGCGGGTCGAGCCATGCCGCGATCTCGGTGTCGGGATGTCCCTCGATGCAGTGCGGGCCCTCGGCGCCGTCGAGCTCGCGGCCGATGTCGACGAGCGAGGGCTTGTGCACCTCCTGGATCCAGACGACGGGGATGCCGGCCTCCCGGGCGCGGTCGATCAGGCGCGAGACCCTCGGACGCCGCTCCTCGCGCCCTCCCATGAGAATCGGGATGCCGCCCTCCTCGGGCGGGGTCTCCCCCGTGAAGCCCTGGATGTCGACGATGATCAGGACCGGGTTGCCCACGATGTGGGCGGGGTCCGCGGTGGGGATTTCGGTCATGTCAGCTCTCGGTTCCGTCGAAGGGTGCTCGCTGTAGCAGGCGTCAGGCCTCGGGGATCGCGATGACGACGCTCTTCGGCTCGAGGAAGCCCCGCAGCCCTTCGTCGCCGAGATCGCGGCCGACCCCCGAGACGCCGACGCCGCCGAACGAAAGCGCCGGATCGAACACGTTGTAGGTGTTGACCCACACAGTGCCGACCTCGAGCGCCTGCGCCATGCGGTGGGCGCGTGCGAGGTCGTTCGTCCACACGCCGGCGGCGAGCCCGTACTGCGTGTCGTTCGCGATCCGCACGGCGTCGGCCTCGTCGTCGAAGGGGATGATGCCGACGACCGGCCCGAAGATCTCCTCGCGCGCGATGACCATGTCGTTCGAGACGTCGGTGAACAGGGTCGGCTCGACGTAGTAGCCCGTCTCGCGTGTGCCCCCGCCCACGACGAGGGTCGCACCCTCGTCGACGCCCTGCCGGATGTAGTCCAGGACGCTGTCACGCTGCTGCGCCGAGACCACCGGCCCCACCGTGATGCCGCCCTCCAGCCCGTCGCCCATCGTCACCTTGGCCACCGCTGCGGCCATCCGCTCGTTCATCTCGGCGAGGATCGACCGCTGCACGAGCAGGCGGCTGGCAGCGGTGCACATCTGTCCAGAGTGGCCGAACGACGCCCGCATCGCGGTCAGCACGGCGGCGTCGAGGTCGGCATCCTCGAACACGATGTTGGGGTTCTTGCCGCCGAGTTCAAGCGTCACGCGCTTGAAGTCCTCAGCTGCGGCGTGCGCGACGGTGCGGCCGACCTCGGTCGAGCCCGTGAATGTGATCTTGGCGATACCGGGGTGCTCCGTGAGCGCGGCGCCCACGCGACGATCGCCCGTGAGGACGCTCACGACGCCGTCGGGCACCCCCGCGCGCTGCAGGATGCCGGCCAGGCGCAGGATCGACAGCGGCGTGTACGAGGCAGGCTTCGCGACGACGGGACACCCTGCCGCGAGCGCGGGCGCGATCTTGAACGACGCCGTCATGAACGGGAAGTTCCACGGCAGGATGATCGCGACCGGCCCCACGGGCTCGAGCGTCGTGTACACGTGGTGGGTGCCGCCGTCGATCGGCACGACGCGCCCATCGATGCGCGAGGGCGCGCCCGCGAAGTGGCGGAACGTGCGCGCCGCATTGGCGACGTCGGCGCGCGAGCGCTCGATGGGCTTGCCGTTGTCGCGCGTCTCGAGGATCGCGATGTCCTCGAGCTCCTCCTCGATGAGGTCGGCGACCCGGTTGAGGATGCGGGCGCGCTCGAGGGGCGCGAGCCCGCGCCAGCGCTTGTCGGCGTGCGAGGCGGCCGCCGCGCCGACCGCCGCGTCGATGTCGGCGGGCGTGGACTGCGCCACCGCCGTGAGGGCCTCGCCCGTCGCGGGGTCGGTGACGGTGTGCAGCTCGCGATCGGCCGCGGGCACCCACTCGCCTGCGCAGAAGAACGGCTCGTAGGCGGGCAGCGCCTGGACGGCGGCTCTGATGCTCATGTTTCCTCGCTGTCGATGTCGTGCGGTTCAGAAGATGTCGAAGTACTCGCGCTGCTCCCAGTCCGAGACATGGCGCAGATACCGGGCGAACTCGGCGCGCTTGATCGTCGCGAACCAGTCCACCACGACGCCGCCGAGGGCGGACCGGAAGGCTGAGTCGACCGCGAGGGCGGCGACGGCCTCGCCGAGCGAGGCGGGGAGCGACGGAGCGGCGGTGTTGTACGGATCGTCCGTCGGCGCGGGCGGGATGAGCCCTCGGTCGACCCCGTCCATGCCGCTGATGAGCTGCGACGCGATATAGAGGTACGGGTTCGCGGCGGGCTCGCCGGAACGGTTCTCCAGCCGCGTCGCGGAATCGCCGAATCCGCCGACCGCCCGCACCATCGCGCCCTTGTTGTCGATACCCCACGCGATCCGATCGGGCGCGAGCGAGTTCGGCTGGTAGCGCTTGTAGCCGTTCACCGTGGGGGTCGTGAACGCCGCCGCGGCAGGCGCGTGCGCGAGCAGTCCCGCGAGGTACGACTCACCGAGGAGCGACATCGAGCCGTCCGCCGTCTCGGGCTGGAAGACGTTCGCGCCCGACGCGTCCGTGAGGGACTGGTGCAGGTGCCAGCCCGTCGATGCGCCGTCCGCCCCCTGCGGGCGCGACATGAACGTCGCGTGGTAGCCGAGGCTCGCGGCGATCCGCCGCACGGCGCTGCGGCACAGCACGATCGCGTCGGCGGTCTCGGCCGCCGACCCGGCCTCCATCGTCAGCTCGAACTGGCTGGGGCCGAACTCGAGCTCGATCGAGCGCAGGGGGAGGTCGAGGAGCGTCAGCCCGCGGTAGAGCGCGTCCACGAGCGGCTGCATGCGATCGAGGCCCTCCTCGTGCAGCAGCTGCGATCCGCGCGTCGTCGGACCCGTCGGCCGCGCCGCGCCGGGGCGTCCGGGCGACCCGATGTTCTCGTCCGTCAGGGGGGCCTGATCGGCCCGGTAAACGTGGAACTCGAGCTCGGCTCCCACCGTCATCCCGTACCCGCGGGCGGCGAGCGCCGTGAGCTCGTTGCGCAGGACCGTGCGAGTGCACAGCGGCACGGGCGAGCCGTCCGGGAAGCGCACGTCGCACAGGATCCAGCCGGTCTGCGCGGCCCACGGCAGCACGCGGAAGGTCGTGGGGTCCGGCACGAGGACGATATCGCCCGCACCGCTGAAGCCCGCGACGCCGACGCCCGTCTCGGGCGAGAACACCGGGAAGACCGACTGGCCCGACGTGTCCTTCAGCAGCAGAGAGCTCGGCGCCGTGACCCCGGAGCGCATCGCGGCGGCGATCCCGCCGCGGGCGATCGTCTTGCCGCGCAGCACGCCGTGCTGGTCGACGAACGAGAACCGCACCATCTCGACGCCGATCTCGTCGACCACGCGGCGCATCTGGCCGGCGGCGGCGTACCGCTCCTCGCTCCACAGCCCGTGGCGGCCGATGAACCCGTCGCGGTCGTGCGCGAGCATCGGCCGCGCCGAGACGCCGCCCCCGCTCGAGGCGACAGGACGCTCGTCCACGTTGCGCTCACGCATCGACGGTCTCCTCGGCCGTCTCGAGCGGCGCGGCCCAGGGCGAGGCATCCCGCCGCTCCTGCTCGCGCTGCACCCACCGCGACTGCCACGCGTCGTTCGCCGCGATCGTGTCCATCGCGAGGGGACCGGTGAGCGCCGCGGCCTCCGCCTCGCTGACGGGGTGCGACGGCGTCTGGCCGCCCGCCGCGAACGAGTCGATGGCGCGCAGCAGCATCCGCCGGTTCGCCGTGACAGCGCGGTCGGAGATGCCGAGACGCTCGACCGTGCGGTCCTGGATGGGTCCCATGCTCTCGACGGCCCACTGGTCGTGGACGTTGATGTCGAGCCCCATGCCCGTGTAGGTGAGCTCCTTCTGCTCCTGCGGGTCGAAGCCCCAGTTGTTGCTCCGGTTGCGCAGAGGTCGGTAGTCGGGCAGCGAGACGCCGTCGAGCCGCTGCTGGAGCAGCGTCTCCTTGTCGGTCGGCTCGGCGAAGTCGTACCAGATCATGAACCAGTAGTGATTCTCGTCGTCGATCGGCACGTGCCACTGCGTGAAGACCTTCGTGTTCCCGAAGGGGACGACGAATGCGTTCGGGAACAGCAGGTTCGTCACGCGGACGTGCTTGATGTCCTCCGTGAGCTGGCGCAGCGCGTAGACGCGCAGGCCGTGGTCGGCGCTCTCGACCTCGATGTCGGGGCGGTAGCTCTCGCCGACGAGCATCGAGAGCTTCTTGCCCGTGCCCTCGACCTCTTCCGCGAACTGCTGGCCGTACATCTCGCGAGGGTCTTCCTGGATGAAGCGGTGCAGGAACGACACGTGGCTCGGGTCGATCCCGCCCTCCAGGCCCTGCAGCCAGTTGCACTCCCACAGGCCCTTGAAGGCGAACGTGTATTCGTCGGGAGCGACGAAGCAGTCGTAGTGCGGGAAGGGCGGCGGGTCGCCCGCGCCCATATAGGTGAAGATGATCCCGTTCTTCTCGACGCACGGGTAGTTCGAGATGCGGATCTTGCCGAGGAACTGGCTGTGGTCCGGCTCCGCGGGCTGCTCGACGCATCGTCCCTGACCGTCATAGAGCCACCCGTGATACAGGCAGCGAATGCCGTCTTCCTCCAGGCGCCCGTAGGAGAGGTCAACGCCCCGGTGCGCGCAGTACCGGCTGATGAGACCCCAGCCCTCGCGCTTCTTGAACAGAACGAGATCCTCGCTCATGATCCGCACGGCCTTGACGGGACGCTCGCCAGGCATCTCCGAGACGAGCGCCGCGGGCTGCCAGTACGACCGCAGCAGGTTGCCCAGCGGCGTGCCGGGACCGGAACGCGTGATCTTCTCGTTGTCTTCCTGCTTCAGCATCGCGATCTACCCCTCGGTATCCGATCTTGTAGTTATTGTATCCAGTTTGATTTACGCATCGAGGACGAGAAGAGGGCACGAGGCCCGCGAGACGCAGACCATCATGCAGTCCATGGCCTCCCGCTCCTTCGACGTCAGGACGAAGTCCCGGTGCTCGACCTCGCCCTCGAGGACGTGCGTCTCGCAGCTGCCGCAGATGCCCTCCTCGCAATCGGTGAGCACCTCGACGCCTGCCGCGCGCATGACCTCGAGCACGGACTGCTGGGGCTCGACGGGAAGCTCGACCCCCGTGCGGGCGAGACGGATCGAGAAGGCGCCGCCCGGCTCGTACTCGACCTCGGGTGCGGCGAAGTACTCGAACCGGAGCCGGCCCGTCTCGTCAGGAAGCAGCTCCTGCAGCGCCGCGAGCATGCGCTCGGGTCCGCACGCGTAGACGGATGCCTCGGGGTGCGCCGCGAGGACCTCCGCGAGGTCGGCTCGCCCACCCTCATCGCGGACCACGACGGTCACGGCGCCCCCGCCGATCGACTCGATCTCTTCGAGGAACGCCATTCGGCGCCGCGTCGAACCGAGATAGAGCAGGTGCCAGCGCGCACCGGCTCGCTCGGCGGCGTGGAGCATCGGAACGATCGGGGTGATCCCGATGCCCCCGGCGACGAAGAGGTACTCGGCGGCGGGCTCGAGCGCGAAATGGTTGCGGGGACCGCGGAGCCTGACGATGTCTCCGGGGCGCAGGCGCTCGTGGACGGCCTTCGATCCCCCTCGGCTGCGCTCTTCGCGGAGCACGGCGATGCGGTAGCGCGCGGATCCGGGCCGGCCGGTGAGCGAGTACTGGCGCACGGGGGCGTCAGGCAGAACGAGATCGATGTGGGCGCCCGCCGTCCACTCCGACGAAGGGCCGTCGAGCGGCTCGAGCTCCACGGCGAGGACGTCGTCCGCCTCGAGCGTCATCGTGCGCACTCGGGCCGCCTGTTCCATCGAGTCCTCCGGTGCCGTCATGTTTGGATCCTAACAGATGTAATCTGGATCCAATATGGCATGATTGTAGACATTCGTCCGCCGTTGCGTTCGGATAGAGGTGCCTGTCTGCTACGGTGCGAAACGCCTCGCCGTATGCGGAGGAGGGGCGGAAAGGGATCGCATGACTGTCCAGGAGCAGTTCCCGTCGGAGATGTCCGGCCACGCTCTTGTCGACGACATCGCCGCGAAGATCCGCGCGCGCATCATGTCCGGCGAGATCGCCATCGGCTCGCAGCTGCGGCAGGCCGAGCTGGCCAACGACTTCGGCGTGAGCCGCACGCCGGTGCGCGAGGCGCTGCGGCAGCTCCAGACCGGCGGTCTCATCGACGTCGTGCCCAATCGCGGCGCCGTCGTGCGCGTCCCCGCCCCGTGGGAGGTCCGTGAGGCCTATCAGGTGCGCGCCGAGCTCGAGGCCCTCGCGGCATCGCTCTCCATCGCGCAGGCCTCGCAGTCCGACATCGAGAAGCTCCGCAACGCCAACCGCGCGATGTACGACCGGTCGGTCGCCGAGAGCGACGAGACGCGCAGCGCGGCCCTGAACAGCAGGCGCGAGAACGACATCTTCCACAGCACGATCGCCGAGCTCTCGGGGAATGCCCGGCTCGCCCGCGCGATCGACGAGATCAACGAGACGTTCCCGCGCAACGTGTCCGCGCAGCTCCTCGTGAACGACGCGCGTCACCGCGAGGAGAACTTCCACGAGCACGAGCGCATCCTCGACGCGCTCGAGCGCGGCGACGCCGAGGCCGCGCGCGCCGAGATGCGGGAGCACGTCCTCAAGGCCGGAGAGCAGCTGGCCCGCTGGTACGAGCGGCGCTCCTCGATCGTCTACAAGGGCTGAGCCCGCCGGCGTCCGCAAAGGCTGAGTGGCGCGACCGGCGCCGCGCGCCACCCATCGGCGTCGCTCCGCCCGCGTCAGACGACCGCGACAGCGGCCATGAGCAGCACGGAAGCACCCATCGCGAGGGGCGCTGCGCGCCGGAGGACGTATACCGGGAAGGATGCCGCGGCCCGCGGCATCCGCATGGTCACCGCCATGTGGACGGATGCCGCCGCGAAGACCGCACTCGCACCGACGACGGCGCAGGCAAGGGCTGTCGACGACACGCCGTGCCCCGCGTGAGCGTCGTCGCCTGCGGCGCCCGGGCCGGCCATGAGCAGCAGCAGTGTCGCCATGAGGATGGCTCCCAGCGCATCCATCGCACGAGCTGACCGCACGGCACGTGAGGAGCCGCGGTCGCGCAGCCCGGCAGTCGAGAGCATGGCTGTCGCGAGGATGACCGCCGCCCACCAGACCGGCGCGACCAGCGAGAGCCCCAGCACGACATCCGTCATGGCGAGGAGCATCGCGACAGCGAGCACCAACTCCTGCATGCGGACGCGCGGGCGGGATGCCGCGAGACAGCATATGCTCAGCGCCGTTGCGCCGAGCGCGCCCGCATGCAGGAGGACGTCGGCCATCAGTGGTGGGCGTGCCCGTGATTCTCGTGGCCCCCGTGACCGCGGTCGTGCCCGTCGTGGTCGTGCCCGGTGTGGTCATGCCCGGTGTGGTCATGACCCGCGTGTGCACCGGCGCCGCCGTGCACGCCGTGGTCGTGCCCCGCGTGTGCGCCGTGGTCGTGCCCCGCGTGTGCGCCGTGGTCGTGGCGGGCCGGCGCGACGCCGCCGGGCGACGGCACGTGGCAGCTCTCCGACGGCGGCACGTCGAGCGAGGGATTGCGCACGAAGAACCCGTCCGGCTCGAGCCGAAGCCCGATGCGGTGCGTCGGCATGATCGGCCACTCCTCGGGCTTCGGGTAGTGGTGCACGCCCACGACGGGCCAGACGACCAGTTCGGCGCCGTCGAGGGGACGGTCCGCCTCCTGCCACGCCGTGATCCCCTCGGCCGAGAGGTCGGCCTGGTTGGGGTACTCGCCGGCGATGAACCGCTCGGCCGGGTCGTAGGCCGTCGCCCACAGGTGCTTCGCGACGAACGGCGCCTTGCGGGCCACGACGCTGCCCGGCTTCGCGAAGAGTCGCGTCGTATTCGGGAGCGTGAGGCGGTACGCCGTCGACTCGCCGAAGCGGTTCTTCTTCTCGGTGTTCTCGATTCGCCAGTGCACGGCACGCGACGCATCGGCCATGCGCGCGGCATCCTTCTCGGACGCGATCGTCTCTGACACCATCTTCACGGCGTTGCCGTACGGGTTGAGCTCGTCGTCGTCCTCGATCTCGGCGTGCACCTCGACGAGCCGGTTCTTGGCGCCGTCCACGGCGGTGTCGAGGCGCACGGCGAAGTAGTGCTGATGCGTGGGCGCCTGCACGTTGGGGCTCACCATGCGCCCGAACGCGGGCGACGTGTCGTCGGCGATGCCCGAGACGGACAGGATGCCGGTGAGCTTGACCTCGAGCTCGATGTTGCCGTCCTGGTGCAGCGACCAGTAGAAGCCGTAGTCGTAGTTCGCGACGGTCGCGAAGAACGAGATGACGAGCCGGCGGGAGCGGCGAACGTCCGCCTCGCCGGTGCGCGTGTTGACGTGCTTCCAGAGGATCGAGTGGTCCTCCTCGTGCAGGCACACGCCGTTCGTGATCGTCTTGGCTTCGCCATAGCCGTTGAGGTAGTGCGCGTCGAAGTAGTGGATCTCGCCGAGGCAGTCGCAGCCGAACTCGAGCGAGGAGGTCAGCGGACCCGCGCCGTACTCGCCCCAGTCGAAGAAGTTCTTGCGATACGCCGTCGGGTCGGAGTCGAGATACGGCACGTACATCTCGTTGATCGACGCACGCCGCAGCACGGGCCGCACGACGTCACCGTCGCGGTACTCGATGTCGTGCAGCACGAGGCCCTCGCGGTGCGTGAAGCCGATCCGAAACGACCAGTTCTGCCACGTCACGCGGTGCCCGTCGACCTCGAATCCGGGCCCCTCGGGCTGCGTGATCTCGAGGGGCGCGACGGTGCGGTCGGGCCCCCACGTGCCGGAGCGGTAGTTGCCGCCCTCCGTCGTCATGGGGATGACGCCGTGGTCTTCGAGCTGAATGATGTCGAGCGTCTCGAGGTCGAGGATCGGCACGAGACCCGCAACGGGGCGCGCGTAGCCGTTGTCGTCCGCCGACTCGCGGTGCCACACCGAGCCCCACGAGAGGCGGCGGTCCTCGAAGCCCTCGGGCTCGAAGCCCGTGATCGACTCGGGGTCGACCCAGACGAGCGACGTGTCGGTGATCCCGCGCTTGGCGAGCGCCTCTTTGAGGAGCGGGTGGTTCCGCGCGGCCTGCGCGACCATGCGCGCCTCATCGGATGAGACGCCGGGGCGCTTCGCGTCGACCGGCGACCAGGAGCCGAGGGATGCCTCGCGGTCGGTGCCGGCGGTCCACGCCGTGATCTCCCACGCGGCGTGCTCATCGGGGTTCATCACGACGAGGCGCACGGGGCGTCCCTGACCGGGCGCGAGCGTGCGCGCGAGCGACTCCTCCACCGCGATGCCCCAGAACCGGGGGTGGGCGCCGATCCGGGGGTCCGTGCGCACGAGTGCGGCCACCCCGGCGATCTCGTCGGGGGTGAGCGGATCGGACCAGTGGCGCGCGAGCATGGCTGCCCCCTCCGTGGTGGCTGTGAGGTGTTCGTGTCGATTCTGATCGGTCGACGTGATGGTCATGCACGGCTCTCTTCCGTCGAGGTTCTGTCGGTGCCGATGAGGGTGCCGACGCCGTCCGCACGGGTGTCGCTCGCGCTCGACAGCAGGCCGCTCGCGCACCGGACGAGCTGCACGTGCCCGGCCTCATCGGCGGGGCCGGTGAACCGGACGACGGGGAGACCCCGCTCCTCGGCGCGCGCGAGCACCTCGTCGGCGACGCCGGGCTCGGCAACGAGCGACAGGACGTCCTGGCCGAGGTCGCGGTCGCCCACCACCCAGCGAGGACGCGCCAGGATGCCCCGCAGCTCGTACGACGCGTCGACCGCGTCGGGGAGCACCTGCGCGAGGATCCACGCCTGTGCGCGCCCGCCCTGGCAGCCCGCCACGACCGTCGCGTCGGGGGCGTCGACGATGGCGGGGCACAGCGTGTGCGGCGGGCGGGCGCCCGGCCGGATCGCGGCGGGCGAGGCCGGGTCGACGCTGAAGGCGCTCCCCCGGTTGTGCAGCACGATCCCGGTCGCCGGGTCGAGCAGGCCCGCACCGAAGGTCTGGTAGACGCTCTGGACGATCGTGACGCCCCAACCCTCGTCGTCGAGGGCCGTGACGGCCGCCGTGTCGCCGAGCGGGCGGGGCTCGGCGAATGCCGGAGCGGGCACGGCGGCGGCGAGGTCGAGGAGCACGTCGAGATCCACCTCGCTCGTGCGGGGATCGCCGAGCGCGGCCGCGCGCGCCTGCACGCCGCGGATCGCGGCGTCCACCAGCCGCGCACCCGCGGGGGAAGGGGATGCCGGGTCTGACGCCGCGCGGACGACGCCTATGAGGACGGCGCCGACCGACGGCGGCGGAGCGACGTGCCACGTCTGCGCGCCGATCGTGCGGGTGAGGGAGGACCCGACCTCGGGCTCGTACCCCGCGAAGTCGTCCTCCGTGTGCGTGCCGCCCGCGGCGCGCAGCGTCGCCACGAGCGACCGCGCGATGCGGCCCCGGTAGAAGTCGTCGGGATCGTCGGCGAGCATGCGCAAGGTGTCCGCGAGGGCGGGCTGCCGCAGCATCTCCCCCTCGAGGAGAGGCGTGCCGGAGGCGGCGAACACGGCGCGCATGCCGGCATCGGCGAGCACGGCCTCGGCGCGCGACACCAGCGCACGGCCGAGCCCCGCGCTGACCTCGGTGCCTGCGTCGGCGACGGCCGCGGCATCCGCGAAGGCCGACACGAGGCCCGACCGCGCGCCGAGCGCGGCGATCGCGCGCCAGCCCGCGACCATGCCCGGCACCGTGACGGAGTGCGCGCCCTGCCGGGGCACCTCGGTCCAGCCCGCGGCGGCCTCCGCGATGCCGGCAGGCGATGTGCCGGCGGCGACGACGGCCGTCGTCGCGCCCTCCGGCGACCGCACGAGGGCGATGAGATCGCCGCCCAGTGCGCACTGGTGCGGGTAGACGACCGTCAGCATCACGGCCGCGGCGAGCGCGGCATCCAGGGCGTTGCCGCCGGCGGCGACGGCGCGCTCCCCCGCGGCGACGGCTTCCGGATGCGGCGCGGCCAGCGCGATCGTCATGATCAGAACCCCCGTCGGGATGTCGAGATGAACGCGAGGTCGTCGCGTGCGACGCCCGTCGCCAGATCTGCGAGCGCCTCGCCGACCGCGGGCCCGAACTTGAAGCCGTGCCCCGAGCACGCGGAGGCGACGATCACCTCCGGCGCGCGCCCGAGCGGTCCCAGGACGAAGCGCTTGTCGGCCGTCATCGTGTACAGGCATGCCGCGGCCTCGACGGGCGTCGTGTCGATGCCGGGCACGTATGCCGCGAGGAGGGCCTGCAGCGTGGCGATCTCGTCGTCCGACGGCGGGGCGACGGGGGTCTCGGGGTCCCACACGGCGCCCGCGTCCACCCCGAGCTTGACGCCGTTGCCATCCGCATCCGGGATGCCGAACACGAGGCCCTCCGAGCGGTCGACCGAGAACGCGCCGAGCGACGGCGGCTGCCCCACCGCCTGCCCGGCCGCGACCGTGAGGGTCAGGATGCGCCAGACCTCGAGCAGGGGTGCGAGCTCGGGCACCAGCGCTCCCATCCAGCTGCCGCCCGCGATCACGAGCGTTCGCGCGCGCAGGTCGCCCGCGTCGGTGCGCACGAGGACGCCGCCCTGGATGCTCTCCCACCCCTCGGCGCGCACGCCCCACCGCAGCTCAGCTCCGTGCGCGCTCGCGGATCGCTGCAACGCCGTGAGCGCGCGGGATGCCTCGATGACGCCGGCGGACGGATCATGGACGGCCCGGTAGCCCTCGGGCACCGCGAAGCCGGGCATGAGCTCGGCCATGCGCGCGCGGTCGTCGACGACGACGCAGTCCGGCCCCTGCAGCTGCGACTGGCCGTGGTGCGCGTACAGACCGCCCGTGCGGTGCACGAGCGTCTCGCCCGTCTGGCGCTCGAGCTCGGCCCACCCGTCGAAGGCGCGCGCGACGAAGTCGTTCCACACCGGGTTGGGGTAGGCGCGGCGGATCATGCGTGTGCGACCGTGCGAGGAGCCCCGCGCATGTCCCGGCGTGAATCGGTCGACCGCGAGCACGTCGACGCCGCGTCGCGCGAGACTCGCGGCGGTCGCGCTGCCGTGGACGCCCAGGCCGAGGACGAGGACGTCCGCGTCGAGGGAGCTCATGTGCGGGCTCCTTCTCGGGCGGCATCCGCGACGCCTTCGAGGAGCTTCGCAATGTCGCCGTCGTCGTTGTACACGTGCAGGGAGGCACGCACGACGGACGTTATCGCACGATCCCCCAGATCCCACTGGCCGTGGGTCGCCGGCACCGAGACCACCCGGATCCGACGGTCGGCGAGGCGTGCGGCGGTCTGTGCGGCCGTCAGCCCGTCCACGAGGAATGTCACGATCGCCGAATCGGCGCCTTCGGGATCGGCGATCGTCACGCCGGGGATGCCGCGCAGCGACTCCCGGACGTGAGCTCCTGTCGACGTCAGCCATGCGGCCGTCTCGGGGATGCCGCGGCGCTGCGCTTCGTCGAGGGCGACGCCGAGGCCGAGCCGGCCGGCGATGCCCGCCTCCCAGGTCTCGAACCGCCGCGCCGTGGCGGTGACGTCCCAGTCGCGCTCGCCGAGCCACCGCGAGCCCCGGACGTCGGGCGCGGTCGGGACGAGCATCGCCGCGCAGTGTCGCTCGACGTACGCGAGCGCCGTGCCCCGGGGCGCACGAAGGAACTTGCGGCCGGTCGTCACGAGCACATGGCACCCGATCGCGGCGACGTCGATGTCGAGGTGCCCGACGGACTGCGTCGCGTCGAGCAGGTACACCGCGTCGTACTTCCGCGCCAGGCGTCCGATGGCGGCGACCGGCTCGACGAGCCCCGACGATGTGGGTACGTGGGCGATGGTCAGGATCGTGGGACGCCCGTCGGCGAGGAGCGACTCGAGGGCCTCCAGGTCGACGCGCCGACCATCGTCCACGGGGGCGAGCACGACGTCGACGTCGTGCTCGTTCTGCAGCGTCATGAGGTGGAGCGCGTGGCTCACATAGGTGCTGCGGGAGGCGATGATGCGCGACCCGGGCATGGGCCGGAGGGCGTCGAGGAGGACGCGGAGACCGGTCGAGGCGCTGTCGAACAGCGCGATCTCGTCTGCGGCGCAGCCGAGGAGCGTGCCGGCCGACCGGTAGACCGCTTCCACATCCTCCTTCATCTGCGCCGCGGCTTCGTAGCCGCCCACGCGCTCCTCGAGCCGCAGGTGCGCGACGACCGCCGAGACGACCGCGGTCGTCGGAAGCGCGGACCCTGCCGCATTGAAGTGGTGCGACAACCCGGCGCCGCGCGTGAGCTCGCGCTCGCGCGCCACATCGATCGCGGAGCCGTCCTGCGGGAGGACCGCGATTTCTCGTGCGGCGTCTGCCGCGGGCACCGATGTCATGGGACTCCACGTCTCTCGAACAGGATCCAAAAGTATCATATGTGGATCCATATTGACCGCGACTGTACTCAGGAGTTCATACGATGTCGCGAATGCTCGCCTTTGCCGCCCGCACACCCCTTCCCACGGCCGCAGCCGTGGGCGCCGACGTCCTGGCACAGTTCCGTGCGCTGTCACGCCTGCACGCCGACGGCTGGGGCACGGCATGGCTCGACCCTGCGTCGCGAGACGTCATGACCGCGGGAGGGCGCGACGCCGCCGGGCATTCCGATGAATGGGAGACCACGCTGTCCCGGCCGTCGGCGGCGCGGATCGTCTACCTGCGGTTCGCGAGCGGGGGTGCGCCGGCCTCACCCGAGAACGCGCAGCCGTTCCTGCGCAACGGGACGGCCTTCCAGCACAACGGATTGCTCGCGCCGCGCGAGGATGCCCTCGCACTCCTGACCGAGGAGGCGAGGTCCGGGCTCACCGGCACGACCGATAGCGAGGCGTACTTCGCGGTCGTCCGCGGCGCGACGGGAGGGGGCTCGCTCACCACGGCCACCGAGCTCGCGCACGGCGTCCGCCTGGTGCGAGATGCCTTCCCCGTGGCGTGTCTCAACGCCATGCTGCTCACGCCCGCCGGTCTGTTCGTCGTCCACGCCGCAGGCTCGGCGCCCGTTCCGCTCGCGGCATTCGCCCGCCGCGGCGCCGACATGAGCAACCTCCCGCCGGGCCACGACGACGACTACAACGTCCTCCGCACGAGCGTCACGCTGACGGGGGCGCGGGTCGTGGCGACGACGGGGGTCGACCAGTCCGGCTGGGATGTCCTCGACACCGAGTCCGTGCTCCGCGTCACGCCGGACGCTGTCATCGGGACGGAGGTGTGAGCGCGGTGGCCGAACGCTCGCCGCGCGTTGAAAGTGCCCCTCCTCATGCGCCTTTGCCGGCAGGTCTGAGGAGCACGACGCAGCTCCCACGTTCCGTTGCACGCGGCGCATTCGCAGAATGGGGCGCGCCCGCCTACTGCCTGACGGGGCGCGCCGCAGGTTCTCGGCAGCGTGGCCGTGGCCACCCCCACCACCGTCATCACGACTGCCGCGACCATGAAGACGACCCCTCAGATGGGTCCGCCGCTGTGATTGCGGATGCCGGCGTCACCCGTCCAGGGTGGGGCGGACTCGAATGTCCCGTGAGCAGACCGACGAGCGGCCAGAACGGACGAGATGCCTACGACCGCTGCTGAAGCCCCGCCCAGTGCGAGGCCGACCCAGACTGCTTGCGTCAGGAACACCACGCCGATGCCGACGAGGACGCCCACTGCAACAGCAGCCGTCCAGACGACGAGCAGGTACCAACGGGTGGGCCGAGGGATCGGCGTCTCATCCATATCTGCAGACTAAAGACTGTTCATCGCCGGCGATATGCGCCGATTCAGACTGACGCCCCGGCGAAGCCACAACGATCCATTCAGCACCCCAGGGTCGCCCGATCGACGACCGCTGTTCGGCGAGCGAGCAGGCGCAGAAAGTGCCGTCGCCGCACGACAGACGTGACCGGGTACCCTCCTCGTGTGATCGAGTACCGCGTGCAGTTCAGGAACGACTGGTCTGAGAAGAACGGCGACGTGGTGCCCGAAGAGACGATGCCGCTCAAGGACGCGCAGCGCTTCATTGCGGAGCATCCCGAGACCGAGTACGTCATCTTGCAGCGAACGACTGATTCAGAGCCGTCCACTTGGTCACTCCTGCCGGAGGACGACTCGAGCACCGCGGGGCACTCCTGACAATCGGCGGGACCGTGTTCAATGACGCGGCCTCGCCAACCGAACCGTGTCGATCTCCTTCGTCCCCGCGCTGGCGCACCGCACCGCACCGCGCGCACGCTTGTCGAGTCGCAAGCTCGCCGTGCGGACCGTCTGAGGCTCCGAGCGCGAGAAGCGGCGGAGGCGCCATGCACCCCCGCCGCGACTCGCGGGAGACCGTGTCAGCCGACCTCGGGCCGAGCCGGCGCCTGGACGGGCGTCTCGGCGGTGATCGGGATGGGAGCGAGGACGATCGCGCCTCGCACGCGACGGTTCCAGAGGAGATAGGCCGCGCCGGCGGCGAAGGTCACCCCGATCGTGATGAGGGCGCTCCACTGGAGGAGCGGCGAGTTGCCCTCGAGGTCGTAGATCTCGGGTCGGGGCCACACGAGGTTGATGATCATCGCGATTTGGAAAGTGACCGCCACGCCGTTCACGAGCAGCCCCCAGCGGCCGAGCGTGAAGAGGGGCTTGCCGTCCTCGTCGACGCCCGTGGGGAGTCCTCCCGTGCGGCGGTGGCGCATGCGGGCGATCAGCAGCGGCGCCGTGACACCGAGGTACGCGATGTAGATCAGCGCGATGCCGATGCTCGAGAGCGCCGTGAAGAGGGCCGGCTGGCCCAGGTTGATCACGAGGGCGATCGCGGCGCCGAGGCCCACGACGAGTGAGGCCGTGATCGGCGTGCCGGTACGGGGCGACACCCGGCCGATGGACCGGTGGAACGGGAAGGCGCGTTCGCGCGACATCGAGTACATCATGCGCGCACCCGCCGTCTGCACGGCGAGCGTGCAGGCGAAGACGGCAACCGCGACGGTGCAGAGCATGAGCCGGCCGCCGGCGTCGCCGAGGACAGCAGTGATGACGTACGAGAGTCCGTAGGTCGACAGCTGGCCGTCGGTCAGGCTGGGCGCGGCCAGGATCGCGCCCACGATGAGGAGGGCGCCCCCCAGGCCGGAGAACGTCACCGCGCGCAGGATCGTGCGCGGCGTGGTGCGGCGCGGGCTGTGCGTCTCCTCCGCCAGCTCACTGGCCGAGTCGAAGCCGACCAGGACGTAGGCCGCCATGAGCGACGAGGCGAGCCAGGCGAACAGGTACGGGTCCGTTCCGACGCGACCCGTCGTGGTGAACAGCACCGACGCGTCGCGCTGCGGCAGCAGGAAGAGGATCACGATGAGCACGATGGCGCCGAAGATCTCGACGAGCACCCCGAACGACGTGATGCGCGCCATGAGGCGCACGCTCAGGATGTTCACCGTCGTGGTGATCGCGAGCATGATGAGGCCGAGCACGATCGCGTTCGCCGCACCGGTGGGCGAGGCGATCGAGGGGTCTGCGCCCGGGCCACCGACGATCTGGAAGCCGTCCCAGATGGCGGGGAGCACGGCCTGCACGGCGATGGCGGCGACCGCGACCGTGATGACCTGGCCGACGATCATCGTCCAGCCCGTCATCCAGCCGAAGACTGTGCCGGCGAGCCGGCTCGACCAGTGGAAGATCGCGCCTGAGATCGGCCAGCGGGCGGAGAGCTGCGCGAAGTTGAGCGCGACGAGGAGCTGGCCGGCGAAGACGGCGGGCCACGTCCAGAAGAAGGCGGCGCCGCCGAGGCCGAATCCCAGCGCGAAGAGCTGGAACACGGTGGTGAGGATCGACACGAAGGAGAATCCGGCGGCGAAGGAGGAGAACGAGCCGACGCCGCGGTGCAGCTCCTGGGTGTAGCCGTGGTCGGTGTCGGCACCGGCGGGGTGGGATGAGGATTGCCGAGCGGTCAATGCCATGACGGGCCCTTTCGAAACGTCCGAGGAAGGACGGCCGGCCAGGCGATGGAGCCCTATACCTGTCGGCCGATAGTTATCGTTGGATCGAGTGTGAAGGCCCGCGATTCCACACCGATTGCCGCTCCGTTTCTGGTGTGTAACAGTGTCCGGGGAACGGCAGGGTCGCCGGCCGGAAGCTCAGCGAGCGGGCCGCGCGCGGCTCATCGAGCGCTGGGAAGTGTCGTGCGCAGAGGGCTCAGCGAGCGGCGGTGACAGCCCGAGCGCGAGCGATCGCCTCGTCGCCGAGACCGCACAGGCGGAGGCATCCGTCGGCGATGCGCACGGCGTCGATCGCCTCCCCGTCGCGTCGCAGCGGGATCACGATCTCGACGAGGTGGATGACGGCGTCGCCCAGCTCACGCGCGGTCCAGGCGTCGCGCAGCGCATCGGTCGCGGCATCCATCGCGAATGCGCCGTAGGCGTCGCGCAGCTGCCGTCGCGACGCTCGGAAGCCGTCGAACCGCTCGCGATTGGCCTCGGGCAGGAGGTAGAGGGTTCCGATGTTGTGCGGCGCTGCGGCGAGCGAGCGGGCGTCTCGGACCGCGAGGAGGTGCAGGGCGGCGGCGGGGTCCAGCTCGGCGGTGTCGCGCAGTTCGTCGGCGAGCTCGACGCTCGAGCGGACGGTGCGCTCGAGGAGCTCGACGAGGATGTCGTCCTTGCCGGCGAAGTGGTAGTACAGGGAGGCCTGACGGATGCCGATCCGCTCGGCGATCTCGCGTGTCGTCGTAGCGGCGAACCCCTTCTCGACGAACAGCGCCGCGGCGGCGTCGAGGATCTCGTCGCGCGGCGCGAGCTGTGTCGTCCCGGCTGTCGCCCGGGGCCGACCTGCGCGGGCTCGAGACGACGTGCTCATACCGGCATCCTCGCACGGCCGCACCGGCGCAGCCGCTCCGGGCCGGCGTGCGAGGATGCCGGTCAGGCGTCAGACCGTTGCCAGGTGAGCGCGCCAGCCGCCGAGCGACGAAATGTCGACGGAGCCGTCGAGCGCTCCGGGCGTGGCGAGGAACCCCGCGACGCGGCTGCCGTCGTCGAGCAGCACCGAGCCGATCGACAGGGGCGGCGGGACGGAGTCGACGACGGCGGCGAACCCGGACGCCGGCAGCTCCCACACCTCACCCTCGATGGACGCTCCGCCCGGCCCGGTGTGCACGAGACCCGGCTTGGGGGGAGTCACCGCGAGCGCGTGGAACGCGTATTCGCCCGCGGTCGCGGCGACGCGCGCCAGCCGTCCGCCGGCGGCGACGAGCTGCCGGTTGAGCGGCTCCCCCGTCAGGTGCGCCCCGACGACGAACAGCTGCCGCGGGGCGGCGTGGAATCGCTGGGCGATCTGGGCGAGCACGCGGTCGGTGAACGCGGGTCCGGTCAGCATGACGCCGAACGGCAGCCCGTCGACGAAGGCCGCCGGAACCGCGAGCGAGGCCATGTCGAGGAGGTTGGCGAAGTTGGTGAACCGGCCCATGCGGGAGTTCGCGCCGATGGGGTCTGCGGCGACCTCGGCGAGCGTCGGATGCCACGTGGTCGTCGGCGTGAGCAGTGCGACGCAGCCGTCGAGCGCCTCGGCACCTCGCAGGCGCAGGGCGTCGAGCCGCTCGAGGTCGGCGAACAGCTCATGGGCGGAGGGCGCCGCGCCGGCGAGGATGATGCCGGCGACCGTCTCGTCGAGGTCGCCCCCGATGAGCTCGCGGTGAGACGCGATGTGCGCCCCCACGGCGGCGTACCGCTCCGCCACGAAGGCTCCGTCGTAGAGCAGGCGTGCGGCGTCCAGGAGCGCCGTGACGTCGCGCTCGACGACGTCGAAGCCCGCTGCTCGGGCCATGTCCACCGCGGACTCGAACGCCTCGCTCCATCCGGCGGCGAGGCCGTCGAGCTGGGCGGGCAGCGGCACGGCTATCCGGGCGCGTGCAGGCAGTACCGCAAACGCAGCGTTCGTGCGCGCCAGGGGATCCTTGCCGTCGGGCCCGGTCATGGTCTCGATCGCCAGCCTGGCCGTGGCCAGGTCGCGCGCGAACGCGGTCACGACGTCCTGCGTGCGGCATGCGGGAACGACACCCGTCGTCGGGACGAGTCCCTTCGTCGGCTTGACGCCGACGATGCCGTTCAGGGCGGCCGGGACGCGGCCGGAGCCGGCGGTGTCCGTGCCGAGCGCGACGTCGACGATGCCGAGGGCGACGGACACCCCCGATCCCGACGACGAGCCCCCTGAGATGCGCGCGGGATCCCAGGCATTGCGCACGGCGCCGAAGGGCGAGCGCGTGCCCACGAGTCCTGTCGCGAACTGGTCGAGGTTGGTCTTGCCGACGACGATCGCGCCGGCTGTTCGGAGGCGTGCGACCGCGGTCGCGTCGACGATCGGCTCATAGGCGAAGGATGCTGAGCCCGCCGTGGTCACGAGCCCTGCGACGTCGATGTTGTCCTTGACGGCGACCGTGAGCCCCGCCAGCGGAAGGTCCTCCCCCGCCGCGACCCGCGCGTCGACCCTGCCAGCCTCGGCGAGGAGGTCTTCGGCGGACCGCAGCGAGATCCAGATCTCGGGTCGATCTACCTCGGCGATCCGGGCCAGGGTGCGGTCGACGGCGGCGCGGGCAGTAGTGGGACGGCGGATCATGCGTGGGCTCCGATCGCGGCGAGGATCTGACCGGGGGCGACCTGCTCCCCGGGTGATGCGTACAGCTCGAGCACGCGTCCGTCGCGCGGGGCGATGACCTTCGACTCCATCTTCATGGCCTCGACCGAGAGGATCGCGTCGCCAGCGGCGACCGTCGCGCCCACGTCGACCGAGACCTGCCAGACCGTCGACGCGAACGGCGCATAGACCGGCTCGGCGCCCTCCGGGATCGTCACCTCGGCGGCGGCGGCCGGTGCGGGAGGCTCGTCGGACCGCTCGAACTCGCCCGCGAGGCGCCAGCGCTCGCGCTCCTCGGCGAACGCAGCGCCCTGGCGCTCACGGAACTCGGCGATCGAGCCGGCGTTGTCGTCGAGGAATCTCGAGTACTCGGCGATCGAGAAGGTGCCCTCGACCGTCTCGAAGCGACCACGGCCCGCGTCCGTCTCGGCGCGAAGCTCGAGAAGCTCCTCGGCCGAGACCGGGTACCACTCGATGCGGTCGAAGAACCGCAGCGCCCATGGGTGCTCCTGGAACAGCCCGCCGCGGCGGAAGCGATTCCAGATCTGCACCGTGCGGCCGACGAACTGGTACCCGCCCGGCCCCTCCATGCCGTAGATGCACATGTACGCGCCGCCGATGCCGACCGAGTTCTCGGCCGTCCACGTGCGGGCGGGGTTGTACTTCGTCGTGACGAGGCGGTGCCGAGGGTCGAGGGGCGTCGCGACCGGTGCGCCCAGGTACACGTCGCCGAGGCCGAGGACGAGGTAGCTCGCGTCGAAGACCGTGCGGTACACGTCGTCGACGGAGTCGAGGCCGTTGATGCGGCGGATGAACTCGATGTTCCAGGGCGTCCATGGGGCGTCGCTGCGGACGCCGTTGATGTACCGCTCGATCGCGAGGCGGGTCGCCGGGTCGTCCCAGCTCAGCGGCAGCCGGACAGTGCGCGACGGCACGACGAGCTCGCTCGTGGGCGGCACCTCGGCCTCGAGCTCCTGCAGCAGTGCGGCCATCGTCGAGGCCGGCAGGATGTCGGGGTCGGTGTGCACCTGCAGGGAGCGGATGCCCGGGGTGACGTCGACGACGCCCTTCGGCGCATGCTCGGCGAGCGTCTCCTGGAGGGCGTGCACGCGCATGCGCAGCGCGAGGTCGAGCTGCATGTCGCCGTACTCGACGAGGACGTTGGAGTCGCCGTCCCGGCGATACGTCACCGACGGACCCGCCTCGGTCGCCTCCCGACGCGCGTACACGCCGTCGTCCCCGTCGCCGCCCGCCGTGATCAGCGCGGGGGTGGCGCGACGCGTCACGAGCGACGGGGCGTCGGCCTCGGCCACCGGTGCGAACCGCACGCGGTCGCCCGGACGCAGCTGACCGACCTTCCACAGCTCGCCGCTCGCAACCACCGCGGGGCAGACGAAGCCGCCGAGCGAGGGCCCGTCGGGCCCCAGGATGATGGGCGTGTCGCCCGTGAAGTCGATCGCGCCGACGGCGTAGGGCGTGTCGTGGATGTTCGACGGGTGCAGACCGGCTTCGCCCCCGTCCGGGCGCGCCCACTGCGGCTTGGGGCCGATGAGTCGTACACCTGTGCGGGCTGAGTTGAGGTGCACTTCGTAATCGGTGGCGTAGAACGCGTGGAGGTCGCCGCGCGTGAAGAACTCGGGAGCCGCGTGCGGGCCTTCCGTCACGCCGATCGTCCACGAGTGCGTCAGCGCGGGGCGACGATCGTCGGGGGTGCCGTCGCCGAGCGCGTCGTCGGGATGGGATGCCGCGGGCCCAAGACGCAGCACGTCGCCGGCGAGCAGCGCACGACCGCCGTGCCCGCCGAACCCGCCCAGGGTGAACGTCGAGGCGCTCCCCAGGTACGTCGGGACGTCGATCCCGCCGCGCACCGCGACGTAGGTGCGCAGGCCGGGGCCCGTCGCGGGACCGATCGCGAGGGTGGCACCCGCCGGGACGCGGACCGGCTCCCACAGCGGCATCCGCTCTCCGTCCACCGTGACCGCCGCCGGTGCGCCCGTCACCGCGATCACGGCGGGGTGCGAGAAGCGCAGGGTCGGACCCGTGAGCGTGATCTCGAGTCCCGGCGCCCCCTCGGCGTTGCCGACGGCGAGGTTCGCCTCGGCGAACGAGACGCGGTCGAACGGCCCGCTCGGGGGGACGCCGATCTGCCAGTAGCCGATGCGGCCCGGAAGGTCCTGCACCGTCGTCATGGCACTCGGAGCGATGACGTCGATCCGCGGCTCGGGGTCTTCCGTCACGTCGAGCGTCGAGGTGCTGTGGCTCGTCGCCACGAGGGCGGGGTGCTCCGCGAGGGAGCGCAGCAGACCGAGGTTCGTGACGATGCCGTCGACTCGGCTCGCCCCCAGCGCATCTCCGAGCAGTTCGAGCGCGGCGACACGGTCGTGGCCGTGCGCGATGACCTTCGCGAGCATGGGGTCGTACGACGCCGTGACCTCCGTGCCGTCCTCGATCCAGCCATCGACGCGCACGCTCTCCATCGCCTCGGTCCCCTGGCCTGGGAACACAGCACGCGTGACGAGACCCGTTGAGGGCAGGGAGTTCTTGCCGGGGTCCTCGGCGTAGACGCGGGCCTCCACCGCCGCGCCCTGGGGCTTCCACTCGCACGTGAAGACGTCGTCGGCGAGCCCCGCGGCGCCGTCGCGCGCGAGCGTGAGCATCATCGCGACGAGGTCGACTCCGAACACCTCCTCCGTGACGGGGTGCTCGACCTGCAGGCGCGTGTTGACCTCGAGGAACGAGGCCTCCTCCCGAGCGGGGTCGTAGACGAACTCGACGGTGCCGGCGCTGCGGTAGGAGACGGATGCCGCGAGCTCGCGCGCCGACCGGTGCAGCAGCTCGCGCACGTGGTCGGGAAGCGCCGGCGCGGGGGCCTCCTCGACTACTTTCTGATTGCGGCGCTGCAGTGAGCAGTCGCGGTCGCCGAAGACGGCGACGCGTCCTTCGCCGTCGCCGAACAACTGCACCTCGACATGCCGGGCGGGACGCACGAACCGCTCGAGGAAGATGCCGGTCGACCCGAAGTTCGCCGCGGCGAGAGCAGCGACGCGCGCGAAGGCGTCGCGCACCTCGGTTGCACTGAAGCACGCCTGCATGCCGATCCCGCCACCGCCCCCGGTGGCCTTGACCATGACGGGATAGCCGATCGCGTCGGCGGCGGCGACCGCCTCGTCGGCGCCGGAGAGGAGGCCGGTGCCCTGGAGCATCGGCACGCCCGCCTGCTGCGCGAGCTCGCGCGCCGTGTGCTTCTCGCCGAAGGCGGCGATCTGCGCGGCGGAGGGGCCCACGAAACGGACGCCGGCGGCCTCGACCGCGGAGGCGAACGACAGGTTCTCGGAGAGGAACCCGTACCCGGGGTGGATGAGTCCGGCACCCGTCGTCAGAGCGGCGTCGAGCACGGCGTCTGCGCGCAGGTACGACTCCTTCGGGGCGGCGGGACCGAGACGGACGGCTTCGTCGGCCTCGCGCACGTGCGGCGCGGCGCGGTCGGCGTCGGAGTAGACGGCGACCGTCCGCATCCCGAGCTCACGAGCCGAGCGGATGACGCGGCGCGCGATCTCGCCGCGGTTGGCGATCAGGACCGTGTCGCGTGACAGGGCGGTCATCGGACGGCCTCCTCGGTGGTGGCGAGACCCTGCGGATCGACCGTGATCATCCTCAGCGGCGTGGGGTTGAAGTCGTTGCACGGGTTGTTCATCTGGGGGCAGTTCGACACGACCACGAGGACGTCTCGCTCGGCGCGGAGGGAGACCCGCTTGCCCGGTGCACTCATGCCGTCGACGATGCCGAGGCTTCCGTCCTCCTCGACCGGCACGTTCATGAACCAGTTGATGTTGGAGACCAGGTCGCGCGCGCCGAGCCCGTGGGCCGCGCCCTCGCTGAGGAAGTTCTCCCGGCAGGCGTGCTGGAAGGCGACGTGAGGTCCGTACCGGAGGGTGTTGGACTCCTTCGAGCACGCGCCGCCGATCGTGTCCTGGCGGTCGATCTCGTTCACGACGACCGTCATGAGCGGAAGCGCCTCGTTGGAGAGCAGCACCGAGCCCTCGCGCAGGTAGGCGTTCCGCTGCGCGGCGAGGGTATCGGGGGCGCTGTAGCGGTGTGCCGTGTCGTGGGCGTCGTACACGAGGAAGTCGGCTGACTGGTTGCCGCCGGCGTCGACGATCGTGAGCACGTGCCCCGCGGCGATGACGGCCGACCACGAGGCGTTGGATGCGACGCGGTCGTCGGCCACGATTCGGCCGTCGACGGCGCTGGAGGCCCAGTCGAGGGGCGAGCCGGGAGCGGCGACGGCGCCGACGGGAACGGTGCTGTGAATCGCCGGGCGAGAGAGGGAAGTGCTCATAGTCCGCGGGCCTCCGCATAGTCGAGGGTGTTCAGATACGCGCGCCGCGACTCGGGCGACGCATCGAAGAGCGCCGTGCCGGGCAGTGTCGGGTCGCCGCGCCAGGCGTGCACACGCAGCTCGCCCACGCGGTACTCGTCGCGCGGGTCGAGGGGGTGCGCGACGTTCGCGATGAGCACGACGAGGGGCAGCTCAGCGACGAGCGTCACGGAGCCGCCGGCTCCGGCCGAGCCGAGCCATTCGGCCGCGCCGTCGACGCCGACGCGCACGCCCTGGAAGAACGACACGCTCGGCGGGAGGTCGCGCGGGCCGAGGCCGTGCTTGGCGGCGGCCTTCACGAACAGGGCACGGCCCGACGGGGTGGGCCCCTCCGGTCGCGCGTCTCCGTAGCGGGCAAGGTTCGCGGCATCCGTCGTCGTCCCGAACAGCGCGTCGTGGTGTCCCGAGGTGTCTTCGACGATCGTCGCGAGAGTCCGGCCGTCGCCCGAGAGCAGGGGATGCCCCGCTCCGAGGTAGGCCTGCCACGGGATCTTGACGGTGTCGGCCGTGTTGAGTCGCTCCCATGGCTCGAGCGCATTGAACAGCAGGACGTGCGCGTTGGCATCGCCGGTCGGGTCATCGAGCCGCACATGCGTTCCGCGGGCGAGCACCCGATGCGTGTAGCCGCCGGGTGCGACGGTCTCCGCCCAGGTCAGCTCGGCGGGGTCGACACCAGCGGGCACGTGCGGCGACGACGATGCCGGCAGGTAGGGCATGTGGTCACTCGTCTGGCCGCCCTGCGCTCGGGCATCCGCTCGCGCGTTGCCGACGGTGTCGGTGCTGTGCGCCGCCTGGTCAGTGGTCATCGGATCTCCCCGAGATTAATAACTGTCGGTCGACAGTTATCTCGGAGTATGCCGGTGGCCTGTGTCATGACGGTTGTCGGGATGTTTCGTCCGCATGACAGCCTCACCGAGTACTCGGAACCGGCGAGGTACTGGCGTCATCCGTACTGGATGAATGCTGTCGAGGACTCCCAGTGGTTGGTAGCGTCAGCCCTGACAGTTCAACATCGTGTCACTCCTAGCGAGGGGGTTCGCCCGTGGATGACATCGAAGCTCCCAACGGTCAGGAAGGCCATCGCGCCTCCATCTCCCGCCGCGCCTTCATGGCGGCGGGCGCTCTCGCTGCCCCGGCACTCGCCGTCGCAGCCGCGACACCCTCTGCGGCCGCACCACCCGCGGCCGCCGCTCCACCCGCCGCCGCACCGGCATCCGCCTCGGTGCCACCGACCACCGGTGCCGTCGCGGGCCCTGGCCACGCCGCGATCGCCCTGCCGCGCCCCGCGATCCCCGCGGTGAAGTCGTTCTCCCTCGTCGCCGGCGAGACCTACTCCGGCGTCGTTCCGCTCAGGATCGAGACCGACGAGCGGCTCGCCGAGGCATCCGCCGTGCAGGTGACCCTGGGGCGATACAGCCGCGCGGCGCGCAGGGTCAGCCCTCGGGTATGGGTGGCGGACGACTGGGACACCACCCGCAAGCTCGCGGACGCGACCCAGGCATCCCCGTCCAACTTCCTCGCGTGGGCGCAGGTGCAGACCACCATCAACGGTCTCGAGTACGTGACCGACCCGATCGGCGTGTACACCGGCAACTACGATTACGGCCCGCTGTCGAACGTCGGCTGGGACCCGAAGCTGGACTGGGCCGCCGACTATTCCTCGAGGGCGGCTTTCGACGCGTCGCACGATGCGGAGATCGTCGGGCTGCGCTACTCGCGGATCGTCGCCGACCCCCACAATCCCCGGCGCAACATGCTCCAGGCGTTTCCGCCGGACACCGCCGACTACGGGGCGACGGGTCAGCCCCGATTCCAGGCGCAGTCGCCGAGTGAGTGGTACGAGGGCAACGAGGCGTACGTCGGATTCTCGATCATGGTGCCGGAGCGCGATTCCTCGAGCTATCTCTCCCCCGGCTTCCCGCATGTCGAGCTGTCCCGTCCCGGCGAGACCAACATGCACATCGCCATCTTCCAGATGTACGGCCCGCAGGCGACGGAGCCGAGCGACTACCCGTCCGGTCGCGGCGCGATCACGATCATCGACGCGAATCGCAACAGCGAATCCGACCCGATCGACCGATTCCACATCGACGCCAACCAGCTCAACGGCGGCGATCCGGGCTTCGTCGTCGACTTCGACTACAACCGGGGGAAGTGGACCGACATCGTGCTCGGCTTCCACATGTCGGCCGACATCAAGCGCGGGTGGATCGAGGTGTATCTGAACCTCGGAGACCACGAGGCCGTGCAGCCGGTGCCGCTCTTCGGCGGGATGCTGCGCCTCCCGCGCGTCACCGCGTGGCCCCAGACATCGACTCCGCCGGTGCCGCCCGCGTACTCCGACGGGGTGCTCATCGAGGGCGGCTCGCGGCGCAACCGCATGGACATGCAGGTGTACCGCTCCCGGAGTGCCTACGACCTGGTCGTGCTCAACCACACCGCGCACAAGATCGGGCCGACGGTGGAGTCCGTCGATCCCGGCTCCTACCGACGCCGGTAGCGCTCCGTCAGAGCGCGACGTGGAACTTCGGTCCCGGCCCCGAGCCCTCGGGCCGTTCTCCGGCGAGGATCGCGGGCAGCTGCTCGAGCGCGACGGTCGCCGCGATGAGCGGGGTGGGATCGACGGCGCCGGTCGCGTACGCCTCGATCGTGCCGGCGAGGCCCGGCGATGCGCTCAGGATGCCGACCGCCGTCACATCCTTGAGCGCGAGCTCGCGCGTATCGACGAGGCTCGGGGTGCCCGCCAGGCCGACGTAGACGATCCGCTTCCCCGGCTCCACGAGGTCGACGGCGCGCGCCGGGAGATGAGGGGCGTTGGATGCATCGATGACGGCGTCCCACGGCAGGTCGGGCAGCTCGTCCTCGGCCCATACCCCGTCGAACCCCAGCGAGCGCGCGAACTCCAGCGACCTCGAACCGCGACCGAGGAGGTGCACTTCCGCGCCCGCCGCGCGCGCGAACAGGGCGCACAGCAGTCCGATGGTGCCCGGCCCGAGCACGAGGCAGCGGTCGCCGGGCGAGAGGGCGGCGGCCTGCACCGAGCGATAGGCGTTGCCGCCCGGCTCGACCATCGCACCCATCGCGGCGTCGACGGTGTCCGGCAGACGGTGCAGCGAGGTCTCCGGAACGGCGACCTGCTCGGCGAGCGCACCGGGCCGGCCGCCGCGGATGCCGAGCTCGAAGCGGAACTCGCAGACATGCTGACGGCCCGTCAGGCATCGCCGGCATCGGCCGCAGCCGAGCATCGTGTCGCCCGTCACGCGTGCGCCGAGCCACGAGGCATCCACTCCCGGCCCGACCGCCGTGATCGTGCCCATCCATTCGTGCCCGATCCGCATCGGATAATCGGCGTGACCCGTGTGCAGGTACTGCATCTCTCCGGTGTAGAACTCGACGTCGGTGCCGCAGATCCCTGCGCGCTGCACGTCGACGACGACCTCGCCCGGAGCGGCTTCGGGCGCCGGCACGTCCTGGATCTCGGCGTGATCCGGGCCCGTGATAACGAGCGCTTTCATCGGGCCCGACCCGCCCACAGGTGCGGCGGGAGCCCGCGCACGCCCGGTGCGATGGTGAAGAGCCGCCCGGACAGCGGAGAGGCGGCGAGGTCCTCGTCGCTCAGGCCCTCGGTCGCCGTCGTGATGACGAGGGTGTCGAGCCCCGGTCCCGCGAACGCGGGGCACGACGTGTTCGGCACCGGCACACTGACCCGGCCGACGATCTCGCCCTGCGGCGAGAACCGCAGCACGGTTCCCGCGCCCCACACCGCGACCCAGAGATGCTCCTCGGCATCCATCGTCACGCCGTCGGGGTGGCCGTGCTCGAGCTGGGCGAAGACGGCGCGCTCGCCGGTCGCGCCGGTCGCGGGGTCGTAGTCGCGGACGAAGATGCAGCGGCGCTCCGTGTCGATGCTGTACAGCCGCCGGCCGTCGGGAGTCCAGGCGAGACCGTTCGACAGGCCGAGGTCGTCATCGATGATGACGGCCGTCTCGTCGGGGTCGACGCGCAGCAGGACCTCGCCCCCCGGTCCCTTCGTGCCGACGAGGAAGCGACCGGCCGGGTCGGCCTTCCCGTCGTTGAACCGGCGCTCGTCGCCGTCGACGAGCGGCCGGCCGGTCGTGATCTGCCCGTCGAGGTCGCGGTAGTGGAGGGCCTGCCGCCCGGCGACGACGAGCTCACCGGATGCCGAAACCGCGACGGCGCCCGCCGTGTCCGGGAAACGGATGCTCTCGTCCTCGACGATGCTGCCGTCGTCGAGCAGTCGACCCGCATGGACGACACCCGCCATGATGTCGACCCACAGGATCCGCCCACGGATCGGGTCCCACGTCGGCCCCTCGCCGAGGAAGTGCGTGTCGTCGGTCGCGACCTGCGCGACGCCGATCACGGGCACGTCGTCGTAGGCGTTCACGCGGCACCTCCCAGCCGTCGGTGGACGTCAGTGCGATTCACGTGACACCTCGGATCCGCTCGCGCCGACGAGGAAGTCCAGGTCGGCGCCTCGGTCGGCTTGCAGCACGTGGTCGACATACAGGCGCTCCCATCCGCGGCGAGGTGCCGCGAAGCCGTCGGTGGTCGTCTGATTCGGGACGCGGGCCGCGACCTCGTCCGGGGGCACGTCGAGGTCGAGGCGCCCGCCGCGCACGTCGAGGCTGATCCAGTCGCCCGTCTGCACGAGCGCGAGCGGCCCGCCGGCCGCGGCCTCGGGGGTGACGTGCAGCACGACCGTGCCGTATGCCGTTCCCGACATGCGTCCGTCGCAGATGCGGACGACATCCCGGACGCCTCGCTCCAGCAGCTTCTGCGGCAGCGGCATATTCGACACCTCGGGCATGCCCGGATAGCCCTTCGGCCCGCACCCGCGCAGCACCATGACGCTGTTCTCGTCGATGTCGAGATCGGGGTCGTCGATGCGCGCGTGGAAGTCCTCGATCGAGTCGAACACGACGGCCCGGCCGCGGTGCTTCAAGAGGTGAGCGGATGCCGCGGCCGGTTTGATGATCGCGCCGCCCGGCGCGAGCGACCCGCGCAGCACCGAGATCCCGGCTGCGGGCTGCAGCGGAGCATCCCGTGGAGTGATGACGTCGGCATCCCAGATCTGCGCGTCCTCGAGGTACTCGACGAACGGACGTCCTGTGATCGTGAGCGCGTCCTGGTCGAGCAGGTCTCGGACCTCGCGCATCACCGCGAGGAAGCCGCCCGCGCGGTACAGGTCGTCCATGAGGTACCGGCCCGCCGGCTGCAGGTTCACCAGCAGCGGCACGTCGGCGCCGATGCGGTCGAAGTCGTCGATCGTGAGGTCGATGCCGAGCCGCCCCGCGATCGCGAGCAGATGCACGACGGCGTTCGTGGATCCGCCGATCGCGGCGAGCGCGACGATCGCGTTGTGGAAGCTCCCCTTCGTCAGGAAGGTCGACGGGCGCCGGTCGTCCGCGACGAGCTGCACCGCCAGCATCCCCGTCTCGTGCGCCGCTTCGAGCAGCCTCGCGTCCGGCGCAGGAGTGCCCGCGACGCCCGGCACGACGACGCCCAGCGCCTCCGCGACGAGCGCCATCGTCGACGCCGTGCCCATCGTGTTGCAGTGCCCCTTCGAGCGGATCATCGACGACTCGCTCTTCAGGAACATCGCCTCGCTCAGCGTCCCCGCTCGCACCTCCTCGGAAAGGCGCCACACGTCCGTTCCGCAGCCGAGCGCCTCACCCCGGAAATGCCCCGTGAGCATCGGACCGCCCGGCACCACGACGGCGGGTAGATCGACGGATGCCGCGGCCATCATCAGCGACGGGATCGTCTTGTCGCAGCCGCCCAGCAGCACGACCCCGTCGATCGGGTTCGCGCGGAGCATCTCCTCCGTCGCCATCGCCGCCATATTCCGCCACAGCATCGCCGTCGGCCGCACCAGTGTCTCGCCGAGCGACACCACCGGCAGCTCGAGCGGGATGCCGCCCGCCTCGTAGACGCCGTTCTTCACGGACTGCGCGACCTCGGTCAGGTTCGCGTTGCAGGGGGTGAGATCCGACGCGGTGTTCGCGATGGCGATCTGCGGGCGCCCCTCGAAGGCGGAGGACGGCGCTCCCCGGCGCATCCAGGCCCGGTGGATGTAGGCATTCCGGTCATCGCCCGAGTACCACTCGGAACTGCGCAGGCTCATGGATCGCATCCTTCATCGGCGTCGAGAGGGCTGGATGCCAGCATCCCTCATCACGGACGCTCTGCGCGCCGCCCGGGCCCGCCCTGCGATAGGAACCGCGATCACGAGGGGAACTCGATCAGCTGGCGGATGGCGCGGCCGGCATCCAGCTCATCCATCGCGCGGTTGACGTCGCCGAGCCCCACGCGCGCCGTGATCAGCTCGTCGAGGGGGAGGCGGCCGTCGCGCCAGAGCTGTTCGAAGATCGGGATGTCGCGAGCCGGAACGGCGGAGCCGAGGTAGCTGCCGATGATCTGCCGCGCGCCGGCGACGAGGTCGAGCGGCGAGATGCTCGCCCGCGCCGAGGGATCGGGGAGGCCGACGGTCACCAGCCGGCCACCGACGCCCGTCAGCTGCGCCGCCGTTTCGAAGGCCCGTGCCGCTCCCGCCGCTTCGATGACGACATCCGCCTGGATGCCGGCATCCAGCGCCTCCGCCGGATCGAATGCCTCGTCGGCGCCGAGCGCGATCGCCTTCTCGCGCTTGCTCGCCACCGTGTCCACCGCGACCACGCGCACACCCGGGCGCGTGAGTGCGACGAGAAGGGCGGCCATCCCCACTCCCCCGAGGCCGACGACGGCGATCGTGTCACCCGGTTCGGGCGGTGCGGCGTTGAGCACCGCCCCGCCACCCGTCAGGACAGCGCAGCCCAGGAGGGCGGCGATCTCGGCGGGGACGTCGTCACCGACGGGCACGACCGATCTCCGGTCGACGACGGCATGCGTCGCGAAGGCCGAGACGCCGAGATGGTGCGCGACGGAGTCAGCTCCGTCATGGAGGCGGCGGGCGCCCGACAGAAGGGTTCCCGCCGCGTTCGCCTTCGACCCGCGCTCGCACGGGAGGCGTCCCTGCATCCGGCAGGCCGCGCACTCTTCGCAGCGCGGGAGGAAGGCCATCACGACCCGGCGGCCGAGCAGATCGCGGGATGCCGCGTCGCCGACCTCGATCACACGGCCGGCAGCCTCGTGGCCGAGCAGCATCGGCAGCGGGCGCGGGCGGCTGCCGTTGACGACGGAGAGATCCGAGTGGCAGATGCCCGCCGCCTCGACCTGCACGAGCAGCTCCCCCGGCCCCGGAGGATCGAGTTCGAGCTCCTCGATCTCGAGCGGCCGCGAGGCGGAGTACGGGCGGGCCGCCCCCGATGCGGTCAGTACGGCTCCGGAGATCCTCATCGATTCCGCCCTCCTGCGGTTCGCGGAGGTCACCACCCCGCACTCGCAAGCCTATGCAGGCATGAGCGGAAGGCGGGCGGCGGTCAGGCGGCGGGGATGTCGAGCAGGTGACCCGTGCGGTCGCGCTTGGCCTCCAGGTAGCGGGCGTTCGCCGGCGTGAGGTGCACAGCCGTGCGGACGACGTCGTCGACCCGGATGCCGAGCCCGGTGAGCTGACGCGCCTTGTCGGGGTTGTTCGTCAGGAGGCGCACGCTCTCCACACCAACCGCGCGCAGCATCTGCGCCGCCGCCGAGTAGTCGCGCTCGTCCTCGCCGTGCCCGAGCGCCTGGTTGGCCTCGTAGGTGTCGAGTCCGGCATCCTGCAGCGCGTACGCGTCGAGCTTCGAGTAGAGCCCGATCCCCCGGCCCTCCTGGCGCAGGTACAGCAGCAGCCCGCCCTCCGCCGCGAGGCGCTCGACGGCCTCGCGCAGCTGCGGACCGCAGTCGCAGCGCTCCGACCCGAACACGTCGCCTGTGAGGCACTCGCTGTGAAGGCGCACGAGCGGCGAATCGCCCGGGTCGACGACGCCCTCGTCGGTCACCGCGTCGCCGAAGGCGAGCAGGAGGTGCTCCGCGCCGTCGATGAGTCCCGTGAACGTGAGCACGCGCGCGACGGCCGCGTAACCGTCGGGGAATCGGAGCGGGATCGTCACGGCCGTGCGGATGTCGGCGGTCGCGGCATCCCGCGTGACGGGTTCGTGAATCTGCAGCATCGGTTGCTCCTGAGGGTCGAGGGCGAGCGCGGACTGATCGGGATCAGTTCGGAGCCGACTCCGCCGGTGGATGGGTACAACCCCCAAGCGGTCGGCGAACATTCCTGGAACCACGAAAAACGTCCACCGGGCGGCCGATTTCTGCTCGAGCGCATCCGAACCGGGCGTTCGCGCCGAACAACCAGACAGCACACCGATCCGGAGCGTCCTCCTCGCGACGCGGAAGGGACTGTCATGAAGAGCAGTGGAGCCATCCAGGCGACGTGGTTCGAGTACGACCACTACGGCGACGCCGACGTGCTGCAGAAGCGCACCGGAACGCTCCCGCCTCCCGGACCGGGCGAGGTGACCGTCGAGGTCTTCTCGACCTCGATCAACCACATGGAGGCCTTCCTCCGCAACGGGCACGAAGAGACGTGGGCCGACGACCCCTGGCCGCGCCGGTCCGGGAGCGACTTCGCCGGCATCGTGGTCGCGGCAGCGGCGGGCACGGGATTCGGCGTCGGGGCCAGCGTCATGGGGCACGTCCGGACCGGTGCTCACGCGACGCACCTCACCGTTCCGGCGGCATCGCTCGTCGTCAAGCCCGACCGCGTGTCGTGGGAGGTCGCCGGCGGCCTCTACCTCGCGGGGGCGACGGCCCTCGAGACGCTCGACCGGCTGCGCATCGGGAGCGACGACACGGTCGTCGTCTCCGCTGCCGCGGGCGGCGTGGGCAGCATCCAGACCCAGCTCGCCCGGCACCGCGGAGCGCGGGTGATCGGCACCTGCGGCGACCGCAACTTCGACTACCTTCGTCAGCTCGGCATCACGCCGGTCCGGTACGGGGAGGGGATGGCCGACCGCATCCGCCGCGCGGCGGACGGTCCCGTGACGGCCTACATCGACAATTTCGGCAAGGACGGCAGCGAGCTCGCGGACGCGCTCGGCGTCCCCGCGCGCCGCTATCGGTCGAGCGCGGATCGCCGCGACATCGAGCTCAGCCTGCTCGATGACGATCCGGACGCCGTCATGCACGGCACCGACCTGCTCCGCAGGCTGGCGGAGCTCGCGCGGATCGGCGCGTTCCGCCTACTCGTGTCGGGGCTCTATCCGCTCGACGACGTCGTCGAGGCGTTCGAGGATCTCGCGACGATGCACTCGCGGGGAAAGGTCGTGCTCGCCACCCGGCCGGTGACGACCTACCGGACGATCAAGGCCCGGCAGGTGCACGAGGCGATGTCGGGAGGGTACGCGTCACTCACGCGCTGACCGCGTGGTTTCCTCACTGACCGCGTGACGTTGCCACAGCGTTAAGAACTGGGATCTTTGACCCCCTGATGTGGCGCAAACCACCCAAGAGCTGGCCGTAGCGTCAACTCATGGAGCCGACGACCGCAGCCCTCGGAGTGGGGAAAGCCACGCGCGCGGCGTACTTCATCTCGGACAGCACGGGCATCACGGCTGAGACGCTCGGCAATGCCCTGCTCGCGAACTTCCCCGGGTTCGCCTTCGTCCGGCACACGATCCCCTTCGTCGACAGCCCCGACGGAGCGGCGAACGTCGTTCGGGACATCTCGCGCGACGCCGAGGCGGGACTCGCCCCGATCCTGTTCACGACGACGAAGGATGCCGCGGTCCGGGCGATGCTCGCCTCGGCGCCCGCGACGCTCATCGACCTGCTCGGCGGGCACCTCACCGAGCTCGAGGCAGCACTCGGCACGACGGCGTCGGAGCAGCTCGGGCAGTTCCACACACTCGGGGACACGACGCAGTACTTCGCGCGGATGCGCGCGGTGGAGTACGCGATCGAGCACGACGACGGCCAGAGCAGCCGGGCGCTCGACATCGCGGACGTCATCATCATCGCGCCGAGCAGGTGCGGCAAGACTCCGACGACGATGTACCTCGCGCTGCAGTACGGCCTGCTGGTCGCGAACTACCCCCTCACCGACGACGACTTCCCCACCGACGGCCTCCCGCGCCTCGTCGAGCCCTACGCGTCGCGGTGCTTCGGCATCACGACGACGCCGCTCCGACTCAGCCAGGTGCGACACGAGCGCCGACCGGACTCGCGCTACGCGAGCCTCGCGCAGTGCACCCTCGAGCTCCGCCGCGCGGAAGACCTCTACCGCCGCAACCGCGTCCCGTTCCTCAACTCCTCGACGAAAAGCGTCGAGGAGATGTCGGCCGTGATCCTGCAGACCCTCAGGCTCCGGCCCTGACCCACCACATGAAGGAGAGTCCCATGACGAACATCCTCTGGTTCGACGAGCTCGGCATGGCCGACCTGCCCCAGGTGGGCGGGAAGAACGCGTCGCTCGGCGAGATGGTCTCGAACCTCGCCGAGCTGGGCGTGCGCGTCCCCGGCGGCTTCGCGACCACCGCCGAGGCGTACGGCCGCTTCCTCGCGCACGGCGATCTGCGCGGGCGCATCCGCGACGCGATCGAGGGGCTCGACGTCGACGACGTCACCCGGCTCACCCACGTGGGCACCGAGATCCGCGCCTGGATCGAGGAGCACCCGCTTCCCGACGACCTCGAGCGCGACATCCGTTCCGCCTACGATCGCCTGGTCGCGACGGATGCCGAGCCCGACACCGTGACGTGGGCGGTGCGCTCGTCGGCGACGGCGGAGGATCTTCCCGATGCGTCGTTCGCCGGCCAGCAGGAGACGTTCCTCAATGTCGGGGGCGTCGACAACGTGCTCGCCGCGGTCCGCGCCGTGTACGCCTCGCTGTACAACGACCGGGCGATCGCCTACCGCGCGCACCACGGCTTCGCCCACGACGACGTCGCCCTCTCGGCCGGCGTGCAGCGGATGGTCCGCTCCGACGTCGGCGCGTCCGGCGTCATGTTCACGGTCGACACGGAGTCGGGCTTCGACCAGGCGGTGTTCGTGACCAGCTCGTACGGCCTGGGTGAGGCGGTCGTGCAGGGCGCCGTGAACCCCGACGAGTTCTACGTCTCCAAGCCCGCGCTGCGCGCGGGGCGCCCCGCCGTGCTCAAGCGCTCGGTCGGCGAGAAGGCGATCGCGATGCGGTACACCGACAGCCGCGAGGCCGGGTCGAGCACCGCGTTCGTCGACGTTCCCGATCTGGCCCGGTCGCAGTTCTCGATCACGGATGCCGAGATCGAGGAGCTCGCCCGCCAGGCACTCGTGATCGAGGAGCACTACGGGCGTCCGATGGACATCGAGTGGGGCAAGGACGGCGTCGACGGGCAGCTGTACATCCTGCAGGCCCGCCCCGAGACCGTCGTCTCCCGCGCCTCGGCGAACGTGATCCGCCGCTTCCGGCTGCGCGAGCGGGGCACGGTCGCCGTCGCCGGTCGCGCGATCGGGCAGCGCATCGGCGCGGGGCCCGTGCGCGTGCTCACCGACATCTCGCAGATGGCGTCGTTCCAGACGGGCGACGTGCTCGTGGCCGACATGACCGATCCCGACTGGGAGCCGATCATGAAGCGCGCCGCGGCGATCGTCACGAACCGCGGCGGGCGCACGTGCCACGCGGCCATCATCGCCCGCGAGCTCGGCATCCCGGCCGTCGTCGGAACGGGCGACGCCACCCGCACCCTCACCGACGGCACCCCCGTGACCGTCTCCTGCGCCGAGGGCGACACCGGGTTCGTGTACGACGGCCTGCTCGACTTCGTCGAGGAGGAGACCCACCTCGACAAGATGCCCGAGGCGCCCGTCAAGATCATGATGAACGTCGGCACCCCCGACCAGGCCTTCTCGTTCTCGCGTCTCCCGCACCGGGGCGTCGGGCTCGCACGCCTCGAGTTCATCATCAACCGCCAGATCGGCATCCATCCCCGCGCGCTGCTCGAGTTCGAGACGCTCCCCGACGAGCTGCGCGGCGAGATCGCCGAGCGCATCGCGGCGTACGACTCTCCGCGCGATTACTTCGTCAAGCGCGTCGCCGAAGGCGTCGCGATGATCGCGGCCGCGTTCGCGCCCGAGCCCGTGATCGTGCGGATGAGCGACTTCAAGTCCAACGAGTACGCCAACCTCATCGGCGGCGAGCGCTACGAGCCCGACGAGGAGAACCCGATGATCGGGTACCGCGGCGCCTCGCGGTACATCTCCCCCGACTTCCGCGCGTGCTTCGAGATGGAGTGCGAGGCGCTGCGCCACGTGCGAGACGAGATGGGCTTCACCAACGTGCAGGTCATGGTGCCGTTCGTCCGCACCGTGGGCGAGGGGCACGCCGTCGTCGAGCTCCTCGCCGAGAACGGGCTGCGCCGAGGCGTCAACGGCCTCAAGGTCATCATGATGTGCGAGGTGCCCACCAACGCCCTCCTCGCCGACGACTACCTCGAGTTCTTCGACGGCTTCTCGATCGGCTCCAACGACATGACGCAGCTGACTCTGGGCCTGGACCGCGACAGCTCGCTCGTCGCGGACACGTTCGACGAGCGCGACCCCGCCGTGCTCAAGCTGCTCTCGCTCGCGATCGAGGCGTGCCGTCGGCAGGGCAAATACATCGGCATCTGCGGTCAGGGGCCGAGCGACCACCCCGACCTGGCCGAATGGCTCGTTGCGCAGGGCATCGAATCGGTCTCGCTCAATCCCGACACCGTCGTCGACACCTGGCTGCGCCTCGCGAAGACGACCGACGTCGTCAGCGGCTGACGAGCCTGCTGGGCGGCGGGGCGGCGGGGCCGCGGGGCGGCGGGCGGAACGGTTAGCGTGCCCGCCGCTCCGAGGCAACCCATGCCGTCTCGACGGAGCGAGTGGCGATACTGCGCGCATGCTCATGGCGATCTCACGCGCGGCGGGACGAGTCCTGCGCCTGCTGTTCGCGACCCTTCTTCTCGTGCGACGACCCCGCCCCATCCACGCGCGCGGCCGCATGCTGGAGGGCCGGATCACGTGGCTCGGAAACCCGGTGCGCTCCGGCATCGTGTGGATCGACGGAGAGCGGGATGCCTCGGTGCCCGTCGTCGCGCGTCTCTCACGGGGCATCGGACTCCCCCCGGTCTTCCCCGACATCATCGGCCTCGCGCTGCGGCTCGACGTGGGAGGACGCCCCGCCGACCTCGAGCTCGCATCGACGGGCTTCGGCGTGCCCGGACGCTTCATGCTCGTGCCGCACCGCTCACCGGCGCGCGCGACGCTCGGCACGCTCGTGCCCTATCGGGGGCCGTCCGGTCCCGTGCTCGTATGCGCCCGGACGCTCACGCCGCCGGATCTCGCCGCGGGCGGGCAGCCGCTCGACGCGGCACTCAGCGACGGCGAGTGGCGACTGCGCCTCTACCACGCGGGACCCGCCAGGAAATGGCATCCCTTCGCCGATCTGTCGCTGCGAGAGGCACCCGACCGGGCCGACGACCTGCGCTTCGACGCCGTCGTGCGCCCCATCCCGGGTGCCGGCAGCTATCGGTGGGTGCGGGCGGCGCGCCAGCCCTCCTACGACCTGACGCAGCGCGAGCAGCCGGCTCACACCCCCGCGAAGAGCTCGTCGAGCACGTGACGCGCGAGCGCGCGCTGCGCAGGCGGCTTGTTGGTGAGCATGATGAGCGCCTTCCACAGCGCCCACCCGCGGCCGCGCGCCCACGTGGCCTCGTCGACGTCGTACTCCCGCCGGAACGCCTCGCGGGCGGCGCCCCGGAAGTGCGTCCAGATGATCACGGTGTCGCACGCGGGGTCGCCGACCGCCGAGCAGCCGAAGTCGATGACCGCGGCGAGTGCGCCGTCGCGCACCAGCAGATTGCTCACGGCGACATCGCCGTGCAGCCACGCCGCTGACTCGGCGTCCGGGGCGACGACCGCGTCGCGCCAGGTGCCCGCGGCTCGATCGCGCTCGGCACCGTCGAGGCGGTTGAGGATGTCGCGCACCTCGTCGTCCCAGTGCGCGACGGGCGCGCCCCGATACGCGCTGTGCAGGCCGGGCCGGGGACCGCCGGCCGGGTCGACACCTCGCAGGGCGACGAGGAAGCCCGCGAGGTCGACCGCGAGACGCACGGGATCGTCGATGGATGCCGCGGCCAGCGGCTCGCCGTGGAGCCACCCGTAGACGGACCACGGCGCCGGGAAGATGTCGCACGCCTCCCCCTTCGCGCGCACCACCGGGATGGGAAGCGGGACCGCGGGTGCGAGGCGGGGCAGCCAGGCCTGCTCCTTCGCGACCTGCGGCATATATCCCGGCGCGCTCGGCAGCCGCACGCTCAGCTCGTCGCCGAGGCGGAAGGTGCGGTGATCATTGCCGCCGGGCTCGACGGCCCGCACGGCGAGCCCCGCCCAGTCCGGGAACTGCTCGCGGAGGAGCGCGCGCACGAGGTCCTCGTCGATCCGGGATGCCTCGATGCCCGCCTGCGTCACCCTCGTCACGCTACCCGCGTCCCGTGCGGCGTCGGCGGGCCGCCCCGCCGGGGGCGGCATTCATGGCACGCAGGCGGTAGGTCCCCGAGCGTGTCGAGGGGCCGACACCCGCGAGGGGCGCCGGACCCCCCGACAGCTCGGAGCCGTTCGATCAGACGGCGACGGCGCTGAAGCGGTGCTCGACGTCGTCGAACTCGACGACTCGGATGCGGATGCTCGCGCCGACTTCTGCGCGAGCACCGCGGACGAGTCCGTCGACTCCTGAGTCCGCGCGCACGAAGACGCCGAAGGGCTTCGTCGCCGTGACCGTCGCCGTCAGCTCGTCGCCGGGGCGGAGAAGGGTCTCAGCCATGTGCTCACCCCCTTCCATTCGTCAGGGTGAGTCGGATGCGGGGCGACACCGCCCTCCGGATGCCTTCCGTCGTGGAGCGCGCGTGCGCCGGGTCGCACCGGACGTCACGCCACTCATCGTAGAACTGCGAGCAGTGCGTCAGCGGAAGAAGCCCACCCCGAGGTCGGCGTGGTCGACGAAGACGCCGTCGACACCGGCATCCCGGATCACCGACCACTCGCCCTCCCAATCGCCGAACGCGCTGCGGCCGCCGCGCCCGCGGAACTGCGCGATGAGGAAGGCGTTCTCTGGGCGGCAGGTCCACGTGAAGACCTGCAGGCCGCGCTCGTGCGCGTCGGCGACGACGCGCGACGGACCCGACGCGCGACCGAGCCGGTCGGGGGCGAGGATCATGCGCTTGTCGACGCTGATGCCGTCGACGACCCCGACGAGGGCGTCGAGGCCCGCGGGGGCCGCCGTCTCCTGATAGGTCGGCGCAGCCTTGCCGTGCGCCGCGACGAGGTCGAACGGCCGGCCGTCCGCCTCGAGCAGGTAGACGGAAGAGCCGCGGATGCCTCGTTGCCTGAGCTGCGTCAGGACTGTCGACTCGAACGACTCGATGACGAGCGGCAGCTCGCCGTTCGCCCAGCCCGCGGCACGCAGCTCGGCCTCCACGAGGGCCGCGACGTCCCATCCCGCCCGGGCGAAGTAGGTCGCGTGCTTGATCTCGAGCACAACGCCGATCTCGCGGCCCTGCTCGAGGGATCCCTCCCGCACGAGGTCGAGCACGTCGCGCAGGCGCAGCACCGGCTGCTGATCGTCGAACGACGCGCTCGTCTGCCGGATCGCGGGCAGCCGCTCGCGGCAGCGCAGCGTCGCGAGCTCGTCCCACGTGAAGTCCTCCGTGAACCACCCCGTGAGGTCTTCGCCGTCGACGGTCTTCGTCGTGCGCCGGTCGGCGAACTCTGGCCTGGTCGACACGTCCGTCGTCGAGCCGATCTCGTTCTCGTGCCGCACGACGAGCACGCCGTCGCGCGAGACGACGACGTCGGGCTCGACCGCGTCGACGCCCATCGCGAGCGCGAGGGCGTACGACGACCGGGAATGCTCGGGTCGATACCCCGGCGCACCGCGATGCCCGATGACGAGCGGGCGAGAGCGCGGCATCCCCCCACGGTACCCGTCGCGCTCCGCGCCGGCGGTGCGGCATCAAGGCTCAAAGAGGTCTCTCAGCGCCGGGCGGTAGGGCCCGACACCCTATCGGTTATCGTGGAGGCCACAGCACCTCGCTGCTACCGACAACTGGAGTGTGATCGAGCATGGCCTCGGCAAACCCCGCATTCAACAACCCGGCCTTCCAAGACCCCAAGGCCGTCAAGACCTACCCGGGCGGGCCGCAGGCGGCCCAGTTCGGCGCGCCGACGCAGTACGCATCGACCGCACAGGCGGGAGTGGATGCCGCGACCCAGGCGCAGCTCGAAGGCGCGTTCGCCGCCCCGCCGGCGAACGCGATCGACACCGGCCGGATGACTGTCGAGGACACCGTCCTCAAGACGCTCGCCCTCTTCGTCGTCCTCCTCGTCGGCGCGGCTGTCGGCTGGGTGTGGACCCTCGGCGGAGCCGTCGACCCCGCCGCGGCGACGAGCGTGTCGTTCGTGCCGTGGACGATCGGCGCCCTCGTCGGCTTCGTCCTCGCGATGGTCGTCGCCTTCACGTCGCGCAAGAAGGTGCGCCCCGCGCTGATCTTCGGCTACGCCCTGTTCGAGGGTGTCTTCGTCGGCGCCATCTCGGCGTACTTCGAGTTCATCTGGCCCGGCATCGTCGTGCAGGCGACGGTCGCGACGCTCGCCGTCGTCGGCGTCACCCTCGCCCTCTTCGCGAGCGGCAAGGTACGCGCGTCGAAGCGTGCGACCAAGGTCTTCATGATCGCGATGATCGGCTACCTCGTGTTCGCCCTCATCAACGTCGTGATGATGATGTTCGGCGCATTCAGCGGTCCCGACAGCGCCGGACCCTTCGGCATCTACAGCGTCCAGGTCTTCGGCATCCCGCTCGGCCTCATCATCGGCGTCCTCGTCGTGATCATGGCGGCGTACTCGCTCGTGCTCGACTTCGACCAGATCCAGCAGGGCGTCCGCAACGGCGCTCCGCGCCAGTTCGGCTGGCTCGGCGGCTTCGGCATCATGGTGACGGTCGTCTGGCTGTACATCGAGATCCTCCGCATCCTCGCGATCCTGCGCGGCAGCAACTAGCAGTTCGCGTTCCACGAGAAGGCCGTCCCTCCGGGGGCGGCCTTTTCGCGTGGCGCAAGGCCTGGCCGCGGCATCCATCACCGCCGTAACGTGGGGCGCGTGAGCCCCGCACGCAAAGAGACCTTCCTCGACGTGGAGGGACGCGAGGTGCGCGTCTCGAGCCCCGACAAGATCGTCTTCCCCGAGCCCGGTCTCACGAAGCTCGACGTCGTGCAGTACTACCTCGCCGTCGCCGAAGGCGCCCTCCGCGGCGCGGGCGGGCGGCCGATGGTGCTCAAGCGCTTCGTGAAGGGCATCGACGCCGAGCCGTTCTTCCAGAAGCGCGTCGACGAGAACCACCCGGACTTCATCGAGACCGCAACGCTGCATTACGCGTCCGGCCGCTCGGCCGAGGAGGCGGTGATCCGGGATGCCGCGGGCCTCGCGTGGGTCGTGAATCTCGGATGCCTCGACCTCAATCCGCATCCCGTGCGCGCGGAAGACCTCGACCACCCCGACGAGCTGAGGATCGACCTCGACCCCATGCCGGGGGTCGACTGGTCGCAGATCGTCGACGTCGCGATGGTCGCCCGGGAGGTGCTCGACGACTACGGTCTCACGGGCTGGCCGAAGACGAGCGGCTCGCGCGGCATGCACATCCTGGTGCGCATCGCCCCGCAGTGGGACTACCGCGACGTGCGCCTTGCCGCCGAGACCCTCGCGCGCGAGGTCGAGAACCGCGCGCCGGGACTCGCGACAGCCCGGTGGTGGAAGGAGGAGCGCGGCGAGAGCGTGTTCGTGGACTTCAACCAGAACGCGAAGGACCGCACGGTGGCATCCGCCTATTCGATCCGTCCGCTTCCGGATGCGCGTGTCTCGACGCCCCTCGACTGGGACGAGGTGCGCACGCGCCGCCCGGAGGAGTTCACGGTGCTGACGGTTCCCGCGCGCTTCGCGGAGCTCGGCGATCCGCACGCGGGCATCGACGACGCCGTCGGCACGCTGGACGGACTGCTCGGCCTCGCAAAAGAGCTCGGCCCCGCCGAGAAGCCGCCGCGCGCCGGTGACGGCTCGGGCCGGCGCGTCTCGACCATGCCGCTCATCGAGGTCGCCCGCACGAAGCTCAAGTCGGAAGCGCTCTCGGCTCTGCAGACCTGGAACGAGCAGCACCCCGACGTCGTCGCGCACCTGAGCCCCGCCGACGTCATGATCGACGGCATGCGCGGCTCGAGCTCGCTCTGGTATCGCGTGCGCATCAACCTTCAGCACGTCCCCGAGGCGGAGCGTCCCGAGCAGGGCCCGCTCCTGGCGGACTACGACCCGTGGGCGGGGAAGGTCTGGCCCGGCCGCGAATGATCAGGTGGCGCCGTGCACCAACTCCTCAAGATCAGTGCGGGCAGGGCGCGACACGCCGTCTGCACCGGCTCTCGCCGTCAGAACATGCTGAGTTCGTGCACACGGTTCACCCCGCCCCGTCGAGAAGCTCAGGCAGATACCTCGCCGGCACGTCGAAGAACCGTGCGTCGCGCTGGTAGGCCCGGAAGAACGTCAGGATGAAGCCCATCCGGTCGTCGTAGTCCTCCCACCGCAGCGCGTTGGACGCCGACGACTCCGCGCCGCGCGACTGCCCGAAGGCATCGCACGCGGCGCGCAGCTCGTCGTGCTCGAGCTCCAGCAGCACAGCCGGGAACAGCTCGTCGGTAAGGTAGGCGGGCGCGAGCACGTCGCGGCAGACGTCGATGTCGCCGTCGGGCGTCTCGATCGCGATGAAGCGCGTCGTGATGAGACCGAACGGGCCGCCGAACGGCATCGCGGCGTCGATGAACCCGTCGACGACGGTCTGCTCGTGCTCGCCCATGCGGATGTTGCCGAGGAGGATGAGCTCCGCGGCGAGCTTGTCGCGGACCGGGTCTGTCGCGGCATCGGGCAGCAGCAGCGCCGCATCGTGATAGCAGCGGATCGCGTCGGCCAGCTTGGACGCGCGCTCGAAGAGCGGATCGGCGAGCGCCCGCTCGAGGGCGTCCGTCGTCGGGCCGCCGTCGAGCTCGACCTCGTCGAGCCAGCGCATGGCGGCCGGGGCGACGTCCGCGATGATCGCGAGGTTGCCCGCCGCGACGTTGCGCGACGTGCCGAAGTCGACCGGGATGCTCTCGCCGCGGATGGCTGCTCCGGCCGTGCCGCTCGCCCACGCGCCGAACGCGAACCAGTTGAGGTCTCGCCTGCCCACGACGAGCGCGAGTTGATCGGCGATGTCGCGGTAGCACTGCGTGATGAGCCGATTGCGCGCGACCGGATCCTCGTGCACCAGGATGACGTCGAGCAGCTCCCGGGTGTTCTGCGCCATTGCGACCTCCGGGTAGAAGCTACCGTGCCGTAGCGCGTGGCCGCACCGAGACGGCGCCGCGAGGCCAGCGGCCCGCGAGGGCGCGACGCGGGTCAGCGCCCCGGACGCGCCACGGGCTCGTCGAGCGCCGCGCGCACGGCGGCGCCGAGCGCACGCATGGAGGCCGGCGGATCCATCTCGGCCGCGGCCGCGCGCCCCTCGGACGAGAGCCGGTCGCGCAGCGCGCGGTCGCCGATGACATCGCCGAGCGCAGCCGCGAGCGCCTCGACGTCGCCGTCGGGGACGAGCACGCCCCCGCCCCGCGCCAGCGTGTCCCGCGGCCCGTACGGCATGTCGTAGCTCACGACCGGCACCCCCGCCGCGAGCGCCTCGAGCACGACGAGCGGCTGACCCTCGTTCGTGCTGGCGAGCACGAAGACATCCGCCTCGGCCCAGGCAGCGGACGGGTCGGACGTGTGGCCGCGGAGTTCGACGGCATCCGAGACACCGAGCTCCTCGGCGAGAGCGGCCAGCTCCTCTCGCTGCGCGCCGTCGCCGTAGATGTGCAGGTGGGCCTCCGGGCGCGTCGCGCGCAGCGCGGCGAACGCGCGCACGACGTGATCGACCCGCTTGCGCGGAATGAGGGAGTTGAGCACGAGGATGCGCCCCGGCACCGGCCTCGGCGCGACAGCGGGCGTCTGCGGCGCGGGGTGCGGCACGACGGCGGAGCGGATGCCGTCGCCGATCCGCCGCTCGACATCGGCCTGCTGAGTCGGGGTCAGCCACAGCACGCCGTCGAACCGATCGGCGACGGAGAACCAGCGCTCCCACGCGGCATCCATCGGCGAATCCCAGTCGAAGGGCGCGAGCACATGGCACGCGTGGGTCGTGTGCAGGATCCGGATGCCGGGCGCCAGGGCCGGCTCGCGGTCGGCGACGAGCGCCTCACCGACCTGACGCGCTTCGCACAGGAGTACGACCGGCTCATCGGACTCCGCCGCGACCGCATCGACCCACGCCCGGTAGAGCCCGCCATAGCCCGGAAGCCATCCGATGGGCCCGTCGTCGCCCCACACGCGGACGGGCGCGTCGGTCAGGTGCCATGCCGGGTCGCCGGACACGACGGGGAGCTCGAGCACGGTCGCGCCCGAGGCATCCCGGATCTGGCGGTACGGCCACTCGCTCTCGGGAATCGGCCCGGCGAGAGCCGCCGAGCGCAGCCACGTCGGGTCGGAGCGCGCATCGTCGAAGAGGTTGCGCAACCCGTCGGGCGTGGGAAGGAGCCCGCGCCGTACCCACTCCGCGCGATCGGCATCGTGGTCGGCCGTCTCGCCCGGGTCGATCGTGAGCAGCAGCGGCGCGGCGCCGGCCGCGGCCATGTCGAGCGCGCGGCGCAGCACCGAGATCGTGAAGCCGCCGTCGCGGTCGGGCAGCAGGCGGCTCGCGAGCACGAGGTAGCGGGCGTCCGGCAGGAGGTCGGTCACCGGTCCATCCTCCCCCATGCGGCGTTCTGCTCTGAGCGGAAGCGCTGGGACTCCGCGCGGGCCCAGGCCTAACGTGAGGCCATGGCCGAGATCATCCCGCTGCCCACGAAGAAGCCGGCCCCGCGCGCGCCCGAGCCCCTGTGGCGCGACGCCCTCGGCGACCTGCTCCGCCGCCTCCGACACGAGCGCGGCGAGCGTCTCGCGGACACGGCCGAGCGCGCGGGCGTCTCCCCCCAGTACCTGTCCGAGATCGAACGGGGCCTCAAGGAGCCTTCGAGCGAGATGATCGCCGCCGTCGCGGGGGCCCTCGAGGTGACGCTCGTCGAGCTGACCGCATCGGTCGCCGACGACCTGCGCCTGCGCACGGCAGAGCGCGCGGTCGTCGGCGTCCGCGCCGCCTACACCCTCGCCGCCTGAGCCCCGGCCCGCTCGAGCACACGGTCGGCCAGGCCGTACGCCACGGCATCGGCGGCCGTGAAGACGCGGTCGCGGTCGGTGTCGGCGCGCAGCTGCGCGGCATCCTTCCCGGTATGCAGCGCGAGGATCTGCTCGACGTCGCCCCGCACCCGGACGAGCTCGTCGGCCTGCAGGATGAGGTCGGGGATCGCCCCGCGCCCCTGCCCCGCGGGCTGATGCAGCACGACGCGCGCGTGGGGCAGCACTGCGCGCTTGCCGTGTGCACCCGCGGCGAGCATGACCGCGCCGACGCCGATGGCCTGGCCCACGACCGTCGTCGCGACGTCCGGGCGCACGTGCTGCATCGTGTCGTAGATCGCGAGCATCGCGGCCGGGTCGCCGCCCTCGCAGTTGATGTAGAGCTGGATGTCGCGGTCGGGATTGTCGGCGTCGAGGTGCAGCAGCTGCGCGATCAGCGCGTTCGCGACGCCCGCGTCGATCCCCGTGCCGAGGTAGACGACGCGCTCCGCGAGCAGATGCGAGTAGACGTCCATGATGCGGTCGCCCCGTGGATGCTGCGCCACGACGTTCGGGATCGTGTACGAGCTCATGCCGCCACCGCCTCGACACCGAGGCCCGTCGATCGCCGGCGACGGGGGACGACCTGCGCGAAGTCGGTCACGATGCCGTCGATGAAGCCGTAGTCGAGGGCCTGCTGCGCCGTGTACCACCGGTCGTGCAGGGAGTCCTCGAAGACGCGCTCGACCGGCTGACCCGTGTCGGCCGCGATGATGCCGAGCACCGTGTCACGCATGTGGCGGAGGTCGTCGGCCTGCACCTCGACCTCCCCCGCCGATCCGCCGATGCCGGCGGAGCCCTGATGCATCAGGATGCGCGCGTGCGGCAGGGCTCGGCGCTTGCCCGGCGTGCCGGCCGACAGCAGGAACTGCCCGGCGCTGCACGCGAGGCCCACCGCGAGGGTTGCCACGTCGTTGGGGATGAGCCGCATCACGTCGCGGATCGCGAGCATCGACGGCACCGAGCCGCCGGGCGAGTGGATCCAGAGGGCGATGTCGGATGCCTCGTCCTCCGCCGCGAGCGCCAGCAGCTGCGTCGCGATGAGGGTGCCGTTGTCGTCGTCGAGGACGCCGTCGAGCACGAGCACGCGCTGGTGGAACAGCTCGCGTCGCGCCTCGGCCCCGAACTGCGGGATCTTGCCTTCTTCAGCCATGCCCCCAGCCTGCGTCGGTCGGGGATGCCGCGGGGCCGGTTCTGCCGGCGGCGGCTCTGCCGTGGGCGGAGGAGCCGTCGTCGAGGCGTGCGCGACTCCGGCTCGCTGTGACGACACACCGTGAAACCGGCCGCCGTAGCCCACTCTCGTCACATCCAGCCGAAGTTCGGCACGCCGGGCGGGCGGCGAAAGGGCGAAGGGCCGGAGTTCGGCACGCCGGCGGGCGGCGAAACGGCGCGGGGCCGGAGTCCGGCACGCCGGGCGGGCGGCGAAACGGCGAAGGGCCGGAGTCCGGCACGCCGGGGGACGCGGCGAAACGGCGAAGGGCCGGAGTCCGGCACGCCGGGGGACGCGGCGAAACGGCGAAGGGCCGGAGTCCACGACTCCGGCCCTTCAGCTCACTCCCACTCGATGGTCCCCGGGGGCTTCGACGTGACGTCGAGCACCACGCGGTTGACCTCGCGCACCTCGTTCGTGATGCGGTTCGAGATCCTGGACAGCATGTCGTAGGGCAGGCGCGTCCAGTCGGCGGTCATGGCGTCCTCCGACGAGACCGGGCGGAGCACGATGGGGTGGCCGTACGTGCGGCCGTCGCCCTGCACACCGACGGAGCGCACGTCGGCGAGCAGCACGACGGGGCACTGCCAGATCTCGCCGTCCAGTCCGGCCCTCGTCAGCTCCTCGCGCGCGATCGCGTCGGCATCACGCAGAATCTCGAGGCGGTCAGCGGTGACCTCACCCACGATGCGGATGCCGAGGCCGGGGCCCGGAAACGGCTGGCGCGAGACGATGACCTCGGGGAGGCCGAGCTCGCGGCCGATCGCCCGGACCTCGTCTTTGAAGAGGGTGCGCAGCGGCTCGACGAGCTCGAACTGCAGGTCTTCCGGGAGGCCGCCGACGTTGTGGTGCGACTTGATGTTCGCCGTGCCCGTGCCGCCGCCCGACTCGACGACGTCGGGGTAGAGCGTGCCCTGCACGAGGAAGCGGATCGGCTCGCCCTCGGCCGCCGCTTCGGCGATGAGATCGGCCTGCACCTGCTCGAAGGCGCGGATGAACTCGCGACCGATGATCTTGCGCTTCTGCTCGGGGTCGCTGACCCCGGCGAGGGCGGTGAGGAACTGCTCGCGGGCGTCCACCGTCACGAGCCGCACGCCCGTCGAGGCGACGTAGTCGTTCTCGACCTGCTCGCGCTCGCCCTTGCGGAGGAGTCCGTGGTCGACGAAGACGGCGACGAGCTGGTCGCCCACGGCCTCGTGGACGAGCGCCGTCGAGACGGCGGAGTCGACGCCTCCCGAGAGCGCGGAGAGCACGCGTCCCGACCCGACCTGCTCCCGGATGCGCGCGACCTGCTCGGCGATGACGTTGCCGCTGTTCCAGTCGGCGGGAAGCCCGGCGGCGCGGTGCAGGAAGTTCTCGATCACGCGCTGCCCGTGGTCGGAGTGCTTCACTTCGGGATGCCACTGCACGCCGTACAGGCGACGCTCATCGCTGCCGAACGCGGCGACGGGCGTGGCCGGCGTCGAGGCGAGCACGTCGAAGCCCTCGGGGGCGCGCGACACCTGGTCGCCGTGACTCATCCACACGTTCTGCTCGGCCGGCTGACCGGCGAGCAGCACACCGCCGTCGCCCGTGACCGAGGCATCCGTCGCCCCGTACTCGCGGAGCCCGGTGTTCGCGACCTCTCCGCCGAGCGCCTGCGCCATGACCTGGAAGCCGTAGCAGATGCCGAGCGTCGGCACGCCGAGGTCGAAGACCCCGGTGTCGAGGGCGGGTGCGCCCTCCTCGTAGACCGACGACGGCCCGCCGGAGAGGATGATGCCGACGGGGTTCTTCGCGGCGATGTCGGAGGCCGACGCCGTGTGCGGCACGATCTCGCTGTAGACGCCCGCTTCGCGGACGCGTCGCGCGATGAGCTGCGCGTACTGCGCGCCGAAATCGACGACGAGGACGGGTCGCTGGGAGGTCTCGGTCTGCTCGGTCAACGGCTGCCTTCGGTCGGAGCGGATCAGATGAGCGGGCGCTCGCGCTGCTCGGTGGGAATGGTCTGCGTGAGCGTGGAGTGCTTCGCGAGATCGTGGGTGGCTTCGGCCGCCTCGCGCTCGGCGAGGTAGCGCTTCACATCGCGCGCGACGCGCGCCTCGAGGAAGAACGACAGGAACGGCACGATGCCGCCCGCTGCGAGGAGCAGGAAGCGGCTGAAGTGCCAGCGCATGAGGCTCCACACGCGGAAGCACGAGAAGAGGTAGACGACGTAGAACCAGCCGTGCGCGACGAGGATGCCGAGCGACAGGTTGAGGCCGTTTCCGGTCGACTCGTGGCCGTTCGGCCCCTCGATGACGGGCGCGAACCAGAGGAATCCACCGGATCCGCCGAAGAACAGCTCGTAGCCGAACACGTACTTCACGATCATCTCGGCGCACAGGAGCAGCAGCATCGTGCCCGTGATGATCGAGCAGATCTGGTAGAACCGCAGCGCACCGCGGATCGCCGGGAACGAGGCGAGTTTGGGGGCGGCGGGCATGGACTCCAGTCTAGCCGCGGCCCGCGGGGCCGGTTTCCGGCCCTCAGCCGGCGTTCCGGACGACGGTCGTCAGCCCGAGCACGACGCCGCGCGCCGCCTCGATCGCCTGAAAGATCGCCCCCGTCGAGACGACGTCGCCACCGAGCTCCGATCCCACCAGCAGAGGGGTCGGCAGGTCGACGCGATCGGGGAGATGACGGATCGCGGCCTCGAGGATCTGGTCCGCGCCCTCCGAGATGGCCCCCGAGAGGATGATGCGCGACGGGTCGAAGAAGTTGTCCAGCACGCCGGTGATCGTGGCGAGGAGCTCTCCCGCGCGCTCGACGATGCGCGCGGCATCCGCGTCTCCGTCGCGCGCGAGCTCGAGCACCGCCCGGCCCGTGATCTCCTCGGTGGGCAGCTGCGCGAGGGGTGTGCCGCGGCGGATGACGCCGTCGCGGACCTCGGCTCTCGCCCACTCGGCCACGCGGTAGCCGAGCCCCCACGCGCCGCCGACCCCGGCGACGTGGTCGAATCCGGCCATCTCGCCGACACCGCCGTTGGCGCCCCGCAGCACACGGCCGTCGATGACCACGCCGGCGCCCAGCCGCTCGCCGGCGAGCAGGGCGACGTAGTTCAGGCAGCCTCGACCGGCTCCGACGGCCCCCTCGGCGACCGCCGCGAGCGACGCGTCGTTCATCACCTCGACGGCGGGAACGGCCGGGAACATGTCACGGAAGCCGGGGTTCATCCGAGACCAGAAGCCGCCGCGACCAGCGGGCGACACGCCATCGGCATCGACCGGGGCGGGAACTCCGACGCAGATCGCCACGACCCGCTCGTCCGGGATGCCGGCCTTCTCCAGCGCCTCGTCGACGACCCGCTGAACCGCCGCCCTCCGCACCGACTCGCTGTCGTTCTCGGGGTCGAGGGTCAGGTGATGGCGCAGCAGTTCCCGACCCACGAGATCCGCGATCGTGGCGGCGACGTGGCCGCGACCGGCGTCGACCCCGACCACGACGCCGTACGAGGCATCCAGCTCGAAGCGCCGCGCCGGCCGGCCCTTGCTGTATTCGCCCGCGGTGCGCGCGTTCGGGAGCTCGCGCACCAGGCCGCGATCGATCAGTTCGTCGATGAGATCGATCGTGGTCGAGCGGGTGTACCCGACGGTCATCGCATCCGTCGCTGTGAACGGTCCTGCGTCCCACGCGAACGACAGGACCGCGCCGAGACTCTCGGCCCGCAGCGGAGCCGCCGGGAGCAGCGTCTTGGACATGACTCTTGACCTTTCCCCTCCGTCACTGCATTATGAACGCATCCGACTTGATTCGGAGCATTTATCTAATCACTCAACAAACTCATGCCTCCCGTTGCCGGGCGGAAGGGGACGAGGAAGTGCCTGCATCCATGAATCGACTGACACGCGCGGGGGGTCTTCTCCTCGCACTCGCTCTCGCCGGCGCGGCGCTCGCGGGGTGCAGCTCCGACGGTCGCGAGACGATCCGGTTCGCGTTCGCCAAGCCCGAGGCGATCCCGTACATGCGAGACCTCGTGGCCAAGTACAACGCCTCGCAGGACAAGGTGACGGTCGTGCTCGACACGTCGGGCATCGATGCCGTCTCGGCGGGGTTCGTGCGCGGCGATCCGCCCGACATCGCTCTCAACAACTACAACCAGGAGACCGCGCGGTTCATCCAGCGGTGCGCGATGTCCGACCTCTCAGGCACCACGGCGGCCCAGAGCGTCCGCGAGGACCTGAAGCCGTTCATGGAGCAGTTCGGCGACTGCCCGGGCCGCACGAGCGCGATCCCGTACTCGATCATGGGCGCCGCGGTCATCTACAACAAGCAGATCTTCGCGGACAACAACCTCGAGGTGCCCACCACCTGGGACGAGCTCATCACGGTGTGCAAGACGCTCGAGGAGGCGGGGGTGACGCCGTTCTACGGCACCTTCGCCGACAGCTGGACGATCGGCCAGGGCTGGTACGACTACACGGTCGGCGGCACGCTCGACACCGTCACGTTCTTCGACGACCTCGCGAAGGAAGGCACGAACGTCGGACCGAATTCTCCGGTGTCGTTCCAGAAGGATCAGGCCGAGCCCGTCGACAAGATGCTCGAGCTGGCCGCCTACGTCAATCAGGACGCCCCGAGCCGCGGATACGGCGACGGCAACACGGCGATGGCCAAGGGCGAAGCCGCGATGTACATGCAGGGCCCCTGGGCCTTCGGCGAGATCGCGAAGGCGGCTCCCGACCTGCAGCTGGGGATGTTCCCGCTGCCCGTCACCGACGACCCGAAAGACCTCAAGGCCCGCATCAACATGGACCTCGCCGCGTGGATCCCGGAAGCCTCCAAGCACCAGGCCGCCGCCCGCGCCTTCCTCGAGTACCTGTACCAGCCGGAGGTCATCCAGGCGTACAACGAGTCGCAGCTGGGCTTCCTGCCGACCAAGGACGCCCCGCCCGTCACGGACACGCGGATCCTCGGTCTCCAGAAGTACATCGATGCCGGCGAGATGTACCAGGGCTCGACCCAGCTCGTGCCCCGCGCCATCCCGATCATGAACTACGTGCAGGCCATCATGCTCGGCAGCGACCCGCAGCGCATCCTCAGCAACATCGACGCCGACTACGCGCGGCTCGCCTACCGACAGCAGTGACCGGGAACGAAGGAGTCCCTCATGGCAACCACCACGGCTTCGCCGACCACCACGACGATCGTCACGCAGGGTAGACGCCGAGCAGGACAGGCCCGCCCGCGCGGCCGCGTCGACGCCGTCTACTACTGGTTCCTGTTCCCGACGCTGGTGCTGTTCACGCTGGCGATCACCGTCCCGGCGGTGATCGGCATCTTCTTCAGCTTCACGAACTCGATCGGGCTCGGGGAGTGGAACTTCATCGGGCTGACCAACTACATCGCCCTGTGGAGCGACCCGCTCATCATCCAGAGCTACCTCTTCACCTTCGGCTTCTCGCTGGTCACCGTCGTCCTGGTGAACGTGATCGCCCTCCTCCTGGCGGTCGGACTCACGGCCCAGATCCGGCTCAAGACGCCGCTGCGCACGATCTTCGTGATCCCGATGGTGATCTCGGCGATCATCATCGCGTTCGTCTTCAAGTTCCTGTTCTCGAACTCCCTGCCGGCATTCGGCACGATCTCGGGCATCGCCTGGCTGCAGGAGAGCATCCTCGCCAAGCCGGACTGGGCATGGCTCGCGATCGTCATCGTCACGGCCTGGCAGGCGATCCCGGGAGCGCTGCTCATCTACATCGCCGGCATCCTGTCGATCCCGGGCGACGTGTATGAGGCGGCCGACCTCGACGGAGCGTCCAAGTTCCAGCAGCTCACCCGCATCACGGTGCCGCTCATGTTCGGCTACATCGTGATCAACGTGATCCTCGGCTTCAAAGGCTTCCTCAACGCCTACGACGTCATCAAGGGCCTCACGGGCGGCGGCCCGGGCACCTCGACGTACAGCATCGCGATGACCGTCGTCTCGGGTCTCACCACCGGCGACTACGCCTACCAGATGGCCAACGCGACGGTGTTCTTCATCATCACGGTCATCATCGCCGTGCTCCAACTCTCGATCACGCGCGGAAGGAACGCCCTCTGATGTCTGTGCAGCCAGCTCTCGTCGCCGAAACTGTCGGAGCGACCGAAGTCCTCGAAGGCGTCGCGCCGCGACCGGCGCGACGGCGCCTCGGAATGGAGCGGGTCAACTGGACCGCGACCATCCTCCTCATCCTCTGCGCGCTCACCGTCCTTGTGCCGCTGTACGTCACCGTCACGATGGCGTTCAAGACGACCGCCCAGGCCGTCGACGGCAACGCGTTCTCGCTGCCCGCACCGTTCAGCGTGGAGGGGTTCGTCGCGGCCTGGAACCTCACGAACTTCCCGATGGGCGCCGCGATGTCCGTGCTCGTCACGGCCGGCACGGTCACCGCGACGATCTTCCTCGCCGCGTTCGCGTCCTACGCGATCGTCCGCAACTGGGACCGGAAGCTCTTCCGTTTCTCCTTCTTCTATCTGCTCGCCGCGATGTTCATCCCGTTCCCCGTCGTCGCCCTGCCCCAGGTGCAGATGACGGGTCTGCTGGGGCTCGCCAATCCCGCCGGTGTCATCATCCTGGCGACGATGTTCCAGTTGAGCTTCAGCGTGCTGCTGTTCACGGCGTTCCTCCGCTCGATCCCCTTCGAGCTCGAGGAGAGCGCACGCATCGACGGTGCGACGACGTGGCAGACCTTCTGGCACATGATCTTCCCGTTGCTGGCGCCGATGAGCGCGACGATCGGAATCTTCGCCTTCCTGTACGCGTGGAACGACTTCATGATGCCGTCGCTCATCATCGCCGACCCGGCGCTGCAGACGCTGCCGGTTGTGAACTCGCTGTTCCAGTCGCAGTTCAGCAACAACTACAACGTGTCGTTCGCGTCCTACCTCATGGCCATGGCGCCGGCGATCATCGTGTACCTGTTCACGCAGCGGTGGGTGATGGAGGGTGTGACGCAGGGTGCCGTGAAGGGCTGACCCCGCTTCGGCCCGACAGCCGGCTCAGGCGGATGCCTTCAGGTCCTCGAGGTCTTCGACTTCCTTCTCCCACGCGTCCTTCGCGAGGCGGTACCAGAGATAGAACGCGAAGCCCGCGAAGACGGCCCATTCGATCGCGTAGAAGATGTTGAGCCAGTTGACGCCGGAGCCCTCGGTGGGAGGGGAGGAGTGGATGTCGGTGAGCCCGGCGGGCGCGGACTGCGAGGCGACGTACTGGCGGTACACGCTGAGGCCGTCGACGTCGTGCCACTGCCCGAGGAGCGCAGCGGGCGACATGCGGGTCATCGTCTGGGGGTCGCTGCCGCGCGGCGGCGTGACAGGCCCCTCGTCGGCGATGAGACGACCCCGCACGGTCACGGGCGACCCGCCGGCGGCGGCATCCTTCTCGAGCTTCTCCGCCGCGGCCCGCGCCTCGTCCATCGTCTTGGCCCAGCCGACCGCGACGGCGACCGAGGTCGGCCCCGGCGTCCCGTCGACGCGCAGCTGACCGGTCACCCAATACCCCTCGTCGCCGTCGTTGTAGCGCGTGGAGACGATGAGGAAGTCACCGGGCACGAACGAGCCGCTCACCTCGACCTGCTGCCCGATCAGCGAATCGGTCAGGTACTCGCCTGGCTGGACGACCTCGTCGATGGGCCGGACGACCTCCGTCGCACCGGGGGGCGTCGGGTCGGTCTGAAGCGCGCGGCCCAGCTGCCACTGCCCGAGCCACGCGAAGACGCCCGCGACCACGAGGCACAGGCCGAGCATCGCGATCCAGCGCGGCCGCAGCAGCACCTCCCGCAGGGTCGGCGGGAAGACCTCCACCTCGCCCGCGGTCCCCGAGCCTGTCGAAGGCTCGGGGCGTTTCGACTCGCTTCGCTCGCTCAACGACCGGTCACGCTCATCCGCCGTTGTAGGGCGCGACCACGACCTCGACCCGCTGGAACTCCTTGAGGTCGGAGTACCCCGTCGTCGCCATGGACTTGCGGAGCGCGCCGATGAGGTTCGCCGTGCCGTCCGCGACGGGGGCGGGGCCGTAGAGCACCGACTCGAGGTCGACGAGCTGCTCGACCTTCATGCGCCGACCGCGCGGGAGCTTCGCGTGGTGCGCCTCCGGTCCCCAGTGGTACCCGAGGCCGGGCGCGTCGGTCGCGCGCGCGAGCGCGACGCCGAGCATGACGGCATCCGCCCCCATCGCGAGCGCCTTGACGATGTCGCCCGACGTGCCCACCCCGCCGTCGGCGATGACGTGCACGTAGCGGCCGCCCGACTCGTCGAGGTAGTCACGGCGAGCGCCCGCGACATCGGCGACGGCCGTGGCCATGGGCGCGTGCAGACCGAGGGTCGCACGGGTGGTGGATGCCGCTCCCCCGCCGAACCCGACGAGCACGCCCGCCGCGCCGGTGCGCATGAGGTGGAGTGCCGCCGTGTACGTCGCCGCGCCGCCGACGATGACGGGGACGTCGAGGTCGTAGATGAACTTCTTGAGGTTGAGCGGCTCGGCGACCGACGAGACGTGCTCGGCGGACACCGTCGTGCCGCGGATGACGAAGAGGTCGACGCCCGCGGCGACGACCGTCTCGTACAGCTCCTGCGTGCGCTGCGGCGTGAGCGCGCCAGCGACGGTGACGCCGGCCGCGCGGACCTCAGCGAGCCGGTCGCGCACGAGCTCGGGCTTGATGGGCTCGGTGTAGAGCTCCTGCATGCGTGCGGTTGCCGCCGAGTCGGGCAGCGACGAGATCTCCGCGAGGAGCGGCTCGGGGTCGTCGTAGCGGGTCCAGAGGCCCTCGAGGTCGAGCACTCCGAGGCCGCCGAGCTGGCCGAGCATGATGGCAGTGCGGGGGCTCGTGACGGAGTCCATCGGGGCGCCGAGCACGGGGATCGAGAACTGGAAGGCGTCGATCGTCCAGGCCGTCGAGACGTCCTCCGGGTTGCGGGTGCGCCGCGAGGGCACGACCGCGATGTCGTCGAACGCGTAGGCCCGGCGGGCGCGCTTCGCGCGGCCGAGCTCGATGTCCATGCTCACGTCCCCAGCCTACTCGGCACCCCTGCCCTGCCCCCGCGGGCCGGCGGCGGGTCAGCGGGCGCGGGCGACGCGGCCCTCGTCCCACACGGGATCGGGCGTCTCGCGCACGCGGCCGTCGGCCCCGAACACGAGGAACCGGTCGAACGACCGGGCGAACCAGCGGTCGTGCGTCACCGCCACGACCGTGCCCTCGAAGCGCGCCAGGGCGTCCTCGAGCGCCTCCGCAGAGACGAGGTCGAGGTTGTCGGTCGGCTCGTCGAGGAGCAGCAGCGTCGCGCCGGACAGCTCGAGCAGCAGGATCTGGAAGCGCGCCTGCTGGCCGCCCGACAGCGTGTCGAACGCCTGCTCGGCCTGGCGGATGAGCCCGTAGCGGTCCAGAGCGGAGCTCGCGGCATCCCGAGGCATCCCGGACCGCTCGTCGTCGCCGCGATGCAGGATGTCCAGCAGCGTGCGACCCGAGAACTCCGGATGGCGGTGGGTCTGCGCGAACCAGCCCGGGACGACCCGCGCACCGAGGATCGCGCGGCCCGTGTGCGGCACGGGCTCGAGCGCGCCGCCGACCGTCGTGATGTGGCCGAGGCGTCCGTCGGGGTCGGTGCCGCCGCGCGCGAGGAGCCGGAGGAAGTGCGACTTGCCCGACCCGTTCGAGCCGAGCACCGCGACGCGGTCGCCGAACCACACCTCGAGGTCGAAGGGCTGCATGAGCCCGGTGAGCTCGAGGTGCTCCGCGACGACGGCGCGCTTGCCCGTGCGGGCTCCGCGCAGGCGCAGCGCCAGCTCCTGCTCGGGCGGGCGCTCCTCGGGCGGGCCGGCGTCCTCGAACCGGCGGAGCCGAGTCTGGGCGGCGCGATACCGCGACGCGAAGCCGTCGTTGGCGGCCGCCTTGACCTTGAGGTCGGCGACGAGCGCCTTGAGCTTGGCGTGCTGCTCGTCCCAGCGGCGGCGCAGCTCGTCGAGGCGCAGCATCCTGTCCTCTCGTGCTGCGTGATACGTGCGGAATCCGCCGCCGTGCACCCAGGCGGAGCTTCCGGCCGGGCTCGCCTCGAGCGTCACGATGCGGTCGGCGCCGCGCGCGAGGAGCTCCCGGTCATGCGACACGAGCAGGACGGTCTTCGGCGTCTCGCGCAGTCGCTCCTCGAGCCAGCGCTTGCCGGCCACGTCGAGGTAGTTGTCGGGCTCGTCGAGCAGCAGCACCTCGTCGGGTCCGCGCAGCAGCGCCTCGAGCGCGAGCCGCTTCTGCTCACCGCCGGAGAGGGTCGAGAGGTCTCGGAACAGGGCGCGCGAGTACGGGATGCCGAGCGCCGCGGTCGTGCAGGTGTCCCAGACGGTCTCGTGCTCGTACCCGCCGGCCTCGGCGTAGTCGGCGAGCGCCGTCGCGTACGCCATCTGCGTTTCGAGGTCGTCGCGCTCGATCATCGCGTTCTCGGCCGCGTCCAGCGCACGCGCGGCGCGGGCGATGCGGTCGGGCGCGACGGCGACGAGGAGGTCGTGCACGGTCTGATCGGCGCCGCCGTGGCCGATGAACTGGTCCATGACGCCCAGGCCGCCGCCGATCGAGATCGAGCCCTGGTCGGCTGCGACCTCGCCGCGGATCATCCGCAGCAGCGTCGTCTTGCCGGCGCCGTTCGCACCGATGAGCGCCGTCGTCGACCCTTCGCCGACGCGGAACGAGACGTCGTCGAGCAGCTGCCGCCCGTCGGGCAGCGCGTACGAGACGCCGTTGACGTCGATGTGCCCCATCGTGGCCGCTCCTCACGCTCCTGCGCGCGCGGAGCCGACCAGCTTATCCGGTCGAGGCGACTGTCCCCACCTCGCTGTCAGGAGGCGGCTCGCGCCGCCCGCTTCTCCTGCTGGAAGACCCGCAGCGCCTCGTAGCGATCGGCCGAACGCGCCTTCCGCTTGGCCGCTTCGTCCTCGCGCTTCTTCGGAGGAGCCGTCGTCACGAGGTCGTCGATGAGGTGCCGGGTCGCATGCGCGATCTCCGCCACCGCCCGGTCGAAGACCTCCTGATTCGCCTTGGAGGGCTTCGTCGTGCCGGCGATCTTCCGCACGAACTGAAGTGCGGCGTCGTAGCACTCGGCGTCGGTCGCGGCCGGCTCGAAGTTGTTGAGAGGCACGATGTTGCGGCACATGCCCCCGAGGCTAGGCTCCGAGGGCTCGGATCACCAGGGCCAGGCTCCGACGGCCGAGATCACCAGGGCTCGTCGCCGCGGGGTGCGATGTCGAGGATGTGGGGCAGCTCCGTGGGGAAGCAGGCGCGGAAGAGCTCGGTGATGCGCGGGTCGGACCCGTAGTCGTCGACGAGTCGCATGCCGATCATGACGTTGATCAGCATCCCTTCGGCGAGGAATTTGCGGGCCTCATCGGCGTCGAGCCCCGCCTCGTCGCGGAAGAACTGCCACACCTGGGCGAAGCCGCGGCGCGCCGCCGGTCCGATGACGGGATGGCCGCCGAGCAGCCAGGCGTGCGAGAGGGTCTGGTGCAGGCCCCGGATGCTGAGGAGCTCGACATACGCCTCGCCGATGCGCTTCGAGACGGGCCGATCCGCCGCTTCGTCTGCGAGTGCGAGCCGGAACACGCGCATGAGCTCGTCGAGCGACGCCTGCATCGCCGCGAGGAAGAGGCTCTCCTTCGACCCGAACAGCCGAACGACGTACGGCTGGCTCACGCCCGCGGTCCGGGCGACGTCATCCGTGGTCGTGCCCTCGTAGCCGCGCGCGCCGAACACGGCGATCGCCGCCGTGATGATCTGCTCGCGACGCTCCTCCGAACTCATCCGCCGCCCCGTCGTCTCGGGCCGCGACGCCGTCGTCGTCTCCTGATTCGCGGTCATACTTGACATGTTATCAGTCGATTACTACATTGATCCTCGTCTTAGTAATCATTGGATTACAACCAACCGAGAAAGGAGCTCCGATGAGCGACGTCCTCACCCCCACCCGCACACGAGCGTTCGGGCTCGTCGTGGCCGCGGCATCCATCCCGATGTTCATGGCCACGCTCGACAACCTCGTCATGACGAACGCCCTCCCCGTGCTGCACACCACGCTCGGCGCCAGCGTCGAAGAGCTGCAGTGGTTCGTCAACGCCTACACGCTGGCGTTCGCGAGTGCCATCCTCATCGCCTCGGCGCTCGGCGACCGGTTCGGCCGCCGCACGATCTTCATCGCGGGCATCGCGATCTTCGGCGTCGGCTCGGTGCTCGCGGCGCTCAGCACCGACCCGACGCAGCTCATCGCGGCGCGGGCGCTGCAGGGCTTCGGCGGCGCGGGGGTCATGCCCCTCTCCCTCGCCCTCATCGCGGGCGGGGTCGCCCCCGAGCGCCGGCCGCTCGCGATCGGGATCTGGGGTGGGATCTCCGGGCTCGGCGTCGCGGTCGGCCCGCTCGTCGGCGGGGCCGTCATGGAGGGGTGGAACTGGCAGGCGATCTTCTGGATCAACGTGCCCGTCGCGATCATCGCGATCCCGTTCGCTCTCTTCGCGCTCAACAACGACTTCGGCGCCCGCGCCCGCATCGACGTCGTGGGAGCCGTCCTCGCGGCACTCGGCGTGCTCGCGCTCGTGCACGCGATCGTCCGCGGCAACGACGACGGCTGGTCGTCGGTCTCTGTCATCGCCGAGCTCGTGGCCGGAACGGCGCTGCTCGTCGGCTTCGTCCTCTGGCAGCTCCGCGCGAAGGCGCCGCTCGTGCCGCTGCGCCTGTTCCGCGACCGGTCGTTCACCCTCACGAACATCGTCGGCTTCGGATTCAGCTTCGGCACGTTCGGCGCCGTCTTCATCCTCATCCAGTACATGCAGGTCGTGCAGGGCTCGACGCCCCTCGAGGCCGCGGTGCAGACGACGCCCTGGACGCTCGCGCCCATGTTCGTCGCGCCGCTCGCCGGCATCTTCGCGCCGCGCGTCGGCACCCGGCTCCTCATGCTCTCGGGGCTCGTGCTGCAGGGCATCGCGCTCGCCTGGATCGGACTCACGATGTCGGCGACGCTCGACTACGTGCAGCTCGTGGCGCCGTTCATCCTCGCCGGCGTCGGCATGGGCCTCGTCTTCGCGCCGTCCGCGACGGCGCTCCTGGCGACGCTCGGCGTGCTCGACCACGCCAAGGCGTCGGGCGTCAACTCGACGGTCCGGGAGATCGGCATCGCGCTCGGCACCGCCGTCATGACCGCGATCTTCGTCGGGGCGGGGGGCGCCCTCCAGCCCGATCTCTACGTCGACGCCGCGCGCCCCGCCGTGCTCACGGGAGCGGCCGTGCTCTTCGCCGCCGCCGTCGCGGCGCTGTGGCTGCCGTCCGGTCGTTCTTCACGGGAAGTGGATGCCTCGCCCGAGGCATCCCGTGACGAGGAACTCGCTGCGGTCTGACTCACGAGCGCGAACGGGCCTCGGCGGGAGCCGCCGGGGCCCGTTCCGCGCGAGTCAGGCGGGCCCCACCCGGGTGCGCCCGCGGAGGAGACGCGTGAAGGGCGCGTCGAGGAAGAAGAGCAGGAAGGCGAACGACCCGATGAACGGCGCCGCCACCACCACGAGGGCGGCGATGACGAGGGCGCTGAGCGAGCTCCGTCCGGAGAGCCGGGCCTCCTCGTCGCTGAGATCGGGCAGCATGACGTCGCGGTGACGCAGCACCCACAGGTACTGCAGCCAGCTCGTGAAGATCGCGAAGAAGAAGACGACGGGCATCGCCAGTCGCCCCGCGAGCCAATCCGAATACTCCGTCATCAACCCCGTCGCGAACGGCACGAGCACGATGAAGAGCAGCCGCGCGTTGTTGAGCCAGAGCACCACCGCATCGACCCGCGCGATGTGCTCGAACTGCTCGACGTGGATCATCCACAGCAGGCACAGGAGCCCGAAGCTCAGCACGAAGTTGAGGAAGAGCGGCCACATCCCGCCGAGCGCGGACCACATCGCGGAATCGGAGCCGACTTCGCCGAGCGCGTGACTCGTGAGGTCGAGCACGAGCAGGGTCGCCGCGATCGCGAAGACGCCGTCGGTGAACGCCTCGAGCCGACGGGTCGACTCCGTCGCCAACGGATGGTGCCTGCGCCGGATCACCCGCTCAGGCTAGCGAGCCCGCGCCCGCCGGCGCTCGTTCTTCGCCGGCCGGCTCGACGAAGTTCGGAGATCAGCGCGAAGGTCGGAGGGACGGGTCGAAGAGGCTCCGAAGCTCGCGCGAATGTCCGAAGTCGGTGAGCACCTCACCGTTCACCGTGCAGCCCGATGGCCAGAGCGCGACGGATCGTCGACTCGACCGTGGGCCAATCATGCACGATCTGGGCATAGCTGAAGCGCAGCACGGTGTAGCCGCGCAGCCTCAGCTCCGCGTCCTGCGCCAGATCACGAGTGCGGGCGGCGCTCGTGGAGTGGAACTCGAATCCGTCGATCTGGAGGACGAGACGCTCGCCGACGAGCAGGTCGACGAGTCGGCCCGCGATCTTCACCTGCTGCCGCACGCGGATTCCCCAGCGCGCCAGAGGGACGACGACAAGTGTCTCGAGGCCCGAGTCGGACAGTCCATTCACCTCGTTCGCGAGCTCGCGTGCGGCCGGACCACGCCATCGCACGCTCCGCAGGTATTCGGGCGCGAGTCCCTCCGTGCGAGCCGCCGACTCCCAGAGCACCCGGGCGATGTCATGCGGCTGACACAGGGCGATGTGCGCAAGCGAGTCCTCGATCGTGCCCTCGAGCACGCGGCCCGGGGCCTGTGCGAGCGGCTGCGTCCAATGCAGCACGCCGCTCCAGTCCTCGCCCAGACGAGCAGAACCCGCGCCGGGGTCGAGATGCAGGTGCGGCTCGTCTCCGATGCCCGGCGGCATCCACCACCCCCGGCGCCGGGCGAGCGATACGCACGTCACCCGGCCGCCCGCCCGGGCGGCGAGGACCAGGTCCGCATCGGCCGTCGGCAGAGCGATCCAGGCCCGCCGGATCATATCGGCGCATCCCTCGCGGACGAATGCGCGCAGCCCGACGATCGGAAACCCGGCGCGGAGGAGTGCTTCGCGATGCGCGATGCCACTCCTGGAGCGCAGCCAATCGCCGATCGAGGGCAGAGCTTTCATCCCGCGATCATCCGCGGTGCGCGCCGCAGCGCCGATCGCCGCAGGCGAGTCTGTGGACGGATGCCGGCGCGCGGCCTCTGTCGAGGAGACGGTGCGCCGCCGAGCCACGAACGAACGTCGGAGCTCTTCGCGAAGTCCGGATCCTCGGCCGCGGAAGCTCCGAAGTTCGTCCGAAACTCCGAGCTTCGTCGGCCCGCCCGCGACTCAGCGCTTGTAGTTCGGCGCCTCGACCACGATCTGCACGTCGTGCGGGTGCGACTCCTTGAGCCCCGCGGCCGTGATGCGGACGAACCTGCCCTTGGCCTTGAGCTCGTCGATCGTGCGCGCGCCGACGTAGAACATCGACTGACGGAGGCCGCCGATGAGCTGGTAGGCGACGGCGCCGACCGGACCGCGGTAGGCGACCTGGCCCTCGATGCCCTCCGGGATCAGCTTGTCGTCCGAAGGCACGTCGGCCTGGAAGTAGCGGTCCTTCGAGTACGAGGTCTTCTTGCCCCGCGTCTGCATCGCGCCGAGCGAGCCCATGCCCCGGTACTGCTTGAACTGCTTGCCGCCGACGAACACGATCTCGCCCGGGCTCTCGTCGGTGCCGGCGAAGAGCGAGCCGATCATGACGGTGTCGGCGCCGGCGACGAGCGCCTTCGCGATGTCGCCCGAGTACTGCAGGCCGCCGTCCGCGATCACGGGGATGCCCGCTTCGCGAGCGGCGAGGGATGCCTCGTACACCGCCGTGACCTGGGGCACGCCGACGCCCGCGACGACGCGCGTCGTGCAGATCGAGCCCGGGCCGACGCCGACCTTGACGGCATCCACTCCCGCGTCGATGAGGGCCTGCGCGCCCTCGCGGGTCGCGACGTTGCCGCCGATGACGTCGATGTGGTCGAAGGTGGGGTCGGACTTGAGCCGGAGCACGATCTCGATCACGCCCGCGGACTGGCCGTTGGCCGTGTCGACGACGAGCACGTCGACACCCGCGTCGCGGAGCGCCTCGGCACGCTGCCACGCGTCGCCGAAGAAGCCGATGGCGGCGCCGACGCGCAGGCGACCCTGGTCGTCCTTCGTCGCGAGGGGGTACTTCTCGCTCTTGTCGAAGTCCTTGATCGTGATGAGGCCGGCGAGCTTGCCCGCGTCGTCGATGAGCGGGAGCTTCTCGACGCGGTGCTGCGCGAAGAGGGCGATGACCTCGTTGGCGCCGATGCCGACCTTGCCCGTGACGAGGCCCTCGCTCGTCATGACGTCCTTGACGTGGGTCGTCGTCCGCTCGAAGCCGGAGACGAACCGCATGTCGCGGTTCGTGATGATGCCGACGAGGCGACCCTCGGGGTCGACGACCGGAAGGCCCGAGATGCGGTACTTGGCGCACAGGTCGTCGACCTCGTCGATCGTCGCCTCGGGCGTCGTCGTGATCGGGTCGGTGATCATGCCCGACTCGCTGCGCTTGACGCGGTCGACCTGCGCGGCCTGCTCCTCGATCGACAGATTGCGATGCAGGATGCCGATCCCGCCCTCGCGGGCGATCGCGATGGCCATGCGGGCCTCGGTCACCGTGTCCATCGCGCTGGACAGGAGCGGCGTCGCGACGGTGATGCGTCGCGTCAGGCGGGACGACGTGTCGGCCTCGCTCGGGATGACGTCCGTGTGCCCGGGCAGCAGCAGGACGTCGTCGTACGTGAGTCCGACGAAGCCGAAGGGGTCGTTGTGCTCCATGGGTTCTCCTGCGCGCGCGGCGCGTTGCTCGAATGTGGACGACGACGGCCGGTGCGCAGGGTAACGCGCCGTACTCGATTCTAAGCGAGCGCGCCTGGGAAACATTCCCGAGGGCGGGTGCCGACGACGCGGAGTCGCGATTGCATCACGTATCCACAGCGGTTCCTGAGCGAAACACCGCTGACACATTAGGCTCATAGCGTCGTTCATCACGGCCGATGCGACCCGGAAGCTTCGGCGTGCGCTGTGCCGTACTGGGAGGTTCTGTGGGTCCTACGACTACCGCAATGCGGCGCGCCGCTCCGTGGCTGGCCGCGCTCATCGGCGTGCTCCTCGCCGCGGCCATGGTCTTCATGGGCGCCGGCGGCGCGCATGCCGCGCCCGGCGATGACCAGGAGAAGACGAACTTCTACTTCGCCGGCGTCATCACGTATCAGAACAAGCCCCTCGAGGACGTCGCCGTCTCCGTCGAGGGGAACGGCTTCAAGGCTCAGACCACGACGGACGCCGAGGGCAAGTGGCGCCTGTACGTGCCCGAGAAGGGCGAGTACACGCTCACGGTCGACGAGTCGACGCTCCCCAAGGGGGTGATCGTCGCGGGAGACTCCGCCTCGCAGAAGGTGGAGTTCGGCCTCACCAACACGAAGATCATCAACCTCTTCCTCGGCGAGGGCGTCCGGCAGGTGGCATCCCTCTGGGACCAGCTGCTCGACCGGCTGGTCAACGGCCTCAACTTCGGCCTCCTCCTCGCACTCGCCTCGATCGGCGTCTCGCTCATCTACGGCACGACGGGCCTCAGCAACTTCGCCCACGGCGAGATGCTGACGTTCGGCGCCATCGTGGCCCTCATCTTCGGCGTGTGGCTGGCATGGCCCATGTGGCTCGTGCTCCCGCTCGTCGTGGTGCTGGGAGGTGGGCTCGGCTGGACGCTCGATGCGGGCCTCTGGAAACCCTTGAGACGAAAAGGGCTGGGTCTCGTCCAGCTCATGATCGTCAGCATCGGCCTCTCGCTCGCGCTGCGCTACACGTACCAGTTCTTCATCGGCGGCGGCACGTACCAGCTTCCGGATGCCGGTGCCCCGCGCGACATCCACATCGGCCCCATCTCGCTGTCGTGGATCGACGTCGTCTCGATGGCGACGAGCATCGTCCTGCTCATCGCGGTCGCGTACTGGCTGCTGCGCACGCGCATCGGCAAGGCGACGCGGGCGATCAGCGACAACCCGGGGCTCGCCGCCGCATCGGGCATCAACGTCGATCGCGTCATCCGCATCGTCTGGATCCTCGCCGCCGCACTCGCCGCCATCGCGGGCGTCCTGTGGGCGTACTTCCGCCCCGGCGTCAAGTGGGACATGGGCGGCCAGGTGCTGCTGCTGATCTTCGCCGCCGTGACCCTGGGCGGTCTCGGCACGGCGTTCGGAGCCCTCATCGGCTCGCTGATCGTGGGCATCCTCGTCGAGGTCTCGACGCTGTGGATCCCGTCGGACATGAAGTACGTCGGGGCCCTCGCCGTGCTGATCATCATTCTGCTCGTGAGGCCGCAGGGCATTCTCGGGCGCAAGGAGAGGTTGGGCTGAGGCCATGGATTGGGGACAGATTCTCAACAACACGGCCTACTGGATCTTCAGCCCGGAGACGATCGCGTACGCGCTCGCCGCAACCGGTCTGGCCGTGCACTTCGGCTACACGGGCCTGCTGAACTTCGGTATGGCCGGCTTCATGGCGCTCGGCGCCTACGGCTACGCCATCTCGATCCTGAGCTTCAACCTGCCCTGGTGGCTCGGCATCATCATCGGATGCATCGCCGCGGCGATCTTCGCCGTGATCCTCGGCATCCCGACCCTGCGTCTGAGAGCGGATTATCTCGCCATCGTGACGATCGCGGCGGCCGAGATCGTGCGATTGCTGCTCACGACACAGCTGTTCGACGACTTCACGAACTCGGCGGACGGCCTCGGCGGGTATCACGCGGGCTTCCGCGCGGCGAACCCCTTCCCCGAGGGCACCTACGGCTTCGGCCCGTGGACGTGGACCCAGGATCAGCTGTGGGTGCGCGTCTTCGGCATCATCCTCCTCGGCATCGCGGTCTACCTCGTGTGGGCGCTCATGCGCAGCCCGTGGGGTCGTGTGCTGAAGGGCATCCGCGAGGACGAGGACGCCGTGCGCTCGCTCGGCAAGAACGTCTTCTCGTACAAGATGCAGGCGCTCATCATCGGCGGCGTCTTCGGCGCCCTCGGCGGCGTCGTGTTCGCGCTGCCTTCGGCCGTCGTCCCCGCGACCTACACGACGTCCCTGACGTTCTTCATCTGGACGATCCTGCTCCTCGGCGGAGCGGCCACCGTCTTCGGACCCGTCGTCGGCTCGGTGATCTTCTGGGTCATCATGGGCTTCCTCGACAACGTGCTGCCGGCTCTCGCCCAGTCCGACATCCCGATCCTGTCGGCCATGTCGAGCCAGCAGGCGGGCACGCTGCGCTTCATCCTCGTCGGCGTCGCGCTGATGCTGATCGTGATCTTCCGCCCCCAGGGCATCTTCGGAAACAAGAGGGAGCTGACCTTTGTCAAGTAGCGCCTCAGAACCCACGCCGACGACGGGAAGCATCCGTCGCCCCAAGACGACGGGACTCGCCAAGGGCGAGGGCGTCCCCGGCGTCGCGAAAGTCGACCCCCTCCTCGTCGTCGACAACGTCACCCGCCGCTTCGGCGGTCTGACAGCCGTCGATGTCGAGCACCTCGAGATTCCGCGCAACGCCATCACCGCGCTCATCGGTCCGAACGGCGCCGGCAAGACGACGCTGTTCAACCTGCTGTGCGGCTTCGACAAGCCCAACTCGGGATCGTGGACGTTCGACGGCCAGCAGATCAGCGGCGTCCCTTCGTTCAAGGTGGCCCGCATGGGCCAGGTGCGCACGTTCCAGCTCACGAAGGCGCTGTCGCTGCTGACGGTGCTCGAGAACATGAAGCTCGGCGCGACCGCCCAGAAGGGCGAGAGCCTCTGGGCCAGCATCATCCCGGCGGTCTGGCGCAAGCAGGACAGCGACATCGAGGACAAGGCGATGGAGCTGCTCAAGCGGTTCAAGCTGGACGCCAAGGCCGACGACTACGCGGCCTCGCTCTCCGGGGGACAGCGCAAGCTCCTCGAGATGGCGCGCGCCCTCATGAGCGACCCGACGCTCGTCATGCTCGACGAGCCGATGGCCGGCGTGAACCCGGCCCTCACCGAGTCGCTGCTCGATCACATCCTCGACCTGAAGGACCTCGGCATGACGGTGCTCTTCGTCGAGCACGACATGCACATGGTGCGCCACATCGCCGACTGGGTCGTCGTCATGGCCGAAGGCCGGGTCGTCGCCGAAGGGCCGCCCGACACCGTCATGCAGGATCAGGCCGTCGTCGACGCGTACCTCGGCAGCCACCAGGACGTCGACCTCGGCGTCGTGACGGGCCGCATCGCGGGCGAGCTCGACACGTCCGCCCTCGAGCTGCTCGAGGAGATCAAGGACGAAGAAGCCGCGTCCATCGCAGAGGCCGAGGAGGAGAACAAGTGACCGATCCTTCGACCACCCCGGTGAGCGGGCCTGCGCCGGGACGCACGCTGAGCGACGAGGTCGTCGTCAACGTCACCGACCTCACCGCCGGCTACCTCCCCGGCATCAACATCATCAACGGCGCCAACCTGGTCGCCCACAAGGGCGAGCTCATCGGCATCATCGGCCCCAACGGCGCCGGAAAGTCGACGCTGCTCAAGGCGATCTTCGGCATGGTGAAGGTGCGCGGCGGCGACATCACGGTCGACGGCGAGAGCGTCGTCGGGCTGAAGTCCGACAAGCTCGTGCAGCGCGGCGTGGGCTTCGTCCCCCAGACGAACAACGTCTTCCCGTCGCTCACGATCGAGGAGAACCTGCAGATGGGGCTCTACCAGAACCCCAAGCGCTACGCCGAGCGACTCGACTTCGTGACCGGCATCTTCGCCGAGTTGGGCAAGCGGCTCAAGCAGCGCGCGGGCTCGCTCTCGGGCGGTGAGCGCCAGATGGTGGCGATGTCGCGTGCGCTCATGATGGAGCCCTCCGTGCTGCTGCTCGACGAGCCGTCCGCCGGCCTCAGCCCCGTGCGCCAGGACGACGCGTTCATCCGCGTCTCCGACATCAACAAGGCGGGCGTCACGACGATCATGGTGGAGCAGAACGCGCGCCGCTGCCTGCAGATCTGCGATCGCGGCTACGTCCTCGACCAGGGCCGCGACGCCTACGAGGGCACGGGCCGCGAGCTGCTCAACGACCCCAAGGTGATCGGCCTCTACCTCGGCAGCCTGGGCGCCGACGGGGTCTGACCGAGCCGGACCAGAAGAAGAAGAGGAGTGGATGCCGCCGGCATCCACTCCTCTTCTTCCGTGCCCGCATCCGCGTGACGACGACGGCACGCGAAAGGGCCCCGGATCGCTCCGGGGCCCTTCGCTGCGAGTCGCCTTACTGGTCGATGCGCTTGTTGAGGTTGTCGGCTCCGTACTGGAAGACACCGATGGTGGCCTCGGTCGGGTCGCCGTGCTCGTCGAACGTGATCGGGCCGGAGTAGCCGTCGTAGTCCGCCGTGCCACCGCTCAGGATGATGTCGGCGCACTCCTTGAACGACGTGCACTTCTTGCCGTCACCCGTGCCGCCCGAGACTTCCTGCAGCTTGCTGGCGATGTCGGTCGGGTCGGTCGAGTTGGCCGCGAGCGAGGCGAGCGCGAGGAGCACGACGGCGTCGTACGACTCGTTGGAGTACGAGAAGTCCGTCAGAGCCGAGTTGCCCTCACCCGTCCAGTACGTGTTGAGGCGCTCCTGGAAGTCCTTCGGCGTCGTCGGGCCGGCGGGCGTGGTGCCCTTCGCGCCCTCCATGCTCACGCCCTTGGGCCACTTCTCATCCGAACCGAAGTTCTTCAGGTTGCCGTCGACCAGGTACAGGTCCTTCGCCGGGTAGCCCGCGGCGATGAGCGCCGGACCGATCGTGTAGATCTCGTCGAACGTGATCAGGACGATCGCGTCGGGGTTCGACGCCAGGATCGCGCTGATCTGCGCGTCGAAGGTCGTGTCACCCGTGTTGTACGACTGCTGCTCGACGATCTTGCCGCCCGCGCCCGTGAAGGTGTCCTGGAACACCTTGTTGAGGCCCGTGCCGTAGGAGTCGTTCTGGTAGAGCACCGCGACGTTCTCGTGGCCGTCCTCGGCGACGAGGTTGCCGAGGACCTCGCCCTGGAGCGTGTCGGACGGAGCCGTGCGCCAGTAGAGGTTGTTGTCGTCCCAGTTGGTGAAGTCCAACGACGTGTTGGCCGGCGAGAAGGTGATGATGCCCGCCGCAACCGCGTCGTCGAGGAAGAGCTTCGTGACACCCGAGGACGCGGCGCCGATGGCGGCGGACACGCCTTCCGAGATGAGCTTCTGGATGGTGGTCGCGTACGCCTTGTTGTCGGTGTCTCCCGAGTCGCCCCAGATGACGTCAGGAATCGTGAGGCCGACCTTGGCGTCGTTGATGTCCTGAGCGGCGAGGCCGACACCGGCCTCCTCGGGCGGGCCGAGGAAGGCGAGGGTTCCCGTCTGGGGAAGGATCGTGCCGATCTTGAGGCTGAGATCGACGTTCTCGGCCGGTGCAGCGCTCGACGACGAACCCGATCCGCCGCCGGAGCATCCGGCGAGAATGAGGGCGCTCGCGCCGGCGATCGCGATGGCGCCGAGGACCCCGGCCTTACGCGAGCGAGTGAAGACGCTCATATTGCTCCTTGCTGTGGATGGATGCGGGCACGGCTCGGGCGCCGCCCCAGTTCCATAAACCTAATCGGGCGCCGGTCTCTTGTGTATTGCCTTTCGTTAACGGTTTGTAACGCTGTGGAGAGGTCTCCGTCGGCCCCGGAATACCCCGACTGGGTATACCGTTGAGGACGGGTACCCCCTAGGGGTATCGGACGAAGGAGAATGCACATGACGACGAACGAGTACCGCGTGACGGGCATGAGCTGCGGCCACTGCGAGGCCAGCGTGCGGCGTGAGGTCTCCGCGCTGACCGGCGTCGAGGCCGTCGAGGTCAGCGCCGCATGGGGCCGGCTCGTCGTGCGCTCCGCTGCCGACGTCTCCGATGAGGCCGTCATCGCGGCGGTCGACGAAGCGGGCTATGAGGCGGTGCGGGTGGCGTGAGCGAGAAGACCATCGAGCTCGAGATCTCGGGCATGACGTGCGCCTCCTGCGCGGCGCGCGTCGAGAAGCGGCTCAACCGCCTCGACGGCGTCGAGGCATCCGTCAACTTCGCGACCGAGCGCGCGCACGTCGTCGCGCCCGCGGGCCTCGAGGCCCGCACGCTCATCGCGGAAGTGGAGAAGACCGGCTACGGCGCCGCACTCCCCCAGCCGGTGCACGAGCACGAGCACGCTCATCACGCCGAGCCCGAGCTCGCCTCCCTGCAGCGGCGGCTGGTGGCATCCATCGTCCTCGCAGTGCCGGTGATCCTGCTCTCGATGATCCCGGCGCTCCAGTTCGCCGGCTGGGAGTGGGTCGCACTCGCGCTCGCGACGCCGGTCGTCACCTGGGCGGCGTGGCCGTTCCACCAGGCGACGTGGGTCAACCTGCGGCACGGCGCCGTGACGATGGACACCCTCATCTCCATCGGCGTCACCGCCGCATACGGGTGGTCGGTCTACGCGCTGCTCTCCGGCGGCATGGGACACACCTACCTCGAGGTCGCCGCGGGTGTGACGATGTTCGTGCTCGCAGGGCGCTACTTCGAGGTGCGCTCCAAGCGGCAGGCGGGCGCGGCGCTGCGGGCGCTGCTCGAGCTCGGCGCGAAGGACGTCGCCGTCCTTCGGGAGGACCTGGTGTCGAGGGCGCCGATCGAGGTGCGCATGCCCATCGATCAGCTGCGGGTCGGCGACGAGTTCGTCGTGCGACCCGGCGAGAAGATCGCCACCGACGGGCTCGTCGTGTCGGGCACCTCCGCGGTGGACGTGTCGACCGTGACGGGAGAGTCGGTGCCCGTCGAGGTCGCACCGGGTGACGCCGTCGTCGGCGCGACCGTCAACGCGGGCGGACGCCTCGTCGTCCGCGCGACGCGGGTGGGCGCCGACACGCAGCTCGCCCGCATGGCCCGGCTCGTCGAGGAGGCGCAGTCGGGGAAGTCGAACGTGCAGCGGCTCGCCGACCGCATCTCGTCGGTCTTCGTCCCGGCCGTCATCGGGATCGCCGTCGTCACGCTGGTCGTCTGGCTCGCGCTCGGCGCGACACCCGAGGCCGCGTTCGGCGCCGCCGTCGCGGTGCTCATCATCGCGTGCCCGTGCGCCCTCGGGCTCGCCACCCCCATCGCCCTGCTCGTCGGCACGGGCCGCGGTGCCCAGCTCGGCATCCTGATCCGCGGGCCCGAGGTGCTCGAATCGACCCGCGCCGTCGACACCGTCGTGCTCGACAAGACCGGCACCGTGACGACCGGGCGGATGTCGCTGGCCGACATCGTGCCCGCGCCGGGAGTCGATCGCGCCGAGTTGCTGCGGCTCGCGGGTGCGATCGAGCACGCGTCGGAGCATCCCGTCGCCCAGGCCGTCGCCCGGGCGGCTGCCGCGCAGGGAACCCTCCCGGTGCCGGAGTCGTTCGAGAGCCTCGCGGGCGCCGGCGTCTCGGGAGTGGTGGAGGGTCACGCCGTGGTGGTGGGTCGCACCGCGCTTCTCGCGGACTGGGCCCTCTCTCTCGACTCCGAGCTGGACGCCGCCGCGCGTCGACTCGAAGCCGACGGGCGTACGACCGTCGCGGTCGCGTGGGACGGCGAGGTGCGGGGGCTCCTCGCGGTCGCCGACGGCGTGAAGCCGACGAGCGCCGCGGCCGTCGCACAGCTGCGCGGACTCGGCCTGCAGCCGGTGCTCCTGACCGGCGACAACGAGTCCGTGGCACAGCGCGTCGCCGCGGAGGTTGGCATCGACCGCGTCGTCGCGGGCGTGCTCCCCGCCGAGAAGGTGGCCGTCGTGCGCGGACTCCAGGCGGAGGATCGCTCGGTCGCGATGGTCGGCGACGGCGTCAACGATGCGGCCGCACTCGCCCAGGCCGATCTCGGACTCGCGATGGGGACGGGGACGGATGCCGCGATCGAAGCCTCCGACCTGACCCTCGTGCGCGGCGACCTGCGCAGCACGGGCGACGCCATCCGCCTGTCGCGCGCGACTCTGCGCACGATCCGCATCAACCTCTTCTGGGCCTTCGCCTACAACGTGGCGGCGATCCCGCTCGCGGCGCTCGGCCTGCTCGACCCCATGATCGCCGGCGCGGCGATGGCGTTCTCGAGCGCCTTCGTCGTCGGCAACAGCCTGCTGCTCCGTCGCTTCCGCAGCCACGCGGACGACTCCGTGAAGGAGACACGATGACCCTCGCAGAGACGCCGTCCACGGCGCACGACCACTCGGCCCCCCACGGGTACATCACCGACAAGGACAAGTACCTCAACCGCCTCAAGCGCATCGAGGGCCAGGCGCGCGGCATCCACAAGATGGTGGAGGACGAGAAGTACTGCATCGACATCCTCACGCAGATCAGCGCGCTGACGTCGGCGCTCGAGGCGGTCGCGATCGGCCTCCTCGACGACCACCTGCGGCACTGCGTCGTCGATGCGGCGCGGCTCGGCGGCCCAGAGGCCGACGCGAAGATCGCCGAGGCGACTCAGGCGATCGCGCGCCTCGTGCGCTGAGCCCGCTCCGCGCGGTGCGCCCGCTCCGCGTTTGGGGTCGGCTCGACGCGTGCGCCCGCTCGGCCTGCGGACGCACCACGCGGTGCGAGATCCTCGCAACGTCGGACCGACACGCCGTGAGGCATCCGACGGCGCGCAGATCTCCGACGCTGCGGCGAGGGGTCAGGTCAGCTCGGCGACGTCGGACGGCGCATCCTCGACGACGCGCGAGGTGCGGGCGCGGCGAGCCGCGACGACCGAGTCGACGGTCAGGAGGATGAGCGCGACCCAGACGAGCGCGAAGCCGATCCAGCGCTCGGGCGGCATCGGCTCGCCAAGCAGCCACACGCCGATGACGAACTGCAGGATCGGCGCCGCGAACTGCAGGATGCCGATGAGCGTCAAGGGCGCGCGGCGCGCGCCGGCGGCGAAGAGGAGGAGCGGCACGGCCGTGACGACGCCCGCGAGGCTCAGGAGCACCGTGTGCAGCGGCGTGCCCTGGCCCATCGAGAGCCCCGCCGTCGCGGCGACGACGATGAGCTGGATGACGGCGATCGGGGTGAGCCACAGCGACTCGAGGGTGAGGCCGCTGATCGCGTCCACCGAGGGGCCGATCTGCTTCTTCACGAGGCCGTAGAGGCCGAAGCTGAAGGCGAGGGACAGCGCGATCCAGGGGAACGACTGATAGCCCACCATGATCACGATGACGGCGGATGCCGCGATCCCGAGCGCGACCCACTGAGTGATGCGCAGCCGCTCGTGCAGCACCGCCACACCCAGCAGCACCGTCACGATCGGGTTGATGAAGTATCCGAGGCTCGTCTCGACCACGTGCCCCGTGAGGGTCGCGATGAGGAAGACCTGCCAGTTGACGTAGATGAGGGCGCCCGCCACCATCGTCCACACCACGAGCCGGCGGTTGCGCAGGATCGCGATGAGCTTCGGCCACGTCCGCGTGACCGTCAGCAGGAGGGCGCAGAAGACGAGCGAGAGCAGGATGCGCCATGCGACGACCTCGAACGGGCCCGTCGGCGCGAGCAGCAGGAAGTAGAGGGGCAGGAAGCCCCACATGACGTACGCGGTGAAGGCGTACACCCCACCCAGGGCGGTCTCGCGGGAGGGCTCGGGGGTCACTTCACCAGCCTAGAACCGTGCGCGGGGGCTCCGGCCGGGCGCGGCATCCCTCCCCTGCCGACCAGCGGTGGATTCCTGCCACCCGCGCAAAGCGGAAGGACCCGGATGCCGAAGCATCCGGGTCCTTCCAGAAAGAGCAGTCCTCAGCGGACGACGACCGCGAGCACGTCGCGAGCCGACAGGACGAGGAAGTCGTCTCCGCCGAACTTGACCTCGGTGCCGCCGTACTTGCTGTAGATCACGCGGTCGCCGACGGCGACGTCGAGCGGGACGCGGTTGCCGTTGTCGTCGATGCGGCCGGGGCCCACCGCCACGACCTCGCCCTCCTGGGGCTTCTCCTTGGCGGTGTCGGGGATGACGAGGCCACTCGAGGTGGTCTGCTCGGCCTCGACCTGCTTGATGACGATGCGGTCCTCGAGCGGCTTGATGGAAACCGACACGGGTCTACCTCTGCTTTCCTTGAGACTTCAAGACTCGTTAGCACTCGCAGGTGGCGAGTGCTGATCCAGTCTAGGCGGCGGGCTGGCACTCATGCAACGTGAGTGCCAATCAGCGTCATACGGCACTACCCTGGCCCGATGGACCTGGCCGAGCTGACGGCGCTGCTGACCCCCGAGGGCCTGCGGCTGCTCGATGAGCTGCCCGCGGTCGAGGCGGCCGCCGATGTCGCGCGGACGGTCTCGCGGCTGCGCGCGGCGGGCCACTCGCCCGACCTCGTGTCGGCCGTCGTCGGCCAGGCGCGCCTGCGCGTGCGCGCGCAGGCGAAGTTCGGGCCCTTCGCCGACCGCATGCTGTTCACGCGCGCGGGCCTCGAGCAGGCGACGCGGCTCTCGATCGCGGGGCGGCACGCCGCGCGGTTCCGGGATGCCGGCGTCTCGACGGTCGCCGACCTCGGATGCGGCATCGGGGGCGACGCCCTGGGGCTCGCCGCGCTCGGGCTGCGGGTCGTCGCCGTCGACGCCGACGAGGTCACGGCCGCCATCGCCGCGTACAACCTCGCGCCGTTCGGCGAGGACGCCACGGTGCTGTGCGCTCGGGCGGAGGAGGTCGACCTCCCCGACGTGGATGCGTTCTGGCTTGATCCGGCGCGGCGGACGGCGGGACACAGCGAGACCACCCGCACCCGCCCCGAGGACTGGTCGCCGTCGCTCGACTGGGTGTTCGACCTCGCGTCGCGGCATCCCACCGGCGTCAAACTCGGGCCCGCGCTCGACCGCGCGCTCATCCCCGACAACGCCGAGGCGCAGTGGGTCAGCGCCGATGGGTCGACGATCGAGCTCGTGCTTTGGTCGGGCGCGCTGGCCCGGCCCGGGGTGCGGCGGGCCGCGCTCGTCGTGCGCGGCGACGCGGCGGCGGAGCTGACGGCGGAGGGGGATGCCGAGGACGAGCCGGTGCGCGAGCTCGGCGCCTACGTGCACGAGCCCGACGGCGCGATCATCCGCGCGCGGCTCATCGGCGACGTCGCCCGGTCGCTCGACGCGGGGATGCTCGACGAGCACATCGCCTATCTGACGTCGGACTCGGCGCTGACGTCGCCCTTCGTCGCCTCGTTCCGCGTGCGCGAGGAGCTTCCCGCCGATACGAAGAAGCTCGCCAGGGCGCTCCGCGAGCGCGGCATCGGCCGGCTCGAGATCAAGAAGCGCGGCGTCGACATCGACCCGTCGACTCTGCGGAAGGCGCTCGCACTGCGCGGGGACGAGTCGGCGACGCTCATCATGACGCGTCTCGGCAGCCGCCGCGTGGCGCTGCTGGCCGACCGCGTCGCTGCCGCCTGATCGGCCAGGGTCAGCCGATGAGGCCCGCGCTCGTCGCGGCGAAGAGGAGCCACCCCGCGCTGTAGAGGAGCGACAGCCCGCCCAGGGCGATCGCCCAGACGGCGACGGCGCGGCTCTCGAGCGGACGGCGGAGTGCCAGGATGCCGGCGACGATGCCCGCGAGGCCGAGGGGGAACCCCCACCCGACGAAGAGCGACACGACGAGGCCGAGGATCGAGAAGACGAGCGCCCACGCGCCGACGCCGCGCTGCGGCGCCTGCGGCTCCGGCATCGCCCAGAGGATCTCGGGCTGCTCCCCGTCGGGCTCCGCGGGAGCGGACTGCGACGTGATCTCGACGGGCCCCGTCGGCAGGCGCTGGAAGCCGCCACGATGGCCGCCGGGCAGCACCGACTCCGACGACACCGGACCGAGCTCCGGCGTGGCCGGCCCGAGCGGCGTGCCCGGCGCCGTCGGCGTGCCCGACCCCGTCGGCGTGCCCGGCGGGGAGGGCATGCCCGGCCCGGTCGGCGTCCCCGGCCCCACCGGCGTGCCCGGCGCGCCGGCATCCCGAGCAGCCGGTCGCTCGCGCGGGGACTCGCCGTCGCTCACACGGCCCCCGCGACCTGGATCTCCGTGACGGGCAGCGTCGAGTCGGCCCCGAAGGCGAGCGTCGAGGGCGGTCGTCCCGACATGATGAGCTCGGACGCGAGCGCCGCGATCATCGCGCCGTTGTCGGTGCACAGCGACAGCGGCGGGATCCGCACGGTCACGCCCGCGGCATCCGCCCTCTCGATCGCCACGTCGCGCAGGCGCTTGTTGGCGATGACGCCGCCGCCGAGGAGGAGGCGCGGGACCCCATGGTCCTTGCAGGCGGCGAGCGCCTTCGTCACGAGCACATCGACCACCGCCTCGCGGAAGGAGGCGGCGACATCCGCGACGGGAACGGTCTCCCCCGCCGCCTGACGCTGCTCGATCCACCGTGCGACGGCGGTCTTGAGCCCCGAGAACGAGAAGTCGTAGCGGTGCGCCGCCATGTCGGACGCCCGCGAGAGTCCCCGGGGGAACGGGATGGCCTTCGGGTCGCCGTCCGCCGCCGCGCGGTCGATCTGCGGTCCGCCCGGGTACGGCAGACCGAGGATGCGGGCGACCTTGTCGAAGGCCTCGCCGGCGGCGTCGTCCATCGTCTCGCCGAGCAGTTCGACGTCGGTCGTGAGGTCGCGCACGAGGAGCAGCGACGTGTGTCCGCCGCTCACGAGGAGGGCGACCGTCGGGTACTCGAGCGGGGGCGCGTCGGAGTCGAGGATGTCGGCGGCGATGTGCCCGACGAGGTGGTTCACGGCGTAGAGCGGCGCGTCGAGCGACACGGCGAGCGCCTTCGCGGCGCCGACGCCGACCATGAGCGCGCCGGCGAGACCCGGCCCGGAGGTGACGGCCACGGCATCGATGTCGGCGAGCGTGACGCCCGACTCGGCGAGCGCCGCCTCGATCGAGGGCTGCAGCGCCTCGAGGTGGGCGCGGGCCGCGACCTCGGGCACGACGCCGCCGTAGCGGGCGTGCTCGTCCATGCTGCTCGCGATGGTGTTGCTGAGGAGCGTGCGGCCGCGCACGATGCCGATGCCCGTCTCGTCGCAGCTCGTCTCGATGCCGAGCACGAGCGGCTGCGCGCGCGCCTCCGCCGGCGCCTGCGCCTGCGCCTGCGCGTGCGCCTGTCCGAGGGTCACGTGCACACCCCCGCATCGTCCGGATCGACGGTCCGGTGCGCCGCCCATGCGCGCACGTCGAGACGCATCACGACCGCGTCGACGTCGTCCGGCTGGTAGTACCGCGGGCGGCGTCCGACGTCGGCGAAGCCCTCCGAGACGTAGAGCGCGTGCGCGACGGGGTTGTCGGCGCGCACCTCGAGGAAGACCTCCTGCACGCCGCGGGCGGATGCCTCCGTGAGCAGCGCCTCGAGGAGCGCGCGTCCGCGGCCCCGGCCACGAGCGGCCTCCGCGATGGCGATCGTCTGGACGTCGGCATCCCTCGATCCCTTCGGCGCCCGCAGCCCGCCGTAGCCCAGCAGCCGCCCGGCCTCCTCGAGCACGACGTAGTAGCCGTGGCGCGAGGCGAGCTCTTCACGCATCATGGCGTCCGACCACGCATCCGTCGGGAACGAGGCGCGCTCGAGCGTCATGATGGCGCCGAGGTCGTCGGGCGTCGCACGGCGCAGGGTCATGCCGTCACCCGCTTCGGCCCCGCCGACGGCGTGACATCGGGCGAGCGCAGGTAGAGGGCGTCCGCGGGGCCGATCGTGCGGCCCGCAGAAAGGGCGCGCCCCGCGGCGAGGGCGAGGATCGCGGCCGGGATGCGGTCGGCGTCGCGGCGCAGGACCGCCCGCTCGGCGAGGATCGCGTCGAGGTCGTCGCGCGGAGCGAGAGCCGGCTCGGACACGCGGACCGGCAGTCCGTCGTCGTCGATGCCCCGATAGACCGTGTATGCGAACTCGCGCCGGCGTGCGTCGGTCACGACGGCGAACGCCTCGTCGTCCGTGTCGTCCCGGCCGCCCGTGAGCGCCGCGTGCAGCAGCAGCTCGAGCGCGACGGCGTCGTGGCTCACGACCGGCACGACTGGCACGCCCCGTCCGAGGGCGAACGCGCGCGCCGCCGCAATGCCGACCCGGAGTCCCGTGAAGGGGCCCGGTCCCATGCCCGCGGCGACATGCGTCACGTCGGAGGGTCGGATGGATGCCTCTGCCAGCGCGTCGGCGATGAGCGAGCCGATCACCTCGGCGTGCCCGCGGGGGTCGCTGCTCTCGCGCTGCGACCGTACGACGCCGTCGTGCTCGACGACCGCGACGGCCGAGCCGAGGGACGTGTCGATGCCGAGGATCACGCCCTCCAGGCTAGTCGGCGCTCACGTCGGAGGTCGTGTCCGCCGCTTACGGGCGGTGCGTGAGGGTCACGAGACGCGGGGCCGCGGCATCCATCTCCGCAGCGGCGGGGCCGCTCGTGCCGCAGGCGGAATCGAGGCCCGTGCCGCCCCACTCGCGGTCGAGCTCGAGCTCCCACCACGAGTCGGCGATCGCGTCGACGAGTCCGCGACCCCACTCGACGACGACCACCGACGTGTCGAAGTCGATGTCGAGGTCGTCCAGTTCCGCGGCGGAGCCGAGGCGGTAGGCGTCGACATGCACGAGCGGCGCACCGCCGACGAGCGACGGGTGGGTGCGGGCGATGACGAAGGTCGGGCTCTGCACGGGCCCGCGCACGCCCAGGCCGGCGGCGATCCCGCGCGTCAGGGTCGTCTTGCCCGCGCCGAGCGGCCCGGTCAGGACCAGGATGTCGCCGGGGCGCAGCATCCTCCCGATCTCAGCACCGAATCGCTCCATGTCGTCGGGCGAGCCGATCTCGCGGCTCCCCGCGAGCGTGTCGAGTCCGTTCGTCGTGGTGTCCATACCCGCCTCAACGCCCGAGCCCGCCTCGGCGTTCCCGCTCACGACGACACCTGCCGGCGCGGCACGCGGGGCCCGATGCGCGTCACGATCTCGTAGTTGATGGTGGATGCCGCGGCCGCCCACTCGTCGGCCGACGGCAGCCCGAGCGTCGCATCGCCGAAGAGCACAGCTTCGTCGCCGACCGCCACCGGGTGATCGCCGACGTCGACGACGAGCTGGTCCATCGCGATGCGCCCGGCGACGCGGAATCGCGCGCCGCCGATCGAGACGGGCCCCGCGCCCGATGCCTGGCGCGGAACGCCGTCGGCGTAGCCGAGGGGCACGAGCGCGAGGGTCGTCTCGCGCTCGGTGCGGTAGTCGTAGCCGTACGAGACACCGTGGCCCGCCGGAACGCGGCGGACAGCGGCGACGGGCGCGCGAAGGGTCATCGCGGGGCGCAGCCCGAGATCGCCCGAGTCCCGGTCGTCGAAGGGCGAGAGGCCGTAGATCGACACACCGAGTCGCACGCAGCCCAGTCGCGACTCGGGCAGGGCGATCGCCGCGTGGCTCGCGGCGATGTGCCGCAGAGGGGGTGCGAGACCCGCCGCGGCCGCGACGCCGAGGGCGTCCTGGAAGATGCGGAGCGCGGCGCGATCGTCGTCGGCCGACGCGTTGGAGAGGTGGCTGAACAGGCCCACGACACGGAGCTTGCCGATGCGCTCGAGGCGCGCCGCCTCGGCGAAGACCACCCCCGCGTCCTCGGGGGCGATGCCGTTGCGGCCGAGGCCGGTCTCGAGCTTGAGATGCACGCCCACGGGGCGATCGACGGATGCCGCGGCCGACGCCTGCAGCAGCTGGTCGAAGCTCGAGATGCCGAGCTCGATGCCGACGCCCGCCGCCTCGCCGAAGTTCGCGCCGGGCGCGTGCAGCCATGCCACGACCGGGGCCATGACTCCCCCGCGACGAAGCGCGAGCGCCTCGCCGATGTCGGCGACGCCGAGTCGCGTCGCACCGCCCTCGAGCGCCGCGACGGCGCTGCGGACGGCGCCGTGGCCGTAGCCGTCGGCCTTGACCACCGCGATGACCTCGGAGCCGGTCAGCCGGCGGAGGTGCCGCACGTTGGCGGTGATCGCGCCGACGTCGATGGTCGCCTCCCGCAGCACGCCGGCGGGGAGGCGGCTCACGGGAGCACCCCGGCAGAATCGACCGACTCGGCGACGACGTAGGCGGTCGCCATCCCGGCGTCGTGCGAGAGCGAGAGGTGGAGCGTCGAGATGCCCCGGCTGCGTACCACATCGGCGGTCGAGCCGCACAGCACGAACACGGGGCGGCCGGATGCCTCGGACGCGACCTCGATCTCGGTCCAGTGCAGTCCGTCGGAGCCGCCGAGGGCCTTGATGAGCGCCTCCTTCGCGGCGTAGCGCGCTGCGAGGGAGCGCACCGGACGCTCGCGCTCCGACGCCGAGAAGAGCCGCTCGAGCAGTCGCGGCGTCCGCTCCATCGTCCGCTCGAAGCGCGGGATGTCGACGAGGTCGACGCCGATGCCGACGATCACCTGGTCTCCCCTCCGCCTCTCCGAGACCGGCGCGGGAGCGGCATCCGTCACCCTATCGCGCATCGCCGAAAGCCCCGGCGGGTTCAGAACAGTAATGCATCGCACCGATTCCGTGGCGTGCTTCCCGGGGCGGGGTCTACTGTCTGTTCACACCCGAAGGAAACATGCCGGAAACATGACGGAAACACTCCGTTATCCGGCGCCACCGCTGAGAGTCGGCCACCGTGACTCACCCTGCCCTGCGTTCCGCGCTGCGCCGCGCGCTCGCCGCCATGACGGCGGCGCTCCTCGGCGCGGCCCTCCTGACCGCCGTCGGCGTCCCGGCCGGCGCGGGTGCCGCCGACGTGTACGACTCCATGCGTGCCCGGTACGCCGCCGATCTGGCGGGCGTCGTGCCCGGAGCGGACGACGTCGGCGACCTCGACGCCGCCACGGCCCGCGTCGCGTCCGCCGGCGAGAGCGCGTGGCGATCGCTGCGTCCCACGACGAGCGCGTCGACGGAACCGTGGGCGGACCTGTCGACCGGGACGAGCAGCCGCCACCTGCTGTTCGCCTACCAGCGCGTCGTCGCGATGGCGACGGCGGTGCGCACGCCCGGCTCGGCACTGAGCGACGACCCCGACCTGCTGGCCGACACGATCTCGGTCGCGGAGTGGTTGAACGCCTACCGCTACAACACCACGAGGGCGAAGGATGCCGAGTGGTGGTACTGGGAGATCGGCATCCCGATGGAGGTGAACGACCTCACGAGCCTCCTGTTCGACGATCTCACGGCCGACCAGCGGTCCCGCTACCTCGCGGCCGTCGCGCGGTTCACACCGCACCCGTCGCGGACGGGAGCGAACCTCGCGTGGTCGTCGTGGGTCGTCGCGCTGCGCGGCGTGCTCGCGAAGGAGCCGGCGAAGATCGACGAGGCGATGTCCGGGCTGCGGCCCGCCCTCCTCGACACGACCTCGGGCGACGGCTTCCACCCCGACGGCTCCTTCGTGCAGCACGACCGGTTCGCGTACACGGGCGGCTACGGCCTCTCGATGCTCGACACCGTCTCGCGCCTCTACCTCCTCGTGGACGGATCCCCGTGGGAGCGGACGGATGCCGCCTACCTCTCCTACTACGACCGCATCGAGTCGTCCTACGCCCCCGTCATGTGGTGCGGCGACCTCCTGGCCGACGTCCGGGGCCGCGAGATCGCGCGAGCCGGTTCGACCGACGGCTCGGCCGGCGCGATCGCGCAAGCGTCGGCGCTCCGCCTCGCCGACACCGCACCCTCGGCGGCGCGTGCCGTCATCCGCGCCCGCGCGAAGCAGTGGCTCGAGTGCTCGGACGGGACCGCGTCGAGCGTCGAGGCGATCGGCGCACGCGCCGATGTCGTCCGAGCGCGTCTCCTTCTCGCCGACGCCTCGGTCGCACCCGCCACCCCCGGCGCCGGCGGCGCCGTCGCACTCGACGGCATGGACCGGTTCGTCTCGTCGAACGCCCGTGCCGCCTTCTCGGTCAGCATGTCCAGCAGCCGGATCGGCGGGTTCGAGTCGATCAACGGCGAGAACCTGCGCGGCTGGTACACAGGCGACGGGATGACCTCGCTGCGGCTCGGAACGGGCGGCCAGTTCGACGGCGGCTACTGGGCCACCGTCAATCCGTACCGGATGCCGGGAACAACGGAAGACACGATGCGCCGCGCATCGGCCGAGGGATCGAGCTACGTCAGCCCCGAATCCTTCGCCGGGTCGCTCGCCACGCCCGACAGGGCGACGGGGATCGCCGCCATGCGCTACGACGCGTATCGCAACAACCTCACCGCGAAGAAGACGTGGTTCGCGTTCGACGACGAGATCGTGTGCGTCGGGGTCGACATCCGCTCGTCCGGCATGAGCGGGTACGGATGGGACGGCGCCACGACGCGCGTCGAGACGGTCATCGACAACCGCCTCGCCCGAACCTCGGACGCCGCGCTCGTCGTGGACGGCGCCTCCATCGCGCGCGACACGTCGGCGAACCGCACCGCGACCTGGGCCGCCGTCACGGGACCCGGTGAGTCGGTCGGCTACTACTTCCCGCGCCGCACGAGCGTGACGGCCCTCGACGAGACGCGCTCGGGGTCCTGGGCGGCCATCAACAGCCTGTCCGGCAGCAGCGCGACAGTGACGGGGAGGTACCTCACACTCGTCACGTCGCACGGTCGCAATCCGGCGGGCGCCGGCTACGAGTATGTGCTGCTCCCCGGCGCGACCGCGGCCGAGACGGCCTCCTACGCGCAGCGTCCCGGCATCCAGATCCTCGATCGATCAGCGGGGCACGTGGCCGTGCACGACACGTCGTCGGCGACGACGGGCGCCGTCTCGTTCGACGCGACGACGGATCACACCCTCGCCCCCGACGGCGTGCCCCTGGCGACGTGGCGCGGGAGCGGCATCCTCTCCATCACGGAGTCCGCCGATGCCGTGAGCGTGTCCGTCGCCGACCCGGCGCGCTCCGCGGGACGCATCGACGTCACCCTCGACCGCGCCGTCATCACGCCGGAGCTGGGTCACGGCCTCGTGGCGGCCGAGCCGGGTGCCGACGGGACGAGGCTCGAGTTCGATCCCACCGGCGCCGACGGGCGCACTCTCTCGGTCGTGCTGGCGAAGGCTCCTGCGCCGACGCTCGTGCGGATCGACGACGCCGACGCCCGGATCCGCTACCAGGGCCTCTGGAAGACGACGTCGGCGCCGCAGGACTACGCCGGCGGCATCTCCTACAGCTCCGAATCCCTCGCGTCGTTCTCGCTGACGTTCACGGGAACCCGCGTGCGCATCGAGACGCGCCTCACATCGACGTCCGGGATCAACGAGGTGACGATCGACGGCGTCGTCGTCGGGCGCTACGACGGCTACGCCGCGACGCCGACCTACCGGCAGACCGTCTTCACGAGCTCCGTGCTGCCGGACGGGCAGCACACCGTCACCGTCACGCGCACCGGCACGAAGTCGGCGGCGGCGACGAGCCGCAACATCACCCTCGACGGCATCGTGATCGAGACCGATCCGTCGGGGTGACGCCTCCGGCTACTCGACCGTGACGGACTTCGCCAGATTGCGGGGCTGGTCGACGTCGAGGCCCTTCGCGGTCGCGAGGCCCATCGCGAAGATGTGCAGCGGCACGACGGCGAGGAGCGGCTCCATGAGGGGAGCCGCGAGCGGGATGTGCAGCACCTCGTCGGCGAACGGGAGCACAGCCGCGTCGCCCTCTTCGGCGACCGCGATGACACGGGCGCCGCGCGCGCGGATCTCCTGGATGTTCGAGACGACCTTCGAATGCAGCACGGGCGACTCGCGCGGCGAGGGCACGATGACGAAGACCGGCTGGCCCGGCTCGATCAGCGCGATGGGGCCGTGCTTGAGCTCACCGGCGGCGAAGCCCTCGGCGTGGATGTACGAGATCTCCTTGAGCTTCAGCGCGCCCTCGAGGGCGATCGGGTAGCCGACGTGCCGTCCGAGGAAGAGCACCGAGCGGGTGTCGGCCATCCAGCCCGCGAACTCCTCGATGTGCTTCTGCGAGCGGTCGAGGATCCGCTGGATCTTCTCCGGCACGCCTTCGAGCTCGAGCACGTGCTGCGCGACCTCGGTCGGCGTGAGCGACCCGCGGACGCTGCCGATGTGCAGCGCCAGCAGGTACAGCGCCGTGATCTGGGCCACGAACGCCTTCGTCGACGCGACGGCGACCTCGGGGCCGGCGTGCGTGTAGACGATGGCGTCGGACTCGCGCGGGATCGTCGCTCCCTGCGTGTTGCAGATCGAGACGGTGCGGGCACCGGCCTCGCGGGCGTACTTGACCGCCATGAGCGTGTCCATCGTCTCGCCCGACTGGCTGATCGAGACGACGAGCGTGTCGGGTCCGATCACGGGGTCGCGGTACCGGAACTCGTGGGCGAGCTCGACGTCCACGGGCACGCGGGCCCACTGCTCGAGCGCGTACTTGCCGACCATGCCGGCGTACGCCGCCGTGCCGCACGCGATGACGATGACGCGGTTGATGCCCGAGAACAGGTCGTCGAGTCCGTCGAGCTCGGGGATCGAGACGACGCCCTCGCGGATGCGGCCGCGCAGCGTGTTGGCCACGGCGTCGGGCTCCTCCGAGACCTCTTTGGCCATGAACGACGACCATCCGCCCTTGTCGGCGGCCGCGGCATCCCACAGCACCTCGAAGGGCTCGACCTCGACGGGGCCGCCGGAGAAGTCGGTCACCTCAACGCCCGCGGGCGTGATCGCGACGATCTCGTCCTGGCCGATCGCGAGGGCGTGACGCGTGTGCTCGACGAACGCAGCGACGTCGGAGGCGAGGAAGTTCTCGCCGTCGCCGAGCCCGATCACGAGCGGCGAGTTGCGGCGCGCGCCGACGACGAGTCCGGGGTGCTCCTCGTGCATCGCGAGAAGGGTGAAGGCGCCCTCGAGGCGGGCGACGGTCGAGCGGAACGCCTCGACGAGGTCACCGCCGTTGCGGCGGTACTCGTGGCCGAGCAGGATCGCGGCGGCCTCGGTGTCGGTCTCGCTGCGGAACGAGTAGCCCTCCGCGAGCAGGTCGTCCTTGATCTCGGAGAAGTTCTCGATGATGCCGTTGTGGATGAGCGCGAGCTCGTCGTGGTCGGCGAGGTGGGGGTGCGCGTTCGCGTCGGTCGGTCCGCCGTGCGTCGCCCAGCGCGTGTGGCCGATTCCGGTCGAGCCGTCGGGCAGCGGGTGGTGCTTCAGGTCGTCGCGGAGGACGCCGAGCTTTCCGGCCTTCTTGCGCATGCCGAGGCCGCCCTCGCCGTCGATCACGGCGATGCCCGCGGAGTCGTATCCCCGGTACTCGAGGCGCGACAGACCGGCGAGGAGGATGGCCTGGCTGTCACGGGGCCCTACGTATCCGACGATTCCACACATGCCCCCGATTTTAGACGGGGGGTTTCGTGAGACGCCTGAACAAACCGGGAGGGATGCCGCGTCCCCGGCCCCGTGTGCCGCTCAGAGCTTCCGGAGGAGGACCCGCTCGACGGCGTGATTCGCCGACTTGTGGAGGACGAGCGACGCGCGGTGGCGCGTCGGTGCGACGTTCTCGATGAGGTTGGGCAGGTTGATGTCGTTCCAGTACCCGAGCGCCATCGACACGGCCTCGTCGTCGGTGAGATGCGCGAAGACGTTGAAGTAGGAGCTCGGGTTCGCGAACGCGGCACGGCGCAGCGCCAGGAACCGGTCGACGTACCACTGCGTGATGTGCTCGGTCGCGGCATCCACGTAGATGCTGAAATCGAAGAGGTCGCTCACCGCGACGTCGTTGGGGTTGGGCGGCGGCTGCAGCACGTTGAGGCCCTCGACGATGACGACGTCCGGCCGGCGGACCGTCACCTTCGCGTCGGGGACGATGTCGTAGCGCAGGTGCGAGTAGAAGGGGGCCTGCGCCTCGGCCGCGCCGCTCTTGACCTCGGTGAGGAAGTTCACGAGCGCGCGGCGGTCGTACGACTCCGGGAAGCCCTTGCGCGCCATCAGGCCGCGGCGTTCGAGCTCGGCGTTCGGGTAGAGGAAGCCGTCGGTCGTGACGAGTTCGACGCGCGGGGTGTCGGGCCAGCGGCTCACGAGCTCGCGGAGGAGGCGCGCGATCGTCGACTTGCCGACGGCGACCGATCCCGCGACGCCCACGACGAAGGGGGTCGTCGTGTCGGGCTCCTGCAGGAAGCCCGACGTGTCGGCGCCGAGCCGCTTCGTGGCGGCGGCGTACAGGCTGAGGAGTCGGCTGAGCGGGAGGTACACCTCCCGCACCTCGGTGAGGTCCAGGCGGTCGCCCAGACCACGGAGCTGCACGACCTCCGTCTCGGAGAGGGGCTGCGTCATGCCGGCGGCGAGCCTGGACCACTCGTCGCGGCCGATCTCGCGGTAGAGCTGCGGGCTCAGGCGAGCGGCGGCGTCCGAGACGTCGGGATCGTCGGCGGCGGCCTGGTCGTCGGGGATCGCAGCTTCGGCGGACATCGCGCCCATCGTATCGGCGATACACTCGCACGGACGCGGGGCACCGTCGCTCTCGACAGCGAGAGGGAGGGCGGGATATGCGCTGGTTGACCCCCAAGGCGGCCGCCATCACGGCGGGCGTGCTTCTGGTCCTGGTCGCCGCCGTCACTCTCGCCGGGCTTCCGCTCTACGTCTTCCCGCCCGCCGGCACGGTCGGCAAGGCCGATCTCATCTACGTCATCGGCCCTCCGCAGAAGTACCGGGTTCAGCTCGAGCGCGAGCTGCGTGCCGAGGGCGTCGCCGACCGATCCCTCTTCTCCGTGCCGACCCACGGCGGGTGGTCCGCGGAGCGGCTTCCCGTCTGCCGCGAGCCGGCGGTGGACTGCGAGCATCCCGAGCCCTTCACGACGAAGGGCGAGATCGCCTTCCTCACCGAGTACGCCGCGGAGCACGACGTGCACCGCACGGTCATCCTGACCTTCACCCCGCACGTGCTGCGCACGCGCTACATCCTCGAGAAGTGCTATGGGGGCGACGCGACCGTCGTGGCGGTGGACCAGCATCTGAGCCTGGGCGACTGGATCTACCAGTACGCCTACCAGTCGCTGTCGCTCGTGAAGGCCTGGCTCACGCCGTGCGCCGACGCGTCGGACCTGTAACCTCGACGCGTGCGCCTGGGAGTCCTCGACATCGGCTCGAACACCGTCCACCTGCTCGTCGCCGACGCCCATCCCGGCGGCCGGCCACTCGCGACCACGAGCCAGCGGACGGTCCTGCGCCTCATGCGCTACCTCGCGGCGGACGGCTCGATCACCGAGGAAGGCGTCGAGGCCCTCGTGTCCGCCGTGTCCGAAGCGCGCAAGGTCGCCGCCGACGAGAAGGTCGACGAGCTGCTCGCGACGGCGACCTCGGCGGTGCGCGACGCGACGAACGGCGAGGACGTCATCGCCCGCATCGAGGAGGCCCTGGGCCAGGAGCTGCAGGTGCTCGGCGGCGAGTCGGAAGCCCGCTTCACCTTCCTCGCCGTCCGCCGCTGGTTCGGCTGGGCGGCGGGCCAGATCCTCCTCTTCGACATCGGCGGCGGTTCGCTCGAGCTGGCCTCGGGCGCCGACGAGCTGCCGGACGTCGCGGCATCCGTGCCCCTCGGCGCGGGGCGCATGACGGTGCAGTTCCTGCCGGACGACCCGCCGGGCGAGGACGCGATCGAGGTGCTCCGCGACCACGCACGCAAGACGCTCGCGCCGATCGCCGAGCGGTTCCTCGAGGAGCCTCGCCCCGATCACGTCGTCGGGTCGTCGAAGGCCATCCGGTCGCTTGCGAAGCTCGCGGGGTACCCGGTGCCCGGATCGTCGGGGATCGAGGGGATGCTGCTCCCCCGTGCCGCCCTCGGCTCGTGGATCCCGCGGCTCGCGCGCATCCCCGCCTCGGCGCGACAGGAGCTGCCGGGCATCACACCGGACCGGACCTTCCAGATCGTCGCGGGCGCCGTCGTGCTGCACACCGCCATGTCGATGCTGAAGGTCGACGAGCTCGAGGTGAGCCCCTGGGCGCTCCGCGAGGGCGTGCTGTTGCGCTATATCGAGGCGATGTCCTGGGGGTGAGCCCGCGATAGTGGACGCGGGCGCCGCGCGTGCCTCATGATTCCGCTATGGGCTCGCGGCCCGCGGCGATCCGCACCCCCGACCAGCGTCTCCGTGTCTTCGTCAGCTCCACTCTGAAAGAGCTCGAGCCGGAGCGCCGTGCGGTGCGCGCCGCGATCGAGGCGATGCAGTTCGCGCCGGTCATGTTCGAGCTGGGCGCCCGTCCGCACCCGCCGCGCGACCTCTACCGCTCCTACCTCGCCCAGAGCGACGTGTTCGTCGGCATCTACGCCGAGCGCTACGGCTGGGTCGCGCCCGGCGAGGAGATCTCGGGCCTCGAGGACGAGTACGCGCTCTCAGGCCCCCTTCCCCACCTCATGTACATCAAAGAGCCCGCGCCCGAGCGGGAGGAGCGGCTCACGACGCTGCTCGATCGCATCCGCAGCGACGACCGCAGCTCCTACAAATCGTTCCGGGATGCCGAGGAGCTCGCGCAGCTCGTGCAGGCCGACCTCGCGACGCTGCTCGCGGAGCGGTTCGACGCCTCGCGGGCCGACGCATCCTCCCCCTCCGACGCGGTGGATCCCCCCGACATCCCGGCTCCCTACTCGGCGATCGTGGGCCGCGAACGCGAGAAGGGCGACGTGCTCGCGCTGCTCGGTCAGGATGGCGTCCGGCTCGTCTCGCTCGTCGGCCCCGGAGGGATCGGCAAGTCGCGTCTCGCGATCGAGATCGCGGACGCCGTCGCCGAGCGGGGACGCGATGTCGCCTTCGCGCTGCTCGAGGCCGTGCCCCTGCCGGATCGTGTCATCGTCGCCATCGCGCGAGCCCTGGGGGTGAAGGATGCCGGGGGCGAGGGCTCGCTCGAAGACCGCGTCGTGACCGCCCTCGGCGACCGGGAGCTCCTGCTCGTCGTCGACAACATGGAGCACGTCCTTCCCGCCGCCGACCTGCTCGTCCGGCTTCTCACGCAGGCGTCCGGCCTGCAGCTCCTCGTCACGAGTCGCTCCCCGCTGCGCGTGCGGGCCGAGCGCGTGTACGAAGTGGGACCCCTCGCCGTGCCGGGCGAGGACGACACGGCGAGCGCCGATCACGAGGCATCCGCCGTCACCCTCTTCGAGCAGCGCGCGGCAGCGGTGCGTCCGGGATTCCGGGTGAGTCCGGAGAACGCGGACGCGGTCGCCGCGATCTGCCGTGCCGTCGACGGCGTGCCCCTCGCCATCGAGCTCGCCGCCGCCCGCGTGCGGTCCCTGTCGGTCGAGGAGATCCTCGAACGCCTGGATTCGGCGCTCACGCTGCTCGTCGGCGGCGCCCGCGACCTCCCGGAGCGGCAGCGCGCGCTGCGCAGCACGATGGAGTGGAGCTTTCAGCTGCTCGACGACGACAGCCGCGCCGGCCTGCAGATGCTGTCGGCGTTCACGGGCAGCTTCACCCTCGCGTCCGCCGAAGCCGTGCTCCTCGCCTCGGGGACGCCCGATCCCCTCGCGGTGCTCGAGGCGCTCGTCGACGCGAGCCTCGTCGGATCGGCCGATCGCCGGGGCACGACGGTCTTCCGGCTGCTCTCGCTCGTGCGCGCCTACGCCCACGAGTCGATGGCTCCCGACCAGGCCGAGTCGGCGGTGCGGGCGTGGATCGAGCACTACCGATCTCTGGCGACGGATGCCGCGACCGCCATCCGCGGGCACGGTCAGGGCGAGTGGCTCGAGCGTCTCGACCTCGAGACGGAGAACCTCGCGGGCGTGGCGCGGGCGATGCTCGATCGTCGCGAACTCGATGCGACCGCCTCCTACCTCTGGTCTCTGTACCTCTATCTGTGGATCGGTGGCTACCTCGGGGTCGTGTACGCGTGGGCGACCGAGCTGCTCGCCCTCGCGGAGCGGGAGCGGCGGCCGCTCGCGGTGCAGACCCGCGCCGTCGCCGAGTACTACACGAACGCGATCCGCTACTGGCAGGACCCCGACTTCGACACAGCGCCGGGGATGGCGCGCAGCCGCGACCTCTTCATCGAGGCCGGCGACTCGTTCGGCGGCGCGCTCTCGCGGGTCTCGCTGAGCCTGGCGCTGCTCACCGCGGCGGGCGGAGCCGACTTCTCCCGGGCACGGTCGGAGCTCGAGCTGAGCTTCGACGAGTTCCTCTCGATCTCCGACAAGTGGGGCCAGTCGATGGCACTCGTCATGATCGGGCGCATCGACCTGCTGCAGGGCGACCTCGGGTCGGCGCGGGGCCGGTTCGACGGCGGTCTGACGCTCGCCTCCGAGCAGGGCGAGCGACTCGCCATCGTCATCGCGATCAACCACCGCGGATGGTCGCGCTTCCTGGCGGGCGATGTCGTCGGCGCCCGGCAGGACTTCGCCGACGGCTTGGACATCTCCCTTTCGCTGAGGCACGACGAGAGCCTCGCCTACGGGTTGGAATCCTTCGTCGCCCTGGCGGCCGCGGCGAAGGACGTCCGGCGGGCCGGCATTCTCCTGGGCGCGGCGCAGACGGCGCGACGGCGCAAGGGTTTCCTCAATCCGGGCGCGTTCGAGTTCTACATGGTTCCCCTGAAGGCGATGCGCGACGCGGGTCTCGGCGATGAGCTCGACCGAGCCGTCGCCGAAGGCTCGACGCTCACCGTCACACAGGCGCTGGAGTACATCCGTGAGTGATCGGCACGCCGACAACCGCGTGCTTCCCGCGACGCGGTGGGTGGCGATCGCCATCGTGCCGTTCCTCGTCGTCGCGGCGGCGCTCCTGTTCGGGTTCCCGGATCGCACCGGGGAGCTCTTCGCCTGGCCGATCGCGGTGCCGCTGTCCGCGTTCCTCCTCGCGTCGGCCTATGTGGGCGGGATCCGGTTCTTCGTCGGCGTCGCGCGGGCGCGGCGGTGGCATCACGTGAAGCACGGCTTTCCGGCCGTCGTCGTCTTCGCGGGTGCGCTCCTCGTCGCGACGCTGCTGCATCTCGACCGCTTCTCGCAGAACCTCTCGTTCGTCGTCTGGATGGCGCTCTACCTGACGACGCCGTTCGCCGTCGCGATCCTCGCCGTCGCGCAGAATCCGCGCGACCCGCGGACTCCGGATTCCGTGGATGCCGCCATCCCCGGTCGATGGCGATACGGGCTGGCTGCGATCGGCGGGGCCGCCTTCGTCTTCGGGGCGATCGTCTTCGTCGCTCCCGGGTTCGCGATGTCGTTCTGGGCCTGGCCGCTCACGCCCCTGACGGCACAGGTGACGGGCGCCGTGCTGAGCCTCACCGGCGTGGTGAACGCCGGTCTTCTGTGGGACGACCGCTGGAGCGCGTTCCGCACGCTGTTCCAGGCGCAGCTCCTGAGCCTCGTCGCAATCGCCGTCTCGGTGATCGCACGCCGTGACGATCTCCTGTGGGACCGGCCGATGACGGTGGCATTCCTCGTGCTCGTGGCCGGCGCACTCGTCGTCTACGCCGTGTTCACGCTCCGCTGCGAAGCGATCGCGCGGCGGGCCGCGGCATCCCTCGCGCTCCGCTGACACGCTGTCCGCCTTTCGGCGGACGCGTGCGCTGACTGCTGTCCCCCGATCGGGGGACGAATTGTCACGTCCTGGTTAAATCGCGAATGATGTTTGCGATTCGGCTTGCGCGCCCGACTTTCGGACTGCCAGGCTCGCCCCAGGCTGCGGAGCCACAGGCGCAGCGGCGACAACGGCGTCGGATCCCCACTGGAAATCCCCTCGCTAGGAGCCGAATGCCGCAGTCCCCCAGGGCGCTTCCGCGCGCCCGCACGACCATCCTCGCCACGTCCGTCGCGGCCCTCGCCGCCCTGTTTCTCTCCACCCTGACCGGCCCGGCCGCCGTCGCCGGGGAGCCGGCCCTCCCCTCCGTCGTCGCCGCCCTGGGCGATTCGATCACCCGCGCCCCGCTCACCGAGGGCGCCGGCGTGGGCACCGGCATCAACAGCTGGTCGACGGGCACATCTCCCGACGTGCAGTCGCACCTGCTGCGCATCGACGCCCTGCGTGGGACGCCGGCGACGGCCTACAACCTGGCGGAGGGCGGTACGACATCGGCCGCTCTCGCGGCGCAGGCGCGCAGCGCGGTCGAACTCCGAGCCGACTACGTCACAATCCTCTCGGGCTCCAACAACATCTGCCTCTCCCCGACCGTCGATTCGCTCCCCGACGCGGCCGTCTTCGGAAGCGAGGTCGGCGCAGCGCTGCGCGTGCTGGCAGCGGGGCGCCCGAGCGTGCGCATCCTGCTCGCATCCGTGCCCAGCCTTCTCGCGGTCTACGACGCGGGCAAGGATTCCCCGCGCGCTCTCGCAGCGTGGGCGTATTTCGGACGCTGCCCCGTGCTGCTCGCGGATCCCCTGTCACAGACTCCCGAGGCGGTCGCGCGCCGCGCCGCGGTTGAGGCGAAGGTCGTCGAGATGAACAAGGCGCTCGCCGACGCGTGCCGTGCGGTCGCGCAGTGCACCTACGACGACGGCGCGGTATATGCGAATCGCCCCTCGCTCGCCGATCTGTCGCCCTATGACTACTTCCACCCGTCGATCTCGGGTCAGGCTCGCCTCGCCGCCGCCACCTGGGGCGCGGTCGAGTCACACGGGCTGTTCGGGCCCGGCGGCATCCCCCCGGTCCTCGGCGCGCCAGCCCCGAGCGACGACGCGCCCGCCCAGCTCGAATGGATCGAGAACACCGACGACCGCGTACGGTACGCAGGCACGTGGAAGACGACATCCAGCTCCCGGGATCACGACGGATCGATCAGCTACAACTCCGCCAGCGGCGCGGCGTACTCGCTGACGTTCAGGGGCACACAGGTCTCGATCGTGACGCGAAAGACCCCCACGAGCGGTATCGCCGAGGTGTCGATCGACGGCGAGGTGGTGGGCAGGTTCGACTCCTACGCCGAGACGGCCGAGTTCGAGAAGACGGTGTTCACGAGCGCGCGGCTCGTGGCGGGAACGCACACGGTGACAGTCGTGAGGACGGGGACCAAGTCTCCCGACTCCGGCGGCCGCAACCTGATCCTGGATGCCTTCGTCGTCGAATGACCCACCGGGCTCGACGGGCACAGGGAGGCGTGGATCTCGGGGATGCACGCCTCCCGTCCCGATGGCGCTCGCGTGCGGCTTGCGCGTCCACGGGACGGAGTGCCATGCTCGGCGGAACTGCGAACGCACCACTGCGCAGGTGAACCACGCTCACTGCCGAGACCGTTTCACCGCTGGAGCCAGCATGCCCTCCTCGCCCTCGCCCCTCGATCGTCGCGCCCGCCGCACCTCCATCGTCGCCGCCGTCGCCCTCGTGATCGGGCTCCTCGGGCTGCCGATAGCCTCCACGACGGCGCACGCCGAAGATCAGCCCGACGTGATGGCCGCCCTCGGCGACTCGATCACGCGGGCCGCTCGTGCGGACGGGGTCTCGGGGGATCGCCCGGCGTACAGCTGGTCGACGGGCACCTCTGCCCATGTGCAATCGCATCTCCTGCGCCTTCAGGGTCAGACGGGCGTGCCGATCACGGCGTACAACCTGGCGGTCGGCGGAACGACCACGTCGGACCTGGCCCGGCAGGCGACGCAGGCCGTGGCTCGCGGCGCCGACTACGTGATGATCCTCTCGGGATCGAACAACATCTGCGGAGCGAAGGCGATCGGCGACATCCCGTCGCTCGAGCAGTTCCGCAGCGAGTACGGCGCCGCGCTGCAGAAGCTGAGCACGGGACTGCCGCAGGCCCGGATCCTCGTCGCCTCGATCCCCAGCCTGCTCGAGCTGTGGGAGATCGGCCACGTGAACGCGGCCTTCGTCGACCAGTGGAACCGCCAGGGGTCGTGCTCGCTCATGCTGGGGAGCGCGGACGATCTGTCCGTGTCTGCGACGGAACGGCGAGCGTCCGTCGAGTCGATCCTGGTGGCGATGAACGACGCCCTGTCCGAGCTGTGCGCGGCGATCCCGAACTGCCTGTACGACGGCGGGGCTGTGCACTCGATCGCGGCGACGACCGGGGATGTGTCGACGAGCGACCGATTCCATCCCTCGATCTCGGGGCAGGCGAAGATCGCGGCGGCGGCGTGGGGCGCGGTGCAGCGGGCGGGATGGTTCGGAACGGGGGCGAGCGCTCCTGCGGCGAGTACCGTCGCGCCGACTCCGACGGTCGAGCCGACCTCGACGGATGTGCCGACGCCGACGCCAACGGGCGAGCCGACGCCGGCGCCGACGCCGACCGGGGCGGCGGAGCCGACGCCGACCCCGACACCCTTGCCGACGCCGGAGCCGACGCCCGCGTCCACGCCGACGCCGGAGGCGACACCCTCTCCGACGCCGGAACCGACACAGACTCCCGAGCCGACACCGACGCCGACCCCAGCGCCAACGTCCACGCCGTCGCCCGACCAGACGCCGGCGGATCAGGTTACGGATCCGACACCCACACCCACACCGACACCGACCCCGACCCCGACCCCGACCCCGACCCCGACACCGCCGCCGACACCGACGCTCGTTCCGACGACGCTCTGGGTCGAGAACATGGACCCGCTCGTCGCGTACAGCGCCGACTGGAAGACGACGTCTGCGTCGCAGGACCACGGCGGATCCGTCAGCTACAGCTCCACCTCGGGTGCGGCGTTCGCCGTCACGTTCACGGGAACGAGAGTGGAGGTCCTGGCCCGCCTCACGTCGACGAGCGGCATCTCCGAGGTCCACGTCGACGGCGTCCTCGTCGGCCGGTTCGACGGCTACAGCGCGACGACCGTCTACCAGCGGACCGTCTTCGACAGCGGGCCGCTCGTCGCCGGACAGCACACCCTCACCGTCACCCGCACGGGCACCAAGGCCGCAGCATCCGGCGGACGCAACATCCTCCTCGACGCCCTCCGCATCCAGGCGCTGGTGCCCGCGTCCGCATCCGTCCCGACGCCCACCCCGACTCCGACGCCCACTCCCACCCCGACGCCCACTCCGACACCGACACCGACACCGACACCGACACCGACACCGACACCGACGCCCACACCGACACCGACGCCCACACCGACACCGACGCCCACACCGACACCGACACCGACACCGACACCGACACCGACCGTCCAGTGGATCGAGAACACCGACCCACGCATCGCGTACAGCGCCGACTGGAAGACCACCTCCGCGGCCGGGGACCACGGCGGGTCGGTCAGCTACAACTCGGCCTCGGGCGCGACGTTCTCACTCACGTTCACCGGCGCCCGCATCGAGGTGGTCAGCCGTCTCACATCGACGAGCGGCATCTCGGAAGTGCACCTCGACGGGATCCTCGTCGGACGGTTCGACGGCTACAGCGCGACGACCGTCTACCAGCGGACGGTCTTCGACAGCGGGCCGCTCGTCGCCGGGCAGCACACCCTCACCGTCACCCGCACGGGCACCAAGGCCGCAGCATCCGGCGGCCGCAACATCCTCCTCGACGCGCTCCGCATCCAGACCACCGGGTGAAGCGCCGCGAGGCGTAACCCCCATCGGGAGTCACGCCTCGCGGTGTGCGTCAGCGTCAGGCGGACCGCTTGCGGCGGCTCACCAGGAGCAGGATGCCTCCTGCGGCGGCGAGCGCGGCCGCTGTGCCGCCCGCGATCCAGGGCAGACCGCCGCCCGTGATCGCAAGGCTGTCGGAGGACGTCGCCGCGGGCTGCTCGGCGGTCGGCTGTGTCGTCGTGTCGTCCGTCACCGGCTCCTCGGTCGTGCCCGGCTCGCCCGGCTCCGTCGTGCCCGGCTCGGTCGTACCCGGCTCGCCTGGCTCGGTCGTACCCGGCTCCGTCGTACCCGGCTCGCCCGGCTCCGTCGTACCGGGCTCGCCCGGCTCCGTCGTACCCGGCTCGCCCGGCTCGGTCGTACCCGGATCCGTCGTCCCGGGCTCGCCCGGCTCGGTCGTGCCGGGGTCGGTCGGTCCCGTCGTGCCCGGCTCTCCGGTCCCGGGGTCGGTGGTCGAGTCGGAGGCGCACGGCAGCTCGCCCTTGAAGAGGTTCGTGTGCAGCTCCTTGCCGTTGCTGAGGACCGTCAGGTCGCCGGCGATGAGCTGGCCCTCGAACTCACGGCCGCCCTGGGCCTCGGTCGGGAAGACGACGTGGGCGTCGGGGGCGTAGATCGAACCGCGCACGGGCTCGTTGTAGGACGTGATGGTGACGTCGCCGGTCAGGTCGCTGAGGTCCCAGAGGATGTAGCTCAGCGCCGCGTTGCCGGGTGCGTTCTTGCCCGCGTTCACCTCGGACGGCAGCGTGAGGACGCCGTTCACGACGTCGGACGGTGCGACCTTCACGATGAGCGGCGAGGTGGTGCTGTAGCCGTCCAGGCGGAACTTGGGCGCACCCGAGATCGCCGAGAGGGGCACGCGGTTCGGTCCGGAAGGGTCGAGGGTCACGGTCGTGTCGCCCCCGGGGATGATCGTCGGGGTGCGCCAGATGCCGGTCTGCGCGAGGAGGTCGGAGCCCTCGTCGGCGGGGAAGTAGGACGAGAAGGACGCCTGGGCGGTCGCGAACGTCGCGGCTCCTGCACCGCCGTTCCAGGCCTGCACCTCGGACTCGATCTGGGCGCTCATGTTGGTGCCGGCCGCCGGGAAGTACGTCGTTCCGGCTCCCCCGAACTGCGGGCCGAAGGTGTAGCCGGCGGGCGTCGCGCGGTCGACGATCTTGGCTCCTGCGACGGGCGCACCGCCCGACGGGGCCTTGATCTGCACGACCTTGGTCGCGTCCGGGTTCACTCCGAAGCGGTTGATGAGCAGCCGGTTGTACTCGCCATCGATCGTCGGCGGGGTGTAGTCGGCGTTGCCGCCGATGCCGCCGTGGTAGAGGGGGTACTGGTTTGAGGCGAGCCCGCGCGGATCGCCGAAGGTCGCGGTGCCGCCGACGGCGAGGCTTCCCTCGAGCTCGCTGTTCGCGAGGATCGCGTCGCCCGTCACGAAGATCGTGTAGCCCGAGGCCGATCCGATCGGGGTCGCGGCCGCCATCGGGTTGGCGAGGCACGGAGCGGAGGTGTCCTCCGCGGCGCCGGCCATGGCAGCCGGTGCGACGGCGAACGCCGCCCCGAGGATGGCCGCCGCAGCGGCAGAAGCGGTGATCGCGCGGCGAGCGCGTCGGTGGTGGTTCACGAGGTCGTCCTCAGTTGTCGCGAGGGCACGACGATGAGCGCCCTTCGCGGGCGCCGCACGGCGTGGGCCGGCGCGGGTGCGCCGGACTCATTCGACGGCGAGAACGAGAAAGGCCCTCGCCGATCGTGCGATCGAGGGCCGCAGTTCGGGTGCTGACCCTCGCTCAGCACCGAACACCTCAAGCCTACGAATCCCGACCTGCATTCGACAATGAGACGGCTCTCATTTGAAGGGGACTCTCAGCCAGCGGGGCTCTCATGCGAGCCGCGCACGGCTCGTGTCAGAGCGAGAGGCGCTCGCGCACGACGGCCGCCAGCCGGCCGGCCGCGTCCTGCGCGGCGTCCTCGTCGGACGCCTCGACCATCACCCGGACGAGCTGCTCGGTGCCGCTCGCGCGGAGCAGCACGCGACCGGAGTCGCCGAGCTCGGCGGAGACGGCGGCCACGGCATCCGCGACCCCCTCATCGCTCGAGGCGCGCGAGCGGTCGACGTCGCGGACGTTCACGAGCACCTGCGGGTACACCGTCATGACGGAGGCGAGCTCCGCGAGCGACGCGCGCTTGCGAGCCATCTCGGCCACGAGGTGCAGGCCCGTAAGGAGCCCGTCGCCGGTCGTCGCGTACTCGCTCATGATGACGTGCCCGGACTGCTCGCCGCCGAGCGCGAAGCCGCCCTCATTCATGCGCTCGAGCACGTACCGGTCGCCGACAGCGGTCTGCTCGACGCGGATGCCGTGGCGCGCCATCGCGCGGTGGAGGCCGAGGTTGCTCATGACGGTCGCGACGAGCGTGTCGTCCACGAGGTGACCGCGCTCCTTCATCGAGACCGCGAGGATCGCCATGATCTGATCGCCGTCGACGACGCGGCCCTCCGCATCGACCGCGAGGCAGCGGTCCGCGTCGCCGTCGTGGGCGATGCCGAGGTCGGCTCCCACTTCGACGACCTTCTTGGCCAGCAGGTCGAGGTGCGTCGATCCGACGCCGTCGTTGATGTTGAGGCCGTCGGGGTCTGCGCCGATGACGGTGACGCGGGCGCCGGCATCGCGGAACGTCTCGGGCGAGACGCCGGCGGCGGCGCCGTGGGCGCAGTCGAGCACGACGTGGATGCCGTCGAGCGAGTGCGGCAGCGACGCGAGGAGGTGCACGACGTAGCGGTCCTCCGCGTCGGCGAAGCGTCGGATGCGGCCGACTCCGGCGCCCGTGGGCTGGAGCTTGGGGCCGGTCATCGCCTGCTCGATGCGCTGCTCGACGATGTCGGGCAGCTTCACGCCCCCGCGAGCGAAGATCTTGATGCCGTTGTCGGGAGCCGGATTGTGGGATGCCGACACCATGACGCCGAAGTCGGCATCCATGTCTCCGATGAGGAACGCGGCCGCGGGCGTGGGAAGCACGCCCGCTTCGAGCACGTCGACGCCCGACGAGGCGAGGCCTGCGGCGACCGCCGCGGCGAGGAACTCGCCGGAGACGCGCGGGTCACGGGCGACGACGGCGGTGAGCCGCTTGCCCGCGGCGCGGCGCGCCTCGGCGGTACGGCCCTGGCCCAGGACGACGGCAGTCGCCTGGGCCAGGGTGAGAGCGAGGTCGGCGGTGAGGGGGCCGTTGGCCAGCCCCCGCACGCCGTCCGTGCCGAAAAGCGGCATCGGATGCGCCTCGCTTTAGCGCTTCGAGTACTGAGGCGCCTTGCGGGCCTTCTTGAGACCGGCCTTCTTGCGCTCCTTGACGCGAGCGTCGCGCGAGAGGAAGCCCGCCTTCTTGAGCGTCGGGCGGTTGTTCTCCGCGTCGATCTCGTTGAGGGCACGGGCGATGCCGAGGCGCAGCGCGCCGGCCTGGCCCGAGGGGCCGCCGCCCGAGATGCGGGCGATCACGTCGTACGCACCGGAGAGGTTGAGAACGGTGAAGGGGTCGGTCACGAGCTGCTGGTGCAGCTTGTTCGGGAAGTAGTCCTCGAACGTGCGGCCGTTGATGGTGATGGTGCCGGAGCCGGGGACGAGGCGCACGCGCGCGATCGCCTGCTTGCGGCGACCGACGGCGGCGCCGGGGACCGAGAGCACGGGGCGCTCGGCGGCGACGGCCTCCTGGTCGACCGGCGTCTCGGTCGAGTAGTTGCTGAGGTCTGCGGAATCCTGGATCTTCGCCACGAGTGTGTCCTTATTCTGGGCGGCGCTTACTGGGCGACCTGGTCGAAGGTGTACGTCTTGGGCTGCTGAGCGCCGTGCGGGTGCTCGGCACCGGCGTAGACCTTCAGCTTCGACAGCTGCTGGCGACCCAGGCTGTTCTTCGGGAGCATGCCGCGGACGGCCTTCTCGACGGCGCGGACGGGGTTCTTCTCGAGGAGCTCCGAGTAGGTGACAGCCTTGAGGCCGCCCGGGTAGCCGGAGTGGCGGTAGGCCTTCTTCTGCTCGAGCTTCTGGCCGGTGAGGGCCACCTTCTCGGCGTTGACGATGATGACGAAGTCACCGGTGTCGACGTGGTTGGCGAAGGTCGCCTTGTGCTTGCCGCGGAGGAGGGCCGCCGTGTGCGAGGCGAGGCGTCCGAGGACGACGTCGGTCGCGTCGATGACCAGCCACTCGCGCTGGATCTCGCCAGCCTTGGGGGTGAAAGTGCGCGTCACAGTAGTGCTGCTTTCTTGTTCGAACGGAGAGGTTCGTGAATCCCACTCCGGGGTGGTTCCGAGCTCAGGGAGCGGAACACGCCAGTGGAGGGCTCACGTTCGTGGTGCCGGATAATGCCTCGACAGGCTAGGCAGAACCGCACACCAAAGGACAAGCTTACGGCATGAGGCATGCCTCGACCAAACCGCGAAGCCGCGCGAAGCGCGGAAAGGGCCCCCGGCCGGCTTGGGGATGCGCCTGGGGAAGCGCCCGACCGGGGACCTGTCCACGCGCGTCGGCGGTCACGGGGACCGATGACGCGAGCCTCTTGTCACAGCGGAACGACTGTGAAGTGTGGGTATCAGCCTATCCGAGCCGCGCGGGCGAGGACCGCGGCGTGTGGATGGATCTGACGCGTCGATCATCCCACGTCGCGCGGCGTCGCCGCATCCCGTTCCGGCTTTGTTTCACGCCGTCGGATGCCCGACGGTCACGCCTTGTCACCTCCGCGAAACAGAAACTTCATCCGGCGTGGGTACCGTCGCGAGCATGACGAACAGCTCCATCAAGGCAGTGATCCCCGCGGCCGGCCTCGGCACGCGATTCCTCCCGGCGACAAAGGCGATGCCTAAGGAGATGCTCCCCGTCGTGGACAAGCCCGCCATCCAGTACGTGGTCGAAGAGGCCGTGTCGGCGGGCATCGACGACATCCTCGTGATCATCGGGCGCAACAAGAACGCCCTGGCGAACCACTTCGACCGCGTGACCGAGCTCGAGCACACACTCGAGCAGAAGGGCGACCACTCCAAGCTCGAGCGCGTCATGCAGCCGAGCTCGCTCGCCGACATCCACTTCGTGCGCCAGGGCGACCCGAAGGGCCTGGGGCACGCCGTGCTCCGGGCGCGCAAGCACGTCGGCGACGAGACGTTCGCCGTGCTCCTCGGCGACGACCTCATCGATGCCCGCGACCCGCTGCTCTCGCGCATGATCGAGGTGTCGCTGCACAAGAGCGCCACGGTCGTCGCCCTCATGGAGGTCGACCCGTCGCAGATCCACCTCTACGGCTGCGCCGACGTCGAGACGACCGACGAGTCGGACGTCGTGAAGATCAAGGCCCTCGTCGAGAAGCCGTCCGCCGCGGAGGCGCCGAGCAACCTCGCCATCATCGGCCGCTATGTGCTGAAGCCCCAGATCTTCGACGTCCTCGAGGAGACCGAGCCGGGCAAGGGCGGCGAGATCCAGCTGACCGACGCACTGGAGACGCTGGCCGGCGACGAGGAGATCGGCGGCCCCGTGCTCGGCGTCGTCTTCACGGGCCGACGCTACGACACGGGCGACCGCCTGGACTACCTCAAGTCGAGCATCCAGCTCGCCCTCGACCGCGAGGATCTCGGCCCCGAGCTGGCCGCCTGGATCAAGGAAGTCGCACCGACGCTCGCCTGAGACCCTCCGCCGCACGAAGGCCGTTGCGACCATCCGGTCGCGACGGCCTTCGCCGTGCTGGGAGGACGCTCGGAAGTCGTATGCAGATGAACGGATGTGGGGATATGCTTGCGCGAAGCTCCATCCTCGCCTGATAACCCGGACTCAATGGAGAGTCGTCGCATATGGACGCGCCCAGCATCATCCTTCTCGCCGCCGGCATCATCGCCGTATGGGCGGTCATCGCCGTCGTCATCGCGATCGTTCTCGGACGCACGGCTGCCGCGAGCGATCACGAAGCCCGCATGGGCGCCATGACCCGCGACATGCGGGCACAGGACGCCGCGGCCGCGGCCTCCGTGCAGAAGCAGGATGCCGCGGCCGCGGGAAGCGGGTGGAAGGTCAGTAGGCACCCTCGCTCTTGAGCACGGCCTTGACCGTCTTCAGGAGGATCGTGAGGTCGCCCGTCAGGGTCCAGTTCTCGACATAGAAGAGGTCGAGACGCACGGTCTCGTCCCAGTCGAGATCGCTGCGACCGCTCACCTGCCACAGGCCCGTGATGCCGGGCTTGACCAGGAACCGGCGATGCACGGTATCGGCGTACTGCGTGACCTCGCGCTCGAGCGGCGGGCGCGGGCCGACCAGCGCCATGTCCCCCAGAACGACGTTGAACAGCTGCGGCAGCTCGTCGAGGCTGAAGCGGCGCAGGACCTTGCCCACGCCGGTGACGCGCGGGTCGTCCTTCATCTTGAACATGATGTCGTTGCCGCTGTCACGCGACTCGGTCGCCAGCTCCGTGAGGCGGGCCTCGGCATCCTGGTACATCGACCGGAACTTGAGCATGTGGAACTTCTCGCCGCTCAGGCCGATGCGCTCCTGACGGAAGAGGACGCCTCCGGGGCTCGTGAACTGCACGGCGAGGGCCACGAAGATCAGCACGGGCGCGAGGAGCACGATGAGCACTCCCGCCGCGAGCACGTCGAACGTGCGCTTCGCGTGCAGCTTGCCGCCGGAGTAGCGCGGCGTCTCCACGTGCACGAGCGGCAGGCCGGCGACCGGGCGGGTGTGCAGGCGAGGTCCGCCGATATCCGTGAGGCTCGGCGCGACGATGAGGTGGTGCCGTCCCGGCTCGAGCTCCCAGCTCAGCGACCGGACCGTGGCCGCGCTGAGCTCGTTCGCACTGGAGATCAGCACGGTGTCGGCATCCACTCGCCGCAGGGCTCCCATGACGTTGTCGACCGAACCGGACACCGCGATGTCCGTGCCGGGGATGTAGTCGGCCACGCGGCCCGACGGCGTGCAGGCGCCGACGACGAGAAGGCCGGCAGCGGGGGTGCGCTTGAGGTCGCGAGCCGTGGCGGCGACCGACTCCTCCGAGCCGACGAGCAGCACACGGTTGGCCATCTTGCCCTGACGACGCTGCGACACGAGCCAGCGGCGCCACACCCAGCGTGTGACCACGAGTGCCACCGTCGTGCCGATGAGACCGTACGCGAGGATGAAGGTCAGTCCCTCGACGCCGAAGAGGTACGCCAGCAGCGCGGTGCTGGTGAACGCGAGGAACGACGAGCGGACGAGCGCGCGGTACTCCTGGCTTCCGACGCCGACGACGCGGGGCGTCCGGCTGCCGGTCAGCGACAGGAGCGTCAGGATCGCGAGCAGCACGGCGCCGACGATGCCGACGGCCGGAACGAACAGGTCGAAGCGCGTGATGCGCACCATCGACGGATGCGGCGCCGTCATCGTCACGACGGTCAGGATCGCGGCCAGGATGATCGCGTCGGTCATCACGAGGGCTCGCGAATACCGGCGCTCCCACCGTGCCGGATGGGCACCGGCCCGGACCTGTGTGTACGGGGTACCCCCGACGACTCGCTCGTTCTTCACTGTCACAGTTGCCATGTATGTCACCACTCCCGAGTCACGGACCTCAGGGGGGAAGGAGGGAACGACGGGGAGTCGCCACCGTCGCCCCCCAGAGACGGATTCCGAAAGCCCATACTGTCGGTCTTTCGCCAACGGCGGGTTACCGCCGTGTTACAGCCGTGGCAAAGGTTTCGCTTTCGGGATGCTGGCGACGCATCGGAAACATGGGCTGGCTATAGTTCCACGCTATGACGCACCGGCCACACCGCCCCGCGCCCATCGGCAGCTTCGGGGAGGTCCTCCCATGAAGCTCCGCGGTGTCGAACTCGTGCACTGGAACCCGCGCCGGCACATCGGCGAGGGGCGGATCGCCCGCGCGCTCCCGCGGATCAAGCGGCCCAACAACTTCGGCGATCTGCTCGGTCCGCTGATCGTGAAGGAGCTCGCGAAGACCGTCCCGGGGCGGGCCGACGAGCGGCGGCTCCTCAGCGTCGGATCGGTCCTTCACTTCGCGAACGACGGTGACACCGTGTGGGGCAGCGGACGCAACGGCAAGATCTCGGACGACAAATATCGCTTCACGGACCTGGACGTGCGCGCCGTGCGCGGACCGCGCACCCGGGCCTGGCTCGCGGGCCGCGGAATCGATGCGCCGGCCGTCTACGGCGACCCCGCACTGCTCGTGCCGACGATCTTCCCGGAGTTCGCGGCATCCATCGTCCGCGGCCGCCGCGGAGTGACCGTCGTGCCGAATCTGCACGACGTGCCGCGCTGGAAGGACGAGCCGGGATTCCTCGACCCGACGACCCGCGTGTGGACGACGATCCGCACGATCGCCGAGAGCTCGCACGTCGTGGCGTCGTCTCTGCACGGGATCATCCTGGCCGAGACGTTCGGCGTCCCCGCGTCGCTCGTGCTGCCGGGAGCGGAAGACCTCTTCAAGTACCACGACTACTTCGAGGGCACCGGGCGAACGCTGCCACCCTCGTCGACGAGCGTCGCGGAGGCGCTCGAGAACCCCGCACCGCCCATCGCCGACTGGGATCCGCAGCCTCTCCTCCAGGCCTTCCCCGCCGACCTCTGGACGGGCGCTCAGACTCACCGCCAAGACCTCGCCGCGTGACCCTCGCCGCGTTTCGGCCACGTTAACAGTCGATGCCAACCCGGCGACATCCGCCGGCGGCATGAATCGCCCTCGCTAGAGTGGCGACCGGACAAGGTCGTCATCGTTCCGAAGCAGTTCCCCAAGATCTGAGAGCGCACCATGACGACAACCGCTGCTCGCGCCGCCGTCACGAAAGATCCGACCACCGCAGGTCCCGACGTCATCATCGTCCAGCAGACGCTGGTGCCGCCGGACGGCCACACGAAGTTCGTCGACCAGATGGTCGGCATGGACAACCCCGCCGTCGTGCACCGGTTCTTCTCGTGGAAGCGGGCCATCGTCTCGCGCTACGACGTGTTCCACGCGCACTGGCCCGAACTGACGATCCGGGGTGCGACGCCGCTGCGCCGCTTCATGCGCCGCCGCTACATGGATGCCTTCCTCCTGCGTGCGCGCCTGACCCGCACCCCGATCGTGCGCCACCTGCACAACGTCGAGCCACACGAGCCGGGGAGCGCCGCGGAGCGTCGTTCGCTGCGCCGCTTCGACAAGGCGACGGACGTCTACATCCGGCTCAACCCGACCACCGTGCCCCCGACCGACCGGCCGGTCGTGACGGCGCTGCACGGCCACTACCGCAAGGCCTATGCGGCGCACCCGCTGCCGGAACCGCAGCCGGGCCGGGTCGTCTACTTCGGCATCATCCGCCCCTACAAGGGCGTCGACCGGCTCGCGACAGTCTTCTCGGAGCTCGACGGCGACGACCTCTCGCTGCGGATCGTGGGATCGCCGAGCACGGGACAGCGCGAGATGGTCGAGGCCCACTGCGCCCGCGACCCGCGCATCACCGCGCTCCTCCGCTACGTCTCGGACGCCGAGCTCGTCGATGAGGTCGGCCGTGCCGAGCTCGTCGTGCTGCCCTACAACGAGATGCACAACTCCGGCGCGATCCTCGCGGCCATGTCGCTGTCGCGTCCGGTGCTCGCGCCGCGCACGCCCGCCAACACCGCACTCTCGGAGGAGGTCGGCCCGGGCTGGATCCTCGAGTACGACGGCGACCTCACGGCGGACGTGATCCGGGATGCCCTGCACACGGTCCGCACCGGTGAGCGGTCGGACGAGCCCGACCTCTCCGAACGGGACTGGGACCACGTCGGGCGGATCATCGAAGGCGCCTACCGCCAGGCGATCGCACGGGCGGCACGCCGGCGATGACGGGCGTGGGCGTCAACACGTCCCTGGGAGCATCGGCGTCGCGCGGAGCGGCGGTCACGGTCCTGGGGCAGGTCATCCGCATCGTGGTGCAGCTCGGCGGCATCATGATCCTCGCGCGTCTGCTGACGCCGTCGGACTACGGTCTCCTGGCGATGGTCACCGCGATCATCGGCGTCGGCGAGCTCGTGCGCGACTTCGGACTCAGCTCGGCCGCGATCCAGGCCCGCACCCTGACCCGCGGACAGAAGAACAACCTCTTCTGGATCAACGCATCGATCGGCCTGACCCTCATGGTCGCCACGATCGCCGCATCCTGGCTCATCGCGGCCTTCTACGGAGACGACCGGCTGCAGCCGATCGCCGCCGCCCTCTCGGTCACCTTCCTCCTCAACGGCCTGTCGACGCAGTTCCGCGCCGACCTCTCGCGCCACCTGAAGTTCGGCCGGCTGGTCGTCGTCGACACGGGCGCGCAGGTGCTGGGTCTCGCCGTCGGCCTCGGCATGGCGTTCAGCGGAATGGGCTACTGGTCGCTCGTCGGACAGCAGATCGGCCAGACCGTGGCCGCACTCGGCTTCCTCGTCTTCCTCACGGGCTGGTTCCCCGGGTGGATGGCCCGGCGCGAGCCGATGCGCGGCCTCCTCGGCTACGGCGTGAACATGTTCGGCACGCAGCTGCTCACGTACGCGAGCCGCAACGTCGACTCGATCGTCATCGGCGCGCGGTTCGGCGCGGCCGACCTCGGTCTCTACAACCGCGCCTTCCAGCTCATGATGCTGCCGCTCCTGCAGCTGAACGCGCCCTCGACCCGAGTCGCCCTGCCCGTGCTTTCCCGCCTCCAGGACGACAAGGCCCGGTACGCCGCCTTCATCACGTTCGGCCAGTCCGCACTGCTGTCGGTGATCGGCGCCGTCCTTGCGCTGCTCGGCGCGCAGGCCGAGTCGGTCATCCGGATCATGCTCGGACCGCAGTGGCTCGAGGCCGTGCCCGTCTTCCGCATCCTGCTGGTCGCCGGATTCTTCCAGGCTGCGGGCTACGCGACGTACTGGGTCTTCCTCTCCAAGGGGCTCATGCGGCAGAACCTGTACTACTCGCTCGTGACCCGCCCGTTCATGATCATCGCGATCCTGGTCGGGTCGATCTGGGGCATGTACGGCGTCGCCATCGCGTACTCGGCATCCATCGCGGTCATGTGGCCGCTGTCGCTCCTGTGGGTGCGCCGCTCCTCCGACGCCCCGGTCAAGGCGATGTTCTTCAACGGCGCGCGCGCGATCATCGTCTTCGGGCTCGGCTGCGTCGTCTCGGGCCTGTCGACGATCTGGATCGACCCCGAGCTCCCCTTCATCCGCGTCCTCGTCGGCGGCGTCGTGCTCCTCGCCTGGATCGGCCTCATGGCGCTCATCTGGCCGCGATTCCGCCGCGACATCGTCGACCTCGCCTCGGCCCGCAAGTACTTCCGCCGGCGTCGCAAGGCGGCGCAGACGGGGACGGACGACTCCGAGCCGGAGCTCGCCGAGCCGCTCGTCGACCCCGCACTCGTCGAAGGCGAGGAGCGGCTCGAACGCCCGCACGACCTGATTCCGGGTGACGAACCGCCCGTCGAATGGAACGACGAAGGGAAACGCCGATCATGACCGCACCCGAGACCACCGGGCGTCCGCTGTCCCTGCTGTTCGTCATCCCGTCGCTGCACGGCGGCGGCGCGGAGTTCGTCGCCCGCACGTGGATGGCCTGGCTCGTCGAACGCGGCCACACCGTGAGCGTCGTCACGACGTCCGGCAAGGACACCGGCACGTATCTCCCCAAGGGCGTGCACGCGTACTCGGTCGCGAAGGCGAAGGGCCACTTCGGCAAGGCGCGCGCCGTCAGCGACCTGTTCCGCGTCACGAAGGCCGACGTCGCCGTGAGCCTCCAGGCCCACGCCAACCTCATCCTCCTCACCGCGGGCCTGCTCGCCCGCGGCGGCGCCCCGAAGATCATCGTGAGCGAGCGCAACCTCGTCACGCTCGGGCTCGACGGTTCGAGCCGGTCGCACCGGGTGAAGATCTGGTTCGCCCGCAAGCTCTACCCCCGCGCGGACCACGTCATCGCCATCTCGCACCCGGTCGCGGGCGAGCTCGTCGCCGGCTTCGGGGTCAAGGGCGAGCGCATGACCGTCGTCGCCAACCCGGCGACGGCGAAGGTCGCCACACGGGAGCGCGTCTCGCGCGAGCCGGGCATCGGCGACGGCCTGCAGATCGTGCTCCCCTGCCGCCTCGTCACGCAGAAGCGCCCGACGCTCGCGATCGACACCGCCGCCGAGCTCGCGAGCCGCGGCATCTCCGCCGAGGTCATCTCGTTCGGCGGCGGCCCGCTGCTCGACTCCATGAACGCCGCCGCGGAGAAAACCGGCGTCACGTTCGTCGACAAGGGCTGGGTCGAGGACTGGTTCTCGCACTTCGCCCCCAACGCCGTCGTGCTGCTCCCGTCGAACCGCGAAGGGTTCGGCAACGTGCTCGTCGAGGCGGCCGCCGTCGGCGTGCCCTCCGTCGCGGTGTCGGGCGCGCTCGGCGTCGCCGACGCGATCGTCCCCGGCATCACGGGCGAGCTGGCCCTCACCGACGACCCGGCCGACCTCGCGGACGCCGTCGTGCGGGCGAGCGCACTGGAGCTCGGGAACATCGACTCCTGGCTCGACCGCTTCTCCGTCGACTCGAGCGGCCGCGACCTCGAGCGCGTGCTCGAGCTTGTCACGTCACGGGACGGCACGGCATGAGCTCCGCCGACGTCGCGGCATCCGTCAGCGTCGTCCTCCCCTGCTACAACGCCGCGGAGTTCGTCGAGTCCGCCGTCGAGCGGCTCCTCGAGCAGAGGGACGTCGCGCTCGAGATCGTGCTCGTCGACGACAAGTCGACCGACGACACAGCCGCGCTGATCTCCGCGCTCGCCGATCGCCACGAGTCCGTGCGCGCCATCCTGCTGCCCGAGAACGGCGGCGTGGCCGCCGCGCGCGAGGCGGCCGTCGCGGCCGCGACGGGCGACTACGTCTGGTTCGTCGACGCCGATGACGAGTGGCCCGACGACGCGGCCTCCGCCCTCCTGAAGGCGGCGAACGCCGTCGACGCCGACATCGTGTGCGCCGGGGCGACCGTCGTGTCCGAGGGCCAGCCCGAGCGGCCGGTCGGCGACCTCCCCGAGGGCGACCTCCTCACCGGCCCGCAGGCGCTGGACGCGCTCCTCGTCGGCGGCATCACGGGCCACCTGTGGAACAAGCTGTTCCGCCGCAGCCTCCTCGGCCGCATCGAGTTCACGCGCATCCGCCAACACTCCGACCAGGCGATGGTCGCGCAGGCGCTGGTCGAGGCATCCCGAGTCGCTCTGCTCCATCGCTCGGTGTACGTCTACAAGCTCCGCTCCGGCTCGATCATCCGCTCTGGCTCCCGCCGTGCGGACTCGCTGCGCGAGCTCGGCGAGGTCATCGCGCGCTGTGTCGCGCGGGTGGATGCCACGGCCCTGCGCCGCCCCGATTACCTCTATTACCGTGCGCGGTATCACACCCTCTCCCGCCTCAAGGACGCCACGTCCGGCGCGTACTCCGAATCGGAGCGCCGCAGCCTCGTGAAGCAGGTCCGGTCGGAGATGTCCTTCGCTCAGCTCGGCGCCATCGGCCGCCGGCGCGATGTGACGCGCTTCGGCATCTACACCCTCGGGTGGATGAGCCCTCGCACCTACAGCCTCGTGCTCGACAGGGCGGGAGGACGTCTATGACCATCATGACGCGCCGGGGGGCGCTGTTCGCATGATCGTCGCCACGACGTCACAGCCCGGAAACGCCTCCCGCTTAGCGTGGGTCGTACAGGGCGCGACATATCCCCGTGGGGGGGAGGGAGTATCGCGATGACCGACACGGTTCAGAGAAACTGGTCGCTGATCGACCGCAACACACGTCCGAAGGCATGGGTGGATGTCGCCAAGGGCGTCGCCATGTTCATGGTGGTCATCTTCCACACGAGCCTCTATTTCGGGCACGCCGACATCACCGGCTATCCGGGCCGCCTCAAGCTGTTCCTCGAGGCGTTCCCGATGCCGGCCTTCTTCGTCATCTCGGGGCTGTTCGCCCTCCGGGTGTCGACCTGGACCCTGCCGCAGCTGTGGAAGCGGCGGCTCCTGCCGCTGCTGTGGCTGTACGTCGTGTGGTCGCTCGTGCGGTTCGTGTTCTACACGATCGTCCCCGGCACCAACGGCGACCTCGGAGCGCTGCCCGCCACCGACTGGCGGAGCATCGCGCTCCTGTTCGTGTGGCCGAGCAACAGCTACTGGTTCCTCTACGCGATGTTCTGGTTCACGCTCGGCGTGTGGGCCCTCCGCCGTGTTCCGGTGTGGCTCAAGGTCGCCGGTGCGGCGCTCGTCTCGGCGGCCATCACGTCGGGCTTCGCGACGCTCAACAACCTGGGCTGGAATCGCACGGCGGCCCTCTTCCTCTTCTTCCTCATCGGCGCGCTCTTCTACGACCGCATCACGAAGGGCATCACGAAGGCCGGCCCCTGGACCCTCGTCGGGCTCGCGGTGCTGTACCTCGGCGCGTCCGCCGTCGTCGTGGCCGTTCCGCATGTGCGGGGAGTGCCGTTCGCCGTCACGATCATGCAGGTGCTCGCGATCGCCGTCGGGTTCGTCGCGTCGAAGTACATCGCCATGGTGCGCCCGCTCGCCGCGGTCTTCGGCACGATCGGCGAGTGGAGCCTGCACATCTACCTGCTGCACATCTTCATCATCGTCAGCATGGCGTCGCTGCTGGAGTGGATCCTGCCGCCCATCGGGGGAGCGCTCGGCGCCGGAATCGTGACGGTGTGCGCGGTCCTCACGACGTACATCGCCGTGCTCCTGTCCAAGCTCACGACCAAGGTCAAGTGGCTCTACGTTCCGCCGATGCGCCTCCGGCGCTCGCGCAAAGCCGTGGGAGACAGCGCCGCGTGATCCACCGCTCCACCCTCATCGCCTCCGCTGCGGCCGTCGTCGCGCTCGCCCTCGCGGGCTGCGCACCGACGGCACCCTCGGGCGCCCCCACCGGCGGCTCCACTCCGGAGCCGACGGCCACCACGACCGTCGTGTACCGCACGGTCGACGGCACCGACCTGCACGCCGAGATCTGCGAACCCGCCGCGGCCGACGCGCCCGCACCCGCCGTGATCCTGCTGCACGGCGGCGGATTCAGCGAGGGCTCGCGCGCGAGCATGCTGACGCTCTGCGAGGAGTCGGCCGCCCAGGGTATCGTCGGAGTCGCCATCGACTACCGGCTGCTCCCCGAGAACCACTACCCGGCACAGGTGGATGACGCCGCCGCCGCGGTCGCCTGGCTCAAGGAGCCCGACGTCGCCGCGCAATACGGTGTCGATCCCGCGCACATCGGGATGATCGGCAGCTCGGCGGGCGCGATCATCACGGCGACCCTCGCGACGCGCGCGGACTCCGGCATCACGGCCGCCGCCGCCCTCTCCCCGGTCTCCGACATGACGCCCAGCGGCCTGGAGCTCGGGACGCCGACCGCGGAGGCGGTCGCGACGATCCTCGCGTACCTCGGGTGCAAGGACGTGGCGGCCTGCCCCGTCGGGCAGGAGGCATCCCCCCTCTTCGCCGTCTCGCCCGCCACGGCGCCGCTCTTCCTGGCGGCCGGCACGCGAGAGCTCGTGCCGGTGGGACAGGTGGATGCGCTCCACCAGGCGCTCGTCGACGCAGGGGTGCCGACCGAGCTCGTCACTCCCGCGGGAGAGCGGCACGGACTGGCGCTTCTCACCGACGACGTCCGCACGAAGATGTTCGCGTTCCTGAAGGAACAGCTGTGATGGGGCAGCGGCAGAGCCGAGACCACGACCACTGACTGACCGACACCGGGAGGAAACGATGAGCAGCACACTGCCCCCGCTCGACGCCGACACACCCCGCAAGCTTCTCCTCGCCGCTTCGACGGGAGGACACATCGCCCAACTCGTGCGCCTCGCGCCGGGACTCGGCGCGACCGACGATTCGCTGTGGATCAGCTTCGACTCACCGCAGACGCGGTCGCTCCTGGCCGGGCGGCGCACGCTCATGGTGCCCTACATCCGGCCGCGCGACTGGAAGTCGACGGGCGAGGCGTTCCGGCTCATCCGCCGCGCGCTGGCGGAGGAGGGCTTCGAGGCGGCCGTCAGCACCGGCGCCGCGCTCGCACTCGCCGCGCTTCCCGCGGCGCGGATGAGCGGCATCCCGACCCTCTACATCGAGAGCGTGTCGCGCGTGCAGGGGCCGTCGCTCAGCGGACGCATCCTCTACGGCCTGCGCGGCACCGAGATGCGCTCGCAGCACCGCTCGTGGGCGCACGGCCGCTGGGGCGTGCACCCGAGCGTGCTCGAGACCTTCACGACGACGACCCGCGAGGTCGACCCGGCGCGTCCGCTCAAGATCTTCGTGACGCTCGGCACGATCGAGGGCTACCGCTTCGACTCCCTTGTCGACGCGGTGCTCGCATCGGGACTCGCGGGGCCCGAGACGACGTGGCAGCTCGGCTACACGACCCGCGACGACGCTCTGCCAGGCCGCGCGGTCGCCCAGATGGATGCCGCCGACTTCGACCGCACCGCTCGCGAGGCCGACGTCGTCATCACGCACTCGGGCGTCGGGACGATCCTCGGCCTCCTCGAGATGGGCATCTACCCCGTGGCCGTCGTGCGGCGCTCGGCGCGCAAGGAGCACGTCGACGACCACCAGGAGCAGATCGCAGCCCTCCTCCGCGAGACCGGCATCGGCTCGGCAGTCGAGGTCGAGGGCCTCACGGCCGATCTGCTCCGGGATGCCGCGACCCACGCGATCCTCACCGACAGCGACGGCGCGCCCGAGCTCGCCGGCCAGGGGAAGGGCCTTTCCTGATGGAGATCTACGTCCCCGGCATCGGCCAGTACGACAACATCGGCGACATCATCCTGCGCCGCCAGCTGCTCCGCTGGCTCGAGCCGCTCGGCCGGCTGCACGTCTTCGTGGGCAACGCCCGCGAGGGCTACGCGGAGTCCCTCGTCGGCCCCGAGCACGTCGTGTACCGCAGCTTCACGGCGTGGTACCGCTCGGCGCTCAAGGACGCCGTGCGCGGCGACGCCGCCTACGTCTTCAAGCCCGGCGAGATCCAGATCACGTTCGCGGGCCTCAAGGAGCACATCTCGACCCTCCCCCTCCTCGCGGCACTCAAGCTGCGCCGCAAACCCGTCCTGCGGGTCGGCGCGGGGGCGCGCGGGTTCGAGCGCATCCCGAAGCTGCTCATGCAGCCGTCGCTCGCGATGACCGACCTCATCGCGTGGCGCGACGCCCGCACGGCGGCGTTCCTCGGTCGCGGCGAGGTCATGCCGGACCTCGCGTTCGGCGAGGGCGAGGCGGAGCCGCGCGGCGACGGCGAGCGTCCGCTCCTCATCGTCTCGATGCGCAGCGACCGTCCGCTCCCGTCCGACGCCTGGTTCTCCGCGGTCCGGTCGTTCGCCGACGAGCGCGAGCTCGAGATCGTGTCGGTCGTGCAGGTGGAACGGGATGCCGAGCGCTCGAAGGTGCTCGCCGAGCGCCTCGGCGGCCGCTACCACGCGTGGTCGGGCGACGACCACGAGCGTCACGAGGCGGAGCTGCGCGATCTGTACCGCTGCACGAGCCTCGCCGTGAGCGACCGGCTGCACGTGCTCATCACGGCGGTCACCGAGGGCGCCGCGCCCGTGGCGCCGCTCGTCGACGACAGCGACAAGATCGATCGGCACTTCGCCGCCGCCGGCATCGAGGGCGTCTCGATCCCCACGCGTGGCCTGGGCGAGGGCGTCATTCGCGAAACGCTCGCCGAAGCGGCCGACGGCTGGCCGCGCGTCCAGGGCGCCCTCGCCGAGGCCCGGGTGCGTCTCGACTCCGTGCGGACGCGCGTCGCGGGCCTCCTCCGGCCCGACCTCGCGCCGACGCCCGTCACCGTCCAGCCCACCGTCTGGCACGTGGGCCGCAAGGGCGAGATCGCCGGCGGCATGACGCAGGTCGTCAACGCCTACCTCTCGTGGCCCTTCGGCACCGTGCGCCAGCGCCTGCTCGTGAGCCGCAACGGCTCGCAGGGCCCGGGGGCGTACGCGCTCTTCGGCTCGGCTCTCGCGCGCACCCCGTTCCTCGGCCGCCGCGATCGCACGGTCGTCGCGGTGCACCTGTCGCAGAAGGGCTCCTTCGTGCGGGAGGGCCTCATCCTCCGCACGGCGCGGAGCCTGGGCTACCCGACGGTCGCGCACCTCCACGGCAGCAGCTTCGTCGACTTCGCGCAGGAGTCCCCCGACCTCGTCCGCAAGACGCTCGGGTCGGCGGACGTCGTCGTCTCGCTCAGCGAGGAGACGAAGGATGCCGTCCTCGGCCTCCTCCCCTCCGCGCGCGTCGAGCTCGTCCCCAACGCCGTGCCCGAGGGGCGCGAGCGCGCCAAGGAGCGGCTGGTGGTCTTCGGCGGCGGCGTCACGCGGCGCAAGGGCGTCGACGTGCTCGTCGAGGCGTGGAAGCGCGCCGAGCCCGAGGACGGCTGGGAGCTGCACATCGCCGGCCCGGTCATCGAGTCCGACCTCGTGACGGATCTGCCCGACGGCGTGCGCAAGCAGGGCGCCCTCGAGCACGCGGAGCTCATGTCGCTCCTCGAGCGCTCGACGATCGCCGTGCTCCCCTCGCGCGACGAGGCGATGCCGATGTTCGTGCTCGAGGCGCTGGCGCGCCGCAACGCGGTCATCTCGACGCCGGTCGGCGGCATCCCGAGCGTTCTGGGCGACGGGGCGGGCGTGCTCGTCACCCCCGGCGATCCGGACGAGCTCGCGGCCGCCCTCCGGGCGCTGATGGACGACGCCGACGAGCTGTCGAACGTCTCGGCCGCCGGGTACGACCGGTTCTCGTCGGAGTTCTCGGCGAGCGCCGTCTACCCCAAGGTCGAGCAGCTGTGGCTGAGCACGCTGACCTGACCGATTGCTCGGTTGACCGGGCGTTCCCTGCCCGTAGTACCCCCGTAACACGCGCTCTATAGCATGGCGCTCACCGATCCTCGGAGGATAAGTGCTCCACTCTGAAGGCCTCTTCGCGACCGCCCCCCGCCCTCGGCGGGGCGGCGTCGGGCGAGCGGTCCGGAGCGCGCTCGGCTACACCGCGCTCCTCGTCGCCGTCGCGATCGCGGCCGTCGTCGGTGTACGGGCTCCGCTCGTGCTGATGCTCGTGGTCGGGGGGATCGGATACTTCGCGTTCGCGTGGGCGATGCCGAAGGCGGCGCTCGGCGTCACCCTCGTGGGCGCCCTGCTCGCGCCGCAGCTCGGCGCCGCCCTCGGAAGCGTCGGCGGTCTCGCCGACGAGGCGCTCATCTTCGGCACGTGCGCGGCCCTCGCCGCGAAGCGACTCGTCACGGAGAAGTCGCTCGTGTGGCTCCCGGGCACGGGGTGGTTCGCCCTGTTCCTCTTCACGGGAGCGCTGGGGGCCGTGCTCTACGGCACGCCCGCGAGCATCGCGCTCCAGGGCGCGACGCTGCTCGCGAAGTGCTTCGTCTTCGCGATCGCGGTCGCGCAGGTGCACTGGAGCGTCAAGGACCTGGGCAGCCTCGCGCGCGCGGGCTTCATCCTCGCGATCGTCCTCATCGTCACGGGCCTCGTGAACCTCGCGATCCCGCGGCCGTGGACGGCCCTCCTCGGCGGCTCCGCCGTGCAGTTCACCGCCGGCATCCCGGCGCTCATCGGGCCCTTCCGCCAGCCGGCCGCCTTCGGCCGCATGGCGGTCATCATGGCGGCATCCATCCTCGTCTACCAGTTCTTCGTGCGATCGAGCTGGTACGGGTACGTCGTCGCCTTCCTCCTCGCGGGGCTGTCGCTCGTGACCTTCCGCGTGAAGTCGCTCGTCGGCCTCCTCGTGGTCTCGACGGGACTCGTGCTGCGCGCGGGGCGGCCGCTCCTCCTCCTCGTGATCGCGGGTGTCATCCCTGCCGCCCTCGCCCTCATCGGGCCAGGCCTCTTCCTGTATGTCTTCGGCGACGTCGACCTCTACTACGGCGAAGGCGCCGTCTCGGCGCGCTCGCGCCTGACGGCCGGCGGCTTCGAGATCGCGGCGGGGCACTTCCCGCTCGGCGTCGGATTCGGCCGGTACGGCAGCGCCACGGCCGCCGACTACTACAGCCCGGAGTACATCCGCCTCGGATTCCAGTACATCTACGGAATCGGCAGCGGCCTGGGCATGGGGAAGTTCCTCAACGACACCCAGTGGCCCGCCCTCCTCGGCGAGACCGGATGGCTCGGCACCATCGCGTTCGCGATCGGCGCGATCCTGGCTGTGCGCGTCCTGTTCGTCAAGGTCGCCCCGAACGAGCCGAGCATCATCCGATGGATCCGGCTCAGCGGCATCTGCTGGTTCGTGCTCATCATGCTCGACTCGGTCGCCGCCCCGGCGTTCAGCTCGCCCCCGTCGTACCTCTTCCTCTTCGCAGCACCCGGCATCATCGCTTCGATCCGCTCCGACCTGCGCGCGGGATCGCTCCACTTCCCGCCGCCGGTGCCTGCTCCATCCCGCTCCACCCCCAGCGCCCGCGTCACGACGCCGACCGCGCTGAGCCCCGCCGACCGGTCGCTCCTCGATGCCGAGGAATCGATCGCACCGGCCGAGGAGCCCAACGCTCTCGTCGGCGCCACGACCCGTGGCGCAGGGCGAAGGAACCCGAGAACCAACCCAGGAGAGGCACCATGAACCTGATCGCACTCGGCCGCGTCTTCCGACGCTCTTGGTGGTGGGTCGTCCTGATCCTGCTCGTCGCCCTCGCCGCGGGCTGGATGGCGACCGCCGCCACCCCGAAGCAGTACGCCGCGGACACCCGCGTGATGTACTCGCTCGATGCCAGCGGCTCCATCCAGAGCCAGCTGCAGGCGGCGAGCCTCGCCGCCCAGCGCGCCGCGGTCGACGCGGAGCTCGTCCCGACCGACACGATCCTCGCCCCCGTGATCGCCGAGCTCGGCGACCCCGACCTGACGGTCGAGACGGTGGCCGCGGGCACGACCGCGGCGGCCACCTCCACCGTCCTGGTCGTGACGGTGACGCTCGACGACGCGGACGAGGCCGCGGCCGTCGCGAACGGCATCGTCAAGCAGCTCAACGTGCGGGCGGCCGCCGATCCGATCGTCCTCGACCCGGCGAACCCCCAGGCGCCGACCTACACCTACACGCTCACGACGCTCGTGCCGGCGGTTCCGCCGACCAGCCCCGCCAGCCCGAGTCTCGTCGTGAACCTGCTCATCGCGCTCGCCGTCGGCATCTTCGCCGCCGCCGTCTTCCTCGGCGTCCTGGTCAGCCGTGACCGCCGACTGTACGACCTCAAGCGGGTCCGCGAGATCACCGACGCCCCGATCGTCGGCACGGTGGCGTTCACGCGCGGCAAGAAGGGCGTGCCCGTGCAGCGCGACATCGCGGCACTCCGGGCCTCGCTCCTGTCGCGCGCGTCCGGTCGCGCGACGTGGCTGCTCACGTCGGCGGGGAACGGCATCGCTGCCAAGCGGGTCGGCGCACCGCTCGCGGCCTCGTTCGCCGTGACGGGCGAGGAGACGCTCCTCCTCTCGACCGAATCGGACGGAGCGGATGCCTCGCCGGGCCTCACCGACTACCTCGCGGGCGCCGCCAAGCCGGCCGAGATCGTCGAGACGGCATCGGTGGAGAACCTCGCCCTCGTGGGTGCCGGCACGCGCACCGAGACGTCCCACGATCTCTTCGCGAGCACGTCGACGCCCTCGCTCCTCGGCAGCCTCACCAACGGCACCGGCACCGTCATCATCACGGCGCCCGCGACCGACGAGTCCGCCGACGCCACGACGCTCGCGCGTCTCGGCGGTCGGACGCTCGTCGTCGTGACGGCCGGCAGGACGACCGACGAGGACCTCGCGCGCGCGCTCGAGTCTCTGTCCGAGGCGGGTGCCGACGTGGCGGGAGTGATCTGGACGACGAAGGCCTGACACGCTGGGCGCCCGCCCCGCCGGCACGACAGCCGGCGGAGCGGGCGCCGAATGTGGCGGTTCTGTAAATTCTGACGTCGCCCGGGTAAACATCCGTCGTCGTCTCCGGCCCTCTCCCCCGCGGAGCGGAATGCTGGAAACGAGGAAGCGGCGACCGATCCCCGCCGGCATCCCCCCGACGGGTCGCAAGGGTCGATGGCAGACCCGAGAGCAGTGAGCACTGCATGAAGTGGTGCAGATGGAGGAGCAGTGAGTTCGGAATCATCCCCTCGTCGCGGCGTGAGCCGCAGAGCTTTCATGACGGGCGGCGCAGCGGTGGCAGCGGGCGCTGCCGCCGGTGTTCTGGGCGGAGCCATCCCCGCCTCGGCGGCGGACTACACGAAGGTGCCCAAGCTGCCGTATGAGACGAGCCGCCTGAGCAACCAGGTCACGAAGGCGGGCACGCTCTACGAGAGCATCGACGTGTCGATCGCGGGCGATCCGGCACGCATCTTCGTGCCCCACTCGTCGCCGCCGAGCAAGTACAACTGGGTTCCGGTGATCTGGTTCTACCACGCCACCAACAGCTCGTACGAGGCGCTGAGCAGCGCGTTCTTCTACGGCGCGACGCCCGCTGTCGACGAAGGCGCGGTCTGCATCTGCCCCGACTACGCCGGTCCCACGGCGTTCGCCAACGCCGCCGCCATGAAGGCGCAGACGAACGCGATCGCCTACGTCAACTCGCTGTGGCGCGTCTACTACAGCTTCGCGCGGTCCAACTCGGGCGGCGGCGGGCTCATGTGCTGGGCGTTCGGCAACAACCTCCTGCCCCGGCAGCAGGGCATGTACCTCGCGAGCTCGGTCTACGACATGTGGGCCGCGTTCCAGGAGGGGCCGTCGCTCGTCGGGCCCGCGTACAACTACGACCCTGCTGCGGTGCAGGCGACGAACGCGGCCAACCTGCCGCAGTCGGCGTGGGCGGGCAGCCGCATCCGCGCGTCGTTCAACCCTGCCGACACCCGCGTGCCGCCGCAGGAGCACGCGATCGCGCTGCTGACCAAAGCCGCCCCGGTCGCCACCGAGACCTCGTACATCACGCACGACGGCGGCGGAACGGCGACGGGTCACTGGATCCCGAGCTGGGTCAACAACGACATGCTCAAGACCTTCAAGGCGTGGGCGGGCAGGTAGTCCACGAGTGTGTGACGGGGTCGGGCGTGCGGGCACGCCCGACCCCGGCGCAACCGGCCAAGCCGATTGGCGGTTGTGCACGAGCAAGTAACCCGCCTGTAACAGCGGGTTGGTAGGAAGAAACATCGAACACGGGCAACGAGGCTCGGCACCACTGGAGAACCTCAAGGAGCACCATGCGTCTGTCTGTGATCGGCTGCGGTTACCTCGGAGCGGTCCACGCCGCGGCGATGGCATCGATCGGCCACGAAGTGGTCGGAATCGACGTCGACCAGCGCAAGATCGATGCGCTTGCCGAGGGCAAGGCACCCTTCTTCGAGCCCGGACTCCCCGAGCTCCTGACGGAGGGGGTCGCGTCCGGCCGCCTCCGATTCACCACCGACCTGTCGGCTGCCGCCGACGCCACCGTGCACTTCATCGGGGTCGGCACGCCCCAGCAGAAGGACGGCTACGCGGCCGATCTCACCTACGTCAACGCGGCGGTCGACGGGCTCGTCCCGTACCTGAAGCCCGGCGACATCGTGGCCGGCAAGTCGACTGTGCCGGTGGGCACCGCGGCGACCCTCGCGGAACGAGTCACCCCCACCGGCGCCACGCTCGTCTGGAACCCGGAGTTCCTGCGCGAGGGCTGGGCCGTCCAGGACACCATCGCGCCTGATCGCCTGGTGGCCGGCGTCCCGGCCGGCGAAGAGGGCGAGCGCGCCGCCGACGTGCTGCGCGAGGTCTATCACACGGCGATCGCCACCGACACGCCCTTCATCATCACCGACTACGCGACGGCCGAGCTCGTGAAGGTGTCGGCCAACGCGTTCCTCGCCACCAAGATCTCGTTCATCAACGCCATGGCCGAGATCGCGGAGGTCACGGGCGCCGATGTGACTCAGCTCGCCGACGCGATCGGCCACGACGCCCGGATCGGCCGCCGCTTCCTCGGTGCCGGCATCGGCTTCGGGGGCGGATGCCTCCCCAAGGACATCCGCGCCTTCTCGGCCCGCGCCGAAGAGCTCGGCCGCGGAGAGTCCGTGTCGTTCCTCCGCGAGGTCGACGCGATCAACCTGCGTCGTCGTGACCGGGCCGTGCAGCTCGTCGTGTCGTCGCTCGAGGGCGGTGTCTACGGCAAGAAGATCACGGTGCTCGGCGCCGCCTTCAAGCCGCACTCGGACGACATCCGCGACTCGCCCGCCCTCGACGTCGCGGTGCGCCTTCGCGGGCTCGGCGCCGACGTGACCGTCACGGACCCCGAGGCGATCGAGAACTCGCGTCGCATCCACCCGCAGCTGACGTACGTGCACGACCGCGACGAGGCCCTCACCGGCGCCGACGCCGTCGTCGTCGTGACGGAATGGGATGAGTACCGCCGTGAGCTCGACCCCGCGTACGCGGCGACCCTGACGAAGGGCCGGATCGTGATCGACGGACGCAACTGCCTGGATGCGGGAGCGTGGCGTGCCGCGGGCTGGACGTACTACGGCATGGGGCGCCCCTAGCCGCAGGAGCATCCGAGATGCCGCACGCGGGAGCCGTCACAGCGGGAAAGTTCGAGATCCCGTCGCTCAACGGCTTGCGGGCCCTGGCGATCCTTCTGGTCGTCTGGGGGCACGCCGAGCTGCCCTACCGACTCATCCGGGAGTCCACGGGCGTCACGATCTTCTTCTTCCTCAGCGGATACCTGATCACGACGCTGCTGCGAAGGGAGTACGACCGGTTCGAGCGCGTCTCGATCCGTGACTTCTACCTCCGCCGTGTCTTCCGGATCTTCCCTCCCCTGTACATCGTGCTCGCGGTGGCCGTCGTCCTCTCGCTGACGCAGGTCATCGCGAACGCGATGACGGGGTGGGGGATCTTCGCCTCGTTCGGTTTCTGGGCGAACTACTACATCATCTACGCGGGGAGGGACGGCCTCCCCGGCGGGATGAACGCGCTGTGGTCGCTCGCGGTGGAGGAGCACTTCTACCTCGTCTTCCCGCTGCTCTACATCGCGCTCCGGCGCTGGGTCCGCACGAGGTGGGGGCAGGGTGCGATCCTCATCGCGCTGTGCCTCGCGATCATGGTGTGGCGCACCTACCTGTTCACTCAGGGGGCGAGCGTCGACCGCATCTACCTCGCGACCGACACACGTGCCGACGCCATCCTGTGGGGCTCCGTGCTCGCGATCGTCGCGAACCCCGCCTACGGCGAGGTGCGCACGCCACGCCGGCCGTGGCTGCTCACGCCCGTGCTGCTGGCGGGCGCCCTCGTGGTGTACCTCGTGAGCCGCACGGACAACTCCTTCGGGATGACCGTCGGGTACACGATCCAGAGCATCGCCCTCGCGGCCGTGTTCATCCCACTGATCCTCGCGCCGCGATCGGTCATCGGGAGAATCCTGAACCTCAGGGCCGTGGCCTGGGTCGGGATCATCTCGTACTCGATCTACCTCATCCACCGCCCCGCGCTCATCATCGCGCAGGAGTATCTGCCGATCCCGCAGCTGCAGGCGGCCGTCGTGGGCATCGCCGTCACGGTGCTGCTGTCGTGGGCGATGCTCGTCTTCGTCGAACGGCCCTTCGGACGCCTGCGCCGCAGGTCCAACCGCGCCGGGGAGACCGAGAACCAGGGCGGCGACGCCCCCGCGCGCTCGGAAGACCCGGACGACGGCGGAGCCGTGCCCGCGACCTCCTGACGAGACAGGTCAGGCGACGCCGAGCGCGTCGCCCGACAGCGCGCCGCCCTCGCTCGCCGCCTCGCCGCCCTCGCCCGACGCGCCGTCGGCCTCGCCCGACGCGCCGTCGGCCTGAGCGGCGAGGGGCGTCGGGGTGGCCGTCACGAGGATCGGCAGATGGTCGCTGAGACCCTGCGGGAGCGTCTTGACCCGGTCGATCGAGAAGCCCACCGAGGTCGCGAAGTCGTAGTGCCCCCGGAAGAAGCGGTACCGCGTGTACGTGCGCGAGTCGCTCAGCGTCAGCTCGTAGCCCTGCTCACGCACCTTCTGCCCCAGGTTCTCCTTGAACACGGGGTAGTTGTAGTCGCCCACCATGAGGATCGGCAGCCCCGCGCCGAGCTCGGAGAGCTCCGTCAGCGCGGTCTTGATCTGGTGGCGGCGCAGAGAGTTGAGCGCCGTGAGGGGCGCCGCGTGGAACGACGCCACGATGAGGGAGCGGTTCGCGTCGATGTCGTGCAGGCGGACGCCCAGCATCCGCTCCTCCGCCGGCTTCAGCACGCGGTCGTGCAGCGACTTCTTGAGAGCCATCGACCGCACCTCGAGCGCGCGGTACGTGTTCTCGCGGTAGTACACGGCGAGCCCGAGGCGGTTGCGCTGCGTCGAGTCGGCGAGACGGAGGTCGCCGATGGTCGACGGGATGTCGGTGGTGTCGGCTTCCTGCAGGCACAGGACGTCGGCGGCGTGCCGCTCGACGAGCTCCGCGAGCTCCCCAGCGGCGCGATGCTTGCGCAGGTTGTACGAGATGACCTTCATCATGCTGACTACAGGGTAGGACGAGAAGGTGGCGTTCGGGTGACTCTTGCGCGGCGGCATGGATGCGTCCTAGGGAACGCCCAGGGGCCCCGGCACCCTCACTCCCGGTCTCGTCGAGCCCTCGTCTGCTCGGCCCGCGCGGCGAGCAGCTCGTCGTCGGGATAGCCCACCGCTGTCAGGGTCAGTCCCCGCGCCGCGAGCACCTTCACCTCGGGCACGCGGTCGCCGGCGTCCCGGATGGCCGCGACGTCGTCGACGTCGAGACGACCCTCCCCCACGGCGACGCATGCCCCGACGAGTGCGCGCACCATCGAGTGGCAGAACGCGTCGGCCCGGACGTTCGCGACGAGCACGCCGTCGCCCGCCCGATGCCAGTCGAATTCCAGGAGCGTCCGGATCGTCGTGGCCTCCTCGCGCGGCTTGCAGTAGGCGGCGAAGTCATGGAGCCCGATGAGGCTCCGGGCCGCGGCATCCATCGCCTCGACATCGAGGTCCGCGCGAACGGCCGTCGTGCGATGCCGCTCCATCGGGTCGTAGCCGGCGACACGGTCGGCGATGCGGTACTCGTATCGGCGCCACACGGCCGAGAAGCGCGCGTCGAATCCGTCGGGCGCGAGCGCGGTGCGGTGCACGGTCACGTCGGAGTAGCCGCCCAGCACCCCGCGGAGCCGGGGCGCGAGACGATCGGCGGGATCCGCCTGCGCGTCCCCGCGCGTGGGCCGCGCCGTGAGGCGGTCCACCTGCGCGTCGTCGAGATCGAGATGCGCCACCTGTCCCGTCGCGTGCACTCCGGCGTCGGTGCGGCCGGCGACCACGAGACGCGGCGCGCCGGCGAGCACGCGGGCGAGGGCGTCCTCGAGGGTGCCCTGCACGGACCGGAGGCCGGGCTGTAGCGCCCACCCGCGGAAGTTCGTGCCGTCGTAGGCGATGTCGAGCCGGATGCGCACCGATTCAGCCTATTGCGCTTCGTTCCGGCGTCCGGTGGTCGGTTGGCCCCGGCTTCGCGCCGGGCTCAGCCCATCGCTCGTCCCGCCGGGCTCAGCCCATCGCGCGTCGCGTCGGGCTCAGCCCATCGCGCGTCGCGTCGGGTCGAGCGTCTCGCCGACCGCGGCGAGCGCCGACCGCGCGAGGCGCGTGCGGTTCTCGTTCTCGCGCACGACCTCACGGGCGAGGGAGGGATGCGTCCGCACGATGTCGTCGAGCACGTCGACCGGGATGCTGACGACCTCCACCTCGGTGAGCGCCGTCGCGCGCGAGATCGTCCGCGTACGGGTGAGCGCCGTGAGCCCGACGGCGTCGTCGCGGCTCAGCTCGGTGATCTGCACGAAGCCGACGTCGGTCGGCACGCCGAGCATGACCCGGCCCGAGAGGATGAAGCGGGTCGATGTCGGAACGGCACCGGGACGCAGCAGCACCTCGCCGGCGGCGAAGCGCTCGAGCCGCGCCGAGACCGCGAGCGTCTCGGCATCGCCGGGCCGCAGACTCAGCGCCGGCGCGATCTGCCGCAGGGCGCCCAGCAGCCGCTCGGGAGAGTTCCAGTCGTCGGTCATGTCGCCGTCGAGATGCAGGTCGGCCCGGCGGGCCGCGTACCAGAGGCGGGTCGTGAACGCGTCGAGCACCGCGCCCTCATCGCCGGGCGACTGCAGCGGAATCGACACCCGGTACGTCGCGCCGCCGATCGTCGACACCGCGGGTTCCCGGTCGGGCGAGGTGAGCGGTATGTCCCGCGCCACCTCGATGAGCATCGCGCGCACCCGCAGCGGCGGGTCGTCTGTCGAGAACGACACCTCGTGCTGCGCCGCATACGGATCGGCCGCGCGCGTGAGGTTGACGAACGATCCCTCGGCGAGCTCCGATGTCGGCATGACGACGATGCCGTTGCCCGTGTCGAGGTGGACGGCGCGCCAGTTGACCTCGATGATCTGCCCGCGCGTGCTCCCCATCTGGATCCAGTCGCCGATCTGGAACGGCGCCTCGAAGATGAGGAACAGGCCCGACACGATCGACCCGACCGCGTTCTGCAGAGCGAGACCGACGACGATCGACGTGATGCCGAGGGCGGCGAAGACACCGGCGACGTCGGCGTCCCAGACCCAGTAGAAGACCAGGGCGATGCCGACGATGATCAGCACGAAGCGGATGAGGTCGCTGAAGATCGTCGGGAACCGGTCGCGCCACGAGCCCTTCTCGGCCCGGTGGAACACGAGGTGGTTGATCGCGTTGATCGTCACGACGATCACGAGCAGGCCGAAGATCGTCCAGATGACCCGCGGCCACGTGCCCGAGCCCTCCCACGCCCCCGGCTGGCTGATCAGCACGAGCACCCCGGCGACGGGCACGAGGTAGTTGCGCACCATCACGACGATCGGCGCCGCGCGGCTCCCCCGCCGGGTGAGCGAGTTGGCGAGCTCGGTCAGGCCGATGAGAACGAGCGGCAGGCCGATCGAGACGATGACGGCCGGCCAGAACCACGGCTGCGAGGTGATGTCGGTCACGGGTCACGCCTCCGTCGCGGGCACGCCCGTCTCGACGCGCCACACCCGCTGCGACCCCGACTTCGTCGTCACCTCGCCCGCCGGCTGCACCGTGACGGTGTCGGGGATGCGGTCCGCGACGCGCTGCGTGATGTAGATGCCGGGCTCGTCGTAGTCGCCCTGCACGCGGTACGCGAGGTTCACGGCATCCCCCCACATGTCGTAGACGATGCGCGCGCGGCCGATGAGCCCGCTCGTGACCTGACCGGAGTCGAGGCCCGCCCGCAGGCCCAGCTCGACGCCCTGCTGCGCCGAGTAGCGCTCGAGAATGGTGTTGAGCTCGATCGCGAAGTCGACGGCCCGGCGGGCGTTGTCGACCCGGGGGGTGCCGAGTCCGACGCTCGCGACGTACGACTGCCGCGTCGTGCGCACCCGCTCGACGCCGAATCGCTCGGCGGCCTCGTCGAACACGCGGATGAGGTCGTTGAGCCGCGTGACCGCCTCCTCCGACGAGAGGCTCAGCGCGAACTCCTCGAACCCGACGATGTCGGCGAAGATCACCGTGACGTCGTCGTTGTCCTGCGTGATGGCCTCGTCGCCGTGGCGGTAGCGGTCGGCGATGCCCTCGGGCATGAACGAGAGGATGAGCGCCTCGTTGGCCTTCTCCTGCTCCTCGATGAGGTTGGACTTGATCTGCAGGCTGCGGCTCATGTCGTTGAACGCCGTGGCCACATCGGCGAGCTCGTCGCTCGATCCGGCGTCGACCTGCACGCCTTCCTCACCGGCCGCGATGCGCTGCGCGGCGAGCTTGAGCCGGCGCAGCGGGCGCACGAAGATCTGGGCGAGCACGAGGGAGAGCAGGCAGACGAAGATGATCATGCCCGCCGTCGAGAGGAGCAGGTTGCGGGTGAAGTCCTCGACCGGCGCCATCGCCTCCGCCACGGTCTCCTGCGCGATGACGGTCCAGCCGAGCGTCCCGACGTCGGCGGGACCATAGGCGGTGATGCTGTCGCGCCCCAGGTAGTCGCGCTCGACGATCGATCCGCTCTGTCCCGACTGCGCTCGCGAGATCGCCTCGCCGACGATCTCCTGCTGCAGGAGGGTGTCGCCGTTGCGCACGCTCAGCGCCGCCGCGGCGGGCGAGAGCCCCGCCGCCACCGCGGCCGCCTGATACTTCTCGGGGGCGGATTCCAGCTCGCGCGAGACCGAGCGCATGAGCCCGTCGCGGCCGACGAGGTACGTCTCCCCCGTCGCGCCGAGCCCGTTGTCGGTCCATCCGCCGCCGACCGTCATGACGTCGTTGATGCGGTCGATGGGCAGCTCGATCGCCAGCGCGCCGACTACCTCGTCGCCGACCGCGATGGGAGTCACCGCCCAGCCGGCGGGCACGCCGACACTGGGACTGTAGGTGGCGAAATCGGACAGCACGACGTCGCCGACGATGTTGCGGGCCATCGCCTCGCGGTAGGCGTCGGCGAGATTCGAGAGCCGATAGGGACCGGTCACCAGATTGGTGCCGAGGTCGACGCCCTTGAAGGCCGTGTACACGACATCGCCCTGCGTGTCGATCATCAGGACGTCTTCGAACTTCTGCAGCTCGGTCATCGCGCGGTAGTAGGCGTGGTACTTGGCGTGGGCTGCCGACCATGCGCTTCCGTCGCCCGCGTCGTCGACCGTGATGGCGTCCTCCCACGAGCCGTGCGGAATGACGTAGTGATACTGCAGGTACTCGGCGGCGGGATCCTTCGGCACGAACGCACCCCCGTCCACCGCGACGCCGGTCGCGTCGGACAGCACGGGTGCGAACCTGTCGTCGTAGTACGAGTCGACCGCCTGCGTCGCATCGGCGGGCAGCTGGGCCGTCTGCAGCGCGCGGAAGCCGTCCGTGAAGGCCACGATGGCCTGCTTGCTCGTGTCGTTCTGCGCCGAGAGCGCGACCGCGTTCTCGATCGTGTCGAAGAGCTGCCGCACCTCGCGGGCGCGGTTCTCGCGGATCTCGACGAGCTTCTCGGTCGCGATGCCGCGCAGCGCCTGCGTGCCGTTGACGTAGCCGATGACGCCCACGACGATGCTCGACAGCACGCTGACCGACAGCAGCATGATGAGCAGAATCGAGTAGATCGACAGGCCGGCACGCCGACGAGGCCCCGGTGCGCCGACCCACTCGGAAGACACCGCGGCCGGCGTGACGTCGTCGGACTCCACAGTCCTCCCGCCGGGAACGCGTGATCGCAGACCCTGAAAACCCCATCGTCCTCGTTCCCCCGAGGACGTGCGCTCAGGATAGCGGTCGACGTCGCCCGGGCATAGCGGTGAGAGTGACTCGTGGTGCAGATGTGATGTCGGCGGAGGGGCGGGAAGCGGCGGTCGTTTAGACTGGTGGCTCCGCTCGCTTCCTTCGCCGACACCCTCGTGAACATGATCGCTGCCCGTGTGACTTCCCGCTTCGCGGGACTCGACGGGCTCCGGGCGATCGCGGTGGCCCTCGTCGTGGTCTACCACCTGTTCCCCGGCTCCGCGCTGCGCGGCGGGTTCATCGGCGTCGACGTCTTCTTCGTCATCAGCGGCTTCCTCATCACGGCCCTGCTGCTGCGGGAGCAGGATGCCTCGGGACGCATCGACCTCGCCGCTTTCTGGCGCCGACGCGCGCGACGGCTCCTGCCGGCTCTCGCCCTCGTCGTGACGGTGTGCGCGACGACGGCGTGGATCGTCGGCGGCGACCTCCTCGTGCGCCTCGGCGAGCAGGTGCTCGGAGCCGCGACCTTCTCGTTCAACTGGGTCTCGATCGCGGGCGGCACCGGCTACTTCGCGGATGCGGCACCAGAGCTGTTCCGCAATGTGTGGTCCCTCGCGGTCGAGGAGCAGTTCTACGTCCTGTGGCCCCTCGTCTTCCCGCTCTTCCTGCTCCTGCCGCGGAGCCGCTGGCGCGCGTCCGCCGCACTCGGGCTCGGCGCCCTCTCGGCGGGCTGGATGGCGCTGCTCGTCGCGACCGGCACGGATGTCACGCGCACCTACTTCGGCACCGACACGCACGCCTTCGGCATCCTGCTCGGCGTCTCCCTCGCGTTCCTGCTGCAGCGCCCCCTCGAGAATCCGCCCGAGTGGATGCTGCGCCCCCGCCTGCGCACCGCGACCGGCCTCGCCGGCGCCGCCGCCGTCGCGGGGCTCGTCGCGCTCGCGCTCGTGCCGTCCGGCGCAACGGTGGCGACGTTCCCCGGCGCGCTCCTTCTGGCGAGCGTGCTCTCCGCCGTCGCGATCGTCGGCTCGGTGTGGCCGCGGTCCGCGCTCGGCCCCGCGCTCGACCGGCAGCCGCTCACGTGGATCGGCGCCCGCTCGTACGGCATCTACCTGTGGCACTGGCCGCTGCTCGTGCTGATCGTCGCGGCGACGAGGGGCACGATCGCGGACGCGCCGGTCTCCGTCGGCGTCGCGGCGCTCGTCCTCACGCTCGCGGTCGCCGAGCTGTCGTACCGATTCCTCGAAACGCCGATCCGACGCCGCGGCTTCCGCGCTCCCCTGCGGGGGCTCGGCCGTCGCCTCACCGGCACCCCCGTCGCGCGCTTCCGCGCGATCGTCGTCGTGCTCGTCGCGGCCGCGATGCTCGGCGGAACGTCGGCGGCGATCGCCGCAGCCCCCGACACGACGTCGGGCGAGACGGCCGTGCAGGCCGGCATCGACGCCCTGCACCGTGCGAAGAAGGACGCTCGGGATGCCTCGACCGCCGGGCCGGCGCTGGGTGAGGCATCCCCCGTCCCCTCTCCCACGCCCGTGACCGGCAACGAGATCACCGCGATCGGCGACTCGGTCATGCTCGCGTCGGCTCCCGCCCTGCTCGAACGGTTCCCCGGCATCCAGATCGACGCCGCCGTCTCGCGCTCGACGTGGGCGGGACCCGGCATCCTCCAGGCGCTCGCCGACGCGGGGCAGCTCCGCCCGTACATCCTGATCGGCTTGGGCACCAACGGTCCCGTCGACGGGGGGTCGCTCGACCGCATGGCCGAGATCGCGGGACCCGACCGGCACCTCGTGCTCGTCAACGCGTTCGCGCCGCGCGACTGGATCCCCGGCGTGAACGCCGACCTCGCCGCCTTCGCCGCCGCGCATCCCGGCTCGGCACTGGCGGACTGGTCGTCGGCGATCGCGGGGCACGAGGATCTCCTCGCCGGCGACCGCATCCACCCCGGCGATGCGGGAGGCCGCATCTACGCCGACGCCGTCGCCGAGGCGGTCGCGCAGGCCGAGGCCGACCGCGCGATGCGCGCCTACCGCGCCGACCGCTGGGCTCAGGTGCTGCTGCGCCTGAGCCTCCCCGCCCCGCGCTGACCCCGCGGCATCCGCCCCGCGGCATCCCGGCGCGACATCCGGCCCGCGGCATCCGGCCCGCGGCATCCCCGGCCCGCGGCATCCGGCCCCTGCATCCCGGTCCGCGGCTTCCCCGGCCCGCGCTCTCTGCGCCGCAGCCCCTCGACGAGACCCTATGGTGTCGCCGAAACCACACGACGTTCGCGCGTGAAACCTATGGCCCCGGCGAGACCCTAGGGTGTCGTGCGCGCCGACGACCTCAGACGTGGCGGCGCGGGATCGGTCATGCGAGGAATCCAGAGCCCGTGCTGTCGCCGAAAGCCCCCGTCATGACCTGTGCACATCGGGGGCGCTCGGCGAGAGCACGGGCTATGGACACGTCGGGACGGACCGGACCACCGGAAACGAAGCGAGACCCGCGGGCCCAGACGGGCCCGCGGGTCTCGCGGTGCAAGGGTGCCGGGCAAGGCCCGGCGATCCGAGTGTTCGGGTTACTCGGACTTCTTGTCGTCCTCGACGACGGCGTCCTCGGCGGCGGCCTCAGCGGCAGCGCCCTCCTCCTGCGACTCCGCGCCACCCTCGGCGGCGTCGTTGTCGGAGGCGACCTCGTCGGCGGCGTCCGCCGACTCGTCGTTCTCGGCGACGGCCTCGGTGGCCTCGTCCTCAGCGGCCTCGTCGGCAGCAGCGGCGGCCGGAACGACGGCCGGAGCCGACTTCTTGGCCGACTTCGCCTTCGGCGTCACGGGCTCGAGGACGAGCTCGATGACGGCCATGGGGGCGTTGTCGCCCTTGCGGTTGCCGATCTTGGTGATGCGCGTGTAGCCGCCCTCACGGTCGGCGACGAGCGGCGCGATCTCGGTGAAGAGGACGTGCACGACTTCCTTGTCACCGATGACCGACAGCACACGACGGCGCGCGTGCAGGTCGCCGCGCTTCGCGAACGTGATGAGGCGCTCGGCGAGCGGACGCAGGCGCTTGGCCTTGGTCTCGGTCGTCTGGATCGACTTGTGCGTGAAGAGGGCCGCGGCGAGGTTCGCAAGCAGCAGGCGCTCGTGGGCGGGGCCGCCTCCGAGGCGGGGACCCTTCGTGGGCTTGGGCATATCAGTTACTCCAGTGTGAAAAGTCGGTCTGGTGGATGCGTCGACCCGGCGTCACCGCCGGGTCATCGGCATCCGATCAGATGGTCTCGTCGTCGTAGCCGCCGTAGAAGTGCGCGCCGTCGAACCCGGGAACCGAGTCCTTGAGCGACAGGCCGAGCGAGACGAGCTTGTCGCGGACCTCGTCGACCGACTTCTGACCGAAGTTGCGGATGTTCATGAGCTGCGTCTCCGAGAGGGCGACGAGCTCGGACACCGTGTTGATGCCCTCGCGCTTGAGGCAGTTGTACGAGCGGACCGACAGGTCGAGGTCCTCGATGGGCATCGAGAGCTCGTTCGACAGGACAGTCTCGACCGGCGCGGGGCCGATCTCGATGCCCTCGGCCTCGACGTTGAGCTCGCGGGCGAGGCCGAAGAGCTCCGTGAGGGTGCGACCGGCCGAGGCGACGGCGTCGCGGGGGGCGATCGAGGGCTTCGACTCGACGTCCAGGACGAGCTTGTCGAAGTCGGTGCGCTCGCCGGCACGCGTCGCGTCGACGCGGTACGAGACCTTCAGCACGGGCGAGTAGATCGAGTCGACCGGGATCTGCCCGGCCTCGGCGTACTCGTTGCGGTTCTGCGTCGCCGAGACGTAGCCGCGGCCGCGCTCGATGGTGAGCTCGAGCTCGAACTTGGCGGTGTCGTTCAGCGTCGCGATGACGAGGTCGGGGTTGTGCACCTCGACGCCCGCGGGGGCGGAGATGTCGGCCGCCGTGACCTCGCCGGCACCCGTCTTGCGAAGGTAGGCCGTGATGGGCTCGTCACGCTCCGACGAGACGACGAGCTGCTTGATGTTGAGGATGATCTCGGTGACATCCTCCTTGACACCGGGAATGGTGCTGAACTCGTGGAGGACGCCGTCGATGCGGATCGACGTGACGGCCGCACCGGGGATCGACGAGAGGAGGCTGCGACGCAGCGCGTTGCCGATCGTGTAGCCGAAGCCGGGCTCCAGCGGCTCGATGACGAAACGGCTGCGGAACTCCCCGATCTTCTCCTCGGTCAGGGTGGGACGCTGTGCGATGAGCACTATGTGTTCCTTTCGATCACGTGCCCGCTATATGACACGTGCGGTGAGTGGAGTGTTGAGTTTTTGTCAGGGGATGCCTCGCGCTTCGACAAGCTCGGCGATCAGGCATCCGGAAACGTGCGCTAGCCCTTCGACAGGCTCGGGAAGCGGTCCCTGAGCCTGTCGAAGGGCCGGAGATGTCAGACGCGGCGGCGCTTCGGCGGACGGCAGCCGTTGTGGGCCTGCGGCGTCACGTCCTGGATCGAGCCGACCTCGAGGCCGGCGGCCTGCAGCGAGCGGATCGCGGTCTCGCGACCCGAGCCCGGGCCCTTCACGAAGACGTCGACCTTCTTGACGCCGTGCTCCTGCGCCTGGCGGGCAGCGGACTCCGCGGCCATGCCGGCCGCGTACGGCGTCGACTTGCGCGAGCCCTTGAAGCCCACGCCACCCGACGAGGCCCAGCTGATGACAGCGCCCGAGGGGTCGGTGATCGAGACGATCGTGTTGTTGAACGTCGACTTGATGTGGGCCTGGCCCAGCGCGATGTTCTTCTTCTCCTTGCGGCGCGGCTTGCGCGCAGCGGTCTTGGCCTGTGCCATTGCTTTGCTCTCCTAAACCCTGGGGGCCGCGCCTTAGCGCGCCTTCTTCTTGCCGGCGACGGTGCGCTTCGGGCCCTTGCGGGTACGCGCGTTCGTCTTCGTGCGCTGACCGCGCACCGGGAGGCCGCGGCGGTGACGCAGGCCCTCGTAGGAGCCGATCTCGACCTTGCGGCGGATGTCGGCGGCGACCTCGCGGCGGAGATCACCCTCGACCTTGTAGTTGCCTTCGATGTAGTCGCGGAGCGCGACGAGCTGGTCGTCGCTGAGGTCCTTGACGCGGATGTTCTCGTCGATCTCCGTCGCCTTGAGGATCTCGTTCGAGCGGGTACGGCCCACGCCGTAGATGTACGTGAGGGCGATCACCACGCGCTTGTCGCGCGGGATGTCAACGCCGGCAAGACGTGCCATGCGGTTCTCCTGGGAGTAGGTGGAGGTGTGGAGCAGGATCGGTGCCCGGGCCTCCGCCCCGAGGTGTCCCCTCGCCTTCGGTCCCCGAGCTTGTCGAGGGGTCGAAGGCGAGGATCTGATCCTGCCTATTCGTATTGAGTTGTGAGTTCTGAGGCGACGGGATGCCGCGGCATCCCGTCGATGTCAGGCTTCGGCGAGCTCAGCCCTGGCGCTGCTTGTGACGCGGGTTGCTCTTGCAGATCACCATGACGCGGCCGTGGCGGCGGATGACCTTGCAGTGGTCGCAGATGGGCTTGACGGAGGGGTTGACCTTCATGATTTCCTGTTTCGCTGTCTTCACCGGGCGCACGCGTCCTTCCGGACCCGTGCGGGGTGTTACTTCTCGACCGGTCTAGCGGTAGCGGTAGACGATGCGCCCGCGGGTGAGGTCGTAGGGGCTGAGCTCCACGACCACGCGGTCTTCCGGGATGATGCGGATGTAGTTCTGCCGCATCTTGCCTGAGATCGTGGCGAGGACCTTGTGCCCGTTGCTCAGTTCCACGCGGAACATCGCATTGGGCAGCGCCTCGGTGATCACGCCTTCGATCTCGATGACGCCGTCTTTCTTCGCCATACGCTCGCTATCGCTGTATTGCAGACCGATCGATCTGCGGTGGATGGGGTTTCGGTGCCGAGACACGCCAACAAGGGCGCAACGCACCAAAGATCAAGCATACGTGATATTGGATGCCTCGGCAACCTGGCGCCGCCGCGCCCACCGCGTCACCTGCGCCCGAACCCACACTCGCTGGTCGATCCCACAGCCTACGGACGCACGCTTGATGTGGGCTCGGGACTGGAGTGTGGGTTCGAGAAGCCAACGGCCAGACCGCGCGGCCCGGGGAAGACGTGAAAGCTCGCGAGGCGCTCGGCGAGGGCGCCGGCCGTGCGAATGTGCGCACTCCCCCAGCGCACGACCGGGCGCTGGGTCGTGCCCCGTATCCAGTCCTCCCGCATCTTCTCGGCGAGGACGGTGTCCTCGATGTCGACGCCCGCTCCGCGAAGCTCGGGATCGACGTACTTGCCCGCGCCATCGAACTCTCCCCACGCGTTCGCATCGTCCAAGCCGAAGTCCACGTAGTAGTCGCCTCCGTGAGGCGCCGGCACGGGGACCTGCAGCTGCGGCGAGGCGAAGCCGATCGCGAGCAGGCGCAGGCGGCTGACGCTCTCGCCGGGAAGCTGGGCTCGCCCGTCACCCAGTTCACAGACTCGACGTGCGAGGCGCACGCCGCGTCCGCCCCGAGGAAGCCGCGCCGCAACGTCGGAGCGGAAGGCCTCAGCAGCGTCGATGTCGTAGGAGTGCCGATTCTCGTTCCACGCGATCCGCCGGAGCGCAGCATCCATCGCCGCGAGGCCTGCCTCGATGGAGGCGCTGCGGATGAGATCGGCGACCGTCCGGGCCAGACCCGTGCAGCGGATGCCATCGATCACCACCACGTCGTCTTCGTGCACGGCCACTTCGTGACGTGCGAGCGTCGGGGCGTTCTTCTGCACGCGCCCGTTCGTATGCGAGCCACCGATGTGCACGCGCCGTGGCTCGAGGAGATACAGCGGCAGCTCGTGCATCACGGCCGCTGAGACGAGTATGAAGACGGCATCCGTATCGCGTTGCCGTTCGTGCGCCGCGACGACTCGAAAGAGATGACGCCCCTCCGAGAATGCGGCATCCCATTCCCTCTGCTCGACGTACCAGCCGTGATCGACGCGGCGCAGTCTGCCCGACGAGATCGCGCGCGTGATCTGACGACTGGTGAGCCCGTCGCGGACGAGCTCGGCGCGCGGCCGCAGCTGCGTCCTCACCTCTCCTACCTTCATCCCCCGATGCTGGCCGCGCCTCGCCTCTGTCTGCCGCGCTCAGCGCATGGTGGTGCAATCGCCGAGCCGCTGCCCCTCCTGTGCAGGAGAGGTCGCACCCACCGAGCAAAGCGCGAACCCACACTCGCTCGCCGAGCCCACACTCCGCGTGCGGACGCGGCGTGTGGGCTCGAGAGCGGAGTGTGGGTTCGCGAGAAAGCGGCTACTGCAGATTGTCGACGATGTCGGCCTGCGGGTCGCCCGAGAGGGTCACGAACTCGCCGTTCAGGAGCACCGTCGGCGTGCCGATGCCGGAGGCGCCCGGCTTCACGGGGGTCTTCTCGGTCATGGCGGTGACGTACTTCGAGTAGGTCTGACCCGTCACGCAGGAGTCGATGTCGGTGACGCCGACGCCCTTCGCGATGTCGAGGATCTGCTGATCCGTGAGACCCGTCGAGCCCTCCTCGGGCTGATTCGCGTACATCGCCTTGACGAACGGCTGCACGGCCTTCTCATCCGAGACGGCGACGCAGTACGCGGCGTTGGCGGCGCGTGTCGAGTACTGCGTGCCCTGCGACGACCGGTCGAGGATCGAGATCGGGTGGATGTTGAGCGTGATCGAGCCGTCGGTCACGAGGCCGTCGATCGTCTCGCCGTACGCCTGCTCGAACTGGTTGCAGATCGGGCACATGAAGTCGATGTAGGTGTCGAGGGTGTTCGACCCGTCGCCGACGATGATCGCGCCGGTCTCGGAGTTGATGTTCGACGCCTTGGGCGGCTCGCCCGGCGCGGTCGCGGACTGGTTCATCCAGATCACTAGTCCCGCGACGACGACGAGCGCGACGACGACGCCGACACTGATCCAGATCGCGAACCAGTTGACCTTGCGCTGCTGCTGAGCCATGCTTCCCCTCTTATGCCACGGGCACGGGCGTCACGCCGAATGACGCGAGACCCGCCTTCCCGCCGTCGGGCGCGGTGAGCACCCAGATACCGCCATCGTGCACGGCGACGCTATGTTCCCAGTGTGAGCCGGCCGTTCCGTCGACGGTGGAGACGGTCCAGCCGTCCTCCTCGACCGTCGTCGCCTGGTCGCCGATGACGACCATGGGCTCGATGGCCACGGCGAGGCCCGGCCGGATCTCGGGACCCGGGTCGGACACGCGGTAGTTGAAGACGGACGGCGACTCGTGCATCTTGCGGCCGATGCCGTGCCCGACGTAGTCGCGCAGGATGCCGTACCCGTGCCCGGACGCGTCGATGTGCGCCTGGATCGCCGCCCCGATCTCGGCGAGGTGGCGTGCCGACGCGAGCGCGGCGATGCCGGCCCAGAGCGAGCCCTCGGTCACGCGCGAGAGCTCTTCGCGCTCGGCGACGAGGTCAGGACGCGACGGGTCGGGGACGACGACCGTGAAGGCCGAGTCCCCGTTCCAGCCCTTGTACTCCGCACCCGCGTCGATCGAGACGATGTCGCCCGGCTCGAGGGCGCGGGCGGACGGGATGCCGTGCACGACCTGCTCGTTGACCGAGGCGCAGATGGTGTGGCGGTAGCCGCGGACGAGCTGGAAGTTCGAGCGCGCGCCCCGGCCGGTGATGACACGGGATGCCGCGGCATCCAGTTCCTCCGTCGTCACGCCGGGGGCGATCAGCGCCCGGACGGCGTCGAGGGCCGCTGCCGTGATGAGTCCCGGTTCGACCATCGACCGCAGCTGGGCGGGCGACTTGTAGATCGAGCGGCGCAGTGCGACCACGTCAGGCGGCGGCCGGACGGGCGAGTCCGCGCGCCTCGAGAGCGGCGATGATGCGCGCCGTGATCTCGTCCAGCGAGCCGACGCCGTCGACCTCGTCGACGATGCCGCGCGTGCCGTAGACGCCGAGGATCGGCGCCGTCTCGGTCTCGTAGATCGACAGCCGAGCCGCGATCACCTCGTCGGTGTCGTCCGACCGGCCCTGCTCGTGGGCGCGCTTCGCGATGCGGGCGATGCTCTCCTCGCGCGGCACCGACAGCACGATGACGGCGTCGAGCGCCTCGTCGCGACCCTCGAGGAACTCGTCGAGGTGCATGACCTGGGCGAGGTTGCGAGGGTAGCCGTCGAGGAGGAAGCCGTCCTCCGCGTCGGGCTGCGACAGCCGGTCGCGGACGACCGCACTGGTCAGCTCGTCGGGGACGAGCTGACCCGCGTCGATGATGCTCTTGACCTGGACACCGAGCTCGGTGCCCTCGGCCACGTTGGCCCGGAACACGTCACCGGTCGAGACGACCGGGATGCCGAACGTCTCCGCGATGCGGACTCCCTGGGTGCCCTTTCCGGAACCCTGGGGACCGACGATCAGGAGGCGGACGGGACGTACGGTCATCGCAGAAGCCCTTCGTAGTGTCGCTGCTGAAGCTGTGCGTCGATCTGCTTCACGGTCTCGAGTCCGACGCCGACCATGATGAGGATCGACGTGCCGCCGAACGGGAAGTTCTGGCTGGCGCCGACCGTCGCGAGGGCGACGAGCGGCAGGAGCGCGATGAGTCCGAGGTAGATCGAACCCGGCAGCGTGATGCGCGTGAGCACGTAGTCGAGGTACTCCGCCGTCGGACGGCCCGCACGGATGCCGGGGATGAACCCGCCGTACTTCTTCATGTTGTCGGCGACCTCGACGGGGTTGAACGTGATCGCGACGTAGAAGTACGTGAAGCCGACGATGAGGAGGAAGTACAGGATCATGTACAGCGGGTGGTCGCCGCGCACGAGGTAGAGCTGGATCCACGCGACCCACGGCGGCACCTGCTCGCCGGCCTTGGGCTGGTTGAACTGTGCGATGAGCGCGGGGATGTACAGCAGCGACGAGGCGAAGATGACGGGCACGACGCCGGCCATGTTGACCTTGATCGGGATGTACGTGTTGGTTCCGCCGTACGTGCGACGGCCCACCATGCGCTTGGCGTACTGCACCGGGATGCGGCGCTGCGACTGCTCGACGAACACCACGAGCCCGACCACGACGACGCCGACGGCGAGCACGAGGAGGAAGACCTCGAAGCCCTTCGACTGCCAGATCGCCCACATCGCCGCGGGGAACGAGGCCGCGATCGAAGTGAAGATGAGGATCGACATGCCGTTGCCGATGCCGCGCTCAGTGACGAGCTCGGCGAACCACATGATGAGGCCGGTGCCGGCGGTCATCGTGATGATCATGAGCAGCTGCGCCCACCACACGTCGTTGGTGAGGAGCTGGTCGCAGGCGGGGATGCCGGTCGTGCCGAACAGCTGGCCGCTGCGGGCCACCGTCACGAGCGTCGTCGACTGCAGCAGCGCGAGCGCGATCGTCAGGTAACGGGTGTACTGCGTGAGCCTGGCCTGGCCCGCCTGGCCCTCCTTGTAGAGGGTCTCGAAGTGCGGGATGACGACGCGCAGGAGCTGCACGATGATCGTCGCCGTGATGTACGGCATGACGCCGAGGGCGAAGATCGACAGCTGCAGCAGTGCACCGCCGGAGAAGAGGTTGACGAGCGAGAGCAGGCCCTCGGTGCCCGCGCTCTGCTGGCGCAGGCACTCCTGGACGTTCGGGAAGTCCACGAACGGGGCGGGGACGTGCGCGCCGAGTCGGTAGATGGCGATGATCGCCAGAGTGAATGCGATCTTCCGCCGCAGGTCGGGAGTGCGGAAGACCCGCGCGATTGCGCTGAACAAGAGGATGCCTCCAGAAGGGATGCCGGGACGCGACAGGGCGCACCGTCAACCAGAGTAACCCAGCGTGTCACCGTCGACGTTGCGAGGGCTTGCGCCTGGGGACGACAGCGGGGGCCGGAGTGGTGCTCCGACCCCCGCTGGGTACTACTTGACGGAACCGCCCGCCGCGACGATCTTCTGCTCGGCAGAACCCGAGACCTTGTCGACCGACACGTTGAGCTTGACCGCGATGTCTCCGGTGCCGAGCACCTTGACCTTCTCGTTCTTGCGAACGGCGCCCTTGGCGACGAGGCCTTCGACCGTCACGTCGCCACCGGCGGGGTAGAGCTCGGCGAGCTTCTCGAGGTTGACCACCTGGTACTCGACGCGGAACGGGTTCTTGAACCCGCGCAGCTTCGGAGTACGCATGTGCAGCGGCATCTGGCCACCCTCGAAGCCCTGGCGGACCTGGTAGCGGGCCTTCGTGCCCTTGGTGCCACGGCCGGCCGTCTTGCCCTTCGAGCCCTCACCGCGACCCACGCGGGTCTTGGCGGTGTTGGCACCCGGGACGGGACGGAGGTGGTGCACCTTGAGCACGCCGGGGCGGGATGCCGGAGCATCCTTCTTCACGGCGTCCTTCTTCGGCGCGGCCTTGCTGTCGGCCTTGGCGGCCTTCGCGGCGGCCGGCTTCTTGGCGGCAGCCTTCTTGGGCTCGACGACCTCGGTCGTCTCGTCCTTCTTCTCGGCCTTGTCAGCCATCAGTCGATCTCCTCAACCTTCACGAGGTGCGCGACGGTCTTGACGTAGCCGCGCGTCTGCGCGTCGTCGGGACGGACGACCGAGTCGCCGATCCGCTTCAGACCGAGCGAACGCAGCGTGTCACGCTGGTTCTGCTTCTCGCTCACCTTGGACTTGATCTGGGTCACCTTCAGACGGGCAGCCATCAGGCACCTACCTTCGCGGCACGGGCGGCCTCGGCCGCCTCGGCCTCGGCGCGGACGAGACGGGCGGGAGCGACCTGGTCGAACTCGAGGCCACGACGTGCGGCGACGGCGCGGGGCTCCTCGAGCTGCTTCAGGGCGTCGACCGTCGCGTGCACGATGTTGATCGTGTTGGACGAGCCGAGCGACTTCGACAGGACGTCGTGGATGCCGGCGCACTCGAGCACCGCACGCACGGGACCGCCCGCGATGACACCCGTACCGGCAGCGGCGGGACGCAGCAGGACGACGCCCGCAGCGGCCTCACCCTGGACGGGGTGGGGGATCGTGACGCCCGCGCGGGGAACGCGGAAGAAGTTGCGCTTGGCCTCTTCGACACCCTTCGAGATCGCCAGGGGCACCTCGCGGGCCTTGCCGTAGCCGACGCCGACGACGCCGTTGCCATCGCCCACGACGACGAGCGCCGTGAAGCTGAAGCGACGACCGCCCTTGACGACCTTCGACACGCGGTTGATCGTGACGACGCGCTCCAGGAACTGGCTCTCGCTGCGGTCACGACCGCCGCGGTCGCGGTTCGGGTTGCGCTCGCGACCGCCGCGGCGGGGCTCGCGCTCACGCTCGGTGGTCGCAGCAGCCGCCTCGGCCGGCGCCTCGGTGGCAGCAGCCTGCTCGGTCACGTTGTTCTCCTTGATCTCACTCACAGGTTCAGGCCTCCCTCGCGGGCGCCGTCGGCGATCGCCGCGACACGGCCCGCGTAGCGGTTGCCACCGCGGTCGAAGACCGCGTCGGAGACGCCGGCAGCCTTCGCGCGCTCGGCGAGCAGCTCGCCGACCTTGCGGGCCTTGGCCGTCTTGTCGTCGCCGGACGCGCGGAGGTCGGTCTCGAGCGTCGAGGCCGAGGCCACGGTGTGGCCCTGGCTGTCGTCGACCAGCTGCACGAACACGTGGCGCGACGAGCGCGTCACGACGAGGCGGGGACGCTCGGGGGTGCCGACGACCTTCTTGCGAAGGCGGGCGTGACGACGCGCGCGGGCGTCGGACTTCGTCTTCACAGCCATGCTTACTTACCAGCCTTTCCGGCCTTGCGCCGAACGACCTCGCCGGCGTAGCGCACGCCCTTGCCCTTGTACGGCTCGGGCTTGCGGATCTTGCGAATGTTGGCCGCGGCCTCGCCGACGGCCTGCTTGTCGATGCCCGAGACCGTGAGCTTGTTGTTGCCCTCGACGGTCAGGGTGATGCCGGCCGGCGCCTCGATGAGGACGGGGTGCGAGAAGCCGAGCGCGAACTCGACCGCCGTGCCCTTCTGCGCGACGCGGTAACCCGTGCCGACGACCTCGAGACCCTTGGTGTAGCCCTGGGTGACACCGATGATGTTGTTGTTGATGAGCGTGCGGGTCAGGCCGTGGAGCGAACGCGACTCGCGCTCGTCGTCGGGGCGGGTGACGAGCACCTGGCCCTCCTCGACCTTGACTTCGATGGGGCGCGCCACGGTGAGCGAGAGCTCGCCCTTGGGGCCCTTGACCGCGACGTCCTGGCCGTCGACCGAGATGGTCACGCCGGCGGGGATGTCGATCGGGAGACGTCCGATTCGCGACATGTCAGATCACCACACGTAGGCGAGGACTTCCCCACCCACGCCCTTCGACTCGGCCTGGCGGTCGGTGAGAAGACCGGAGGAGGTGGACAGGATGGCGACGCCGAGGCCACCGAGGACCTTGGGGATCTCGGTCGACTTCGCGTACACGCGGAGGCCGGGCTTCGAGACGCGCTTGATGCCGGCGATCGACCGCTCGCGGTTCGGGCCGTACTTGAGCGTCAGCGTCAGCGTCTGGCCGACACGGGCGTCGGCGACATCCCACGCGGAGATGTAGCCCTCCTGCTTGAGGATCTCGGCGATGTGGGTCTTGAGCTTGGAGCTCGGCAGCGACACGGAGTCGTGGTGCGCCGAGTTCGCGTTGCGCAGACGGGTCAGCATGTCTGCGACCGGGTCTGTCATTGTCATTTCTGGATTCCTTCGTTCATGAGGTTTCGGCTGCCGTTACACGACAGTCGACCTTCTATGAGATGCGATGTTCAGTTGTTGAGCGGATGCCCCGGCCCGGGGCCGGGGCATCCGGTTTCAGGCCTGCTGGTCCTCGCCCCGGAAGGGGAAGCCCAGGTGACGCAGCAGCGCCCGGCCCTCGGCATCCGTCGTCGCCGTGGTGACGATCGTGATGTCGAAGCCGCGCACGCGGTCGATCTTGTCCTGGTTGATCTCGTGGAACACGGACTGCTCCTGGAGACCGAAGGTGTAGTTGCCGTGGCCGTCGAACTGCTTGCCCGAGAGGCCGCGGAAGTCGCGGATGCGGGGCAGGGCGAGGTTGACCAGGCGGTCGATGAACTCCCACGCGCGGTCGCCGCGGAGGGTGACGTGCGCGCCGATGGGCTGGCCCTCGCGCAGCTTGAACTGCGCGATGGACTTGCGGGCCTTCGTGACGACGGGCTTCTGGCCCGTGATCTTGGTGAGGTCGTCGACCGCACCATCGATCACCTTGCTGTCACGAGCAGCCTCGCCGACGCCCGTGTTGACGACGACCTTGACGAGACCGGGGATCTGCATGACGTTCGCGTAGCCGAACTCTTCCTGCAGCGCCTTCTTGATCTCGCTGTTGTACTTCTGCTTGAGGCGGGGCTGGATCTTGCCAGCCTCCACGGCAGTGGCGGTGCTCATATTCAGAGGTCCTTGCCTGACTTCTTCGCGTAGCGCACGCGGACGGTGCGCTTGACGCCGTCCTTGGTCTTCTCCTCGACGCGGTGGCCGACACGCGTCGGCTTCTTGGTCGAGGGGTCGACGAGCGCGACGTTGGAGATGTGGATCGGGGCCTCGAACGTCTCGATGCCGCCGGTCTTGGTGCCGCGCTGGGTCTGGCCCACGCGGTTGTGCTTCGTGACGTAGTTCACGCCCTCGACGATGACGCGGTTCTGCTCGGTAAGGACCTCGAGGACCTTGCCCTGCTTGCCGCGGTCGCCGCCGCGCTCGGGCTTGGGGCCCGAGATGACCTGAACCAGGTCGCCCTTCTTGATCTTCGCCATGATCAGATGACCTCCGGGGCGAGCGAGACGATCTTCATGAACTTCTTGTCGCGAAGCTCACGACCGACCGGTCCGAAGATGCGGGTGCCGCGGGGCTCCCCGTCGTTCTTCAGGATGACGGCGGCGTTCTCGTCGAACTTGATGTACGAGCCGTCTGCACGGCGCGTCTGCTTGACGGTGCGGACGACGACGGCCTTGACCACGTCGCCCTTCTTGACGTTGCCGCCCGGGATCGCGTCCTTGACCGTGGCGACGATGACGTCGCCCAGGCCTGCGTAGCGCCGGTTGGAGCCGCCGAGCACACGAATGGTGAGCAGCTCCTTGGCGCCGGTGTTGTCGGCGACCTTGAGGCGGGATTCGGTCTGAATCACTTCTTACTCCTTGGGTTCCAAGAAGGCCGAGGCCTTACTTGGCCTTCTCGAGGATCTCGACCAGGCGCCAGCGCTTGGTGGCGCTCAGCGGGCGGGTCTCGTTGATGAGGACGAGGTCGCCGATGCCGGCCGTGTTGCCCTCGTCGTGCGCCTTGACCTTCGACGTGCGACGGATGACCTTGCCGTAGAGGGGGTGCTTCACGCGGTCCTCGACCTCGACGACGATCGTCTTGTCCATCTTGTCGCTCACGACGTAGCCGCGGCGGGACTTGCGGTAGCCACGGGCGTCGGCGTCACGCACGTCGTGCGCGGCGCTCTCGTGTCCCTCGACCCGCTCGGCAGCCGCGGTCTCGACGACCTCGGCCGGTGCCTTCTTCTCAGCCATCACTCGGCCTCTTCCTTCACGGCCTCGTCAGCGGCATCCGCCTTCTTGGCCTTGCTCTTCTTCGCCTTCGTCGCGACCTCGAGCGGCGCGGGAGTGGCACGGATGCCGAGCTCGCGCTCACGGATCACTGTGTAGAGCCGCGCGATGTCGCGCTTGACCGCACGGATGCGGCCGTGGCTCTCGAGCTGGCCGGTGGCCGACTGGAAGCGCAGGTTGAACAGCTCTTCCTTGGCCTTGCGCAGCTCCTCGACGAGGCGCTGGTCTTCGAACGTGTCGAGCTCGCTCGGGGCGAGCTGCTTGGTGCCGATCGCCATTACGCGTCGCCCTCCTCGCGCTTGATGATGCGTGCCTTCAGGGGCAGCTTGTGGATGGCACGGGTCAGGGCCTCGCGAGCGAGCTGCTCGTTGACGCCGGCGACCTCGAAGAGGACGCGACCCGGCTTGACGTTTGCGACCCACCACTCGGGCGAGCCCTTGCCCGAACCCATGCGGGTTTCGGCGGGCTTCTTCGTGAGCGGACGGTCGGGGTAGATGTTGATCCACACCTTGCCGCCACGCTTGATGTGACGGGTCATCGCGATACGAGCGGACTCGATCTGACGGTTCGTCACGTACGCGGGCGTGAGGGCCTGGATGCCGAACTCGCCGAAGCTGACCTTCGTGCCGCCGGTCGCCTGACCGGAACGGCCGGGGTGGTGCTGCTTGCGGTGCTTGACCTTACGAGGGATGAGCATTACGCCGACGCTCCTTCTGCCACGGGGGCCTCGTTGCGGGGGCCACGACGCGGACGGTCGTCACGACGACGGTCCGACTTCGGCGCGTTCGCCTGCTCGCGGGCCAGTTCCTTGTTGGTGAGGTCGCCCTTGTAGATCCAGACCTTCACGCCGATGCGGCCGAAGGTGGTCTTCGCCTCGTAGAAGCCGTAGTCGATGTTCGCGCGCAGCGTGTGCAGCGGCACACGACCCTCGCGGTAGAACTCCGAGCGGCTCATCTCGGCGCCGCCGAGGCGGCCGGAGACCTGGATGCGGACACCCTTGGCGCCGGCGCGCTGCGCGCCCTGCAGACCCTTGCGCATCGCGCGGCGGAACGCCACACGAGCCGAGAGCTGCTCGGCGATGCCCTGCGCGACGAGCTGGGCGTCGGCCTCGGGGTTCTTGACCTCGAGGATGTTGAGCTGGATCTGCTTGCCGGTGAGCTTCTCGAGGTCGGCGCGGATGCGCTCGGCCTCGGCGCCGCGGCGACCGATCACGATGCCCGGGCGGGCGGTGTGGATGTCGACGCGGACGCGGTCACGCGTGCGCTCGATCTCGATGTTGCTCACGCCGGCGCGGTCGAGCTGCGTCTGCAGGAGCTTGCGGATCTTGATGTCCTCGGCGACGTAGTCGGCGTAGCGCTGGCCCGGCTTCGTCGAGTCCGAGAACCACCGCGACACGTGGTCCGTGGTGATGCCGAGGCGGAAGCCGTACGGGTTTACCTTCTGTCCCATTACTTGCTCGCCTTCTTGCTGGTCTTGCCCGCGGGAGCCGCGTCAGCGGACTCGGGCGTCGAGAGCACGACCGTGATGTGGCTCGTGCGCTTCTTGATCTGGAAAGCGCGACCCTGTGCGCGGGGCTGGAAACGCTTGAGCGTCGTGCCCTCGTCGACGTACGCGTTGGCCACGTACAGGTCCTGCTCGTCCAGGTACTCGTTCACCTGGTCGGCCTTGACGCGAGCGTTCGCGATGGCCGAGGCGACGAGCTTGTAGATCGGCTCGCTCGCGCTCTGCGGCGCGAACTTCAGGATCGCCAGCGCCTCCTGGGCCTGCTTGCCCTTGATGAGCGCAACGACACGACGAGCCTTCTGAGGGGTCACGCGGATGTGTCGCACGCGTGCGATGGACTCCACCATTTCTCTCTCCTCCTGGTCGCCTTAGCGGCGACGGCCCTTCTTGTCGTCCTTCACGTGGCCGCGGAAGGTGCGGGTGGGCGCGAACTCGCCCAGCTTGTGGCCGACCATGGTCTCGGTCACGAACACGGGGATGTGCTTGCGACCGTCGTGGACGGCGATCGTGTGCCCGAGCATCGCGGGGATGATCATCGAGCGACGCGACCAGGTCTTGATGACGTTCTTGGTGCCGGCTTCGTTCTGGACGACGACCTTGCGAAGCAGGTGCTCATCGACGAAGGGGCCCTTCTTAAGGCTACGAGGCATCTTCCTCTACTCCTACTTGCGCTTCTTGCCGGCGTTGCGACGACGGACGATGTACTTGTCGCTTTCCTTGTTGGCGTGCCGGGTGCGACCCTCGGCCTGGCCCCAAGGAGAGACGGGGTGACGTCCACCGGAGGTCTTGCCCTCACCACCACCGTGCGGGTGGTCGACCGGGTTCATGGCGACACCGCGGACGGTCGGGCGGATGCCCTTCCAGCGGTTGCGGCCGGCCTTGCCCCAGTTGATGTTCGACTGCTCGGCGTTGCCGACCTCGCCGATCGTCGCGCGGCAGCGCGCGTCGACGTTGCGGATCTCGCCCGAGGGGAGACGCAGCTGGGCGTAGGGGCCGTCCTTCGCCACGAGACGCACCGAGGTGCCCGCGGAGCGGGCGAGCTTGGCGCCCCCGCCGGGACGGAGCTCGATCGCGTGGATGACCGTACCCGTGGGGATGTTGCGGAGGGGCAGGTTGTTGCCGGGCTTGATGTCGGCGCCGGCACCCGACTCCACGACGTCGCCCTGCTGCAGCTTGTTCGGCGCGAGGATGTAGCGCTTCTCGCCGTCGAAGTAGTGCAGGAGCGCGATGCGCGCCGTGCGGTTGGGGTCGTACTCGATGTGCGCGACCTTGGCGTCGATGCCGTCCTTGTCATTGCGACGGAAGTCGATGACGCGGTACTGACGCTTGTGGCCACCACCGATGTGACGCGTGGTGATGCGGCCCTGGTTGTTGCGGCCACCGGTCTTGGCGAGCGGGCGGAGGAGCGACTTCTCGGGCGTCGATCGGGTGATCTCGGCGAAGTCGGCCACCGACGAGCCGCGGCGACCGGGGGTCGTGGGCTTGTACTTGCGAATTGCCATTGTTCTCTAGTCCTCTGTCCCGACCGTCAGCCGACTGCCGTGAAGATGTCGATGGTGCCCGACTTCAGCGTCACGATGGCGCGCTTGGTGTCCTTGCGCTTGCCCGTGCCGAAGCGGGTGCGACGGGCCTTGCCGACGCGGTTGAGCGTGTTGACCGCTGCGACCTTGACGCCGAAGATCTTCTCGATGGCGAGCTTGATCTCGGACTTCGAGGCGCGGGGGTCCACGAGGAACGTGTACTTGCCCTCGTCGATGAGCCCGTAGCTCTTCTCGGAGACGACCGGCTTCAGGATGATGTCGCGCGGGTCCTTGTTGACGGCGATGGTGCTCATGCCGAGACCTCCTCGGTGGCAGCGGTCTTGGACGCGACGAACGCGTCGTAGGCGGCCTTGGTGAAGACGATGTCGTCGGAGACGAGCACGTCGTAGGCGTTCAGCTGGTCGAACGACAGCACGTGAACGTACGCGAGGTTGCGCACGCTCAGGATGCTGAGCTCGTCGTCGCGGTCGATGACGACCAGGACGTTCTTGACGGCGCCGAAGCCCGAGAGGACCGCGGCAGCAGCCTTGGTCGAAGGCGAGCCCTCGATGCCGAACGAGTCGACGATGTGCAGACGGTCGCCGCGAGCACGGTCGCTGAGCGCACCCAGGAGGGCGGCCGCGATCATCTTCTTGGGCGTGCGCTGCGAGTAGTCGCGCGGCTTCGGGCCGTGGACGATTCCACCGCCGGTCATGTGCGGCGCGCGGATCGAGCCCTGGCGGGCGTTACCCGTGCCCTTCTGCTTGAAGGGCTTGCGGCCGGCGCCCGAGACCTCACCGCGACGCTTGGTCGAGTGGGTGCCCTGGCGAGCCGCCGCGCGCTGCGCGACGACGACCTGGTGGATGAGCGGGATGTTCGTCTTGACGTCGAAGAGCGCGGCGGGCAGCTCGACAGAGCCGGCCTTCTTGCCGTCGGCCTTCAGGACGTCGAGCGCGAGAGTCGAGTCAGCCATGAGTTCAGGCACCCTTCACTGCGTTGCGGACGTAGACGATGCGACCGCGCGCGCCGGGGACGGCGCCCTTGACGAGCAGCAGACCCTTCTCGGCGTCGACGGCGTGCACCGTGAGGTTGAGGACGGTCACGCGCTCGCCACCCATACGGCCGGCCATGCGCATGCCCTTGAAGACGCGGCTCGGGGTCGACGATGCGCCGATCGAACCGGGCTTGCGGTGGTTGCGGTGCGCACCGTGCGAAGCGGAGACGCCCTTGAAGTTGTGGCGCTTCATGACACCCGCGGTGCCCTTGCCCTTGCTGGTGCCGACGACGTCGACGAGCTGGCCGGCCTCGAACACGCCGTCCACCGTGAGCTCCTGACCGAGTGAGTAGTCAGCAGCGTCCGCCGTGCGGATCTCGGTGAGGTGCCGGCGAGGCGTGACGCCCGCGGCCTCGAAGTGGGCCGTGAGGGGCTTGTTCACCTTGCGGGGGTCGATCTGGCCGGCGCCGATCTGCACGGCGTTGTAGCCGTCCTTCTCGGGCGTGCGAACCTGGGTGACCACGTTCGGCGCGATCTCGATGACGGTGACGGGAACGAGCTTGCCGTTCTCGTTCCAGACCTGGGTCATGCCGAGCTTCGTGCCGAGCAGGCCCTTGGAAATCTTGTTGTTGATGTCAGCCACGTCGAACCTCAGAGCTTGATCTCGATGTTGACGTCGGCCGGAAGGTCGAGACGCATCAGCGAGTCGACGGCCTTGGGCGTCGGGTCGATGATGTCGATCAGACGCTTGTGGGTGCGCATCTCGAAGTGCTCGCGGCTGTCCTTGTACTTGTGGGGCGACCGGATGACGCACACGACGTTCTTCTCGGTCGGAAGGGGCACGGGGCCCACGACGGTCGCGCCCGCACGGGTCACGGTGTCGACGATCTTGCGCGCCGAGCTGTCGAGGCCGGCGTGGTCGTACGACTTCAGGCGAATGCGGATCTTCTGTCCCGCCATTGTCTGCTCACTCTCTTTCCGCGTCTTACCTCTGGGGCATCGGACGCACGTGGCGCATCGCGATCGCGACGCGCCTGGGCACTTCTTCCTCGAGCTTGTCGAGGGATGCTGCACCGCTGTTCTGCTGTCAAACCTGATGCCGAGGCATCCGGCTCCTCCTCACACGCACGCGAAGACGCAAGCGCCTGGAGCGTGTGAGTTCGGATGTGAGGTTCTGCTGCCCGCGGCCTAGGTCTGCACGAATCCGCGCTGCCTATGCACTGCCCTGGCAGTGATCCGGCGCGCGCCAAAAGGGGCACCGGAATGTTGAACCTGACTAGTCTACGGGTCGCCCGGGCGTGTCGCAAACCCGGGCGTGTCGCGTTCCGGTATGCACGGCTCCTTCTCAGGGGATGGATGCCGCGACACGGCGAAGGGGC